>JAKLFP010000009.1 GCA_022711115.1 Candidatus Omnitrophota bacterium | reverse complement strand
CGTCAAATGCCGCCGATTTCCCTCTAGGATGGACACTTTTTGGACACCAACGAAATTATCAAAATCGTAACTTATTACAGCGCCTCGGGATAGAGTGACAGAGCATTTACCTTCTAAGCAGGGGGTCCCGTGTTCGAGTCACGGCAGGCGCGTTTTTCGCCAGTCCTATTCCGAAAAGAAGTCGATCAGAAACAGGACAGGCGCGTTTTTCGCCAGTCCTATTCCGAAAAGAAGTCGATAAGAAACAGGACAGGCGCGTTTTTCGCCAGTCCTATCGGTTCTTCCCAAACAAAAGGGGCAATAAGATAAAATAGGGCAGGCGCGATTTTGCCGGTATTTTTATGCGAAGATGTCTATGAAAAACGGGACGGATATGCTTTTTTGTCATGCTTAAGTTTATGGAACCTATGAAAAATTTTGGCGTTGTTTCTTTTTTGAAAAATATCCTTCTTTTTGTATTTGTTTTTAGTATTTGTTGCGTTCTTGCAGAGATTGTTTTTTTGGTTTTTTTCTATAAATCTTCCCACCAGTTGCCGCCCGTTACAATTTATGTCCACGAGGCGAGCCCGAATCTGAAATTGCTCTACAAACCGTTGCCGAACGCCTTCAATGTCGCGTATGCGACTTTCAATAAGATCAATAGCTCGGGCTTCCGGGATCGGGAATATCCTGCTCAAAAAAAGCCGGGCGTTCGTCGGATTATTTTTTTAGGAGATTCTGTTGTGTACGGGAATTACCTGACTTGGGATCAAACCATTCCCAAACAATTGGAGTTGAACTTCCAGAAAAACGGGCGGCAAGTGGAAGTTTTGAATTTTGGAGTTTCCGGCTATGAAACCGAACAGGAGGTGGAATTTTTTAAGGAAATCGGTGCGAAATTCAACCCGGATGCGGTCATTGTCGGGTATACGATGAACGATAGCAGTTATGCGTCTTTGGAGGTGGATCTTCTTCACCAGAATAACAATTTTCAGGTGACGGTCGCCAAGAAGGGAATGTTAAAAAAATGGGTTGATTTTTTATTCAATCATTCCCGACTGTTACAGCATTTTGATAAACGGTTGGGACTGCGGCAGAAATTCTGGAAGTTTTTTTATCAGGAATACAGCATCCGGGATTATATTCTTCAGCGCAACACGCAAAACCAGGATCCCAAGAATTCGGCTTATCGATTGCTGAAAAATTCAATTCTGGCGGATGCCCAACGAGCTGGTTTAAGTCAAAAGCAACTTGATCCGATATTGAAATTCGCGGGCTTGGTGGACGACCCTCTTTACAGCTCACACTGGAACGTTTCCCAAAAGGCACTGCTTGAGCTGAAGGCATTGTCCAAGAAGAACCATTTCAAGGTTTATGTGGTGATTTTTCCTTATATGTTTGATCTTCAGCAGTATGTGTTGACGAGCGTCCATGAGTTTTTGCGGCGGGAATTCGAAAAAATGGGTTTTGAGGTCATAGACCCCTTGGGTTTTGTTCAAAAGCTTGATACGATTTATCATGATCAGATCCACGTGGAGCCCGTTCATTTTAGTGCGCTTGGTGCGGCGGCCCTAGGAGAATATCTTTACAAGTATCTTTCGGATAAAATATAAAACCCTGTTTTAAATGGTCAGGCGAATACGTCAACATCGGTTTTAGTACGATATGAAGATTCAGATAACAAAGCTGACGAGCAATCATTTCGGGAGTGTTCATGATGCGGGTGAAAAAAAATAAGCTGTTTAGTATGACATTGCTTGTGCTGTTCACGACGACCTCGATCACGATGGTGGTCCCCTCGCCTGATGCCGAAGCGGCCTCCGTGGGGCTGCTGGCGCCTTCCTACGCCCTGTTGGACGGACGGACTCAGCAGTTAATCGAAGCCAGATCGCCTCACACAAAACACGCTCCCGCCAGCACCACAAAACTTTTGACCGTGATGGTGGCTTTGGATCATCTCCGTCCGGACGAGATCATTCGTATCCCGAGCGGTCTGGAATATGTCCAACCTTCGAAGATTGGATTGCATGCCGGAGAACGTTTTTATGTCCGAGATCTTGTCAGGGCGGCTTTGATCAAATCCGCAAACGATGCGGCCGAAGCGTTGGCGATCGCATCAGCCGGTTCCAAATATGGATTCGCAAAACTCATGAACCAAAAAGCAAAACAGATCGGCGCGAACAATTCTCATTTTGTGAATCCTTCCGGGTTGCCCTCGCGGGGGCAGTATTCAACGGCTTATGATCTTGCCCGTATTGTGATGGCCGCGACGCGTTATCCTTTTATTGTCAGGACTATGAAAACCCGGGACGCGGCCATTTATTCCTTGGGAGGCCGCAAGATCTTTTTACGGAATTGCAACAAAATGCTTTGGCAGACCGGAGGGATTATCGGAAAGACCGGATGGACGCGTGATGCCAGACACTGCTTTGCGGGTCGGGTCCAAGCTCGAGGCAGGGAAGTTTTTGTAGGGATCATGGGAAGTTTGAAGCGTCCCTATCTTTGGTATGATCTCAGGCGTGTTGCTTCCATTTCGTCGGGAAGAACCTTCAAGCCGATCAAAGTGGGCAGGGAACTGCCTTCACGCGAAGAAACGAAACGAATCCAGCGCGCGCTTCAGCGAGCCGGTTTCTTCAAAGGCAGCCCGACTGGATTTTATGGCAAACGAACCCAACGAGCTGTAAGAAAATTTCAGAAGAAAAAACATTTGCCGGTGACGGGGACTGTCGGCCCTCAAACTTGGAAAAAACTTAAGGTCTATCTCTAAGGAACGGACGGATTTTCGATGGGTCTCAACTCAAGGAAGAAGGAATCTATGGAAAAACAATATTTGTTTA
Source organism: Candidatus Omnitrophota bacterium (assembly GCA_022711115.1). GTDB lineage: Bacteria > Omnitrophota > Omnitrophia > Omnitrophales > Aquincolibacteriaceae > JAKLFP01. The sequence continues at coordinate 82,430 of JAKLFP010000009.1, read as the reverse complement.
AAAAGGGGAGTTGCTTATTAGGGATAGGCTTGATTTTGATGCAGGCAAGCTGTTCGGTGCCGCGTAACGATTCCGTTTCTGATTCGGGCGTTCGTTCCCAAGAGACCGTATCTTCAGCATCAAAAAATCCGGCCACTTCCCAGCCGGATGGATTGGCCGCAGAAAAATCCATGGGAGGAAAGGTTTCTCAGCCTTCCTCCTCCGCGCAGCTTCGGTCTCGGATGGTAGCTGATTTTGAAGGAGATCAGGAAAAGATGGTCAATCATCTGGGCGGGGAGAGCGGTGATTGGAATTGGAACCCGGCGGATATCAATAACTCTTTTTCGGATCTGCATGTTGTAAAGATGACCGGCATGGACGGGAAAGAGACGCATGTGCTGAGCCTTACGTACAGTGTGGATTCAGACCTGCCGGCGAGGAACGGGTTTTGGACGAAACTTCTCGGTCTTGACGCGAGTGCTTATGATCATCTGGAATTCGAAATGAAAGGGGATGCGGAGAAGGGATTTACGAAACGTTTCCGTCTTGAAATGAAAAAGTGTGTGGATGCCAAGTGCATTGAAAAGGTTACCGGATCCGCGACCGTCCCCGTGACGGGTGAGTGGAAGACTGTCAGCATTCCGCTCAATGTCATGACAGGGCTGATTGATTTTTCAAATCCGGAGAGCTGGAAAAACCCGCGCTTGGGTTATAAATCCCTTGATGAAATGGTGATCATTCTCGCGGATCAATTTGTGACAAAGAAAACCGGCCGAATCTATATCGACAATATCCGTTTTGTGCGGACAGGGGATCCCGGGCCAAGTGCCGTGGATGTGCCGCCTCGCAACCTCAGCAAGACCACCATCCCTCACGGGACCCTCGAGTTTGCGAAATTTCTGTCGAAGCGTCTCCGTGGTTTTCCCAAAACAACGGTTGTGAAAAAAGAATTTTCTCAGGATGAAAAAACATTCCTGACGGAAGTGGCGCGTGATACGTGGCGTTTTTTTGATGAAATCATTGATGCGGAAAGCCATCTGCCGCTCGATAACATTCAGCTTGGCGAGAAAGAACCCCTGGGAGAAGGGGCCTGGATCGGAGACTACACGAATGTTACCAATATCGGTGTTTATCTCATGGTGCTTGTGAGTGCCTATGATATGGGTTTCATTACACGGGAAGAAGCCATCCAGCGTATTCGGGCAACGCTGAATACGGTGGAGTATAAATTGGCATATCATGCCAGTGGTTTTCCCTACAATTACTATGATACGACCCTGCTCGATAACACGAGCTATTTCGTTTCCTTTGTGGACAGCGGATGGCTATTACTGGGACTTTACGTCGTAAAGCAGGCCTTTCCAGCAGAATTGACGGATCAAACGGCACGGCTTTTGAAACGCGGTGACCTCAGCTTTTTTTATGATGCCATTGAAAAGCAGATGTATCATGGTTATTACGATAATTTGAAGGTCTACACCGATTACCGCTACGGAGTTTTTTACACGGAGCCGCGTGTGGTCAGTTACCTCGCGGTGGCTCGGGGTGAGGTTCCGGAGCTTCATTGGTTCGAAGGCCTGTCCCGGACGTTTCCTGAGAACTATACGTGGCAAACACAAACACCGAAAAACCGGATACAGAGAAAACTCCTTGGATACAACTATGCCTGTGGTTACTACGAATGGAAAGAGCTTAAATACGTGCCGAGCTGGGGGGGCTCCGCATTTGAGGCTTTGATGCCCACGGTCGTTTTAATGGAGAAAGAACTCGCACCCGAAGGTCTTGGAAAGAACAACGCGGCCCATGTGCAGGGGCAGATCCGTTATGCCAAGGAAGAACTGGGGATGCCGGTTTGGGGGATGAGCCCGGCATCGGTTCCGGAAGGCGGCTATTCCGAATTTGGCGCAAAGCCTTTTGGAGTAAAGGGTTATAAAAGCGGAGTCGTGACGCCGCATGCCAGCGTTTTGGCGCTTGAATATGCGCCGACCGAAGTGGTGGACAATCTGCGCAAACTCATCGAGCTTTATCCTATTTACGGGGAATATGGTTTTTATGATGCCGTGACAGTTGCGACCGGAAAAGTCGCTTACAAATATCTGGCCCTGGATCAGGGGATGATTTTTGTGGCGATCAATAATTATCTTAACCAGGGAGCCATCCGGAACCGTTTTCATGCGGAACCGGATATGCAAAAGGGAGATAATCTCTTGACGGCTGAAAAATTTTTTGAAGAATCTCCGGCTTTAACTCACGCAGTCTCCAAGACGTGAACCTTCAGGAACAACCCGCAGGGGTTTACAGAATCCAATCTCTCGGTCAGGATGTGACGGCCGCCTTTTCGTCCCGTCTTTATGATAATTCGAAGCGTCATGAATTTCTCGCGGCGCTATCTCTCCGGCCGGAAAACCTTGTGATGGTCAAACAGGTGCACGGGGATACTGTTCTGGTGGCCGATAAGCCTGATCCTGTTTTTTTCGATACGCCTGCCGACGGTCTGATCACAAAAACTCCGAGACTGATCCTTGGTATCCGGACTGCGGACTGTGTTCCTGTTTTCTTTTGGGATGCAGCGGGAAAGGTCGCGGGTATTGCCCATGCAGGCTGGAAGGGCGTCAAAGCGGGGATTCTCGACCAAATGCTGAAGGTCTTTAAAACGAGATTCGGCAGTCCGACAGCGAATATGCAGGTTGCCTTGGGGCCTTCCATTCGCAAGTGTTGTTATGAGGTCGGGAATGAATTCCTCGGCTATTTCCCGGGATTTTATTTCGGCAAAAACGCGTCCCATGGGTATTTGGATCTAGCGGGTAGTATCAAAAGCAGGCTGCTCAAAAAGGGCATTGCCTCCTCACAGATCCAGGATTCGGGTCTTTGCACGGTCTGCGAAAATAAAAAATTCTTCTCTTACCGCGTTGAGCATCAAACCCGTGAAAGAATGCTCAATGTGATCTGCATCAGTCCGGAGCATTAAGAGGGTTGCCTCGGGATTGCTTTTTTTAGACCTGCGGGCTGGCTTCACGGAGAAGTTGCGGCTTTGACGGATGATTGTTATAATCACCAACCTTCAAACATGAATTCATCATCAAAAGGGGTTAATTATGCAAGCTAGAGATATGAAAAAAGGCACCACGGTCACTTATCAAAATGAGATCCATTTGGTGACCGAGGCGACGCATCGCACTCCCGGCAATCTCCGGGCATTCTATCAAATCACTTTGAAGAATCTTAAAAACGGCCGCATCATCCAGAGCCGTTTTGCTCCGGATGAGGATCTTCCGCGCGTGGTTCTGGACCCGAAGCCGTGTCAGTTTCTTTATAAGGATGATACCGGGTATCACTTCATGGATATGGAGAGCTATCATTCGTTCGCGTTGAGCGAAGAAATCCTGGGAGATAAGAAATATTATTTAAAAGAAAGCATGGAAATCAAAATCGATTTTCATGAGGAAAAACCGGTGTTTCCGGAACTTCCCTCGATCGTGGTCCTAAAAGTCACGGAAGCGCCTCCGGGGATTCGGGGCGATTCGGTTTCCAATACGACCAAGGTGGCGATTTGCGAAACAGGACTGAAGATCAATGTTCCGCTTTTTGTGAATGAAGGGGATGAGGTCAAGATCAATACGGAAACCGGCGAATACTCCGGCAGGGCTTAAAAAGTTTCAGCCGCACGGAAGGGATCAAAAAACATCAGGGCGGTTAGCTCAGTTGGTTAGAGCATTACCTTCACACGGTAGGGGTCACAGGTTCGAATCCTGTACCGCCCAGTTTTCATAAATGATTTGGAAGTACAGGATTCGAAGGGAGCACTTGTTCACAAACATGACATACGTCATGTTTGTATGTGCGGGTGGCCGACCTGGAGCGTAGCGGAAGGCGCCGAATCCTGTACCGCCCAAGTTTTTATTGGTTCTTCCCCAACAAACGGGGCAGTAAGATTTTCGCAAGTTGATTCAAGTATATAAAACCTTTTTTCTTTGTTTAAGAGAGGATAGACAGCTTATCAAGACGAGAGTAAAATAAAACATGCTGGTGAAGATAGAAAAACCCAAAAAAAGAAACTATGGAGCACCACTGTTGGCGGGGCTGATACTTGCCGCGGGAATTCTCCTGTGGTTCCGATTTTCCCCTCATGTTTTTTCTCCCCTGGCTTTTGAGATTTCCGGCTTCGAAGGGGATGCCAAAATCTATGACCCTCAGCATCACTCCTGGCGGACGCCTAAACGGGGCGAAGAATTCCTAACCTTCCAAAAATTAAAAACCGGCGCGGATGGCATCATCAATTTCAAAGTAGAACGGGACCTCATGTTCCGGTTGAAAGAAAATTCGGAACTCGAAAATAAAGAATCCAAAAAGGTGGGGGAGAAAGAAGTGTACAAACTTCACCTGAACCAGGGTGTCCTTTTGGGAACGACGGGGAAACCTTTCGACCGAAAACAAGCTGCTCAAAAAGCTGTTTTGCAGGTTGGCACGGCGGAATATCTCGCGAATGTGCACAGCGCCATGTATCGCATTCAAGCTCCGTCTCCCAAAGGCCAGGAGTCGGATTTTGGCGTCCTTCGCGGTTCTGTCGAGGTCATGAAACCATCGGTGTTTGGTCTATCCAAGGGTGTTTTGATCCGAGGTCTGGAGCATGCCACTGTATCCCAAGGCACCTTAGGGGCTTCTAAAAAGGTCACCCATGTGGAATGGGCGAAACTCAATGAGGCCTATGAGCTTCTCCACAAATCCGCAGCCCAGGAGGCCGAGCAGATTGATTTGTCCAAGAGCGCGGGAAGTTTATTTCAATACGTTTTTGACCACGGGACTTTTTTTACGCCGAAGCTAGGCTATGCCAACCGTGAGTTCTTTAAAGATCCGGATTCGGGGGAGGTCATTCTCGAAGCGGAATATGACGTTTTTCCGGTCGGCTCCTATGACGGTATTTATATGAAAGCTCGTAATTTTGATCTTTCGCAATATACCGGATTTTCGATTGAAGCCCGCCGCAAAGGCGACGAAGGCACGCCGGAAAGTTTTTCCGTAGAAGTCAAATCCAAAGGGAATGTGATCCGTCGGTATGTGGCAAGAGGTTTTGAACGCAATTGGAAGGTCATGACGTATGATTTTCACGCCAAGAAGCCGATCCCAGTAAGTGAAGTGGTTTTCGTGTTTTCAAATGCCCGGGTGGGTGAGGCGAAGAAGGGGATCCTGCAATTCCGCAAGCTTAATCTGATCCCGCTTCCAAAACCTGAAGCACCGGCAGGCGTTGAAAAAAATGAGAATTCCTTGGCGCCTTCGGGACCGCCAACTCCGTTAACCGTTCCTCAAGCGGCTGAAACTAAGACGCCGGATCAATCCGAAACCCAGTCTGCTCCGGTTCCCCAAGAAATTCCTTTGCAGTAAAAACTGTCCGATCAGTATCTTTTTAAAAAAAATTTTTACATTTCGCTTTTTTTAGAATGATTTTATTCGAGATAATCTTCCTTAGATTGTGCCGGCGCGGTATTTTTGGGGGAGTCAATGCCGTCATCGCACAGAAATTTCTTTAATTTCTGGCGGTGCGGTACTTGTTCACAGAGGGTTTTATCTCAGTCCTTTAGGATTGGGAACAAGTCTCCGTTTGTGCCGTTGTCGTGCACAATCTTCCTTAGATTGTGACGGCACGGTATTTTTTATTGGGAAAAAATGCCGAGGAGGGGACTTGAACCCCTAAGGCCTTGCGGCCACTAGCTCCTGAAGCTAGCGCGTCTGCCAATTTCGCCACCCCGGCTCAAACTTATGAAAAAGCAAGGAAAGTATAATACCATCCATGTCTATTTAACCGCGCTAGCGCGTCTGTCCTTGTCATTTATTTCATTTCTTTAATGGTCGACAAGGACTGCCCTGGCTACCTTTTCATTTAAATCAAAGCCAGGACTGCCAATTTCGCCACCCCGGCTTGTATCAATAGGATAAGATTCATTGCCACGGTACTATTATATTTATCAAAATGCTGCACTTGCGCTCAATGCGCAAGTACGACATCGTGATGGTTCAGGGAAAACATCAACGATGTCGCCAATTTCAAAATGCAGACAGGCTTACCAATGCCTGTCGCACTTAGCACCTGCACACAGGTGCAGGTACGCCACTCCGGCATAAAGATGGTGGAATGCATATCTTACGTATTTATTGAATAAAATCCAGCACAAGTCAGCATTAAGCCCGGGGATTTTTATGCCGAACCATAACTAGGAATGGGAGTCCCCAGGTTGTCCAAAAGGTGAATAGGATATGAAGGTACAAAAAAGTCTTAAGCCCGGCGTTGCGATTTTTCTTTGCGCGGGGATCTTTTTCTTGTCCGGCGCGGCCCTTGACGCAAAAGAGGCGGTCCTGCCGGTGGTCCTCAATAAGTCGAAAGCCTTGGTCAGTATCCAAAGCATGAAGAAGATCAACGCGACTGGCATAGGAAAGGATCCGGATGATCAAAGGTACGCCCTTCTGATGACCGGATCGCGTTACAAGCCGACGGCTTACGGGCGCAGCGGCAGCGGTGTGATCATCGACCCGAAAGGGGTCATCGTGGCCAATTACCACACCGTCAGCCATGCCTCGCGCATTTCCGTGACCCTCTCCGACGGGACCCAAACGCCTGCCCGGTTGATTTATGTCCTTCCGGAAAGCGATCTGGCTTTTCTTTCCATAGTCCCGCCGTTCAGGCTTCCCTATGTACCCCTTGCGAACTCGGATATGGTCTCTGTAGGGGCCACAGTCTATATGATCGGAAGGGCCCTCGGACACAACGGTTCTGTTTACGGTGGCAAGATCAGCGGTGTTTTCACACAGCCTTTAAGGCGTGACCCGCCGCTGTCGCTTTTGGAGGTGAATTTCGGTTTTCATCTTTTTTTCGGTGACAGCGGAAGTCCGCTTCTGAATCGAAATGGGTATTTACTCGGAATCGTCAGCGGCGGCCGGAGAGAAGGGGACAAGGCGGCGCTGGTGGTGGCTTCCAATGTGATTCGTGATGCCTACAGGCAGATTCCTTTCGGTGTTTAAAAAAAGAACTGAATCGGTATAATGATCTGGCACAAGCAGTTATGCAAAGGCCTTTTGAAATTTGTGGCTGCGGCCAGCGACCGGGAGCCATCGACGGGTTTCCGGGCCCAAGACAGCCGTGAAGCGAAGAAAATGACGAGAGGACATCGGCATGATCACAAAGAGAGATGAGGGCTTACGCGGAAGGATTATGGGAGGGATAAGATGAGAATGATTTCGTTATGTTTGGTCCTGGCCGTGCTCCTGACGGGCTGTTTTTCGACCCCCAAGAAAATAGAATCTCTTGCGATCGGGATGCCGCGATGGCGGGTGATTCAGATCATGGGCGAACCTTTTTCGACAACTCAGATGTTCGGCAGGGAAACACTTGAGTATCATCTCTGGGAGGATCTGGATACGCCCAATGCTCGCCGGGAAACCTTCCAGGTCACGATCGTGGACGGGAAAGTGGCCCGCTACGGTCCGGTGAAACCCTGGGAACCGGTGATGTGGGGGTCGCAGGCTGATTAAAATACAGCTCTCACTGTTCATCTCCCGGGAATCCTAACAGGGTTCAAGGACCGAGGTGCAGGCATCAAGCTTCTGAATTTTCATTTTGCTTTTCTGTCTGATTAGCCTAGAATCTCTATCCCGTCAGAGATCAAAAGAACCGAAGGGGCTTCCTTTTGCTGCTCCAAGCGGGGCAAGTTTTAAATACGAATGGAAATTTTCATAATAAACGGGAACACTTTTCAAAAAGTGTTTCTCATGATCATGGGGTGAATGATGTTTCGAGAACAGATCAAGGTGTTGGATTGCACGATCCGCGACGGCGGGCTTATGAACAACCACGATTTCGACGAGCGCTTTGTCCGCGCAATCTTCAAAGCGGTTTCTGAATCCGGCATTGACTATATGGAGATCGGTTATAAAAATTCCAGGAGGCTTTTCCCGGAGGACAAGTACGGCGCCTGGAAATTCTGCGCGGATGACGATATCCGAAAAGTGACAGAAGGAATCAACTCCCAAACAAAGATTTCCGTCATGGTGGACGTCGACCGTGTGGACCTCGAAGACATCAAACCCAAAAAAGACAGTCCTGTCGATATGATCCGTACGGCCTGTTATGTTAAAGATGTGGATAAAGCGATCTTTTTGACGAATCATTTCGCGGACAAAGGGTATGAGACCACGGTGAACCTCATGGCCATTTCTAAAGTCCTCGAAGTCGACTTGAACGAGTGTTTGAGCCAGCTTGAAAAGGAATGCCGGTGCAATGTGGTTTATCTTGTGGACAGTAACGGCGCGCTTTTCCAGGAGACGACCGAGTACCTGATCAAGAAGGCCAAAAGTATTGTCAAGACCAAGGAGATCGGGTTCCATGCGCACAATAACCAGCAACTCGCTTTCGGGAACACCATCGAGGCCATCATCCATCAGGCGAATTTTCTGGACAGTACCATCTTCGGGATGGGACGTGCGGCTGGGAATTGTCCGACCGAACTCTTGCTGGGTTTCCTGAAAAATCCGAAGTTTGACATCCGGCCCGTTTTGGATGTGATCTCCAAAGAAATGGTGCCCTTGCGCGAAAAGGTCGAATGGGGCTATGTGATTCCCTATGCGATCACGGGAATTCTGGATGAACATCCCAAGTCCGCCCTGAAGCTTCGCGAAAGCGACAAGAAAGACAATTACCGCGAATTCTATGATAGTTTCGCGGGCAGTTCCGAAGTCGAATAGCATGGACCTTGCCAGGTTCCGCAAAAAACCCATCCTAGGTATTTTGCGCGGCATTCCCAAGAACGCCCTTGAGCCTTTGCTGGATACGATTGCCGCAAGCGGGCTTGAGACCATCGAATTCACGATGAACACCCAAGGCGCGGCCGGGTTTATCCGGCAGGCTGCGCGGCGTTATGCTCAAAAATTGATGATCGGCGCGGGAACGGTGTTGAACATGAAGGATCTTAAGGTCGCGCTCGATGCCGGCGCCACCTTCATTGTCAGTCCGGTGCTTGTCAAACCCGTGGTCCGATACTGCGCCAAACACAAGATCCCTGTTTTTCCCGGGGCGCTCATCCCGTCGGATATCTATGCCGCGTGGCAGGCCGGCGCCACGATGGTCAAGGTCTTTCCCGCGAACTGCTTCGGGCCTGATTATTTCCGGGAGATCAAAGGCCCGTTTCAGCAGATCGAATTGCTGGCCTGTGCCGGAGTCACGCCGGAAAATATGAAGGATTATTTCAAAAACGGCGCAAGCGCGATCGCCATCGGCGGAAGCGTTTTCCGCAAGGAATGGATCGCGGCCGGCAAATTCCATTTGATCCGGCAAAAGATACAAACGTATCTGAAAGCCCTGTAAGCTCCGGCCGGAACAAGCCCGTCGCAACGATTTTCCGTTCTTATTTTTTGCCTCTTGTGAAGACTTGAAATCCAGAATATCATGCTGTCACTGAAACCGACACAAAGACAGGTGTGGGATGACGAAAAAAACTTCCAAATCAAAGCCGTCAAAACCAAAATCCGAATCGGATTCCGCAAAGCAGCTGTATGCGGCGATCGCGGAGAACCGGAAAGCCCATTTCGATTACTTTATCCACGAGAAGTATGAAGCCGGGATTGTGCTGCGTGGGCATGAAGTGAAATCCATCCGCGAGCATCGTGTGAACCTGAAAGACAGCTATGTCCGCGTCATGAAGGAAGAAGCCTTTCTTATAAATTGCCACATCTCGCCCTACTCCAGGATCCAGGGCTATCAGGAAGTGGACCCTACGCAGAGCCGGAAATTACTCTTGAATCGTGTTGAGATCCATCGGCTTATGGGGCAGGTCGGCCGCAAGGGGCACACGATCATCCCTCTCCGGATGTATTTCAAAAAAGGACGCGTCAAAGTCGAGATTGCGGTCGGCGAAGGTAAAAAGCAGTACGACAAGCGCGACGCGATCAAAAAACGCATTCACGACCGCGAAAGTTCCGCCGCCGTCAAGCGTGCCATGAGGCGATAAGACGCTTGGTTGTGATGCCTTTCCGAAAATGGTATACTCTTTTTGTTCTATCGATCTTTCAAAATCGATCCTTGGGGGTGAATAGGTTCGACAGGGGATTTAGCATTCGAGGGAGCATGCAGAGGTTCGTCAGGTGCCTCTTTAAACAACGTGGCAAAACATAAATGCTGATACATTCAGCTGGAACGCAAGAGCAGTTGGGCCGGTTTCGGCTCCGACGCTCGTTCCTCTCGCTGCTTAACTGCTAGCGACGTCACAGGGCGGATACCTGCTAGGCCCTGCCGGCGAATAAAGCAGGTTGCTCTCTGAACCGCGCTGTCCGGTTCAGGGAAAAGACTTCGGCAGATCGTTTCTCAAAATCCCGTTTACAGAGATTTGAGAGACTAAACCGATTGTAAACTGAGCATGGAGACCCCTTGATGACGGGTCCTTTGGACGGGGGTGCAATTCCCCCCACCTCCACGCATTCATTTTACGCAAATCAAGAATTACAAAGGGTTACTGCAGAAAATGCGGTAACCCTTTCTTTTTTCAGACAGTTACATATCAAGTTACTACAAGTTATCGCAAGGAACTGTTCACCGCAATCTGCCAATGTTTTCGCAATTTTAGTGGCAGAATGGTGGCAGAATCAGGTTCAAGGGCTCGTCAGAATGTCGGTCTGACGGGCCCTTCTTGTTTATGGGCTCTCGGTCGGCTTTAGAGCTTGCTCTGCCCAGTGACGGAACGTGAAGAACGGAAACAGTAGGAGTCGGCTGTATGAGACGTACGGAGGTAGTATCAATGACGGCAGAGCGGGTGAAGGGGAGACCGAGTACTGGCCTCGACCTACCCTACTTCGAGATGCTGTGGGAGAAGATACGACAGGATCGGAAGGCTGAGCAACTGGCAGACTGGCTAGATCATCGGCATCCGACAGTGTTCTTCAGTCAGAGCTTGAAGTTCCCTACGAAGGGCGAGTTTGCACTGGAGTTGATGCGGAAGTTCTGGAAACGAAACGGCTTTGAGTTCTGCAAGTGGAACACAACCCTTTACTTGTTCGCCGAGAAGAACCCGTCTCGTGATGGGTACCATGTCCACGGGTTTGTTTGCGGTGCCAACCCTGAAAAGATACAGAAGATCCAGGAACGGCTAATGGCATACGGGGATGTAAAAGTCGAGAGGTTCAACCCGTTTGAGCGGGGAAGTTTCTACTGTGCTAAGGAGTACATCGAGGGCAAATCGTTCTTTGATATTTACCCTATTCTGCAATAGTGAGGAGGTGGATCGTGAACAAACAGATGCTACTCAATGATTCGATCGTGGAGATTATGTTTCAGGGACTACCCGACAGGTATGATGAACCGTGGAAAGTAGAAGGCGTGAAGGTGCTGAAGTTTGTGGCTCGGCACGGAAACTGGCCAAGACGATTTTCAGTCGATGAATTTATTGAAGTGATGCGGATAGCGGACGGGCTGATCATGAGCGAGGCTGTTCCGTTGAACGCTAGGGGCGATCTTGGCTGCCAGTCTCTGCGGGTGGTTGACCAGTTGTTCACATTTGATTACCAGGAGTCAAACGATGAGATTTTTCAGAGTCGCCATCGTTTTCTGGTCGGAGGATTTCTTCGATCCGAGTTTGTAGCTAGATACTTGAGCGGTCAGGTCTTTGATGCTCTCTTTTACCATCAATTTAAGGCTGCCGATGCAGCTGGAATTAATATTTGGAAGCCAGGAGAGTTTGTTCTACAGGATCTCGATAAGGAGCCCGCTCTGTTTTCCGAGCTCGCTACCCGTCATGGTGAGTCGGATTTGAAGAATTACTACCGACCGACATCAGATGGCTCGTTCACGTCGGAGACCCTTCCAGCAAATCTAAGGCAGGCATTGGGCGAATCCCAAGCGAGGCTGTGGGGTTACATGGCAGACGACACGAAGCCCCCCACCCCCATAAGTTAACTTATATGACTAACTCAAGGAAATGCAAGCAGATGCTCCTGGAAGGAAGACGATGCGAAGCCCACGCACTGACGGACAAGGATTATTGCTTCAGTCATGATCCCGACAGTAAACAGGCAAAGGCAATCGCTTGTCGCACGGGTGGACTCATGAAGACAGTTCGCATACCAGAACAGCTGGATCCTGTCAGAATTCAATCACCGAAGGATGTAATAAAGCTCCTTTCCGTATGCATCGCCGAAGTTCGGGCAGGCCGTATCGATTGTCGGACGGCGAATACCATCGCCTACCTGTCTTCGCACCTGTTGCAGGCGTTTGATCGGGTGGAGCTCGAAGAAAAGATCCAAGAATTGAACGCTGTGCTTAGTCACAGACAGATAGGGGGCGGGAATGGGGAATCGTTTACCTGATATCAAGAAGTTGAAGGATGTTCTTACGGGGAACGAACAGGGGCGACTGCTCGCAAAAAATCTTTTCCTGAAGCGAGTTCGTGGAAACGGACTGCTGAAGGATTCTGAAGAGGATGCCCTTTGGCGTGCACCGAATCGAAAGAAGGCGGAAGAAATTTTGCGGATCGTCATGATTTACCATGATTCGTCAACGCTTGAAGGGTTTATGGAAAAGACGCACCTTCAGTTTCGGCAGGCGATAGAGATTTTGCGAAGGATTCCGCTTTTGCTGGGACTGGCATCTGATCAAGATGAACGACGCAATACTGCTTCTCTGATTCTTATGGTGATAAAACGGCAGGTAGCTCGTGTTAATTCACTGATCAGCTGTCTAGTAGCAATGCGTGATATTGCGATTGAAATTGAGTCACAGCTCGGATTCCAGCCTGTCGCACTCGTGAAGCAGATAGGAGCGGAACTGGATGAGTCGATTGCAGAGCATAATCGGATTATGAAGGATATGGCGACGGAGTTTGAACTCACTGCAGCCGAGGGATTGTGGCTCTGTCCTCATCCCAACTTAGAAATCAAAGGTCACTTGCGGAATCGGTTCCTGCAGCAAAAACTTGAAGAACTGTTTCATGGTATGCAGCTTATTTGGAACCGTTCACAATGAGTGCGGGGAGAGCATGAATAGCCAGGAGCTGCAGAATTATATTTCGGCCAATTTTCCCAAGAGGCTGCGGTACTTCCAGGTCGTGGGATTGAACGCTTCGGATGCTCGGCGATCGATACAGGAAAGACTGCTGAGATTTGAACGTTTTCTTCAGAATTATTTCGGGTTTGAAAGTATGCGAGATTCTGCGGAATACAAGCCATTCAAGCTGAAGGATCTGAGTACCCTCGATCGTGAGATGAAGGATGCTGTCGGCCATCTGTTTAACGATATCATCGAGCTGACTGCGGTCGAGAGATACTACATACTGAAGCAGACGGAGTCTGCCTCGGAGGCGTCCAGCGAAACGGAGCATGATGAATCCGATGATGATTCGCATCTGCTTTGATTGCAACGGCTTTGTTTGGTTGTTTTTGGCTGTTTTTCCCTTTATAATGCGACGCATGCGAACGGGTTATAAAACATAAATCATTACTACAACGAGCTCAGCGAGCTCGTTTTTTTGTCTCTGGGGGATTATCAGTGCCACGAGGTCGAATTAAGAGCGAGAAAAGGGTTGCGGTCGAGAGTTATTCCCACAAGGGAAAGAAACGGAAGAACAATCCGCCCGTTGGTCTGGTTTCCAGTGCGACGGACAAGGTCGAGGGGCGTACGAAGTATCAGCACGATCCCCACATTGATCCCTACCTCAGCTGGGCTGGCAAGCAGGAAGGCACTGAGTTTGACGTTCAGAATGTCAGCCTTCATATCCACGAACGAATCGATCCCAAGAGGATCACAAAAGCTTTCGTGAAGCAGGAAAAGGATCCTGCTCAAAAACAACTTTCCCTTTTCGAAGAGCCCGACAATGATCCGCCCCTGAACAAGGCCGTTGATTTCTATCGTCATGAACAGGACTGGACGAACCGCCTCATCGCTGGAGACTCGTTGCTGGTTATGAACAGCCTTCTCAAGAAGGAAGGTATGGCTGGCAAGGTTCAGATGGTGTATCTCGATCCACCTTACGGTATTAAATACAATTCTAATTTTCAGCCATTCGTTAATAAACGTGACGTGAAAGACGGTAACGATGGTGACATTCCAGCAGAACCTGAAATGATCCAGGCTTTCCGAGACACTTGGGAACTTGGCATTCACAGTTACTTGACCTATTTGCGTGAACGGTTGTTCCTTGCAAAAGAACTTCTTCACGAGTCTGGCAGCTGTTTTGTCCAAATTAGCGATGAAAACCTTCACCATGTTCATGAATTGATGAATGAATTATTTGGTGCCAGCAATTTTTGTTCGATCATTCAGTTTAAGAAAACCGCCTACCAAGAGACGGAGCTCCTGCCCAATGTTTGCGACTTTTTGATATGGTATGCGAAGGACAAACGAAAAGTGAAATGTCACCAGTTGTATCAAGATCGACCTGACGAAATGATCGAATCAGGCTTTACATGGCTCGAATTGGAGGATGGAGAAATTACTAAAGCTCCGAAGAAAATTTCGCAAGATCCACTGGGATCTAAACGATTTCAGAGCTCGAACTTAACATCTCAAGGTTCGTCAGCCGAAGGTTCAAAACCATTCGAATACAACGGTGTTGTTTACGAGATAGGGAACAATAAACATTGGAAAACTTCTATTCCTGGATTGAATGAACTGGGCCATAAGGGCAGGCTCTTCCCAGTAGGCAAAACGCTTTCGTTCAAACGTTACGCTGCTGATTTTCCTTTCGCCCCATTTACAAATATGTGGGACGACACGATACGAAGCACTTTTGCTGCTGCGAAGCTGTATGTAGTAGAAACTAATCCAAAAGTAATTGAACGATGCATGCTGATGACGACTGATCCAGGAGAGCTCGTACTCGATCCAACATGTGGTTCGGGCACTACGGGTTATGTCGCCGAACTATGGGGGCGGCGGTGGATTACGTGCGATACTTCACGAGTTGCGATTACTCTGACAAAACAACGTCTAATGACAGCAAAATTCGATTATTGGGAGTTGGCCCACTCGAACGAAGGGGTGAGAAGCGGTTTCAAGTATCAAACCGTCCCTCACATTACTCTCCGTGATCTTGCTAATAACCTTCCTTCCCAGCAGGAAACTCTTTACGACCAACCTCTCGTAGAAAGAGATAAGGTTCGAGTGACTGGGCCATTTACGGTTGAAGCGGTACCCAGTCTTCGGGTGAAGCCGTTTGACGGCAAGGAGCCGATCGTTGAGGTAACGAAAGATCAGCTGGCTCGAACTGGTGAGACTGGAAGACAAGCGGAGTGGCGGGACGAGCTCAAGGCAACGGGAATCCGTACCATTGGGAACAAAATTATTTCGTTCTCAAGGATCGAGCCGATGGTGGCGACAAGATTTCTCCACGCCGAAGGCGAGATCCTGGAAGCAGGCGAAACCAAGAAAGCCCACATCAGTTTCGGCCCTGATTACGGCCCGCTCGAACAACGCCAGGTTGAGGAAGCCATTAAAGAATCCAGGGCATTAAAAGACAAGCCCGACTTCGTCATCTTCGCTGCATTCCACTTCGATCCTGAAGCTGCCAAAGACATCGACCAGATTAACTGGCCTGGTGTGAAGATTTTGAAGGCTCAAATGAGCGTCGATCTCCTGACTAAAGATCTGCGGAAAAAGCGATCGTCCAGTCAAAGTTACTGGCTGATCGGTCAACCTGATGTTGAGGTCAAGAAAGCCAAGGATGGGAAATATCGAGTGACGGTCAATGGGTTCGATTATTACGATCCCGTGAGCGGTGAGATCATTTCACGGGGCACGAAGCATATTGCGATGTGGTTCCTGGATACGGACTATGACGAACGCAGCCTTTATCCCGACCAGGTGTTCTTTCCCGAATCCGATCCGAAGCGGGACTGGACGAAGTTGGCGAAAGCCCTGAACGGTGAAGTGAACGAGGAATTACTGGAGCACTTTCGTGGTGTCGAATCCCTGCCCTTTTCCGCAGGCGATCAAAAGAAGGTTGCGGTCAAGATCATCGACAACCGTGGCATCGAATCATTCGTGATCAAAAAGTTGGAGTGAAATTCATGGCAAAAGATGGCCCAAGCGAATTTTTGAATAGCATCCTAGATATCCCTGCTGAGACACAGACAGTCGAATTTAAGCGTCTTGGGGACGAGAAAGTTGTCGGCAAGACGGTCGAGACCGTTGTCGCAATGGCGAATACGGATGGTGGTGTCATCGTTCTTGGCGTAGATGATCCTGAAAAGACGAAGCTTAAGGGATTGGATCGCATTTACGGCATCGATGAGAACCTTCAAGTCTTCGACTCCCTCGGTCATGAAATCCAGAAGATAGTCCCTCCATTAGCTCCGCTGTGGCCTCCGACCATCTTGGATGTCCCTGAGGCCAAAAAAAGGATCGGACTTATTTTTGTTCCCAAAGCCATGGATAGTTTTAGGTCGACAAACAACCATGTTTTCGTGCGAGGTGAAAAGGGCAATCGGATGATGACTGCCCACGAAGTTGTCAAATTCGCTTATGCGAAAGGATTTGAGAAGGCGGATAAGGGGCTCGTGAAGGTTGAATTCGATTTGTTGAGGACGCCTGTCTTTGACGAATGGAAGCAAGCTCGACGTATTAACGGGGCACCGATTGAGACGGTGCTTGAAAAGACTGGCCTTGCCCGAAAGAATGATGAAGGAACGCTTTTGCCAACGCTGGCAGCAGTCCTTTTGTTTGCTGAATATCCGAATGATTTGACCGAGGCGAAGTGTGCTGTCAGGGTTTTCCAATACACGGGCACTATCGAGACCATTGCGGAAACTCCCAATCTCATCAGCGTTCCAAAAACTATCCAGGGGCCATTGATTAAACAAATTCGGGATGCCCATGAATATGTGCTGACGCTGTTGCAGGCAGGGATCAGGATCCCATCGGGTTTCAAGACTGTCTATCAGATTCCTGAGCGGGCGGTTAAAGAAGCGATTACCAATGCCATCATTCACCGTGATTATCACATGAAGCGGGATATCGAAGTGAAGATTTACGAAGACCGTGTTGAAGTGGAGAGCCCTGGATTGTTCCCATTTAACATTACTCGGACGAACATTGGATGGGTTCGGGCTGAAGGGTATCGGAATGATTTGATTGTAAAGCATTTGAGGGAATTTCCGTCTCCGCCTAATTTAGATCAGAGCGAAGGCGTTCGTGCAATGCGGCATGAGATGTCTGATCGCCAGTTGTATCCGCCGATCTTCTTAACTTATCCGCTCTATCAAGATTCCGTGAAAGTGGTTCTTTTGAACGAACATCGGATTTCCGAATGGGAGAAATTGAGTGTCTATCTTCAAGACAATAAATATGTCACGAATGAGGAGGCTCGGAGGATTACGGGAGTTGTTCAACGGGACAAGATGGCGAAGATGCTGAAGAATTGGGTTAAGCACGGATTACTTATTCAGATTGTCCCTCCGTCAGGATATGTGAAGGGGACGAAATACAAGTTACCAGATGCACAAGAGGTGAAGAAGCAATGACGGTTACTTGCCGTGTGTCAGTACAAGTAAAATTTAACGCATTTGTTTATAAAGGGTTACGACTTCCTTACTTGCCCACAGAGGGGAAATGGTAACACGATGAGCCAAAAAGGGATCGATCAGCTGATTATCTGCAGCCCCTACGAGGAGCCGAAAGAGCACTGGCACTACATCAGGGAAACGCAGTCTTTTGAACGTCATGCTGGTCGGCGGGAATCAGGTTATTGGCGAGCGACGGTAAGGACAGCGAGGAACTTCGATGATCCAGGGGAGTTTCAGGAAATCGAACTGGTCAATAAGATCAGGCCCAGGGTCAAGGCGTGGAAAGAGAATGGTTATCCGAATGTTACGGGCGTAACACGGAAATTGCTCCAGTTCTGGACTGATAATAGTCAGCGGGAATCCAAGCTCTTTTGGTGTCAGCTTGAAGCGGTTGAAACGGCGATTTGGTTGACTGAAGCGAGTCCTGCCGAAAAACAAGGTATTGAAATCCCCGCTGATGGAAGCGGGTGGGAACGGCAGTGTCTCAAACTGGCGACGGGTACGGGCAAGACCGTGGTTATGGCCATGTTAATTTCGTGGCAGGCTCTTAATAAGATTGCAAATTCCAAAGATCCACGGTTCTCGAAAAATATCCTTGTGGTTGCTCCAGGTATTACTGTTCGTGACAGGCTTCAGGTTCTAAAGCCTGAGAATGCTGAAAACTTCTACCAGCAGTTCAACCTCGTAGATTCTTCCATGTGGCAGGAACTTCTTCAGGCCAAAATCATCGTGACCAACTGGCACTCACTGGCACCCATCAATGAGAACTATGGCCCCAAGGTTGTGAAGAAAGGGCCCGAAAGTAACGAGGCTTTCTTCCGCAGAATTCTTCCTGATTTTGGCAACGCCAGCAACGTGCTGGTTATCAATGACGAAGCACATCATTGTCACAGACCCTCAGGCGACGAAGAGGATAAGGAGGAAGAAGAAAAGGCTACTATCTGGATCAGCGGGATCGACCGCATCCATAACGGTAGGGGTGTATTGAAGACTTACGATCTTACGGCTACACCGTTCAAACCTACTGGAAAGAATATCCAAGGCGAGCAGCTCTTCCCATGGATCGTGAGTGATTTCGGTCTGAATGATGCCATTGAAAGCGGTCTCGTGAAAACGCCAAAGGTTGCTGTGCGTGATGACTCAAACATGGGTGCGGACTTAAAGACCAAACTCTTCCACATTTATCCAGAAGTTCGAGAGGATCTGAACCGTCGTGCTGAGCCGAACGAAGGTCTGCCTGATCTCGTGCGAAATGCCATGACAATTCTAGGCGGTGACTGGTTGAAAGAGAAGGAGCTTTGGGAGAAGCAGAGTCCCCCCAGGGAAACGCCTCCTGTCATGATCATGATCTGTAATCGGATCGAGACTGCAGCAAGGGTCGAGTATTCGTTGCTCAATGGCTTCATATCGGTCGAAGAGTTGGGCGACAGACAACGTCTCATCCGAATCGATCAGGATGCGTTGGATAAAATCGAAGCTGAAGAGGAAGAGAAACTCGACAGGTCGAAAAAGGATCTAGTTTTAGACCAACGAGAGAAATTCAACACGGTCGGGAAAAAAGGGAAAGCTGGCGAATTAGTTCAGTGCGTCATTGGAGTCAACATGATGTCAGAAGGGTGGGACGCACGTACGGTGACGCATATCCTCGGTCTCCGTGCATTCACGAGTCAATTACTATGCGAACAAGTCATTGGTCGAGGACTACGACGGATTTCATACGACGTGAACGAGGAGACGGGTTTGTATGAGCCTGAATATGTAACTGTTTTCGGTGTACCGTTCACTTTTTTGCCTGCGGAACAAAAGGAAGGAAAGCCAAAAGAAGAGAAACCGAAGACGAAAATTGCTCCTATCCAGGAGCGTGGTGCGTTGGAGATCGACTGGCCCCACGTCCTCAGGGTCGATTACAAATTAAATTATTTCCTCGATCTTGACTGGAACAGCATGGAAAAACTGACCTTGTCTCCTGAAGATGCTCCTACCGTCGTCGAAGTGGCTCCAACGATTGATAATAAACCACGCTACGACATGATCAGTGAGATTGATCTGGCGAAGCTGGCGGAAGAACATCGGTTGCAGGGCATCAAACTTCAGGCAGCTGTTCGACTCCATGAGCAGTTTGGAAAGAATTGGGAGGGAGATCCAGGCAGTCACATCAGCCAGCTGATGCAGATTTTCGATGAGTTCCTGGCATCTCCAAAACTCGATATCAAGATCCCACTGTATATGGGAGCTGAGAAGTTGCGGAATATCGTTATTGCAATCAATGCTCAAAAGATCATTAACCACATCGGTAATTTCATCCGCAGCTCCAGCAAGGAAGCCCCGACACTGATCTTGGATCCTGTGAGACCTAAGCGGAGTACTGCCACTGCCATGACCTGGTACACGAGCAAGCCGACGCAACCCGTAAAGAAGAGCCAGTTGAGTCACATCGTGATTGACAGCGGTTGGGAGAAGGTCGGTCTTGAGTTCGAGCGGAATCGGATTCCTGGGCTCGTATCATGGGTGAAGAACGACCATCTTGGCTTCGAGATCTTTTATCTGTGGCAGGGACAGACTCACACCTATTATCCTGACTACATCATCAGATTTGAAAGCAACAGACATCTGATACTTGAAGTAAAGGGGCAAACCACAGAGCAGGACAAGGCGAAGTGGCAGGCCACCAAGGAATGGATCAATGCCGTCAATGTGGATGGTCGTTTCGGGACGTGGGAATTCAAAGTCCTCGATGATCCGAAGAATCTATTTGATGTTGTGCGTTGAGTACGTGTCATGAGACTGGACGGCATGGTTGCTCATTTGTACGATCTCACGGAGGAGGAGTTCGCCCACATCCTCAGCACCTTCCCGATCGTTCCGCAGCCTGTCAAAGATGCCGCCCTTGATGCGTATAGAAAGTTTGGAGTTTTGAAGTATGAATGATCTAATGAAATTTTTGGAAGACAATTTTGAGCAGCTCAAAGTTCTTTGTATTCAGCCCACATTCTATGGTTGTCTTCTGCTTGTCGGGTTTATCGGGTGGAAACTTAATTCGATGATTCACGGTTCGGAAATCAAGGCGAACGAATCGTTGAAGCAGCAACTCGAATCCGAACACCGTGAGTTGAAGTTAAGAGAAGAAACACAGGTTGTTCAGTTAGAGCCAGGTGTGCAAAGAGAAATCAAGATAGTCATTATTCAAACGGGTAGCAGTTCTATTGGAACTGAAAGCAAGAATTACGACGGAGGTGATTAGAATGGAAGTTGACTTTTGTCTATTAGCAGATAGAGCGGAGGCGGTTGGAGGGAAACTTTATGTCTTGGGTGGTGCTTTCGACACAATCTTTGCGAAACAACTACCCGTGATTCATAAGAGTTTGTCGGTGGTCATTAAATTGTCATTTGATGCTGCGGAAGTTGACAGAGATCATGATCTGCGAGTGATCATCTTGGATGGCGATGGTCACGAGGTGGTTGCTGCAGGAGGGCCTCTTCATGTAGGAAAGAATCGATTAACCCCAAAGGGATGGCCTGAGGGATTTCTGGCAGTGTTAAATTTCGAGAACATTAAATTCGAGAAATTTGACACTTATGGTATTCGAGTTCTCTTCAATAATACAACTCACAAGACCATTCGATTTAGGGTGGCTCAAATTCCATAATGAGTTGCAGTTTGAAGAATGCTGGTTTGGCGATTATTTGTTTCCTATCTTTGACGATTGCTGGTTATTCCGCAGATACGCCTAATGACATTGATTGGGTCAGGATCGAGCAGCAGCTGTACGAAGATCTAAGTGGCCAGGGTAGGGGTGAGGCGGAGATCGAGGAAGCGATCGGCCATGCACTCCTGATGTCGGACAATCAGGCAGAGCGGGCAACTGTTCATTTGAAGCGGGCGGTTGAGCTTGATCCGAAACGATACGTGGCCTGGTATGACCTCGCCTTGATCAATATGGGCTCGGAGGAAGGTAACGGATACTTCAAGAAATCGACGGAGGCTAATCCAAACTTCGCACCGAGTTGGTACTGGCTTGGCTACAATTCTGTTCGAGATGGGAAAGATTCTGAAGCGGTGGATTACTTTGAACACTATTTCAAGGTTGCGTCGGGCGAAGAAGAAAGTGGAAGAATCAAGGTTGCTACCGCTGTTCTTGAGGAGCTTCGTTCGGGCAAGCCAGGGCCTGAGACGGCGAAGATACGGCCTTTAGGAATGGGTACGCATGAAGGTTGAGGTATTTGATCAGTTATGGCAACGGAAGCAATACGGGAAGGCCCTGGCTTTATACCGTCGCTTAAAACGCCCTTTTTGGCTTACACAGCAGGTTGCTCGGCACCTCGAACGACGGGGGAAGACTGGGCCAGCTGCGAAGGAATTGGAGCACCTGGTAGCTGAGTACCAAAGGTTGCGAATCCCACTCCCGTTACCAAACACCGACGAACTCTTTAAGCTTGGCAGGTACTACGCATCTCGTGATCCGAAGAAGTCTCGTAGGTTTCTCAGGCTTCACCTCAAATCAGATCCGTATGGAATGAACAAGGCAATCCGAAATGAGCGGGCTGCACGGCAGCTCCTGGCAGCGTTGTCATGACTTATTCCGACGAGTTCTTGGAGAAGACGATCAAGGTTTGGCAACCGTATTCCAAGGAGCCGTTGACCATGGAGGATGCCAGGGAAATCGCCACGAACACGGCGAATTTATTCGAGTTGTTGATCAAGCTAGATAAGAAGTACAACGTGGTAGGAAGACAGAAGGCAGAATAATTCAGTAACCGAATTACTGCTCGGTCAAATCAGGCCCTTTTCTTCCCACACTTCGAGCGATCGTTGCATTACATCTCGGAGTTGAGCGACAGGGTCTGATGCTGGTTTCTTTGCTTTGATCTTTCGGATATTCTCGTGAGTGCAAATTCCTGTCAGCGGAATCCGCTTACCGTTTCGCATATCGTAGCATGTGATCTTGAAACCTTCCGAATCCGTGGATGATGATATTTTGAAGTTGGGGTTCATGCGGGATTATAACCCAGCCATGGAAGGCGTACCAAATAAACCTCCCCCTAATTTATTGTCCAAAACCCCTTCGATGGGAGCGGTGATCTATGAAACCAAATAATCAAATGATTATTTGGTAGAGCTCTCTTGATCGATTCGTTAAGATAAAGGAAACATTTTAAGGATGATGGAGCCGTGAAAATCGTTTGCAGAAGATGTGACAAAACGATGGGGGAGATCGAACCCCTGAATGATCCAAAAGAGACTCTGGCGAAGTGTGTCGAATGCGTTGAGCTGGAGAAGAATGAGAACCTCGCACGCCAGGCTTCCACTCAAGTCCTCAAGGATGGCAAAAAGGTCATTTTTGAAGATGGAACCGAAGGAGTACTTACAGTCGCAGGTGATGGCTCTGAAAACCTGTCGCTTTGGGATGCGATCTTTGGTGGAAAGAGATTTTTCTGCAGCAAGGAAACACTTAAGCAGTTCGAGAAATACTTAGAAAGCATCCCTAATGATGAGCTTCAAGTTACGTTTATGCACTCTATGACGATTCCGCTTCCGCCCAAAAAGAAGGGTAAAAAGAAGCGGGCGGAGCCTGCCCCTGAGCAAGAACCAGCCAAGGCTACCACCTACAACTGCACCATCAGGGTTTCTAAGGCAGTAGCTCGCCAGATCTTTGATGATAAGCAATCTCGGATGGAGCAGGTTGCCCATATTCTTGCGGACGTGGCCTGGAAGGAATCGGTTAAAGAGAGGTTGAAGGATCATGTTCCCGATGCCTCGAAATCGACGAATCCTGCGATATAGTGTTCCTAAAGATCCTGCGGACGGCGAAGGCCGTGAAATGCGAATACCTTGAAATACCTTGACCTCTAGGTCATACGATGTATGATATTCGGCCATGGCGATTATCCCTAAGGAATTAAATCTAACCGAGATCTGCCACCGCCTCCAGGTGACCGCTGCGTGGGTTGGTAAGGCTTTGATCAAACTCAAAATGGAGAGGAAGGGGAGGGGGAAGCAACGCCTCTTTACTCTCGAAGAGTTGCGGATTCTGAATAATGTGAAATTGCTGAGACTGTGTGGCATTTCATGGAGCCAGCTCTATGAGGCACGGAGGCGTGAAGAACGAACACGTCATGAAATTCAGATTTATTTTAAGACCATAACAAAAGATGATTTCTCGATTGATGAGGAAAAGGGCCACCAGATGGTGATCCCATTTGCTTTAACCGAATCATACAGTTTTTGCTCCAGCAGCATTTTCTATGAGGGTGGTGGATCGGTAAAAGAGAAAGAGATTCTGAGTAAGATCAAAATGATTGCCAGCAAGCATGAGCTCGCCGACGTTGTCCAGGAGATGGTCAGCAGAGGTCAGTCTTTCGAAGTGCAGATGCGTGATCTGCATAAGTCCGCAGCGTCCCTTTACAAGCCTATTCCTAAGAAATAAATCTAATTAAGCATTTGACAAGGAGATTGAAATTTGTATAATTCATACGGCGTATGACCGTAGTATGAGGTGAAGCGTGAGCACTGCATTGTATTGTAGGGTAAGCACGGTAAAACAGGACGTTGCTGCCCAAGTGAAGATGCTGAAAGACTACTGCTCGAATCAAGGGATCTCAAAATTCAAGATCTATTCTGATGTCGGGATCAGTGGGGTGAGGGATTCTAGGCCGCAGTTGGATCTACTCTTAAAAGAAGTCAGATTGGGATCGATCAGAACGATTCTTTTAACTAAGTTGGATCGGCTTGGCCGATCACTCAAGCACCTTCTGAATTTGCTGGCAGAGTTTAAGAATCGAAACGTTCGTCTTGTCTCAATCGCCGATGGCATCGACACCTCAAACGACAGTCCGATGAACCGAGCATTTTGGCAACTCCTCGGCATATTTGCGGAACTCGAAAGAGAAATCATCCGTTCACGGGTGCTTGGAGGATTGGATCGTGCACGGGCAAGTGGGCGGCGGTTGGGGCGGCCTGTCGGGGCTGGGGATAAGCGAAAGAGGGCAACTTCAGGTTATTGTTTGAGGTATGCAGGGCGTGATAAAGAATCCAGGAAACTTGGGAAACGAAGTCCAACACAGGGGGTAGATTGAAATGATTGAATCGGAGTTCTTAAGCGTTGAAGAGATTGCGAAAATCTTGCGGATTCGACCGAATACAATCCAGTCGAGTCGGTGGAAAAAGTCGTCTGGTTGTCCGCTGATCAGGCTTGGGAAACGACTCCTTTCGCCAGTCGCTGACTTCAGGCGGTGGGTTAAAGAGCGGGGAATGGCTGTTGCAGGAGGGGAAGTTGGCGAAGCAAATTAAGGGTGTTCGGTACCGAAACACTGACAAGATTGGCCTGCATGTCTATCTGCTTGATGGCTATGATGCATCGGGCGATAGGAAATACAAGACCATTCATCTGGAGAAGAAATCCCAGCGAGAGGCGGAATTCCAGCGTCACGAATGGCTGAGAACCCTCCGAAGTGAAAAGAGTTTTCAAAGCGGATCCAAACAGAGCCAGTCGTTCGAGGCATTGAAGGATGAACTTAGACAGATGATGGTTGCCGACGCCTGCCGACGCAAGACCATCAACCGATCGCTCAGTGGGTGGCAGCACTTCATCGATTTTCTCCGACAGGAGTATCCCGACTTGCAGAGAATCAGTCAGCTGCCAAGAGGTGCACTGCTGGATTTCCAACGGTATGTAACGATTAAATTGAATCGTGAAAAGGGCTGGCGGACTGAGCTACAAGTGCTTAAATCCAATATGAAGCGGTTCTACCGAGCGGGTTATTGCGGAAGTGACGTTGTGACCGAATTGTCTGATTTGAAGGTTCCCAGAATGCGAGAAACCCCGTATACCCCGATTGCTAAGGATGAAAAGCGGAAATTGCTGGAATTTGTTAAGAAGGACAAGCCTGTATATTGGGGGGTGTTGTATTTCCTGATGCGACTCGGTTGGCGGATTTGTGAGATCTTATCCATCAAGACCAAGAATATCGCTTTTGAAAATGCTGTTTCGATCGCCATTCGTGTCGAAGCGGGGGATCGAAAGAACAAGGAGGAGCTGCACTCCACCCTGGTCAAGGACGACAGGGGGTTACGTGATGTCCTGCTGCACTATTACAATCCGAACGCGACTTGCCTATTCCCTAATTCCAAAGGCAAACGGCTGTCCTACGACCGCTTTAATAATTATCTCAAGAAAGCATCCTTGAAGATCCTGGGACGTGAGATCACATCCAAGGTCTTCAGGAAGTGTGTGGTTACGGAATTGCTGGATCAGGGGGTTGCCCCGAAAAACGTTATGGGGATTACGGGACATCGGGACATAAAGGTGTGCCTGCGTCATTATTCGCACCGAACGGATGCTGCGACGAAGACAGCACTTAAATTCACTGAGATCTGAATATGAGTTACAGTGGCAAGAACTGGTGGCAAATCGATATGGATTTTGCTAATGTATTGGTGGAGAAAGGAGATAGGAAAGGGGATAAAGATATTCCCTCCACCTCCAGCCATTATGCGCAGACTATCTAGAAAAAGAGTTAGAAATAGAGAAGTATGTTTATCGCGACTCACGGTTGATTCTGATTAAGGGTGAGTGTGAGGATCTAAAAAGTTGAAAGGAATGTGAAAAATGAAACAAAAATTGTTAAGTCGATCCAGAGATGTTTTGGGCGGAACACTTGTTTTTGCCGGCACGCGGGTGCCGGTCCAATCGCTCATCGACTATTTTGAGGAAGGAAAGACGCTCCGCGATTTTTTGGATGATTTCCCGACAGTCCGAAAGACTCAAGCGGTTATTGTGCTGGAAAAGCTAAAGTTGATGCTCGCGAGGGAAAAGCATGCGATTGTTGCTTGATGAGTGCCTTCCGCGTGCTCTGAAAAAGGAGTTTCGAGGTTTCCAGGTTGTGACAGTGCCCGAGGCGGGATGGGCTGGCAAGAAAAACGGTGAGCTTCTTCGGTTGGCTGAAAAGGAATTCGACGTATTTATCACGCTCGATCAAAACCTGCAGTTTCAGCAGAATCTGAGCAGGTCTACAATGACGGTAATCTTGCTTTCGGTCAAAAATAACCGCCTTGAAAACATTTGGCCGATGGTTCCGAAGATTCTGGCCGCACTGAGGAAATTGCCGCCAGGAAAAATCATCAAAATTGTTGGCTAGGATCATACGAGGTCGTGAAATCTTCACAGGCTTAGCTTAGTTTGCGAAACGAGGTTGTACGCTCCACCTCCAGTATCATTCAAAAAATAAATCGGGAACTGCAGGAGTCCTGATTTCCTTAAAGTTTGATAGTAATCAGGGCACCTCCACGTCTTTATTTATAAACTGGCTCTATGAGACTAAGGAGCTGGAAGTTGAGCGTTATCGGTATGAAAACGCTCAGCTCGTCTTAATAGATGATATTCAAAAAAATGGAGGTTAAAAATATGCGATTTAAAAAATCTCTAAGATTTGGGATTTGTGTTTTTTTGTTGGCAATGGGAATGGTCAACGGCGTTAAGGCCGCTGAAGCGTTGTCCAAGGAAAAAATCATTGAGATTGCCAAAGCAAAAGCAGTGGAGCGTGGATACGATATTGATTCCATGAAGATTATTTATGACGATAGCAATGAAATGTTCAAAAAACATTTAAAGCGGAAAGGTGTTTCTAAATATAACAAGGAAACAAATGAGTGGAAGCCCGTGAGGGGAACGACACCTGAAGAGGATCGTCCAAAGCTGAAGGGTAAAGACTATCAAACTTTATATTTTGGTCCAAAGCAAATGATGAAAGGCGGCGATCTCTGGGTTTTTGTTGACCGCAAGACAGGGGAGGTTTTGGACACCGTTGGCGGAAAGTAAGCAAGTGACATAACAGTAGTTTGAAACTTTGAAACACGACCTGCCTCTTGTTCTCATCAAGCACTATTCAATCAAAAACCGATGAAGTCCTCGCATCAAAAATCATGGATTGGAGTCGGGACGCCTTCCGTGATCATCCATAAAATATCAAATGGGACATCCGGGTATTGCCGCATTTTTTTTGCCTGGAAAGTGGATAGTCCGTTGCGATCAATGACTCCCGGGTGAAACTTCGTTTCCCGCCGGAAATATAAAAGACCTCTTTGATTTGAGAGGCGACGCATTTTTTAATAAATTCAAACGCTTAATAAATCTTTAAAAGGGCCGACAATAAATCGAGGTGTGATGACCATGATTCAACATACAGCTTCATCAAATGAAAATTTTAGCATGATCCGTAGGCTTTGTGACGCGGTCGCAGTACGAAAAGAGGATGACGACAGCGTTCTCCGCATTGCCCGCAGTGAGGACGAACTTGCGGCTGCTTACCGGTTGCTTTACCGCGAATATTTGAAGCGCGGGTTCTGTCAGCCCAATCCTTCCCGGATGCATTACACGTTTCACTGTTTTCTTCCTACATCAAGGACCTTTATTCTGGAGAAAAAAGGGCAAGTGGCGGGTACTTTGAGTTTGATGATGGATTCTCCGCACGGATTGCCCGCGGAATCGGCATTTGAGAGTGAGATCAAGGCCTTGAAGTCGCCGGTCCATTGTATTGCCGAAATAGGTTTGTTTGCGCTCGACCCCGCGTTATTCCGGAGCGATCGCGGGCACCTCGCCTATTTCAGGAAGCTGGCCGATGCCTTCATCCTGTTTAAGGGCGCCTTCGATTATGCCCGGTTCACTTGCATGACGGATTTTGTGATTGCGGTCCATCCGAAGCACGAACCGCTTTATCGGTCCTTTACCTTTCAAAAAATCGGATCTGAACGCCCGTACGCCCCGGCTTGCGGCCATCCGTCGATCGCCATGCATATGAACATCCAGCGGTGGTTTGATATTGTGCCGCAGGAGCACAGCATGAAATCCTATTTTTTGAAAGAACCCGAAGAGTCCTGCGCCGCCCGTTAGGCGCCTGTCATGCGGCCTTGCCCGCGAATCTCCCGTCAGACAAGACGCTTCGTTCGTATCATCGAAATCCCTCATGCAGGATCGACTGAAAGGTCCATTTCGTCTTGAGGTGGCGGAAAAAGCTCAGAAATGGGGAATGGGCCTCTCCCGCTTCTTGTAATTTGATGGTGGATACGCTTCATGGATATAGATTTGGAATCAAGAGAGAGTATTCAGCTGGATGGGTTGCGCCCGTTATCTGTGAGGCGCCGCAGGGGCAGTTGTAAGTATGCAAAACTAGGGTTTTTCCAAAGAAAATACTTTATAAACAGAAAAGAAAAATCTTTTTTTTCAGACTTGCAATTTTTCAAAAGATAGGTTATTGTTAAATCACAATCTTCGAAATCGGTGAATACCGCATACGAGCACCACCGTTATTTCAAGTCCTATAAAATCTGAATCATCTCTGAGATCAGGTGATCGTGTTGGAATTTTTCGACATAAGGCATTATGAAGATTTTCAAGGAAGTCATTCAGGAACCAGCACTCCTGTTGGGTTTTTAAGGGGGAGTTTCTCACTTAGAATCGAAAGGCATTTCTTTGATTAAAAGCGACTGTGTATTCCAAGAGAGAAGAAAAACAAATAAGAACGAGCAGGGGAAAAACGCCGGGGTCACGATGGCCATGTTCGCTGCCGGTCTTGCCCACGAGCTGACCAACCCTCTTGATGCTGTTCGCAGGTATCTCAATCT
The DNA here is from genome assembly GCA_022711115.1 of Candidatus Omnitrophota bacterium. Classification (GTDB taxonomy): domain Bacteria; phylum Omnitrophota; class Omnitrophia; order Omnitrophales; family Aquincolibacteriaceae; genus JAKLFP01. The sequence continues at coordinate 53,305 of JAKLFP010000009.1, read as the reverse complement.
GGCCTGGGACCAGGCAAAAGACGATCCCGTCACAAGAGACTACCTTGCCAAGGCAAAACAAGGAGTCTTTCAAGCCTTTCTTGCCATGAATGAATTCGTGGCCTATTCGCAGCAATGTTATCAAAGCGCGTCAAAAATTGTCGAGATCCATTCCTTCCTGAAGCTGAGCTTGAACGCACTTAGCGAATATGAGGAATCCAAGGCCGTGACCATCCAGAAGAATTTCCACCCGGAGCCCTTATATGTCGAAGACCGGGGCCTTTTACTGGTTTTCCATAATCTTTACAAGAATGCCTTCCAGGCCATGGAGGGCCGCGGCATCCTGACGCTTTCGACCTGGCGTCAAAACGGAAGTGTCGGCATCTCGGTCCAGGACACGGGAAAGGGTATCCCGGAAGGAATCAGAGGGCGCATCTTTGAGCCTTTCTTCAGCACAAAAAAAGAAAATCAGGGGACAGGGATCGGATTGTGCTTGTCCCGTGAAATCGTGGAACGGTGCGGCGGGGAACTGCGTTTCGAGAATGTTTCCGAACCGGATTCCGGTGCCCGTTTTGTGATCATCCTTCCTTTGAAAAAAATCGATGCCGATTTAAAAGAATCCCTGGTCCCTCTCCATGCAACCCCTTCCGGCGATTTAGGCCGTCAGGGCCCTGCTTTCGAGCAATTCTAGAGCTAAACTTTCCTATCTCTTACTTCTCGACGCTTTCCGTCGCACTCGGAGCGCAGCGTAGAGTGTATTTCTTACTTCTCGGTGTCTTTTACCGACGCTAGAAGTCTGAAGTAAGATGTATGAAGTAAGATTTTTCATGTATCCTACCTCCTATTTCATACTTCGTGCTTCTTTTTTCATATTATTTGCCAAAGATGAAATCAAGGCTTGAAAACGTTTAGCATTTTAGACATGGGCTAAATTGTTTTCTTAAAACAGGTTAAAGAAAAACAGTGTTATTCTGTCTAAAAAATAGAGCATTCGCTTTACCTCAAAGTGTATGTGAATCGGACCACCTCTGAAGGAAAAATATATTTTCCGGCTGATCTGTCTCTACAATTTTTGAAACGTTAAGATTCTTAAATTATTATGCCTTTTTGGCACGAAATATGCCACGAAATATGCTTTGTAAATTTGGTTTCCGTATTCTATCTAGTCATAATGATTGAGGGGGAAGAAAAACTGAGGAATATATATGAAAAAACTTAAGGATTTGAGCTGTGTGATTAGTTTCTTTGCTTTGATATTCTCGTGCTTTGTTTTTTCTCCGTTTGCGTCCGCGGCTATGGTGGTTGACGGATCCCTTTCCGACTGGGGAGTGACTCCCGGAGCTTATAACGGATCACAGGCTCAATGGGCGCCCGGCGCCGGAGTCTCGTATATTTCTGAAGATCAGAATCCCAGTGTGGACTACCTGAATCCCGGCTGGGGTGGCCAGCAGTTTGACGTCGAAGCATTGTATTTCAAACGGGAAGCGGATATCGCCTATTTTGCGCTTGTCACGGGTTTCCCGATCACTGGCGCAAGGGGTTGGGGAGCCGGTGACTTGGCCATTGATATGGGGAGCGATACTTCTTATGAATTCGGCGTCAAATTAGACAGCTATAATTCCACTGCGACACGGGGGAATCTGTTGAGGAACGCGACGTGGAGCTTCCCCTACTATGATAGCGGCCCGTGCCGTCTCTTGGGAGGGATCGATGCGGGGGACCCTCTGCTCAGTGATGTTCTGTTTGGCTATGCCAACATCGGCAACGGGCATTATGTTTATGAATACGGGATCAACATCGCGCTTTTCGGTGCCTATTGGGACGCTGTGACGTATTGGAATCCTGATTTTACCGTTCATTGGACCATGGGATGCGGCAACGATGCGCTTGATTTGCACGTTCGTCCTGTTCTGAATCCGGAGCCTCAGACCTATTTTCTTCTGTTTGTGGGACTCGGCCTCTTTCTGCTATACCGCCGCACCCGGCTGGCGTAGCTCCACGCCAGGCCACACGACACACGGCCACAAGCCGCACGACACAGGCTGCATGCCACAAGCCACACGCCCGTTACTCCGTTTTGCCGTTACATTCCCCATTCCGCATTCGAACACGTGAATCGTGGTGCGTGGCTCGTGGGACGTGTTACGTTCATAAAGCAATTTATAGCATCGCTTCCTTTCCGTTCATATTTCTAGTCATTGGATAAAAAAACGAGTGTCCGCAGGTGTCCAATTTTTTAAACGCATGTTAACTTCATTCATAGAAACATTTTACAAAAAAAACAATTTTTCTTGTTTTAAAAATCAATCATTTCATTTTAAGAGGACGGTTTTTGAGGCTGCCATTTAAAACAAATAAAATATTTTGCAAATGATTTTTAGAATACAATTCCAGAGCCCCTCAAAAATATGCCTCGATTCAATTAAATTGGCATGAAACGTGCTTTGTCTGTTACCTACCGTGAAGTTATAGGAAATACCCGGACATTTTGATTCGCTCGGAATGGTTTCCTTTCTCTCTATCGGGCGAGAAAGGCATCGTACCAGGCAAAATCATAAGTATAGAAGCATAAAAATCAAATTTTTTTAAGACTGGAGGATCAAGTTGGAGGATTGTATGACCATCACCGAACTCGCAGATAAAACAGGGCTCACGCCTAAAACGATCATTCGCTGGGAAAAGACCGGTAAGATCCGCAAGCCCAAGCGCAATTGGAAAGGCTGGAGGATTTACGCAGAGGAGGATTTTCAGCATATTCACCGGCTGCTGAATTCAGTTTATGAAATTTAGTCCGGGAAAGCCTGAGGGACAGAGGAAGAGGAGCAAACGATCCATGAACGTTCATGCCATGATCAAAAAAGTGACAGCCGCCGGCCTAGTTCTGGCCGTTGTGTTTTTTCACTCGACGGCCTATGCCGGAGACCCGCTCCTGAAACAGGATGACGACCCGTCCGGGACGCAGGTCCCGACCGTTGTCCCGACCGACAGTCTGCTCGTGCCCGTGACCCATTCCACCCGCTATGATGCCCAGTTTTCGCAGTATGCGAGTTTCATGAAATCACCTTATACGAATAGCAACAAACGCGCGATGCAGGCGGGTTTTGCGCAGGGGCCGGATTTGCCGGTCAATCCCGCGTTAAAATCCGCGGCGGACCCGTATGGGGCCTCCGAAGTTTCGCCTTTTTCTCATTACTCGCCTTATATGGAAATCGTCGGTGAAAATTCCAAATATATCCTCGGCATTGATGACGTGGTCACCATTGTGGTCCGGGACCAGCCGGATTTTTCCGGACGGTTCGCCATTGATCCGGAAGGGAACATTCAATATACCTTTGTCGGCGACATCAAAGCAGACGGCAAGACCAAGGGACAGTTAAAGGCCGACATCGTCAACGGGCTGAAAAAATACATCCGTAACCCCGAAGTCGCTGTCATGATCTCCGAATACCGCAGTAAGGCAGTTTATGTGATCGGCTATGTCAACAATCCCGGTAAATTTGCCATGAAGGGCGACCAGATCACCGTGAAAGACGCGGTCGTGGCCGCCGGATTGCCGCGCATGGATGCCGCCACGAAGCGCGTCTACGTGGTCAGACCTGGCAAGTTCAACGCGGACGGCAAACCGACGTCGCGCAAAATCAATTTGAAGAAATTATTGCAAAAAGGGGAGTCCGCGCAGGACTTCGTGCTTCAGCCCGGCGATACCATTGTGGTCGACCGCCGGTATTTCGATATCTTTGTCGATGGCTACAGCAAGATTGTCGGCCCCGTGTTTCAAACGGCCGCGGTGTATGAACTAGGCTGGGGAGACAGCAACGGCGGTTTCTTCCGATCGGATAAATAATGAAAAATGCAAAAATTTTTCACACATGTTGGCATTGGGCCCACGAGATGTCTTCGTACCGGCGGATTTATTTTCTCGGCCTGCTTGTCATGGCCGGCCGGGTTGTCAGCCGTGTTTTTTTGAATTTGTGGGACATGATTGAATAAGAAATAGGAAGTATGAAATAGGAGGTAGGAAGTATGAAAAAATCTTACTTCATACATCTTACTTCAGACTTCTGGCGGTGGCAAAAATCGCCCTCGCAATGACAAACTGGTAGGAAGTAAGAAATAATAAGAAATTAAGAAAAGGGGTCAGAAGAAAAAATTATGAATATCGATCAGATCGGTCAAACATTCAGGATTCGTGAATATTACTATATGGTCGTGCGCCATAAGTTCTGGCTCTTCACCAGCATGGTCGTGTGCTTTTTGATCGCGGCCATCCTCGCCTTTGCGCTGCCGAAGATGTACCGCGCCGAGACGGTGCTTTTGGTGGAGGATCAAAAACTGCTGAACCCGCTGATCGCGGGCCTTGCCATTTCGCCTTCGGCGGCGTCGCGCATGCGCACCCTGAAGGAAGAACTCCTGGCCTGGCAGCGCCTGACACTCGTCGTGGAAAAACTGAAGCTCAATGACAGGGCCAAGAATCCGGTCGAATTTGAAAAACTCATCAAACATTTGCGGGAAAGTATCGCGGTCCGTTTCAAGGGCGGCGACATCATCACGGTGGCTTACGAAGGCAGGGAACCCCAAAAGGCGCAGGCGATCGTCCAGACACTCGCCGACATCATCATCCACGGAACGATCGCGACCGCGGACCTCGAGGCCAACAGCGCCATCCGTTTCATCCAGGATCAGCTGGACGAATACCGCGGCAAATTGGAACTCTCCGAACAGAAATTGCGCGAATTCCGCGAGATCTACGGCAACACCCTGCCGGTGGCGACCCGGATGAACGAGCAGATCGTCCAGCTGAAGATCGATCTGCAGAACATGCTCGTGGACAACACGGAAGAGCACCCGCGCGTGGTCGCGACCAAGAAATTGATCAGCCAGCTTGAAGGCCAGCGCGATTCCTACATGCAACAGGCGACCCAGGAAGGGGCCAAAATCACGCCGGAGGAATATGCCAAGCTCGTCACCAGCGTCCCGCTCCAGGAGCAGCAGCTCGCCAAACTGCAGCGCGACTATCAGGTGAACAGTGAACTCTATCAGAAACTTTTACAGCGCCTCGAGACCGCGAAGATCTCGCAAACGCTGGAAAAATCGGACAAAGGGACCAAATTCAAGGTCCTGGAACCCGCGCGTCTGCCGCTTGTGCCGGTGAAACCCAACAAACCGCTCTTTATGTTGGGCGGTCTTTTTATCGGGATCGCCCTGGGCGTGGTGCTGGTTTATCTGATTGATGTCAGCGATACCTCGATCCGCAACGCGGAAGAGGCCCGGAACCTTCTGGAAAAGCCGATCTTGGGATCCATTTCTCCCATCCGGCCCGAAGAACTTTTGATGGGAGAAGCCTTGAAGGCCGGGGCGCATGGATAGAGGGTTGGCTGAAGCGGTGAAAAACGCCGAGCAGCAAGAGCGGCTAACAAAGCTGTCATCGCGAGGAGCCCCTAAGGGGCGACGTGGCGATCTGTTTTAAAAACGAGATTGCTTCGGGCAAAAATCGCCCTCGCAATGACAAACGGATAGGAAGTAAGAGAAGTAAGTCCGCACTGAACGACTCTTTAAAATTTATAGGAAGTTTAGTGCGGCACTAGCGTTCGATAGAATTTTTAATAGACAGCCAGTGCCGCCACAAATCGTGGACGGATCCGCCGACGCTGTCTGGCGGAAAATTAGAATTTAGGATTTTAATTTTGGCGCAACAGAAAGCGACAAGGATCAAGGAAGAGGATGAAATAAAAACAATTATGAGTAAATTTACACAGGCATTGGAAAAAGCCCAGCGCGAACGGGAAAACAAACAGTGGATGGACACAGCCTATCCCGGAGACGGAGGCTCGATCACGGATAAAGTCGAAAACGCCTGCCATTCCCGGGACGGTGATTGGGAAATCCGTTTCGCGAAAATCAAATATTCGCTGTGCATCATCCGACTCCGGACCGGTTTGCTCAAAATGCTCGCGAAACATGCGGGAACAGACCCGCACGTGATTGCAGCGGAAAAAAAGATCAGCGAGCTCGAGAGCCAGCGTGATGCCTGCGTGAATCAGGCGGCTCCGGAAGACTTATGGAAGGGGAAGGTTGCTTATGTATAATCAATTTTACGGATTCAAAGAGAAACCCTTCAACCAGACGCCGGACCCGTCGTTTTTTTTCGCTTCCGAATATCATCAGACCGCGCTCAACGCGCTGCTTTACGCCATCGGCGAACGCAAGGGTTTTATTGTCCTGACCGGCGAGGTCGGCTGCGGCAAGACCACGGTCGCGCGCCGGCTCCTGCGTTCCGTGGACCGGAATGTCCAGACCGTATCGATCTTTAACACCTACTTAAGTCCCAAGGGCGTCATTACCATGATCCTGGACGATCTCGGCGTGCAATATGTCAACGGCTCGAAGGAAAAACTGCTGATCCAGCTGAACACCTACCTGATCCAGCAGCTCCAGAAAAACCAGAACGATGTCCTGATTATCGACGAGGCGCAAAATCTTTCGCCGGCCTGTCTGGAAGAGGTCCGGATGCTTTCCAATCTGGAGACCGAAAAGGAAAAACTCCTGCAGATCATTTTGATCGGCCAGCCCGAGCTCCGCAAGAAACTCGAGATGCCGTCCCTGCGCCAGTTGCGCCAGCGCGTGGCGGTCCAGTATCACATTCATCCGCTCAGCGAAGCCGATGCGCGCAAGTATATCCTGCACCGTTTGGAGGCCGCGAGGTCCAACGGACGTTCTTATGAAAATCTTTTTACCGAGGAAGCGCTCCAGGCCATTTACCAGATGTCCGGGGGGATCCCGCGGGTGATCAATCACTTGTGCGATTCCGCGCTTCTGACGGGCTATGTCTCGGAAGCCCAGCAGATCAGCCGCGACATGATCAAGGAAGTAGGCGATGAACTTCTTTACGCCCAGAAGGCGTAGCGGCGGAAAGCGCCGAGAAGTAAGAAATAAGAAGTAAGAATTAAGAAATAAGAAACAGCTTTTATCTTACCTCTTACTTCTTCAAAACGAGAGTTTTGATCTTGACGCAACAAAAAGCGACAAGGATCAAGGAAGAGGATAAAAAACAACTTATGAGCAAATACACGAAAGCATTAGAAAAAGCCCAGCAGGAACGGGAAAACAAAATAACGGACCCCGCGGCACAAGCCGAAGGCGGGAACGAAAACGGCGTTGACGCGTCTTTCAAGGAAGAACGCGTGATCAAAAGCGCCGGTCATCCCTCGTTTGACGAATGGGAAAACCGCATCACCACCATCAAACACGCGAACACGGACAACCGCGTCGTGTCGCTGATGTTCCCGGAATCCATGATCAGCGAACAGTACCGCATGCTCCGTACCCGGCTCAAGGCCAAAATGAACAACGAAAACGCGAAAGTGATCTTGATCTCGAGCTCCACCCATTCGGAAGGCAAGACGCTCACGGCCGTGAACCTGGCCTATTCGCTGGCCGAAGACGGCAAAACCAGGGTCGCGTTGATCGATGCGGACCTGCGGCGCGGCAAAGTGGCGGATTATCTGGGTTTCAAGGTCGCGGACGGCCTCTCGGACCTTCTGTCCTCGGACATGAGCCCTCAGCAAGTCATGGTCAAGAATTCCAGGCCGAACCTTTTCATCATCCCGCGCGGGCGTGTCTCCAAGGTCGCGGGAGAACTGGTCGGCTCGGAAAAATTCCATTACCTGATCCAGGGCCTGCGCAACCATTTCGATTATATTATCGTGGACGCGCCGCCCATTCTCGCGACCGCCGATGCCGGCATCATGGCCTCGGAAGTCGACGGCGTGCTTTTTGTCATCCAGATCGGCCGCACGCCCAAAAGCATTGTGGCCCACGCGCACACCCTTTTCAAACAGACCGCGGTGAAGATGCTCGGCTATGTCCTGACCAACGTGGAATTCCAGACCGCGGACTATAAATATTACGGCTATGAGTATTACGATGATTCCGGGAAGATGCTCAAACAGCCGATCAAGGAAAAGGCCATGAACCACCTCCGGAATACCGGGAAAAGGTTCACGTCGCTTGAAGAACGGTTCAACAATTGGTGGCAGCGCACGTTTTTGAAATAAGAAGTAAGGATTAAGAAGTAAGAGGTAAGAGGTACGAAGTATGAGGTAAGACGTATGAAGTAGGAAAAAGCGAACAGCGGATCATTTTTTTATACATCCGGCTTCGTACTTCATATTTCATACATCATGCTTCTGTAACCCGCGCTTTGTGCGGGAAGCAAGCCCGATGATCTCATGAGCCAGGCAGTTCCTTTCATGGGGATTCGGGTTTTTTTATCGCCGAAGGCGGCGCAGAACGGGGAGCGAGACGCGGGGCGAGGGGCGCTGTCGGTACTTAATTTCGAGAATTTATGATTTCCTTTAGTATATCTATTCGAAATCTTGGTTGCATTTAGTAATACCGATGAAGAACGAGAAAGGCTATTCGGAACTCATGGGAAAAAAAGTAGCTGTAGTGGGATATATTAATAATAAGGAATTTAACTCCTTGAAATTGACAAATAACAAGGAATAGTGTATTTTATTACTTGTTAATAATCAAATAGAGTTATTATTGAGCTATGAAAAAAACAATACTGTCTCATAAGACAAACGAATTACTTGAGGAAATCACCGCTCGCCATGGCCGCATTGTGACCTTTGCCCAAATCAGGGAAATTTTGTCCGGGCAAACATCGGATCCGGTCATTCGCAACCGCGTTGCGCTTCTTACAAAGCTTGGCTGGCTGATCCGGATCAAGCGGGGGCTTTTTGTCGTCATGACGGATGTTGGCAGCAGAGGGGCGAATGACGTCTCGCTGGATGCCATCGCCCAAGCCATCAAAAAAAACTGCTATATTTCATTTGAAAGGGCGCTGCAGTATCACGGGCTCTTTGATCAGATGATCAAAAGCGTTGGCGCAGTCACTTTTGAGAAACCCGGAAGATACAGGATCCAGGGCGGGGAGATACGGTTTTTTAGCGTGAAGAAGGCGCTCTTTTTTGGATTTTCTCCCGAGCGGTCCGACTTGGGAAGCCTCCAGGTTGCGTGTATTGAAAAGGCCATGCTGGACCTGCTGTATTTTAATCCGTCGGGATACGCCGCCAGTCTGGTATGGGAAAAGCTCCGGCAATACCGCAAGGAGATCGATTTTGACCGGCTAAAAGAGTATGCGTCCAAATTCAATTATCAGGTCATCCGGCAGACCGGTTTTTTTCTTGACCGTCTCGGGATCCCCACCGGTGAGCTAGAGCGAAAAATACAAAAAAAATCCAGTTTTAGCAGGATGACGCCGGAAGCAAAGCAGTTCAATTCGAAATGGAGACTGTATTTTGATGATCGTCTTATTGACCAAAACCCAGCTTAGCATCCTGAATAAACGGTCCCTGAAATATCAGTTGTCCGTCGCTGAAAAAGATTATCTTTTAGCGGTGGTTGCGAAGATCATTTACGGATCCCCGCTGGCCGGAAAACTGGTCTTCAAGGGCGGGACGGCCATTCATCATTGTTATCTGGAGCAGACCCGGTTTTCGGAGGACCTGGATTTCACATCGCTGGATCCGCGCATCACCCTGGAAGAAGTCAAATCCGTTTTTCTGGGCCATGATTTTTTGGAAGTAAAGAAAGAATATTTCTCCGGTGCGACGATTAAGATCGATCGGTTGAAATACGCCGGCCCGCTGGGATTGCCCAACTCCCTGAAGGTGGAGATCGATTTTAAACAAAATGTCGTATTGCCGGCAAAAAGTAAGGACTATCGTAATGCCTGGGGCGTTCAAGCCCGGGTGAAGGTCATGGATGAACGCGAAATTTGTGCTGAAAAAATAAGGGCAGCCAATGATCGTGCCCGGTATAGGGATTTTTATGACCTGGTGCTTCTTGTCGACCAATTCAAATTTGATGCGGCGGAGGTGCGAAAGTTGATCGCAGCCAAAGAAATCCGAAACCCGATCAAGCACTCGAATGTAAAGGCAAATTGGCAAAGGGCTCAAAGAGACAAAGAAACCGAATTGGAAAGGATTGTGTACGCAAAAACGGTGTCCGATGCGATGATCGAAAAAATGGTCACGCGTTTGGGGCCGTTCCTTCCGGAGGATTGAACGGGGAACGGGACACGAGACGAGGGGCAAATTTATTAATAAATGTATTAAAAGACTCATTAAATTGTTCAAAATAATACATGTGTATGTATAATATAATACATTATTCTATTGACTTTCGTGCTTTCCCGCGCTACCATTGGTATCGGGATGAAGGGAGAGGGCCATGGAATACCGCATCAATGCCAACGAATTGTTTCATACCGTTGAGGCGTGGGATGCGTTGATCCCCGGGAGGGGCCGGATCCGTTTGATCGCGTGCGGGGGAACGGCGCTCACTCTTTTGGGTTATAAGGATTCGACTAAGGATGTTGACCTGCTGGTGCCGGATGCCGGAGAGTATCTTCGTTTGGTCCGCTTTCTGGGAAGCGCCGGCTATGACCGGAGAAGCGGTTTTGGGTGGCAAAGGCCGGGGGAGGCGATCTTGTTTGACATTTATCCCGGAAAAAAGGTCTATACCACGGAACTTTTGACGACGCCGCTTCGAAGAGGCGGGAACCGGAAGATCCGCTCGTGGAAGAAAATTTATCTCGGGGTATTGGATCCGACGGACTTGATCATCTCGAAAATGTTTCGGGGCACCTTGGTGGATATCGAAGACAGTCTTGTTTTGATACGCCGCGAGAGACCGGATCTCAGGAAGATGGAAAAACGCTATCGCGAGACCGCGAAGTATGAAACGAATGAAACGCGCGTTTTACGCAATTACGAAATACTCATGAAACACCTCAAGGGGTGAGCCAGATGAAAAAAATGACGCAGCAGGATCTGTTGGATTCATTGTCCGGGTACGGGTACCCCCTCGTGAGCCGCCGTTTCGCCGGAGACCCCACGGAGGTCCTGGAAAATCTTCTCAGGCAAAGTGACCCGCGCCTCCTGGAAGGGTTTCCCGTCGTTCTTGTGAATGCGATGAAGGAAAAAGAGACGCTCAGCTGGGAGCGGTCCCGGGAAGACTTACGCAGGAAGCTGCCCGCGGCTTTGGGCGAAAAGCTCCGGATGCTTCTGGAGATGACAGGGCATTTGGTGCGGCTTTTCGGACTTGAACAAAAATACTCGGACCGGACTGAAAAACTGTTGCATCGGTCCGGAGCCGGCAAACAAACGGCGGAGGTTCTCGAGAGAGCCTTTGCGCGTTCGGAAACGGTCTCGGCCGGCGGGACCGAATTATCGACACAGAGGCTCAAGGAGAATTTCAAGAATTACGTCGTGCAGGAGCCGGATACCCGGGCAGTCTGTAAAAAAAAGCAGGAGATGGAATATGAACTATTGCTTTCCGAAATATTCACGGCGAGGCAGAAAGAAGTCCTGAAAAAGAGACTCGCCGGCAAGGCGATGACGAAGACCGAAAAAGAGTACTTTTACAGGGTCGTTAAAAAAAGGTTGAAAGCCCTGGCGCATGAGGACCTGCATCAGATGGCCAAAGCCCTGCTCTAACCGGACGCCGTCCCGTGGGGAGGGGTTAGCGGGAAGCAGTCGGCAGGAAGCAGAGAGATGCGGAATGAGACACGGGGAACGGGGCAAGGGACGAGGGAAAGACGGGAAACGGTAAACAGTTGGCAGTAAACAGGAGGCAGGAAGCAGTGTTGTCGCCTGCCAACCACCCGCTGCCGTCTCGCAGGAAGCCAGAGTTTTAAATCTGTCGATTTGTGCGGCATTTTTAGAGGATTTGAAACTTTATAAAGTTATAAGAATTTGACACTTATTATAAAGTTAGCTATTATTCAACTATGAGAACTCAAGACAAACTTACCCTTATAAAGCAATTGTCTCAAATGAGCCAAGAGCAGCTTGCTGCAGAGTTGGGGGTCTCATTTCCGACCTTGAATAGCTGGATCAATGGGCGTTCGGTGCCGCGTCAAAAGGCATGCGCCCGTATTGATGCCGCCTACCTGCGGTTCACGGGTCAAAATGTCATCCCGGCAAGTGCTTTGGAGGCGAAAAAACAGATCCTGCACGCGAAGCGGGCCCGGTGTTCCGGTGTTTTAAGAAGGCTTGCTGAAAATCGGGATATCTATGATGACTTTGTTCTGGCGCTCACTTATAACACGAACCGTATTGAGGGGAGCACCCTGACGGAGCCGGAAACGGCTGCCATCTTATTTCAGAATGCTTCATTGCCGAATAAGACCATCCTTGAGCAGATGGAAGTCAAAAATCATCAAGCCGCATTAGGGGTTTTGTTCAGAAGTCTTGCGGAAAAAACCCCGATCGGGGATGCCTTTATTTTGAAACTTCACGGGATCCTTCTCAATGGCATTCAGGAAGATGCGGGTCAATACCGGAAGCATGGGGTGCGGATTGCGGGTTCCCATGTTCCGACTGCGAACTATTTAAAAGTTCCTTTTTTAATGAAACAGCTCAATGAGGTGATCGCGGAAAAGGGGAAGGATATTTTGGGCCATGGGGCTTTGATCCACAGCCGTTTTGAACAAATCCATCCTTTCTCAGACGGCAACGGAAGAGTCGGGCGATTGTTGTTGGCGGCCATGCTGCTGCGAGAGGATTTCCCTCCGGCCATTATCCGGCAAGAAAAGCGGCGATTTTATATTCAATATTTAAACAAATCCCAAATGGAGAATGATTCTAGTTTGCTGGAAGATCTTCTCTGTGACGGGATGATGGAGGCTTACGGTATTTTAGGGCGGAAAAACGGGGAACGGGGCAAGAGACAGGGGAAAAGGGAATGACAGCTGAAAAAACGGAAAATAAGATAACAAGTTTTAAGGACCTGAGGGTGTGGCAGGAAGGAATGGCGCTTACAGAAATGGTTTATCAATTGTGTGCACAATTACCTAAAGAAGAGATTTACGGCTTGGCAAGCCAGATGAAAAGAGCCGTGGTTTCAATCCCTTCGAATATTGCTGAAGGTCATTCGCGGAAGCATCGGGCGGAATACCGGCAATTCGTTTATATTGCAGTAGGTTCTCTCGCGGAATTGGAAACGCAAATTCAAATCGCCCAAAACCTTCAATTTGTAAAATCGGAGAATCTTGAGCTGCTTAAAAATAAGATAGATCATTTACGCGCCATGCTTATTACCCTGGGAGGGAAGCTCTCGTGACGTCTCCCGTGCCCCACGCCCCAGGCCCCACGCCGCGTCCTTCGCTGAAGGCGAAGACGGTTTCCGGCGTCAAATGGCAAATGGTCAACAAAATCGCCCAAAAAGTCATCTCCGTCGCCACGTTCGCCGTCCTGGCCCGCATCCTCGAACCCTCTACCTTCGGCCTTTTCGCCATGGCGTTTATCCTGATCGACGGCTTTCAGGTTTTGAAATCCTTCGGCCTTGATACCGCGCTCATCCAAAGAAAAGACAATATCGAAGAGGCGAGCCACACCGCTTATTTCATTGTCCAGATCCAGGGCTTTGTCTTGTTCGGCATCTGTTTTCTTGTCGCACCTGTTGCGGGCTATTTCTTTCACAACTCGGATGTTACTTCCATTGTCCGCGCGCTCGGTATCATCTTTATCTTTACCAGTTTTTCAAAAATTCCCATGACCCTTTTGACCAAAGCCATGAAATTTGACACCTTGGCCTTGATCGAACTGGTGGGTGCCGTTGTCAATTCCGCAGTTGCCATTGTCATAGCGCTGTTCAGTCCAACGGTCTGGGCGCTTGTGTGGGCCTATGTCGCAAAACAATTTGTGACGGCAGTTCTGGCACGGCGGCTTTCCGGATATCGTGTCAAATGGCAATTCAGCAAAAAGATCGCCTGGGAACTCCTCCATTACGGCAAATTTATGGTGGGGTTGGGTATTCTTTGTTACGTCAGTGATAATATGGGGAACATTGTTGTGGGAAAGATCCTCGGTACCACCATGCTTGGCTATTTTGCGTTGGCCGGAAATATAGGAAATTTTATTAATACACATTTTACCTTTCTGTTTTCAGGCGTCATGCTTCCCGCCTACGCCTCGCTTCAGCATGATATCGAGGAAGTCAAACGCGTTTATCTGAAGACCACAAAATTCGTTTCTTTAATCTCCATGCCTTTTGCCGTGGGATTGATATTCCTTGCTAAAGAGCTCGTTCTTACACTGTATGGCTGGAAATGGATATCCATTGTTCCGCTGATTCAGCTTTTTGGTGTTTTTCAACTTATTGTGCCTGTTCTTGCATGCTCAGGAGCCCTTTTCCTCGGTTGCGGTCATCCGAAATACAATTATTATTTGTCGCTTGTTAGTCTTGCGGTCAAGATTCCTGCACTTATTTTCTTAACTCATCAATTCGGTCTTATCGGTGCCGTGGCCTCGGGGTTCGTCACACTAGCGATTGGTTTACCGCTGAATATTTCACTTGTCCGGAAAATCATCACGTTCCGCTGGCGGGAATTCTTGCCGCAGTTTTTGCTGTCGATTTATTGCTCCGGAGCCATGATTGCCATAATTCTTGGCATTCGCTGGCTGTCAGCACCTTGGAATGTTCTGGATAATATGCTGCCCCGTTTGATTTATGTCGGCATGATTAGCGCACTGTCTTTAGGTGCTTACCTTGGCAGTGCCTGGCTCTTTGACCGTGCCGCAGCGGTTGAAGTAAAGCAGCTCCTCATACGTAAGAAGTTATGATGGACAAGTAAGGCGCTGACGAGAGACGTCGATATGTGAAGTGCGACACGCTATAGTAACTATTCAAAAAAATAATTTGGCAATTACATATTTCAAAAGAGGTGATTTATGACAATACCAACATGGTTTAAACAGCCGGTCATAGATATTCTAAATGGGTGGGGATTTGTTAAGCATGCTCATAGAAGTTACGAATTGAAAAATAAATTTAAACACTTCGGTAGGGGATCTCACTTGCAGGAACCGATTGCTTGGGTTTTAAACCCGCAACATATATCTATTGGTGACAAAGTGGAAATAGAACCTTATGTCCGATTAGTTGCTTGCGATCACTGGAGCGACAGCGAGCAGAAATTTAAGCCAGAAATTGTTATTGGTAATGGTACTCATATAGGGTGGTTTGCGTCCATTCAATCTAATAATAAAGTAATCATTGGAAATAATGTTCTTATTGGTTCTCAAGTTGGAATTACGGATCTTAGCCATACTTTCTATGACGTGAACAAACCAATTATCTCACAGCCTCTTACAGAAGGAGGATATGTGATCATTGGTGATGGCTGTTATATCGGTCATGGGGCCATAATATTACCGCGGGTTTGTATTGGAAAAAATGTTGTTGTCGGTGCCGGCGCTGTTGTAACGAGTGATGTTGCCGATTATTCGGTTGTGGTGGGATGCCCAGCGCGAGTTGTTCGGCAGTATGATAAAAAAGAGTCGGAGTGGGTTAAGAAATAATTTTATCAATGAATAACGCTGTTGATGAAGGAGATGAGAAGCCTATGAATGTGCTGGATTTTGTTCCGATGGACACAAATACAGTGCCTGTAATAGTTAAACAGCCTACTTTAGTTTCGAGAAAAGATTGCATAAATTTATCAACGAAGATATCTGTAGGTGCGCGCGACTATCAGATTTCACACATTGTTAAAGGTGTGGAAAATATTTCATCTGAGATAGACTCTTTTTTTCCAATCAGTCTCTATGCCGCAATGAAAGAAAATCTGCCGTTAAAAATAGAGGGTGTTCTGTCAAGGCGATTGGCTGAGAATCATAAAATAATTCAACTTATTGTAAATAGCTGGTGGCCAACCTATCGTTTAATTCCCGTTGATTATTGGGCATTATCAAAAAAGCCTATCACGGAAAATGTCAAAAGATCAGTAGGATGTTTTTTTACTGGTGGAATTGATTCATTTTATTCCTTTCTGAAACGCAATTCCGAAATTAATAGGATTATAATTTGCTATGGATTGGATATTCGTTTAGATAATCATGCCTTAAGGGAAAAGGTTTCGACTGAATTAAAAAAAATTGCAAACCATTATAATAAATCAATCATAGAAGTTGAAACAGATGTCCGCAATTTTTCTGATGATTATGGGGATTGGGGACATCAGATGCACGGCCCTGCATTAGCTGGAATTGCCATGTTGCTCTCGAAAGAACTGCATAAGGTCTACATTGCTTCATCAAATCCTTTTGGCCTTTTAGAGCCTTGGGGTACACATCCGTTAATTGATCCATTTTGGAGTACAGATGCGATAGAAATAGTTCACGATGGCTGTGAAGCAACTAGGGTTCAAAAAGCTCAATTTGTTTCGCAGGATTTGTTTGCTTTGAACGCAATCAGAGTCTGCCATGAGAACCGTAGCAATTTGTATAATTGTGGTATTTGTGAAAAATGTGTGCGAAGCATGGTGAATTTGGCAATAACAAACACATTGCAACAATGTCAGGCGTTCGATAATCCCCTTGAATACTGGAGGATTCGGCGGATTAAGCTGGACACCAGTCTGAGGCGGGAATGGCTAACTAATCTAGTGGCGGCTAAGAAAGCCAATTGCGATCCTGCATTAGTAGATGCGATCGAGGATTGCGTGAGTGGTATCTATTATATGGGTATTAAAGGCTGGCCTAAGAGAGCGTTAAATTTACTACACAAGATGACCTTGGCCTCGAAAACAGCGCACTCATAGCAATAAACAAAGTGGTTTTTGATTATTCAGTCTATTTTTATCGAAAAGTTATACATATTTATATGCCTTGCAAGGTGATATCAAAATGACGAAGAACAAAGTTGCAATATTCGGGGCATTCGATAGGTTTAATTATGGTGATTTATTGTTTCCATATATCCTGGAAAAACATTTGCATCGTGAGGCAATTAGACATGCAATCGAATATTACGGCCTAATTAAAAGTGACTTGTCACGCTATGGAGGAAAAAAAACAAAATCGGTGAAGAGCTTGCTTCGAAAAAATAAGTTTAGTTGCGGTGACGCGATTATTGTTGCTGGTGGAGATGTTATCGGGCCAGAGTGGGGAACAATGCTGCTTCATTTGACTAGGGGTGTTTCGACCATAATTGTGAAATATCTTCGAGAAACTTTAAGTAGACGATCTTTTCATCGATTCAGCAAATATTTACTAGGCGGTATGACGGAGCTGCCATGGGTTGTTGACCCGTTGTTGTGTAAACAAAATGTTAACATTATTTATAATTCTGTCGGGGGTACTGATTTTAATAATTTGTGTAAAGATCAAAGGGATTGCGCAGCGAAATTATTAAATGCGGCGAAATATGTGTCCGTCAGAGATTGTGACACTTTTCAATCTATATTGGAAGCGGGTGTTAATCAAAATAAATTGGTTCTCGCACCAGATTCTGCGATTCTCGTGTCGGAATATTTCAACGCAGAGATGCTGAAGTGCTTAGTTTCTCCTAAATTGAACCTACTACTAACTGAAAAACAAAAAGACAACTACGTTTGCATTCAAATTAGCAGAAAAGTAACCTACGATAAAATTCTCTTGCTTGCTGACCAGATAGCGAGGCTAGTTCTTGAAAAGGGTCTTAATATTGTTTTATTGCCAATTGGCCGTGTTCCTGATCACGAAGACCATATAGCCTTGAAACAGTTGAAGAAGGAGTGTTCTGTTGCGTGTTGTATGCCTACGGATGAAGCTTCCATCTTCGATATTATGTTTTTAATTTCAAAAGCAAAGGCCTTTTTTGGTACTAGCTTACACGGTAATCTAACTGCATGCTCATTTTGTGTGCCCAGTGCTGGTTTTGTTGGCGTCTCTAAGGTTGCTGCATTTGTAAAAACATGGAGCGATTTTAGTCTCCATCCGATTATTCCGTTTGATGAAGTTGTGAATACCTATGATAAATTGATAAAGATACCGAAGGCGAGAATTATTCAAAAACGAAGTGAGCTGATTGCTGCAGCCTATCAAAACATGGCTGCCATTAGCCGAATCATAAAAGGAGCTTAATAAAAGTATGTCGCCAATATTCAACAAAAAGCGATCGACTAAAGAGAGCTTGAAAAAAAATGTTCGTCTGATCGCTTTTTATCTCCCCCAATTCCATCCTATTCCTGAAAACGATGAATGGTGGGGCAAAGGGTTTACGGAGTGGACGAATACCGCGAAAGCAAAACCCATGTTTCGTGGGCATTATCAGCCACATGTTCCGGCGGATTTGGGTTTTTATGATCTTCGATTGCCGGAAGTGCGCATCGCCCAAGCGGAAATGGCAAAAGAGTACGGTATCGAAGGTTTTTGCTATTGGCATTATTGGTTTGGTAATGGAAGAAGACTGCTCGAACGCCCTTTCAACGAAGTTTTGAAATTTGGCGAGCCTGATTTCCCATTTTGTTTGGGTTGGGCAAATGAGAGTTGGTCAGGAAAGTGGCATGGTGCCCCGGATCGAATACTAATCGAGCAGACTTATCCAGGATTGTCTGATTATGAAGCGCATTTCAAAGCATTGGAAGGTGCTTTTTTTGATCAGCGTTATATTACGGTAGATGGCCGTCCGCTATTCCTCGTGTATCAAGTCAACAATCTGCCAAACCCTAAAGAATTTGCCGACTGTTGGCGTAATCTTGCCGCCCGTTCAGGATTGAAGGGGATATATCTTGTCGCACATACTGAGACGGAATGGAACCCTCTCAAAAATGGATTTGATGCCACTGTTACCAATATTCTCCCTGCGGTTTATCATGATTTGGCTAAATCAACCGAAACTTTTAGCGATAAACTATTTTCTTTTCTTATGGGCGGAGATTTCCGTGATTTTTATAGACGCAGAATTGCCCGAAAACCTGACAACTATTTATACGAAAACTTTGTGAACGTTGGAACAGTGGATTTCCGAGAGGGTGTTATGGAGTTCCCCATGGTGCTTCCGAACTGGGATAACACACCGAGAAGTGGTATGCGCGGTTTGGTCTTGCACAACTCGACGCCGGAGTTATTCAGGAGACACTTGAGAGCTGCGATCAATCAGGTTAGTGTTCGAAAATATGATGAGCGGATTATCATCATAAAGTCATGGAATGAATGGGCTGAGGGTAATCATCTCGAACCTGATTTGAAATTTGGGAAGGCATATTTAGAGGTTATTAAAAGTGAAAATGTCATCGAAGAAACAGAGCTCTAGTTAAGACGCCATGCCTAAGGTTAGCGTCATTATACCTACATTCAATCGAGCAGAATATATTTGCGATGCAATCGACAGCGTACTGGCACAAACTTATCATGACCTCGAAATTATCGTCATTAACGATGGCTCAATAGACGATACGGAAAAAGCGCTAAAAAAGTACGGGGGAAGGATACAGTATTTATATCAAAATAATGCTGGGGTATCGGCTGCGAGAAACAAAGGCATCAAAGCTTCGCGGGGGGAATATATCGCGTTTCTCGATGCCGATGATAGCTGGCTCCCGGAAAAATTAAGCGTGCAAATTCCGATTTTGGAATTCAATCCAAAATTAGGAATGGTGTTTTCGTATCTTGAGATAATGGATGAATATGGCCGGCGGACAGGCCGCATGAAGCCTAAGCAAAAACCCGGCATCGATTTTCTAACCATGCTTGAGGCCGGGAGCGCAATGACATCTTCTTGCCTGATGAGAAAACGGAGTCTCGATGCTGCCGGAATATTTGACGAATCTTTAGCGATTTATGAAGACATGGATTTATTTTTGCGTGTAGTCAATCAATTTCCGGCGTTGTTTGTAGAAAAGTCGCTCGGCTGTTACCGTGAACACTCGAATCAATCGACGCTGGATGATGTTAAGAATTACAAACAGCAAGTTAAGCTTGCGCAAAAATGGATGCAAATCTCGGATGATCCTAAAGCGCAGAGACTTCTTTCTGCGAAGGTCAGGAAATATTCGAACTTATTGATGAGAAATGCTGTTAAGAAAGGATCTTGGGGCGTAGCCTTGGGTTATTTGGGTTCATTTCTTTTCCCATCGAATAGAACGGAAATAGAAAACAGATGATTAATATCCTTTATATAGAAACAGGAATGGGGCGTGGTGGGTCCGCATTGAGTCTCAAATACTTACTTGATGCACTTGACCGAACAAAGTATCGCCCCATTCTTGTTTTTACGCATCCTGACGCGGATCTTTATGGCTTTGATTGGCGTGATGTTGAGATCCTGCGAACGCCCGACGGACCAACTTTTATGAGTATTTTTACAAATGTTTTTAGACTTGCAAGGATCATAAACGAAAAGAAAATCGATTTAATTCATCTCAATAATGACATTGATTCTCAAAATGCAGGCATTTTTGCCGCCAAGATAACGAACAAGCCGTTTGTTTGTCATTTGCGCAGCATGAGGTCTCTCACGCGCAAGGAAAAGTTCTTGGCGAAATTAATATATCATTTCATTGCGATTTCAGAAGCAGGCAGGGACTTTTATATCAAGGAGGGTTTGCCGCCTCACAAAATCACAGTTTCGTATGATCCTTTTGACGTAAATGTGACGGCCACACGCGCAATTGCGCCTGCGATGAACCTTTCGGGAAAGAAAGTGGGCATTTGCAGTCGGCTTACGCGAGGGAAGGGCCACGAATATTTTATCAAGGCCGCAGCAGAAGTTGTCAAACAGGAGCCAGAGGTGCATTTTTTTATTGTGGGGGAGGAAGCGGCGGAATCCCCGGGATATCAGGCTGAATTGCAACGGCAAGTTGTTGATGAAGGACTTGGAGATCATGTCAGTTTTTTGGGCTGGCAAAAGGATATCATGGCTGTTATTTCGAATTTAGATCTTGTAGTGGATGCTTCGTATCTTCCGGAAGGCTTACGGCGGACGATCATAGAAGCTATGATTGCTTTTAAACCCATTATTGCTACTGATGTCGGCCCGGTTCGGGAGCTTATTGAAAGAAGCCAAAGCGGTTTTGTGATCCCATACCGTGATTCGGCAGTCATGGCTCAGCAGATTGTAGCGTTGCTCAAAGATCCTGGCCGCATTAAATTGATGGGTGAAAATGGGCGCAAATATGCGGTTGAGAAATTTGATATGTTCAAAAAAGCCAAGGAAATCGAAGCTCTTTACGATTCGATTCTAAAAAATCATGACCACTAATTCCGTTGCCAATTCTGAAGGGAAAAATACGTACCTTTGGGTGACAGTCGCGGTTTGTTTTTTTGCTTATCTGATCATTAAGGAAGTACAGCTTCCGAAAATGCTTATTGTGGGATTAACAGTGGTGTCCGGTATTTTTCTGCTTATTAAGGGAATCAAACAGCCGGAGATCGTGACGTACGCCTTGGTGGCCTACATGCCTTTCAGCCGGGAGCTTGCCGGTGATTTTTTGCCGTTGACAAATGCGACCGGCGTGCTAGATTTTTATTGTAAATTCGTTATGTTAAAGTAAGCCATTGGGTTACTTATGATAAACAAAAATATAATCAGCGGTTTTGGGCCTAAGGAAGCTGAATTTATCGCTCGCCTTACTTACGAGAAGAAAACGATCATTACGGCAAGCGAGATAGACAAATTCTTTCCGGACGGGTTTAAATACCGGAAACAGTTCGTCTATACCCTGAAGCAGAAGCGAGTGCTCACGCCCATCAAGAACGGAGTCTATGTTTTTACACCACTCGATTTGATTCCAACCGGGACACGGGTAAATGAGTTCCTGATCCCGGCCGTTTTCCTTCCTCGGGGGAACTACTACCTCGGCTATTCCACGATGTTCAACTATTACAGGCTCACCGAACAGATCTTCCAGACGGTCTATGTGATCAATACAACGCTTTGTAAAGAAAAGACGATCTGCGGCATCGCTTATAAATTCGTCAAGGTTCCGGAAAAACGCATGTATGGGATCGAAAAAATTACGGTTCAGGGCGCGTCCGTTCCGGTCAGTTCCAGGGAGCGGACTCTCGTCGATCTTGTTTATTTTAATAAACCGGTCGGAGGAGCCGCGGCGGCGGTCCGGATCCTTAAGGAGGTCGTCAAGCGGAAGCAATGCGATGTCGCGAAGCTTGTGGACATGGCATCGCGCTTTCCGAATGTCACGACTCGCAAACGGATCGGAGTGACTCTGGAGAGACTTGGCATCGATCAGAAGGTCCTCAGGTCTCTCGTCAAAAGCGTTCAGAAAACAGCGATCAGTTCCCTGACCGGTTCCCGCAAAGGCGACCTGAGCACAACATGGAGAGTGATCGTCGGTGATCCACGAAAATAATGAGGATTTCCTGAATGTCCTGAAACAAACTTCCGCGCGGACAGGATTCATTCTCCCGCTGATCGAAAAGGATTATTACCTGACGCTTGCGCTTTCGCGTCTTCAGGAGCTCAGCTCAGACCTCATATTCAAAGGCGGCACATGTCTCAACAAAGTTTATTATTCCTATTATCGTTTAAGCGAAGATCTCGATTTCAGCATGCGGTTGCCGGACGGGAAGGTGACCAAGTCTGTGCGGAGCCGGTGCATGAAACCCATCAAGGAAAAGATGGGGGAGTTCGCGGCGCAGTTTGGAATGAAACTCGATACCGCGGAGAACCCCGGCCGGAACGAGTCCAGGCAATATGTCTTTTATCTCATCTACCCCTCCGTGGTTCTGCCGCAAGAGGCCAGGATCAAGTTCGAGGTCGGTCTTCGGTTTAACCCGCTCTATCCTGTCGGAAAACATAAGGTTCAACATAAGTTCATACATCCCTTTACCGGGAAACTTTTGTTTGATGGTGGCGAGGTGAGTTGTCTGGATCTCAAAGAGCTGGTAGCTGAAAAACTGCGTGCCGCGGCCATCCGTGAAACTATCGCCCCCCGTGATTTTTATGACCTTGATTTTATTCTTCGGAAGAATTTTGATCTTGCAGATCCCGAGGTTCTGGAACTTTTCCGGAAGAAGCTTGCGGAAGACGGGGGCGATACGGAGTTGGCCAAGTACCGGGTGGACCTGGGGAGAAAGCCCGAAGAGATCAGGGATATGAGCAGCCGGATCGAGGAAGAACTCTTTGAGGTCTTGACTGCCGGAGAGCGCAAGAACTTCAACCTCGAAACCGCGCTCTCGCGTTTGAATCAGGTTTTTTCGTGCGTGAAATAGCCAAGGAAAGATCAGGAAATAAGACAGATCAGGATTAAGGAATAAGGAGTAAGAACGAGAAACGGGACTAAGGACTAAGGATTCAGGAGTAGGAGGCGGAGGAATGCGGAATGACGAATGGCGAATGCGGAATGACGAATGGCGAATGCGGAATTCAGCACCCGGACCCGGTATTCTGCATTCCGAATTCAGCAATCAGCATTCCGTAGGCTGCCGAGTGCATACTGCCGTCTGGTGCGAAGTGCGTGGTTCGTGGGCCGTGGATCGTGGAACCAGAAAGAACAACGATGAATAAGAACGCGAGTGAGAAAGCGTTACCAAAACCCGATAGCAAAACCTATCTCTGGGTCACGGGCGCGGTGTGCTTTTTCGCGTATCTGATCATCAAGGAAGTCCAACTTCCCAAGGCCCTTATTTTGGGGATGACCGCAGTGGCCGGGATGTTTTTGTTGTTCAAGGGAATCAAACAGCCGGAGATTGTGACGTACGCCCTGGTAGCCTACATGCCTTTCAGCAGGGAGCTTGCCGGTGATTTTTTGCCGGCTTTGAACTTTACCAATATCCTGATGATCTTCATGATCTTTGTCTGGGTGAGCGGCCGGTACAAGGAAGGCGAACCGCTGTGGCTGAGGACATCGCTCAATTTGCCGGTTTTTTTATTTCTCCTGATTGGTTTTATTTCAATTGCCAGGGGCAGTTTCTATGATATCTCGAGCATTAACGGGATCTTGATCGATTATAAGCGATGGATCACGCCGATTTTGTTTTACTTCCTGGTATTAAATACTGTGAAGGATCGCGGCACGATCAAAAATGTATCGATTATCATGATGATCGTCACCACCGTGGCCGCATTGATGGCCATCTGGACATATATCGATCAGGGGGAGATGGGTAGTTTGGAAAAATCCAGGATCGGGGGGATTTGCGAACAACCCAATATGTTGGCGGCATTTTTTAATTATTATATGTTCCTTGTGTTTGGTTTTTTTCTGTTAAATATGAAAAAAGCAAAGTATTGGCTTTTGCTCATTCCGTTTCTGTTGTGCTTCCGCGGCATCATGGTCACGTTTTCGCGGGGCGGTTATCTGGCATTCGCACTGGGACTTTTTGCGATCACTTTTTTCCGGAATAAAATACTTTTCATGTTTCTTCTCTTGCTCGGTTTCTTTGTTTATTTGAATCCTACACTGTTACCCTCGGGGATCCAGTACCGAATGGGTCAAACCGTGAAATCACAGGGTGATTACAGCGAGACCCTGAAAGAGGAATACAATGAAGGCGATCTGGACGCGAGCTCTCAGCAACGGGTGAAAATTTGGCGTGCAGGGCTCCAGATGGTCCAAGATAATCCAATATTCGGCGTTGGCTACGGGCTCTTTCCGATCGTCATTAAATACTATCTGGAAGTCGATAGGAAGTGGGATGCGCACAATACTTATCTTATTATTGCCGGAGAAATGGGGATCCCGGCGCTCGTTATTTTCCTATGGATTATTCTGCTTATTTTTTTGAATACGCGAAAACTTTATCTCACAACCAAAGATCCTTTTGCAAAAGCGCTTGCGCTCGGTTGGCTCGGAGGTATTTTCGGGCTTCTTCTCAGCAATATGTTCGGCTCACGGCTTGATTCGCAGGAAGTCTCCAGTTATCTCTGGATCCTCGCGGCGCTGATTATGCGCTTGCGAATTCTCGATAAGCGAGAATTCGCGGGGCAAGGGGCAGGAGACACGGGGAGCGAGACGGGGAACGGGGCAGGGGGCGGGACGTGGAAAATAGGTGAGGATGGTTGGCAATACGTTCCTTCTTAACGAAGGCCCAAAATCCGAAGCTTTAAATTCGGGACACGAGACGGGGGGCGCGCTAGGGACGGTTCTTGTCGCAAGAACCGTCCCTGACGAGAGGCAGGACACCGGCACACCGACGCGTGGTGCTCGTAACCCGGAACGGGGAGCGGGGAACGAGACACGGGGCGCGGGACGTAACGGCGAACACGCCGATACGCCGGCACATGGTACCAAGGCCGTAGGCGTTGACCTTGAAAATGAAGAGGGATAAAAAAGGATTGCAATTTTAAAGTAGTACTTTAAAATGGTCGCCATGTATATTCATCGACTGCTCGAAGAGTCTCTGGGTAAGGCTTTAAAAACGTTCCCATCCGTTGTGGTGACTGGTCCCCGTCAAGCGGGGAAGAGCACCTTGGTTCAAAAAGCGGGAGGGGAGCGGTATCGTTATGTTTCTCTGGATGAAATGGATACCCGCTCCTTGGCGATTCATGATCCGCGCGGTTTTTTAACAAAATATCCGAATCCGGTTATCATTGATGAAATTCAGCATGCTCCCCAGCTTCTTTCTTATATCAAAGCTGCCATTGACCGTGACCGGAAACCGGGGCAATGGATTTTAACCGGTTCGCAGGCTTTTCCATTGATGCGGAATGTCGGGGAGTCCTTGGCCGGGCGCGTTGCGATTCTCACCTTGTTCCCATTTTCTTTGAGTGAAATGAACCATCATCTACGCGTAAAGCTTAGGACGGCGGAATCTTTCATCCGGCATTTATATTCCGCGGGCACCCCGGTAGATAAATCTCTTTCTTGCGGTCAATGGCTTTTGCGTGGCGGGTATCCGGAAATTTTTACCAAGAAAAAAGTTTCTTTAAAGTTATGGTTTTCAAGTTATTTGCAAAGTTATATTGACCGGGATGTGAGGGGCAATATAAGAACTTCAAATTTGAATGAGTTCGAGCGTTTTGTGAGGCTCCTGGCAAGTCGCACGGCGCAGGAAATGAATTATTCCACTTTGGCAAGGGACGTAGGTGCCACGGTTCCGACCATCAAGTCTTGGGTGTCTTTTTTGGAATCCAGTTCTCTGATCCACCTTCTTTATCCCTATCATCGAAATTTCGGCAAAAGGATTGTCAAGACCCCAAAGTGTTATTTCATGGATACGGGGCTTGTCTGTTATTTGGTTGGATTGCAGGATGAGGAGCACCTTTTGCAGGGACCGATGGCCGGGGCGCTTTTTGAAACGGCATGTGTGACTCAGTTCATCAAACGCTTCTCAGCTTTTCTTGATCCGGCAAGTCTTTATTTCTGGAGAAGTATCGATGGTTTCGAGGTCGATCTCTTGGTGGAAGTTTCCAACAAGATATTCCCCGTAGAATTTAAATTGTCTTCAACGGTGACGGACCAGCATGCAGCGTCATTAAAAGCATGGCTTAAGCTCTCGGGAGGCCGTAGTCCCGCGGGGCTTGTGGTTTCAAATTCCAGGCAAATGGGCCTCATTGGCCATTCTGTCCATAATTGCCATTTCTCTCTGCTTTGATTTTGCTCTGAGCAACATGTTCGGCTCGCGGCTTGATTCGCAGGAAGTCTCCAGTTATCTCTGGATCCTCGCGGCGCTGATTATGCGTCTGCGAATTCTGGACAAGCGAGAATTCGCGGGGCAAGGGGCAGGAGACACGGGGAGCGGAACGGGGAACGGGGCGAGGGATGGCGGGCATGAGATTTTTATAGTCAAGGAGGATGGTTTGCGGTAGAATTTAATCGTTTCAGTTTTAGCGCTATATGGAGCGAAAAATGAAATTGCTTAAACCGATCGATGTTTTAAACAGCTTGACTCAAAAGAAGGTCCGGCTCTTTTCGCCTGAAGAATTCCGGCGTGTCTTTGGGATATCCCTCAGGGCGGCCCAAGAGTTTATCAAGGACCACAAAACGGACCTTTTTGTTAAGTTGAAAAACAACCTCTACGCGCTCCGCTCGAATCTTCCGGCTGAGACCGAGATCGCGAATCGCCTTTATACGCCATCCTACCTTTCCCTGGAATACGCGCTCGCTCATTACCGAATGATCCCGGAGACAGTCTATTCCGTGACTTCCGTCACGACAAAAATCACAAGGACATTTGCCGCGGAGGGCAGGTCCTACGAATACTCGCGGATCAAGCGCAGGGCCTTTACGGGATACCGGAACTTAAAGGCGGATGCCGGTGTGATCCTGATCGCTGAGCCGGAAAAAGCGCTTGCGGATTATCTTTACTTCGTGGATCTCAAGCTAAAACAACTGAATGAACGGCTGAATCTGAAAGGGAAGGTTCACGGTGAAACGGTGATGCGCTACGCAAAACTTTTCGACAGAAAAAGCCTGATGATCCTAGCGGAGAAGGTTTTATGATCGGCGTCCAAGCGCTGCGTCAGATCACGGATCAATATCAAACGACCCTTGATCATGTGGTGAAAGAATACTTCCAGCACATTTTTCTTTCGGAACTCTACCGGGAAAAGCACTCCGAAAAACTTCTTTTTAAAGGCGGCACGGCTCTGCGGATTGTTTATGGGAGTCCGCGCTTTTCGGAGGACCTGGACTTTAACGGGGTCGGAATATCCATCCGCCAGATCGAGGGGGTCGTGGAAGCTGTTTTAGTGAGCATGGAAGCGCAAGGGATCCAAGCGGTGATCGAGGAGTCCAAAAAAACATCAGGGGGTTACTTGGCGGTCTTTCAGTTGTCGGGGGATGGATATCAAAGCGGGATTCAGATGGAAGTGTCCCTGCGCAACAAGGCCCAAAGGAAAGGCGGTACCGCGGCTCTTGTTCAATCCGACTTTGTGCCGGCCTATACACTTTATCATTTAAACGAGCAGGATCTGGTGAGAGAAAAAGTCGAGGCTGCCTTGACACGCAGCAAGGCCAGGGATTTTTATGACCTTTATTTCATCCTGCGAAGCCGGATGGCGTTCGGGCCGGTGTTTGGTAAGGATAAAACAATCAAGGCCAAGTTAGTGAGCGTGGCGTCAAAACAGAGACTCGATCTTAAAAGCGAACTTAAGCAGTTCCTTCCGGTCAGCCAGCACATCCTGCTCAAGAACTTCAACAAAACGTTAATCTCAGAGCTGGAAAAACATCTGCCCGGATAGCATTTCTGTTTCATGCTCTTCCCGAAACCCGGGACACGAGACGAGGGACGCGCTAGGGACGGTTCTTGTCGCAAGAACCGTCCCTGACGAGAGGCAGGACACCGGCACACCGACGCGTGGTCCTCGTAACCCGGAACGGGGAACGGGGCGAGGGGCGCGGGGTGAGGGCGGATCGGCGCAAGTGCGTGAGGCGTGGTTTACAATTATTTATTTTAAGGTTTACAATTGGTTTCCCATCAGGTAGTCTTTTCTTAGGTACGATATGGTACCTGGTACGTGGTGCTTGGTGCGTGGTACGCGGAACGTGGGGCGTGGCCCGTGGCTCGTGGCCCGTGGTACGTATTGAGCTTCCTGTTCTCTCTAGATATGGCAAAAAACAAGAAAAATAATATGTTGACAACTGTAAATTTATCACGATAATATAACGCCATGAGTACAAAAATCATAGAGCGCCAAGTCGACCTTCACCTCCCTAAGGGAAAATCCTGCTTTTTGTGGGGTCCGCGTAAAGCAGGAAAAAGCTTTTGGATCCGCAAACACCTTAAAGGCGTTAAGCTGATCGATCTGCTTCAAACGGATGTTTTTGCCGAATATGCGGCGCGACCGGCGCTTTTGCGCGAGCGGTACGAAAAATACGGAAAAATGATCGTGATCGACGAAGTTCAAAAAATACCGCGGCTTCTCGACGAGGTTCAGTGGTTGATCGAAGAACGGGGAGCACAATTTCTTTTGACGGGATCCAGCGCCAGGAAGCTCCGAAGAGGGCATGCCAATTTGTTGGGAGGACGGGCGTGGCGGCGTGTGATGTTGCCGCTATCCTTTTCCGAGGTCACGGGCTTCCAATTGGAAAAGGCGCTCTTCACCGGGATGCTGCCACCCCATTTTCTTTCAGAGAGCCCCGCCGAGGATCTTCGCTCCTATGTCGCGGATTACCTGAAAGAAGAGATCGCCGCGGAAGCGCTGACGCAGAGCATTCCTTCTTTTTCTGATTTTTTGCGGGTCGCCACGCTGACTTCGAGCGAAATCCTGAACTATACCAACATCGCCCGCGAGTGCGGCGTTTCGCAGCGGACGGTCCGTTTGTATTTTGACATTCTCGAGGATACTTTTTTGGGTTTTCGTATCCCCCCTTGGACAAAGTCAGAGAACAGGCGCATGATTCTTGCCGAAAAATTTTATTTTTTTGACGTCGGCGTCGCGGGGTTTCTGGCCGGCCGGCATCCCGTTCCGGGTAACAGCGATTTCGGAAAAGCGTTCGAGCATTTCATCCTCATGGAATTGCGCGCGTACCAGGCCTACCGGGAGCCGGAGATGACGATCCGCTACTGGCGTACCGCAGCGAAACAGGAAGTGGATTTTATTCTTGGCGAAAAAGAAGCGGCGGTCGAGATCAAGTCCGGAAAAGTTCATGAAGGGGACCTGAGGGGCCTTCGAGCTCTTCTCGAAGACGGTCCCGTAAAAAAGGCTGTGGTGGTTTGTACTGAGAGGGAACCCCGGAGCATCCCCGGAGGGATCGAAATCTTACCCTGGCAAGAATTCCTCGAGCGTCTTTGGAGCGGTAAGCTCCTTTGATCCATAAGAAAAATGATGGAAACACTGACTGATTTCCCAAAGATCGAATGCCCGTTCCTTCGCCAGACCTTTCCGGTCAATAAGGATCAGTTTGCGCAATGTGGCAGCCGGTACGGCTTGCGTGCTCCGGAGGTGCGTCTCGCGGTCGACCGGGTGAGCCCTGGTTTCGAATGGGTCTTTGACGATCCAGACACGATCGCTGTCGAGAAGCTTAACGGTACAAACATTAAAATCATGACCGAGGCCGGGCGTCTGGTTGGTTTACAAAACAGAAAGAACGTAATCGACCCCTTACAGATCCTGACCGGGAAGACGTTGAAGATCAGGAAAATTTTGATTGAAAATGCCACAGACGGGGCACGGGGCGCGAGACGAGGGAATGCCGAACGCCGAATGCGGAATGATGTAACGGCGTGAAGTGACAGTCACTTTTGGGTGACTGTCACCTTTGGGCGCAAGTGCGTGAGGCGTGGTTTACAATTATTTATTTTAAGGTTTACAATTGGTTTCCCATCAGGTAGTCTTTTCTTATGAAGAATAAAGAAAAAATTCTCCGTTTTGTGCGTCAAAAAAAAGCGATCCGGGCCGCCGATGTGGTCCGCTTTTCCGGGATCTCCCGTCAGGCCGCGGCGAAACACTTGCGGGAACTTGTCGCGTCCAGGCAGCTTCTCAGGGAGGGGGTGACGCGCGGCGCGCGGTATATTCCGTTCAACCCTAAAAAAGCGGCTTCTTTGAAAACTCCGTCCATCATTCTTGTTTATAAAATTCGAGGGCTTGAAGAAGATCGTGTTTTTGAGGCATGGGCGCACCGGACGCACTTAAAGAGGCAATTGTCTCCATCGGCGTTCAAGATCGTTCAGTACGCCTTTACGGAAATGCTCAACAACGCCATCGACCACTCCAAGGCGGCCAGGGTCAGGATCGAGGTCCGATGGGAGGGAGGGATCCTTACTTTCACGGTTTCGGACCGCGGGATCGGGGCTTTTGAAAGCATTCGCAGAAAATTCAAGATGAGGGATGCCTTTGAAGCTGCGGAACATTTGCTGAAAGGAAAACAGACCACAGCGCCGGAGCGGCATTCCGGGCAAGGCATTTTTTTCACTTCCCGCATCGCGGATCACTTTGTTCTGGAAAGCAGGGCCTTGAAGCTGGATGTCAATAATCTTATCCAGGACGTCTCGCTGCTGGATAGGAAGCCCCTCCAAGGGACGAAAGTCACCTTCTCATTACGTCAAAGATCCCGCAAGGATCTCAAGAAGCTCTTTGGCGCCTACACCGATAGCGACCTTGTTTTTGATAAGACCGAGGTCAAGATCCGGTTCTCTAAAACATCGGGAGAATACGTCTCCCGGTCCGAAGCGCGCCGGCTTCTGTTCGGTCTGGAAAAATTTAAGCGGATCATGATGGATTTCAGCGGTGTCCGGGGCGTCGGACAGGGTTTTGCGGATGAGGTTTTCCGGGTTTTTGCCAAGAATCATCCTCAGATTCGAATTGAGCCCTGTCGTATGTCGCCGAGTGTCTCTTTTATTGTGAATCGTGCCCGGCGAGAAAGTTGACAATAGGAAATCAAACGGTTTCCATCTGGTTTCCAGGCGCTGGGCGTGACAGAAAGAATTATGTAGTAAGGAATAAGGAGTAAGAATTCAGAAGTAGGAAATGCGACCGGTAAGTGGGTAATAGGTGATGAAGGGTGGCAATACGTTCCTTCGTAACGAAGGCCCAAAATCCGAAGCTTTAAATTCGGGACACGAGACGAGGGACGCGCTAGGGACGGTTCTTGCGACAAGAACCGTCCCTGACGAGAGGCAGGACACCGGCACACCGACGCGTGGTGCTCGTAACCCGGAACGGGGAACGGGGAACGGGGAACGAGACACGGGGCGCGGGACGTAACGGTGAACACGCCGACACGCTTCGTCGCCTCTCCGGATGCTACCTAACAAAAACATATAAAAGATTAAATTTGTTAGGTAAATATCCTTGACAGATATTACCAAACAATCTATCGTTTTACAGGTAGAATGTTTGACAGCGTGGGAGGATCGTATGGGAGTGATCAAAGGTGTTTTGAAAGAAGAGCTCGAACGTTCACAGTCCATGCTGGAACGTTACCGGGAGGAGATCGCCAAGGCGAAGGGTTGTCTTGTCAAGAAACGGATCGGACGACGGTATTACTATTATCTGGCCAAACGCGAAGGGAGGAAGGTCCGGTTTGTTTATAAGGGACCTTTGTCGGCAGAAGTCAGACGTGCCTATAAGGCGCAGCGGGCTTTGCTTGCGAAATACCGCGGGTACGTCATCAAGATTAAGGATCAGATCCGCTTTTTAAGGAGGTCGCTTCGTGGAAAAGAGTCAGTATAAGTTGTGCATGAAAACATTGCGGTGTTTAAGCGATGCGGGTGTTTTGGATGAACTTTTATTGATCGGAAGCTGGTGTGTGCCGTTTTATAAGGCCTATTTTTCCGGGATCACCTATTTCACGGAAATCAGGACAAGGGATATTGATTTTCTTGTCCCCGTACCCCGTGGTGCGTAAAGAATTAAGGATGAAAACCGATTTGCCTTTTCGGTTTTTGGGGCGGTGCCAGAAGCTTGCGGAGGGCGTCAAAAACAACTTTGAATTGGCTGTCATATTTTGATTCCATGGCTTCGATCTTTCGCCAAAGCTCTTTATGATGTTGCATCATTTCCCTGATCTTTGAAAATGTCCGCATGATCTGAATATTGACCTGGATCGCCCGGTCGCTGTTTAAAATGCTCGAAAGCATGGCAACGCCCTGTTCGGTGAATGCGTAGGCTCGATAGCGGCGGCCGCCTTGTTTTGAGGTGACATTTTGGCACCTCAAAAATTCTTGCGGAGTTAAACGGAACATGAAATCCGCCGGGAAGCGTTTGATGTTGCGCCGGACTTGTCTCGTTAAATATTTAGTTTCGACGTTGTAAAGCGCAGCCAAATCACTGTCGAGCATTACTCTCCTTGCTCGCAGGACATGAATGTTTTCGAGGATGATTTCAGCGGGGATGAGAGGATTCTTATATTTTGAAGGACGCATGGGTGAAGGTTAACAGAAATGCTTTAGGTTGTAAAGATAAATAATCATATTTATTATATATTTTAATCATATTTAGATAAAGTAAGAGATAAGCATTAATCCTTAGTTCTGATTTCAAGGGAGGAAACATGTTTGACATGATCAAAGAAGATTTTTCGCAGGAATGCCGGCTGTCGACTTATTCCGGGAATTTCCGCAAAGTATTTCACGCGCTGACCGCGCCGGGATTTCAGGCTGTTTTTCTTTTCCGCGTGTCGCACGCGCTCGCGGCATGGCGCATCCCGCTTCTGCCCGTGATCCTGCAGCGATTGAACGAACTCTGGACCGGGGTTTCCATCTCGCCTCAGACCCGGATCGGGCCCGGGCTTGTGATTTATCATTTCGGCGGGATCGTGATCAACTCCAAAGCCGTGCTCGGCTCGCATTGCCAGTTGCATCATCATGTGACGATCGGGAACCGCAAACCGGGCGGCGCGTCGCCCAGAATCGGCGATCGCGTGGTTATCGGGACAGGTGCGGTGTTGATCGGAGATATCACGATCGGCGATAACGCGGAAATCGGGGCCAATGCCGTGGTGCTTGAATCCGTGGCGGCGGGCGGTGTCGCGGTGGGCGTCCCGGCGAAAGTGGTGAGAGTGAAGAAGTGAAACGGGGAATAGGGCGAGAGACGAGGGAATGACGAATGGGGAATGCGGAATGGAAAACCGAAGTATGAAGTACGAGATAGGAAGTATGAAGAATGATTCGCTTTTTGTTTTTTCCTACTTCGTACATCCTGCTTCATACTTCAAGGTGTCCGTCATGATCTCCGTCGCCGATTCGCACGAGGTATGTTCATGACCACGCCCCACGTCCCATGCCCCGTGCCCCGATCTTTACCAATCCGGATTTTATTCATCATCGACAAACTGGAGCCGGCGGGAACGCAGACGAACCTGCTTGAGATCGCGAAGGGGCTGGATAAAAAGCGGTTTCAGGTGTTTGTCGCGGTCCTGCAGAAAGGCGGCAAACTGGAGGAAGAGTTTCGCGCGGCCCATATCCCGCTTTTTGAATTTGAAGTGCACAAGGCCTACGGGATCCATGCCTGGAAGGCTTTGCGGCAACTGGTCCGGATCATGAAAAAAGAGAAGATCGATATTGTCCAGCTGCATTTTCTGAAGGCCGATATCCTGGGCTCCATTGCCGCGCAGTGGGTCGGGGTCGAGGGGATCGTGATGGCGCGGCGTGATGAGGGGTTCTGGATGACGAGCCGGCAGGTGCTTCTGGCGCGTTTGTTTAACCGTTACGCGTCGCATATCCTCGTCAATTCCTACGCGGTGTCGCGGGCCGTGAAGCGGATCGAGAAGGTCAAGCCGAAGCGGGTGCATGTGATCCACAACGGGATCGATGAAGGGCGGTTCCGGCTTCATCGTGAAGACCGGAAAAAGATCCGCGAGGAGTTTCAAGTCAAAGACCATGAAGTGGTCGTGCTGACGGTCGCCAATATGCGGCAAACGATCAAGGGGTATCCTTTCCTGATCGAAGCGATCGCCAAGGTCACGGAACAGTTCCGGGACATCCGGTTCATTTTTGTGGGGGACGGCGTGCTGAGGGAGGAATATGAAAAACAGGTCTCCGCGCTCAAGGTGCGGCGGTTCGTCAATTTCGCGGGTTCGCGCAAAGATGTGAAGGCCTTTCTGGATGCGAGCGACGTTTTTTGCCTGCCGTCGCTTACCGAAGGTTTTTCAAACGCCGTTTTGGAAGCCATGGCCGGCAGTAAACCGGTCGTCGCCACGGAAGTCGGAGGCAACCGGGAAGCGATCGAGGACGGCGTCCAGGGTTTTTTAGTGCCGCCAAGTTCCGCGGACGGGCTCGCGGAAAAGATCCTGGCCCTTGCGAAAGATCCGGCTTTGCGCAAACAGATGGGTGAGGCGGGACGCGAGCGGGTGCTCGCGCGGTTTACGCTCCGGAAAATGATCGGGGAGTATGAGGCCTTCTACGCATCCATCGTGCGCTGAAACGCGCCCAATGAAATCCGAAACACTAAATACGAAATTCGAAACAAATAACAATGAATAAATCGGAAAATCACAAACAATACGACTTAGAAGATCGAACTTTGAGATTTGCGAAAAATACCCGTGAATTTCTTAAAAGACTACCGCGCAGTTTGTCCAATATTGAAGATGCAAAACAACTAGTTCGTTCGTCAGGATCTGTCGGGGCGAATTACATTGAAGCCAATGATTCGTTAAGCAAGAAGGATTTTGTGATGCGAATTAAAATTTGTAAAAAAGAAGCCAAAGAAAGCAAATATTGGCTCAGCTTGATCTCAGTCGACGACGATCTTGCTAAGAAAACGAAAGATGCTTTGGCGCAAGAAGCCACGGAGCTTATGTGTATCTTTGGAGCTATACTTAAAAAAACGGACAATGAAAAAAATCCGAAGCACTAAATCTGAAATACGAAACAAATAACAATGCCTAAATCAGAAATCCCAAACAAGGGGTTTTGTTGTTTCAGAAATTGGAATTTGAGATTTGTTTCGAATTTAGAAATTAGGATTTCTTGCTTTCAAGATAGTTTGTTTCGTGCTTCGAGATTCGAATTTAGAATTTTAAAAGTATAAAACTCGAAGTTTTGGACCCAGAGCAGGTTATCGCAAATTGCGATAAGCTCAAAAAGGAGCATCGATGGCTTTTCAAGATCAATCTAAAGGGACGATCGTCCTTTATAAAAATAAAGTTCAGGTCAGGCTTGATAAAGAAACTGTTTGGTTGAACCTTAATCAGATTGGGGAATTGTTTACTAGAGACAAATCGGTTATATCGCGTCACCTGCGCAACATATTCATGAGTCATGAGCTGAATAGGAATTCAGTTGTTGCAAATTTTGCAACAACTGCGGTTGATGGGAAGACCTATCGGGTTGAGTATTTTAACCTCGACGCCATTATCTCGGTCGGGTATCGCGTGAATTCCAAGAGGGGGACACAATTCAGGATCTGGGCAACCAATGTTTTGAAAAAACATCTCATCGACGGATTCACCCTCAACGAGAAACGGCTTCGCGTTGCGGAGCATAAATATCTTGAGTTGCAAAAATCGCTTAAGCTTTTGGGGAATGTTATGCATCTGGAGGTTCTTTCTGACGAGACCAAGGGTTTGATCCGGGTGATTTCGGAGTATTCGCGGGCATTGGATCTTCTGGACGATTACGATCATGGACGGCTTTCAAAGCCTCAAGGAACTCGTCGGACGAAATTCAAGCTTGCTTACGAAGAAGCTCGAAAAATTATCGAGATCATGAAGCGAAAATTCAGAGGGTCGCCTCTTTTTGGACAAGAAAAAGATGAAAGCTTCAGAAGCTCGTTGGAAACGATTTACCAGACATTCGGTCATCGGGAACTTTATCCTACCCTTGAAGAAAAAGCTGCGCATTTACTTTATTTTGTGACCAAGAATCATAGTTTTGTCGATGGGAATAAACGGATTGCGGCCGCTCTCTTCATTTGTTTTCTTCAAAAAAATCATATTTTGTTGCGTAAAGACCGATCCCGGCGTGTGGAAAATAATACGTTAGCGGCTCTGACGCTTATGATTGCAGCCAGTAAACCCTCTGAAAAGGAAACCATGATTAAGGTCATCCTGAATGTGTTGGCGTAAATGAAAATATCTTTTAGTCAAAAAGCTCAGTTTTGTGGAACTCGAAACTGTAAAAAAGAAGTAAGAATTAAGAAGCGTGACGGCGGAATGATGTAACGGCGTGAAGTGACAGTCACTTTTTGGTGACTGTCACCTTTTCATCCGGGATTTGGAACTGCGAGCGCGTGCTTCATAACAAAAAAGAGGAATAATAAAAAATGAATACTGGTAAAGAGGTTTCATCAAAGAGGATTGTTTTTGTCGTTTCTCAATTTCCATGCTACACGGAGGCGTTCATTTTGCGCGAATTGTACGCGCTCTCCAAAGAAACAGCGATCGCGATCTTTTCCCTGAAAAAATCCAAAGACAAAGTGATCCATGACCAGGCCCGGGAACTTTTGAGCCGCACAGTTCATGTTTCGTTTTTTTCCTGGAGACTGATTTGGGCCGGGATCAAATTGCTTTGCACCCGGCCGCTCAAAACGCTGGGTGCTTTTTTTCAGCTCGTGCGCGGGAATCTCGGAAGTTTTAATTTTTTATGGAAGAACCTCATCTTCTTCCCCAAGGCCCTGTATCTCGCGGATTGGGCGCTCCAAAACAAGGCCACGCATTTTCACGGCTACTGGGCCACGTATCCTGCTTCCGTGGCGATGGCGGCTTCCCGGATCACCGGGATCCCGTTCAGCATGACGGGACACGCGCACGATATTTATCTGAACACCACGCACCTTCGCGAGAAGATCATGGCCGCGACTTTTGTCGGCACATGCACAGTAAGCAACAAGACGTATCTGCGGGAGGTGGCAAAAGGTGTCGATCCGGACAAGATCCTGATCAATCATCACGGCCTGGACCTTTCTCTTTTCGATGTCGGGGACAAGACACGGAATCCCGTTTTTCAGATCCTTTCGGTGGGGTCCCTGGACCCACACAAAGGTTTTGATCATCTTGTGAACGCGCTCGCGATCCTTAAAAAAAAGCGGCTAAATTTTCACTGCACGATCATCGGTGGCGGACCCATGGAGGCGGAGTTACGCGGGCTCATCGGGACGTTGGGTCTCGAGTCGTATGTCACCATGACCGGCGCGCTCAAGCAAACCCAGGTGATTCCTTATTGCAGAAGCGCGGATGTCTCAGTCTTAATGGCCCAGGCGGAATGGCATTGGGGGATTCCGAATGTGATCATCGAAGCGCTCGCGGCCAGGACGGCGGTGATCACCACGCATTTCGGTTCGGTCGAGGAATTGATCGTCGAAGGCGAGACCGGATTTTTCGTGCCGCATAAAAATCCCGAAAAACTAGCCGAGGCCTTTGAGCGTCTTTATCACGATGACGCGCTGCGGGTGCGAACGGCGGAGGCCGGGCATCAAGTGGTCCATGAACAGTTCGATCTGAAAAAAAATATCGGGGAATTCAGAAAACGCCTGATTGCCACAGATGGGCCCATCCCCCCCGCGAAGGCCAAGGCCTCTTTACTGCTTGCCCGGTGCGTGAACGCGGTCAAAAGCCTGAACCGCGCGGCGCCGCGATGTACGCGGATCCTGTGTTATCACCGCGTTCAGGATGGCGCGGCAGATTACCTGAATGTGCCGCCGGCCCGTTTCCGCGAACAGATGCAGTATCTGAAAAACCAGGATTATCGGATCGTCTCGCTTTCGGATATTCTTACGGGCAAAGCTGCGGACGGATCTGTTGCCATCACGTTTGATGACGGCTGGCAGGATCATTTCGAACACGCCTTTCCGGTGCTGAAGGAATGCGGGTTCACGGCTGCGGTTTTTTGCATCGCCGGGAGAGTCGGCCAGCCGGATTATTTAACACTGTCGCAGATCAACGAAATGCGCCGGCAGGGGATTGAGTTTGGTTCTCACACAATCACCCATCCGAAATTAAATGCTTTGAGCGCGGAAGACAAAAAGCGGGAAATTCTGGGATCCAAGAAAATGCTGGAGGAAGAACTGGGAGGCGAGGTTTCATTGTTTTGTTATCCGTACGGTATTTATGATGAAGAAGCCGTTCGTTTCGTGAAAGAGGCCGGCTATTTCGGCGCGTGTTCGAACCGGCCGGGCTGGAATGGCTATGTTCAACAAAAAAATGCGAGGGTTGTGGAGAATCCGTTTTTGCTAAGGCGCACGGAGATCGCGGGCGATGACACGTTGGAGAGATTCCGTCTGAAGCTCGCGGGCGCTTATGACGAGCTCCATGCCCTGCTTCATGCGGTAAGGGGAAGGCCGTGATGGCGAAGGGCGTATCGGAGTAACGGCGTGATTGCGAATGGGCGAGTGGGCGTATCGGTGTGGCGCGCTTGACTTTTTAGGTATTATATGTAATCATTTCTAATGATAATCAAAAAGGAGTATAGTTAGAAATGAATTACAACAAGTTTCGAGCATTTTTCCAGCATCTACCGCTCATTGACAGCCGGCTGGTGATCTCGCAAAGCGGCGAGGCACCGCAATCGGTCCGGAATCAGCTGACGCGCTGGGCCAAGGCAGGGTTACTCCGGCATTTGCGTAAAGGTTATTATGTCCTGAATGAGAATGACCGCAAGGTGAACCCCGGAGGCATGTATCTTGCCTGTCAGATCTATGCGCCTTCGTATGTCAGTCTTGAAACGGCGCTCGCGTCTTATGACCTGATTCCGGAACGGGTGGCCGCGGTCACTTCGATTACCACGCGAAAGACGATGCGGTTCACCAACCCTTTGGGTACTTTTATTTATCAGCATGTCAGTCCAGCGGCCTTTCGCGGTTTCCGGCTCGAAGGCGATGCGGGGGCGCGTTTTTTTATGGCCGAGCCTGAAAAAGCCGTTGTGGATTTTATTTATTTGAATCTCCATTTGTTCCAGAAGGATGTGAAGGCCATGATGATGAAGTCCTACCGTTTTCAAAATGCGGTTGGTCTGAAGACCGGGAAGCTGAAACGGTTCGGGGAACTGTTTTGTTCTCCGAAACTGATGCGCGTGCTCGACGCGGTGATCGAACTCGCGGAGGGGAAGTCATGATCGATCTGATCCAGAATCAATTTCAGAAAGGGATGACCGCGGAGCAGAAAAAGAACATGGCCCGGGAATATCTTCAGGTCTTGTGCCTGAAGATCATGAGTGACAAGGGCATGTTTGATTTTGCCGCTTTTCTTGGCGGGACGGCGCTGAGGATCCTTTTTGACTTGCGCCGTTTTTCGGAGGATCTGGATTTTTCTCTGATTCCGGGAAAAGAGTTCGTGTTTGGGGATGCCGCGGAAGCGTTATTGAAATCCTACCGGTCTTACGGGATCGAGGCGGAGGGCAAGTCCCGGGAGCAGGGCGCGGTCAAGAGTCTGATGATCAAATTCCCCGGACTGTTCAAGGACCTCGGCGTGGCGGCCATGCCGGATGAAAAGCTGATGATCAAATGGGACATGGACACGCGTCCGCCGGAAGGGGCCGTGATCCTTCATACGATCCTGAACAAGATCCATCTTTTCGGGGTCGCGCATTACGACCTGCCGTCCATGTTCGCGGGCAAACTGCACGCCTGTTTTTTCCGCGGCTATAACAAGGGACGGGATTGGTATGATTTTATCTGGTATGTCGGGCGGAAAACGGTCCCGAATTTCACTTTCTTGAATAACGCCGTTGAACAGACGGAGAAAAAGCGCCTGGATTTGAGCCGAGAAACGTTTAAGGCGTTTTTGCTCGAGAGGATCGAGGGCATTGATTTTGAAGCGGCCCAAGCGGATGTGGAGCGTTTTCTGGAAGACGAGCAGGAGCGGAGGCTTTTTGACCGGGATTTGGTCCGCAGTTCGATTGAAAGAGCGTATTGAGTAGCACGGACCAAGTACCATGTGGGGAGTGGGGCGTAACGGTGAGAGGCGAAATGGAGAATTCGGAATGCCGAATGCGGGAAGGCCGTCGCCGTAGGCGTTAACCTTGGGCGCCACGGTGTGGTACTTGCGCATCGGCGCAAGTGAGGAATGGGGGATGGAGAAGGGAAAACTGAAGTATGAGGTCGGAGGTAGGAAATATGAAAAATCTTACTTCATACATCTTATTTCCTACTTCTGCTTTGCGTATTCCTTAATTCTGAATCCTTAATCCGCGTGGTTGGTTTTGATTTTGACAAGGAAATATTCAAGGGGCTTTCAATGAAGTGTGAAAACGGTTCAAAGAAAATCAAGATTTTGTATTTAATTTGGTCCCTGGACCAGGGCGGGGCGGAGCAGGTGGTGCTGAATCTCGCGGCGGGGCTGGACCGGCAGAAATTCGAGCCCGTGATCTGCTGTTTGAATGAAAAAGGGCGCTATGCCTTTCGCGCGGAAGCGGCCGGCATCAAAATCGAAGCGCTCGGGAAAAAAGGGCGCGTGGATTTCGGGTTTTTGGGCAGACTTCGGGAGCTGATACGCCGCGAAAAGATCGATGTGATCCACTCGCATCTTTTTACCTCGAATCTGTGGGGGCGCCTGATGGCATGGATCACCGGCGTGCCGATTGTCATGACCGAGCACAATGTGGACCTTTGGAAAAGACCTTATCATTTCTGGATAGACCGGATCGTGGCAGGCATCAGCCGCAAAGTGATTTGCGTGAGTAAAAAAGTAGAGGCGTTTTATTTAGACAAGGTGCCGGCGCTCCGGTCCAGGACAACGGTGATTTATAACGGGATTGACACGGAATTTTTTAAGCAGGACAAGGAACGTGACAAGGTGCGGGAGCGGTTCAGGGTTCCCAGGAACCGGTTTCTGATCGGGACCGTGGGCAGGCTGGTGCCGCAGAAACGCCAGGAGGATTTTATCGAGGCGGTCGCGCGGCTTAAGAAATCGGGACGCAATGTCGGCGGTCTTGTGATCGGCGACGGTCCGGAGCGGCGAGCCCTGGAGGAAAAAGCGCGGGGTTGGGATCTCAGGCATGAGATTATTTTCGCGGGATTTTGCGATGATACGCCGGGGCTTTACGCGGCCATGGACGCGTTTGTGCTCTGTTCGGAACGCGAGGGTTTTCCCATGACCGTGCTGGAGGCCATGGCGGCGAGTGTGCCGGTGGCGGCCACGGATGTCGGCGGCGTGAGCGAATGTGTGGAGCATGAAAAGACCGGTCTTTTGATCCCGGTTGGAAATCCGGAAGTCCTTGCGCAGGCGTTGGCGCGATTCGCGGATAGCCCGGAGCTCAGAAAAAATCTCGTCGCCAATGCGCTCGACCGGGTCCGCAGCGAGTTCAGCGTGGCGCAGATGGTGAAGCGGCATGAGGAGATTTATTTGGAAGCAAGAAATAAGAATTAAGAAAAGGCAGGATTAAGAATTAAGGAGAAAAAAAGAAGTATGAAGTCCGAAGTAGGAAGTATAAAAAAAGAAAAAGCGATAAAGACATTCAGGGATTTGAATGTTTATCAATTAGCCCATGAACTGGCGATAAAAATTTTTGAAGCGACGAAGACGTTTCCGAAGGAAGAGAAATATTCACTGGTGGATCAGAGGCGCAGGTCGTCACGTTCGTCAGCTGCAAACATTGCAGAAAGGTGGGGTAAGCGTCGTTATACTGAGCTTTTTAAGCGGCACCTGATCGATGCCATTGGTTCTTGCGAGGAAACAAAGTGCTGGTTGTTGTTCTCATTGAATTGTGGCTATTTGCTTTCTGATTCCTACGAAAAACTTTTGGCGGGTTATGAAGAATTAGGCGCAAAATTATTTAAATTGCACGATCACTGGAGATCTTTCACATGATTTGTGTTTCATTATTTCCTGTTTCATGTTTCGCACTTCAGATTTCTAGCCTCTTACGTCTTACATCTTGTTTCTTGCGTTACCGGTGCGGCAAAAAGCGCCGAGGTTTATGGATGAAAACCGATCTGTCGCTTTGGTTTTTCTTCGGTCGACAATATTTTTCGAAGGTAAGCAAAAATTTCACAAATTTCATGGTCGTGTTTTTCAATGCGTTGTTCGAGCTCGGTTAGTTTTATCGCGAATTCTTTGTGGTGGGCAATCATTTGTCTTAACTGAACGAAGGCTCGCATGATCGCAATATTGACTTGAATCGCTCTTTGACTTTGGAGGACGGAGGAGAGGCTTAAAATGCCGTGCTCCGTAAAAGCGCGTGGCTTTTTCCGGGTGCCGCCCCAATTTGATGTCACATTTTGTGATATCAAGTTTGCAGTGACTTTTGGCCGGCGCATGCCGCCTCCGCTTGATGTTCCAAAATGGAACATCAAGTTTTTGAATTCCTGATCACTGAGTTGAAACATGAAGTCCTCAGGAAAACGAGACAAATTGCGGCTAACGGCTTGGTTCAAATGACCCGTGGATACGCCATACAGGCTTGCCAAATCCTTGTCGAGCATAACCTTTTGACCGCGTATTAAAAAGATCTTTGATTCTATGACAGCGGATGGGATTAGATGATCCATATCGGGGAAGTCTAGAGCAAGGAGATTTTAGAGTCAAGATTAAAAATCATAATAATTATGTCTAATAATCATATTGATTTAAGAGAAAGAACTGAAATAGCGTATCACGCACCAAGTACCATGTGGCGCGTGGGCCGTAGTTTGTGGAACTCGGAGAAGAAAGCAAGTTGTGGAAAAAAACACTAACGGAATAAAAGATTTTTTAGGTAGTGCGCAAACACCGTTCTACGGCTTCCTCGCGTGCCTGCCGTTCAGCCAGAGCAACTGGATGAGTCTGCCGTTCCTGCCGGGTGTGTTTAACGCTGCTAATTTATTTTTACTGCTTACGGGGTGGGCTCTGTGGCGCCGGCGGGCGGAAGAAAAAAACGCCGCGTCCGTTGCCCATCCGCTTAAAGTGCCCATGCTCTGCTTCGTGGCGCTCGGAGGCATCTCCATTTTGTCCGGCATGAGTTACGGCGCGGAATATCTGGGCAAGGCCGCGCTTTCCTTTTATCTGAACTGGCTGATGCCTTTTTTCGCTTACACGCTCGTACTTTATCTGGCGAAAACCCGTGAAGAGGGCAAAAAAATTTGCGTCATCCTGTGCGCGGTGGCGGGCTTGATCGGTGTTTACACGCTGGTGGAGTATATGCGGCGGCCGGACCGTATCGAAGTGGTGTTTGGGGATCCCAATGTCCTGGGCGCA
This sequence comes from Candidatus Omnitrophota bacterium, assembly GCA_022711115.1. Lineage (GTDB taxonomy): Bacteria > Omnitrophota > Omnitrophia > Omnitrophales > Aquincolibacteriaceae > JAKLFP01. Next base: position 10,098 of record JAKLFP010000009.1, on the reverse strand, counting down.
TTTTTGGCATACACCTTGTTTCTTATGCTCGGTTTTTTTCTGATCAACTTTCGCGACCGGAAATATTGGCTGCTGCTGGTCCCTTTTCTGGTCATGGTGCGGGCCCTGATGTGCACGTTTTCGCGTGGGGCTTATCTGGCGCTGGCAGTCGCGCTGCATGGGATCGTCTTTTTGCGGAGCCGGCTGCTTTTTGTTTTACTGCTCGGGGTTTCGATTTTTTTGTATTTGAATCCCGCTTTTTTACCGGACGGGGTTCGGCACCGGCTCGGCCAGACGTATGAGCGCCGGTATCAGGCCGGCGAGGTGCGCGAAGTCCTGGACCCGAGTCTGCAGGGGCGCGTTGAAATCTACAAGGGTGGCATGCAAATGATCAAGGAACATCCGTTTATGGGCGTGGGCTATGATCTGTTTCCGGCCAAACTGGTGCATTACTGGTCCAAAGCCGCTTCCACGGACGCGCACAACACGTATCTGCTGATCGGCGCGGAAATGGGACTGCCGGCATTGGCCGTGTTCCTGTGGCTGCTCATCAAGATCTTTTGGGACACGCTCGCGCTCTACCTCAAGACGCATGACCGGTGGGCCAAGGGGCTGGCCCTGGGGTTTCTGGGCAGTATTCCCGCGTTTGTGTTGAGCAATTTTTATGAGACAAAAATTTTTTATCATAATGTCTCGTCGTATTTCTGGGTTCTGGCGGCGCTTGTCGCGGTGATGAAGAGAGAAGCGTAGTGGGGAACGGGGCGAGAGACGAGGGACGCGCTAGGGACGGTTCTTGTCGCAAGAACCGTCCCTGACGAGAGGCAGGACACCAGCACACCGTCACGTGGTCCTCGAAACTCGGAACTCTGAAGTGGAGAGGTAAATCAAGAAGTAAGAAGTAGAGAAGTAAGAATTAAGAAGTAAGATTTTCTCTTACCTCTGACCTCTTACGTCTTACATCTTCATTCATAATTTGGGTGGTATGTCATGAAACTCGAAACTAAAAACTCTGAACCCGGAACCCGATCCGCGGTTCGTGGATCGTGGAACGGGAGACAAGGGAAGAGGTAAGCATAAAAAATAGAAGGGAAAGTGACATTGAAATCTCGGTTGACAACACCGAATTTTCAAGGTATAGTTTTAGCATGATAAAGCGAAAAAGTGAGACGGCTTCCATCTTAAAGTTATTAAGGCAATTCCCGGTGGTGGGAATTGTGGGCGCACGACAAGTGGGCAAAACAACGATCGCTTTAGAGATCGGGAGATCGTTTAAGGGGCCGGTGCATTATTTTGATTTGGAAAATCCCGAGGATGTCGCTCGTTTGTCGGACCCCATGCTTGCTTTAAAATCTTTGCAGGGTCTTGTGGTGATTGACGAAATTCAAAGAAAACCCTCCCTCTACCCGATGCTTCGAGTGCTTGCCGACGATGCTAAGATCCCTCGCCGGTTTCTCATTCTTGGAAGTGCCTCTCCGGATTTATTGAAGGTTTCATCCGAAAGCCTGGCCGGCCGGATTGCCTATCATGAACTGGGTGAATTTTACATTGAGGAAATCGGCATTCAGTCTATGGATCGCCTGTGGTTGAGAGGGGGCTTCCCGGATTCTTATCTGGCAAAATCGCTTGCGCAGTCAGAACTGTGGCGGCGCAATTTTATTAAAACATTTCTTGAAAGAGATCTGCCGCAGTTGGGGATTACGGTGCGGGCTGAGACGCTTCGCAGATTTTGGCATATGATTGCCCATTACCATGGTCAGCGATGGAATTCGTCGGAATTTGCGAGGGCTTTTGGATTGGCGGATACGACCGTCAGGCATTATCTCGATATATTGACCGGTGCTTTTGTGATACGGCAATTGCCCGCTTGGCATGAAAATATTTCCAAACGGCAGGTGAAAGCGCCCAAAATTTATGTTGCGGACACAGGGATCCTGCATACTTTACTCGGCATCAAAAATGAAATCGATCTGGAACGCCATCCCAAAATCGGCGCTTCGTGGGAGGGATTCATCGTAAGCCAGCTTATTCGGATTTTAAAAGTGAATCGAGAAGATTGTTTTAGTTGGGCTACCCATGCGGGCAGTGAGCTTGATTTGCTCATCAGCCGGGGCCGCTTCCGCTATGGTTTTGAGATCAAACGGACGAGTGCTCCGTCTATGACTCCCTCGATGTATCATGCGCTCAAGGACTTAAAACTTTCGCGTCTCTGTATCGTCCACTGCGGTGAAAAGACATTTGATTTGGCAAAAAAAGTCCGGGCAGTTTCTGTGCATGATCTTATAACCCTAAAACCTTTGGCCTGATGACCTCTTACGTCTTACATCTTCATTCATAATTTGGGTGGTATTTCATGAAACTCGAAACTAAAAACTTTGAACTCGAAACTGGATCAAAGAAGAAACGCTGGCTCCAGAACATTCTGGTGGCGGCGGTGATCGTGATCGTGGCGGTCGCGGTGGCGACGCGCGGGCAGAGCGGGTTTTTCCGTTTTCTTCTGGGCGAAAGAGTCCCGTTTCCGGGGTTGCAAAAGGACGGCAGTTACGTGCTGTCGAATTTTGAGCATGACCAGGACATCCGTCTGTGGAAACTGGTGGACGCGAAAATGATGCCCCATATGGACCGCTCCAGCAACGGACTGCGTTCCGCGAAGGTCACGTTCCGGGGGCTGAGCGATTATTCCGGCATTGTCCTTGAAGACCTGATCAAGACCCACAAGGGGATCTCGGACTGGACGTCCTTTGAGTCGCTGGATCTGGATCTCTTTAATGAGGCGAAGGACCCGCAGACGGTGATGCTGGTGGTCTCGGACCTTTGGGGCAAGCATTACCAGCGGCCTGTGACGCTTCCGCCGGACCGGTGGCAGGCGGTTTCCATTCCGGTGAAAACCATCGCCGCGTCCCTCAATATCCAGCAGGTGAATCAAATATCCTTTTCCATGAACCGCTTGAGGCAGGACCAGGCGATTGACGTGGATGAGATCCGGTTGACGCCCACTCCCGATGCGCGCGCGGCACTGGCGAAGCAGGCGAAGACAAAACATGCGGTCAATATGCTCGATTACGGATTCGCCAAACTCAAGCCCGCGTGGTCGGGAGAAGACCGCGCGACCAAGACGCCGATCGTGAGGGTCCCGTTTGTCGTTAAAAATGAAACGCCGGGATTTGCGTGGAAAGGCGAAGTGCAGGGCGGGGTGCCGTTCCCGCAGGGAGAACTCCGTTCCCTCCGGAACCTGCGTCTGCGCAACAACGCGGAAGAGGACCTTCCGTTCCAGCCGCGTGTGCTCAGCCGGTGGCCGGACGGGTCCGTCCAATGGGCGGCGCTTCATTTTCTCGCGACGTTTCAGCCGGGGGAAGACCTCGGATTTTTTCTTGATTACGGGTCGACGATCGAGGCCATCGATTACGGGCCCGGCATCACGATCGAGGAGGACGCTCAAACGATCGCGGTCAATACCGGACTCTTGAAGGCCGTGTTGGACAAAAAATCCTTTTTCCTTTTTGACAAAGTGTCCGTGGATTCCAACGGCGACGGCATTTACAGCGGAAACGAAATGCTGACGTCCGGGGCCAGTCTTTATCTCGGGTTCCGCGGCAAGGAATACCGCGCGGACCTCGACACGAAAACTTACCGTCTGGAGGTCGAGGAAAAAGGCAGGCAGCGGGTGGTCCTGAAAGCGAGCGGCTGGTTCCAGTCCGCGGACGGCCACCGGTACTGCCAGATCGTCGTGCGTTATTATTTTTATTTCGGCAAGACGGACGTGAAGATCGCGCACACGCTGATCTATACCGGTTATCCGGAAAACAAACAGTTCGGTCCGTATCAGATGATGCGGCTTCCGGAGAACGAGACGATCGAGGATTTCGGGATCCGGATGCCCTTGACGTTCAAGAATCCTGGCAGTGTCCAATTGACGATCGGCCGGGTCGAGATGGAACCTGACAGGGGCATTCCCACTTCCGAGATGATCATTTACCAGCGGGATTATCTCTCCGCCACGGTCCATACCGGGAACCGGAACACGCCGGTCGAAAAGTTGCTGGAAGGCTGGTTTGATATTTCCGACATGACGCGCGGCGTGACGGTCGCCCTTCGGAATTTTCGCGAGAACTATCCTAAGGCGTTCAAATACCGGCCGGAGGACAACGCGCTCCAGATCGATCTGTGGCCGGAAGAGGCCGGAGAGTTAAGCTTGGCGACCACGGCCGAGGCCAAGGGGCCGGATGCTTTTGGCCGGGGCAGCGCGTTCGGCGTGGGGAAGACGCACGAACTTATTTTTTATTTTCATCCCTATGACGCGGACAAGGCCAAAGCCCGGCCGCTCGCGCAATCTTTTATGGAACCGCTTCAGATCCGCGTGAACCCTTACTGGATCGACGCCACGGGTGCGGCGGGCCGTCTTTATCCCGTGACCAAGGCCAACGCCACCGCGGAGAAAATCCTGGACAAGCTTTTTGACTGGGCCGATCGCCAGCCGCAAAATTTTCAGTGGTACGGCATGCTGGATTTCGGCGATACCCTGACCTGGTGGCGCGACCAGGATGACGAAAAAAAATATTCTCAGCCGGGCTGGTATCCGGTCGGGCGGTGGGGATGGTATAACTGCGAAGGCGTGGGGACGCATACCGGCGCGCTCCTTCAATTCTTGCGCAGCGGGTTCTATAAATATTTCAAGTTCGGGGAAAATCTGGCGCGGCACATCATGGATGTGGACACCATCCACTACGACACGATCACAAACGACAAGCGGCTCAAGGCCATGCACCCGAAATATTCCCAGGTCGGCGCCATGCACCGGCACAACGGGAACCACTGGGGCGGGCGGACCGATGAGTCAAGCCACACGAGCGTGGTCGGGCTTTTGCTATACCACTTTATCACCGGGGATGAACGCGCGCGGGATGTCGCGAATGAAGTCGGAGAATTTTTTCTGACGGAGCCTTTCACGTATGTCGGGTACCCGTATGTCCCCAATATCGCGCCGCAGCGCGCCATGGCCAACGCCTTGTGGGGCGATGTGCTTCTCTATCAAACAACAGGGGATGAGCGGTACAAAAAAGCCGCGGATAAATTGATCGAAATCTTTCTGAAAGGGCAGAACGCGGACGGCAGTTTCCAGGAAAATTATAATCCCATGCTCAAAACCTGGTCCGGTCCCAAGGCACCGCTCTATATGACCGGTTATGACACGGGCGCCTTTATAGCGTATCATGCATTGACCCAGGAGCCTGAAGTTTTTGAAATGCTGAGCCGCATGCTGAATTATTTGAACGGCGCGCCGGAAGCCATTCACGGTTATGCCTATGCCTATCTTGTGACCCGCGACCCCAAGTATCTGGCCATGGCGGAAAAAGGGTTTCAGGAAATTTCCGCCAATCACAAGCGAACTTCCGATCCTTTGACGGACGGGCTGATCTATGCCAAGCCGATCTATCACCGGCCCATGACTTTTCTCGCCACGGTGCCGTACCTCTTCGGAGCCCTTGCGGAATCCGATGCCGCCGCCGCGGACGGAAGAAAAGCATGACCAAATTTTCTCTTTTAAAATATACCCTGTTGGGGATTTCAATTCTTTCCGTGTCCGCGGCCGCCTGGATACTGGTTTGGCGGCGGCGGTTTGGAAAAACCGGCAAGTTCTCAGCCCTGATCGCGGCCGTCATCGTTTTGTTTTTCTTCGACATTTATATTCTGGAACCCAATTGGATTCGGGAGGAGCATGTCCGGATTGAAGATGCCGGATTGGCGGAGCGGCTGGAAGGGATCAAGGTGATCCATATCACGGACCTGCACGTGAAACATGAAATCGGTTTTCTCGAGAAAGAGTTGATCCGGAAAATAAACGCCCTTGAGCCGGACCTGATCCTGATGACCGGAGATTATGCCGACAGTTCGGCTTATCTGCCCCAAGTCGAAAAATTGCTGGGCCAATTGCGTGCCAGGATCGGGATCATCGGAGTCGCCGGAAATACGGGCAATGGGCCGCGAGGGCCGCAGGAACTTCAGAGACGGTTTGCCCCGCTGCAAGTGCAGATGCTTCTGAATGAATCCGTGCGGGTTGAGCTCCCTTCGGGGAAATATATCTGGATTGCGGGAGTGAATGATCCGGTTTACCATAGCGACAATTTAGACGCGGCCATGCGCCCGGTGCCGCCGGGGGAACCTGTGATCCTGCTGGCTCACGGGCCGCAGATCCTGGATAAGGCCGTGGTCTATGGCATTCCTTTAGTGCTTGTCGGGCACACGCACGGCGGGCAGGTGGGAATCCCGGCCCTTGTGAAGCTGTCCAAGTACGCGAACCGCACCATCTATATGAAGGGCCTGTTCCGGAAGGGCGCAACGCAGATGTACGTGAACCGCGGGATCGGGACCCATACATTGCCGATACGGTTCCTGTGCCGGCCCGAGATCGCGATTTTGGAATTCTTTTAAAAAAGGATTAAGGAGTACACTCTACGCTTCGCTTCGAGTGCGGCAAAAAGCGCCGAGAAATAAGAAGTACGAAGTATGAAATATGAGGTAGGAAGTATGAAAAAAGAAAAAGCGATAAAGACATTCAGGGATTTGAATGTGTATCAGCTGGCGCATGAGCTGGCGATGAAAATATTCGAAGCGACGAAGACATTCCCCAAGGAAGAGAAATATTCACTGGTGGACCAGATTCGCAGATCGTCCCGTTCGTCGTCCGCGAATATTGCAGAAGGTTGGGGTAAGCGCCGCTATCCGGAACTCTTTAAACGGCACCTCATCGATGCCATCGGTTCTTGCGAAGAAACAAAAAGCTGGTTGTTGTTCTCATTGGATTGCGGCTATTTGCTTTTAGATTCCTACGGAAAACTTTTAGCCGGCTATGAAGAATTGGGCGCAAAATTGTTCAAACTACACGATCATTGGAGGTCTTTTCCATGATCTGTTTTTCGTTTTCTCCTACTTCATACCTCTTACATCATACTTCTTATTTCTTAATCCTAGAACGAGAGGTTTCATAACGATGCATGATACTGAGGGGTCGACATTGCCACATACATTGGGCGGGAATCCGGCCGAAATACTGCCGGTTCTGAATTACCACGCGGTCGAGTCCGTGCCCGGGGAAGGCGCGCTTGATTTCCGTCAACGCGATTATGCCTTGCGGTTGAATGTCTTTCGTGAGCAACTGGACCTGTTGGCGCGGGAAGCGTTCCCCGAATGCTTCCATTTGGTATTCTCTCAACGGCGATGATTATATCCCATTAGTGGCTTCCGGAAGCTCTATCGATTGGAACGGAAAAATCAATTTGCCGGTTGGCTCCAGTTCGATTTCGGTCGTCGCAAAAAAAACAGTGCCTATTTCGGGGACTCCGACCGAGCTGACAAGTGAAGCTGTTGTGCTGGAGCCGATGACTTATACTTCTCCTGAGATTCGAGCGCCTGCCCGTATTGTGACGACAGGACCGACTGCTGACGGGGTGATCACCATACGGGGCACGAGGCCGGCACATGCCTCCATCTGGTATTCTCTGAACGGAAGCGATTATACCGAGTTGGATGTTAACGGAACGTCCACCACCTGGATCGGGAAAATCACTTTGCCTGCCGACACGAATTCCATATCGGTGATTGCCAGAAAAACCATGATCGTGTCCGGGGTTTCCACGGTAGTTTCAAGCGAAGCCGTCCGTCTTTCACCGATTCGTTATCATCTTCCAACCGTTCGAGTACCGGAACAGATCGATGTTTCGGCTGTGACGCCTGAAGGCTATCTGACCGTCAGCGGCAGAAAAACGGCTCAGAGCTCTATCTGGTACTCCCTGAACGGAGGCGCCTATGTCCGGTTGGTGCCTGAGGGAACCGAAACGACATGGAGCGGCAGGATTACTTTGGCTGTTGGCACCAATGCGATTTCCATCATTACCCGCCGGTCCAGAACCGTCGCGAATGCTCCTCAGTTTATTTCAAGTGATGTCATTCATCTTGCCCCTGTTGTTTATACGGCGCCGACCGTGTCCGCCCCGTCGCATGTGCTTCTTTCGGAGGTGGCTTCTTCCGGAGCGCTCACGCTTCAGGGTGTTAAAGATGTCAATGCTTCGGTTTGGTACACCCTGAACGGTATCGACTATATCCAGTTAATCGCTGCGGATACAAACCCTACTTGGATGGGGAATATCACGCTGCCGATCGGGGTTAGTACCTTAAAAATCATTTCCAAAAAAGTCGCAGTGATTTCCGGGGAGGTCACCGTTCTTGTCAGCCCTGTTGTTGCCCTAGGGCCGGTGACTTACATTCCTCCGGAGATTTTGGAAGGGGCTCGGACTCATTTCGGGCTGTTAGGTTTGACGGTGGCAAGCGCGGAAGTCGTGAAAAATCCGGAATGTCCGGGCGGCGGAACGGCCTGCACCGTTTATCAATTCTATGATGCCAGCCACATACTGATCGGGAAGCATATCGTGGATGACAGCCGTCATCTCAAAGAGTGGTATCTTGCCAAACCGGGCAACAGCTTCTGGAAAATCGATTTTCTGTATGACCTGGAAGGACAGAACGTGACGAGCGTTGTCTTTTATCACTATGACTGGAATACATTGCCGCAACTCGCAATTTCCGGAACAGCCGTGATCTTTCCGTCTCTTTGGGAGCAATTCAGCGACGGCGGCGTAAATTTATTACGTAAATTTTCGATGGATCCGCAAGGGCAGATTCTCAGCATGACCGTCCCGGTTGGTGCGCTTGGCCGTATGACGGAAATCCCTTCCATGATCAAAGTCTTTTCGGGGACCGGAGAGCTTTTTTCAACGATCTCTTATGCGGGAAGCCGAATGAGCGGAGTGATCTTTGAAAAAGCGCCTCTGCTGGTCGGTGCGGCGATTCCATCAACCATCGCGGTCGTTCCGGACGGCAAATTATTGACCATTCCTTTTAACGTGAATGTCAAAGAGTACCGCCTGGAATACACGGACGCTCTGGGAGGCAGTTGGTCAACCCTGGTGACTTTGGCGGCCAATCCTAATGGTTTGACGGAATACATCGATCATGCTTCGGCAAGTGCACGATTTTATCGGGTGGTGGTTTCGGATGTCTGGACAGGGCGAGTGCCCCTTGCCGTACAGGCTTATTACTATCAACTGAGAAACGAATTGGGAAATAGATTCAACGTGGCCGTGGCTCCGCAAACCGGAGGCTATCACGTCACGGCAACCTGCGCGGGATGTGTTTCGACCGTCGGGTTGAAAGAAGTGAGTTTCAACTTATCTGCCGGCGCTGTCATCGACGAAACATCCTTTCGGGCGATCTTTTACACCACAACGGCCGATCTTGTGATCGATGACGGGGCGCTCCTTTATGCCGGCTTGAAACTCATGCCTCCGGAGCAAGCAGGAGGAAAAAGCGCCCTCTTTCTGATGAGTCAGATGACCCAGGTGTCTTTACGTTCCGGCGGCATTGATTTTAAGTTTCAAGATAAATACTACAAAATTTCCCGCAACGGGGCGGCCGTGATCCTTACCGAAATACAGACACCTCCGGCCGTGCAGGCATTCGTAGATACATTGAAGGCCAACGCATTCATCGGCAGTGATTTTGTGTTTTCCGAGATTATTTACGATTTCTCATCCAATCTCTATTTATTTGCCGTGCGAGATAACAAACAGTATGAGGGAGGAGAGGCGCCCGCCGGTTCTTTTCAATCCATGACCTTCGCGTTGCAAGGGGATGGATCTTTGGATGCTGTGGTCGAAACGTTTTATCACGGAATCATTGAACCGGTAGATGGACAGCTTCTTTATGAGTCGCTTCATTTGTACCAAGACATGATTGGCTTGCCACCGCTCACCGATCCCAACATGCGGCCTTTTTTGGCATTAAACGATATGACGAAACTGACAGTCGGTGATATAGAAACGAACCAAAGCATCCGATTTACGCTAAATCAAAATGAATACAAAGCCTATCGGGAGGGAGATAGTCCCCGATTGGATTTTATCAATCTCAATCTCGTGCAGGACTATATCGATCAGCTAGGACTGCAACTTGCCTCTGGCTTTGAAATCCAGACGCCGGAATTGCAGGCGGACGGTACGTGGCTGATTCGTGTCGCGAGTATGAGTCAAGACCCTCAGCGGCCAGCGGGTCTTTCCACACTGACTTTTA
>JAKLFP010000008.1 GCA_022711115.1 Candidatus Omnitrophota bacterium | reverse complement strand
ATCAATCAAAAAATCAGTTCCTGAAGCAGCGGTAACTAACTTAGGTTCACCAACATTCCAATAACCATAACGTTCACAAACTCGTTGGTCCGTGCATGCTTGCAGCTGATACATCCCGGGTTCTGGATAATTAAAAGCAACTTTCCACTCACCGCTGCTGCCTGTGACGGATGTAGCCGAAAGAACTGTTTTAATATTTGTGGTCACACTTATATCTGTTGTGAAATTCGAAAAAGGCACTCGGGTGCCGGAAGTATAAGAAACATTGATTGTTTCTTGCAATCGATAGTCCGGACTAAGTGCCCCGGCTAATGCCGTCCCAGCCGCAGTCACATTCACCAAACCTGTTAATTGCAAAACAGTCGACCACGTCTCGGGGTGATCTATATCAGTACTAGTTCTTATAACTTGAATATCATAGCCTTTCCCTGCGAGGGAAAATTTAATGTCATAATACTCATGGTAGGGGGGATATTGGTAAGGCCACGGCATGTCACGATATGTCCATGACTCAGTGACGTTAATTTTGGCCATATCTACAAGATCCTGGATGGTAGGCGTTACATGGGTTGTTTTATGAATAAGCGGCAATGCATCAAACAGCGTTCTTCCAACCTCCCAATTCTCACCAGCATAACTTGCCGAAACAAAATGAATGGAACCATCGCGTTTAATCACAAACTCCATCCGGCTTAATCCGCCCACCACCGGGTTGGGGTTGGTGATAACGACTCTAAAACCTTTTAAATCTTTCACATAGGCATAATTGAATTTCAAAATGCCGATGCTGTTCTTAACTGAAGAAAGTGCGCTCGCTACGGCGGCAGTAACATCCATATCCGTCGCCTGTTTGATCAGATCCGAAAGGCTGGTAAAAGTAACAGGCGTTGGATCCGTCCAAACAAGGAATGTTGGCGAAAAGACTGACTTCACAGTTGCTGTGCTACTAACGGATCCGGTATCAAGGGTGGTAAAACTGATCTGCGATCGCCAAGAGCCTCCCAGACAATTGAGATCACTGCAGGTCGTACGATAAATAGAAGAAACCTGATAAATACCATTGGGCGCGACATAATTAAATTGGGCCATCGTCCCCGTCTTCATATCCCGAACCCGCGTGATAATTCTCTGGCCGCCATAATTCATGATCACGATATTCCCCACATCGACCGAGACACCGTTTTGAATTTCGGAAATAATGACTTTGGTCTCATTGGGATTTTGAGGATTCACTTCCGCACGGATGTTCGCGGTGATATTGGTCACGCCGTAATATTTTTGCAGAACGGGCATAATCTCGGCAGGAATGATGGGAGCAGGACCTTTCGCGACGATCCGGTAATACCGGTTTTCCTGCGTAGGATTGGGGTCCACAAACGCGACTTGGGTCACACTCGTACTGGTCCTGTAGGTCATCAGCGGCTTCCAATTCGTATTCCCCGTGGTCGCATCGGTGTTATATTGCACCTCATAAAGTTGAGGAGCGGTTGTTCCGGGCAGAATGGAAATGATATTCATGCCGGCAGTTTGATCGGCAACTTTAGGGAATGTGAGCATCGACGTTGGTGAAGTCCCCGTGGAATCACTTAATGCCATCGTTTTTGCCCCAGTGCTACACCCCGTCACATCGGTACTTCGGCAACCCCGGTAAAAAACCATGGAAGTGGACATATAAGCGGCATCCAAGATACGTCCGACTGCCGTTGAACCCGTTGGAAGATCACCAACGTCGATGACGAATTGCGGAGTACCGGGGGTCACATTGGTAAAAGTCGTAAAATTGGTCGTTCGCTGAAGCCAATAGTATCCGACACCGGGACCTGCGATCTCCATCGTGATCATCCGGCTCCCATCCGGGTTGATCACCGGATTACCCAGTTGAAACTGATCCGGTTCAAGGCTCTTGAGCTGCACATCTTTTGGCATAACGGTGCTATCTCCGGCGGCAACCATCGTATTATTATCCGGAGTGCTAGTGGAGATGCTCGGAGTAATCGGCGTTGACGTTGCCAAAAAGTCCGTACTGGTCGGCGAGGTTGCCGGCTGAGTCGTTGGCGATGTTGTGGGTGCCGTCGTTGCTGTTGCATCGGTGGTGGGCGTAGACACACTTTGGGCCTGCTGTTCGGTGATCGGGGCTTGCAATGCCCATCCTGACGGAATTCCCTGCGAAAATAAAAAACTAATAATGACAATCACCGCGACCGCTTTATTCACCTTGAGTGTGTTCATGGCCTTTGGTTCTCCTTTTGAGAAATTTGGAAATTGAAAAGCAAACTTTGGTTTCCTGTTGCGGCGTCCAGCTAGCAACGCAGAATTGTATGGGAATATTGCTGAAAAAGGAGATAGTGGAATCGGAAAAGATATCATGGTTGTGGGTCCATTGACTCGATGTGATTTCGTTTTTCATTCGCCTCATTGACATTCCTTTTTCGAGTGATTGGTCCTTAGATATTTCATAATGATATTGTAATTAATAACAGGTTAGAAATACTTTTGCAAGGTGCTTACTAATTAATAAATATAGTATTTTATAGCATTTATGACAAATTTATTCTTTGATATTTTATTTAGTTATTTTTGAAACAAACGAGGCGGGATAATATCTTTTATGGCTATTTATATCTAAATTTAATCTTTTTTAATCTTTCTTATTCAAAATGAAATCCACGCTAAATAAGTGATTTCTATAGAGAGCAAGGCGAATACCCATCACTGTATTAAAGATGTCTAAAAACAGGACCTGCATAGGCGTCAGATGGATGATGCTTCCCTCACCAAAACAGCCGCAATCTGCTGGGAGAGCCCCTGTCACAATGCGTGTTATAAGGATCAGAACCACAAAACTGAAGGACATAGAAGCCAAAACAAAGGCGCTAGCACGGGATTGAAAGCCAAGGATCATGAAGGCACCAAAAACAAACTCGATCCAGGGAATGACAGGGGCAAGGATCGGGATGACCGCATAAGGAATGATCTCATAAGAGGCCATCACGCCACGAAAATTCTCGACCGGTTCCATGAGTTTTGTATAACCGGAATATGCAAAAACAAGACCAATAAAGATCCGTCCGAGAAAATAGATTGAATAGCCAGGCAACTTCATGATATTAGATCCCTGTTTTAGCGGCATTCGCGGCCTGAGATTCAGCCGGTTTTTGGTTTACAGGGACAGAAATGGGCGGCAATCCTAAAACAGCCCTGACCGCATTTTCCGCCCGTTCCTTCATTTCCTTGGGACCGACAAACCTTTCTTTCCCCAGGAAAAATGTCGGCGTCGCGCTTACTTGTACCGCGGTACCTTGTTCTTTTTCGGCATAAATCTCGCGGGTAACCGCAACATCGCTGAGGCATGCCCCCAGACGGTCCATGTCCGCACCGATTTCCTGTGCATACTTTATGAATGTTTCCACGGGCGGAGTCAAGGACACCGCCCATTCCTGTTGTTTGGTATAGAGTTTGTCATGATAGGCCCAGAATTTTCCCTGCACGCTCATGCATTCAGCGGCCTGATGTGCGTACATCGACCATCTGTGATTTTGAAGAGGATAATGCTTAAAGGTCAGCTGAATTTTGCCAGGATATTTTTTAAACAGCTCGTTCACAACATCCTGGACACCACGGCAAGCCGGACATTCAAAATCGCTGTATTCCAGCAGCTTCACGGGCGCATTGCTGGGGCCGCGCGCCTTTTCCGGCGCGCGATAGATCATCGCACCGGCCGGAAGCGGAATCCCGCGGGATACCTCCACCGGCTTTTGCGCTTTCTTCATTTTAAGGAAAAAGATTCCTCCCACCAGAATGGCCAAAAATATGACACCCACTATTATGGAACGAAAATTGATTTTCATCATAAACCCTTTTTATTTTGTTGAAACATGCCGTTTCGAATCAACCACGATCTCATGGATCGCCTTATTGATGACAAGTTCCTGCATGGCTTCCAGAGAAAAGGGCGCTACCAAGGACCAGTTTTGCGCCCCCATCGATCCCGGGACATTGATACGGTAATCCCAAGAATCCCGTTCTTTAAATTCGGCCAATGAAAGAAGGTCCTGAAGTATCTGCAAACTAAAAACCGACTCGGTATGATGCGCACTCCCGATTGCCTTTTTCATGAATTTCAGAGAGGCTTTTTTCTCGGGGTGGCCGGTCATACCGACATGCTGCCAATAAAGCTTTTGTTCCCCAAACGAACTCAAGTAGGCATCCACTAAATGCCACGCCTCATCCCGTGTCTTGCCGAGGATCGCCAGCAGCATGCCAACGCTCTCAACCTCTTCATGCCACCGCAACCTGCCATAGCGGGAATGTCTCAGATCGAAAAGCTTTTCCTTGACCGCATCAAAAGAGACGCCGCATTCTCCGCATTTTTTCCGGAAAAACCATTCATCCACGGTCCCGGCCTCATATTCCCACCAGGCGCAAAAAGGACTGGTATCGTGTGTGGAGAGCATGGCCATGGAATTGGGGCGATACGCATCACCGCTCTTGAAGTGATAATCCTTGCCCCAATGCCGGACCCACCGCTGGACATCCGAGCCCGGAATTTTGTATTCTTCAAGGATCTCGTAAGAACATTTCGGGACCACACCCAGGTCTTCGGCACACGGAAGCATGTCGGCACTATCCAGCATCACGTCCAGAATTTTTTTACCGTGCTCTTTCCATAAAGATTCGTCTTCAGGGTCAAAACGCCCGCGCGATCCGGCGTGCTCGACCGGTTCGTTAAGCAGGATCGTCCACAGCCGGAACATTCCCACAAAGTGATCGATCCGGTAAAGGTTAAAGAAGTTTTCGGCATAACCCATTTTCCGTCGCACAGAAGCATAATGGTCCGCCGCAATCCGGTCCCAATCATACGGCGGCATGCCCCACCGCTGGCCTTGCGAAAAATACAGGTCGGGCGGCGCTCCGGAGGAAAGATCCAGTTTGAAGTAATGTTGCTGCGACCACACATCCGCGCTGTCGCGAGAAACCAAGAAAGGCATATCCCCCATCAACAGGACGCCTTTCTGTGCCGCATATTTTTTAACATCACTGAATTGCTCAAAAAGCTGCCACTGAAGCCATTTATTAAAAAGAATTTTTTCCTGGTTGTCTTTTGAAAATTTCGCAATCGCCGCGGCATCCTTGCGCTTGAATGCCTCCGGCCAATCCATCCATCCCGCATTCTGAAAATTCTCTTTCAACGCCTTAAAAACCGCGTAATCCTCCAGCCACGCCTTGTTCGCCTTGAAATAACTCCGGATTTTTTTTCCGTTCCGGACAGTCGTCGTGTGGCTGAAGATTTTCTCTAAAATTTTTAGTTTCTCTTTTTTGATACCGTAATCCACTCGGTTTTTCCCGGCCGGGAATCTTTTACGCAAATCAGCGATGTCACTTTCAAAAAGCTTCGGGTCACAATCCGCGAGTTCCGTCAACGAAAGATACATGGGATCAAGGGCCATACTGCTTTGGGCATCATAGGGACGGAAATCAAACCCCACATCATTCAGCGGCAACAATTGAATGATCGAAAGTCCTGTTTTACGGCACCAGTCAATAAGGAGCTTTAAGTCCGGCGCCTCTCCGATC
Organism: Candidatus Omnitrophota bacterium; assembly: GCA_022711115.1. Lineage (GTDB taxonomy): Bacteria > Omnitrophota > Omnitrophia > Omnitrophales > Aquincolibacteriaceae > JAKLFP01. The sequence goes on along the minus strand of JAKLFP010000008.1, from coordinate 127,209 downwards.
CCCACACTCCGCTGGGAATAGATCGAAAAAAGCGGGGTCGTCACGCCGGCGCGGCGGTGCGCGCCGATCTTTTTCCATATCCTGTCGCAAGCGGATTTCAAGAATGAACTATAGTCCGTATGCATAGATCCTTTCCTTGACCCTGTTTATGAAGCATTCGCGCCACCCTGTTCCCTGAAACGCTCAAAGATCTTCCGGATATCCCCTTCCGCGGAACGCACCACTTGGCTGCAAAGCAATATCAGGATCGAGAATTGCCAGCAATCCTCCGGGCCGATGACAAGTCCGGTAGAAACATTTTCCTGTTTCTGAAGCGTATGCAAAAAGAAATCGATCGCCTTCGGCAATTTTTCTTCGCGAATATCCAGAGATGTTATTTTATTCTCATATTTCATGGAGGGAAAGCGTATTCCGCGCACAAGGAGAAACGTCGTGAGATAATCCTCCGCGTTCGCAAAATTCTTTTCAAATTCGAACCCCTCGAATTGCGGCAGATAAGACGGCAGGATGATGGAGGGTTTATCCAGCATGACCTTGCCTTGACGTACCACGGTATCCCCATGATTGACCTGCGATTCGGCCAGAAAAATATACGGGATGGGTGTCGCTTCAAAGGTCGGCAGGGGTTGGATACGCGGACGAATGACCTCGGTGAATTTCAGTGCCTTTTCCCAAGATTCATGAATATCCATAAAAGTACGGGCCTCTTGCTTAGTAAGAGATATCGTCAGAAAGTTCGTTTTTATCAGTTTTCTTAAAAGGAAAATATGCTTTGAGTTTCATGCCAATGCGCAGGATCGCTTCCGAAATGCCTTCGGCGAATTTGTCCTGTTTGAAATGATCCTGCAAGATCTGAACCACATCGTTCCAAAAACCATGCGGGACCTTCTCATCGATCCCCACATCCCCGAGCACCGCGAATTTTTTATCCTTGGTAGCCAGAAAAATCAGCACACCGTTGCGCTGCGCCGTTCTTGTCATCCCTATTTTATGAAAAACCTTCTTGGCGTGGCCAAACACAGGCCCTCGGGCTTTGTATTCGAGATGCACACGGATCTCGCCGGAAGTATCTTTTTCTGCCTCACGAAGCGCCTCCAGGATTTGTTTTTTCTCCTTTTTCGAGAAGAAAAAAACAGGATAAGGAAACCACTTCTTAAAAGTTACCATCTTCCGCTCGCTCCGCCGCCGCCAAAACTTCCACCGCCCCCGCTGAAACCTCCGCCGCCACTCGATCCCCCACCCCCCCAATAGCCACCCGTATAAAAACCGGTACCCCCACCAAACCGCCGTCCGCCTGTGCCAGTTCCTGAAGAAAGTAACCGTAAAATCCAGTGGGTCAGAATAAAGGTCAAAAATAAAAAGAGAAGCTTGAGGTTTGTATGATCTCTTTTATCGCTCCCCTTAAATTCCCCTTGCGTCGCTTTCATGATGGCATCCACGCCGGCAACAATACCGGACTGATAATCCTCTTTTCTGAAATAAGGCGCGACCACCTGGTTGATGATTTGCCCGGAGGTCGCATCCGTCAGAACACCTTCCAGACCATACCCAACCTCTATCCGGATTTTCCGGTCATTTTTGAAGATAAGAAAAATGACCCCGTTATCTTTTCCTTTTTGCCCGACCTTCCAGGCTTCGGCAAGTCTCATGGAAAAATCTTCCAGAGAATTCCCTTCAAGCGACGGAAAGGTCGCGACAATAACCTGATTGCTGGTTTGGTCTTCAAAAGATTTCAGGAGCGCTTCGAGATTGGCTTTCGCGGAAAGTGATAAAAGTCTGGCGTGATCGGTCACATAACCGTCTGCCCGTTTTGGGACTTCAAGGGCAAAAAGAACAGGCAGACACAGGAGAAAAAACAGAAGCCCGCTGGATAAAACCTTCGAAAAACCGCGCATTCTTTAGAATTTGATCTGAGGCGCTGTCCTGGCGTCTTGAGCTGCCTGAAAATAGGCCTTGCTCTTAAAACCCATAGCGTTGGCCACCACCACATTCGGAAAGGTGCGGCGAAAAGCGTTGAAATCCTGGGCTGCTTCATTGAAACGCCGTCTTTCGACCGTAATCCGGTTTTCCGTGCCTTCCAATTGTGTCTGGAGCGCAAGGAAATTCTGACTGGCCTTGAGGTCCGGATATTTCTCGACGACCACAAGCAATCGGCTTAAAGCGGAAGTGAGTTGGACCTGGGCTTCCTGAAACTTAGCAAGCTGATCGGGATCGTTGATAATCGTAGGAGAAGCGGTGATCTGCCCGACCTTGGAACGTGCATTGACAACATTTTGAAGAGTTTCTTTCTCGTGCGCGGCATACCCTTTCACCGTTTCCACGAGATTCGGGACAAGGTCCGCGCGCCTTTGATAAACGTTCTCCACCTGCGCCCAAGCGCTGTTCACGGCTTCTTCTTTGGTTACCAACTTGTTATAGGCACCGCCAAAAACAGAAACACTCACGGCAATGACCAGTACGATAATCCCTAAAATAACCCATAGCGTTTTTTTCATGACACCTCTCCCGGATTTTAAATAGGTTGTAAAAACAATGTGTTATTATAGCCCTCAACAAAATGATTAAAAAAGGAATTTCAACAGGAAACAGCGACAGATTAACTTCCCGCGGTGATTTTGATCTTTTCTTGGTGAAACGGGGCGTAAAAATCCGCTTTCGCTGGCAACCTCAAACGTCTCAAAAGCCGTGCCACCAACATGGCTTCCGCTTCTTGCCACCGACTGTCATTTTTGTCCTTGCCGGTCACATGGAAACTCCCTCCCGCGACCATGTCATGCCCGCCTGCTTCTTTGTGATCATCAAAAATATCACGGAGAATCTCGGGAGTATCATCGGTCGGCCGATTGCTCCGCAAAGAAACATGCAGTTTATCTTTATAACGGCCAGTACAAAGCGATCGATTCATGCCTTTATAGGTCACAAGAAAATCCGCGATTTCGGACACCAAGTCGGGATGTTCCACTTCCCCCAGGTGAGAAACGATCACGCCACGAAAAGCCTTAGCGCCTTGGAGTCCGCGATTTAAAGTGCTGAAAAATTTTTTTGATTTCGGAGGATTCTGGATGCGAATAAGCGTTCGCATATCACAAAGCGGAAGGATATCCAGATACGTCTGAATAATATCCGTCCGGTGCGCACGATAAAGATTGAGTGTATCCGAAAGAATGCCGTACGCAAGCGCTGTGGCGATCCTCCTCGGAATTTCAAGCCCGCTCAAAAGCAGCGCCTGTGTCAGAATGACGCTCGTGGCCCCGCATTCCGTATCGATAATGGCTAATTCCGCAAAAGGCTTTTTGACATAAGGATGTTGGTCGACCACCATGGTGACTTTGCGATTACGCGGGTAAGGATTATTTTCGAACTCCGGCTGTGTGTCGATAAGCGCCGCATGCTCGTATTGCCGGATATCAGAGGGACGGATCTTATGGATCGGAATTTTGAGGAGATTCACCATGGCACGGTTCTCCGTCCTGCCGATGATCCCTTTATAGGTGATCCGCGATTTGATCCCATGGAGGCGTTCCGCAAGATATTGAAGAGCTACCGCAGTCGCAATCGCATCAGGATCGGGATAATCATGCGTCACGATCAGAAGCGGTGAGATTGAGTCTTTTTTCTTCTCGAGAAACCTCAACAGCTTTTTCCCGTTCTTCGCGGCGATGTTGACTTGGATCGTATTTTTTGATTTTGGAGGAGCAAGAAGCATTATGAAGAGGCTTCCTTTATTTTTTAATTTTTTCGGACAAGGTTGCAAACCATTTTTGGAAAGGGGCGTACTTCTGAAGGGCCTTCAGGTCCGAATCCTTCACGATATGCTCAATATCCCAAAAACCAAGCCGCACCGAGCGTTTCAATGCCAGCAATGCTTTGGCCGTATAGCCGGAAAGCACATAACTGCACGCAAGGTTATAATGCACGATCGGATCATCTTTACACAAAAAAGCGAGCTTTTTATCGATCTCAAGCCCTTTTTCATAAAGACCACGCCGGGTATACGCCTCCGCCAGAGGGGCAAGGGCATCGATGTAATTGGGGCGGCGTTTGAGAACACCTTCCAGAAAAGAAATTTCAAAATCCAAATCGTTTGATTTCATCAATCCATCATACCTTATCTGAAAACACAATGCAAACAACGAAAGGTGCTAGCGAGGCCCGAGTTGGCGTTCAAGGACCTTTACAAAATCCTCTAATTTAAACGGCTTAAAAACAAATTCCCTTACTCCCATTTTTTCGGTAGAAAGCCTGACCGGTTCATCATTGTAAGCCGTCAGAACGATCATCGGGATCGAAGGTTTTTTCATCTGCTGACAATAATCACGCACGGCCTGGATGACCTGCAGGCCATCCATCCCTGGCATCCGAATATCCGTGATCACCAGATCATAATGCCTCTCCGCCAGAAAACGAAGCGCCTCGGGACCGCTCGCAGCGACCGTAGGTTCGTATCCAGCATCTTTTAAAAAAATCCCGATTGATTTTCTGACAAGACCATCGTCATCGACGGCAAGGATCTTTTTCTTCCGGTGATGCACTTGTTCTTCCGCCACTAAAATCTCCTCGCAACTTTCTCGCGCTGATACTTTCCCATCAGCTGTCCTTCAGCAAGAATATGCCCTTGCATGGCCGCAAGCAGTTCTTTTTTAGTCCGCCCAGGCGGTAAATGAAGCTTAACATCCAGAGCATAGATCTTGAAGAAATAACGGTGTGTCCCGCTTGGTGGACAAGGCCCGCCATAACCCACTCTTCCGAAATCTGTTCGGCCCTGAGTTCCTCCCATCGGGAGTTTTTCAAGTGAAGGCACCCCGGCCGGCAAACTTGTCGTTAAAGGCGGCAGGTCATAAACAACCCAGTGAACCCAATCTCCCGCGGGAGCATCCGGATCATCGGAAATAAGGGCCAAACTTTGAGTGGCTTCCGGAATTCCCGACCACTGAAGCGCCGGCGAAATATCGCTTCCGTCACAAGTGTGCTCTCTGGGAAGCATCTCCCCATTCCGGAAAGAAGGACTGGTCATAGCGATTTTCGATGGCATATTTCCCTCCCTTTGCCCATAACCCGGACAAATGAAAAGCATGGTTGAAACAATCGTTACCCCGAAAAGCTTCAGGATTTTCATGGCATGATCCATGTTTGTTTAAGAAAGACTTTTAAGAGGGACCCGCTCAAGATAGCTCAGGTCTTCGGTGTTGACCCGTATTTTCTCTCCTTCGTTGACGAATTGCGGGACAAGAATCTTGAGACCATTTTCAAGCTCGGCTTCTTTATAGGTCGAATCGCTCTGGCCTTTGGTCCCGGGCGGCGCACTTGCAACTTTGAGTTCCACGATTTTGGGAAATACAATACTCAGGACTTTCCCTTCTCCAAACAGCACTTCGATTACATCATTCTCTTTCAAAAAAACCTCATGCCTTCCCACCGCCTTGGCCGAAATACTGAACTGCTCGTAACTCTCCATGTTCATAAAAACGAATTGGTCGCTTTCCCGGTAAAGGTATTGCATCTTCACAAAATGCACCGAAACATCTTCCACTTTGTCATCAGCACGAAAACTTTTTTCCAGGATATGCCCGTCTTCAAGACTTTTGAGCTTTACATGGACCATTTTCCCGAACTTACCGGTCCCGCGAATTTCTTGCGTCAGGACTTTGCACGCTTTTCCTTCCATATGGATCACATTGTTGACCCGGACATCCGATGCTATGATCATAATATTCCTCCCGATTCTTAATTAATGTTTCCAATTAAAAAGCATCTGAAGATAGGATTTCCCCTCGCGGTCCTTCTGCCGCAACCCGATTTCTTTCGCCAAACGAGCGATCTCTCGGGGCTGTGCCTCGATCTCAAGAAACCATCCGAATTTCTCAAGATAATCCACGGTCACCATGGCGCGGCCCAGTTTGTAGCTCTCACGATTTTTGGTATACTGCCTATGGACTTTGAAACCCAAAAATCGAAGAAGTGATTTCGTTGCCCTGTAATCTACCGGCGTTTCAATCTCCATACGCTTCGTAAATTTCGACGCAAGACGCGGCCCTTTCAATGTCAACGTTGCCTTTTTCCCTGCGCTCCGCCGGAGCCTTAGCGCGATTTTTTGTTTTTTAAGAAAATGATCCTTATCAAAAAACTCGTTGGATTCAGCGCCGCTTGAAATCTTCTTTGCACCAAGTTTTTTAAGTATGGCTCGAACGGGCTTAGGATCTGCTAAGCGGTATTTTTGTTCGATTTCGAAGAATTTCATGCCGTTATGCTTTGATCAGCATTTTTTCGCGGAGATTCCTGGCCATATCTTCACTGACCAGTTGTCTGACAATTTCCAAGGAAAACTCCAAAGCCGTTCCTGGCCCCTGGCTTGTAATGATAGGCCCGTCGGCAACAACCCGGTCTTTGGAATGAACGGTCGCTTTCGAAAAGTTGCTTTCGCAACCGGGATAACATGTCGCTGTTTTGCCATCAAGGATACCGGTCGGGGCCAAAACAACCGCCGGAGCCGCACAAATAGCCGCCACGATCTTCCCGGCTTTGTTCATTTTCTTAATGAAGTCCGCAAGGTCCGGTGATTGGGAAAGATTCTCGGCCCCAGGCACCCCGCCATGAAGGATCAATGCATCCGGAAGCTCTTGAGAATCCTTGAAGAGAATATCGGTCTGTACTTTTATCCCTCGTGAGCTAGTAACGATTTTATCGGTCAACCCCGCAATCATCACACGCACTCCGGCACGTCTTAAAACATCCACAGGCGCAAGCGCCTCCACCTCTTCAAAACCTTCTGCTAGGATCACGATAGCTGTTTTGGCCATGGAAGAGTCCTCCTCTTATCTGTTTTCGTCTGCTCCAGGCGGATTCTGGGGCATTTGGTCCACCACAAGCCGCTTTTGTCCAAAGATTTTGTCATTGGCAAAAATCCGGAATTCATACTTCCCGGCGTGCATGAACCGGACGCCGCGCAGATTGAACACCAATTCATGCGCGTCCAGAGGACTCGGAACGTGAACTTCTTCAGGCATTTCACTTTTTCCGATCAGCACGTCACTTTGCAAATCGACCAGTTCCAATCGAAAACGGTAATTCCCTTGTGCATCCGTTAATTTGATATAAACGGACAGCGCGAAGTGAGTGCAGGGAAAGGTCGCGGCTCCGATATTTTCGAAAACACCGATCAGACTTTTCTTGTTTGTACCGCGCTCGGTGATCACATAATCACAGATGAGCATGGCGTTTGTTTTGGGCGTAGGCACTGTCATAAATTTCCTTTCCGTTTAGAAAATAGCTTATCCGAATTTATAATGTTTTTTCACAGCACTTTTAACATTCCAGACACAGTCTAGTCCCTGAGGGAAGGTTACCAAATCTCCTTTTCCGAAAGAGACCTCTTCACTCTTTGTCTTGACCGTCACCTCTCCCTCCAGAAAATAACAAATCTCCTGTTCGCTATAAGACCAATCGAACGTCGAAACCTCTTTTGTCCAGACCGGCCAGCTAAAAACTTTCAAACGATCCAATTGCTGTTGGGTGGGTTTTTCCACTTTGATCTTCAGAACTGTCTGCGTACTCATGGGTTCACACTCCTTTTTATTTTCTGAACTTTTCCAGCCACGTGCAATATTCACATTTCGCAGAAGCCTTCGGCGCCGGCTCGCTCAAGACGGCAATCGCTCTCCGGAACAATTCTTTCGCGCGTTCCGTGTTCGTTTCGATCTTGATGGGCTGGATCTCAAAATCAACGTGCCCCTGTTCCAGGACGATCTTCGGCGAATAATAAAGCAGGAACCCATACCCGATGGTTTTCAGACCGTTTGCGTCAAGCATCAGGGCATAACAATCCAGCTGAGTTTGATAATACTTCGTTGCATCTTCTTCGCTCGTCGGCGAACCTTTGGTTTTGTAATCAAACGGAATGTATCGATCTCCCTTCACAAGAAGATCATCAAAAGCCCCGGAAAGCAAATTGCCGTTCTCGTGAAATTCCAAACCGGTACGCCAGCTACGCCATCGCTCAAGCTGCGGCAAATTATCATAAAGAGAAACTCCGTCAAAATGACCTATCTGAAGCTCAGGCGGAAGCGTTCCTTTGGCACGATACGCATCAAAATAAAGTTTGATGATCCGGTCCATGCCCCCTGGAAGGGACGGAAAAATACCCCGAGGTCGTTTGATCCCGCGCACTTTTTCAAGCCAGAAACAACGCGAACAATCCTTAAAAAGATTCAATGCCGATGGTGATAAAGCAATTTCTTTTAGCATGATTGTATTGGGAGTTTTTACCTTTCCAAGCATCTGTCTATTATATAACCGATGAACTGGACGGGCTACTTTTTATAAGAATATCTTGGCCGTCAAGAAACCCTAAGATGATCTATTCACGCTGTCGATTTCCTGGGAAAGGATCTTCCGGATCATGAAAATCGGGCAAAAATGCCGTCTTTTCCACAAGTTCCTGAACATACACACGTTCAAAACCAAGTGCTTTGACAAGCCCAAGGACCTGTTCATATTCTCCGGCCTGAAGGCCTTTCTGAAATTCTTTATGCCCGGAACAACCCGGCACAGGACAAAACTGGCTCATGACAGAAAGCGGGATGCCGGGCCCGAACTCTTGATGCAGCAACCGGAGCACCTTTAAACTGTTCTCAACATGTCCCGGAAGTACCAGATGTCGGATTAAGACCCCTTGCCGAGCGGGCTGCTCTCCGGTCGGATCCCAAGGCTGCAGAAATCCTTTAAGCCGGACCATTTCACGAATGGCTTTCAGCGCAATGTCCGGATACTGTTCATCTTTCATACACTGCTTCGCCAGTTCCGGCTCCGCAAATTTAAAATCCGGCATAAAAATATCCATGCATTGAGCGTATGCCTCTATCAGTTCCGGCCGCTGGTAACCCGAACTGTTGAAGATCTTCGGGATCTTGATCCCCATTTTGGTAAGTTCTGCGCAGAGCGCTTGAATGTGAGGCCAAAAATGATCCGGCGTCACAAAATTCAAATTATGAACTTCTTTGGCAGCCAGTGCCTTGACTTCAGAAAACAACTGTTCGGAAGAAAAAGTCCGTCCCTCATGCTGGAGAGAGATCTGGTAATTCTGGCAGAAAAAACACCGACTTGAACAACCGCTAAAAAAAATCGTCCCCGACCCAAGCGTTCCGGTAAACGATGGCTCTTCGCCAAAATGAGGCCCGATGAAAGAAATGCGGCAGATGGAGCTTTCACCGCATACCCCTAAAACACCTTGAGTGCGATCAACTTTGCAATCACGAGGACAAAGCGTGCAATTTTTATAAGCATCCAAGACGGTCATGAAAGATATCAGGCAGGAGCAACAGTTTTTAAGGCATCCGGTAGAAAAGAGAGAAGATCACCAGCGATAAGACTTATTTGTCCGACTTTTTTAGCGGCCATGTCCCCGGCCAACCCGTGGGCATACACCCCTAGACAGGCGGCCTCAAAACAGGAAAGGCCTTGTCCGATCAAAGCGGCGATCACGCCGGTCAGCACATCTCCCGAACCGGCCGTCGCCATTCCCGCATTGCCGGTGGCATTCACATGGACTTCACCCTCGGGAGAAACAATCACCGTATGATGTCCTTTGAGCACGATCACCACACCGTGTTCTCTGGCGGCCTCGCGTGTTCGTGTCTTCCGAAGAAGGGCCGCATCATTTAATTTACCGCCAAATAATCTCAAAAATTCTCCGGGATGAGGTGTCAAAACAGCTCGACCCCGGCATTTTTGAAGAACAGAAAGATTTCCTTTTAAAGCATTCAGACCGTCAGCATCAATCACAAGCGGCAGTCTGGTCTCCTGGAGAATTTTTCGAACAAGCTGTTGCGTTGTCACATGTTGGGAAAGTCCCGGCCCTATCGCCAGCACATCTTGTGTGCAACAAAAACGTTTGATTTCGGAAAAGCCTTTTAACGAAAGGGTTCCTTTGACAGTGGAAGGAAATGGTTTCGTCATGAGTTCGGAATCGCGTTTGGCAATAATAAGATAAACCGCATCCGGAACCCCTATGGTCACAAGTCCCGCTCCGGCCCTGAGAGCTCCCATGCCGGCAAGATTTGCGGCACCCGTCATGCCGCGAGAACCCGCTAGAATAAAAACCCTGCCGCAATTTCCTTTGTGCGCGGTAACGGGCCTTTTAAGTTTTTTTGTTATCTCGCGAAGGTTCATTTGGTTCGAATAAGCCGTTTCATCTCGGAAACAGCCTTATTTAATCCCACAAACACTGCCCGACTAATAATCGAGTGACCGATATTGAATTCGACGATTTCAGGAATATTTAAAAGAGGAAAAATATTTTCGTAATTAAGACCGTGACCGGCATGAACTTTCAAACCGAGTTCCGCGCCAAGCTGTGCGGCCTTCCTGATTCGCCCAATTTCTTTATCCTTCGCTGTTTCTTTGGCGTTGGCATATGAACCGGTATGAATCTCAATGGCATAAGCCCCGAGTTGAGCCGCTTCCCGGACTTGTTTTTCAACCGGATCGATAAAAAGACTGACTTCGACTTTCTTTGCGGATAAATCGTCTACGGTGCGTGCCAGCAGATTTTTTTTTGAAAAAAGGTCTAAACCACCTTCGGTCGTGAGTTCTTGGCGCTTTTCCGGGACCAGACATGCCTTTTCGGGTTTTGCTTTGAGGGCGATCTTGAGAATCTCCGGCGAGATCGACATTTCCAGGTTAAGAGGGACATAGATTTTTTGCAAAAGTTCAAAAATATCCTCATCCTGGATATGGCGACGGTCTTCGCGCAAATGGACCGTAATACTGTCCGCACCTCCCTGTTCCGCATCAAGCGCTGCCTCGACGACAGACGGTTCAATCCCGCCCCGGGCTTGTCTTAAGGTGGCTACATGGTCGATATTGACCCCGAGTTTTCGGGGTATCAATGCTAGAGGCATAAGAGACTCATTTCTTACCGATGGCCGTCTTGATGAGAATGGGTTGTTTTGTTTTCAGACTCAGATCTTCCGGCAAGACAATTTGCAACGGCAAATCATATTCTCCTTTTTTTAGACCGGAAAGATTCACATAGGCGAGAAGATTGGCGGGAACCATTTTTTCCAAATGCCGTTTAGATCCTTTAAGCAGCAGAGTCACCTTCTCCGGACTAATATCAATGCTGTTATTCAAACCCGGTACATTCATAAGGTGCACTGCCACATCCTTAAATTCCTTTTCGTCAAACTCTTCACGAATCGGGATATAAACATCCACTAAAGAATCACTCAAGGGTTGGACGCCGGGAGGCAGGCGCATTTCTACGGTCCGGTGAAAAGAACGAATACGCCCCACAAGATCAATAGGATCGGTTTTTGCGGTTTTCATTTTTTCAAGAACGCTTTTGGGCCCTTGAGTCAGAATGGCATTCGGATCGATACGAATTTCCTCGGTAAGCAATTTGTACCCCATCGCCGGCTCTCCGACAAGATCAGGTTGAATTTCAACCTTTTGCGAAATCACTTCATCCATTTTCACCGTCACGCTTTCAGGGACGATCTTGATGATACGGATCTGAAAACTTGGAAGCCGGATTTCGCTCGGCTCTACGCGAAAAGAGTACTCCCCGGCCGTTTTAATCTCGGGTCCGATCTTGTGCTCGGCTTGGATATCCTGACTTGCAAGATTCGCAATCAATGATCGCGGGGCAGAAAGAGTTACATGAAGCACTCGCGTTGAAATATCGGAAATGGTCATTTGAGGGTTGTCTATTTGGACTTTGAGCGGGATGGACCGGGTCACATCGATACTTTCTTCCCCCATGGCGTAATACCACAATCCGATGGCAAGCACCAAAGAAATAACCCGCAACCCCCAATTATGAATAATCCATCTCCATTCCGTCATGATTCCTTAGTCTTTCCATGAAATTGAAAAAGTTTCTGGTTCTTCTTGATGAATTCCTTAAAAAAATTCTTATCCTTTTCCGCAGGTTTGAATAATCCCTCAAGGATCCGTTTTAAGTCTTCAAGATCAAGCGCCTTGGTCAAATTTCCAAAAACCGAAACCGAAATATTGCCTGTTTCTTCCGAAACGACAACGCAAACCGCATCGCTTTCTTCCGTAATACCAATCGCCGCACGGTGTCGCGTGCCCATCGAAGAGGGCAAGTCACTGGCCTGTGTCAGTGGAAAAAGCGAACCGCAAGAAGCCAATCGGTCCCCCGCAATGATGACAGCACCGTCATGCGTCGGCGTATTAGGGTCAAAAATGCTGACAAGAAGTTCCGCGGTGATCTTGGCGTCGATCATCATACCGCTTTCAATGTAGTTCTTGAGTCCCACATCCCTTTCAAAAGCGATCAAGGCCCCCACCCCGCGCCTCGACATTTGATCGCAGGCACGGATCACTTCTTCGATGGTCCCGCTTCCCCGCAGAAAACCGCCCGACATGGTAGAACCGATACGAACCAGTGCCCGGCGCATCTCAGGCTGAAAAATGATAAGGATTGCCACCACGCCGACCGCGAAGACTTTTGAAAGCACCCAGATAATGCTATTAAGCTCGAAAAATTTGGCCGCAAGAAAAATCACGACAAGGATAATCAATCCTAGAAGCAACTGCATGGCGCGCGTGCCCTGGAAAAACCTGATCACAGAATAAATGAGGAACCAAATAAAGAGGATTTCTATGGCCGGTCGCCAGAACGATGTTAAAAACTCCCACATATCATTTTTTCCCAAAAAGAGTGAAGGCGAGTGTAAGGATGAGACTTAATAAAACACAGGTTGTGAAAGGAAAATAGAAGGTGAAGCTTCCTCTGCGAAAAAAAATATCCCCGGGAAGTCTGCCTAATCCCGGGACTTTGTCAAAAAAAATCGTAAAGATACCCATGCCCACAAGGATGAGCCCAAAAAAAATCAGGGTTTTTGCAAGGTCGCTCATGATTTCACCTATCTCCAATCACGATAATATAACACGCCAAGGATTTTTACTTAAAGAAAAATATCTGAAAAGACCTCGGAAATCTCCGAAGACCTCCTCACAGAAACGGTTATCCTTCCTGGCCTGTTTTTTTTCCAAGAATCATCCGCACGATTAACCAGCCGCCAAAGCCAAAACACAAAAGCATGGACCCAGTTCCCGCTATACGGAAAAGAAAAGCAACCCATGCATCATGTTTTAAAAGACCGACTTGGCTTAAGAGGTAGTTCCAATCATGCAGAATGGTAGGTTCCCAGGAAAGAGAAACAAGAGGGATCGTCATTTTCTGCGCATCCCCGGCATACCGGGCGATCCCGAACAAAACGGTCGAAAGCCATCCGAAACTCATCGCAACCGCAAAAAAATCTTTTTGGCGGTAAAAATGAAACATGGCATAGAGAGGTATGAGAGTTTCCAGAATCGTCCCGCCCAAAATAGACATAAACTTTCCAAAATAGGAAAAGAGCAAGTGACCGATCTCGTGAAAGCCCAGATTAAGCAGGCTTAAAGCACTTTGATAATGAGGATCACCCAAGGATCTCACAAAAACATAAGCAAACCAACCGAGAAGCGGTAACCGTACGAACCCGTTTTTCCCGTTACACCATACCGCCGCTGCGTCGAAAAAAGCTTTTTCCCTTGTTTCCAAGTCTGGCTTCATAAAAATCATCCCCCGATCCGTCGACACGGATGAGAAATCCGATGAAGACCTCAAACAGTTTCATTCAATAAAATAGTGCCCGCTGAGAATCTATGAGAGTTCTTTTAATGCTTTTTGGATCATCGCGATATCACCCGTCCGCCACCGGTTCATCCCTCCAAGAGCCTTTTGGAATTCTGCTTTTGCTTCTTCCCTTCTCCCGGTCGCTTTCAGCGTCAGACCCAGCTCAAAGGCCACTCCCACATCGTCAGGATCTAAAAAAATTGCCCTCCGCAACATCGCTTCCGCTTCCGGGTATTTCCCTTCTTTATTGTAAAGCAGCCCCAGATTATAAAGCGCATCGACATAATATGGAAAAATCCTAACGGCCTCTTTGAATTTATTCTCGGCCTCTTCCAGATCCCCTCTTAGAAAATAAGCCGCCCCTTGATGAAAAACGACAAAACGGTTGCGCGGCACCCTACGATTCAATAAGTCCAGTTCGATCAAAGCTGAATGATAACGCGCATGATCCAAATCATCTTTCACGCGAAGAAGGCGTTCATCAACTTGATGCGCATCCCAACCTCGCTGGTGCGAAGGAGACGCAGCAACGTCTTGATTGCAAAGCAGATATAAGCCGGACAATACAACCACCATTAAAAAAATCAACCCATACCGTTTTTGTTTCCACGTTTCCCAAAAACCCAAAATACAATGGCCGGCAAAAATACTCAGGAACGGGATAATGCCGAGGCGGTGTTTTTCAGTGACCACAAACATAAGCATCCCTAGAACCATCGCAGCGATTGCGAGAAACAATAGAAAATGTCTTTCGAATGCCCGAAAAGAAAGAATCATGCCTAAAATCGCAAACGGCAGGACCCACTTCAGATCCTGGAGCATCAGCCGATACGCCCTGATGCTGTCCTTGACGTAGCGGTACTCATGTTCCATCACAAACTCCTTGCCCGAAAAAATATTTTCAAACTTTTGAAGAAGCAATTTCAGATACGCCTTAGGATGCTCCCGCATAAAAGCAAGGGCTTTGCCAACCCAGAACCCCGACACTTCAGAGTCTTTTAAATCCCGGTTGAGAGTTCCCCTCGCTATCGCTCTTGCATCGCTATAGATTCCTCTCTGAGTACTGGTAAAATTTGAAGGACAGACAAAAACGCCGCCTGCCTCGGGATTATTTCCTATATAGAAATTCACCCCCAGGTTCTGTGGCCCAAGGGTCAGCGCTTTACTGGCGACAGAATCACGCGCCATCTGGGGCAGGACGACCATAAAAAAGCCCGTAAAAAAAACAGCGGAAAAGATCCACGCCTTTTTAAAGCTTTCCTTTCGGTGCCATAAGACCCAAAGGATCGCGAGAAAACCAAAAATGAGCATATTCGCCTGGGTTAGATTCCCGATCCCGAAAAGAATCCCGGCTCCCAGCATCCGCTTCAACGAGAGACGCTCTTGTAGCTCCAGGAGCACAAGAAAAAACAGTGACGTCAGAAAGACGGAGAGACTTGTGTACATCAGCATGCTTTCATAGAAAACAAAAAGAGCGTAGCAGGCGCATAGAAGTGCGGCAATCCATCCTACCGTCGGATTGAAAAGTTTTTTGCCAATCAAAAAAATCAGAACGCCATTCACCGCCCCCAGCAAATACTGCAGGAGCAGCACCGGGACCAGATTCCCGGAAAAAAGCTTCAGAAAAAATCCGAGAAAATAGGCATAAAAAGGCCAGCTCAGATTAAGGTCTTTCCGAAAGAAGTCGCCCGCAGCGATGTCGTTGGCTTTCAGAAAATATTCCTGGCTGTCCGAATCTTTGATAAAAGGGAAAAAATCCGCCTTTGCATAATCACTGAACCAAAACGCACGGAGCAGAAGCGCAACGGCCACCAAAAGGAGCAAAAGGGTTCTTTCTTTTCTGTCTCCGACGGCCATGACGTCTTTTTTCATGACATCGGATCAGAAAAGTTGTTGGGAGTGAGCGGGAGGTTCGACGTTGAAATGTTGATAAGCACGTTCGGTCAGAACGCGTCCGGAAGCAGTGCGCTTTAAAAATCCCTGCTGAATCAGATAAGGCTCATAAATTTCTTCGATTGTTTCGCCGTCTTCGCCAACACCCACGGCAAGGCTGTTGATACCCACCGGACCGCCTTTGCATTCTTTGAGAATATATTCCAGGATCCTTTTGTCCATAGGATCCAGACCCTCCTGATCAACGCCGAGCATCTTGAGTCCTTGATCCGCGACTTCGGCCGTAATCTTTCCATCGGCTTTGACTTGCGCGTAATCCCGAACACGGCGAAGCAAACGGTTTGCAATACGCGGGGTACCGCGCGAGCGGCCTGCGATCTCACGCGCTCCTTTTTCATCGATCCCGATTTCAAGAAGTTTGGCAGAACGCTTCACGATCTGCGCAAGGTATTCGGCCTCGTAGTAATTGAGTCGTTCCACAATTCCGAACCGTGAACGCAAAGGTGCTGTGAGAAGTCCGCTACGCGTGGTCGCACCAATCAAAGTAAATCGCGGCAACTGCATCTTGACCGAACGCGCGTGCGGCCCTTTATCAATCATGATTTCGATCGAGAAATCTTCCATAGCGGAATAAAGATATTCCTCCACCACATGCGGGATGCGGTGGATTTCATCGATAAAAAGCACATCTCCCTTTTCAAGGTTGGTCAGGATTCCCGCCAAATCCCCCGCCCGTTCCAGCACCGGACCGGACACCTGATGAATCTTGGCTTTCATTCGGTTAGCGATAATATTGGCAAGCGTGGTCTTTCCAAGCCCCGGAGGCCCGAAAAGCAGGATATGATCGAGCGATTCCTTGCGACCCAGCGCGGCCTCGATAAAAACCTTGAGATTTTCTTTTAATCGTATCTGGCCGATAAATTCGTCGAGCGTGGTCGGTCTAAGCGTAACTTCAAATTCAACCTCTTCCGGCCTTGCGTCCTGATCTATGAATCTCTCTTCCGGCATCCTATCTCCTTATCACCCTGGCAAATCCCGGATTTGACAGGGGTTTTATACATGTTTCAACGCCGCCCGGATAATCTCTTCGACCGTTAGTTTTTTCCCAAGACTGACTTTCAATACTTTCTGAACGGTTTCTTTGGCCTTTTGCTTGACATAACCGAGCGACACAAGCGCCTGGACCGCATCTTCCACGATTTGATCGGAAACGCTCATATCATGAATGATGTCTTTGGAGTCTTTGCCGGTTTCGCGAGGCAATTTGTCTTTCAGTTCTACGACCACACGCTCCGCCGTCTTTCGTCCAATCCCGGACACTGAAGTCAGTACCGCCAACGAACCTTCTCGAATCGCCGCTTTAAGTTCCGAAATCGTCATACCGGAAAGTAATGTGATTGCCATCTTAGGACCAATCCCGGAAACCGAGAGCAATAATTTAAAAAGCTCCCGCTCTTCTTCTGTGGCAAAACCGAACAGCAACTGTGCGTCTTCGCGCACGATAAAATGCGTCAGCAATTTTGCGGGTTGGCCAAGTCCCGGCAACGCGGAAAACGTATTCACCGAGATCCGGATTTCATAACCGATTCCGTTTACGTCCAGGATGACTGCCGCCGGTGTTTTTTCCGCGATTTTTCCGTTCAGGTAATGGTACATAGAACCTTCCTCTTAGAATTATGCAAATGGCACATGGCGATGGCCAGCGCATCCGAGGCATCGAGCGCCGGAGCGTCTTTTAAATTCAAAAGCCGCTTGATCATGAACTGCACCTGTTCTTTCGTCGCGTGCCCGTTCCCTGTCACGGATTTTTTGACAACCATCGGACCGTATTCTACCACCTCGATCCCCTCCTTGGTAGCTGCGAGCATGGCACAGGCGCGCGCTTGACCGATCCGTTCCACGGCCTGAATGTCTTTTGAAAAAAAAAGAGTCTCAAGCGCCATCACCCGAGGATGAAAGCTGCGGATCACGGTTTGGAGGGAATCAAAAACGTGCAGAAGTCGCTTCCCAACCGGATCTTTGGAATTGGCGCGGATTGTACCGCAATGAATGAGCTTGAATTGCTGGCCGTCGGCCTCAAGGATGCCGACACCTGTTTTGTGAGTGCCGGGATCAACCCCTAAAACGAGCATGGGCCCCCCTGAAAAACAAACGGGACAGGCTGTCAATCAACGCCTGTCCCATATTGCTCGTTCGGATGGACAAAATCAACCGGCGATCTCCTTCATCACTTCATCCGGAATATCCGCGTTGGAATAAACATTCTGCACATCGTCATGATCTTCAAGCGCTTCGATCAATTTTAAGACGGTACGGCCGGTGTCCGCACTGACTTTGACCATGTTTTTGGGAATCATGGTCAGGTTCGCACTTTCAACCTTGATCCCCGCCTTTTCCACAGCTTCTCGAACCGTCCAAAGATCATGCGTCGCCGTGATCACCTCAAAGACCTGGTCCGTTGAGGACATGTCTTCGGCCCCGGCACCTAGCACGATCTCCATAAGCTGGTCTTCTGTGGTCGCCGATTTTTGAATGACCATAAGACCTTTTTTCTCAAACATCCAAGCCACCGCCCCGGCACCTCCCATGTTCCCGCCGTTTTTGTTGAACACACTACGGATTTCGGATGCCGATCGGTTTTTATTATCTGTCAGACACGCGACAAGGACCGCAGTCCCCTCAGAACCAAACCCTTCGTAGGTCACTTCTTCATAGGACACACCCTCGAGTTCACCGGTTCCTTTTTTGATCGCGCGGTCGATATTGTCTGCCGGCATGTTGGCTTCCCTAGCCGACTGGATTGCCGTGCGAAGACGCGGGTTTGTATTCGGATCCCCGCCTCCGGATTTCGCGGCCACAGTAATCTCGCGAATGAATTTGGTAAAAGCCTGGCCGCGCTTGGCGTCTACGAGCGCTTTTTTATGTTTGATACTCGCCCACTTCGAATGTCCTGACATGACGATGGCTCCTTTAGAGATATCCTATGACTTGGTCTCTTCTTTATAGTCGACGGCCTCAATATTTTCTATAAGATTTTTCTTATCGTATGTAATTCTTCGCGCCCAAGAATCCACGTTAGTTTTTACAATATAAACATGGACTTCCTTGCCATTCACTTTTTCTATTTTAGTCGGTGCCCCCAATATTAAAAGAACCTCATCTTTAGGCATTCCCTCTTCCAGCAAAGGTTTTTCCATAAAACAACCCCCTAGGGCAATACTTGCGACTAAAATCAAAATGACCGGATAAAAAGATATTTTGGGTTTCATCATTCATCTCCTTTAATGGTTTCTGTCATACGGATCACATCACGCATCGCACCAACTTCATGGACCCTTAGAATCTGCACTCCACGCATCACCGCCACTGCCACGCAAGCGGCTGTTCCAAATTCGCGCTCCTTCGGGTTTCTCCCCGTTACTTGCCCGACAAAAGACTTCCGGGAAGGACCTATCATAAGCGGTAAACCGATTTCATGAAAAACACGCAAATGCTTCAATATTTCAAAACTTTGCCCTGCAGTCTTCGCAAACCCGAGCCCGGGATCGATCACAATCTGTTCGGGTTTCACGCCGGCCTCCGTGGCAAAACAGACACTTTCACGAAGCTCCCTCACGACTTCCGTCACAACATCCCGGTATTCCGCCAAGCCTTGCATCGTTTCAGGTGTGCCCCGGCTGTGCATCAAAACCATCCCTGAACCGAATTGTCGAGCAATCTTCGCCATCTCGCTGCCGGATCGTCTCAGACCGCTAACATCATTGATGATATCCGCCCCGGCTTCCAAGCATTGACGCGCCACCTCCACCTTGGTGGTATCGATCGAAATCGGAAGATTTACTTTCTGGCGAAGACGCGTAACGAGCGGTAATAATCGTCCAAGTTCTTCTTCTGCCGATACCGACTTGGCTCCTGGACGTGTGGATTCTGCTCCCAGATCCAGGATATCCGCACCTTCTTCGATCATTTGCAAAGCACGTTCAAAGGCCTTTTCTCCATCCAGATAACAGCCCCCATCCGAAAAAGAATCCGGGGTTACGTTCAGGATGCCCATCAGGACGGTCCGATCAAACGAAAGGGTGTTCTGTCGGATCTGCCAGATCACGCCGCAGGCTTCTCGCCTTCTGCAGACACATTGATATTCGCAGGCGCAGGAACATTGCCGAGTCCGGTAACCTTTCGGATCTCTTCGGCATCAAGGGTTTCTTTTTCTAAAAGCAGCTTCGCCAAAGCTTCCAGTTTTTCCCGGTTTTCAGTGAGGAGCTTCTTCGCCATTTTGTAGCCTTCTTCAAGGATCCTTTTGACCTCAGCATCGATCATACGTGCCGTGTCTTCAGAATAATTTTTTTCTTCCATGAGGTCCCGGCCAAGAAAAACCATGCCGCCCTCTTTGCCAAGCACCACGGGTCCCATTTTTTCACTCATCCCAAAACGGCAAACCATTTCTCTGGCAATCTGTGTGGCTTTCTGAAGGTCGTTATGCCCACCGGTCGTAATATCTCCAAAAATGATTTCTTCGGCAACCCGGCCGCCCATCAGCACCGGGATGGATGACAAAAAGAATGTCTTGCTGTGAAGCGTCCGATCTTCTTCCGGCAAACTCATCGTGTATCCGCCCGCCATCCCCCGAGGGATAATTGTTACCTTGTGGACAGGATCAGCGCCGGGTGTCAAAAGCGCCACAAGCGCATGCCCGGATTCGTGATGAGCCACGATTTTCCGTTCCTTATCCGAAACTTTCTTGCTCCGACGCTGCGGACCGGCCATCACGCGCTCAATGGATTCCTGCAGCTCGATCATCCCAACGGATTCTTTTTTAAGACGCGCCGCTAAAAGCGCCGCTTCGTTCACAAGGTTGGCGAGATCGGCCCCGGAAAAATAAGTCGTTTGCTTCGCAATGGTTTTAAAATCAACGATGGGATCAAGCTTCACTTTTTCGGCATGGACCTTCAGGATTGCCTCCCGGCCCACCAAATCCGGCAAAGGAACCACCACCTGCCGGTCAAAACGCCCAGGACGAAGCAGCGCAGGATCCAACACATCCGGCCTGTTCGTGGAAGCGATCAGGATCACACCCGCATGTGTGTCAAAGCCATCCATCTCCACAAGAAGTGCATTCAGGGTCTGTTCCCGTTCGTCATGGCCCCCGCCGATACCGGCAAAACGCTGACGGCCTACGGCATCGATTTCATCAATAAAAATGATCGCACCATGTCCGCCGGCCTTAGCAGCTCGTTTGGCCTGTTCAAAAAGATCACGCACGCGTGCCGCACCGACACCGACAAACATTTCCACAAAATCCGATCCGCTGATCGAAAAAAACGGCACCTCGGCTTCACCGGCAACAGCCTTCGCAAGAAGCGTCTTCCCGGTCCCCGGGGGCCCCATGAGAATAACACCTTTCGGGATACGCCCGCCAAGTTTGGTAAAGCGCATGGGGTCTTTCAGAAATTCAATGATCTCCTGAAGTTCCTCCTTGGCTTCATCCACTCCCGCAACATCCTTGAACGTAATCGGACTTTTTTCTTTATCCGCCAGTTTTGCGCGGGACTTCCCGAACGAGAAAACACGATTCCCTCCCTGTTGCACGCCCCGGTAGACAAAAAACCAAAAGAAACCGATCAGCAAAAGTGTCGGGATAATTCCGGCAAAAAGATTGCGCCAAAAAGTTTGCGGCGGATTGACCGAAAAATTCGGAACGTTTTTTCTGATCAGGGGAATAATTTCAGGATCGCTTAAAGGGACATGAACTTGGAAGAATGAACCTGTAATGGTTTTCCCCTGCACGACGTTCTCCACTAATTCGCAGGAAAGGATTTCGCCGGTTTCCGCATTGCGCTGCAGCATCCTGTAGAATTCAGAATAGCTGAGTTCTTTAAGTTCAAAACCCGGAAACACGAAAATCTGAAGAAGAATAAAGATCGCAAGAGGCACTAAAAATAAAGCGATCAATTTCTTACGCTCCGGGTCTCCGCCCGGTTTCGGGGCCGGACGACGATTCCGTCCATTTTTGAAAGGGGGCAATTTCTTTTTAAAATTGTTCACAGGCGTCATATGGGTTTATTTTCTATATGGTTCAATGAAAAAGGAAATGTAGTTTAGCATGAGGTCTTTAAGATATCAAACTTGATTATGCGGGTCTTTTTTTCTTGTAAATTATGACATTTTTTGGAGTTAGCGCAAAGTCGATATCCTTCGGGAGTGAACATCGATAACGTTTTCTGTTCATTCCAAGCCGAAGACGTTCCCATGCATCGAAAGAAAGCCCGCTTTGCTTATCAAGTTTCCTAAGGGCCTTCTCTACCAAACGGAATTGCAGGGGTGCCGGAAATTTCAGGAAGATTGCCCGCCGGAACTCCACTTTCGACCCATCGCATCTTTTAAAAACCTTCCGCCATGCGATTGCCTCAAGCTCTGAAAACAACTCATTTTCTTCCGCCACGATTGTTGGCAGGCGCGATAAAGTTTCGACAAGACGCGGATTGTAATCACGCTGTAGGCTGGGAATAAGTTTTATACGAATACGGTTGCGAATAAACCGCAAAGAACGGTTACTGTTATCCGTGCAATAACGGATGCGGTGTTGGGTCAAAAAACAAAGCAGTTCTTTTTTAGTAAAGGCCAAAAGCGGACGAAGCAATGTCACGCGTCCCATCGGGGTTTTCTCGCGAATGCCGGACAGACCGCGCAACCCGGTCCCTTGCAAAATCCTCATCAGCACGGTCTCGGCTTGGTCATCCTGGGTATGGGCAAAAATAATCTTTGAGAATTTCTTTTGGTGCGCTACCCTCAGGAAAAAATCATAGCGCATCTTCCTTGCGCATTCTTCTATCGAAGTTTTTTCTCGTTTTGCTTCCCGAGTCACGTTTCCTGACCCGCAGTAAAATGCGATTTTGTGTTTTTTTGCCAAATTCTTAACAAACAACTCATCTCTTTTAGCCGCAGCAGGCCGAAGCTGATGATTAAAATGAAGGAGACCAAGTTTCCAATGGTAATTTGCGGCAAGCTGCCACATTAAATGAAAAAGCGCCACGGAATCCGGCCCTCCGGAACAGGCCACAAAAATTCTGTCGTTGGGCTTGAAATATTGCTTTAACTTGAGATGTTCTTCAAATCGAGAAGAAAGATCTTGTGAATGTTGTGCCATATTTTGGAATGAGATGAAAAAAATCTCCGTACGCGAGACAGACTCGAATCACTTATCTTTCAATAACAGTTCGCGGTTAATATCCTTCTTGTGAATTTTATACCATTCATACAATGCTGAGATACTATGGTCGATATCTTCAAAGGAAACCGACCCCATCTCTTGAAACAGCCTTGCGTTGTCCCCGCTATATTCTTTATCGATCCCTGGTTGAGCGATCTTAATCTCAAGGTTTTTACCGGAAACTTTTAAAACCTTTTTGGCTAATGTTAATAAATCATAAGTCCTACCCGTGCAAATATTATAAACCTTTTCCTTAGGCCGGTTCTGGATAAACCAATTGGTGATTTTTACTAAATCATCGATATAAAGATAATCATAAAAAACATTCTTTTTGATGGTGATCGGCAAATCCCATACCGCCTTGCAACAGGCGTTTGAAATGAAACGTATTTCCCAGTCTTCATATTTCCCAAACACGGCAAAAGGGCGCAAGTTAACGATATTATGCGCCAACGCCACATAACGACCGATAAGATAGCGCGAAAATCCGGCCTGATCTTGCGGCACATGCATGTCAAAATATTCTTCTTTCATCTTCGGGATCCAATGTTCCCTGTCATATTCCTGCCCCGAACCAAAGTTAATCAATCTGCCAAAGTCTCCGCAACATCTGGCGAGATTAAAGAACATACGAAGATTATTTTCTAGAATTTTGGCGGTGTCTTTTTTGGAATTCCTTGTGGCATTCCAGGTGGCGCAGTGAATCACAATATCAAAATGATGATCTTTGAGAAAGCTCCTGACTTTCTCCGGATCCAAAAGATCGAGCTCCTCCCTGCCCGGGGCATGAATTTCATATTTCCCGGCTAACTGTTCTTTAAGATTTCTCCCGATAAAACCTGAACCTCCTGAAATAAAGATCTTCATCGATAATTCCTCCTCATGGCTTCACTGGAGGGATGATCATATTTTCATAAAATTCTTTACGGTCTAAAAACGGCCAAAGGTCTTCCAAAGGCTTGGAAACTATGGAACCATTCGGCATGATTTCCGAGGAAAGTCGGGGCGCGGTCACAAGCCCAGGATCCGTCATGACCTCACAGACCATCGGTCCTTCGCCGGCTAAAACTTCGGCGATATTTTCACGGATGTTCTGGTGATTGGAGATTTTTTTATACTTTAAACCATAGGCCGAAGCAATGGCCGCCGTGTCGGGAAGCGATAATCCGCTTGAAGGATCACAGGAAACAAGCCGTCCTTGAAAATGAGTATTTTGTGTGTTACGGATCGAAGCATAACCGTTATTATTCAAAATAAACAACTTCAAGGGAAGCTTCAAACGCGTCAAAGTTTCCAGCTCTTGAATATTATGCTGCAAACCCCCGTCTCCGATAATACTGATGGTACGTTTCCGTCCGCTGGCCAGACATGCCCCGATCGCGGCCGGCAAACCGAATCCCATAGCGCCGAGACCGGGACTGTTCAAAAGACGCTGACCTTTTTTCACCCGAAATGCTTGCATGGTAATTTCACTGCAACTCCCTGAACTCCCCGGCACACACAAATCGTTTCCCGTCAATAACTCGGACAAAACATCCACTAAAACATAGGTGTTCACATCTTCTTTTTTATCCCAATATTGCGGCAATATCACAGGATACTTTTCTTTCCAGTCACGGCAACGCGTAAGCCATGTCGAACGTTCTTTGAATTTCACTTTTGCCTTCTGCTGGAAAAATTCTTGCAGGAAATCTTTGGCGCTCGCACAAACGGGTAACTCAATATTCATTTTTAGTTTCTTAATTTCAGCTTCATCCATATCGACAATGATTTTTTGGGCTGCCCGGCAAAAGTTCTGGTGTTCGTACCCCACCTGCGCAAGGTCCAGTCTCGCACCCAATACAAGCAACAAATCGCTATTTTGCTGAATAAAATTGGCTCCGCGTTGTCCGATCGAACCGGGCCGCCCGAAGAAAAATTTGTGGTCTTCCGGCAGGAAATCGATCGCTTTCCAAGTTGTCAACACAGGGATATGCAGGAATTCAATAAGATCTAGGAATGCTTCCAAGCCGCCAGCCAGGCGGATACCATTCCCCGCAAGGATCACGGGACGTTCGGCATTGTTTAAAAGGGCAATGGTTTGATCAACAAGTGAAGCAAGATCCGGATGATGTTCTTGCACGAAAGCTGCCGGTGGGATAAACCCTTCTAGTTTTTTTTCTTCAATCATAGCGCCTTGCACATCCAACGGGATATCGATCCAAACCGGACCGGGTCGTCCTGTCTTTGCACGATAGACCGCTTCTTCAAGATGGTATTTGATGCGTGAAGGATTGGTCACAGTCACGGCGTATTTTGTAATTGATTTCACCATGGAAACAATATCCGTTTCCTGAATGCCCAATTGTCTGAGCCCACTCGAACCGATCATGTCCGAACGTTTTACCTGCCCTGAGAGTACCAAGAGAGGCGTCGAATCAATCCATGCCCCGGCCACACCGGTAATGGCATTGGTCCCACCAGGCCCTGTCGTCACCAAGGCAACTCCGATGTTATGGGTATATTGGGCGTAGGCCTCCGCTGCAATCACTGCGGCCTGCTCATGAAGACAGCTCACGTATTCCAGACTTTTCTGGCTTCCCAAAGAATCCACCAGATGCATACACCCGCCGCCCGGCAGCAAAAAAACATGCTGCACCCCTAAACGGGCAACAAATTGAAAGACATAATCAGATAGTTTGATCATTTAGAAATTAATGCGCTCCTTTTCGACGACTAACGGCATATGCACGAGCTTTGTATGGATCGAGCCGATATATTCTCCGATGACTCCGAGAAAAAACAATTGAACACCTCCCATAAAAAACAACCCGATCACAAGCGGAGCAATCCCTCCCGGGAAAGTATCCCAAAAAAGCAGTTTGTAGATCAAATAGACCATGCCACAAATCACACTGATGAAAGCCGTTCCGAAACCGACAAAACTTGCCAACCTCAGCGGCAACTTTGAATGGCTCACAATCCCCAGCATCGCCGCATCGTATAAAATATAAAAGCTATTTTTTGTTTTCCCCTTTTCCCGTTTCCCTTGCACATAAGACACTTCGGCTTTTGAATAACCAAATTCCGTAACCAATCCTCGAAAATAAGGATAAGGGTCATCGAGACGGCGGACGGTATCAATGAACACCCTGTCATAGAGTCCGAACCCATTGAAATTCTTGATTTGCTTTGTCTCAGAAATATTGGCCAGCAGGTAATAATAGATTCGGCGCACGAGAAACATAAGCTTGTTCTCTTTGCTTCCTTCTTTGACGCCAATCACAATCTTAAAACCCTCTTCCCATTTTTTTATGAACTTTTCGATGACCGGCGGAGGATCCTGCAGATCGGATGCCATGATGATAATGGCATCCCCCTTCGCTTGATAAATGGCATGGATCGGAGACCGCAACGGGCCGAAATTCCTTGCATTCACGATGACTTTGACAACTTTATCCTTGCTGGCAAGCTCTCTCAAAATATTGACGGTGTTATCCTGGGAAGCATTATCGATAAAAATAAATTCGAAATCATAATTTGAAAATTGGTTGATCACCTCTTTGACTTGGTGATACAGATCCAGAATATTGCCTTCTTCGTTATAACAAGGAGTGACAATGCTGATAAGTTTTTTCTGCATGTTTCCGTTCCTCCATACCGCGATCAAAAAGCCTTGTTGATGGTTCCGTCTCTATTCGTCTGTTCCGTATAATTTCTTGAGCCTTTCCGCATCTTCATTGAGAACATCTTCTGGGAATAGCCTGTATTTAATAATGTTGCAATGCGCGCACACCACGCCCACATTTTGAATTCCATCCAGCATCAAACACCGAAATTGCCTGTAAGGTTTCCCATTCCAAATCTCACAAACTGATTGGTCATGACAATTGCCCATAATCTGCGGGTACTCAAAGGAATAACAGGGCACGACTTTTCCATCAGGATTGATCTGCATGGTAAAAAAAGGCTGCGGGCAAATTTTAACTTCTGAAACAGGAAGCCCGAATTGGGTCACCGGCATCTTTTCTTTCCCCAAAATAGTTTTATAATCAACACCAGAATGGATCGGCACCGCATGTTCCACGGCAAGAGTGTCGCAAATATCCCCGAAAAGCTGGAAGAATTGGCGTTCCTCTTCTTTATCTTTCAAAGCGCAATCGATGATCTTGATATACATCTGAGCCTGACCTTTATGGTGAAAAAAATAACGCAGGTTATCGATAAACTGGCTCATATCAATGGTGACGCCGCAAATTTCCTTATATTTTTCTGCCGTGATGCCTTGAAGAGATACGACCAGCCGTGACAGGCCGGCGGCAAGCAACTTGTCGGACATGGGAGGAGTCAAAAGGAGTCCGTTTGTGAGAAGTTCTATCCTTTCAGCGATATTTTTTGAGGCAGCATATTGGATCATCTCTGCTATATGTTTATGCAGGAGCGGCTCCCCAATCCCTACAAAGCGCAGCACTTTGATTTTATGGGGAAAAGCTGTCATATCATCCACGCATTTCTTATAAAGGGAGAGGTCCATAACGACTTCGTCCGAAATGAAGCCATGCTTTTTCTTATCAATTGAGAAAATGCAGTAATGACAGGTAAAATTGCAGGCGTAAACTGGAAATATCTGCACCACAAAAGGCGTGTCCAGAGGAAGCGCTTCAGCCAACTTTGTTCTTCTCCCCCCTGGCGCCTGACCGCTAATATCCTTTGCTTTCAAATGATGCCCTTTCGCTTAAATCTATAAATAATTGCGGTACATTTCATGACATTTCAATAAATGCTCGGGACATTGCTCATGCCACTGGAGATACCCGGCATCCCCTTCGGAAAGACCTTTATTCTCCGGCATAAAGGAACTAGGAAGAGAGCATTGATATAAAATAGAAATAAAATGACTCCGTATTTCCCGCTCATGGTGAATGCACTGCTTGACTGCGATCGGCACTGGATTAAACTCAACCAAAGTTCCTATTTCTGTCTCAGCCACTTTGTTGACTCTTTGCTCCAAAGTTTCTTTGAACCGGACGATGCCGCCAGGAATATGCCAGCCGTTGCCGCTATACGGATCGTCTCTCCACGCCAAAAGGACGCGTCCGTTTTCATCCTTGATTAAAAGGTCAACATTGACCAGCGGTGTCGTTCTACTGATATAAAAAAAGAGAGCTTCGGGCAAGCCTCTCGACGGATCCGGCACTTCCCGATCGAGCAAAGCTATGGCATCAGCTATGTTCATAAATCCTCGGTTGTGGCATCAAATATCACCCTAGTGTTTCTGAATATCCACGTTGAAGTAGGCTTGCGCACGGCAAGGTTTTTCATGCTTCTTAATATTCAATTTTCCGTTTGTATCAGTGAAAACAACCGAATGATCCGGCACATCAAACTTATAAATACAGGAACCCACCCCGATGGAAGAAAAATGACCGATTGTCCCACTGCCGATAATCTTCACGTCCGCGCCAAGAAAAACACCCTTCCCAAGTTTCGGAGGCTGCCACACACCCGTGTCATCTCCCGTATTGATGGTGACATTTTGAAAGACCACTAAAAAATCAGAATAGACAGCATTGCCGATAACGGATCCGATCGCATGAGAAAAAACAAAGATGTCCGGAAGTTTGCAGTGATACGAAATGAACATAGAGTTGAGGGTCTTGTTCAGGAATAATAGTTTATCGCAAAGAGGTTTGTTTTGCGATTTAAGCCATAAACTATTAGATAAAAAATAAAGAAAGGAAGTATATTGATCTGAGTGCAAATGATAAAAACAAGCCCCTCGTTCATCATTGTAATAACGCATATCGACATGCTTAAAACAG
Organism: Candidatus Omnitrophota bacterium; assembly: GCA_022711115.1. Classification (GTDB taxonomy): domain Bacteria; phylum Omnitrophota; class Omnitrophia; order Omnitrophales; family Aquincolibacteriaceae; genus JAKLFP01. The sequence continues at coordinate 98,663 of JAKLFP010000008.1, read as the reverse complement.
TATTCCGCCCTTTGAATCGCGGCATCCAATGCGCTATCGACGTCCGCGCCGTCGAACCGATATGAATCCGGAAAGAAATGATCGAGCTGTTTGGCAATATATGGTTTCAATTCTGAAAACGGCATGGATAGGTTCATAAACTCCACCTTTGCAAGGAACGCACTATATTTTTAAATTATCCGAGAGAAATCAAACCAAATTGTTTGGCGTAATTCCTCCAGAAAGAAGATTTTTCAATCGTTTCTTGGTACTTTGTTTTATAAAAAAGATGTTTCTCAGTATGATCCATCATTTTACAGCACTTTGCCGCAAAATAAAAACCAAAGGCATGATCGTTTTTCGCCCTTATGGCATTTTCAAATCCCTTCAATGCTGTTTCGTAGCGCCCATGCCTTAAATCACTATTCTCCACAAAGTTTAATTCTAAGTTCAACGCGTAAGCCTTTTCTTCTATGAATGCCGTTGTGAAATCCTCTGTTTCGACAATCGCTTTTTTGTAGTCACAATCCATATAATGCCCTTTAAAGTATCCTTTCTCGAGACAAATTTTGAACATTTCACTCCCCAGTAAAGGTGTCGCGCAAAATATAATGTACCAGTTAGCGTCGAGCGTCCTTAAAAATTCCCTGGTATCCTCGATATCCTTTTTTGTTTCTCCGGGAAGTCCTATGAGAATATTCGCATTGGTATAGATGCCAAGATCACGGCAATCCTTCACTACCTGCCGGGCCATGGAAAGGTCAAAAGGTTTGTGCATAATCTCTTTTAAAACCCGGCTGCTACCGGATTCAATCGACAGCACCAGTTGATCGAGCCCGGCACTTTTTAAAGCCTCCAGCATGCTTCGGTCCAACGCATAAAGAGCCAATGAGTTTTGAAAAACAACCTTGACGCCCAGTTCCTTAACGATATCAATAATCGCATAAACCCTCTGTTTGTCTGCCATGAAGTGATCATCTTGGAATACCAAGGTTTTCGCTCCATATTCATCTCGAAGTTTTTTAAAATCCTCTCGAATCCTGGCAATACTGTTATAACGCATGCTCCGACCGTGCACCGTATGGGAGGCACAAAAACAGCAATGAAAAGGACAGCCCCGAGACGTCATAACGTGAAAAGCTCTTTCCTTTTCATTTTTTCCGGCGTTATAAGCCGTGATTGCAGGATTCAATCCATAATCCTCAATATTACATAGCCCATAATCACAAAAAGGAATTTCATCGAGATGATGGATAAAGTCATGCTGAAAGGATTCACCATGCTCTGTTTTTCGCTTCGTGATCCAGGATCGACTGGTTTCTAAAAAACCTGTCTTGTCTTTGGCTTCGATCAGCTCCCGAAAAGGTTTTTCCCCTTCCCCATAACAGAGGGCATCAAAACACGAGCTTTTGCTAAAGATCTCTTGATACATATTGGTCGGCACACCCCCGCCTGCCACAATCAAGGCCTTGGGATAAATCTCTCGCGTGACAGCCGCTAAATCCAGCATGCTGTAATAGGAAGGCGTAAAGAGCGTAGAGATTCCTATAATATCCGGAGCATAGTCCATCCATTTTTTTTCAGCAAAAACCGCACGAAATAATTCCGAAAAGGATTGATATTCGAACTTCTCTGCCTTGCTGAGAAGGATATTAAAGTCCAAAAGTTGGGTTTGCGCTGGGTTGTATTTTTTTAAATAAGCACTCAAGGATAGCACTCCGATCGGCATATCTGTGAGAACACTTCCAAAAAAACCATTTTTTTTAGCGACAACACGTTCATTGAAAGTCGGATGCACAAATCTATCGAAGGTTACATAGGGAGGAATGACGAACAAAATTTTATGCATGAAAGAAACCCTTGAGCCAAATCGTGGCTGTACTGATTGTATGATTCGAAGCTTTAGCAAAAAAACCGATCACGAATTCCCGAATTGTGCTCTCCAAAGCTGCTGTGAACGTCATACTAGGCATGCTATTGTCTATCTTTTTCCATCAATCTTTAATCACCAGCCAGGATCACCCAACAAATTACAGTTTTTGCAGATCTCAGGAGGAGCGCTTTGAGGATCCATCAACTGGCTGCGCATCATAACAAACATGGGATGATTTAAAAGAGCTTCCGGATCACTTTGAAAGAGATTGCTTTGGGGCCCTTGCAGCAGCATATTCGTGCCACAACAAATCGCCATGTTCCCTAACATATCGCAACCGATCCATTGCCATAAACGAGGACAGCGTTTTTGTATTTTAACGCCTTGTTTCGCAACAGGCCAGTAACAGAACCCCGGCAATTCCTTCTCGATCCGTTGCTGAAATTCCATGTAGGCCTGGCTCGTATCATAAACAATCTCATCTGGTTTGGGGTCGGTTCCCATAGGCCGATAAATCCAAAAGCGAAGACTACGGCACCCTGCCTCACGAAAGAACTTCGCGGCCCGCAAAATCTCGTCCTGATGGTTTTCAACCTTGCTCCGCAGCAATAACATGCTCATATGGACAGGGAAAATGCGGTTAATCTTTTCGAGATTGCGTTCTACCACAGCATGGTTTTCATCATAGTACGATAGATTGATTCTCGAAATGCCGGCTTTTTTAAGTTCGACTACGCGATCGGCCAGCAATAAACCATTCGTGGAAGTATTAACAAGATGTCCCTTATGGGCAAGATAGGCAACTATGCGACCAAGCTCATCCACCAGCAACGGCTCACCTCCTTCTAAATCCACCAACAGACAGCTTGAAAATAATGGACTTTCAAAAATCCGTTCGACTTTTGCAAGGGTGGCTTCGGTTCCGGGCTTGCCGGCATCCTTTTTATTCACGAAATCACTCGCACCGCAAAACCAGCAGTTTAAATTGCAACGCTGGGTAACCCATAAGGCAGCGATCTGCGGGGTGAAATGTTTGATGGAAATTTTTGATCCCCTTTTAGCACAACGGTATTTGAGATAATTCCAAACTTTCGGCATCGCTTGCACCGAATGAATTTTGCGGGACATTTCATACAAATGGCTCCATTTCGGATTCATGCCGCTATCCTTGACTTTTCTTCACAGCTATGATGGTGATAATGTCGTGGAGATTTTTATGTATTTTTTGCCTTCCGAACCAGGTTTTTTCGATCCATCGATGCAAGTGAAAGAAGATGCTTTGGGGATCTTTTCTCGATAATCGATAGACGATGGTACTTAAGAACATCAAGTGACCGATATGCTTGGAAAAAATAATCTCAAAAGAAGCCTTTTGGAGAGCTGTTTTAAGAGAAGGCCTGTTGTAAAAGAACAAGTGCGCAGGAGGAATTAAGGCATAAAAATTCTTCCCCGTCATCCTCGCGTACAAACAGGATAGGTCATGGACTTTAACTACTAAAATGCCGTCCGGCTTGAGAAGACGGCGACATTTTTCCAATACCGCCATGGGATCCAGCATATGATCAAAAACATCTTGCATGCTGATGCAATCAAAAAAATTATCAGGAACCTGGTAATCCTCAAAAGTTCCCTCAAAGATACGTTCCCCATGTTTGCTTTTCGCAACTTTCGAGTAGTCCGGAGATCTTTCGACACCGTAGCACTCAAAACCATCCATAACATCCAAAAAATATCCCGCATTGCACCCGATATCGAGAACCTTTCCTGTTTGAATCCTTTTTAAAATAAGTGCTTTTAAACGACGGTAGTAATAGCTTAAATTTTCAATATTCTCTTCATCCAAATAAACACAGTCTTTCTTTCCCTCCGCACCGTCTACCTCTTTGAAATAATATTGGTCCAAGTCTTGCTGTGATAGTTTTTCTCTGACAAAAATTACCTGACAGGCACAACACTGCACGAGGGTGTAGTGATTGATTGAGTACTTCTTTTTGAAAAGAGGGTGGCCGCAGACCGGACACCGGACATGTTGGGGTCGCGTTAAAAGCTCCTGACTGTCATCATTTAGATTCGTCATGGGACAATGCTCATTTCTATGGGCAGCCACCCGAAAGGAATTTGTCTTGATGATTGCTATTTTCCAGCATCATGCTGATGGAACGGCTTTTGAGTTTTATCTTCTTCGGTAAAAACCTCAGAACATGGGACCGGCAACGGCTTGCCATAGATTCGTTTCACAATATATTGATCAATAAAATCCTTATCTTCCGCAATAAGACAAGTGTCCACATATTCACCAAAATATTTGATGCTCAATCCTCTCTGCACAATATCCTTGAGAGGTTCCTTAAAAACATTCCCGATCGACGTGTGGATATACGGACAAGGCAACACATCGCCGTACTGAGTTACAGAAAACATGCCTTTGACCGCAATGCAGCCCATATCAAGTCCGTACGCCGGCGTTAAATGAGTGAACACCTTGTGCTTTTTTTCAAGTTCTCTCATGTAGTTCATATCATTTTTATCCACCAAAACGTCAAAGTTACCTTCCCAAGACCCGACTGGTTTGGCGTAGGTGACAAAGACGCCGATGCCTTTTTTATTAAAATACTCAATAAAATCGATGAATTCTTTGGAGTGCAATCTCTGTTTCGTTACGACGGTCTGGATAAAAATGCCCAATCCTGCATCCAAAGCTGCGTCAACCGCTTTCATGGCTCTTTCAAAGGAACCCGGGGCCTTTCTAAAATCGTCATGCTCTTTGGCGTTAAGGCTATCAAGACTCAATTGAATCCTGTCCACACCGATCTTTTTCAGATGCTTGGCCCTCTTTACATCCAAAAGCCATCCATTTGTATCACAGTTGATATAGAATTTTTGAGGATCAATCGCCGCAACAAGCTCATCAAAGTCCTTGAACACCAGCGGTTCACCACCCGTAATGGTCACACGTGCCAAACCCATCTCATCCGCCTGCCGAAAGAGATCTTTTACATCAGGAATGGTGAAGGTACGACCTTCTTTTTTGCCCTGAAATCTTTTGATGGAGCAGTGCTGACAAGCAAAATTGCATACATAGTTATACTGGAACTGGATGATCGCAATGCTCTCCCCTCGTCTGATTTTTTCATCAAATTTCATGATTTTTTCGTAGACAAGAGGTTTCTCTTCTTTGAGCTTGTTTCTCCGATTGGCCTCTTCGGGCCTTAGTTTTTGATCTGTCATAAACTCAACTTTTTCCTGAAAGATTTTTCACGTTGATTTGAAATACTAGTTCAAAGCCCTGGGATGAGATGGCAACGAGCCCAGAGAGTGAAGCACTTGCGAAACTGTCGAGCGATTCCCGTTCCAGGGCCTCGGGAATACAATCCCTTTAATGCCGGCTTGCGCGCATCCCACGATATTTGCCTCACAATCATCCATGAACACATCGACTTTTCCAAACCATTTTAGAAAATCGATTTTATTTTGATCATATTGCGGGATGGAATCCGTTTTTCTGGGAGAAGGAACCATATGAAAAGTACGAATCCACGTACCAAAATGACACATCACCCAGTCTGCACTTACGGAGGCTGCCTTTATGGGAACCGCAGTCACGGCAATATGCCTGAACAAATGACCGCATGCTTCAAACCATTTCAGAACTTCTGCTACAGGAGTAAGTTCTTTGTACTTTCCTGACAATCGGAACTCATCGAGCGAGGCCCGATATTCCTCCAATGAAATCCCTAAAAGTTCAGGAGGAGGGTTCTTCGTGATCGTTTCATACTGCACGCCGCATTCCGGATGCTCGATCTTCCACTTTTCGTCAAACCATACCCTCATCAGATCATTCAATACATCATCCACATCCCAGGCAATTGTGATCATCTCGGCTCTTTCATTTAAGTGATTTGTAGAGCCAATCCGCCCTGAAAGTTAATGCGGTTTTTCTGTCCTGGTTGCGGCCGATTCTTTCGTCTTCATAGAACGAATCGTTTTCATAGTGGGTGGTCGATACTTCCTCAAAAATAACGCCTTCTGCCGTCGAGAAGTCATGATTCATGCCTCGCTCGAGAGTTAACATATCGCCAGCTTTGAGCGATTTTTTTTCTGCACCCGCCAGCACTTCCATACTTCCGTATAAAATATAAAAGGTTTCTTCTTTCTTGAGGTGATGATGAACCGGATGTTTCTGTCCCGGTAAAAGCACGATGAGTTTTTTACAGTATTCCCGATTGATGCAATTTAAGATCGCTGCGCCCCATTCCTCATACTTTTCTATGCCATAGTGATGGGACAATTCCAGATCCACTTTGTTCGGCAGGGCTACATGCGCTTTTAAAAGCATTTCTTTAAGCTCTTTGACGATTTTTAAAACTTGCTCACGCAGATGCCGGACCTTCAAATCCTTAAAACAGACAGCCTCTTTTAGTTGCAGATCTCTTTCCAGGGTATATTCGGTGTATTTTGAAAGATCATTCGCGACCAGTTGTCCTTCGGTGCAGGGAATCGCATAAAAAACGTTATCCTTCGTTATCTTATCGCCTTTTTGAAGTATCCCTTTTGCAAACACTCCTCGTTTCAGGCCCTGCAAATCATTTTTTTCTTTTTCAGTAATCGCATAACGTTCATCTTCCACCCCGCTCATGAGGTAAGCCTCCTGCGCGGATCGGAGCCACTGAGTGATTTGAAGCGGCGTCGAGGAATAGGCATTAACCGGATAGGTGGAAGATTCAACAGCCACATGCCTTTCAAAAACCGTGGCTCCTTTTGCGATGGCCATCTTGATAGCCTCCGTGTTGTCCGGCTCTTCATGGGTTGAAAATCCTATAGGAATTCCGGGATAACGTTTTTTCAGTAAAACAATTTGATTCAGTTGAAGGTTTTCCCGCTTGATCGGATACTCCCCCACACAATGCATGATACACAGTTGCTTATTCCGATGCTCAAAAAAAGCAACCACTTGATCGATCTCTTCCAAGGAAGCACCTGCTGTCGAAGCAATGATCGGCAGTTCCGTCCGGACGATCTTTTCCAATAAAGGCCAATCCGTGAAAGAACAACTGGCTATTTTCAAAATGTCATATTGGTGCTTTACGACACGATCCACCGACTCTTCGTCAAAGGGAGTGCAGATGGTCAAGGCTCCGTGCGCTTCAACTTCCTTTTTCATTTTCAAGAAATCTTCTTCCGTTAAGACCGTTTCGGAAAATCTTTTGATGTATTTCAAATCCATTCTGTTTTTGTAATCCGGATGGATGAAGGTTTCCAGATTCCGGTATTGAAATTTGAAAGCGAAATGAAAATTAAACTTTTTCGCCGCGCCAAGGATTTCTTGTATCGTCCGGATGCCGTGCGCTACATCTCCGGAATGATTGTTTGCTAATTCAAATATAAAAAGCCGCTGGAACAGGTCGTTACCGGTCATAAGTGATTTTTCTCCTTTTTGGAAAATTCACTGAAGGTATCGGCCATATACGCCAAATGATCCGGCGTCATCCCCGGGTAAAGGCCGACCCAAAACGTATCCCGTGTGATTTTGTCCGCATTCTTAAGGTTCCCGACCACCCGATAATCCGCACCTTCTTTAAGACCATCAAAACAAGGGTGCCTTATGATATTGCCCGCAAAAAGATTCCTTGTTTGAATGTTTTTACTTTCTAGGAAGCTCATAAGCTCACCCCGAGTGAATTTCACGTCATCCCGCAAAGTCAGTGGAAATCCGAACCAAGACGGATCACTGTCTTTAGTCGCCTCCGGTAAAATAAAAACGTCTTCGTATTTCTTCAAACGCTCATACAAAAACGCGAAATTCTTGCGGCGCGCATCCGTAAAAAGCATAAGTTTGTCAAGTTGCGCGCATCCGATAGCGGCCTGCATCTCGGTCGCTTTAACATTATATCCGAAGTGGCTATAAATATATTTATGATCATAACCGTAAGGAAGCGTGCCGCATTGTTGGGAGAAACGCTGGCCGCAGGTATTATCCTTCCCCGAATCGCACCAGCAATCGCGCCCCCAATCACGCAAAGACAACAGGATTTTTTTCAGGACCGGATCGCTGGTATAAACCGCTCCGCCCTCTCCTGTTGTGATGTGATGCGAGGCATAAAAACTGCTGGTCCCTATATCCCCAAAGACACCCGTCAGCTGACCCTGGTAGCGGGAACCCAAGGCATCACAGTTGTCTTCGATAAGAAAAAGATGATGTTTCGCGCAAAAGGTTTTTACCGCGTTGATATCAAAAGGGTTCCCCATGGTATGGGCAAGCATTACGGCTTTGGTGCGTTTTGAGATTGCGGCTTCAAGCGCGGAAGCATCGATGTTATAGGTGCCTAGCAAGACATCCACAAAAACCGGCACAGCACCGTATTGCATGATAGGTGCCACGGTGGTCGAAAATGCTGCCGAAACCGTGATCACTTCATCCCCTCGACAGATACGGCGCTCTTTGAGATGCGGCGATGTCAATGCCATCAATGCCAACAAATTCGCCGAAGATCCCGAATTGACCAAAAACGCCCAATTGACTCCGAGACAGGCCGCAATTTTTTTTTCAAATTCATGGGAAAAACGGCCGTACGTGAGCCAGAAATCCAACGAAGCATCCACGAGGGCTTCCACTTCTTTTGCATCAAAGACACGGCCGCCGTAATGAACCTGTGTCTTTCTGGGAATAAACGGCCCTTGTTCTTGTGCCAACGCCTTGGCGTAATATTCGCGAGTTTTCCCAAGAATCTCTTGCCTCAGTTTTTCTTCAGAGGTCATTTTGTCCATACCGCTCCTTGGCGCATCGCATCCTGGATATAGGCATTCCAATCATCTTCTGTAACCACTGAATTTTTTTCGTAAAATGTTTTATACCAATTTACGGCCTTATCAATCGCCGTGTCCGTATCCCAGACCGGTGCCCATGAAAGTTTCTGCCGGGCTTTGGAAGGATCCAGCATGAGCAATCCTGCTTCATGAAGCCCTTGTGTTGTTTTGCTTATATCCACTTTAATCTTAGGCCAAATCGCACAGGATTTCTCGACAAGATATTGAACATTCCGGACATGCGACGTATCCGACCCGAAATTCCATGCTTCCGCAAAAGCCGAATCTCCTTCAAGAAGTTTTTGGCCTAGCAAAAGGTATCCGCTCAAAGCATCCAATACATGTTGCCAAGGCCGAACAGACTGTGGATGACGTATTTTAACAGAAGTGCCGGTTGCAGCAGCACGCACGAGATCCGGCATCAGGCGGTCCTCGGCCCAATCACCGCCTCCCATAACATTCCCGGCTCGAGCACTGGCTAAAAGCATTTCCCGGCCACCCTGAATGATCCCTTCCTGAAAGAAAGAACGGCGGTAAGCGGTTACCGCAAGTTCCGCACATCCTTTCGAGGCGCTATAAGGATCGTGTCCTCCCATCGGATCCGTTTCTTGATATGGCCGAAGTGTTTCTTGATTCTCATAACATTTATCGCTTGTAATGATAATCGCTGCGCGAACTGATGACTGGCAGCGACAGGTTTCCAGGACATTTACTGTGCCCATGACGTTGGTATTAAATGTTTCCAGAGGATTTTCATAAGAAGAGCGAACAAGCGAATGCGCCGCCAGATGAAAAACAAAATCCGGGGAAAAATCATGACAAACCTGCTCCACATGAGAGACGTCACGAATATCGCCAATGATGTTGTGATGCGGAAATCCGATCAGATGATAATGCGCGGGATTTGTGGGCGCCTGCAACGAATAACCGCAAATTTGTGCCCCAAGTTTTGAGAGCCAAAAACACAACCAGGAACCTTTAAAGCCTGTGTGGCCGGTAACTAGGATTTTTTTATTTTTATAAACATCGCCAAAAAACGGCATGTTTCACCCTCGAACCCAGAAAGCCTTGCCTTCTTTCCATAGTTGCTCGATGTGCTTGAGGTCACGACCCGTATCCACGCATTCCCAGTTGCCTTCATGTTTATAGACCATCAGCTCTCCGTCGTCAGCTAATTGCTGAAAAGTTTCTGTCTCGAGGTCTTGATTTTCATCAGCACGCAAGTATTTTAGAAGAGATTTGTTAAACACCATAAATCCGCCGTTAATAAATCCCTGGGAAGACTGCCTTTTTTCGTTAAAAAAAAGAACATTGCCGTTTTTTTCCTCGATATTCCCAAACCGGGCCGGAGGATGAACCCCGGAGATCGTCAGCATTTTCCCGTGGGATCGATGGAATTCAAGCAGCACATCCAGATCCACATCCGATAGACCGTCCCCATAAGTCAGGAAATTGACATCATCAAGATGCGGCTCGAGTCTTTTGAGGCGTGCCCCTTTCAGGGTATCCACTCCAGTATCCATCACGGTCACATTCCAATCCACAGTGTTTTGATTATTAAGTGATTTGAAACCTCCTGTGGCAAGATTGATCGTAAAATCGTTGACTTGAGAATAATAATTAAAAAAGAAATGTTTGATCACATCCGCTTTGAAACCGACGCTGAGGATAAAATCTTTATGGCCGAAGGAAGCGTAATATCTCATTAAATGCCAAAGCAATGGTTTGTTGCCTATTCGAACCATAGGTTTGGGGATCGCTTCCGTAACATTCCCCAACCGAGCTCCGTAACCTCCAGCCAAGATAACCACTTTCATAAAAAGCTCCCTTCCGCCTGATGATGATCCTACTCTGCTGCTGTCTTTTAAAAAATCACTTTCTTTTCAAGCTTATTTTTTAAAACAGCTACACCTACTCCAAGGACTGTATAAGTCATTCGCCGTGTCAGCTAAAAAATGCCGGGGGCCAGGATTGAACTGGCGACCTAGGGCTTATGAGTCCCTCGCTCTAGCCAACTGAGCTACCCCGGCGCATCATGACAGAAATCTGTGAAAGGATAATACTTTTTTTGAGGATTTAAAAAAATCCTCTTTAAAAAACTTGCTCTTTTTCGTCACGTTTCATCGAAAATCGGCTTTGAAAATCGTTATATTAGCACAGCCCTGAGGAAATGCACAAGTCTGCTTACGCAAACAAAATCAGACCTTTACAGAACCCTTTGAAGTGCGTAAACTGAACACATGAAACATGCTATTCATCCTAAAAATAAAATCCTTTCTACTCCCTCTGAGAAACTCAAAGTTGATGCGATCATTTTTGATATCGACAATGTGCTGGTAGACACCCGACATTCCTATTTGGAAGCCATTCGTAATACGGTAGAACTTTACCTGACGCATGGCCCAGTCCCTTTTTTCAGCCGCTCAATAGGAGGAAAATTCCCGAACCTTTTGAGCCCTGAAGACGTTGATCGTTTCAAGCTCTTGGGTGGTTTTAATGATGACTGGGACTGTTGTTACGGTCTTTTGATCTATCTCCTCTCACTGCCGGTCGCCAAACGCACCGTCGAGGCCCTCAAAAAAGCTGTTGATATCGAAAAATTTTCAAAAACCGTTAAGGATCGGCCTCTTCGTGTGGCCGGGATTACTGCACTTTTCGGCAGACCTACAACGATCACCATTGAAAGAGTTGCCCGCATTTTTCAGGAAGTTTACCTCGGTAAAGATATCTTCCCGCGACTCACCCAAAACAAAATGCGTTACTGGAAAAAACGCGGTCTTATCCACCGGGAGAAACTTGTTTTCAAAAAACCTCTGCTCCAAAAACTAAAGAACCACGGCTACAAACTTGGGATTGCAACAGGACGTTCTTACTACGAAGCCTCTTATGCCCTGAAATCTTTTGAAATCACAGACCTCTTCGACGCGATGACAACCATGGATGACGTCAAAAAAGAAGAACGAGAAAAAAAAGAATCTCTTCGCAAACCTCATCCATTTTCCTTGATTAAAACCGCTCAAGCTCTCGGTGTTAAAAAGAAATTTCTTTATGTAGGCGATCTCCCGGATGATATTTTGGCGGCAAACCGCGCCAAAAATACCATTTCCATTTCGTCAGTCGCCTTTCCCATGCTTGCCTCAGATCCTTTTCATGCCCTGAAGGCCATCGAAACCATCAAGCCAGATCACATCATGAAGACGCCTGCCGATCTTTGCAAACTTCTTGACATTAAGTAGACTTCAGCGGATATCTTTCATTTTAGAGATCAAGCAAAAGAAAAAAGCGAACTTTGAGGCTGGAGGTTAAGAAAGGATTGCTTTCCTGAGAAGGTAAGTGCCAATAACAAATAACAAAATATTGGGAAGCCAGAGACTGATCACAGGAGGCAACCCACCCCGCGTTGAGACCGCTGTTGCGAGAGCAAAAAGAACATAATAAATACATGCTGCAGCCATGGAGATACCAAAACTGACCACCACATCCCCGCGTTTTACAATGGCCCCGATGGGGATACCGATAAAAACGAACACCAGAGAAGCAAACGAAAACGAAATCCTTTGGTGAAAAACAGTCCAGAGTTCGCGACGCTCTTTTTTCTCGGTTTTCTCCGAGACATCGACAAGGATTTCCGCCAGGCTCATGTCTTTTTTCTTCTTGTTCATTTGCCTGATATCATTTTCCCCCATCGCCGGAAATTTATACGTCTTGAACTGAACGGATTGGATCCCCTTATCCTGCGATTCCGAAACGCTTCCGTCATAGAGATGCACTTCGAGCTGCCCATTATTCGAATCCATACGGATTTCTCCACGCTCAGCTACGATGGTGCGCACGGGCTTTTCCGTATCCACGCCTTCGTGAGCCACAATGTCCTTCATCTCATTACCTTCTACCCGCTTAGCAAGAAAAAGAATATTGTTGCTGAGCTTCACAAATCGTCCAGGTTCGATAAGTGCCATAGGATGCTGCATGATCATTTTTTTGGTAGCCTTACGAAATTCAAAACGCGCCACAGGCCCAAGTTGATCGTTAAAGGCAAACATCACCAGACTTAACGCCACCCCAAGAATAAGCGGAGGCGCCATAAACTTGAGTGGATGCACCCCGGAAGCCTTCATGGCGCGAAATTCATTGTGCTGGGAAAAGCTGCCGAAAACAATCAAAACACCTGTCAGCAGACTCATCGGCGCGGTATAACTGACCACCGAGGGGAATATCAGTAGCAAGACATAAAGCGTCTGTGTGAAAGGGATTCCGCGTCCAATGATCATGTCCGCCGCTTTCACAAGATAGCCCGCCATAAAAATAAAACAGAGAACGGCAAAGCAAAGGGCACACGGCAAGATCAGCTCTTTAAAAACATAACGCTGCAGGATTTTCATTTTGAATTGTCTCTCGCAAATGATGAATACATGCTTTGGGGCATCTTAGAAGCCATCACCTTCTTTGTCAAGTTGAGGGTTCGGGCGGACTGGTAAATTTCCTGAGACGGGAAGAACGCAGCATGGCGATAAATTCTTTCGCGGGAATAGCACCATCAACACGGATTTCCGGGACTTCATGACCCTGTTCATCCAAAAAAACAACGGTCGGAAGTCCGAAGACATCAAACCTGCGAACCACTTGTTGCACGTCCCTCGAATCCATCGAAGTCGCATCAACCTTGATCCTCCGAAAAGCGTTTAGGATCCGGATCACTTCTGGGTCCGAATAGGTAAATCGATCCAACTCATGGCATGAGATGCACCAATCCGCATAAAAATCCAGAATAACCGGTTGTTCTTTTTCACGGGCATCTTCTAAAACTCCGGCACGATAGGATTCCCAAACTACACCGCTTTTCGGATGAAGCCCGATCATCCCCATCATCATGAAAAATCCGATAACAGCCATCAGGCTTCCGATCAATCTTTTAAAAACTAAAAACTTCTTTGATGTCTCCGCAGAACGTTCCACCCAACCTAAATAAATTCCGCCAAACCAACAGGCCGTTGGAACCAGCCATGGCAGGATGGACAGCCGGAGTGCAATGATCAAGTAGAAAGATCCGATAGTAAGCAGAACCACGCCAAGCACCCTTTCAAACCAGACAAGCCAAGCCCCTGACCGCGGCAGTTTCTTTAAAAGCCCCGTAAAAGTTCCAAGAATCAGGTAGGGCGTTCCCAAGCCAAGAGCCAGCATAAAAAAAGAAAGCGCTCCAAAGATCGGATCTTGATCCTGGCTGATATGCGCCAAAAGCGAAAGAACCACAGGTCCCATACAAGGCGCGGCGATTACGCCAACCAAAATTCCAGACAAAAAAAGACCGAAAAGCGACTGCCGCGAAACGCCTTGCTGCGGCATGAGCCAAGAAGGAAGCCGGAAGGTGTAAAAGCCGAGCATACTGAACGAAAGTATAAAAATAAACAAACTGATCAGTAAAAGAACCCAGGAATTCTGTAGTAAGCTTCCAAAAAGCTGCCCCGTAAAAGCCGCCAATACGCCCAGAAAGGTATACATCGCCACAATGCCACACACATAAAGAAAAGCCCTCCTGAACGCATTCCATCTGGATTCATCCTTCGGATTTCGAAAAACCGAGAGCGTGATCGTCAGCATGGGGTAAATACAGGGAGTCAAGTTAAGTCCCAACCCCAGGACAAAATAACTCAAGTAGGTCAGTATCCCTGGCATCATAAAGATTTTTTACTCCTTCAATTAAAACAGACTGGTCGGAAAATCGGTAGCCACACTTTTCTTGCTTTTATCAATAAACTCCTGGGTCGCCTGTTTCCAATTCACCGGAATCTCATAGGTCTTGAAATCCCAGGTCGAAGTAAAAAGGATCTTTCCTTCCCGGCAACCGTATTCATAAACATCTTTGGTCAGACGCACATCATCCAAACAATATTTTTTTAATTCTTCCATGCGCCCCTCTTTGTAATAAACAAGCGCATCCATACCACTCCCTGTTTTTCCTTCTTTCAGAGTCGCGCGCGCCACACTGTCCAAACTTGCCCGATGGCCGCGGGCTTTTTCGATGTCATCCAGAAGATCTAAAACCGGCAAAGTTGCGATAGACTTAAAAAGATACGGCTCCAGCACTGGCATATCAAAACGCCGTATATTGAATCCGATGATCAGATCCACGGACTGAAAACGCTGATCTAGTTTCATAATCTCTTTTTCTTCATAAGCCGTGTACTGCCCGTTAAGATAATCGTAAACACAAACCACAGATACCTTGAGCTTGGAAAGACTCATCGCCTTGGTCTTCCCGACTTCTTTGAATGATCTCTGCGTTTCAAGATCCAGCACAAGGATATTTTTTTGCATCATGAACTCTGATCGATAGGTTCCAGGACTGTGATTTCAAGGGGTTTCGTATTGAGATACATATCCATAATGTCCCCTTTTTCGCTCCTAACGGACACAAACGCAGCCCCCGGATAGATCTGTTGTTTCTCCGTTTTGAGCGGAAAAAGCGAAACGGTTCCCACATCAAATTTTATAAATTTTTTCCCTTTATATTGAACGACCTCCCGCTCCCCCCCTCCATCAATATCGTTGCGTTCTACTCGGAAATTCTGAAACTTGCCCTCATTATAAAAACCCCAATACTTTGTCCCGAACCGGGTGAATATCGAATAATTCAAAATGACTTTCTCGCCCATGGGAACGGATGTCCGATCGGGAATAACATTGAGAAAAATGTTGGAATTCGAAGGAACGATCCTGCGTTCGCGAACACCATAAGCCACTTGCTTTTGAACTGTTTGTTTTTTAAGAACTCTTGTCTCAGTAGATTTTTGAACGCCTCTTTGATTGAAATTTTTCCGGCCGGACACAACGGGCCCCGAAATGACTGCGACGGCAAAAACAATCGCGAGCAAGGCCAGCAGCAGCATCAAAAAAATAAATCGTTCATTTTTCCCTTTCACTTCGACCATGTTTTCTTTGAGCGAGAATTCATTTTCTTCTATTCGGGAAGCCAATTGCCCAAGCTTGGCGAAATGTTCACGGAGTGACTCCTCCGATTGGACGCCAAAATAAACATCCTCTCCCCGAGAAAGATAAATACGTTCGGTGAGCCACTTGCCGTTTTCAATTCCCAGATTTGCTTTTTGAAATCCAGACCTGCCATCTGCCTCAAAAGGACAGTAAGGAATTCCTGTCATAGCAAGATCCGCTGGTAAACTGATGCCAATCTGAAAAAAGGCTTCCACCATCTTTTTCCCAGCACCCTTCCGGACCCCAAAACGGGCATTTCTTTCTTCAAATTGACCTACAATATTTATATCCCCATCAGCTAAATTTGGTTCCTCAGAGACTTTTGCATCTTTTAAAATATCGCAAAATTTCAAAAAGAGCGCGTGGGAAGGCATCACGATACCGCCATGTCTTTTTTCGCTTCGACCGTGATCTCGATCGGCCGTGCCTTAAGGTACATGTCCACAATTTCTCCTCTTTTAGTTTTCACGGAGACCAAAGCCACACCCGGATGAATGGTTTGCTTACCCGTTCTAAGAGGAACAAGAGTATACGATCCGATAAGGACTTTGGAGAATTTTTGACCTTCGTAATCAACCATTTCCCGAAGAATATCGGTACCGACATCTTTTTCGATTTTTTGAAAACCCGTAAAATTTCCTTCGTTATAAAAGCCCCAAAATCTTGTTTCATAACGCGTGAACAAATCATACGTCAAAGTCACTGACTCATTGAGCGGTACCACTGTTTTATCCACTGCAACTTTCAAAAAAACGTTGTTATCGGAAGGAACGATCCGGCGCTTTCGGACAGCTTTGGCAGGTTGGAGTTCTCCCTTTTTGATAGTCTGCTCCTCGAGTTGCTGCTCCCCTCCGCCGACACCAGCCCTTTTATTAATCGCGAAAACAACAAACAGAACAATCAGCGCCACCACCACGCACAATCCGATCAACAAAGTTTTAAAGTAATCGCGCACGCTTGTCCTTTGAAAATCGTTGACAATCCTTTCTAACGAAACCTCCCCCGACTCGAGTTTGAAAGCAATGTCTGAAAGTCCGGCGAAATGCTCCCGTATCGAGGTATCTGTCTGAGCAGAAAAATAGCTTTCCCTGTCTTCTTGAAGCGGGATATGCTCCACCAGCCATATTTTTTCTTCAATGCTCAAATTGCTTGTTTGAGGATGCCCCGCGGTTCCAAGATCGATCGGACAATGTTCCTGGAGCCAAAAAGGAAGGTCCAGCGGTTTCAGGAGACAAATCTTGAAAAAAACTTCTGTTTTTTTCTTACTGGCTTTCCCGATACCCCATTGAGCTATGCGGCCATCAAATTTACCGCCAATAAAAGGAAAATCGCCTGGGGCAGGCGATAACTTGGCATCACGCAACACTCCCCCCGCCTTCAACAATTCTTTTTCAATCCCCATTTATTTCCTCGGAATCAGTTCTCGAAGATCTTGAATTACGCTTACAGAATTCTGATGATCTTGCGTTAAATTTTGATGTCGTCCGGAACGATCCAGCCAAACGGCCTTAATCCCGGCAAGAGTTGCACCGCGGACATCATCTTCAAGGCTGTCACCGACATGAACCGCTTCTTCAGCTTTGACACCGGTTTTTTTTAAAGCTTCTTGAAAAATTCTTGGATCCGGTTTTGCGATTCCGAAAATTGCACTGATCACGTAATGATCCATAAAACGGTCCAAACCAAGTCCTTCACAAAGTCTCACAAGCCGACTGTCCCAATTTGAAATCATGCAAAGAATATAACCCTGTTCCTTCAGCCGATGCAATACTTCTTCGGATTCCGGAAAGAAACGCCACACCTCGGGCCTCGCGAAGAGATCATACAGTTCTTCAAAAAAAGAGTCGAAATCCGAAAGGCCGCTGAATCCCTTAAAAACCCCGGAAACAATTTTGCGCCAGAAATCTTTTTCGATCTTTTCGCTGCACTGGCCGTGCATCCCGCCGATTATGTCATGTTCGCGCCAGACCCGGTGAAAAGCATCTTCAATCTCCTGACTACCTGCCCGGCAGCCATAACGCGATGCGACTTGGCTGTAATGATGACCCACGGAAGGAAAAGGGCGGAAAAGTGTTCCGCCGGCATCAAAAAAAACCGCCTTGATTCCTGGGGAAAGCACTGTTTGGTTTTCAATATTTTTCATCATTGGCTCCATCCTGTTGTCCCCCAGTAAATTTCTGAGCCAGCATAGAACCCAAATAAGGCAATGCCTGCATCCCTGGGTATTGTGTCCCGCTATCCCGATGGGGATCCGGCGCCACAACAGGTCCTGACGAGTTTCCAACCAAAGAACCCATGGAGGGCATCATAAACGGCGTTGAAGAGCCGGTTTCATGCTGTTTTCTGGACTGAACCTCACGGAGCGCTTCCGCCACATCCTGATTCCCATAATCATATTCTCGTGCTTTTAGAAAAGAAGCTTGCGCCTCATCCCAAAAACCTTGTTCTTCATAGATAAAACCGATTTCCATCCATGCGGCGAAAATAATAGATACGTCTTGTTGTACATGACAAAGCCGTATCGCTTTTTTCAGCTCTTCCCGAGCCTTTTCCATCTTACCTTGTCTTTTATAAACCACGCCGAGATTAAAATGGGCCACTTTATTGGACGGCTCAATCATCACAACCTTCTCCAGAACATCACCGCTTCTCCAAATCCATTCGTCTGACTGTTTGCCTTTTTTCGTCCGAGTCCTGTCAAAAAGCACCGTATAGATTTCCGACAATTCAAAATAATAGAACGCATTGTTAGGCTCCTTGGCAATATGGCTTTTCAAATCCCGCTCGGCCGCAAAAAGCTCCGCATCTGTCTGTTCGGAATAATTCCTCTGAGGTTCACCTTGAAAACTGATCAATGCATCGTCCGGACGGGATTCTTCCCCTTGCGCTAAAAGACAGGAAGGTGCTAATAAAGAAAAAAAAAGGGCTACAAAAAGAAATCGATCAAAGTCCACGGAAATTTTCAAGTCCCGGAGGCGGCCCTGACAATCTGACTCGAACAAGATGCCGGATAAGCAATCGACCTTTTTCCCCTTCTACGTAGTCAATGTTCACGACTTGTCCTGAACGAAGATCCTGAAGTTTGTCAATGCCGGAAAGCCCGCTTTGATTATCCATAAAAAATATCAGCCGTTGGATCTTTTCCGTAGCCGGATGTCTGAAATCGACATCGAGCTTGGCGCCGTCCGAATCAACCGAGACCACTCGTGCACTCAAGGTTCTAAGCACAGACTCAGATGCTTGAGTGCACAATGGGAACGTTAAAAAAACGATAAGAGAGAATGTGACCCGCTTAAGCACAAGACTTGCACTTGAGAGCCCCAAGCGCCTTGTCATAATCCGGATGCTGAGTGATTTCTTTGACATATTCGACATACCTGATTTTGTCATTTGGGCTCACGATAAAAATAGCGCGGCTGAGAAGTTTCAGCTCTTTGATAAGAACACCGTAAGCCGCCCCGAAAGAATGTTCCTGATAATCCGAAAGCATTTGGACTTTATCCGCACCCACAGCCCCGCACCAGCGACTTTGCGCAAAAGGGAGATCCATACTGACTGTCAACACAACGATATCTCCTGGGAGTTTGGAAGCTTCTTGATTGAAACGTTTTGTCTGAAGATCACAGACAGGGGTATCGATGGAAGGCACGACACTGATCAAGCGTGTTTTTCCTTTGCTGCTGGCAAGCATCACCGGTTTCAGACTCGTGTCGATAAGCTTAAAATCCGGGGCTTTATCTCCCACCTTCAGTTCGGGACCCATCAGCGTCAGAGGCCCTCCTTGAAAAGTCGCTACGTCCTTTCGCTCTTGCACCATGGGATTTTCCTCCTTAGATATTTTTGTTTAAGATCTTCTTTTTCGGTTCTTGGAATAAGCGATTGTGATCACTGTATGAATGCCGCCCCGAACATAAAAATCAGCTTCGACAGTCATTTGTCTCGGTTTGATCGCTTTCACCAGATCATCAAGAATCCTGTTCGTAACCGCCTCATGAAACGCTCCTTCATTACGATAACTCCATAAATAAAGCTTAAAACTCTTCAGTTCAACACAAAATTCATCGGGAACATAACGGATACGGATCGTGGCAAAGTCGGGTTGACCGGTCTTGGGGCAAAGACACGTGAATTCCGGGCATTCGAGATCGATATTATAATTCCGATTTGCATTCGGATTTTTAAAAATTTCAAGTTTCTTAGAAGGTTGTATCGGCATAAGAGGGAATTATATCACAAGCATTGCCTGATAAAAACAGATGGAAGATTCTAGTTTATTACCACAGACTTATCTCACAATCTTTCAGAATGGTGTGATTAACCGATCCAGAGGCCTTCGAGACGTACTTGGTAGCTGTCTTTGAGTCTATTCAGATAATTGATGAGACCGCTGTGCCGCCATTGAAGCATACATAACCGCGGTTGAAAATAATAGCGCATACCAATTTTGAGTTCGCAACGGCTCTGTTTGATCAATCCCTCATAGCCTTCTGCAATGTAATAGCCGATATCCTTATATCCATGCTGGCGGGGCTGTAAAGGACCTGTGACACACCAAACAATCACTCCCGTACGTTTGTCCACTTCCGTGACTACACCACAATGCGTGATCGGACAACCGCAGGACATACCAAGCGGACGCCCGATTAAAATATCACCACGCTGGAGATCCATTTCGCGAGTAATCATCGGATTATGAGGAATAATAATTTCACGCGGCCCCGGTTCCTCCGGAAAATGCTCGAGATAAAAATCAAATTCCCGATCAAGGCTGTCTTTCCATTGAGTTGCCTCGGTATATCCCGTCACACATCCGGTCGAACAACCCCCGCAATCTTTTTTCGGCGCCGGAGTGATAAAAGGCTTCACAGAAGACGTCTGCTCATGATGTTCCGATAAAGGCAAACAACGTTTAAGCAGTTCCGGCTTAGTCGAAAGCTGCTCCGCCATTTCTGCGCAAGTTCTGTACCCGCAAAGCCCGCAATTCAATCCCGGTAATTTTAGTTCAGTCGTCGCCATGAAAGTGCCTCCTTGGAATTTAATCCAATAATCGCTAAAGTAGTCTTTTCTATTTCAGTCGTAGGGATCACAAATTTTGCTTGTTACTCTCCCCGATAAAAAACCTGATTGTCGAGAGCCCGTACCACTCCGAAATGCGCCTGCCAGCCCACTTCTTTTTTCCCGACGCAAATCGTACAGGTCCCGACCGGAGGATTGCCCCGAAGCAACAGATTTTCTCCCGCATCCGGAAATGCCTCCACGCTTGCGACCAAAGGATCGATCCCGATACCATAGAGTGCATTAACCTCGCGAATACGCACTTGAGGGGCCACATCCTGAATACGATATCGAAACACTTCCCGCTCCGCCTGGGAAACCCGGTCGATTTTGGTAATAACAGCAATATCCGCCAGCGACAACATCGGACCTACCTTCAAGGGAAGATTCATACCGCTGGTTGCCTCCAAAACAACCATCCCCAAGCCGCCATCCACATAGGGAGAACACCGTAAACACAATCCGGCCGTCTCCACCATAAGCACCTGGCAACTTTCGTCACTGGCCCACCGCAGTGCATCTCCCAAAACCATCACATTGCAATGATCAGGACAAAGCTCTCCGGAGTAAACTTTGCGTGTCGGGATCTCGAATTCTCTGGCGAAAATTTCATCTTCCTCGGCATATTGCACATCGATTTTTAAAAACGCCGAGCGAAGGTTTTTTGCCAACAACTTACGAATCATATGCCGTAAGACTGCCGTTTTACCGGTTGTTGCCGGTCCCGCACACACCACCAGTTTCATAATACACCCTCCAATTCCTCAATAGTGAGTCGCTCTCCATAGCGCAGTTTATCCCGCATTTTCGTTAACAAATCATCCAGATGACTTACCCTGACAGCACATTCACGTTCTTCTTCACTTGCATACAGCACATCCGTGATGCATCCCTGGCGCATAATAATCCGATAATCGGAAAGCAGAGCAATGCGCGGATCGTGAGTGACAAAGACAAATATCTTTTTATATTGGCGCAAAAGTTCAAGCGCTCGGGTCCGATGAATCCCCGCGTTTTCTACTTCATCTAATAGCACAATCGGTGTGTTACAAATTATGGTTGCATCCGCAATCAAAAGCGCCCGCGTCTGACCTCCCGAAAGTTCCGTCATCTGACTGGTCAGCACAATCGGTTCCCCTGTCAATTGATTGGCAAAATCAAGTGTCTGTTGTATAAGTTCCTGGCTGCCCCTGTCGGAATTGGAACGGATACGCGCATGCGCTTTCAAAAACTCATGAACCGGCAAATCAGAGAGGAATGTCGTATGCTGTGTAATGAGAGCTATGGGATTGCACGCTGGGTTATCCCGGTATTCTGAAGACGGCTGCATCCCGTTAATCAACACCGTTCGCCCCGTAGGCGTGGTCCCATCCGCAAATAACTCAATATCATTGATTAAAGTGGTTTTACCTGATCCCGTTGGTCCAACAATACTGACCACATCTCCCATTTTGAAATCAATGCGTCTGACAGTCTCGGATATTCCTTGCTTGCCCCGCCCGCTTAAAATAGTGATGGATTCAATCATTTCTATGCTTCTCCTATATGATTAGTATGTTTTAAATTAAAAATTTTCAAATGACATCCGCGAGCGTATGCGTTTCTAGCGTATGGGCAATATAGTCGCGGATTTTTTTCATCATCTTGATCAGCTTTTTTTCTTTCAAAAGAGGTGTCGAACGATAAAAATAAGTGCTTACAGATTCCGTCGGCGCCAGCGCCCCATCAAATAAACGAATGATTTCCGCGATTGTAATTTCCTGGGAAGGTTTCGCTAGACGGTATCCCCCTTCTTTCCCTCGTGTGCTGGAGAGATAACCGGCTCTACATAAAGTCTGCATGAGTTGCTCCATATACTTTATCGGTAATTTTTGTTCTTTGGCGATTTTAGAAAGCGGGATATAGCCCTTCTCTTTCGAGCGGGCAATACTCAGCATGGCAAGAAAAGCATATTCACTGCGCGTCGTTAGTTTCATAATTCCTATAAGGTTAGTAGGAATTGTAATCTCTTAAATCTTTTCGTCAATAAAAACTTTTTATTTATAGCCGTTTTGAAATTTTTGTTGTGAAGAATATTTCGATCTGATTTAATATGTTCGTTTTTTCTAAATGGGGAGGTCGTTTCAAGGCCTGAGAGTTCCGCTAAAGCGGATGACCCTAATAACCTGATCTGGATAATGCCAGCGTAGGGAAACTGCCATCCCCTTCTTGGCCCCGGTCGATTTCTGATACGGGGTTTTCTTATCCCAGATCTCACTTTAAAAGGAGATCACCATGTTCCAAAAAGTCACGGAAGCGAGCATCACCCGGGCGATTGTCGGAGATTTTGCCCGCTGGTTCAACGAGTACATCATCTCCGACGTCATCATCGTCGGCGCAGGTCCAAGCGGTCTTATTGCCGGCCGCGATCTCGCACGGACGGGATCCAAGACCTTGATCATCGAAAGCAACAATTACATCGGCGGAGGGTTCTGGGTCGGTGGTTACTTCATGAATACCGTCACATTCCGTGCCCCCAGCCAGGAAGTACTCGATGAATTAAATATCCCCTACCGGGAAGCGGAAAAAAATCTCTTTATTGCGGATGGCCCGACGGCTTGTTCCAAACTCATCGCTGCCGCATGTGATGCCGGCGTTAAGATCTTGAACCTTACCAAGTTTGATGACGTGATCTTGCGTCAGGGACGAGTGGAAGGTGCAGTCATTAATTGGTCGCCGGTATCAGCCTTACCAAAAGCCATTACCTGCGTGGATCCGATCGCTTTAGAATCCAAAGCGGTAGTCGATGCGACCGGACATGACGCCTGGGTCCTGCGAAGCCTTGAAAAACGGAAGCTGCTCAAGATCGCGGATTTCGGCCCCATGGATGTTTGCGGTTCCGAAGATCTTTTGGTGGAAAAAACCGGGGAGATTTTCCCAGGACTTTATGTGACCGGCATGGCTGTTTCCACGGCCTATGGTATTCCTCGGATGGGTCCTACCTTCGGAGGCATGTTGCTATCCGGCAAGAAAATCGCCACGATTCTCAAAGAAAAATTATTGCTCCCTCAAGCTGCTTAGCCATCAAGGAGACAGGCTCAAGTCGCGGCCTGTCTCCTTTGATTTCCAAGCTTTTTCGTTTAACCTTCCTCAAAGTTCAGTTCTAAAAACATGGAACTTTCCAAAGATCTTTGCTGTCTAATGAAGTGAAAAGAGATAGAAGGATAAGCTCTTACCAGTGAAACCAATTAAAGGAGACATCCCATGAAGACAAGGCAAAGTTTCTTCTATGTTATGCTATTTGTAAGCATTTTCTCATTTACTCAAACAGCAGTTGCAGCCCCTCGAGGAGGCCATGAGATGAGGGGAGGGCATGAGCGCCATGAGGCTTTTTATGCCCGGCCATTTCATTACTATCATGCACTTCCGCGGGGTTATCTTACTTTGAGAATCGCAGACATGCTTTATTATTACGCGAGCGGCATGTATTACCAGTACACCCCCGCAGGTTATGTCGTTGTTTCCGCACCTTTGGGCGCTGCTATTCCAACATTACCTCCCTACTACCGACAAATCCCCTATGAGGGAAGGAACTATTACTTTTACAACAACACCTATTATGTCCAGGAACCTTCTGGATATACCGTTGTCACTCCGCCTCCCCAGGTTGTGACATCAAATCCACCCGCTGTCGAAGCGCCGGAAAAAACTGTTATGGTGACAGTCCCCAATCCGAATGGCAGCTATATGCCCGTGACTTTGGAAAAATACAGTAATGGCTATAAAGGACCGAATGGAGAATTTTATCCGGATTATCCCACCATCGATCAATTGAAAGCCATGTATGCGAAAGATTCATCGGCCGCTGAAAGACCTCTTCCGGAAGAACTCGTTTTTCAAGTGCCTAATAAAAATGGGAGTTTCACGAAAGTCACTATGACGCGAACCAAAGACGGTTATGTGGGACCTTCTGGTGAATATTACAAAGAAAAACCGACCATGGATCAATTGAAAATTATGTACGCTAAATAAAAAATTCGCTGTGTCCGTGGAAAGGAAAAGAGGCTGACGCCTTTTAGAATGAACGGGTGCCAGCCTCTTTTATTTCGTGATCACGAAGATGGCGTTGAGAGCAAAAAGATTGGGAAGGATGTGAATTTCCCCACGCAGACCGAGATAATGAGCTTCCAGGATTTTGTAATGCTTGATCCGGCAAAAATCCCGGAAATCCTTGATGGAAAGAAAACGCAGGTTCGGGGTACTGTACCAAGAATAGGGCAAAGAAGAACTGATGGGTGCACGACCCCCAAAAAACATCAGGATTCGTGATTCAATATGTGCAAAATTCGGAAAACCGATGATCACCTTTTTACCGACCCGTAACGCCTCGCTGATAACCGTTTCCACTCCTTTCACTTCCTGCAAACTCTGGTTCAGAATCACATAATCAAAGGATTGTTCGGGATAATAAGGCAACCCGCTATCGATATCGCTATGAAAAACACTTAATCCTTTTTCGACGCAGGCATGAATCGCATCGTTGTTCAGCTCGACTCCCTGAGCCTTCACTTGTTTACCCTGGACCAATAAGCTTAATAAGTCGCCACTCCCGCATCCGAGATCGAGCACACTGGCACCGGATGCCACGATCCCATAAATAACCTGATCATCAAGCCGTTTCATAGTCGATTTCATTCTATCCGTTTCCTTTTATTTGAGTAGAGATAGTATTCCTCCTCGCTATTTTTTTCAAGGAAAACCAAATGAAAGGGGGTTTTATTTTCTTTTGGCAAGAAAGTGCTTGATAAGATGCGACTGCTTTTCCGATTCACTTTCGATTAAAAAGGAATCGTGCCCGTAACTAGCATCAATCTCACAATAAGTCGCATCGATCTGCCGCATCTTGAGCTGGCGAACCATTTCCTGCGATTGAACGGAAGGATAAAGCCAATCGGATTTAAAGGCTATCACCAAAAACCGGACATTCGGAAGGCCCTGCGGCGGGATCCATTTTGCATCCGAGAGATCAAAATAATCCATCGCCTTGGTGATATAGAGATAGGAATTCGCATCAAAGCGTTTTACAAAACTCATACCGCGATGCTGAAGATACCCCTCCACTTCAAAATCGGCCGAGAATTTAAATCCGGAATGATCGTCTTTAAGCCGCCGGGAAAATTTTTTTTCCATGGAATCATTGCTCATGTAGGTAATGTGCCCAACCATGCGCGCCACAGCAAGGCCTTTTTCCGGCAAAGCCCCGCCGTAATAATTCCCATAATTCCAGGCAGGATCTGCCATAATCGCTTGACGCCCCACTTCATTAAATGCAATTTGCTGGGGTGAATGTTTTAACGTGGCTGCGATCGGAATCACACACTCCACAGCGTCCGGGTATAAAGCGACCCATTGAAGCGCGAGCATCCCCCCCATGGAACCGCCAATCACCCCATGAAGTTTCTTAATGCCAAGATGATCGATCAAAGTTTTTTGGACGCGCACCATGTCTCCGATCGTGATAAGCGGAAAATCAAGAGCATAGGGCTTTCCTGTTTTGGGATTCATGGAAGACGGTCCGGTAGTCCCTTTACAGCCACCGATGACATTGGCGCAAAGAACAAAATATTTTTCCGTATCAAGAGCCTTCCCAGGACCTACCATGAAATCCCACCACGGCGGATCTTGTTCTTCGCTGACAGGTCCCGCGACATGTGCGTTTCCGGAAAACGCATGCATCACAAGAATGGTATTGCTTTTATCTGCATTGAGCTGTCCGTAGCTCTCATAAGCAACGGTAATGGGGCCGAAGGTCCGCCCCGATTCCAGCTTGAACTCATGCGAAGGCTGTGCAAAAGTAAAATACTTGGTTTCTATTTTTCCGAGAGTCTTTGCGGTCATGTCTTAGCCTAAAAATTCCTGAAAAAGCCAGGTTGAAAGATATCGTTCTCCGGTATCGCAAATAACGGTCACTATTGTTTTTCCTTTAGATTCCGGTCTTTTCGCCAATTCAAGTGCTGCCCAAACGTTGGCTCCCGCGGAAATACCCCCGAGAATCCCTTCGTTTCTGGCCAGCTTGCGTGCAATCTCTCCCGCGTCTTCGTGACGAACCTTAAGAATTTCATCATAAACTTTGGTATTGAGAACACCCGGCACAAACCCGGCCCCAATTCCCTGAATCTTATGCGCTCCAGGTTTTCCACCCGAAAGAACAGGAGAATCTACCGGTTCTACAGCAACAACTTTCACCGAAGGCTTCCTTTGCTTAAGTACTTCCCCAACGCCCGTGATCGTACCCCCGGTTCCAATGCCTGCCACAAAAATATCCACTGCTCCATCGGTATCGTTCCAAATTTCTTCGGCGGTTGTCTTTCTGTGAATATCCGGATTTGCGGGATTCAAAAATTGTTGAAGCACCAAACTCCCCGGAGTCGTTCTTGCAATTTCATCCGCTTTTTCAACCGCACCCCTCATCCCCTTTGTCCCTTCAGTCAAGACAACTTCCGCACCCAAGATTTTTAATAATTGCCGGCGCTCGATGCTCATCGTTTCCGGCATCGTCAAAATCAACCGATACCCACGCGCCGCCGCTACAAAAGCCAAGGCGATCCCCGTGTTCCCACTGGTGGGTTCTACAATGGTACCGCCCGGTTTGAGTTTTCCGGTTTTCTCCGCAGCATCGATCATCGCTACGCCGATTCGGTCTTTGACGCTAGCAAGCGGATTGGCAGATTCAAGTTTCACCAAAATTGAAGCCCCAAGCCCTTGGGCTAACCGATTCACTTTAATGAGAGGGGTATTCCCTATTATTTTTGTAATATCACTGTAGATATTTGCCATAAAAGCTATCCTTTTATTTCGCAGTTTTACTCAACGCTTGGTCGATATCTGTAATTATATCATCCACATGTTCAATTCCGATGGATAAACGAATGAAATCAGGCGTCACACCGGTCGCAAGCTGTTCTTCAGGAGAAAGCTGTTGGTGCGTGGTCGTCGCCGGATGAATCGCAAGCGTTTTGGCATCGCCGATATTCGCTAGATGCGAAACAAGCTCCAAAGAATCGATGAATTTTTTCCCTGCTTCCAAACCGCCTTTAATCCCGAATCCGAGGATCGCACCTGAACCTTTAGGCAAATATTTCTTTGCGCGTTCCTTTTCAGAACTTGAAGGCAATCCCGGATAATTGACCCAAGCTACTTTCGGATGTTTGGAAAGATGGGTTGCCACAGCAAGCGCATTTTCCGAGTGGCGAATCATCCTTAAATGCAAAGTCTCAAGGCCTTGAAGAAAGAGAAAAGCGTTAAACGGTGATAACGCGTTTCCAAGATCGCGCAAAAGCGTCACGCGAGCCTTGATGATATAGGCAATATTGCCGAGGGGCTTTAAAGCCTCGACAAAGTTAATGCCGTGATAACTCGGATCCGGCGCTGCAATCAGAGGAAATTTCCCGTTCGTCCAATCGAACTTTCCGGAATCCACAATCACGCCTCCGATCGAGGTTCCATGACCTCCAATAAATTTTGTCGCGGAATAAACGATAATGTCCACGCCATGATCAAACGGCCGCAAGAGATACGGCGCCGAGGTATTATCCAATACAAAGGGCAGGCCGTTCTTATGTGCAATCTTCGAGATTCCTTCCAAATCGGCAATATCCAACTTGGGATTTCCGATCGATTCCGCATAGATCGCTTTCGTCTTTGGCGTAATGGCCTCCTGAAACGCAACAAGGTCATTCGACTTCACAAAATTTACCTTGATCCCAAGCTTCGGAAAGGTGTGGTTTAAAAGGTTGTAAGTACCGCCATAAAGGTTGTCGGCAGAAACGATCTCATCCCCTGCCTGCGCGATATTCAGAAGCGCTAGCGTGATCGCTGATTGGCCGCTTGAAACCGCCAAGGCCCCCACACCGCCCTCTAAAAGAGCCATGCGTTTTTCAAAAACATCGGTGGTCGGATTCATCAGCCGTGTGTAGATATTCCCGAACTCTTTCAATCCGAAAAGATTGGCCGCATGTTCGGTGTTCTTGAATTGGTACGATGTTGTTTGATAAATGGGAACCGCGCGGGAACCCGTTGTCGGATCCGGCTCCTGTCCGCCATGAAGTGCTAATGTTTCTATTTTTAAATTTTTATCAATTTTACTCATGCTAAATCTCCCTTTTCATTTTAAATGAAGTACATGGCTTCTTGTTGCGTGTTCCGGATTCGATCATTCACTTCCTGGAGCGTCGTCACATTCAAAATGCTCGTCGTTGTGTTATAAACTTCCTGCATGACCATATGGATACCGCAAACATGTCCCACCTGACATTCACTGCATCGATAACTTGGTCCTTGATTCAGACAAGGAAGCAGGGCGAAAGGATTTTCAAAAATCTGGATCACTTCCCCAAAACTGATCTGACTCGGTCCCCTCGCCAAAAGATACCCCCCTCCTTTGCCTTTACGGCTTTGGAGAACCCCCTTATTCTTCAACTCAAGAAGAATCGATTCAAGGAATTTCTTTGGAATCGACTCTTTCTGTGCGATCTCCGCAATAAGAACCGGTTCTTTGGTTGCATATTTCTCAGCTAAAAAAAGTACTGCCTTAAGAGCGTATTTTGTTTTCTTAGATATCATAGTCTATCAATCCTATAGATTAATAGATATAATGATATTCACTTTTCCGCTCATTGTCAAACTTTATTTTGATGGTTATTTCACAAGCAATCCAAAAAAAATTATGTCCACAATAAACAAATAATCTACTAATAATATTTTATAATCTATCAATAAATGATTTCGGAGAACGCAATTTTTCTCCAGCTCTGTCATGACTGAGAATCATCAGGTATGGTTGAAATTGAAAAAATTCCAAGAGGAGAAAACACCATGAATAACGAACTGGAATATGTCGTCCGCGATTACCTGGAGATGGAATGCCTGATGGCCCGACCTGAACAGGAATTCCTTTTGAACTTTTTAAAAGCCAAAGGCATCAAGGCTGAATCCATCAGGATCCATCCTGCTTTTTCGATCGATAATTGCCTTGTGGTAATCGTGAAAGGCGCGGGCACCAAAAAGCGTCTTTTTTATCACCCGCAGAAGAAAAAAATCGAAGAATAGATTTTAAGCAACGTCGACATTCACAGCCTTGCGGAGTTCCTTGGCTTCTACTGACGTTAGAAAACGGCCTTGGCCCAAGCCGAGCTTGCCGAGTTTCAATGGCCCGAAAGAAATACGATTTAGATATACCACTTCATAACCGAAATGTTTGAATACTCTCCGGATCTGCCGTTTTTTTCCTTCACGCAATTCCACCAGAAGCGCTCGTGTTGAGATCGGTCTTATGTCTTCTATTTTCAGAATTCCGTCATAAGAATGAAAACCGTTCAGTATTTTATTCCGGTCCTGGGGCATCCACGCACGGTTCAACTTGACCTCATACCATTTTTCAACATGAAAACGCGGATGAATCAACCGGTTGGCCAATTCCCCATCATTGGTCATAAGCAAAAGCCCCGATGAATCTTTATCCAACCGGCCTACCGGAAAAACACGCACACGATTCGTTGAGGATTGACGCGTCTGATTAACAAGCTGATGCGGCAGAAGTTCAAAAACCGTCTTCTTGGCATGGATATCCTGAGCTGTCACGACATAACCTTCCGGCTTATTTAAAATGTAATAGACGTGGGGTGCAGCTTGAAGCACTTTGTTTCGATACCTAATGGTATCCTGCTTAAAATCCACTTGCCGACCGAGATCGCGGACTACTTCTCCATTGACGGAAATGGCCCCATTTGCGACAAAAACCTCACATTTTCTCCTGGAACCAAGTCCGGCGCTGGCCAAGGCATGCGCAATCCTCATTTTCGCTTAAGCTCCATATAAAACAGGGGCTTCCCCTGCGATTCCCATTTCATTTCGTAATTCGTTTTATTCATTCCGTCTAGGATCCTTTCATTCCGTGTTTCCCTCACATTGTCCCAGAGTTCCATGGCTGCGGCTATTGATTTTTTAATGGCCATAAAATATTCTTCGTCATCCGTCGCGATTTCGATCAGTCCCCCAACCTTAAGTCTCGCATGAAGCAACCTCAAAAAGTCCGTATTGATCACCCGTCGGCCGTGATGCCGTCGCTTCGGCCACGGGTCCGGAAAATAAATATGAAAGACAGAGACACTTGTTTGTGGGATTGCATCCGTCAAAAAACCACGAGCTTCTGCTTTCATAAAACGGATATTCGAAATGACTTTTTTTTCCGATTGCTGTTTCCGCCGTTTCATCCATTTTTCAACACGATCAATCCCGATAAAATTAATCCCCGGATTTTCTTCGGCACGTCTCATCAGGAATTTTCCTTTCCCGCATCCGATTTCGATTTCCACAGGGTTGACATTACCAAAAAATTTTTTGTATGCGATCTCTTCATATTTTTCTGCTAAAAGCGGACAAGCCATGCGAGCGCCTCCAAATGACGTGTCCGGGGAAAAAAATCGAAAGGCATGATCCTTTGAACCTTCCAGCCTGTTTGCAACAAACGCTTCAGATCCCGCGCCAAGGATTCCGGCGAGCAGGATAGATAAAATAACGATGAAAGACCTTCCGTATACGCCAGGGTTTCAACGACTGAGGGGACAAGCCCTGCGCGCGGCGGATCGATCAAACCAACGCAAGGCTGTCCTTTAAGTCCCTTTAGAACTTCCGGCAAATGCACTTCCACTTTTCCTTCAAGGATTTTGACGTGACTGAAATGATGATAACTCGCGTTATAACGGGCCATTTTGACGGAATCGCTTCCTTCTTCAATCATGACGACTTCCTTGGCTCGGCCTGCTAGCGCAATCCCAAATAGCCCGACGCCAGAATAAAGATCCAGAAAAACAGTTTCTTTCTGCCACTTAATGAGATCTTCAAGCTGTGAAACTACTTTTCCAAGAATGAAAAGGTTTGCTTGAAAAAAAGTGTCCAGGGAATAAAAGATTTTTCGTCCGTGGATATGCGTCCAAAAGTAATCTTCTTCTCTCATGTTTAAAGACCGCCGGCCAATCCCGCCCCAAAAAACACGGCCGTCTTCGCCAACGCGCACCACCAAATTCGCTACTTTGTAATTCTCCGGAAGTTTCGCTACGGCTTCTTTTTTAAGCATCGGAATGAAATCATTGATCTCCTTGCGAGCGATCGCGCAGACTGTAACTTCCTGAAGTCGCTGCGTCCCGGGCAACATAAAACCCATCTGTCGTTCTCCATTATTTCTTTTCCGTAAAGTCAGATCCAAACGGTTCCGGTAATAGTATTTTTCTGGCGATGGAACAATCGGCTCGAAAACCTCCTTAGGAAGGCCGTTTTCCCTTCCGAGCATCTCTTTCAAGATCGCCTCTTTGCGCGATAATTCTTCGGCATAGGAAATATCCTGATACTGACACCCTCCGCAACTGCCAAAAAGCCGACACAGCGGCTTTTCCTGGATTTTTAACGATCCTTTTTGAGAATCAGACTCCATCAGTGATCCGTTTTTTGAAAGTTAAAATAAAAAGGGCTTCTATTGGATGGTAGACTATTTTTTGCTATCTGACAAAATCTTTTTACAAAGCTCAAAATACTTACGCTAAAGATTTCAAATTAAGTATAATGCCGTATAGAAATCTCCGTAATGGCCGATAGTTATTTACCATGAGAGTGAAAAAACTATTTTTATGTCTGGCATTCTTGGGTTCCTCTTTCATATGGATGGGGCCGTCTGTTTATGCTGGAATGGCAAATGGTCTTAAACAAATCGTATTAGCTCCTTTCGAAATTCCAAAAGCAATGCTTCAAGGAGGCTTGAATCCTATCAGTATGGTGGGCGGCGTGATGACCGGAACTGCCCGGACAGTGACGAACATCATTGGAGGTGTGGGCGAAATGGCGCAAGGCACAGCAGCTACCGCATCACAGGCAGCAAAAGAAGCCGCTCCGTATGCGAAATATGCTCCTTTCTTTTTCCTCTAAACAGTTTTAAATGTTTCTCTTGTAAGCAAAAACTCCTATAAAAAAGGCACGGTGAATTTTCCGTCATTTTAGATTTGAACTTTCGGAAATTTTCGCTATGATGTGAATCTATGAAAAATATCCTTGTAACTGGCGGGTCGGGTTTTATCGGCTCGAATCTTGCCTTGGAGCTCCAGTTGCGTTTCCCCGAAGCAACGATCACGATCTTGGAGGATTTCCGGAGTTCCTGTTTCAAAAACCTATTGGGCTTCAAAGGAGATATCCTCGCTTACGACTGCGCGGACAAGTCCTGGCTATCTTGGGCCAAAGCTCAGAAACTCGACATCATCTACCACATGGCATCTATCACAGATACGACCGTTCTCGACGAAAAGAAGATGATGCATGACAATGTCGAGGGTTTTCGAAACATCCTGGATTTGGCTGTCGAGAAAAAAGCCATCGTTGTTTACGCCTCCTCTGCCGCGACCTACGGCAGCATGGACCGACCAATCAAAGAATCAGATGCGGGTCATCCTAACAATATTTATGGTTATTCCAAATGGATCATGGACCAGCTTGCACGCACCTATAACCACAAAATCAAGGTGGTGGGTCTTCGCTTTTTTAACGTTTTCGGACCCCGAGAATATTACAAGGGACATGCCTCCAGCATGATCTATCAGCTTGCACTTCAGATGATGACCGGGAAAAGACCTCGAATTTTCAAATGGGGGGAGCAAAAGCGCGATCATATCTATGTGAAAGATGTTGTGACAGCGACCCTGATGGCGCACCAAGCAAAAGCAAATACCGTGCTGAACCTCGGTACCGGACAAGCCACTTCGTTCAACGAGATTGTCGACGCTCTGAATGAGGCTCTTGGCACAAATTTAAAACCCGACTTTTTCGATAATCCCTACAGCTTCTACCAGAATTTCACGCAAGCGGACATGAGCTATCATGAACAAATGACCGGTTTCCGATGTCAATACACCACGCGTGAAGGAATCCTAGATTACGTTAAAAACTATCTTTTAAAAAAATAGCGCTTCTCCTTGCCAAACAAAGGGAAATGGATAGACTATCCTTGCTTGTTTTTTTCTTTTATGGTTAACAAGAATTGTCCCTATTTCAGATCCTCTGGAATTGAGAAGGATTTAGACTAAAATCATGCGACGCGAACAATTTATTTCTTTTTTCTTCATAGGCATTTTGGCTTTTATCATTTACGAGATTTTTTGCATCTTTGCGCCCTTTTTTACGGCCATTTTTTGGGCGGCTATTCTTACGTTCGCGTTCTATCCGATTTATTCAAAATTGCAAAAAACATTTCCAAAACGGAATAATTCCATCGCCTTCCTAATGACGATCGCGGTGTTTCTCATCGTAATTCCCCCGCTCATCTTCATCCTTATCAATATGACCACCCAGATTATCGAATTCACGCAATGGACCTACAGCTACGTCCGTGAGGGCAAACTAGAACAACTGATTGAACAGATCCGGAAACTCCCTTGGATTCAGAATGCACAAACTCACATTTTTGCATCCCAGCCCGTAAAAGACAGTCTTTCCTCGTGGCTTCTTGGGACCACCAAAACGATCGGGAACCTTGCAGCGAGCCAAGCCGCTACTTTCACCAAGAATATTTTCTTTATTTTCCTGAATATTTTTTTCATGTGCTTTCTGACTTTTATCTTTTTCAAACATGGAGCAAAAATCTATAATTTCATTTTTGAGATCGCACCCTTTGAAAAAGAGACTAAAAAGGCGCTTTTTAAACAGATCGATGAGACATTTGCCGCGGTCATTCGCGGGCAGTTGTTAACGAGTATCGTACAGGCTACTGTGGCGGGAATTTTGTTCACATCGCTGGGAGTTCCCGTCCCGCTTTTTTTCACTTTTTTGATCTTTCTGACCTCACTTATTCCGGTGCTTGGTGCGGCCAGCGTGTGGTTTCCGATCGCGGTCTATCTTTTGGTCACGCAAATGTTCGTAAAAGCGATCATTCTGTTTGTGGTAGGCTTCTTTGGCATCAGTCTTCTGGACAACATCATCAAACCGGCAATTATCGGAGAAAAAACAAAACTCCCTTATTTTCTTTTGTTTTTCGGGATCATGGGTGGGATGAAACTCTATGGTTTGATGGGTATTTTTTTGGCACCGGTTGTTCTTTCGCTCTTTTTTGCGTTGATCAAAATTTACCGCGAAAAATACACTTAAAGACTTGAATCTTCTAAGTTCCTAAGATTTTTGTCTCCTGCCCTATCCGGATTCCCTTCATCAGCGACTCTAACTCCTGAGGTGAGGTACTGGCATCAATACCAGCCTCTTTAGTAATAAATTGAGCTTCCCAAAGCTTCAAAAGCGATTGATCCATGGTTTGCATGCCTTCCTGGTGAGCATTCCGAATGGCCTGCGGAAGTTTATCAATCTTATGCTCTTGAACAAGCTGTCTCGTCGTGTAATTTCCTATAAGAATTTCAACCGCCGGCACTAAGCCTTTTTCATTTTTAGTGACAAGAAGTTTTTGCACAGCAAGACAAAGCATGTTCGCCGAAAAATGACGGAGGATCCCTTCGCGTTCTCCTTCACGTCTGAAAAAACCGAGAATACGGTCAAATACCTGGGTAACCGATTGCGCATGAATGGTCGAGATGACAAGTCGTCCTACCTCCGCAGCCGCTAATGCGAACTGGAAGGATTCCGTATCTCGCATTTCTCCGATTACCACAACATCGGGAGATTGGCGGACCACATACTTTAAGGCAGAATGAAAACTTTCGGTGTCCTGTCCGATCTCACGCTGCTGAATAAGGCATTTCTGATCGGCATGTAAAAACTCCACCGGATCTTCAATAGAAATGATATGTTTATGAACACTTTCATTCATGGCACGGACCATGGCGGCCACAGTCGTGGTTTTACCTGAAGAAACCGCGCCCCCGATCAAAATAATGCCCGATTTCTCAAGAGCAACTTTTCTCAAAATCGGGGGGAGATGAAGTTCCTCGAAAGTGGGGATCCCCTTCCACAGAAGCCGAAATACCATGGACAAACAGCCTTGTTGGTAAAAGGCATTCCCGCGAAACCGGCAATCTTTTTCGTGAAAAGAGTAACCAAAATCCACGCTTTTGTTCGCTTCCAACAACTTTTTTTGGGAGGCGGTAAGCAATTCACTCGCCAGTTCAAAAAGATCCGTTTCACTTATCGCCCTCAGAGGAAGGGACGTCACTTGGCTTCCAATGCGCATGCGAGGTTCGACACCGGCTTTCAAAAAAACATCTTGCCCCTTTTGCTCAATAACCTTTTCAAGACATAATTTCAAATAAGCCACTTTTTCCATATTGCCCTTCTCAATATTTTGAGTGCAAAGATTATTTTGTATTTTAGCAGGCTACCTGCACCTCCGCAATATAACTCTCTATAACGATTATTCTAAAAATTAGCTTTCCTTTTTGGGACGGTCAGCTATCATAAGTTATTGTTCATTAAAAAATCCAAACACCTATGACGGTTTTCATGATATGAGAATCACACCCAAAACACCGGCTCATGAGATTTATCAGAGAGCCTACCACCTGTATCAGTTTCGCATCATTACGATCCTTTTTCTTATTATTTTATATGCTCTGACCATTAAAATTGGTCATTTTGATATTAATCCATGGCCTCTTTATCTAGTCATTTTCGTCGAAGTCTTCATCAATCGTCCCTATCGCATTCTTTTTCGAAATTCGAATGTGGGATTCAATGCACTCGTCGCGTCCGTTGCTATCGACTTTCTGACTGAAACCACCGCGCTTCATCTCCTCGGGAACGTGGATCTTTTTATCTATAGTTCTTGCTTTTTCATTTCGATCGTCTATTGCGCCCTCAACCTGCCAACCGTTTTAACGTTCCAGTTCGCAACCCTCGCCTCATTTCTTTACGCCGGATTTATTGTAGCCGGTCATTTTGGGATTTTACCTCGAACAATCTCTTTTGGTCCCAATTTAAGCATGGTTCAAGAAATCGCGATTATTGTTCGCCATATCGCTTTTTTTTACTTAATAGCTTTTTTTATCAGGACCCTGTCCGCCGCACTCACAAAAAAAGAGGAGCAATTGGAATCGTTTGTCTGGGAACTCCGTGAAACAAGCGATAAAATCAAGTATACTTACCACCTCCAAACGGAATATTTCGCGCGTATGAGCCATGAAATTCGGGCGCCCCTGAATTCCATTCTTGGGTTTTCTGAACTTCTGATTGAAAATAAAAACGAGCCGGCAACCCCCAAGCAAAAGGATTTCCTTTCCCGGATCCATCGTAGCGCACAGCATCTTCGCGATCTCATTAATGACGTCCTTGACCTTTCAAAGATGGAATCAAAGAAAATGAAATTGAACCCTCAGGAAATTGATCTGGTGAGGGTTATTAATACGGTTTTGGAAGTTTTTTACGAGGAGGCGATTCAAAAACGGATCCTTCTGAGTTTTTATGAAAAACCGGCAAGTTTAAAGGTGATGGCAGATGAACTCAAGGTGCGCCAGGTTTTATACAACCTCCTATCGAACGCATTGAAATTCACACAGCAAGGATTTGTCCGCATCCACCTCGAAAAGGAAAAAGAGAGTGCCAAGATCATCGTAGAAGATTCGGGACCCGGTATTGCTCTGGAGAATTTAAAAGTTATTTTTTCTCCTTACGAACAAGCCGGTCGTGCGACTGCAAAAACCATCAAGGGGACAGGCCTCGGCCTTGCCATTAGCAAACAATTCGTCGAAATGCACGGCGGGAACCTCTGGGCGGAGAGCAAACTCGGCAAAGGATCTTTTTTCATCGTCCGATTGCCCTACAAACTGCCTGAGCCAAAACCTGAAGCATCGGATACTCCTGTTCCGGCAGACGAAAATCCTGCGTTTTAAAATTTTCCCTTCAGAGCCGTGCAATAACTCAGACTTCTTTCTGTCTTCCAATGGATTGGAAAATCCCGGCACTGTTTCGGCCTTGCCTCATAAATTGAACAACCCTGTGGCCCCAGGAAAAGGCAGGTTTCGTTTTGATTTTTTTTGAGGACTAAATCATGGCGATCAATCAAGAGACAGTAGTGATCCGTGAAATGATACATATCGACCGCAAAATGCGCTGCGAGGTGCCGGATATCCTCTTCTTCCAGATAAACAAAACCGGGCTGTTGGCAACAAGCATTGCACCGTTGGCAAGTAAACGATTCCATGATGCACGATACCCAAGAAAAAAAGAAAAAAAACCGCTCGTAAAATGAACCGGACGGCTTTTGGATCTTCTTTATTGCTTCTTACCGAGTTGTTGCTCGACGAAATCTCCCACCACGGGAAGTTTAAACCGCTCCCCTTTATAGGCTTTGATCATTAAAATAATCCAAAGTGCGACCCCAAGCAGAAATATCAACATATTTAACAACATTCCCAGAACCGGAATAAGCCCGGATACAAAGGAGACAATGAAAAGTCCAAGAAATGTCACCAGCGACTGGAGCGCGTGAAACCGCACGAATGCATTCTTTTGCTCCACAAGCAAGAAAACAAGCCCTGTGACCCATCCGAACGCATAGCAAAGCAAAGCTTCCAGATTTTCGGTAATCCCAAAAACTGTGTTCTTATTTTCATCCGCCATAGTTTCCTCCCTTTTTTAGAAGCAACCTGTCACCTCTCGTCTCCTACCCTTCTTAAAAAACTATACTGCCCTCAGAAAAAAAAGGCTAAAATACTGCAAACTCTATTTATTCTAATCTTTAAGGAGGCTTCTATGCCAACACTTTTTACGCGTATTATCAACGGCGAAATCCCGGCTCACAAAATCCTTGAAAACGACAGATACCTTGCCTTTCTCGATATTCGCCCTGTCAACCCCGGCCACACCCTCGTGATTCCCAAACAAGAGATTGATTATCTGTTTGATATGAATGATGAGCTGCTCAAAGGACTGATCGTCTTTTCAAAAAAAGTCGCCCGAGCAATTCATAAAACAGTTCCTTGCAAAAAAGTAGGTGTCATGGTTGCCGGCATCGAGGTCCCTCACGCTCATGTCCATCTCATTCCGATTAATGGGGTAAGCGATCTGAACTTTGCTCGGGCCAAAGACACTTCCGCCGAAGAACTGGCGGCCATGGCATCAAAAATCAGGACGAATCTCGGAGAATAAAGCTCAAACGCTTTTGTGGAATGCCGCAAAAAGCTGCTGGTAGTTATGGGTTACCGGAAATTGAGGAAATTCACGCATGATTTTTGGGGGAGGCCGGAAAAGGATTCCTCGGTCAGCCGCTTGCAACATCGAAATATCATTGTAAGAATCCCCGGCCGCAACAACACGAAAACCCAAACCCTTTAACCCCCGAACGGCTTGTTTCTTGCCATTTTTTTGGCGAAGATGGTAATTTGCAATAAATCCTTTGTCATCCACTTCAAGCCAATTGCAAAAGAGTGTTGGGAAACCAAGCTTTTCCATCATCGATCCGGCAAATTCGTAGTAAGTGTCCGACAAAATAATGACTTGGTACTTTTTTTGAAGCCCGCGCAAAAACAATTTTGCCCCCGGGAGAGGCTGCATCTTTTTGATCACATTCTGAATATGTTGAAGTTTAATGCCATGCTTCTTTAAGATCTCAAGCCGGTAGCGCATGAGCTTGTCATAGTCGGGTTCATCACGAGTCGTGATCTCCAACGCTTTGATTTTGGTTTTTTTTGCTACATTGATCCAAATCTCGGGAATCAATACGCCTTCCAAATCCAAACAACAAATCATGCCATCCTCCAAGTATCTGGTTCCAAAAACAACCATTTCGAAACAAAATTATAGCTGAACCGGACTGCTTTGAAAAACAGTACTTTAAAAAAATACGGGTTTATCGCTTCAGACATCTGCCCAGTGATTTACAGGCCCCATGCCGTGTCCCAACCCCGGTGCTGTCCGGATAGCCTTTGTGATAAAACATTTAGCGATCCTAACAGCTTCAGCAAGCATTTTACCTTTTGCAAATTCCGCCGCAATCGCTGCTGAATAAGTGCATCCGGTCCCGTGCGTATTCTTTGTCCGGATGCGCGACCCCGAAAAAATCTTAACACTACCGTCCTGAAAAAAAAGATCTGTCGCCTCTCCCCTCAAATGGCCCCCTTTGACGAGAACCGCTTGAGCCCCCATCTGCGCCATGCGTTTGGCAGCTTTTTCCATGGATTCAAGATCATGAACACGAATACCCGCTAAAATTTCGGCTTCTTGGAGATTCGGAGTCAGCAAAGTGGCCAGTGGCAATAATTCCTTTTTAACAATGGGAATCGCATTTTTTTTGAGAAGCAGTGCACCATGCTTGCTGATCATCACAGGATCCACAATGAGTGGAAAATTTTCTTTCCGAAGCCGTCGGCTGATCCTGCGAATAGCTTCTCCATCTCCCACCGCTCCGATCTTTGCGACTTTAGGAGAAATATCCAGAAGCACGGCATCAAGCTGACGGAGTATCTGCGAGGGATTCACCCTATAAACCGCTTGAACGCCTTGCGTGTTCTGAACCGTCAGCAAAGTGATCACGGCCATGCCATAAACTTTGCGCTGGTGAAAGGTTTTAAGATCAGCTTGAATGCCGGCGCCACCCGACGGATCGGAACCGGCAATGGTGAGAACCGCGGGAATCACTTGATAACGTCTTCGAACTGAGACACGAATTCCTCTGGTGTCCCAGAAGTATAAAGCTGTTCGGTTTGACTCGGCTGAGGCGGATGGACGAAAAAGGTTGGAAAGCCCCGGACCCCATACTTACGAACCACATTGCTCTCCTGCTCACTGGTTTCCGGATTAATATTCACCTTGATCTTATCCTTTAGAAATTGCATCACAAGAGGAGAAGAAAGGATCTGATTTTCAAATTTCCGGCAGTAAGGGCACCAACGAACACTGACATAGACCGCCAACGGCTTATTGGTTCGTTTGTATTCTTCCACCGCTTTTTCATAGCCTGAAGCACCCTGATACCAACTCTCAGCCCATGCTGGAAGCGGTTTCGCTACCGACGGCGGGATCTCAGTTTGGTTTGTTGTCGGCGCCAAGGCCGGCTTCTGTTCCACGGATTCTTGCCTGGTCACAGGTTCTGGAACCATTACTCCCGTAGATTTTTGGGCCTGAACGAATTGGCTTTGCGAACTACAACCTGACATCAATAGATTGAAAGAAAATATCACTAAAAAAAGCCGCGGCATATGTTTTTTAAAATACATGGATTCTCCTAAATATTCACCCGTTTATTGTAGCATATTTGTTCTCTTCGAATGCAATCGCTTTCTCCTGACGTTTTAAGATTCTCAGAGATTCATCCCCCTGAATTCTGCTGCATCAGAGCATTCAAAAAAGAAGCCATCCAATTCAATGTAGCGATCATCAATAGCGCAATCAAAATGACAAAGATGGTCCAACCGCTTTTGGCTCTCCTTGAGAATTTTTGACTTTGCCATAAAAGCGGAATGGCAAAGGGACCGACCGCAAAAAGCATCCAAAGAACATAAGGAATGGATTCGCCAGTAAAAACGCGTGGCCGACCTGTGGCGTTTTGAAACGCATCTATTGCCGCAGGAATCATGATCCCTAGATAAACTACAGCCAAGAGAACACACGCAAACCAGGAATGACTGATCCAAAGGCTCACAAAAATACCGATATCTATACAAATCAGCGTCCAACCCTTGGCATAATCCTTAAGATAAAGCTGACCGAGCCCCGGAAGTAAAATTGAAAAAAGAGAGGCTACTCGAGGGTTCTTCACAAAACTTCCTTTGTCGCTTCAGAAACCGGCATGATCTTTTTCTCGATAAGTGTCCCCCGACGTTCTATCAAAAAGGTC
Organism: Candidatus Omnitrophota bacterium; assembly: GCA_022711115.1. GTDB lineage: Bacteria > Omnitrophota > Omnitrophia > Omnitrophales > Aquincolibacteriaceae > JAKLFP01. The sequence continues at coordinate 57,174 of JAKLFP010000008.1, read as the reverse complement.
TGCGGTTCGTTTCCTTTCTGCATCAGGATCACCCGATAATAGTTTTTCCAATTATCCAGCAAAATATTGTTTTGCTTAAGAAGAGCATCTCCCGGCAGCAACCCTTCTTTTTCCGCAGGACCTCCCGTTTGAACGCGAGAAATAGTGAATTTCTTGGTACGGGAATTCCTCTCTACGTAAAAACCAAAATGAGGGGCGTCCGGGTTTAAATAAAAGACACTCACCGGAAGCTCTATCTCTTGTTTATCACGAAAAATCGTTACTTTTTTAAGGCTTTCCGCCTCGATATTGATAAAATGGTTAAAAAGATTCCCGGGAGTAATCGTCTCGTCGTCAATTTTCAAAAGGACATCCCCGTTCCTCAATCCCTGCTCATACGCCAACTGATGCTCATCAGCTCCGACAATCACATAGTGAAGGGTTGCATCGTCGAAATGGAGATCGCAGCCCAAAATGATACTCTTCATCTTCGGGAATTTTGATTCCACAAGACGTTTGTGAATACGATGAGCCAATCGCCCTTCAAAAACACCTCTCGAAGAATCCCTTTTCCCGAAACCCGTCAAATGATAACCCACCTTTCGTTTAAAATAGGCTTTCAGGCCCAACACCGTCATGGAAGGATCCTTTTCCACAACTCCAACTTCAATCGCACAAAATCCCGCTGAAGAAAAAGTGGGCGCCTTGGCCCAATTTTTGTATTCCTTCTTATAAAGCGGAAATGTCGCGGACTGAATATAACCATTTGCCTTGTCAACTTTTGCGAGAGGGATTTTTTCTGCTTCAAGCGTGGCAATCGTAGCGTTCCAAATATCCTCAAAATTCCCCGGTAAAGGATAAGAACGCCCCTCGTTCTTGGAAGAAGAAAGGGAAAAACCGGAAAAGAAGAAATAAAAAAAAAGCAGACTGCTGATGACCTGCAGCCTGCTTCTTTTCAATGACAATCTGCAATTCAAAGAATTAACGTGCGACTGCGTCGCCCTTCATCGCAACTTCAGGACCTGTCGGAGCCTTTGCATAAGCATCTGCCGCACTCCAAATGTGGTTGAACATCAGGATCCCGATGCCCACCCAAATCACAGGATAGCCCACAAGCGTTCCCAATAGAATCGTGGTCACAATACCACCAATCTCGAGAACAATCATGGTTCCGGTCTTGATCTTCCCGGATTTGTTTTCCATTTCCCCGTTCAAATACTGCCCCCAACCGGGGACAAAAAGAGAGGCCGCTCCACGGGTCAGGCTTGTTTCACCTTTATCTTGTTCTGCAGCATATGCTATCCCGCTTGCCGAAACCATACAAGTCGCTAACAGCAAGACCGCAATGAATTTCTTTAACATAGGATCCCCCTTTTTATTTTTAAAGACTACTATTTTATCGTCAAACGACGGAAAATTTTAACCTCAAGATAATATACCGTCAAGAGATACTGAAAAGTTCCTTTTGTGAAGACGACATGGAAGGCACTTTGATTTTTCCGTAACAACCGTCATAACCCGGTTCAATCCGAACTTTACCGTTCCGAACATTCAGGATTGCTTCAATGACTTTCGGATCCGCCATAGACCCCATTTCTTCCGGAGTTTTCTCCAAAAGGATCTCGAGTTCTGGACCGATAGTCTGTATCATTTTTTCGTATTCCCTGGCGACCGTTTGCGTCGCAACACCTTTATGGAATGTATCCGAAAGGATCTCATCAAGAGGAATCATGCTTTTAAAAGGAATTTTCTTTTCCGGACAAAAACCTGTGGGGCGGTCCGCAAGCTCTTCCACGCGGTGCATGACCCCAATCGTTAATTGTTTACCGCACTTGGGACAAATAAACTGATGTTCTTTCGAAGTCTTCGGGTCGAAAACCACACCACAGTCCCGGTGCCCGTCAAAATGGTATTTTCCTTCTTCCGGGAAAAATTCTATCGTATAAAGAAACTTCTCCGGAGCGCCTGTCCGTATCACATCCATCACTTCTCTGTAATTCATGGCACAGTTCAGCACATTCGCTTCCCGGCCGATCTTGGCAGGAGAATGAGCATCCGAATTGGAAATAAGCGTGATCCTGTCCAAGTTTGAAAACCGCCAGTTCATGGACGGGTCCGATGAAAGTCCCGTCTCAATCGCATAGATATTCTTTGCCTGCTCTTCAAAACATTCCTCAAGGGAGTCAAAACCTGAGGCTGATCCAAAGACCGAAAACCACGGCGTCCATGCATGGGCCGGGATGATCATGACTTCCGGAGAAATATCGAGGGTAAGCTTCACCATGTCTTTGACATGCATCCCGAAGATCGGCCGGCCATCGCTCGCAATATTGCCACGCCGGGCCAATTGCCTATTGATTTTCTCAACTACATCCAATGAGGGAGCCAGAAGGATCACATGCACACGATGCGTCTTTCCTTTTACTGAAAAAATATGGCTTGTTTCAGCACTCAAAACAAAATGAACGGGAGATTTTTCTCCTTTCAACCTGAAAAAACCATTACCGAGCGGTTCCAACTCGGATTGAAGTTCTTTGAAATATTGTGGGTGCGTGAAATCGCCGGTCCCGAGAAGATTGATCCCCTTCTTTTCGGCAAAATGGGCAAGTGTTCCGACTTCCATTTCTTTGGAAGTTGCCCGGCTGTATTTGGAATGAATATGAAAATCCGCGATGATTTTCATGATAAACCTAATATGCCTCGCAGGCGGTAAAATAATTACTTGCTGGGATTGAGGCCGAAGGTGAAACCGGCTTTAACTTTCCCGATGAGTTCGGGAAGCACTTCCTGATAATCGCGCACAATGCCAAAATCCGCATGACGGAAGATCGGGGCCTGCGGGTCTTGATTGATAGCAATGATCTTTCCGGATTCTTTCATCCCTGCCAAATGCTGGATGGCTCCGGAAATCGCAACGGCGACATAAACTTTGGGTCGGATAGTCTTGCCGGTCTGTCCAACCTGACGCCCATAAGGCGCATAACCATTGTCCACCGCATGACGACTCGCGCCCCAATCCGCATTGATACCCTGATCTTGAAGTGCTTGGGTGAGTTCTTTGATTAATTTTAAATCGTCATGTTCCCCGGCAGGTCTGCCGCCTGAGATGACAATATCCGCCACGAAAAGATTGTCGGCGCCACCCTCTTCGCGTTTGGTCTCCACAACCTCCACCACAAAATCGCTATCCTTAAACACAGGCTTGAACTCCGTGACTGTTCCTTTCCGGTTTGAATCACGTTTCGGGATCTTGAACGTTCCGGGTCGCGCAGTCGCCATTTGCGGGCACCAGAAACCAATAATCGTCGCCAGTTTACTCTCGCCATAGGTGGGACGAATCGATTGAAGCACCGGATAAAACACCGTTTTTTTCATACGGTGAACATATTCTCCGACCTCAAGACTGGTGCAATCCGCGGTCACCCCCGCACGCACACGGCTCGCAAGCCGCGGAGCGAGTTCGCGACCCGAGGTTGTCGCCCCGAAAAGAGCGATCTCCGGACGATTTTTTTCGATATATTGTCCGATCGCCGCGGCTGTCGGCAGTGTCGTATATTCTTTAAGCCTCGGGTCATCCACCACCACCGCTTCGTCAGCTCCATAGGCAATGATCTCTTGCGCCACCGATTTGATATTGTGCCCTACCATGATGGAAATGACTTTGGTAGAAAGCTGGTCCGCCAGTTTTCTGGCCTGACTCAGAATCTCGAGCGAAGACCTGGACGGCTTCTGGCCGTGCATCTCGACCCAAGTCATCACACCATACGCCCCTTGACGAAAATCGACTTTGGGAAATCCAGAATCTGTTTTAGCCTCTGCCACTTCCTGCTTTTCATCTTTTGTTAAAACTTGGGTATGTCCTCCTGCGATCTGATCCTTGATCTTTTCAATCTCAGCAACAAGCCCCTCCGCAAGATCTTTGTTCGTGGGGCCGGTGATCATATTGACTGGCGGACGGTCTTTCTGAATATCCACGACCTTGGACACCAGTGTCGGCGAACCGTTCAGACCGACTACGCTGGCATCCGCGCCCGTTTGATCAAGCGTCCAGACTTCCATTTTTGTGTTCCGCGCTCGAATCGCACCTTCCAAAGAAGGCCGGCGTGCAGGAGTGGCGGTCGGCGCAATCGAAATAAGGCATGGGATCGGCAGGCGCAGAACCTGATAACCTCCTTCGATGATTCGGCGAACTTTTAAGTGATCGCTTTGAAACTCTACTTTTTCCACGAATGTCGCCTGGGGGATCCCGAGATTTTCAGCGGTCTGCGATGGGACATGCGCCGTATCCCCGTCCGTGGTTTGGCGACCGGAAAAAATAATAAACGGATTTTTGCCGCTTTTGTCAAAACCAAGTTTTTTGATCAAAGAAGAGATCGCATAACCGGTCGCAAAAGTATCAGACCCCCCCAGTTTCCGGTCGGAAAGAAGAATCGCCCGGTCATAACCCATCGCTAACGCTTTTTTCATGGATTGCTCGAAACTCGGCGGTCCCATGGAGACCACGATCAGTTCCACATCCGGAACATACTTTTTGATCTGCAATCCCTGCTCAAGCCCGAACGAACAGTCGTTATTGATGATCGACTTCGCTTTGGTACGGTCCATGAGCCCGTCCGCCCCCATTCTCATTTCTGTCGGGAGCGGTACTTGCTTCATCAAACTGATAATTTTAAGTCCCATATTTTCCTTTTCCGCAAAAGAGACAGGCAAGTACCCAGTGCCGGTCCCCTTCGTCAGAGATTCTCATACTCCGGGCCATCGCCACCGTACGGCACCGCCCATTCGATATTGCCAAAAGGATCGTTGATGTCACAAGTCTTGCAATGCACGCAGTTTGCGGGGTGAAGATGAAGATCCTTTTTTCCTGTTTTTGGGTCTGTCACGATCTCATAAACCTCCGCCGGACAAAAATGCTGGCAAGGCCCGCCGTATTTGGGAATACAGATATCACGGCAAAGGTCAAAATCCAGCACACGGCAATGGCACGGTTGTTCCTCATCATGCTTAGATCCGGAATAAAAAACATCGGTCACTTTATCGAACGTAAGCTTTTTATCGAAATTCAGTTCTTTTTTGAATTTTGTCAGGAATGGGTTTTTTACATCAGGAAGCTTTTGATAACACGATGCGTCCTCATGCAACCTCATTTTTCCCGAAGGCGCGATGCCGCGCCCGCCCGTCACGATTTGCCAGGCAAAATGAAACGCACCGAGAATCATCCCGTATTGAAATCCCGCCCGGAAATTGCGCACTCGGTACAAATTTTTATAGCCCGAGCTTTTTTGATACCGGTCTTCATAAGATTGAAGCTGGCCTTTCGAAAAATCATTCTTCTGAAGCGCCTCAAAAGCCGTTTGGGCCGCAAGCATCCCGGATTCGATGGCGAGATGAATCCCTTTCAGACTTGGCATGCTCAGGAATCCGGCAGAATCCCCGACAATCATCACGTGATCATGATAAAGCTGCGGCAACGAATAAAACCCACCTTCTGGAATCGTTTTTGCGCCATATTTCAGGATTCTTCCTTTTTCCAGAATCTTGGCAACAAACGGATGCTTCTTATACAGTTGAAACGCGGCATGCGGATTAAAAGTCGGGTCCTTGTAATCAAGTGCCGCCGCAATGCCTACCGCAACCTGCCGGCTGTTCATGCCATAAATAAACCCACCGCCAAAGTGGTTGAATTCAAAAGGAAATCCGAGCGTATGGATAACGCGCCCGGCTTGAAAAGTCCCTTCAGGCACATCCCAAAGTTCTTTGACACCTGTGGAATAAACCTGCGGGTTATTTTTCACAAGTTCATGCTTGCGGATAAATTTTGTCGAAAGGCTCCCGCGCGGCCCTTCAGCCAGGATCACAAGTTTGGCGAGCACTTTCGTACCCGGCTGGAAATTCTCCATCGGCTTACCATGCTTGTCGACACCGGTATCGATCGTCTTCGCCCCGACAACTTGCCCGTTCTCATAAAGAAGTTCATCCACACTGAACCCGGGATAAACTTGAACACCTTTTTTTTCAGCAATTTCTCCTAGGAATCTCGTTATTTTACCGATCGAAGCTACGAAATTTCCGCGATTACCCATAAAAGGCGGTGTAAAGGGCATCCTTATCGCATGTTGGGGAAGAAGATGGTAAAACTCGTCTTTGGTGACCGGAGAATCAAAGGGAAGGTCTTTTTCTGCGATTTCCGGAAGCAGTTCCTTAATTGTGGAAGGATTGACGACCGCACCGGAGAGGCTATGGCTCCCCAAAGAAGCCCCTTTTTCAAGCAAAAGAACGTTCAAGGGTAGTTTATTGCTCAAACCTTGGTTATGCTTTTCAACCAAATCCGCGATATGAATCGCAAAGGAGAGGCCCGCTACCCCTCCGCCAATTACCAAAATGTCTGTTTCTATAAATCCAGATTTTGTCATGTTTGATCAAAAAAATGACGCCTGATATTTTCCTTTGTGGAAATAGTTTCAAGAAAAGTGGCGGTATTTTAACATAAAACTTCTTTGAAAAAGAGAAAAATACGGCTCTTTCCGTGAGCCCCCTAAAAAGAGTATTTAAGACTTGTCCCGAGAATATTGAGCGACGTCCATTTCGCGAGAGAATTCTTGGCGGATTGGCGCAAATAAAAGATCGATCCGGAAACCGGCCCCCACCAATGCACCTTGAATCCGGAAAAAAACCGGTCCTCCACCATCCCGTTACGGGTGGTCTCGATGAATATTTCGTTGGAGGTATATGGCTGAAATTCCAACGGGGTCCATTTCCAGGGTGCCGTGATGGTCACCATATTCCGATAACGCACAGTATTATCCGCTTGTTGCTTAAAATGGAGTTCCAACATATTGCGGTCTTCAAGTACGAAACCTTTCAAAGAATATTGCGGCGTGGTGTAAAAGCGAGGCACGTTATCCCAATACCACAAATTTTCTTTCTTTTTCTTATTCCATCGGGAGCTGATGATTTCCTGATACTCGGCACCCAACGCCAGGTATTTCATCAGCTTATAGTCCACTCCCACATGGGTCTCCGCATAATAAAGCCCGTTGTGGCTCCGGAAACGCAGTTCTTCCCCCACCTTCATTTTAAACTGGGAGTTCACTTTCTTTTCAATATCGTAAATTTGCCAAGAACCAAAATCCTCATCTTTGGCGGGCGTGGCAGTCGCTAAGGGGCTCTTGATTCCTAAAAGCATCAAAAAAACTATGCCAAAAAAACAAACGGAAAAAGAACGTTTCATGAATCCTCCTAAGTGCGCGAATCAAAACAAAAAGATTGTACACAAAACATTCATTTCTTTACATCTTTTTTACATGAAGCTTTGGAAGCTATGTTAAAATGATGCGTCAAATTTATGACAAACGAAAAGATCCTCGTCATTGAAGATGAGAAAAACATCCTCGAGCTTATCAAATATAATCTCGAGCACGAAGGCTTTCAGGTCCTGACAGCAAGTAAAGGACGAATGGGCCTCGAATTGGCATTAAGGGGCAGTTCCTCCCTCGTCATTCTGGATCTTATGTTGCCGGAATTAAGCGGCCTTGATATCTGTAAAACCCTCCGGCAAAATCCTAAAACACGCACAATCCCAATCATTATGCTCACGGCCAAAGGGACGGAAGCGGATAAAGTGGTGGGATTGGAACTTGGGGCTGATGACTATATCACTAAACCCTTCAGCCCTCGCGAGTTGATCGCCCGTGTCAAAGCTGTCCTCCGGAGGAGCCAGGAGATCCCTAAAAAGGAATTCTTAAAGATCGGCACCATTGAACTGGATATCAGCAAGCACGAACTGCGCCTCAAAACCAGGCCCGTGGAAGTTACGGCAAAAGAGTTTGAACTTCTCCGAATACTCATGAGTTCCTCAGGGCGCGTCCTGACGCGCGAGGTCCTTTTATCCAAAGTTTGGGGATATGAAAATTCCATCAACATCGAGACCCGGACCGTGGACATGCATATCACGCAACTTCGAAAAAAACTCGGAAACGAATCGCGGCGGATCACGACAGTCAAAAGTGTCGGTTACCGTTTCGACGGAGACTAGTATGCTTTGGCCACGAATTGGTTTCGCAAAACGGTTTATCGCACTTTATGGCGTCGTTTTTGTGACGGTCTTGATCATCACGGATTGGACCTTATCCCAGACTCTCAGCAAGCGGAATCTTTCCCAACTCAAACAGTCTCTCACCCATCAGGCCCTTGTGATCCGGAGAATTACAGCTCCCCTTTTGTCCCAACAATCAGAACTTCAAAGCCTTATCGAAAAAATCGCGCGTGACACGCAAAGCCGCATTACGGTCGTTAATCCGGAAGGGACGGTCTCGGCCGATTCCAGCGAAACCCCAGAAGCGATTGAAAAAATGGACAATCACGCTTCAAGACCGGAAATTGCCGCGGCACTCAGAAAAACAACGGGAAGCTTTACCCGCTACAGCCTGACGCTCAAAACTCCCATGCTTTATGTTGCTGTCCCTATCCTCGAAAATGAGAAAATAAGCGGCGTGATAAGGGTGGCCATGCCGATCACCCGGGTCGACGAACTTCTCGCGTCGGCCCGAAAACCCATTATCGTTTCTGCGCTTGCCGGGGTTCTGATCGTTTTATTTACTGGAATTTTATTCGCAAAACATTTGACCCAACGTATAAAAAAAATCACCTGGGTTGCTGAAAAATACGCCCGTGAAGATTGGTCGGAAAGGATCTTGATGGACGGAAAGGATGAACTCAAACTCCTTGGCGATACGATGAATCTCATGGCCGAGACGCTTAAAGTCAGGATCAAGGATCTGGAAAACGAGAAAGGGAAAATTGCCGCAATCCTCAACAACATGACCGAAGCCGTCATCGCGATCGACCGCCGCAAGCGGCTAATTACGGCAAATCCAAACGCGGAGCATCTTTTCGGCTTTTATATGAATCAAGCTTTTGGGAAAAGCCTGATCGAAATAACACGGCATCCCGTGCTTGAACTGATTGTCGATCGCGCCATCAAAGAGCAAAAAGATATTACGGAAGAAATTCAGCTTTCTTCAAAAACCAGGAACATCTTGCGCGCCAACGTCGTCATTCTTGGCGAAAACATCCAAAATATCGGAGGGATCCTCGTCTTTTACGATGTGACCGAACTGCGCAGACTTGAAAACATCCGCAAAGAATTCGTGGCCAATGTTTCTCATGAACTCCGGACGCCTCTCACTTCATTGCAAGGGTTCATTGAGACGCTCTTAGGCGGAGCTCTTAAAGATCCAAAAACCAGTGAAGGCTTCTTAAAAATGATGTCCGAAGATACTTCCCGTCTCTCCCGCTTGGTCGATGACCTGCTAACGCTTAATGAAATCGAACAGAGCAACAAGCTTATAAGCAAAGAAAATCTGGAGCTTCAGAAAGAAATCCAGACCGTTCTCGATAGGTTCAAATCCCAAATCGAATTAAAACAATTAGTTATCGAAAACAAAATCGCCCGAATTCCAGCCATTTCGCTGAAAGCCCACCTTGATAAATTCAGGCAAGTGCTTGTGAATTTGATTGATAATGCGATCAAATTTAACGAAAAAAAAGGCAAAATCATCCTGGATGCCAAACAACATCCCGGAGAAATTGAAATTTCGATCGAAGATACCGGCACAGGGATCCCCCAGGAGGCCCTCCCGCGTATTTTCGAACGGTTTTTCCGCGTGGACAAAGCAAGATCGAGAGAGATGGGCGGCACAGGGCTTGGACTTGCCATTGTGAAGCATATTATGGAAGCCCACGGTGGTAAAGTCACCTGCCAAAGCACATTTCACGAGGGCTCCCGTTTTTCTGTTTTCTTTCCTAAATAGCGCTCATTTTTTTTCGAAGTGGTGGCGCACTTCTTTCCCTTGCTTAAGATAGATGGTGTCTTCAGCAATGTTATTCGCCAGATCCGCAATGCGCTCGAGATTGCGCCCAATAATCATATAATTTAAAGCTCTCCGAACAGCTGGGGGATCTTTTTCCATAAGCGTTGCCATAACTTCATAAAGCTGATCGTTGAAATCATCGATCTCGTCATCGCTTTGGAGCACCTTGCGGGCCAACTCCACATTTTCGTTCATAAAACAATCAAGAGCATCGCGAACCATTTTTTTTACAGAATCCGCCATCTTGCCGATGGGAAAATCCGTTTTGAGCGGCGCCTGGCCAAGAAGGTATTGGCCTTTCTCGGCGATATTGACCGCATGATCGCCCATTCTTTCGAGATCCGTATTGATCTTAAGGATCATGGTTAATAGTCGGAGATCACCCGCCACGGGCTGCGCCAAAGCGAACAAGGCGTGACCTTTTTCATCGATCTCGATCTCAAGTTGATTGATAAGATTTTCATCCGTTAGAACGGCTTCGACCAATTCTCCTTTACGTTCAAGGATCGTGTCCATGGCCTTCTCCATAGCTCCTTCCACCAGCAATCCCATCTGAAAAAGCTTTTCCCTTAACGTTTTGAACTCTTCATGAAAATGACGTTCCATGTTCCTTCTCCTTAGCCGAACCGGCCGGTAATATAATCCTCGGTTTCTTTCTTCAGCGGATTCGTGAAAACATCCTTGGTCAAACCGAATTCCACAAGCGAGCCCATATAAAAATACGCGGTAAAATCCGAAACACGCGCGGCCTGCTGCATGTTATGGGTGACGATCACGATCGTGTAATTTTTCCTCAATTCATAAATAAGTTCTTCGATCTTCGCCGTCGAAAGCGGGTCCAACGCCGAAGCCGGCTCGTCCATAAGTATGATTTCGGGATTCACGGCAAGGACGCGCGCGATGCAAAGCCTTTGCTGCTGTCCTCCGGAAAGCTCGAGCGCCCCCGTCTGCAGCCGATCTTTGACTTCATTCCAAAGCGCCGCTTTTTTGAGACTTTCCTCGACAATGTGTTCAAGCACCGCTTTATCGATAACACCATGGAGGCGGGGACCATAAGCGATATTGTCAAAAATACTTTTAGGAAAAGGATTTTGCTTTTGGAACACCATTCCCACCATGCGGCGCAGCACAGCAACATTCACTTCCGGACTGTAAATATTGACATCATCGATAAGAACAGTTCCATGGATCCTAGCGCCAGGGATTGTATCGTTCATCCGGTTCAATGTGCGCAAAAAGGTCGATTTCCCGCAACCAGAAGGACCGATGAGCGCCGTCACAGCCTTTTCCTTAATCTCCATGTCGATCCCATGAAGCGCTCGAACCGGGCCATAGAACATTTCAAGGTCTCGGACAAGTATCTTGGTCGTATTGCTCGAAAGGTCCTGATCCTGATTGACTCTAAGAGTCTTTCCGCTGTTTAAAATTTTTATTTCCATCTGCTCGCCCTTCTGTTTGTTTTTCTTCGCCTTAATTTTATATTTTACTTAGGATACCTGACCCGGCAACCTAACCCCAAGGAGGTTACGGCAGTCGTGATGAATCAACAAACTCCGACCCGCTGGCGCTTGGGAATTATCAAACGGTTACAGTCCCCATTTTTTTTCGAAAATGGACTCTAAAAAGAATAGCCGTCAAATTAAGCAAAAAGGTCAATGAAATCAGAACAAGCGTTGTCCCGTATTGGATCGGAAGCGTCTTGACCGCGTCCAAAGACTGCGTAGCCATAATAAAGATATGATAAGAAAGCTCCATGAACTGGTCAAAGGGGTTGATCATAGGTATGAATCCGAAAAGGTTCACAACCGGGAGTCTTGGTAAAAAATAAGCGCAGCCTGTGAACAAAATCGGCGCGGTTTCCCCGGCGCCGCGGCTGATCGAGAGAATCGCTCCCGTTAAGATCCCGCCGCGAGCCTGAGGGAGGACTATGTTCCAAATGGTCTGCCATTTTGTTGCGCCGAGCGCGAGCGAAGCGGCGCGTTGACTCTGCGGAACGGTATTAAGCGCTTCTTCCGTTGCAACGATAATAACCGGCAACACGAGAACGGCAAGAGTCGCCGCGGCCCAAAGCATGCAGGGCTGGCCGAATAACATCCCCGTCTTAAGAACCGCATCAAGATTGCGGCCCACAAAGAGAATAAAAAAACCGACGCCAAAAAGCCCGAACACGATTGAAGGAACACCGGCCAGATTATTGACCGCGGCCCGGATGACCCGGAAAAGCAACCCCTTTCCCGCGTATTCGGTCAGATAGATCGCGGCCGCCACACCGAGCGGGAGCGCCATGAGGATCATCAATAAAGTAATGGCAAGCGTCCCAAAAATACACGGGAAAATGCCACCGTGCATCATTCCCTGCGACGGCGCCTGAGTCAGAAATTCCCAAGTGATCGCGCCACTCCCTTTCGCAATGATCTTCATCATGATAAAAGCAAGCGCGGCGATGGGGATCAAAGCAAAAAAACGCACTAGAAAATCCGAAAGGACTTCGTCCCATCGAAAGCTTCTTTTTGTGAGCCCATGAAATTTAAGGGATAACGCGTTCTTCATATTTACATCCTCAATTTTTGCCGCATCTTGTTCAAGATAATCTCGGAAATAAAATTGAGCGTGAAGGTAAACGTAAAAAGAACAGCCCCGACGAGAAAAAGGGCGTAATAATGTTCGGTCCCCTGCGCCACGGAACCAAGCTCCGCGGCGATATTGGCCGTCATGGTCCGGACACTGGAAAAAATATTCCCGGTCACGAGAGCCGCGTTTCCTGTCGCCATCAGCACGATCATCGTTTCGCCGAGTGCGCGGCCAAACCCGAGGATCACTGCCGCCGAAATACCGGACACAGCGGCTGGAACGACCGTCCCCCAGATTGTCTGCCACTTGGTCGCGCCTAACGCGTACGACGCGTCCCGGAGTTCTTTGGGGACTGCCCTCATGGCATCCTCCGCAATGGTAATCATGATCGGAAGCACCGCCAGCGCAACGCCGCAGGCCCCGACAAAAGCATTGAGGCGAAATTTTGTGTGAAAAACATCCTGAATAAAGGTCGCGAGAAAAGCGAGCATGATAAAACCGATCACGACCGACGGGATCCCTGCCAGGAGTTCAATCGTCGGCTTCAGCATCTCCCTGACTTTGGGCGGGGCGAGTTCGGAAAGATAAATTGCACAACCGATGCCGAGAACTGAAGCAATGATCGTGGCCGGAAACGCTACCAAAAAACTTCCGCAAAACAACGGAATGAGAGAATATTTCGGGACTTCGGAAATCGATTGCCACATCATCTTGAAAACATTCCTCTCCTCCCAGTCGTCGTAAACCCATTTCCCGATGAGATCGAAAGACCCAGCGGTTTTGAAGAATTGAACTGCCTCTTTGAAAAGAAACAGGAAGATCAGAGCAATGATCAGAGTCGACGAAATCCCTGCCATAAGCAGTAATTTTTCGATGAACCATTCCGAAAAGACTTCTTTTTTTTTCGTCAAGCGGTGTTGTTCCATGCTCCCCAGCATTTCTTTACGCATATAACATTTTAATTTCGAGGGCCGGTATCATTAATCTTGATACCAGCCCTCTTATTGCTTGCGAAGATCGGTCCGTTTTTGGGACTTTCCCCCGTTCGCCGCTTTAGGGCTGAGCGGGCTCCGCAAAAAATGTTCTATTTTGCTTCAAGCGGCACGTAGCCGATCTCTTCGACGATCTTCTGTCCTTCCGGACTCAAGATCCAAGCCACATACGCCTTAACATCCCCGCGCGGTTTAAAGCCGGCGTACATGTACAGATATCTGGCAACCGGATAACGTCCCGTCCAGGCGGCTTCATAATCCAAAGTCCCATCCGCCTTGACTGGATTGACTCCTTCCGATTTGTCGTCTTTTTTAATGGAAAGAATCTTGATCTGGGGCTGGTTGAGATAGTAGGCCGCCCCGCCATACCCGATCCCAGAGGGATCCTTGGAAACGGCATTCGCGACAGCGGAAGTCCCAGGCATGGTCTGGCAATCCGCAGCATAGTCTTGATTCTTCAGAACATGTTCTTTAAAAAAAACATAGGTGCCGCTTGAAGACTCACGGCAATACCGAAGAATCGGTTTGTCGGGTCCCCCCACTTCATTCCAGTTGTTGATCCGTCCCATATAAATGCCCATCAACTGTTTCATGGAGAGCTCTTTGATGGGATTCGTGCTATGCGTCACAACGGCCAAACTGTCCATCGCGACCTTGATCTCCTCCGGGTAATAGCCTGCTTTTTGCGCTTTTTCTACTTCACTTTCCTTGATGGGACGGCTCGCGTTGGCAAGATCAGTCGTGCCGTTGATCAAAGCGGCAATCCCTGTCCCGGACCCGCCACCCGTCACTTGAATAGCAACGCCGGGATTTTTCTGCATATAGACTTCGGCCCACTTCTGGCCGAGCACCACCATCGTATCCGATCCTTTGACCGTAATATTCTTTGCCGCGAACGCCATGGGCACGAGCGCTGCAAAACCCATGATCAGCGCTCCTCGAACAACCAATTTTGATAGTTTCATTTCAATCTCTCCTTTGTTTTTTTATTCTAATTCAGAATCTGCGCTACGGATGTAAAATCCATGTAAACTTTAGAATTTCCAGACAAGATCCACTTGGAAACGGTTTTGTCGTTGCTCGATGCCGTAGGTATCCGTGAGACCTCTCGTATTTCCTGGATTAAGGTTATTCACAAAATACATGGCCCCATTGACGGTCAGATAGTCCGTCAAGCCATACCCGGCTTTGAACACATTGCCACGAACACCCGAATGGGCTTCATAGCCAAAATCGCTGTCATTGAATCCTGGCTGCGCATTCGCTCCTACATATCGGTACTGCCAGCCGAGTTCCCAGTCCCCTTTTTTGTGGATCCCCCCTACTTTCAGCCCGTAGGCCCACGAATGATCCTCATTAGAACCGGCAACCGGGAAAATCCCGGCGCCATTTGCCGTATTGGTGAGATAATCAAAAAATGGCCGGACAGGAATTCCCATGGGATAAAATGCCAATTCATTGTAAGTTTCCCATATCCGGAACCCTCCCGCGGCCAAGCTTGCCGAATTGGTAGGATCACGTGGGTTGCCTCGTGCCAGACTTCTCCCGCTGGCACCGTCAATTTTCCAATTATTGTACTGACCGTATTTCCCAAAATCATAATAAGAAACGGCTGATAGAAGATCGATGGGGCGATCCATCACAGGCGTGTAGAAAACCGGATTGACGCCCATCTGAAAGGCAAAAAGATTGGCGTCACTGCTTGCACCGGTCGCGACTTTATCCTCATCAAGCACGAATTGCCCTGCCGTGAAAAACCCCTTGAGGGCAAAATCCGCTGCTTTGATAAGAGCCACATCGATTTTTTGGATAAATCCTTCGGGTTTTACGTCACGGTCCCACATGATTTCGGAGGAGCCCTTTTCAAAAAGATTATCCATCTTCCCGCCGGTGATCGTCAGATTATCGATGCCCAGGCCATCGGCAAGCCGTATCTTGACCCAATTCGGCGTGTAAGTCGCATAGGCCTTTTCAATATAGATAGGCTTGAAATTGAAGTTGCTGTCGAACGAAGTATTGGTGGATGTTGGGTCACCGTTAAACGCTTGCGAAGAACCTCCGCTCGAGCCATTGATATAAGGCGCCTCTCCCGAAGCCAGGCTGAAACCCGCAAGGATTTGATCGCTGAATTTCTTTTCAAATCCATAGCGCAGCCGATACCGGAAACGGTTTCTGGAATCCGCTTCATTCGGAGAAAGACTTTGGCTCCGGTTATCAAACGCCTCGTAGCGAAGCCTGAGATCCCCTTTGAATTTCAGGTCCTTGAGCCATTTGTCCGCGCCCCCCGTCGCGTCACCAAGGCGTTGCTTGAACTCTGCTTCACTCATGGGTGTGATTGGGGTCATTTCTACCCCTTTGGGTGCTACTTGTATCCGAGCTCCTTTGGCTTTGAGTTCCTGAATTTCTGCATTCTGAGCCTGAACTGTTGTTTGAAGATCGGTTATTTGCTTTTGCAAAGCCTTGATTAAACCGACAAGTTCCACATCCTGAGCCATGACTGGCGTTGAAAAATAAAAAATCGAAAAAACAAAACATGCGAACGTTTGCCAAACAACTCTTCGCTTCATATCACTTCCTCCTGTTATCCCATGGTTTAGATTTTGAGATTTTATCTTCTGAGGAAATGATAAAAAGAACGTGTCAAATCGGCGTGATGGAAGTGTAAAGATGGCGTAAAAAAGATCAGCTGAGAAACAATCGTGTGGGCTTTATAAAACTAGGAAAAGAACCTCATAGCCGCATAGCAACAGGCAGCAATAGCGGCTGAACACGGAATGGTCAAAATCCATGCCCAGATAATCGTTCCGGCAACACCCCATCTCACAGCACTCAGGCGCTTCAAGGAGCCAACCCCCATGATCGCACCGGTAATGGTATGCGTTGTACTGACAGGAACTCCTAAAAAGGATGACATGAAAAGGGTAACGGCAGCTCCTGATTCCGCACAAAATCCGTCCATCGGGCGAAGTTTGGCAACTTTTTGTCCCATGGTCTTGACAATCCTCCATCCCCCGAACATTGTCCCCAACGCAATAGCCGAATAACAGGCAACCGCAACCCATTTCGGAATCTCAAATTCCTTACCAAGCATGCCGGCACTGAAAAGGAGACTTGCGATGATCCCCATGGTTTTTTGGGCGTCATTACCACCGTGGCCTAAACTGTATAAAGCCGCGGAAAGAAGTTGTCCCTTGCGAAAGATATGATCTACTTGAAGAGGCGCACTATTCCGGAAGAACCAATAAACCGCGATCCCAAATACAACTCCAAGAATGAGACCGAACACCGGTGAAATAAAAATAAAGGCAACCGTTTTCGTAATACCCTGCCAAACTAACGCTTGCGGACCGGTTTTGACGAGTGCTGCACCGATCATGCCGCCGATCAAAGCATGAGAAGAGCTTGTCGGAAGCCCAAAATACCACGTGATAATGTTCCAGAGACATGCCCCCATCAAGGTTCCAAAAATCACGTGATTATCGACGATGGCAATATCAATGATTCCCTTGCCAATCGTCAAGGCTACATGGTGCCCAAACAGGAAAAAAGCGACAAAATTAAAAAAGGCTGCCCAAATTACAGCAAGACGAGGAGAAAGGACACGGGTGGATACAACGGTCGCAATGGAATTGGCGGAATCATGAAAACCGTTTAAAAAATCGAAAAGAAGCGCTAAAAAAACAAGAAAGATAATATAACTGGTCATGCGCCCTTAAGCCTGCTTGACGATAATGGATTCGACTGCATGCACCACATCCTCACAGATATCAAGGACTGTTTCGGCGTCCTGATAGATCTCTTTCCATTTGATAACAGACACAGGATCCTTAGCGTACGTTTCGAAAAGATCCCCTAGCATATCATCACGCATTCTATCGCCGACATTCTCAAGGCTGTTTACTTCCCGACAGGCTTCTAAGATTTTCTTCTGGTTTTTTAGATTGCGAAGCCCTCTCACCGCTTCAGCCACTCCTTTGACAGATTGTTCGATCACATTCGCAAATTCCGTGAGATTTCGGTCCGGGCTGAGGATTTTATAAACAAGCAGTCGATTCGTAATGGTATCGAGCATATCCACAATGTCATCCAATTCTTTAGCAAGTGAATGAATATCCTCCCGGTCAAAGGGTGTGATAAAAGTCTTATTGAGCTGGTCAATGATCTGGTGGGCAATATCGTCGGCCTGATGTTCAATGTCTTTCATCTTGCTTCTTTCCACTTCATCCACTTTAAAGTCCGAAACAATCCTTTTGAAATGAACGGCAGCATCCACCGCATAGGCGACTTGTTTATCAAAAAGATCAAAAAAGTTGACGTTTTTGGGCATCAAAAAACCGAATGGCATAACTAGCTCCTCTCGTCGTTAAAGAAATCAGCTTTTATCCAAAAGTTCATTCACTTTTTTCATAACTTGAAAGGCATCAGCCACATAAAGCACATCGGCCTTGCCCTGCGCCCAGCCGCAATTCGCATCCAGATTCACTGCACGGCGCTCATTGATAAAACGCCAGCCTACTACATGCGGTTCTTCACCATGGCAGCAGGTCGCAAGACCTTTGGGATGGCGTGGTGTCGCGCCGGTCTGCCCGACCTGATTCAGATGGCTGATGAAAGAAAGCACGGCTTCGCCTTCAGCTCCTTGATCCACAAGTGACTTGCTGCTCCCAAGCGATGCCTTGGCTTTATGGAGAAGCCCGAGAATAAGCGTTTCGGCTTCCTTGGAATGCGTTTGTCCATCAGGTTGCTTCTTGGTCCAACCGGCACCGGCCACAAAAAGAAGCGCGGCATCCGGTCGAATCGTCTGCGCATCCGCGGAAGGAGCTTCAACACCAGTCACTCTTGTCCGTTGTTCTTTCTCCGAAAGAGCTACGGAAACGGCTTCCACCTTGGCTGTCCCTTTGGCACCTTGCCAAACCGGAAATACGCCGGAATCCACCAGCAACATCCACGGCCTTGCGGTCCGGCTCAGTGTTGCGATCATACGCTGACGATAATACCATCGCTGGATCTGAAGGGTACCACCCGTTGTTTGAATACCGCTGATATGCGTATCGATGACTGCCTTCAAACGAAAGGCGACACCGGGTAACGCGCGCGAAAAACGTGATGTTGCCGGAGCAATGATAAGCGTCGCTCCCGCAGCGTTTGCAATAGCTTCTGCGGCTTTTACATCCGAACCATAACGTGATTGAGCAAAATCCGCACCGCTCACGCCGAGGATTTTGGAAGCACCGCTTGCTGCAATCGCATCCGCGGCAGGCTGGATATTTTGTCCGATCAAGCCAACCATCATCGTGGAGCCTGAAAGATCTTTCGTGATCTGAATAGCGGCGCTGAGTGTTTCCAGCGCCACTTTGGGTAACGTGCCGTCTTGTTGTGTATGTGCGAGATAAAGTATTTTTTCCATGATCAGCTCCTAATCCATGCCACAATTTCTTTGGCGATCTCTTCAACAGGCGTATCTTTAACAATTTTGGTCTGCCGCTGCTGCTGAGGTAGTTGGACACTCGCATATTGAATACCATCTGTCTTGAGCGCTGCCGGTTGCGCCTTTTGGAGTGCCGGCATGATGGTCCGCATATTCGCCATTCCGACCTGCGGGTTATTCGGCGGTTCGGGAAGATTTCCGGTCGCCCAGCCGATCACGATAGGAGCGCCGGCACAGGAAGAGATCTGGTATTGCCCGCCTTCGATACGTTCCATGATCCGGAAGGAACCATCCGGTTGTACTTTGAGTTCGTCCGCACCCAAAAATACGTCGGAAATACCGAGTTGTTCTGCGATCATCTGCATGGTCGTCCCGGCATCGCGCGATGCTGACGAGTAGCCGCCAAACACAAGAAGTTTGGTCTTATCCAATCCCGGGATTTTTTCAATCGCACTCGCAAGAGCTTTCGCGACTTCACGGGAATCCAGAAAACCACTTGCAGGGCCGTCCAAACAAACGAACTCAAAAGGAACTTTCTGGGCGATCGTCATCATCAGTTGCTGCAGCTTGGCTTTAGGCCCCAGACTGACAAGGTAAACCTTGGTCCCCGGATGATGCTTTGCCAGGTTTGCGGCTTCAAAAAGCGCGTGACCGGCCCACGGATCGAGCACCGAAGGCAGCATCATTTCATTTTTTAAAGCGGGACCAGTCGGGCCCTGAATGGGTTCCAAGGTCTGGAGAGGATCCGGCACTAAGCTCCCGCACACCACGATATTAAAAGCTGTAGTCATGAACAACCTCCAATTGAGAGATGATTACCTTAGGGGATTTGCGTAATTATATCGGGGGAAACGCCTTTCGGCTAGTTCCTTTTTGAATCAATTAATGTTGGAGTGCAGCCCGCCAGAACCGGCACGGAAATCGACATTTGTGAGTTCGCTTCCCTGTTCCCGTGCGTAGGCACAATTCCAAAGACACGCCGCACAGTGGATACACTTTTCACGGTCAAAAAGAGGAACAGTCCCGTCAGAGTTGGCTGTGATAGCCTGTCCGGAGCACATCTCAATACAAATCTTGGTTGAACATTTTTCGCATTTTCGGCCATCCAGAAAGAGAACATGATCCGCATAGCCTTCTGCAGCCTGGACCTTCCCACCTAATAAAAGAGCATCTTGGTGCGAGATAAGAAGTTTTCCGTCATACTGAATCGCAGGCCAACCTGCGGCATCCATCAACGCATCATGCATGGAAGTATTCGTCGCATTGGCTTCTTTGCAAGCTTTTTCAATCCTATCCACCGCAACACGACCTTGATAATACTTTTCAAGTGACGGCACATGTTCATAAACAGGCTTGAGTTTGGCCGGAATATGAATGGTGCCGTTCGTAAAGCCACTGATGCCCATGCCCATAAATCCAAGTTCAAAAGAATGCTGGAAGCCGTCGCGGGCCTTCTTAGCGATGTTTCCTTCTTGTTCGACCCAACTTGCGCGACGCCGTTTCAGATAGGTTTCTTCCAGATTTTCTTTCGTAAAAGTTTTCCCTGTTTTTAGAATTTCGATCACACCTTCGGCAAGCTGAACCCCCGTCGTCCACGCCTCGTCCACTCCGGATCCCTTGAGCATATTCGTACTCCCCGAACCTTCGCCGATCCTCGCGAAACCATCGCCCACGATAAAAGGTTCACCGCGTTTTCCGGCTTCCTGCAGACTTTTCCCGCCCCAGGATTTCAGAGTCGCACCCTGGAGATGTTTCCACAAAGTCGGGTGCTGCATCCAGTGCTGAAGATAGCGGTAACCTGTCCGCATGGGGTTCTTAAGCCAACTCGGAATAAAAATTCCGAGAGAAGCCATGCGATTAGGATAAACATAAAGAAAACCAAAGATTTCGGGTTCCGGATAACCGAAAGTGTGAATCACGGTCCCGGGTTTGAGCGCTGTCGTTTCAGGAAGTTCCACAACGGCCTTCATACCAAGCGCCCATTCTCGCTGGTGATTCCCTTCCGGCAACCCAAACTTCTGATCGAGATTCTGTCCCACTGGCCCGTAAGGTCCGTCGCCCACCACGGTCAATGCCGCATGAATATCCATTCCCGGCATAAAAGCACCCGTTGGTTTTCCGGATTTCTCAACGCCCTGATCCACCAGCCGGACTCCCACAACACGGTTACTGTCAAAAAGCGGTTCTCGTACCGGCATACTCGGCCAAATTTGAACAAGACCCGAACCCATCAGATTGGAACCAAGCCACTGCGTGAACTGCCCCATGGAAAAAACATAGCCGCCATGTTTGGCCATAAACGGAGGAATAAACGGCAATTGAAAGGCTTCGTTTTTAAACCAAGGAAGAATGCATTTAAAGATTCTCAGAAAGAAATCGGCCATTTTCAAGAGCCAGGATCTACGACTCGCGCCCACCGGATCGAGAAGATAATAGACTTCCTCGTGTTTAACAGGATGCGCCATCGGAATCTGGGAAAGTTCTTCTGCCGTGAAAGAAGCCTTAATGCCTTTTGCTTCTGTTACGATCCCCGAAACACCAAAACCGATGTCATCCGCGCGTTCATAACAAATGACCTGAAGTGGCATGCCGGGCATGACTTTACTCTGAAAATGTGGCGCGGTAGGATCCTGTTGGATGGCACGAGTGAGTGTGGTTAAAAATCCCGCCGAAGCAGGCCCGAAACCAACGCAGACAATATCAACATCCATCTTTTGACGTTCAGTGGTCATTTTATTGTTCCCTCAGAATGGAAAAAGATGGATGGCTTCAAAAACGATCGCCTTCCACCTGTTGTTTTCTGTTTTTAGAGCGGATAATCCAACGCTTCCGGGATCATCACTTGAGTGACTGCTTCCGCCGCGCGATCTTTAGCAAGACGCGCGCCGGCAAGTGAACCATCCAGTTTCGAACGAAGTTCTGCGAAAGTCTTGATCGCCGCATTAGGCAACGCGCAAGTAGCCCCTTTTGCTTGATAGCCATACACCAATTCTGCGCAGACCTTCCCTACTTCGCCGGCCGCCCTTGCGGCTTGAAGGTAGCTAAGATCGCTGTAAAAATTCACAAATCCCGTCAGACCTTC
Source organism: Candidatus Omnitrophota bacterium (assembly GCA_022711115.1). Lineage (GTDB taxonomy): Bacteria > Omnitrophota > Omnitrophia > Omnitrophales > Aquincolibacteriaceae > JAKLFP01. Next base: position 35,250 of record JAKLFP010000008.1, on the reverse strand, counting down.
GGCAAGCACGGAATTTTCAGGACCTTTTCTTTCGAGTTCCAGTGTATCGAGGATCAATTGACGCGACCCCAGCAGCCACGCAAGCGCATCCGCCATCGGAAATGTCACGCCTTGACGCTGACCCGCATAAAGCGTTTTCCCGTTTGCGTCTTTCGCGTTCTGAAGATATTCGATAGACCAAAGCCAGAGTTCCATCGCGCTCGCAAGTGTCCCGGCGCCCATGCCAGGCTTCTTCGCATCTAAAGCGCGAAGATCCTTGATCCAGTTTTTGAACTGGGCAAGGAAAACATCACTGACCATGGTCAAACTCATTTGACGGCGTTGCACGCATTCCGGACCTTCGTAAGTCGCTTCAAGCTGAGCGTCCGACCATTTTTGAGTCAAAAATCCAGGACAGTCTTCCGTAATTCCGTAACCGCCCATGAGACTAACGGCTTCGCGCATCATCGTCGCGCCATAACCCGTGTTCCAAAGTTTACAAGCCGGGCAAAACACATCGGCCAGTGATTCCTTCACCACATACATGGTGAGAAAATCATTCTCAAGGTCCTGAACACGCTTCGCATCGCGCTGCGCTTCGGGTTTCCCCATGATCTCGATATATTCAAGAGCTCTCTTGCGGGGTTCTGCGAACACTTTCATCTGCGCACGCGGTCCTTTGATGCCATCTTTCAAGAACATCGCATCCTTTTGCTTTTCAAGCGGATCGAATTCATCAAAGAGACGTGCCGCTTCAAAACCGAGTGAAGCGCTGGCCTCTCCGGTGGCCCAGACATCGAGAAGACGGTGCTGCGCGTCTTCTTTTTGCTGGATCCCCAGATCATAACGAGGTGTTCCCGGTTTCGCCGCTTCGCCACCGCGATAACGGGTACGTTGATAGCGGATCACCGGTTCAATCGCGGAAAGCAGTTTGGCAGTCGTCATCATAGCCACGGTCACACGCGTCCGACGGAACACGGCCTCGATGACTTCATTGTGATTGTAATTCGGGATAATCACGCCGTCTTTGATCGTATACCCGCCGATAATACGGCTGGCAGGGATCTTCAAGTTAAAGATGGGATCATGCGTGCAGGAAAGTTGGTGCACCAGCTTCAAGGTCGGCGCGCCTGGGTCGTAAATGCCCTGATCACCTTTTTCCAGAATAACCATGCAACTGGATTTGATGCGCGGGTCATCGGTGTCCACCGCTGCCGTCACGAACGTTGCATAACCCATGTTTGTGATGAAACGGCCGCGCTTTTCAACCTGGATGATCGGTTCCTTCCCTTCTTTCCATTCCGCGATGCGAATCTTTCCGGAAAGCATGCCGGCATCCACGCCGACATAAGGAAGCGGTTCGGTCAAAGCAAAAGAACCGCGGAGGATCTCCCGCTTCTCACCCGGTTTCGGCGGCACGCAACCGCTCATATAATGATGGATCTGCTCGGGCGTCCCTTTTTCGTGGATCGGCTCCAGAGCGAGATTATTCGCTAAACTTGCAGTCGCGGCACCGGCATCCACCCATGCGAGTTCAAACGCAACAAGTGCGAGCACAAGGTTCTTGGGTCCAGTGATATAACCGCCCTGATCCGGTTCCATAAAAGCCGCGGTCACACCGGCTTCGTCAAAAGCCTTGAGCATTTCCTGCTTCTGAGGAGTCCAGTCATGCGTATGACGCTGTTTGTCCGCCACAAGACGCGCAACCATTCCTCGCGCTACGGATCGCGTCGCCTGGACAACCATTTGGTGTTCGTAACGGTCCGCGAAACGCCACATAATCTGACGCACATCGTCGCCAGGAAGCGTACTCATCAACGCCGTTTTTTCGGTATTTATATTACTCATGAACTTGTTTCCTTTCTGGTATTGTTTCTAAAAACGAATCCCTTGCGAGGGAAGATTATAGGACTTAGTTATTAATGCGAGGAGGTTATCTTATGCGGGGATAGCCACAGAGGCAAGGATTTTCTCTCAACACGTCGTTGAACTTTCCTGAAATACTCATAAAGCATCTGACTAACTGGTTCATTTCAATAAGACACGAAAATCTAGTCTGTTATTTTGAAACCTAGTAACCCCCGAGGATTTTTTTGAGCCGATCCGCGGAAAGATCAAGTTCATCCATTAGCTGAAGAAAATGATTTTCTTCCTGACGGATCACTTGAGGGATGGCTTGGGGATTGCCTTTCCACGTTTTGAAAAGTGCAAAAAGATCATCCTGGGCTTCCCTTCTATCGAGGAAAACATCGATTTTTTTCGAAAGCCGGACAATGGACAGAAGCTTTTGAATCATCTCCGGATCAAGGCTTGTAATGAATTCCCTCACGCCTTTCATGAGTTCTTCGCTTAAATAATGCGAAATGGCCTCTTTGTGAATCTGCACATCCAGCGCCTTGGCAGAATCCATGACTCGGTAAATCGGCAGTGTCCGCTTGCTGGGAAATCCGCGGTTCCCCCAATCCCGAACCGTTTCCATCAGCCGCTTACTGAGCGTATGCTCTGCGGCATAGCGAAATTCCACCGGGATCGGAACGTTGATGGACCGGTAGATTTCATTCATTCTCAAGTTTTCTTCGTAGATGTTCTCATAAAAATTACTGACTTTTGCGATGGTCTCATGCGTGAGGATGCTGATAATCTTGGCGCGATCGCCAAGACGTAAATCTTTTAACGCATAATAGGCCTCTCCAAAATGTGCGTCGATCCGTTTTGAAAGATCCAGGATCGGAAGCTGGTAAAGGGCTTCAAAAAGATCCCGCTCAAGCTTTTCAAAATCTTCGTCATTCGTATAGGCCTTCACGGAACAACGAAAATCATAAAAACCGATTTGAATCACAACAAAAATCAGATCTTGTTCCTCCAGCGTGGTCAGAGAAACCACTTTCACACGGCCGAAATTCATCGTGACGGTGCCGAAAAATTCCTTCCTTTGATGTATAATCTGAAGATCGGAATTGAAAATTTTTAAACGGTCGGCTTTGGGATCCTGGCCATAAAAATTTTCGAAAATAGAACCGATGGCATAATAACTGACGATATGATGAAGGGATGCCATGGCAGGTCTCACCAGTTTTTCATAAACTCCCTGCCCGTCTTTAAAAAGATCTATATTACTCTTGGCCAAAGCAAGATGCTCCAGGAAATTTCTCTCATAATTCAACCCGCTCACTTCCTGGGCCAACTGAACTGCCCGTGCCGCGTACTGAAGAATCTGGACCGTTTCGATACCTGAAAGCTCCGAGAAAAACCAACCGCAGCTTGTGTACATCAACATAAGATTGCGCTGCATCTCAAGCAATTTTAGACAGGTCGTGATCTCTTGTTTGCCAAGTTCACGAACTGCCTGACGGCTAAAAAATTCCTTGAGTATCTGTTCATTGCGGTCCAAAACAACATGGATGTAATGATCACGCGCACTCCAAACATCCCGAAGATATTTAGCGCCTTCCTGCTCATAGATCTGAGCCAATTCATCCCGCAACCAATCAAGCGCCCAACGAAGCGGTTTGCGCCAATGTTGAGTCCAGTTCGCCGGCCCGTCTCCCCGGCATCCGCAGTGATCTTTCCAACGGCTTACTCCGTGCGCGCAACTCCACGAAGTTCCCTCGTTATTTTCTCCCTCGATAAGCCTTACTTCTTGTCGCGGCGAATTTTCTTCTAAAAACTCCGCATAATTGACGATCCGGTAACCGTGCCGCGGAATCTCGATATAAGTCAAGTAGGCCAACACGCGGTCTCCATAGGCCTTATGATGCCCGTAAGTTTCGCCGTCCGTCGCGATATGGATCAGCTGCGGCCGGTCCCAATCCACAACGGCGCCTTGGAGCCGCTGCATAAAATTCTTCGCGTCAAAAAGAAGATTATCAAAACCCACCGCCTTGGAAATGGGGCCGTCATAAAAGAAAATGTCGATATAAAGCGACGGATTATTTTTTAAAAAATAGCGGTAAGGTTCTTTGGGATCGATACGCCCCCCCATCACGTCCCGCCACTCGCCCCCCTCCAACGGCCGCACAGCCCGGGCCTGATGCGGAGAAAGAATGATAAACTTGACCTTTTCTGCCACCAAAACCTCCAGCGTTTCTTCGTTGCATGCGGTCTCTGGCAACCAGATACTTTCCGGATATCTCCCGAATCGATGCCGAAAATCCTCGATCCCCCAACGGACCTGGGTTCTTTTATCCCTGAGATTCGCTAATGGCATGATCATGTGGTTATAAACCTGGGCGATGGCATTCCCGTGTCCGCGATGGGCTTCGCAACTCAGGCGGTCGGCAAGAAGGATGCTTTGGTAGGTATTGGGATGTTTCAGCTGAAGCCAGGAAAGAAGCGTGGGACCGAAATTAAAGCTAGATCGTTCGAAATTATTAACCACATCCACAATCTTGCCCTTGCCGTCCAACGCACGGGCGCTGGAATTCGGGTGATAACATTCGTAATGGATGCGTTCGTTCCAGTCATGAAACGGTGCAGCGCTGTCCTGCTGCTCGATCTCTTCGATCCAAGGGTTCTCCCGCGGCGGCTGATAAAAATGGCCGTGGAGACAAATGCAAACTTCTTTTGCCATAGCGAAAACCGTCCTCGTCCTTATAGCTTTCTAAATTAAAGAGGATTCCAATATTTTTTATTATAGCACAATAGAAAGTGAGGTATGAAGGAGAGAATACGGAAAAACCTATTAAAAACGAGGATCACTTTTGATCGTTTCCAAAAGCTCCTTCGCGGATTCTTCCGGTCCTTTGCGTTCCCAGCCCGGAACACCCAACCGTGTGCGCATTTGACCGACAAAAATCCCCTTGTTAAAAAAAGCTTCGAAGAATTTTTTGGCCAACACATCATGTTCGTTTTTGTATTGAATCGCGCCAAATACATTGGAAAAATAGGTGTGCACCAGTCCCGTTGTTTTCGTGGTCCCCTTGCTCATCACAGCGCCTTCCCGGAAGACTTTGATGGCCTCCTCGGGATGTTTGAATTTTTCGATGATCGGATGATCCTCATCAATATCCTCGTAATTGTTCGCATAAAGCACGAAATCCACGGTATGACCTTGAATAATATTATCAAAAGTTGTCACCGGAAGCGCGATACGCGCATTGGTTTGGGACGGACTCATGATAATGGCCCGGTCGATTTGGCCGAGCGCATAACCGGGTTTCAGGTCATCCAGCCTTAAAAACGCCCCGGTCTCGGTCCCATAACCGGCAATATTGCCGTCGGGTCTCAACTCAAGAGAACCCATATCATCCGCGACCACCACCACATCCTGAATGAGCTCTGCGCCAAAACCGCGCATAGCCTCAAGTGTCTCGGATTTTCCGGCGCCCGTATCTCCCATGAGAAGAAGTGTCGCAGGTTTTTTGCCTTTCAGATAAAGTTTCATGAAGGCCCCGTGAAACGGCATGCGACCCGTTTTGATCCTCTTAATGTTGTGGAGCGTCAGGATCATTTTTTTGAGATAGCCAAAATACCCGAAACGGTCCGACTCCGGCACAGCACCGATCAAGAGACCGTTCTCCTGATCATCATAAAAAACCGTCGGGAAGACGCCCGGATATTCCAAGGCTTTTTCCGGCGCCCCGTAAACATAAACTGCATCCGGCTGGCGTTTGAGATCCTCATCACTGGCCATCTCAAACAGATTGCAAAGTGAAAGACCCATTTCGAAGAATTTTTCTTTAAAATAAACAAAGATGCGCAAGTCCCCGGTCTTGACCGGGTAACAGAGCCATTCATCACGATTCAGGTCAAAACGCGCGAGAGGATTTTCCTGAACACGTTCGAATTTTCCTTCGCGCGTGTTGTTTAATTGATTCAGCACAAGAGGTGGATAAAAAAGGACCTGCCGAATCACAGGAATCGCGTTCAGTTTCCTGTAAAGATCCGTGGGATACGGGATTTCTTTAGGCAACGCGATCGCTGCCATTTCGGCACCGGCGGCAACTTGACGGTAAATGCGCGGATGCGTCCCGGTGATATTTTCCTGAATTTCACGATAAGTTTTACGGACAAGCGCCGTTAAGTCTTCGATGGTGTTCGTGAAGGTGCGAAAAGGCCGTTTGTCCAGCTGATCACCTTCGGAATCACAAATAATGAACCGGTCAAAACTGCGCCAGTAGTTGTACAGAAATTCCACAAAATCATTGAGCAAATTTTTGTCCCGAAGATATTCCTCGGCGCCCTGAACAACGCGTCCGACAAGTTCCATGGGCATTTTTTCAAGAAATTCAAACGTTTGGATCAGAATACGGATATTTGATTCATTGATCTCTTTAGAGCCGAAGATCCTGAGCAATATGGAATGGCGGCGCTGAAGCGAAGCGATGGCTCGTTTGATGATTTCGTGACAAAGATCGCTGCGCAAAAGCTCTTCCGCAGAATCACAAATTTGATTCTTCAGCCGGATAACGACTTTTTTCTCTGAGATCTTGAAAGAACCCACAAAAGAAGCTGGTGCCATGGTTTTTCCCTTAAACCGGCCAAGCAGACGCCATCGAAGCAACTTCGCCGAGCATTTTTTTTCTTTCCTCATCCGTAACGGTCGGGACCGCACCAAAATATTTGTGTTCGATCAAGACCATACCGCAAAATTGAAAACTCTCTTCATCGATCGTTTGTTTCATACTCTTCATCATGCCCGAATCCTCATAAGCGGACAGCGGTGCCCCCATGGTGCTGATGGCACAAACTTTTTTTCCTGGCAATAATTTCTGAAGACCCTCCGGGCCATAATCATAAGCAAACCCCTTGCTGAAAACACGGTCAAAATAGCCGCAGGTCATAGCCGGCATCCGGCCCCACCAGACCGGATAAATGAAAGTGATCTGATCGGCCCAGCGTACATGCTCTTGTTCGATCGCAGTATCGCGGGACACGGATTGGTTCTCCTGAAGCAGCTTCAACTCGTCTCCCCGAAGCACGGGATCAAACCGAAGCGCATAAAGGTCCCGTACGCGAACATGGTGTCCTTTTTCTTTCAAGACACGCACTAGCGTTTCTTGAATGGCGTGGTTAAAACTCGCCGGATTCGGATGACTGTAAACGATCAAATGCTTCATAAAAAACCTCCGCTAAAATGACTTTGCACTTGTAATATACCATAACTGGGGTGACTTCTTAAGAATTGTTCCGTGCGGACACTGAAATGAGAAAAGAATCACAACCGTTCGGGATGTTCAAGAAACCAGTTAATCGTGTTTTTCAGTCCCGCAATAAACGAAATGCGCGGCCGGTAACCCAGCATCCGGCGGGCTTTGGTAATATCCGCAAAAGTCCGCCGGACATCCCCTTCCCTTTTCGGTTTATGGATCACAGGGATCTTCTTGGCTCCTAGAAATTGCCGGATTCCCTTCAGACAATCATGGATACTTGTTTCAGAATGTGTCCCAATGTTAAAAGCCTCACCGGAAATACCCGGCTTTTTCATCGCGAAAAGATTGGCCGCCACCACATCAGCCACATGGCAGAAATCCCGCGTTTGCTTGCCGTCCCAATGAATCTCTGGGGAAACGCCGAGGCGCAAACATTTGATGAAAACCGGAATCACGTTGGCGTAACGGGATTTTGGATTTTGACGCGGCCCATAAATATTAAAATAACGAAGCATGACTGTTTCAAAACCAAAAAGCTTTGTGAACATGCGGCAATAATATTCCCCCATGATCTTGGAAATTGCATACGGAGATTCCGGACGCAAAGGATCTTCTTCCCGGGTCGGAAACTTATCGGTTTCCCCATAAGCCGCGGACGAAGAAGTAAAAATGAACCGTTTCACTCCCGCCTTTCGGCCTTCCCAAAGAAGCTTGAGTGTCCCGGTAACATTCACCTCATGCGTTTCCATCGGCTGTGCCACAGACTGCGGGACGGAGGCAATGGCTCCTAAATGGAAGATACAGGCAACACCCTGGACAGATTTTTGAATATCTTTGTCGTTTCGAAGATCCCCGTGGATAAAATCGATTCGGGAGCGGACATGCTCGAGATTTTCTTCTTTGCCGGTCGAGAGATTATCGAGAACGCGGACGGGGTATCCCTTGGAAACAAGGCCCTCCACGATATGGGAACCGATAAATCCTGCGCCGCCGGTCACAAGGCAAAGTGTTTTTTGATTTTTAGAAACAGATTGTTTCGTCATGAACAGCGTTACTTCCCGGAATGGAATCGTTCAGATTCTTACACGGCCATTTGTTCATTAAGTCCCGTTTTCCCGAAAAGACACATCCGGCGCAGTTTGATGCCCCTCAGCAGCATGGCCCCGCCATACCCGTCGGACACAACGCCTCCATTCCAGATCTCAGCAGAATTCTTACCGAGTTTGAGCTTCAGGCTGTAAACTTTATCCGCAATCTTTTTCCCGAACGCCGAAGCATCCAAATAATCATAGGCTGCGATTAGGATCACCGCATTTTTACGTTCCACAAGAAGTCCTTCGGGAAGCATGGAGAGCCTTTCAATATCGGAAAGCCATGACATCGCGTCGGCAGCGATCTGCGCTTCATAAAGCACTTGATCCGAAAAGACTCCGGGCGGAGCATCAAGCGCCGCGCTGAAAATATTCCTATAACCGGAAACATTTTTGAGTTTTTCGAGATAAAAACGCAAATAAGTCAGTTCGCGCGGTGTGTAATAAGGATGGTTCAAAAAACGCGTTACCTGCCCCTGCGGAAACCCAAGCACCAAAAGCGCTTTTTCATTTAACTTGTAAAGGTCTGCCTTATCGTTGTCATTGACAAGCTGGTCTGCCGCACTATTGATGCTGCTCACCGTCACCACTGCGGAGGCAAGAAGCCCCACGGGCATGAAGAATGTCGCAACGGCCACAACTCCGCGCCCTCCCATTCGTGCCTTAGCCATAGAATTAAGACGCTTTTGAAGTTCTTCATTCCGGCTGTAAACATCCACCCCCAGCTTCTTGGCCAGATCTCTTTTCGTGGAACCCAGAAAAGAATCTCCCGCGCTTTCCTTCTCCCCTTCTTCTTTTTTCTGGAAAGCCCCGCCGATCTTGCTCCCAAGTTTTCCGACCCCTCGCCCGATACCCTGCGCGGAATCCACGGGATGCACCACCAGATTTTTCAACCCCCGTCCTGTATCCTTGACGGAATCTACAGCGCCTTGAGCCACTCCTCCGCTGGTACTTTCGTTTGTATCCAACTGCTGGATGATCTCTGTTTCAAGAAGAAGTTTGCGGTACGCCACAAGGCCCTGAGCCTTATAGGCTCCGCTGGGCGCTTGAAACGAAAATGTCAAAAAACCGGGCGTTTGTGGATTCTCGATCACTGAAACGCTTGTCACAAAAACGGGCTTCGGAAAAAAAGTTTCCGAAAGTTTAAGGTCTTTATACGTGATCTCAGCAAACGCGGTAATCTGGAATAGAAAGAAAAAAACAGCAACACCTATACTTATTCTTCTCTTGCAGCCCGTTGAGAACATAATAACCTCCGTTTTATTTCACACGATACGCTAAGATACTTCGAGCTGATGGGTGACAGGAATCATCTGCTTTTTCAGCCGACAGCTCAACCAGCCGTCAAGGGGCACTGTTTCCCTGTCATTCCCGCCACAGGCGCCGGGACTTCATCCTGCGTCTTCGTCTCTTGAGTTTGATCATCCTGTGTTTGAATCTCTTCCGCGAATAACGGCAAAGAGAGCCATGAGAAAGCGATTGCGATTAAAATAATTTTTTTCATGGAAATGCTCCTTTTTATGATTCTTTAAGCCCTGCCGGCCGAACCAAGCACCGATTCGTTCTTTTGTTTGTACATGGCAATCAGCGCATCGCGCGCCGGTCCGAGATATTTTCGCGGATCGAATTCCGCGGGTTTTTCTTTGAATGTTTTGCGGATCGCCGCAGTCATCCAAAGACGGCCGTCCGAATCGATGTTGACTTTACAAACCGCGGAACGGGCCGCCTGTCGAAGCTGTTCTTCTGGAATTCCAACAGAATCTTTCAAGGCCCCGCCGTTCTCATTGATGATTTTCACAGCCTCTACCGGTACCGAAGAGGCACCATGCAGCACGATGGCAAAACCGGGGATCTTTTTTTCGATCTCTTCAAGAATATCGAACCGGAGCGGCGGCGGGATCAACACTCCTTCGGCGTTGCGCGTGCATTGCGCAGGCTTAAATTTATTGGCCCCATGGGAAGTCCCGATCGAAATGGCAAGCGAATCCACGCCGGTTTCCTTGACAAATTTGATGACATCTTTGGGATCCGTATACGTGGAATGTTCGGCTTGGACTTCATCTTCGATCCCGGCCAGCACTCCAAGTTCACCTTCAACAGTTACGTCGTTCTGATGCGCGAAATCCACGACTTGTTTGGTTAATTCAACGTTTTTTTCAAAGGGGAAATGCGAGGCATCGATCATCACCGAAGAAAATCCAGACTCGATACAGGATTTTGCGAGTTCGAAGGTATCTCCGTGGTCCAGATGAAGCGCCATCGGAATCGGCTTGAGCCCTTTGGCCTTGGCATGTTCTTTCATCATCTCCACGGCACCTTGGCCCATATATTGAAGCAGGATCTGATTGGCGTATTTCCGGGCACCGCTCGAAACCTGGAGGATCACGGGCGACTGAGTTTCCACGCAAGCAACGACGATCGCCTGGATTTGTTCCATATTATTGAAGTTATAAGCCGGCACCGCGTAACCGCCCGCCATGGCTTTCTTGAACATCTCACGCGTATTAACGAAACCAAGTTGCTTGTACGAGATCATTTTATTATCTCCCTCCGTGAACTATCCCAACCGCGTAGGTTGAAATGGTTTTTGATTTAATAATTCTCCACCCAGATTTCAAAAAATTCTTTTGGATGATCGCAAGTCGGGCAACGCTCCGGCGCCTTGGAAGCCTCCACAATATAACCGCAGTTCAAACACTTCCAATAGACCTTGCCATCCTTAACAAAAAGCTTATGTTGTTCCACAGCGTTGTAAAGTTTGTTATAACGCTCTTCATGACGCTTTTCGACCATGGCTACCAGCTTGAAACTTTTGGCCACGTCCGAAAATCCTTCTTTTTCCGCAACGTCGGCAAAAGAGGGATAAAGGTCCGTCCATTCTTCATGCTCCCCCATCGCCGCGGACTTCAGATTTTGAAGCGTGTTGCCCAACGCGACGGGATAAGTAGCATGGATTTCCTGTGTCATGCCGTTCATGCCGTGTTTGATGAGGTGTTTGTAAAAAACCTTGGCATGTTCTTTTTCGTTCTCCGCGGTTTCCAAAAAAAGATTCGAGATCTGGCGATAACCTTCCTTAAGCGCCGCCGAGGCGTAATAGGTATAACGCATGCGCGCCTGCGATTCGCCGGCGAATGATTTCATGAGATTTTCAGCTGTTTTACTGCCCTTGAACTCTGCCATAGATATTTCCTCCTTAAAGTTTGCGACCTAACAGATTTCCATGGAATAAATTGCGGGGAATCCATTCCGAAATAGGTGGGTATTATAGCATTTCGATTTTCACGGTAAAGAAGCAAATGAACTGGCCCATAGACTCTCGCTAATAGCACATAGCAAAAAACTTTAACTATAGGGTATAAGCTATCAGCGATTGGCTTGTTTTTATGCTGCCGAGGAGATAACCGTATAGGAATTCCAGAGGATTTCAAGTGCACGGCTCGTCAGCCAACCTGTCCCATCGTAAAAGTAGCCGTTCTTCACTTTCAATTGTTCCCGTTTGATGTTCTGGATCGCGTAAAGCAACGCGACCGCGAAGCTTCCCGTTTGCTCCGTCGTAAAATAAGCTGAAGTCCGTCCCGCAATTCTTTCTCCAAATCGGGCCTTCAAGATCTCAACATTTTCATCCGACTGCGAAAAACCAATCACTTTGACTTTTTGTGATTTCGCGACCTCCGGCAAATTCCCGTAATAAACATGGGCAATTGTTTTGAGTTCCCCGACACGGGCGCTGAACTTCCCCTGCAACGCATCAGGGATCACGACATGAAGTCTTTCTTTATTGATCGCCGCAAGCGCCAGGAGTTCCTTGAACATCTCCGGCGTCAGCTGATCAATCTTCGCCTGCTCAATCACAAACACCACCGGTTCCTGGATATTTGAGATCGTATTGACATTGATCGTGGGTTCGGATGCCTCCCGAAGTTCAAGACCGGGTCTTGATGCCGGTGAAATTCGCCCTTCACCTGGTAGTTGTTCCCTCATCTCAGAGCGAGCCAGAGCAAGATCTTGGGTGACCTTGGCCGTGACTTCTTGATTGATTTTGTCGGCCTCCGTTCCGATTTCTGCGATTTTTTCATATTTATGCTGGATGTCATAGCGCACGCGGTAAAGATTCGTGAGAACTACTCTGAGATCCGCAGGATTCACTGGTCTATTCTCTGCGAAGGGTTTCTCAAGCGCCTTGATCATGACAGTAAAACGAGTTTTGGCGCGTATGTAACCCGGTTCTTCTTCGGTCGCCGTATAACCTTCAATATTTCGATGCTGAAAGCGGGTCAATGCTGTCAGTGCTTTCTTAAATTCTCTTTGATCCCGGTGTTTGATTCCCGCTCGAATCATAGATAACGGCGCTCCAAGTTCAGAATTTACGGATTCCTTGTGGCGCGCAACAAATCGGCTCATACGCTCAATCCTGACCAGGAAATCATTTTCCAGAATACTCTGAGCTTCTTCCACTTTCGAAATCGTTACCGCATATTGCCCAAGTTGTAGATTTTCCTGAGCCACCCGCATCAATTCCCTAATGCGAGTTTTTTCACTTACTTTGCCATGTTCCACCCAATCGGTAACTTGCCTCAAATCGCGTTGAGCACTACGTACTTTATATGACGGAATCGCTTCTTTCTTATAGTGGCGTAATTGCAATTTTAAATCGGTCAGAAATCCGATAGCTTCCCATGCTCTCCGGTGCTCAGTATCATAATTGGCAACTACATGATCCCGCGAACGGAAGAAATTGAAAAGATTGCGGTATTTGATCCTCTCAAGACCTTCCTTGTGTTTCGCCTCATCCGGGATAAGATCACGAACAAGTTGGCTGACCACTTTGACTCGTTCCTCTTGTTCCTTTACCGTTTTTTGACGCGTCCACGCCTTGATCCTCAAGAAAACATCCTGAGCAACATCGGGACGCAAATAGAGTGCTGCGGCAATATCGTTCACACCGATTGCTGAATCGGATTTCCCTTTAAAATCGACTTTTCGCATCCTGAAATAATCTAAAAGTTTCGTTTTCCAAAGAGCTGGATTTTGGGTAACGGCGCTTTCATGATCAATCAACGCTGTGAACAATTGCTTGATGGTTGCTAAATAATAAGTTTCTTGCTGATTCCAACGGCTTTCGATTCTTTCGATGGCTCCGGTAGTCGCACGCTGTCGGCTCACAAGATCTTTAAGCAATTTGACTTTTAAGTAATCGTCGGAGGCGCTGCGCACAAACACTTCCGTAACATTACGTTTTTGAAGTTCCCGAATTCTTTGCCATTTAAGCTCTCGCTCTTTTTCTTCGAAGTGACCGACCAGAGAATCCAGCACTTTCCGAATGGAGCGTCGGTTATCGAGTAGTTTCATCATAAGCACAAACTCAAGCTTGATGACTTTATTCAGCCTGATATTGGCTAGCCGGTTCAGACGCGCTTTCGTTTCTTCATAGGCTTCCTCTGTGATCTTGCCTTCCCGGTATTTCCTGACCGCCGTGGCAATACCGCTTTTGATCTTCAGATAGGAATCGGAAAATTGCTTCTGGAATTCCTCGAGTTGCTCTATGGATTTACCTTGGAGGTTTTCGCGAATGAGAACTTCCGTATCCTTGTCCAGCTTGTAGGATTCATCAATATCTTTTAAAGTTTCGCGATCTTCTGTTTTGACTACTTTCTGAGTATCCAGAAGATCCCGGAGCGTATACAGTCGCCCTAATAATGTTTCGAGACGAATGATTCTGGATCCCCAATCAACGCGCGGAACCGCATATCTCGTAAAACGCTCTTTTCTTTCATACATCTGTAAATAGACAAAACCACGGACACGAAGATCAACCTGTGATTCTGAAAGAGCGATGGCTCTAGCCGCATACACATAATCTTCAACGGCTCTGACGCTTTCCCGGATTTTACCCTCAAGCGGCATTTCCTCTTCGCGCAAAATCTGACGGAATTCCTTGGCAATAAGGAAACGCACGATCAAAGCCGCCGCGACTTTTCCGCGTTCCTCGTCATTAGGAATGTTGTTCAAGTATTCATAGAATTCTCTCAAAAGATAAAGCTTACCGTCTTTCCCGGCCCAAACCACCTGATACTCTTTATCACTTTTGGTCAGCCGCTTGATCCAATCTTTGCTGACCGCAAGCCCAATCACTCCCCTTTGGTTAAGTGTTTGCCCGAACTTCGCAAGGAGAGTTTGTTTGAGTGTTGAATCCTTAAACCCTTTCAATAAACGAGCGCGAACACCCTCCGGGAACATGATCCCGTGAGAGTGCAAGATATCATTCAAATCTGCTTCCGGAAGACCTTGCAGGTATTTCCCAACTTGTATGAGAAGTGTGTCTTGAGAGGGAATCGGCGAACTTTTCACCGATGAGCTGCCCATAAGGTCCTTAAATCTGACCGGCGATTTGACATCGGATGTTTGGACACGTATTTCGGAGCGGGCGGGACCTTGCGTCTGAGTTTCTCCCCCTGGCGGTTCGACGTTCCAGCTTTTCCTATGTCTTTCGATCATTTCATTGAGGATCGCGAAAGATAATTTCATTTCAGGTGAACCGGGTGGCAAGCTACGGCCGCTTCCTTCTTCCGGAAGGCCGTATTTCTTAAACACGCTTTTCAAAACTTCACCGGCTTTGGGCGAGGAATAAGGTCCGAGACGGAGAATATAGTTTGTAACGTCAACCGGTTGCATCAGAATGTCGCCTTCGAGCAGTTCATCAACGATCTGTTTGATTTTTGCTTCATCAATCCGCACCTCAGAGCGGTGATATTTAAAATAGAGAATTCGTTCTGCGGCTGCTTTATAGGCTTTGATGACGTTAAAACGAGGATCTTCCAACTCGAAATCGTCGAAGGCCTGTTCAAATCCCTCGGCCATTTCCATGAGGTCGTCAAAAAATTCCGTGTTAATCATCTTATCGAAAGCCGCCAAAAAAGAAGCTCTGTCAAAAACCAGTATGCCGGTTTGATCAAAAAGATATGAAACGGGCGAAACTTGTTCTTCGCCGGCTATACCCGCTGGATGCGCTCTTACCAGTTTGTCGACAGCGTTGTCCATCTCCTCTGCAGTCACCTTCCCCCAGACCTCTGGCGGGTCAAAAATGTCTCCTCTGATTTCGGAATCGTAGCCGGTATCTTCCGAAAGTTTCGTGAGAAAATGGAGCATTAAAAATTCAAATTCGATGGTTCCAAGTGGAAATTGCTGTGTCAATGTTCCCCGCACCTCGGAACGGGCGGGAGAATTTTTAAAGCGAAGCATGAGAAGGTTTGTAAGCCGGGCTTCCATTTCCTCTGGTTTCAACATGGGGTTATGGATTTCCAATATCAATGCCTTGCCTTCTTGGAGGGCTTTCAAAAGTCCTTGTCTTCCCGGCAAGCTGATTGTTTTCTTTTCTGCTGCATCCGTAATTTCAACAAATGTATCCATAGCATCAGTCGTCGTATAAAGTTTCCCATCCTCACCTAACACCCCTTGTAAATGATAAAGCTCGCTTTCTTGATCGCGATAATTGATACCCTGGACGCGCTTTATGAGAGCATCCTGGTGATCCTTCCAAAATTCAGCAAACGGCAGCAGGAATTTCAAAGCCGAAGCCTTATGCATGTCATCCACATTTTTAGCTGAATAAAGAGGTTCTAATTCTGTCCGGCATTGGTTGCTAAGTTTTACAGAAAGCCTTCCTGTTTCGGCAGCGGTTCTAAGAGCTTGGACCATAAGCTCAAATCCTTTAGTAGCGGCTCTGAAAAAGGGATCCCTTTGTGTTGCATGCATTCTTCGTAGCTGAGCGAGCACTTTCTCTGCAATTGGGAGACCTTCAAGCGCAACTTCCTTGTCTACAGCGAAAGTCTGCTTCTTATAGAACGCCTCATATACGGCTTGCGAATGTTCCGGAGCGGCAGGAACCAGTTCCATTTCATCCCACGGAAAAACCACGGACTTTGGTTCTGATTTTTGCGCTGCAGACTCAGAAGAAATCGGGATATCGGAAGCAAGAGCCTGGCTCGGCAACAATTCTACCGCTGGATAAAAAACAATATATTCGGGACGAGGCTCAAGTAGCGCAGACTGGGGAATCGCAAGAATGCTCATTCCCTCGTCTCTCACAAAGGAAGGAAGATTGTCAAAAGAAACAGTTTTCGCGTCCGCGCGGTCCGTCACTTCCCGGAACCTGTGCGATTCCTGGGTTGCGATATAAAGCGTTCCATCCCGCCCTAAAAACCCGATAACCAGATTGATGTTTTTCCCTTCAGCGCCGGATACTAACCCCATGAATGGAACCCTTTGTTTTCTGGACCACTCAAGAAACTTTTCCAAAGCGGCCTTCGCAAAAACATTAAGCTGTTGCTTATTAATAGAAGGATTTCGTTCCTGGATGGTTTCAAAATCACTTTGAAGCGAGGCCATTTTTTCGAACAACTTGACCATTTCCCGGTACGGGACCGTCCCCTGCCCCAAGGCAGCCAGAAGCGCTTCGTTGAAGCCATCATAGCTGACTTGAACAAGCATTAAATCGGTTTGAAACGCTTCGCGCTGATCCGGTGCGACAGCTGTCTTCCGGAGAATTTCCATAGCTTGAACGAGAGAAATATTGGTTTCACGGAGCAGACCGGACTCTGTATCCAGCGTCAAGGACGTATCCAAAAATGCGTTCAAAACGCGTGTTGCTATCGGCGCGTTCCCTTCCACTTGCGCGACCATGATCACCGCGGTTTCTTTTTCTCCCACGGCCTTCATCGTATCCAGTCGGCCCAATACTAATCTTCCGCCTGACAACATGATTTCCTGAATACCGCCTCTGAAACGCAGAGGCTTTGAACCAGGATGTGCTGTGTTGATATAAACATAACGGTTACTCGCTTCGCGGGAAGCGGCATAATAATCGCCTGCCGCATCTAAAAAGCCTATAACACCGAACCGTTGGTCTTCTCTTGTGATTACTTTCGGAAAAA
Source organism: Candidatus Omnitrophota bacterium (assembly GCA_022711115.1). GTDB lineage: Bacteria > Omnitrophota > Omnitrophia > Omnitrophales > Aquincolibacteriaceae > JAKLFP01. The sequence continues at coordinate 18,159 of JAKLFP010000008.1, read as the reverse complement.
TAAACTGATAATCTGAGGCTGAATGGTGAGCCCAATCCTGAAGAAAACGCTCCCCTTTTCCTCTGGATACAACGCCGGATTGAAGGATCCCGATCAAGGTCTTCCTGTGCGTCTCGACTTCCTCAAGAAAGGGCACGACAGATTTGCCACTGGCAGGTTTCGATTGCGACACTTGTTCCCAGAGTTTTTCCAAACGCTCAAATGACCGCGTGAGCTCATCTTCTCGTGATGCTGGATGACCTTCAGATTCATTTTGCAGCATTTCGTATGCCTGCCTAAAAAACTCCATGGACCGCTTGAATGCTTCGATCTGTATTTCCAACAGATGCGCCCGCGCATTCTCAAGAGCTGTCACGGCTAAGCTTTTGTTAGCAGGCTGTAAATCCAACTTGATAGATTCAAGGGTGGCGCCAGACAAGGACTGCGGAAACACCACCATCTCGGTATCTCGGCCGGCCATAAATGAATCCCGCGGCATGGCAATCACGGTTAATCCTTTTTCGATCATCAAAGAGGAAATATCGCGGTCCATGAATATCACCGGGACTTCCGCCGAAGAGACTTCTGCCGCTGCCGAGTTTACTTCCTTGCCGAAATCTGTCGCAGATGGCACGCCGACGAAAACACGGCCGCTTTTTTCTTCTCTCATCGCGACCACGATGTATTCTTGGTTCCCGGTTGCTGGATTTTCTGGGATCCTCGCAAATGGTATTTGATGCTTCGCAAACCAATCTGTAAAGGCCTTGCGGACCTTCAAAAGCTGTCGAGCTATTTTTTCTTTATCCCCTGAAAATTCAGGCGCGCCAATAATCTCTTCGGCTAATTCCAGCCATGCCGCCATCCTCTTTCTGAATGCCTCGACATCCGCATAGTTCGGGTTCCCCTTGGCAATAGTCTTTTCAACAAATGTTCTCAAGACCTTATGTTCTGCAGAAAACTTTGAAACTTTCGAATGCAATCCGGCAGATTGACCAAAATGATTTTCCTCGTTCATCAGAACTTCAAAGAAAATATCCAAAGCACCTGCCAAAACACCACACGATTCATTGTCCGCCCTTATGGGGACACGCAACAATGCCGAGAAGATCCGCTTATGAAGAGGCACGCCGGAAAGCTGAGCGGTAAGAGATCCCCGGTTCTCTGTTGTTTGATCTTTTAAAAGTTCGCGGCCCCAGAGCGGATAGTTGGGGTCGGCGCGCTGCGTCTTCTCAAACCACTCGCGGGCATATTCGTAATTCCGCCTTGGATCAATTGTGATAGTGATTTTTTCAGACGCGCTGATCGCTTCATGAACGCGACCAGCCATTGCGTGCATCATAGCTTCCACGTTGGCATTGGCAGCAAGATGCCCCATAAGAAAATCCACGACCAACTGGGCGGACGGTTTTTCAGCTTTACGGTATTCGGTTTCGGCTATTGCCACTGCTTCTGCCATGACCTCCGGCCTCGCTAAATACCTCCGATGCTGATCAGACTTTATGATGCCCTTGTTTTGAAATTTTGCCTTCATTTCCATTTCCGCGAAGTTGTGAACGAAATTTTTGAAGCGGCGGTCATGGGCATATTGCTCCGAAGAGAGGCAGAGCGCGGTCAGGAGGGTGCCTCCGCTCACGCTTAGTGTCATCAGAGGCAGCAACTGGACGGTAGCATGTAAAAGCAACTCAAGCCCGGAAAGATCGCTTGTCTTGAGGACCGTTGCCACAGGTTCGATAAAGAATGATTTTTCATTCGCGATCGAGATCGCTGAGATTACGGCCATCATACCGTACATAAGGGCCAGAAAATCACCGCTAACGCTATCCTTTTTCTCGTTAAACTCAAGGATCATCGAAAGCGTCAGATCATTTAACCTCTGGATGACCGGATCCGACGGAGTGAGCTTCCGGATCTCCTGATAATGAAGCACTTTGGGATATTCCCAGTTATTCATGGCGGTTTGATCACCCTTTTTGATCAATGTCTCCGCCTGATGTACAAAAAGCTCAAGCTCGGTCCCGACAAGTTTTAACGCATTGATTTGAGCTTCGATCACAGCTTTTTTCTCTGCCAGCGCCTGCCTGGCATCTTCCAGCGAAATTCCCTGCTTATCACCCCGGAGTTCTGAACGGATGGCAAAAAGCTCTTCAACGATCTTCAAGGCATCAAGTTCAGCGATCTTGGCCTCAATCGCTTTGACCTGTGCCGCATCAAGTTTTACCAAAGCGCCAGGCGCTAACCGTTTGGAATCAAGAGCTGTTTCGAGTTTTTTCCTGGCCGCTGCAACTTCCTGTGTGATCGCAGCGACCAAGTCTGATTTTTGTTTTTTCAGCGCGGACTTCATTTTCTTTTCATGAATCATGCGCGCTTCTTCTTCAGAGACAAGAAATGCGCCAATGTCTTGGGGAAGATCCGCATTCATGATGAAAGAGGTCATATCTTCAGCTGTAAAGAAACCATAGGCAGGCAATTCCAGAACTCTTAGTTCCCCTGTGCGTATCAGACTGATAAGGAACTGGAAGTCATTAAAATTAAAAGTCGGTTTTTGAATCCTTTCATAGACCAGCCTAAAATGAGGCGTATTGCGCATCAGGTAGGCGAAACCCTGCCCCGTCCCCTCCACTAAGTGAATGGCATCTAGCCCTTCCGGCAATCCCGGAATGTCCAACGGTTCTGATATAGGGATTCTGATCGCTGAGACACCCTGAGGACTTTCACCGCGGATCCCCTCCAAGTGGATCGTCTGTGAGGAAAGACTATCTGCGATCCTGTTTCCAAAATGCTGACGGAGCGATCTTGCTCCAAGTTCTTCCCACTGTCTGGCTGCTTGACGATTCCTGGGCTGGACCCGGATGAGAATACCGTCCTGTTCCGGCTTCAACCGCTTGGTCCAGACACGTAAAAGTTTTGAAAGCGCACCGACCGCATCCAGGGGTTCTTTGGGTTGTTGATGAGTCCCAAAAACAGATTCGTAAACGCTCGTTCCGGGTTCCAACAAATGAAGATTGACTTTGCTTTCATATTTGCCCTGCGGTTGTTCGCGTGCAGGTCGCGGTGCTTTTGGTTTCGAAGGTTTTTCAGGTTTAGCAACGGTTTCAGGCTTAGGAGCCACCAGTGCAGGGGCTGCCGTTACTTCTGCTTTGGTTGCAATCGCTTCGGCCGGCAATGGCGCTGGTTGAGTTTCAATCGCTTGTGCCGGTGCTACGGGTTGTTTTGGAGATTCACTGAGCGTTTTCATCTCAGCTGTGGTAGGTACGGTTGCTTTTAAGGGTTCCGCTATAAGTTGATTGACTGGTTCTTTTGATGCCAAGGATGCGACTTTGATGCCCGGCCGTTCTCTCGAAGCAACTGCAGCGGCCGGTAGATTGATTCGACGTGCGATCTTGGAGATCAACGCGTCGATCACAGCAAGGATTTCCCTGAGCTTTTCATGCTCCGCAAGATGTTCCCGGATCCATTCCGCATCTCCCGTAACGGCGTTCAATGCAGCTTGTATCTCCGTAAGATTCACCTGGAGCACTACCAGTTGTTCCTGCGTGTAAAGAGGACGCTCTCCGAACCGGTCCATCCGACTCTCTGTCTGCCGCACATAACCAAGTAATTCGTCAGGATTTGTCTTTCCGATCTCGATTAATTCTTTCACCGTCTTGACCGGCTTTTTGCCATTGGAAGGGATTTGCAGATTTCCGATGATGACATTCAACATCGTGATCTCGGCCGCAAGGGTCTCCTCGGTCGGTTCGCCCGCACCTTCATGTCGTAAATATCCGAGTTTCTGCCGGATCTCTTCCACGGTAAGCCCTTGCTCTCCGCCGATCCTCTGATGGGTTGGAAACATCGTAGCCAGTTCACTGACCAGGTCATCCGCGAGGATCAATTCATAATCTTTTCCTTCTTCAAATTGTGAAAAACTGTTCCGGATGTTTTCCATTTCCTGGCTGCTCAAAGCCACTATCCCGATCGGCACACCGGCATCCAAGACATCCGGGTTCAGGTCTCGCGCGAGTAAATATTTCATGATCGATTTAGCGATATTTTCAAACCCCTTGCCCCGTTTTGCGTCCAGGATCTGTCGCCTATCATGAAGTGTTACGATCATGTCCGGCTGCACATAAGTGGCAAGCAGCGGGTCGGTCGAAAGTGACTGCTGTGAGCGTATCTGTCCTGTTGTCAACGCATGAAGCGCGATAAGCATCAAACGCTCAAAAGCGGCTCCTTCGCGCCGGCTGAGAAGATCGGAAAACTGGTATGCTCCGACACGGCCCGCGGTCGCAGAACCTTTCGCCGCACGCCAAAGCTTCGGCTCCGGTAAAAAGGTCCTTTGATCTTTGACCTGGATCCCGCCGATCATCTGATCTTTATTCAAGCTCAGATCACGGATCTTCACGGGTTGAGAAGTTACCGGCAGGGCTGTCAGGAATATCTGGAACCCAACTTCTCCGGTCTGCGGAGTGGAATAAGGGATCAGAAGAATGTTGTTGTGCCCGAAGGTATCGAAATAAAAATCCCGGGTTTTTCCGTTCTCCCGTTTTAGTACAAATGCCGGCGTTTTGGCATCCTCGCGTTTCAGAATCAAAACATGTTCCGGCTCATTGGCTTCTCCCCTCAGCCATTTCTGATAGGCTTCCGGTAGGGGCGTATTCATAGGAAATTCAATACTCACCTGCCTGACCGCCTGTGCTTGTTTCCTGGCAGGCTGTTCGGGCCGGATGCTTTTCATTAAAATAGCCAACGCCGCAGGCCCTGAAAAACCGAACTCTCTAGCCGCCTCAAGAACCCTTGTAATAAAGGCCTTTTCCCGATCCGGCTGTTCCGATCTCAACTCAGAACGAGCTTCGGCAGCAACACGCATTTCGGCACGTACGGGAGCGGTTTGAAAACCGCTCCTCTCAGTGCGGAAGTTGCTACGCACTTCCGAACGGGCTTTAAGTGCTTCTTCAATAACTACAGCGATGCTTTTTTGTCCGGATGCGATGGCTTTTTTCTGCGTGCGCAATGCTAATTCCAAAAATTCATAAACCTGCTGATCGTTCTTTCCTTCGCTCCGGAGATCGGCATAAATTCGAACGATCAAACCGCGTTCAAGCGTTTGGCCGCCAAGCAGCGGCTGCTCCGTACCGTTTTCATCCGTTGAAATCTTTTGATGCGCGAGATAAGCCTTCAAATAATAGGCGCGCAATACATTGAGGATTCCGGCGTTTGGAACATCCTTGATGCCGAGAGCTTCAAAGCTTTGCTGAAAAGAACGCGCAAATTCTCCCTGGGGCTGTCGCAAGGCGGTTTCTGCCGCTGTTTGAAAATCTCCGGGCGCATATTGAGCCTCAAGCATCCCCGTAAAAAAATCATCCTGCACGACCGCTCGAAGCTTTTGTTCCCACTCCAAAAACTCAGGCACCCAGACTCGAGCCTCGATAGCTTCACGGATCACTTGGGCGGCAGTAATCTTAAGGGTTGCTTGTAATTTTTCTTTCACTTTGTTGTTATTAAGTCTTCTGACTAAAAACTCAAAGATCTCTTGATCGCTTCTGCCTTCCCGGCGTAATACCAAGTACGCTTCCAGGATCGTTTCGACAGAAGGTTCACGCCCTCCACTTAGCCATGACACGGCATGGAGCAGTGCCGCGCGCACAAAGAAAACTCTCAAAGCTTGCCAATAGTGCTCTGGGTGACGCAGACCGTGCAATGCGGCAACCGCTGCTTCGGGAGGTTGTCCTGAAACAATGGCTGCCTCAAATTCAGCGGGGGTAAATCCCCGCTGGGCCAGCCGTAAAAGTGTCAATTCGCCGCTTCCCGTTTTTGAAGAAGGTATCCGCAAAGCCGGCGCGATCGCACGGACCTTTAGCTGGAGATGTTCCGGATGATCCATGCGCACTTCGGACCGGGAAGGCGGAACGCGGGGTGATTCGCCGGCTTCACGCTTGGGAATCTTAAACCGGGAAATCAGCCAACTGTTGCGAAAATCCTTGTACAGGATAAATGATAAAATGCCGATCGACAAAGTCCCCAACCCCACCGTCAACCAGCCTACCGCTGCCGTCTCCTTACTCATTTCTAGAACCGGGCTGGATAAAATAGCCGACTGCCTACGATCCCAGAAAGCGTGAATCCACCAACCTACCGCATAAATATTAAATCCCAAGGCTAAATTCAAAAACAGTCGTTTGAAAGCGCCAAGGGATTTCAGGCCTGTGGAAACATTATCCTTTTTACTAAGAACCTTTCCCGGAATATCTGGAGTCTGAAAAACCCCGGAACTTTCCTGAAATTTACCCGTTGCATGCCAATAATGAAGTGTGGTATTCCAATGAGAGTTGGTGCTGATAAAAAAAGAATTTGGTTCATTTTTGAATACAAAACGGACCTTTTCGTCGAAATGCATGGGGCCCTGGATCTCAATGACCCGTCCCGTTTTGCCCGGCAAGATCGTTTGTCGTTTAACATTCCCATTTTGAATAATTTGGACACGCACCGCACCCTTCGGGTCTCTCTTAAACGTCAGGTAGATCCCGCTCAGCTCCTTGGCGGTATACATACCGCCCGATCCGAAATCGATCCGCCCTTCCATACCTCCCGGAAGCTCCACCACACCCCGGTGTCCTTTCTCCTGCGTCAGATCTAGCGTGATAGCATCAGTGGACCTCATCTCTGAGCGGATACTCGCTTCTGCTCCCATAAATTTGGCTTTCAGTTCATCCAAGGTTGAATTCCAAACCGGTCTGAGCACGGGAAACAAAAACTCTTTCACAGGTTCCGGAGCCAAATAAGCAATCAAGTCTCCCGCGGTCAGAGATCCCGCATAAGGTGCGACAAGGGAAGCTAGAGTATGTCTGGGATAAGCATACAATAAAGCGAGGAGAAGATTTCGAACGGTTGTGGGAGGTAATTCCATCAATCGGAATTTTTCAGGATTTCCAAAAGCGTCTATAAGTTCATTCACATTCCGAATACCATCTTCAATAAAGCCGTTTATCCTGATTCCTCCAAGCTCCTCTTCGATTTTGGGATGAACGCCGATCGCCTCGAGCGAGACTAATTGCGGGATCACACTCAAAAGACAAGTTAAAATCCCTTGTTGCGTGGCTGCTTTTAAGTCTTTAAACCGCGGTCCATTCACAAGATCATCCAAACCTGCCATGGTGACAATGGGATCTTTTAAGCCTTTGAGCTCTTGAATCACTTTGGGAGGGAAACCCGCAGCCTCCATTGGAATCTTTTCCGGTACCAGTTCCACAAAGGTTCGAATCAGAACAGGCCAGAGAGTTAATTCCTGGACGACGGCTTCATCCCTTTCTTTTTCCAGAAATCCTGAACTTTCATCCGCAATCCCCCGCCCGACTTCGCCCAGCACATCGCCTAAAACACCATAAAAAGGGATCAGTGGATTAATGACGGCCCGCACAAGGCTCGGACCGTATTTTTTAACCCATATCATAAGGGCATCGGTTTTTTTCATGCTGGTGCGGTGAATAAACCGCAACAATTTCTCAGCTGTCACAGGCTGTTTTTGGGTAAATTCTTTTCTGATAGTCCCGATGGTTTTTGCGTCAAATCCAAAAGCGTCTAACAAAACCAGCTCCGCGTGTTCCCGGATCATCGCGCCCAAAAGAACCTTGCGCATATCCGTATCCGGAACTTTTTGGGCCAGGGTTCCAGGATGATTCACCCATCCCGCTAGTTCCCGGACCAGCGGATGGGCCGGATTTTTGGGAAGTGTGATGTCAAGGCTGTGCGTGAGATAAGCTGTCTTGGAAAGATCGACCGCGGAAATAACACGGTTGAGCGTTATGATAAGTTCTTCGGCGCTTGAAGCCGCGAGAGGATATTTTCCTCGATGCGCATATAAAATATTTTTCCCGCTTCCGGGGTCTTTTTTAACGCTGATATTGAGTTTTCCGCCAAAGGCTTTTTCTGCGGCAAGCACAAGGGCTTGAAAATCAGAAATGGCGACCGCTTTGTCCTGTCCTTTAAATTGGATGTACTCTGCGTCGGGCGCTTGGGCCGCAATACCGATTTTTTCCAGATCTTTCTGGAGCTCCCGGGCATCCGAAAAATCAATCCTGAACCGGCTGATCACAACCGCTGTTTCGCTCTTCTCCTGGGCCGCTCTCATCTCCGAGCGGGGTAATTGCTGTCGAATACCCATCGGAAGATCTGCCTCCAATTTAGAAAAAATTTCTACTTTCCTCTTTGCATACAATTGCCGATTGGCTTCGAGAAGAAGATTGTAATTTTTTTGTGAGATCAGATTGTACTTTCTACTAAGCCCTAAAAGCCGCTCATTACCCGCAACATAAATTTTCCAAAACTCACCTTCTAATTGCGAAAATCTCTTAATATCTTCAGCAACAACCATTTGTCCACTTGCTGTTTTTTGCGTAATTGAGGTCTCTAAAGCAATAATTTCTTTCCCGATCAATGATGATTCATGCTGCATATCCTTATCAATGCTTACACTTTCAATAAGAATTTTTTTTATCGCCTGAGGGCTTTCATTTGCCAAATTCAGTAGATTTTTTTGAAACTCGTTAGTCACTAAGTTGAAAGTGCGTATGTCGCTGATAGCAGTTGCGGAAGAAGCAAAATTGTCATTGTAGTAACTTGCCATGGTCAAAGCTGACGATAGGTCCGCCCCGTCTCGTATGCGCTGCTCGATCTCACGTACTATATAGTCCGCGCTGATATCTTCGGGGCGAAAATCCTTAATATTTCTTCCAAGAAGAGATTCATTGATCCGATGGCCGAGGCCACGAAAGGTAAATTTTAAAGCCGAAGGGAAAATTCTCGTACCCACATCAACCATGAATGCATTGAATGCTTCATCTCTCGGGAATTGAACCAAGGCATTTTCCTGAAGATAAGATGTATGATTTTTGAGCCATTCTCTAGAAATATCTCCATTTTCATCCAACCTCACCATTTCTCGAAAGCGTTGCGCCTTGCAACACCGAAGCCACACCTCAAAAGGAACTCGTTCTACGACAAATATGATTCTTTTCCCATACTTTTTCCTCAAAGATTGAACGATTTGACCGAAAACCTGGCTAGTATCATTGAAAAATCTATCGATTGATTCTTGATTGCTTAAGGCATAAAACAGTTTGTTATAATTTTTTTCAACTAACTCTCTGTGCTGTTGAATCAAATCATCAAAATCTTTGGCTTTCACCCCTGAGAAATGCTCGACCAGTTGTACTAAACCCTCCTCTGATAGAACATATTCCAGAAAAAATACAAGCTCCGGATCGCCTGCTTGAATACGTTTATATTCAGCGATGTCGCTATCCATTTTATCAAAAGCAGGTTGTATCTGATCAAAGGATGAATGGTTTACAAAATAAAGACCTAGTAAATTCATCGATTTTGAAGTTGACGGAAGATTCTTTTTATTGTTTTTTGAATTTATATTTCGCACAGTAAACCAGCAAGCAGCGCTTAATAAAATTGCCCCGGCGCCCATTCGAAACAACCATTGGCGGCGCGATGAATGGACTTGTCTATTTTTGCTAAAAGGATCTTCGGAAATAGGTTTTATGTTCATTCGCAATTCGGAACGTAAAAAATTTGTTCTGCGCGAGAAAAAATTTTCTTCTACTAATTGTTCTAATTTTTTTACACCAGGACCGTCCTCCCGAAAAGAGATAAGGGTTGTCAGCTTATTCCCCAATACCTCAACCCGCTTCATCGCCTTCGTAAACTTATCCGATTCTGTTTTCAACTCGGAGCGAGCCCGGGGAGCACCTGGCGCAACAGGTTCCGAGCGCATCTCAGAACGGGAGTGAGTGATAATGTCATTGGCAAGCCACTGGATATCGGATTGGGATGGAAGGCGGACATCGGTTGTGAATGAGTCGCTTTTTAAACCGACAACTGGTAAATGAAGTGCGCCGATCATGACGACAAAATTTTTGCCGGGGTATTTGACCACCAAGGCTTTCAGTCTTTGGGCAGCAATTTCATTCCGCGCTTTCAGCATTTCGACGCGCACAAGATTGATCTGTCCGTAAAATTTCTCCAAGACTTCATTCGAATTTGACGCATCGTTTGCGGCCTTTAAAAGAATCCTTCGTATTTCAGGCTCGGGCATCTGATAAAGGACTCGAACTGTTTCGAGAAAGGCGGCAAATATTTGATCGAAGGAGGGCCCTCGATCCGGCCCCACCCCTTTAGCCGCAAGCAATTTGGCCGTCATGCTGAGAAAATCATGAAAGCGAGGGAACATGTCCGCAACCAAGATTTCTTCTCTGGGAAGTCCTGTCTTTTTCATGAGGATCTCCACAACCTCAGGATCGCCCAAAACCGGGATCACGTCTTCGACCGGAATATTGAACGTACGATTGAGGTAGTCTGCAATCCGGATATCAGGGACAAGAACCTCTTTGCCGTTTTTTTGCGCATCCAGCAACCCTTCCGTCACCAGCACCCACTTCTTGGGATGAGGCATGATTTCATTTTTACTTAGTTTCAGGAGCGCTGCGACGCCGACGTCTGAACCGTGTGCCCCGCCGATGACTTCCATGCGGGCCCCATGCCAACGAATGGAATGATGTTCGGCTCCGGGACGTGTGATCGTAGACGGAATCGGCGGGACCTGATTTTTGTATTCAAGAAGGGTTTGATACGCCCGGGCGATCGGAGAATAAGTGTTCCAAAGCCAAACCGCGGCAGTCACCCCTGCGGCCAAAGCAACCGGGATGATCATGGTTTTAAAAGAAAGAAAATTCTTTTGAGGAACTGTTTTTTTAGATAGCGGCGGCGCACGCGGCGCAGCTTGTGTTATATGAAAACGCTTTTCAAGCTCCGCGGTTGCAATACCAGCCAATTCCTTGATTTTTTGAAGATCCGCAATGATGAGTTTATCCCCTGCCGTTGTCGCTACCTCCAGAATCTTCCTGGCAACGGCTCGCCTTTTGTCTTTGCCTTCCAATCCCGGCAAACCGGTCAGCGCCTTTGCGATATCCGGGATTTTCGTATTTTTATTCAGTGCTATTCTGATCTCCGATCGTTCGCTCGGGGTAGATTCGTCCTGTTTTTTCAAAAAATCAGCAGGGGCTTGACCGGCATTGTCTTTTTCTGTCTCTGAAATGATGGGATCCTGGCTCTTTTTCTCTGAAATCAACTGCTGGGTGCCGCTACTCCATTCCTCCCCAACATGCTTCTTGATTAAAAAAAACAGAATAGCCGAAAAAATATATCCAAAAGCAATTCCGCTCACCGACAGCCATATCGGGATCTTTAGAGGCATGTCAATAAAAGGGTTGCCGCTTTTTCCAACCATATCCAAATACAAACGACCAAGCAAAAACAGGAAAGAAACACGCATCAAGTAGATCGCGATTTTTTGAACCCGTTCCAATTTGGTTTCCATCCCCACCGGGATCTTTTCTAACGGTTTTTCCTTCTCAGGAATACTGCTTCGCATTTCTGAGCGTGGCGGCGAAAAGAAATAAAGATCGGTCACACTGAAAGTGCCGCTCTTGTTCGACCCTACGGTGCCATAATCCACCACGAAAGTAATTTCATTCACCGGTCCCGCGTAGCCGGTGATGGGAAACTCAATAATCTGAAAAGGCTGAAGATTCGAAGGAGTAAACCCGGACCAACGGATAGCCCCGTTTTGTTTCAATTCAACCTTCATTTTCTGAGGGCTGACCTGTGCGCCCAAGTGAAGCCGCAGTACCGAATTTGCTGTGACAGAGAAATTATTGAATTTTCCATAGGCTCCAGCGAGATTATTGACAGGATCCACCGAATAATGAATGGTCCATACGTAGTTCGTAGACATCGACTGACTTGTCCCGGCTTGGCTGCCAATCCTCCCTCTGCTTGTGAAGGAAGCTGCCATATCAAAATCCACGGGTAAGTTTAGAGGTGCAGGATTTGTCAGATCGCTATCGTGAAGCTCATCCGCGACAAAAGAGTACCAGGGCATCTTCCGTGTCAGGTATCTGAGAAGAGGATAATTACCAAATTCGGTCTGGAGCCCCAAATTGGCATAGATTCTTTTGTTGTTATAGCGGGCACCCGTAACCGGGTTATGCGCATCATAGAGTCCCCAACCCCCAACATAGGAATTTGCGGCTTTCGCTTTTGCGATCAAATTTGTTTTATTCTGAAGCGCCATGTCCAAACCAGTGCTTAAAAGCATATCCGTTCCTGCGGGAACAGTGACTGATGGCAACAAAAGGCCAAAAGGACGATAGTTTGAAGAATTGACATCCGTCCCGGGAGCGGTCCCGAAAAAGGAATGGCCTAATTTCCCGGCAATGTGCTTCGCGATCAATGGATAATTGGTCGCACTGGTGCCAAACGAGAGAGGCGCTATCGCCGCAGGATCAAATAATTGCCAGGACGAATACTCCGTAAATCCGCTAAAATTCACGTCTCCCCTCCCAATTGCAAGCATCTTATTGCCCGCCCTGAAATATTGATAGTTGAGGGACATGGCGCGCCAGATCGCCAACCCCTGCTGGATCCTTTCTTCCAACGGTAAGGCAGGATCTCCGAGATAACCGGCATAGATCAATGTCAAAAAGAACCTGGCCTCGGTATGTTTGTTGTTGATCATGCTGCCGTTATAAAACAGACGCCCGTCATCGGATTTCCAAACTGTTTGAAAAAACATATCTGTCGGCCCGGCAAAAACCCGGTAACTTGTTCGCGCTAGTTCCGACTTGATAAGCGCAAGCAGTTCGGGAGAATGGAGCCCCTTGACAAGGCCTTGTTCCAAAACCTGCTCAAGAAGCATCAGCTCTTCGGTCGTCAGACCCATATCAAACGCGGAATAAGAAACTCCATAAATCACGGGAGAAGTCCCGGGAATCGCTTTTCTCTCAGGCACAAAATAGTTTCCGCTCGGAAGAAGCACTTCCGGAAGAATCCCGGTATTGGTGCCATTGACCCGGAGTCCGAAACTATTGACCAGGCTCGAATAGAGTCGCATAGAATCCAGAAGCCGCGCCTGGACAGCGGCGGGGTCTGATATCACTTGCGAGGGATTGTAAAAATTGGTCACCGGATATCGATCATGGTTCATGGCCATGAGAAGATCCGAACTCCACATCCATCGGAAATCACTGGATTTTGTCCAGAAGGTCGACGGTAAACCCGTGATGGTTGTTTGATTGACGGGCACGCCATTGTTTCTCAATGTCAAAAGGGCTTGGGACGTATCGCGATAAAGCTGAAGCAACTCACTGTGGGCAAAAAGCGGATTATCTAAAATCATCGCGGTATTGGCCCCGACACGAAAGAAATCACGGGCCGATGGTTCAGTTGAAACCGTCTGGGTCCATGTCGTTTGGCCATCGGCAAGCGAGAGTTGAGCAACAGGGGTGAAATTTAAAAAGTCGGAAGTTTTTTCGATTGTGGCAGAATTAAAACTCGGCGGTGCTTCAACTTGTAAGGTCACTTGGTCTGGCTCCGGTCCTTTTTGAATAAACATCCGAACGGAATCCGCCGCAAATCCGACTGTGGAAGAAATCAGCAAACCTCCTGCTGCGAGAACATACAAAATAGATTTTCGAAGGCTTGAGTTAAACCCCCTCATCTCGGAGCGACTTGTGTTGATAAATTCACGAAGTGCTTTTTCAAAAACAATTCGATAGTCATTAATTTTCAGCGATTGGTTCCGCCTGAAATATCCGTAGAAACCATTGCCGATCAAGGAGGGTGTTTCTTCGGAGAGTTTCATTGCTTTATCAAAAGGGATAAATTCGAACTGTTCCGCTTCATAAAAATGGAGATTTTGTTCTCCGACTCTTTGAATAACTGCCTGACGGATCGTTGCGCGAACATTCGACTGATCATTGACGGCCATGGTCTTTAGTTCCTCCACTGAGACGTCAAACTGTGCCGATATTTCTTCATAGACCTCCTTCCAAAATTTTGTTAAACGCTTGTTGTTTTCCAGCACCGCTTCTTTTTGAGCCGCTGTCAAACGCATCAGAAACAACCCCCGATGCAACAGACTCTTTTGTGTAACATACTCAAAAAAAGCTTGTTCCTTGCTGGGGTAAACGGGATAAAGCTGTCCTTCTTCGAAAGAAAAAGGCAGCTCCTCCTGAGCTTCGCGAACGGCTCCCGCTTGATACGTTTCGCCGGCTTGGACCGCTCCGGCGACAGCCGTATCCAGCACACCGGCACCTGATTTGTAATAACTGCGTTTTTGAAAAAGGATTTCACCTCCCGGAGAAACCGGAATGATATGAATCGCCCGATGTCGGACAGGCTCCAGAGACTTGCGACTGTCACCCCGGCGTATCTGACGGACCACCTGATCGTTTTCATCGACCACATCAATCCATTCGTTATCGCTAGGATTGATATTGGGTTTGATGGAACTAGCCTCTGTTGACATACGCACTTCGGAGCGCTCCAGGGATTGGCTTGGGCTTCTCAAGAAACGATCTCTAGCTTCGATTAATTGATCGAGAGTCAAAGTCGCTGATGGCTGATCGCCCATCACGCCCTCCAATTCTTCCCATGTAAGCACTAATCTTGTCGAGCCTATATCAATCCCAATCCCCTCCTCCATGGCAATACCCTTTTTGGCAGTACCCCCAGGAGTTTTGACCATCAGGAGCTTTGTCGAATTTTCACTGTGGGAAAAGCTTTCTGAAAACACCTGGACAACATCCTCGTAGATGGTTTCCTGTTCATCATAAAAAATAGCAACCATCTTTCCTCCCGAGGAAAGAATAGTATCCATATCATTGACATTATCTTTTCGCATGCGGTCGGGATCATCTTCGTTCGACCTATTCAGATAATAGTGATACATCTGCCATTCAAACGTGGGGTGGCTTCCCCATTTTGAGAAAATGATGGCACAATCATAAGCGCCGTCCGTGGCTTGAATATCAGAGGACCCGCTCTTTGATCTTTTGTAATTCCTCACAAAACCCGGGAACATCCCAACATCCATGAATTTTCGTTCCTTTAAAGAAATGACGCCTTCTTTCTCATAGCGCTGCTTTAACTCGATCTGATGCAAAAGGTCCTCAAACACATCCATAAAAAGAGCGACCCTTTCCCTCTTGGGACTCCCCGCGGTTCTCAATTCCGAACGAACGGGATACTCGACCATATGTTGAGCGATCCAGGCTTCGTGCTGTTTGGCGTGCACAGGACTCCAGGTACCAGTTCCAGCCATTTCAACGGAGGATGCCCCCGCAGCGACCGCATGGATAAGTAAATTTTTCGGGTCTTCATTCCGAAGGGTGCCAAGCACAACAGCCGCCCGCGCTGCGTCCCCAGCTCCGATGTCTGTGACGATCTTCAGACTTTCGGGATTCGGAACGTAAAAAGCCTTCTCATGCGTTACCAGCAATGCGCCTTTCTCGGCCAGTGTCACTAAAATTTGTCCAAAACTTTCTTTCTTTCGCTCAAGGAGTTCCTGTGCTTTACGTATCATCAGCGACACATCGTCAGGATCGATCGTCTCCCCTGTGGTTTTTTTCACAAATTCGATAAACCCGCTATGATTCATGGAAAAGATTTCCGCTTTACCCTCTTCATAAATTTTCAAGCCGCTCTCGCCGACCGTATCGACAATTACCCTGGCACGCCGTTCTTCAACCAACCTTTTCGTCAATTTCGCATGAACATCCGAAGAAAGTCCTGTCGGGGGCACTGAGGAAATCGTGACAAGATCTCCCGGTTTCACGCCATGCACAGGATCCATCAATCGAGCAACAAGTTTTTGCCAATCTACCGTAGAAACCGGGGTTCTCTTGGCAAGCAACCCTTCCTCCTTACTAACTCCCATGGCCACCATTACATAATTAGATTTTCCGCCTTCCAATAAAATGCCGGCCTCGGTATTGATCCCTTCGGAGGCCAGAATTTTCTGTAAATAGACCCCAGTTTCTCCTCCATAAAAGAAAACCGGAGTCGTTCGTACATTTTCCAGGGAATATTTCAGCGCTCTCGCGATATTGATATTTCCGCCGCCCGCCTGGACAACCACTCCTTTCGGATCCGACCAGTCCTGTAGTTTCTTCTGAATATCCATTTCAAAAGCGAGATTCCCGATCGTCCAAATCCTGGGCGTGTTTTCCGAGCCGGTCATGGAAACAGAAACTTGAGAAACCTCCGGCGCAGGCAGATCTTGCGTAAATACCTTTCGAAGCATATCGGTAAAAGCACGGCGCTTGGTATCATCACTATCCTTGAGACTCGGATCTCCAAAAGCTTGGCGCAAAGCCTTTGCCGTCAGGCCTGGATCGTTCAATCTCACCGCTTCACTCACCAATTGAGGCAAGAGTTCCCTCAGTGCCGTCACAGGATCCGAGCTTTGGTAGGCCGACAAAATCATCGCCGCTGCATTCGAGTGAAATTCGGTTAAATTTTTAAACCTTATCTCGGAGCGGAATGTAGCCTGAAGTCTTTGGTTTGACAGATACCGGTCAAGAAGTGAAACATCAACATCCGGATGACGGCTTGCGGCCTGTTCAATGGCACGGACTTCGCTCTGACCAAATCCTTCGACAAAAATGGAAAGCGCACGAGTGGCGGTTGCGAGTTGGAACGGAATTTCGAACGGCAAACGGCCTTTTGTCATCAGATGCTTGTAATATCCCTGGTGTCGCGGACTGGTCTTGGTAATACGGGGACTGACCACCGCATAAGAAACATTCTTTGCTTCAAGAATCCGTTTGATATTTTCCTTATGGAATCCGCCAAACACCAGCACGGCCGTTGTCTCGTCTTTTGACTGAAGGAATGTATCGAGTTGGGAATCCACCGCGGCATCACGGGCCTTGGCAATCTCATAAAAATGGATCGCGTCCTGGATATTCTGTTCCCATTGTTTGGAAAGCACGAGTGGTTTGGGAATGTTTTGGTGAATAAATCGCCCGAGAGACTCGGTGTTGAAAGTCACAAGACTTGACTTCACCGCCTCATATTCTTCCTGAGTCACCTCAAGGTCGTTCAACCTCTTGAGCAACTGCAGAATTTTGTAATATTGAAATAGTTCGTTATCCGTATCATTTTGGAGATAATTCTTTTTTACCACTTCCTCAAGCTTGCCAAGTTCTTCATAAATCTCTCTTGCATCGATATGTTTCACTTTCTCGAACACCGCAGGATCATGAGACTGTTTCGCTTCAAGCAAAAAACGGATCAAGGGCACCGCCGCTCCAACCGACAGCGGGTTTTTGTTCCCACCCATCAAGAGGTCCATGGTCCTGCTGAAATAATCCAAGAGATCGAGTTTTTTGTTATCAAACCGATCTTTGATCTTGAGCCACTGGCACAATTTTTTCGAAAAACGCTTGGTCACAAGACTTTGAAGTTCGTGATCGAGAGCCTGGAGATCTTTTTGGATGGAAGCCTTTTTCTCGGCAGAATACCGGTATTCGTCAACGTTCTCCTTGTGAAGCTGGATGCTGTCAGCTCCAATGAGTTTGAAATCTTCCGTCCGATTGATGTGGGCATATTCGGCACCGCCGATGCGAAGGCGATCCAGGAAGAAATAGGAAACTTTTTGCCTTAATTCCCGTTCTTTGATGAATCCGAAATATTGGCCGGTCGGCACAGCCCCTTCATAACCTTCTTCAAAGACCGTTCGAACTCCCTCCTTTTGGACCAAATGGCTGATCAGTTTTGCGATGTTCTCCTGAGCCTCAAGGGAATCGTGCGCATCCTGGATGAAAATGACTAACTTCCGGCTTTCGATCTCCATTTCCTTTGAGTTTTGTCCAAGACCCTGAATTGCAGCACCAGGATCCTTGTAGATTTCGTCAATGGAACCGAGTTCGGGAGGGACGATGATCTTCCCGACATGGGCTTGGCGTTGAAGACCATTTGTAGGAGTCCCTCCCTGAACTGCGATTCTTGAATTTTGAGCTAGTGCATGCGACGGAAACGAAAAGAGGTCGGTCACAAAAAAGAAGAAAATCACTGCTAAAGCAATGATCTTTTTTAGGATAATCTGATGGAATAGATTTTGACTATTTTTTGACGCCATTTGCCAAGCCCATTTCTCGATCAAATTTTAAAGGTTAAATGGACTAGCCCAATCAACTTCTATATAAATAATCAAGATTGGACATGCCCATTTCTCGATCAAATTTTAAAGGTTAAATGGACTAGCCCAATCAACTTCTATATAAATAATCAAGATTGGACATGCCCATTTCTCGATCAAATTTTAAAGGTTAAATGGACTAGCCCAATCAA
>JAKLFP010000007.1 GCA_022711115.1 Candidatus Omnitrophota bacterium | reverse complement strand
AGAAAGTGAATTTAAGTACAGTTTTCTCGGGACAAAATGTCGGCGTTAAGGAAGTGACTGATGGGATTTGGCTGGTAAGTTTTATGGATTATGATTTAGGATACTTTGACGAAGAAAGTAGTAAACTGGAACCGCTTGAGTACCCCTTCGTACCGGAGATTGTGTAACCCATGTCTCCGGTACGAAGTGTTACCCATGTCCCCGGTATGGACCTAGACGTGAAAAGTGACGCGCTCACGTCATTTACGCACCATACGCTCTAAAACGGACCGTAGTATACCATAGAATATATGTATCAGTATTCATATGTAGGCCGATTCAGAGATTCCGATATAGGCGACCTTTCCCCTTGTCCAGTCATGTCCAGATCGTGAAACAGGTCGAAAAAATGTCCGTTTTGTCCGGACTTTTTGGGGCGACATTTCAGCAACTATATATTGCTGAATAGGATAAGAAATGTCCGGTCCTAAAGGGTGGACATTTAGGTTATCGCCCCGTCAGGTGGGACATTATGTCGCAAGTAAGTGGAATGTGCTTTTAGGAAACGGCTTTTGTATCGGACAAAAACCGGTGGGCTGTAGACAAAATGACGGCCTGTATCTCCTCAGAACAGCTCTTGAACTTTAAGGTCCTCAAAACGTCCTGTCCCTCATGGGCCAAAATAGGCCCCAAAAATTCATCAGAGAATGACTGGGTAATCGCTTCAATACCGTCAAAATCGATAATAACAGGCCCCTTGGCCAAGGCGATCTCCACCTCATTACGGAAAAAACTCCCTGTTGCTTTTCCGCTAATGCATTTTTCGCCTTTATACATTTCTTTCATTTTGAAAATACGCATATCCACCCCTATATAAACTTGGGCGCTTCGCCCTTTTCTAAATTATGGCCTTTAGTCTTTCGAATGTCAAATTCCTTAATAATATCGGTTATATTCGCTATATTTTGATAATTAATCCTAAACGTGATAAAAGTTCCAGGCCACCCCGCGATGGCCGTGTGTCGGCACCCCTCTCGATCAACTGTGAGACATGATTTCCCCGATATAAGCTGCAAAAAACCACCTGAACGCTTCATGAGTTCGCAACAAACCGGCAACCCAAGTCCTGCATTATGGTATCCCCCTTCTCTTTTTTCAGGATCCCTCTTCCGGTTATGCGTCCCAGACACATGCGGCTCTAATGCTTTTTGCAAAGCTTTTTCATCAGACGTCAATTCGGACACAATCGTCCTATTCCCCTGCAAATGTTTTCGCACCCCCATACCGCAATCCAAAATAACCCCCTCCACAGAGTTGGTTCTATAAAGCTGGGCCTGCACAACACAACCAATTGGTGATTCAGCATGTTGTAGAGCGTTATCCATCAATTCCGAAAGCGCGTACTTGACCTGTGTTTCACCCGAGACCTTGGACTTTGAAAAAATCACGCTAACAATCCTTTGAGCGACCGAATCCGTTTCTTCCATCTTGTGCACTTCTGTAATTGGAACAAAACGCCCGGCCGGATCATGTCGTCGAAATTTTTCCTCCCGTAATGGCTTAAGATCAGGGCAACTATCAAAAAAATTAACCCGCTGCACATACCGATTAACATCTGTCTCGGAGGATTGAAAGGATGCCGGTTGGCATGTCCTTTTCTCACCAGGAGTTGTACAGTAATGAAGCTTGAAAATACCGTATAGCAATGTCAGCGTCGACGGATGAAAAAACGGTACCCGATCCATATCCACAAACAACGGCCCCGTGACATTGCAAAAATCGATCCGCCTGAGTAACGCAAGGTGATCTGTACCCTCGTTGTAATCAAGAACTAAATTCATTATTTTCAGTACCTTTCATAAGAATAGATAATACACTTATGGAAAATTGGACGCCAGGATTATTGACGTGGGCCAAGCCTGATTGCACAGTTTCTATCGTACTAAGACCTCGTCTAGCAATTATATTGAAGGTAACCGAGCCTTAAGTTCAGTCAGAATTTGAACCCCAATCTCCCGATCATGCCCGGGAGATTGGTATTGAGTGTTTACGATGGATAGGAGCTCACGAAGCATGCGCTGGACAGTGAAGATTCGTTCCCCTCGCATGCCCATCTGCTCAATAGCTGCATAGAGGATCGACTTGGCAGAATGGATCTGATCATAATCCTGTAAGGCTTCGTCTTGAGTCAAAAGATACTGAAGCCGCTCGATCGCCTTCTTGAGACATCGCAGGTGTCCCGCCTGGATCTTATCCGTACTGGGTGGTAATTCACTGAGCTCCATAAATATTCTTAGCACGCCTCCAATTGTCCGCCTAATTCATGCTCCGTCATCCGAACACGCTTCCGGTAATAAGCAAACCACCGGCAAAACGCCGCGCACCTTCTGATTATTCTTCCGACTGATCTTTTCTTCAATTTCATGATTTTCCCCTTTCGATATTTGATTTCAGCTGAATCCCAAAAATGTCATACAACAACTGGATAAATCCGAGTGCCTTGTTCCGTTGACCGTTGGTCACATTAGGCAATTTCATGATGAACTTCCGGAGCCAAAGAAACACAAGATGGTATTTCCTCTGCAGGTTGGGTTCGAGCATGTGTCGATAGACATCACTTAAAAATCCACATGCTGACTGCGCGAGCTTACTGTCTGATCTGAATCGTGCGCTTTGTATCATAAAAACGAGGAGCGTCATCTTGTTATTAAAGAAGCCTTGGAAAAGCCCCGAGATCCGGTGCTCATCCATAACAAAATGACACTCCTCCAGGTCCCGGATTGCCGTCCGCTCTGAGCCTTGGGGGCCCCTCACCTGTACCTGACCGTCTACCACTATCGGATGTTTTAACATTTCGCTCACCTCTACTCAGATGCTTACCATTTCCTGGTTGTAGAGACAAGGGCAGATTAAAAAGTGCTTTAAAAGTTACTTTTGGTCATCTTGCAAAACTTATAGGTATGTGTTATGCTTCCAATTAGGATAAATGACTGATTATATGTTTTTAAAAACACTCATAGAGGGCTCCTTAAGGAGGCGGTTATGTACGAAGAGATAGGTAAAGATTTAACTGAGCAGAAAAAGGGAAAACGTCCTGTTAGGGCACCGCACTGGGGCAAGGCCATTAAGTCTCTTCTAATTCATAAATCTGATTCCGAGCATCCCCTGCCGGTGAGTTGGCTCGCCAAGAAAACCGGAATCAATGAAAAAAACCTCCACAACATTATTGCTGGACGGGTCCGCGATCCGTCTTCGGACAAGCTAGTCATGATCTCCGATGCCTTTGGAATATCTCTCGCCGAACTTGCTACACGCGCAATGGCAGAGAATCCCGGCAACTTTTTTGTGTGCGGTTATGGTGAGCGCGGATTTATTGATTACCCACAGCATGGCTTTACAATTCAAACCTTAAGCCCGCAATCGAAAAGCCAGCGGGATTTCTTCTTCGGACGGATGACCATCAAGCCCTTCAAAGAGCTTCGGAAGTGGCAATTCAGAGAGAATTCAAGCGTGGCGATTTTCGTGGAGTCGGGAACACTTGAAGTGACGTACGGAGATCAGAAGCGAGAAGTTCACGCGAATGAGTCGGTCTATTTCGATGCTGCGGTGCCCCACAAGATCAAGAACATCGATTCGATCGAGGCAAAACTGTTTATCGTAACGAACCCTGCTCTATTCTAGGCCTTCTTGCGCAAAAGCTTGTGACGAACACAAATCTTTTTGAGAACTTCCACTAAAGTCTCAATCTGTGTCGGCTTGGATAAGAACTTATGCGCCAGTTTCTTGGCACGCTCCACTTCCGCAGGGTCTGTAACGCTAGTATAGATCACAAAATCCTTTGGAGAGTGCCCCTCACCCGCCTTAAACCGCTCTATCAGTTCATCGCCCCACATATGCGGCATTTTGATATCAATAATTCCTATGTCGGGTTCAAATTCACGCGATACCCGAAGCGCCTCGTCGCCTGAATGAACCCACTTCACCTCAAAATGAGCATCCGGAACATCTTCAGCTAATGCTGTTCCAAGGATTTCACAAACTTCCGGTTCATCATCCACGATAAGAATCTTGGCACACAGTTCATAACCCGTTTCTATTTCTACACCACCCTTCTCCTCCCCCTTACGCTCAATGACAGCCTCCACTTGGCTGTAAAGCTCCTCAAGACTATAAGGCTTCTTTATGAACGCTTCTATTCCGAGCTTTTCGCATTCTTCTTTCTTATCGTGGACAGCGGTAATAATAATCACGGGAAGCTCGGGATGATGCTTACGGATCGATTTGAGAACTTCAATGCCTCCCATCCCGGGCATTTTAAGATCCAGCAAGATGAGATCCAGTTTCTCGCCACATTCCTGGACGATCTTCAGTGCCTCCATACCAGACCCGGCGGTTAAGGTATTAAAACCTCGAGGCTGACACGTCTGGGCGATAAACCAAAGCATATTGGGTTCATCGTCCACGATTAATACAGTTCCTCTTACTTTAGGCACATCAACCATTTTTCACCTCATTTTTAATCATTAAGAGACTGATGATTTTCGTAACGAGTTTTTCGAGATCCATGGGCTTCGAAAAATAAGCGTCGATTCCCATTCGCTCGATTCGCTGTTTTGTTTCCCCGTCTTCCCAACCGGTCATAACAATAAACTTCGTTTCCGGAAGCAACTTCTTAAGTTCCTCCAAAGCTTCTTCTCCGCTCATTCTCGGCATATGGAGATCGAGAAGGATGACCCCGGGACGTTCCGCCTTCGCAAGTTCAATCCCCTGCAAAGCACTTTCAGAACCGATGAATTTAATGTGCTTAAAGTTCTCAAACACTTGCGCCAGAGAATAGATGATGTCCGTCTCGTCTTCGATCATCAAAACTTTATATTGCTCACTCACGACTCAGTCCTCCTCGTCAGCTAGGCATCGGACTGGCCGGAAGAAAAATATGGAATGTCGTGCCTTTTCCGACCTCGCTCTCAAGGACAATCCGGCCACTATATCGCTTTACTATTTCCCGCACCAAGAAAAGCCCCAATCCGCTACCCTTGATAGCATTATCATCCGGATTGCGTGATGTGTCTTTTGTCGTAAAAAAGGGATCAAATATTTTCTCGAAATTCTCTTTTGGAATACCAGGACCCGTATCTCGAAGTAGGGCTTCAATCTCATTACCTTGCTGCCGCACTTGAACTGAAATAATTCCCTTTTCGACCATCGCATGTCGGGCATTAATCAAAAGATTGAAAAAAACTTCCTCGATAGCGTGTTGATCTGCCAGAACTTTCGGCAAATTAGCCGCGTAATCCTTTTTGACGACTATTTGATTCTGCTCGAATTCGTAAGTCACCATATTAAGGGCATCATCCATGGCTTGTTCAATGCTAAAAAGTTCCGTTTTTAGTTCTTTGGGCTTTTTAGCAAAGCTGGATAATCGATCGATAACTCCCGTCGCACGGTTCACCGCATCGAGAACGCGAACCAAAGCTTCGCTGATCAGTTCTTCGTATTGCTCTTTTGTGTATTCTTTGTAGAGTCCGCTCTTTTTGTTGAACCTGAGCATCTCAACGATACCGCGAATCACTTGAAGCGGATTTTTGATCTCGTGACTGATGCCGGCCGAAAGTGTCCCAATAGCAGCCATCTTTGCTTGCTGTGCAAAATCCGCCTGGCTTCTCATGAGGATATGATATAAACGGGCGTTGCTCAACGCGATCGCTACCTGTCCCGCTACCGCAGGGAAACAATCTAGCTCGTCATCGGAGAACTCCTGGTCGGACTTCTTTTTTCCAAGCACCAACAGCCCAATCAGTTCCCTATGGATAAAAAGTGGGATGCAAATGACTGCGCCCCAGGATTCAAGTGGCCCCCTTATGGCCGAGGGCAAAGATTCCTTTTGTTGGGAATCCTCAAGATTCAGAATTTTGTCAGACTCGAGTAAACACCTTATAAACGAACCATCCTTGAGAAACCGCTCTCGTTTATTTTGAATCCCGAAGCTATCCATAATCTCATATGTTTTTCCATCTTCATCCTGGATCAAAATAATGCCCGACTCTAGCCGAAGAGAGTCTTTCAAGGTTTCAAGAATCGTTGTCCCAACTTTTTCAATATCAAGGATTGTAATAATGTTCTGTGATAGCTTGTTTAAAATGACGCGCACATCTTCTTTTTTCTGAAATAAATAGCGGTCCGTTGCTCTTACCAAGAATTCTTTTGTCGGCTCATAAAGTAACAGCGCAGCTAAAATACTAAATGCGCGTTCAACTAATGACGAAACGGGAAAAAATTTCGCTACAATCCCGTTACTCAGCTCCGTGACAATAGCAATAACAGCCATTGCCATGCCAAAGAGACCAGTAAAAACGAGTGTTTTTTTAACGATTAATTCAATATCAAGAAAGCGCCGCTTAACAATCAGATACCCTGTGATGATCGCATAAAGAACCACTCCATAGGAACCATACGGGATCATAAAAGGCAGAAAGATGTCATAGGGCGCAAAGAAATTACCACTGCCACCAGCCGTGGCAAGAAACGCTGCTAAAAGAAAGTAAAAATTAGTGATTTTTTTAGACTGTGTTTTGGCATCACGATATGCTTTCCAACTAAAAACAAGTGATAGCGTCATGATCGATGCGAAAAACATCAAGAAGAAAGGATATAGATTCCCGGGGTCGGTAAAAAGAGGCACAAAATGTTTGCGGCTGACGCTTACAGCCATAAGCGGAGTCCAGTTAGCAATCGCAAAAAGAATGCTCATCCCATAGGCGAAATAAATAAGCTTAATGCGCTTTTTAATTTGCCCAATGAAGGCTAACGTAAAATGGAGAAAAGCTGTCGGAATAAAAACTATTCCCATGAGGCTAATGCGGTCGGCCAAAAGACCCGCTTCGGCATTGGGAGCTAATACCATTAAAAGATTGGTTCCACCCCACCATGCCATGCAAGCGTTATAAAAGAGAAAAATACGATTAAGCGGCTTGCCCGGTCCGCGCAAAAAAACGAACAATCCAATCACGACCGTCGAGATCGCAATTAATGCGTGCACTAAAATATAATGGCCGAAAATTGACATGGGATTATCGCTTGCGGTCCTGAATCACTGGTTTCCGTTTACGCTCAATAACCTTTTTTATCATTTCGTCGGCAACAATCTGCCATCCCGATTTAAAATCCCCGCAGGTGATCCCATTCTTCTTACAAACATCAAGCAACACCTGAAAGTTTTCAGGATCAACCTCACCCAGAGTTGGTTTTAAAGTCTGCCTATTGTCCAGATTCATAAGAAATGCTTCCGCTAGGCAACCAAAAACATTGTCCTCACTCCCAAAACCAAAGTCGGAATCAATCTTTATGTCTTTTACTTTGATCAAACCGCCTTCTAAAATCATTACTCTCTTATCAGGGTCCACGATGCGCGGAAAAGCTTCAGGTCTCGCGTCATCCAAGATGATGCAATCTCTGAGAAGCGCTGCGTCCTTGATTACGTAGCCCACATTCGAGGTAGTGCATACGGCTACATGATAATTAATTAATGCCGGCAAAATTGCGTCTGAAAAACTCTCCTCAGAAACTGTGAATTTTTCGATCTTTGTTCCAGTGGTGTTCTGCAGCAAGTCTTGGGCCACCCGATCTAATCTCTTTTCATTCTGATCGACCAGTCCTAACACGTTCGCTTGGCCATAGAAGCGTTGGGCAACTGCCCCGCCCATCTTTCCAACGCCGATAACCAGCAGCTTTAAATCGTTTATAGGCAACGCAGCTATTCGGCAAATTTTTTCGACCGAGAGAACGATCGAAGCCAAAGTCGCAGCATGGCCGTTGGTGACTACTACACGATCATTCACTTCAAGAAACCGACTAAAAGCAGCTCCCGAGTTAGTAACAATCGGCCACCATGCTGCAAGGCCGATATAAACTTTTCGCGTCGTAATTTTTCGAACAAACCGAACTATACTTTGCGCATTTTTTAACGTTTTATCGCGATTTTGAAAAAGAGTCGAAGGGAGTAGCGGTGTACTTACAAAAAAGCCACTCAATCCCTGAGGGCTGTGAACTTTCGCCGCGACAAAACAAGGGCAAAGAGAAAGAACGCTCAAGATCCACTTGGAGGGAATGAAGCGACGCAATGCAGCTAGTAACGGGAAGGTAAAGAAGATATCCTCCTCGTCTCGAGGATGTGTCAAAAAAACAAATGTCGCGTCGTAGCCGTATAATCGCTGAATCCATTTAGCGGAGAGTTGTTTTATGGGAAGAAAGTTGATGAGAATATCGCGAAAAGCCGTTCCTAAAGTAACATGTCCTCGACGCTTAGAGGCGGACTCAGCCATCTGAAAGCTCTTTTTTTATTAGTTCAATAACGTCATTGACCGTACGCAGCTGAGAGGCTTTTTCTTCCGATATCTTCAGCTTGAAGCCGTCCTCGATCGCAAAAAGGAGATCCAGATTATCTACCGAATCAATCCCAAGATCATCCTTCAGGCTTGCTTCCAAGCTAATCTTGCTTTCAGGAATTTTCAATAACTTCGCCAGAGCTTTTCTGATTCTCGAAAATATTTGATCAGCATCAGGCGTTGTCATTTTTTCTCCTATTTTTTAAAAACTAAAACAGCATTGTTCGACCCGAACCCGAACGAATTAGACATGACAGTGTTCACTTTTTCTTTTCTTGATTTGTTGGGGACATAGTCGAGATCACATTCGGGGTCCAGCGCATTCAGATTGATCGTAGGATGGATTTCTTGATTCTGAAGCGTTAAAACACTCGCGATTGCCTCAATGGCCCCAGCACCACCAATGGTGTGGCCTGTCATTGACTTCGTGGAACTGATTGGGATCTTCTTGGATCGGTCGCCGAACACTTCCTTGATCGCTTTGGTCTCTGCGACATCGTTATAAAGGGTGCTTGTGCCATGAGCATTAATGTAATCGATATTGCTCACTTTTAACCCAGCATCTTCCAAGGCGCCTTTCATAGCCTGTGCGGCATCCACCCCATCCGGCTGCGGCGCCACCATATTGTAAGCCCCGCAATTCGTACCATAGCCGCAAACTTCAGCGTAGATTTTGGCTCTCCGCTTTTGAGCATGCTCTAATGTTTCCAAGATCAATATACCCGCACCCTCTCCTATCACAAAACCATCGCGATCTTTGCTAAAAGGGCAAGATGCCTTTTGCGGAGGTTCATTCCGTTTTGAGAGCGCGTGCAGGGCTTGATAAGCAGCAACAGTTACCGGAGTAATCGGGGCTTCTACTCCTCCGGTAATGCACACATCTATTGAGCCTTTCCGTAACAACCCCATCGCCTGCCCGATAGCATTCGCTCCCGATGAGCATGCCGTTGAAACAACGTAGTTGGGACCCTTAGCTTGAAAAGCGATCGCGATGTAAGCAGAGACAGAATTTGGAGAAATCCGCGGCACAGAACTCGCCATAATTCTTGACGGTCCGCCTTCCTGGATAACACGAATCACTTGTTCCTCGTGAAAAATCATTCCTCCAAGCCCCGAACCAATGACTACCCCGACCCGGAATTCATCATCCTTTTCTATTTTGAGCTGGGCATCATCAATGGCCATTTTGGCAGCGCAAACGCCAAATTGAGCAAACCGATCTACCTTTCGGTGGATCGCCGGAAGGACATAGGCGGCAGGATCGAAATCTTTCACTTCACCTGCAATCTTCACTTCAAACTCTTTTGTGTCAAAAGCCTGAATGTGATCGATCCCCGAACGACCTTGAATGCAGGCATTCCAGAACTCTGGAAGAGTCTTACCGTTGGGAGCCAACACCCCCATGCCGGTCACAACAACACGTTGCTCATGAACTTGCTGCTTCATAAATATTCCCTTACTGTCATCAAAAAGCGGTTCAGATCAAAAGGCTTCAGAATGATCTCCCCGATACCTTCTGCGTTCATTAAAACAGCGTCATGCGAAAAACCGGTTATAAAAATGATGGGGATATCCTTTTTTCCGTCCTTTTTGAACATTGCCCGGATTTCGTTCATGGCATCTACACCATTTTTTCCGGACATTCGGATGTCTGAAATAATTAGGTCAAAATCCTGCTTCTGTGCTTTTTCGATAGCTTCTTCAGCGGTTGAAGCACAAACGGAATCATACTGGTCGCGCTTCAAAGCCATTTCGATTGACCGTAAAACAAGCGGATCGTCATCAAGAACAAGTATCTTCTTTGCCATCTTCATCCCTCAATGCAGGCACACTTCCAGAGCAGCAGCCCTTTTTCCCCGTTCTTAAAGTATCGGAATTTCCTCAATATCCTACAGCTGAAAGCTTGTGAAGGCCACTAGTTACAAAAAGGCGGGAATGATCGGATCGTTTTTTAATGAAATTCGTTCGAATATGTCGTGTTCCTCCCCTTCCCAATACCCGATTACCCTTTGTTTTTCGTAACGAAGTTCTTTCCTGAGCGATGCGAGGATTAGTCCGTCAATGGCTTTCCAAATGTAAGAGACGAAGCGGACAGGTTTGAAATTCCCCTGTTTGTCATAGTAGCGAAGGTTGTAGGTCTGGATCTTGGCGTAAAGGAGAAAGATGCCTTGGGAAAGAAGGTCCTCCCCGAACCTTCGAGCATACGCCGGGAACGCGCGTTTATGAATCCGGAAGATTACGAAGCTAATGTGTCGAAGAACGATCTCCTCGGCCTGCTCCTTGCCGCCACGCTTGGCCTCCCTGATCAGCCGCCGTTCTTCCTGGAGGGATATCTTTGGGTATTTTCGAATAACGCCTCGATATGCTTTCCACATACCAAGGCATTGTCGTTATTCCGGATCTAAAAATCCACTAGCGAATGTCGCTTTATATGGGAAAGACGACATTCAAAAGAGTGATTTTTCCAGCTAGAGTGATAAAAGTTCGGCGCAGTGGCGAAGCTCTTCTTTGGTGATGTGAGTATAGATCTGAGTGGTGGTAACGGAGCTGTGGCCGAGAAATTCCTGGACCTGACGGATGTTGCGGGTCTTGCGCATGAGTTCAAAGCCTACGGTATGGCGAAGGGCATGGGGCGAGTACTTCCCTTCCAAACCAGCCCGCTTCACCCATCGATCAAGATCAAATTGAACCGCCCGGTTTGTAAGGCGACCGTTTTTCCGCGAATAGAATAATGGCGCATCCGAAGCCAGATTCTCGCCTTTTCGTTTCTTCCAAATGAGGAATCGTTCGATTTGCCGCTGGATCGCCTTGGATAATGGGATCTCGCGAAGCTTGTCCCCTTTCCCAATAATGGCGATCAGATCCTTGTCTTGGACATCGCCAACATTCAGATTCACCGTTTCCTGAAGCCTAAGCCCTGTAGAAAACATCAGCTTATAAAGCATTTCCGCTCGCCGCGCGTCCCGCCGCCTCTCGAGAAATCGCAGGAATTTCGCCTTCTCCTCGCCCGTGAAGTACCGCCTGTTCTGCCGTTTCATCCCCCAACTCCGCATATCTAAGCATGACGCTAGCTGACACCAACACACGAAGACATACATCACTAACGGGGGAAATAATGCAAGCGGATATCTTGGTCTATTTACGGACAATGTTACGGTGCGTTTTCCACATACCGCGACATTAACATATCATTTCTGCTTTAAAATAATTCTTTGCTCGGTCTCAGCTGGAAGCTTATCGTAGAACTCTTTGATCTTAGAATAATCCGTGGCCGGCAACTCTATGCGCCGGAGCCGCTTGATCTCTTTGACGTTAATAGAGCTCCCTGTTTGCTCAACGGTTCGCTTAAGGGAATAGAATCCGTTTTCAAGATCGAGATTCTCCGGAAGATGCATAACCTCAAATCCGTCCGGTATCACGTAAGTCACATCCGCAGTCTTTATGACATTGGCCGGAAAAAAGATCGGATGTTTTCTTTCTTTTTGCGAAAATCCGTCAGAACCGGACTGTTCAGGCAAATCGATCACCATCAGCCCGCCTTTGACGGGATACTGATCCGGCCGGTCCGTCTTAACATGGGTTTTGATCCTTCCGTATTTACTGTCCAGTCCATCCCAAACCGTCTCGAGGACTTTACCTCCTCCTGCTATTTGATTACTCAAATATTCAAAGAATTTTTCCCGCTCCTCCCCGCTCTTTGATTTCATCTGCTTCCGGAAATCAATCGAGTCCGAAAGACTCCACGAAGATTCTTCCTCATCGACTGAAGATCCGTCAGGACGAATCGTCACGGTTTCTTTGATGGATTCAGACATCCGATCTTCTGTAAAAATGGGAAATCTTTCGAATTTGCCGCCATCGGCTGCTATCACCAAAAGATACGCACCCTGATAATCTGCAGGATACTCTTCGATATCATATCCTTCGAGCAATGGGTCCGCGTAAAAGTCCCCTTCCGGATCGCGAACTTTCAGCAGAACGTGGTCATAAAGACCTAGAACCGGCAAATCATCTTTCGGATCGCTTCCGCTGTATTCAGTCATGAAAAGAACAAGGTCAGACTCAATGCCTACGACCTGAAGCATGGCCTTCGCAAGAAGCGACTGGTCTTTGCAATCACCGTATTTATTGCGGAAAACTTCGCCCGTGGGATGCGGCTCCATGGAATAATCCCCAAAGGACATGGAAACGTACCGGAAGTTTTCCTGCATGTATTCCAGGATGGATCTCACTTTGTCGCGAACGGTCGTTTTACCCTTGGTTGCTTTTCTAGCTGCTTTTTGGATTTCCGGTGTAATCTTCAGGTTCTTCTGAATCAGTCCGTAGTACCACACAGCTACCTCTTGCCAGTTTTTGACCGAAGAAAACTCGATCCCGTCCCCGACTGTTTCCGGCGTCGGCATCGGTTGAAGCTCCTCTTCAGGGTCCGTATCGGGCGCATAATTCTTCCTCTGCCAACGATAGACCGTCGCATCGCCTTCTTCTTGAACTTCCGGCTTCCAATTCTTAATGAACGATTTGTACGGTATGGCGGGGCTCTTCGTAACTTTAAAGCTGATGATCTGATCTTTTATGGGAAATGCCTGTTGCGCGTATTCGATATCCCAAAACGCCCCCGGCATCGGTAACCGCTTCGTAGTCTTAACATATTCCAGTTCAATCATGGCGCCCGGGGTCACTTCGGGCATCGACAAGATCTGTTCTTTAGCTCCGGAGTACATACCGTAACCTTCATAAAGGTTGCGTTCCTGGACTTTTGCGGGAGGATGCTCTTTCCCGTCCGGAGTGATTGTGACAGCCTTTAAAAGACGAACCGTCTCCGTATCGCTATCATATTGGATCGGAATTTCGCCCATCGCATTCCCTTCCTTCTTCTGAATGACCACCTTCCGATGGACATAGGCTTCAAAAGATCCATCCCGATTGACGGTAATCCGCGTTTCATGCAGTGGCATAACCATCGGCCAATCCTTGTATTTTTCATCAAAGCTGACGGTTTCCTTTTGAATGACTTCCGGAATGACCTCTTTTGAAATGTTTTGAGGCGAGGCCGGAGGCGGAACGACCAACTCCTGGGCTTGAGCTAAGATGAGCGGCCATCCTTTCAAAACTCCGAAGATCAGCAAGGCGATCACGAAACCTGGTAAGCGGCTGTTTTGAACAGAGTGAGACTGTGCGGGATTTTTTGCGGGCTGCATGTTGCGGTTCCTCCGGTTGATTGTTCTTTGTCTGGTTTTCCGGTGGGTCTCTGCTGCCGTCAGAATTGCGAGGCGGTAAAACGGGGGCTCACTGGGCCAGTATTAACGGTTCATTTCATGAAAAGTGAATAATAAAAAATATAGCGTGTTCTAACATTTGGTTTTAGGTATCGAATTCTTCGCCGCACTCGCTACAAATCCCCTCCTCAGCTAAATCTTCATCCATCTCTTCCCCGCAATTGGGACAAATTTTAGGCCCGCTCATTTGGCATCCGAGAGAATCTGATGCAATCGAAAAGCCCCGTGCATTCGCGGATTATGTATCCGCCCGAGAGTCATCCGTTGCTCAAGAACATCTTTGAGGCTCAAACCCTTTCGTATTTTCATACACGATAACCGGTTTTTGAGATCATCATCGTGGTGAAAAAATACGCTCGTCTTCACATAAAGATCTTTTATTGTTCCTGCATCACTCTCAAAAAGCCCTATAAGCTGCTTCAGTTGATAAACCCATAAAACATAGCCTTTGGAACCAGACAAAATACCGTCCACGATCGGATCGATGCCCGGTAGCCGTTTCGCCGGCAAAACCGATTTCGCGGGATCATCCGATAGAAGATAGATGCCTAAAAGCATCAGCAAATCAGAAAAATCTTTCGGATCGGCTCTTTTTAGAAAATCCTCAAAACAATCCCGGTCACCCAATTTCAAATCGGTCCTGGAGTTTTTAAGATCCGCAGACTGGATCAAAAGACCATCGATAAAAAACCGCTCTGCGCCGCATTGAGCATAGATTGCATGGGCATACGTGCTGTTTGAAATATATTCCTCTCCCCATGCAGCATAACTGTTTTTAATCCAGCCGGGATCTTCCGAAATCCTCATTACCCTCTCCCGGATCTTGCTTGGGTTATATAATTTCTCAGTCTCTCTAATCTTCATCATAAACACCAACATATGTTCCATCCGGCGTAAGAACTGCACGATCACCGCCGACATAAGTCCCGTCCGGAGCCAACGTAGCACGATCACCTCCCACGTAATTCCCATTGGGTGCCAGCGTTGCCCGGTCACCACCAACATAGGTGCCGT
This sequence comes from Candidatus Omnitrophota bacterium, assembly GCA_022711115.1. Lineage (GTDB taxonomy): Bacteria > Omnitrophota > Omnitrophia > Omnitrophales > Aquincolibacteriaceae > JAKLFP01. The sequence continues at coordinate 131,901 of JAKLFP010000007.1, read as the reverse complement.
CCGGAGCTAATGTCGCGTGACCATATCCGACATATGTTCCGTCAGGCGCAAGCGTGGGATTGCCATCACTGACATAAGTACCGTCCGGCGCCAGGCTGTAGTCGCTCTCTGCGAATGCAAGCGCGGGAGCAGTTAATACTAAAATTAAAATCATCATTGTCTTCATCGCGGCTCCTCCCTTGTTGCAGATAAGTCTAAAGGATGTGAGCGACAGCGTAATGTCGTGTGTATTTTGGGGGCGGTTTTCTCCAACCCACAACCCCTAGACGACACAATGTTGTCGCTATATAGAGCTATGATTGAAGAAGAAAGAGAGGAACAATTATGGTCAGTGAAATCATAGGTTGGTTGGGGGTTGCATTCGGCATTTCGGTCAGCATCCCCCAGTTCATAAAATCAGTTAAGGCAAGATCTACGAGAGGACTCAGTAGGCACACTTACCAGCTTCTATTCGGCGCAATCTCCTGTTATCTGGTCAGAGCCATCGCAGTGAAAGAAGCCGTGTTTATTGTGAGCAATTCCATAGGACTTCTCATTACCGCAGCCGTTCTTATTCTGTTCAAAATATACCCGGCCGAGGAATGATCAGGTTTCTTTCTTTGGCGCGTAATCCTCCGCGAAAACGCCAAAGGTCCAGGCAACCGCAGCTTTCACATTTGCCATGTCAGGCGGCACGCGCAACGTATAAAACGCGCCCGTTGAAGGACATTTAACCTTAACAAGCCAGATCGGTTCTTCTCTCGAACCTATGCGAACCCGCACAAGCTCCTGTTCGCCATCTTTATCGATAACCTCATTCGGCATTTCGGCAAGGATCCTGGCGTAGCCGTACTCTTCAATAAGGATCCTTCTTACCGTAGCGTTTCGAATCGCGAGGATTTCTTTTACCGGTAACTGATTAGCAAGAAATCGCTCATATTTCTTGAGAGGCATCCGAACCCCCCGGGAATAGATTTCTTTTGTAACAATGGTTCCGTCCTGAGCATATTCCTCATGGATTCCGTGCAACCGCCCATCGACATAGTGCTCCCTGCTTAAAAGCCTCCCATGTGAATTCCATCTAAGAGATGTCCCAGTGCGATTACCTGAAAAGTAAGCGCGCTGAAAAGCCAAAACACCATTCGGAAACCATTCCTTCTGGACCCCATCAAGCACACCGCGGTAATAATGTTTTTCTTTTTCCATGACCCCGTCCGGATACCAGTAATATGCCGCGCCATGAAGTTCGCCCATCCAGTAGTTCTCCTCGCTTTTCAAAACATCGCCCTCATACCAAGTCTTCCCCGTGCCGTGGATCTTGCCGTTTACCAGCAGATAACGGAACCAGACAGACTTGTCTTCGTAGTACCCGACCGCTTCGCCGGTATCATCAGGATTGGAGAAATATTGAAGGCGCCCGTTGAGCCACGCCTTCCCGATCATTGAATCGTTCCCCACCGGTTCCATTAGTCAGCCCCTTTCCCTCAGTCTGCGACGCGACGCCAGCCGAGAGGCTCATATTCGCGTTGCCTGATGACTTTATAAACGCCCGGCTCGAACGTGATCGGCCCGTGCTCTTCGTGTTTCAGAGTTGCCTCTTGATCTTCCGCGACTCTGAAGAAAAGTGTTCCTTCTTTTTCATAAAGTTCACCGGAATCCAGTTCGTGCTTATGCCCGGTCGCCTCACCTTCGGCTAAAACACGATGTTTATGTCTTACACATCCCTCCGGCAACACCTCCACTTTCACGATCAAAAGATCTCCTTGTCGAACCATCATGAGACACCTCCTCAGTTTTTTTGTGGTGCAAATCATAAACAGGGTCAGCGACAGCGTCTGGTCGCGAATGTATCTTGTGGAAAAATTATTGGGAAACCCCAAGGGATGGGGCGATTTTACTCAGACGGCGAGGGCTTCCCCGTCATGGAGACAGCGGACTTTATTGCCAAAGTGCTGCCGATACTCGTTGGGATATTCGGTGTGGATGGGAACGATAGTTTCAGGTTTCATAGCGTCAGCAAACCGCTTGAGATCGTCGAGAACCGCGTGGCCGCTTGTATGCATTTCCTTAAACTCGATGCTGTGCCGGTCCAGGAATGCCCGTGTTTTCTCGAAAGAAGGTTCCAGTGCGTATTGACTCCACATTGAATAAAAAAGCATGGATCCTTTTGGAATACCCGTTTTTTCAAATTCATGGGCTGAACTATCACGGAACATGACAAAAGCTTTTTTACCGGCACGCTGCAAGGCGGCGGGGCTGATTTCGTAGGTCCGCCATCTTTCATACCAGTGTTTCATGTTGTAGATCGAAAGACGTTTCATAAAGTGATGGGTAAAAAGAACCTTCACGTCCTTAAAACCGTTCGTCGGCACCGGAAGACTCTTTCGCCCGAGCTCATGCAAAACATTAGCCGCATAAAGATCGAGCACGAAAACCGGGCCGGATCTTTTTGCCGCCCGATAAAAAGTCACGAGACGATCCACATTCTGCCCGGAACAAATAAATAGCTTCATCCCTTCGTGAACCCGCGCCTCATTTGAGATCTCGCGCTCCAGCTCGTCCTCCGTCCATGTATCTTCCTGTTGGCGCCCCATCATCGTCCCTTCCATTAGAAGGACATCGATCCCTGGGACAGGCTTCTCTATGAGCTTTTCAAATAACGCCTTTTTCCTTCCATGTCCCCTGAAATCACCGGAATAAAAGATCTTTTTCCCCTCCGCCTCGGCAAGAAATGCCATCGCACCGTAAGCGGAGTGATCCACAAGAAACGGCGTGATTTTTATATCGCCGATGGTAACCGGCTCACGGTCCTTCAGCAAAACCTTATCATCATGCTCACCGATCCTATCCCCTTGGAATATTTCCGCAGCCTGAAGCATTTTGTCCGTATCCTCGCCCAGAAAGATCCGGATGTCCTTTAACACGTATTTGAACAGGCCATAGTGATCTTGATGAGGATGAGAGAGCAAAACCGCATCGACCGGTTTTTCCTTTCCTACGCCCCAATAAAGGCCGGAAACTTTAGGAAGAATGCCGTCGCCGATCAATTCCGGAACGGTTTTGCCACGGAGGGAAAAGTCTTTGAGCTTCTTGGATTTATCTCTGGGGTCAGAAAGCGGCATCCCGAGATCAATGATGATCCGAGTATGTTCTGCAGCAATTTCAACGCATGTCCCGCCTATTTCATGCGTCCCACGATGAATGATGAGCTTCAAATAATAACCTCGTTTGAATCAAATATAAAAATCTTCACTTTCAAAAACTTTATCAGCTTCCTGAGACTCGGCATTTCATTTAACCGCAGAGCCTCTTTGGCCGCCAAGGATTCGGTTGAAAGAAATAGCGCGCCCAGGAAAGTCTGCTTATCGCCTGCGCATTGCAAGCCATTTTGAACTTCCAGGACAGCTTTGAGTAAAGTATCGTGTTGATTGCAAGACTTCTTGAGGCGCGACAGGTAAAATACATCCTCGCCTGGCACGCTCTTTAGATTATATGACTTCCTTCTCTTCATCGCACCAATACGGTTAATGTTACGACCGGACACTATTCCGTTGGCAATGATCTCGGAATAATATTCGTGCGTATCTTTCGTCCTCCCCTTCCAATTGACGCACTCGCTCTGATCAAGGCTCGCCTGCCTTTTAAATGCTTTTCCCAATTCTGATAATGTTCCTGATTTGCTGTATGCCATAGGCCCTCCGTTTTAATACTACATACTAACCAGGGGCCGCGACAACGTCTGGTCGCCTCATAACTCTCCGACTTCTTCCCAGTTATCGCTTGTCCCAAGGCATGGCGTATAGTCCTTTGCATTTTGCTTTTGCTTTGAAAAATGATCTTTCGCGGATATTTTTATTTTGTAAAAGCGCGGCCTTTGCTGAGAGAATCGCTCCACCAATCTTCTAAAACAGCTTCTGCCCGGCTCTCGGTCCTTCCACCCCTTCCACTTATTCCAATAAATTTCATCCCCAGCAACTATCAAAATCGATTTCTTCCAATCATTCGTACTAGGCCACCCTAATACTTTGGCGATTGAATTTTGATGAAAAACCAATCTATTGTCCTTTTGTTCAACCAAGACAGCGTAATATACTAGAAGTTCCAGGGCGCCAAAAATGGGGTGGTCATTACTTCTTCCTGCTTTGAGCTCACACAGGATGGACCACTTCCCGCTATTCCCCACAAGGTCAAAACAACTTCCTCTTGGCGATTTACCCCTCGCGCTCACAGGCACTTCCGCATCACCCCAAACAATTTCCAGTTTGCCCGAAGATAGGCAGCTTCGCGACGAAAGATACACGGCTCTTTGCAATGCTTTTTCTGATTGATCTTTTATATAAAGCCCTAATCTTTGAGGGTTCCTTCTCGTTTCCTTATTAGCTTCAACTAGTTTGAGAGTTTTTTCCAATCTTTCTTTTTGCTCTTTTTTTATAATGCCCTTTCTTGAACATTCACTAACCAACGCAGAAAGTTGGTTCATCATATCTTCGCCTCCGTTTTCCATAGATCTTTTAAAACACATCATATTTCTGCCCGAACAGAAAAAGCATGCTACACCCCTCAATTAGGGGGTGTCAACGTTACAAGGGCCTCCCCATAATGACTCATTATGCAAAGGGAAATTCGCCAGCGAATTGGCTCAGAAATCAAAAAACTACGGCAACGCAAGGGACTGACCCAGGCCCAGCTTTCCGAGATCAGTCACATCAAGTATAAATATATTCAAACTATCGAAGGCAAGAACCCGCCGAATATCCGAATCGACACCCTCGAGCGCATTTCAAAAAGCCTCGGCACTCCTTCCTGGAAGATCCTCAAGTCCGCTCATTAATCCAGCCGCTACGTCTCCTGATCCGGAAAGTAGTCTTCCTTCTGCATTCTAAAAGTCCATGCAACGGCAGACATAATGTCATTAAACACGGGAGGAACCCGCAAATAACTAACCTTCTCGGTCGTCGTGCAATGTAGCTCTAGAAAACACCAGGAATCCATCCGGGGTGCGCCCCACATGTCCCGCCATTCAATTCGCAGCAACCGGTTGGGACCTATTTGGTCTATCGTTTGCATCGGAAGCCCCGGAACGACCTTCGCGGCACCGAGGATCTCCAATATGGCTTCGCGTACGCCTTCCCACTTGATTTCGAGCAACCGTGCGGATCGAAATTCATCGTTTTCTAACGAATGAACTAAATCCTCCGGAACACTAAAAAATGAGAAGCTATCCCGATTGACTACAACCTTTTCAGCGCCGGTTTTCTGATTGATCACCTTTACCCAAAGCCATTCCCCGATATCGGAATAGTGCGTAATGATTCGTCCAGCACCGTTTTCGCCCCATTCTTCCGACCGGATAAGGCTTTCTCCATAGCCTTCATGGATGATTGCTGCAATTCTTTTGAGCTTCCCCGAAGCATAAAAATAACTCCGCGTTTCGTAAATGCAGTCGGTTCCATGATCAGCTATTTGGCTCACGTATTGACCGTATCCGTCACACCCGGAAACCATCGCAGACGTATTTCCGATAGATTGCCCTGTCAAATATTCCCAGAAAGAAAGAGGAATCGCTCCGATCTTTTCCACTATTTCCCCCACCGTGGCTTGCCTCCCTTGAGATAAGCATTCAAAAGTTCCTTTATTCTCTGATCCAGAGTTTTGGGTGAAATGACGCGAACGTCAGGAATCCAGTGCATGATGGTCCGGATCACTTCGTTGAAATTTGCGTATGTTTCAAGCACGATGGAACCGTCCTTTTTAGTCTTCACGATTCTTTGATCCGGAAAGTAGACCTTTTTCTTGAAGTAATGAGCGGAGGCCTTGTCGATTTCGAGAATGATCTTCTCCCCAGGCTGCTCGTTGAACCAAATGTTGACACTCCGGTCGAGCACGGATTTGAGGCTCCTAGGCGGATCGAAGTTCTCGCTGAGCATCTCCAATCCTTTGATCTTCTCGGATCGAAATTTCCAGAAAGCGCGTTTTCCGTCCGGCATGGCGAGAAGATACCAAAAACCCTCAAAATTAATGATCTTCAAGGGACACAGCTTGAACTCTTCAATCCCCTTTTCGGTTTCATATTTGATAACAACTTTTTGAGAATCTGATACCGCTTTCTCAAGCTCTTTAAGAAAAGGAAAGTTCTTCATGTGAGCGTTCGTTTCCGGAAGCTTTACATAAAAAGGAGAATCTTCTTCCGAAGCGAGCACCTTGCTTTCGAGGCTACGAAAGGACTCGGAGAAACTCTTCCCGAGGGAGTCCGCGATCTCATGAAAAAACGCAAGAAGTGACGCCTCTTCGTTTGTGAGCATCATCTTCTTGAGTGAAAAACCTTCCATGAAGGAATAAACCCCCTTTTCGAGGGACACGACGGGAAACTGCGTTTGATTTAAAAGTTCGATATCGCGCTGAACGCTCCGGATCGAAACGTTAAATTCCTTGGCGATCTCGCTGGTTCGGACCTGCCCGCCGCCATTGAGTTTATTGAGAATCGTCATCAGCCTGAATATTTTTTTGTCATATGATTTATTTTTGGTCATAACTCTCCTTCGCTTTGAGCGCGTCCTCCAAAATTGAAACCTGCGCGGTAAGGGCTCCCTTGTCGTGCATAAGTTCGCAAAACCGCCGCTTCATTCGTCTGTTCTGGATAAATAAAAAGCCTGACAGAATCCCCAAACCGGTGCCCACTGCAGCAACGATTCCTAAAAGAAACCACCCAATTCGACTTTCCATATAATGAGATCCTAACAGGCCATCGCGACAACATTATGTCGCTTTATCGCCGCCTCGTATATATTTTTTTAGACACCCCGGCACCGGGTTTAAAAAACTTCCTTCTATTGGGAAAAGACGGGAGATTAAGGCGGAACCCCTCTACAAACTGCCACCCGGCGGGGGTACGGACTAAGGGAAAACCTCCCCTTTCAATAAGGGCAAGGTCTCTCTGGACGGTGCGGATGGTAACGCCACCAGCTCGGGCAAGATCGGTGGTTCGGATGCGGCCGGTCGTGGCCAGACGGTAGATGATCACGACCAGCCGCAGGAACTTTCTGTCGTACTCTTTCTTTTTCATGGCGCATGACATACATCCATACGCCGCGGGTTATAGCAAGTCCTAACGGAGAACCCCACCCACAAAATCACCAGGCCCTTCAATGATGGTACCATTGGCTAGGTAGGTCTTTTTCCAGGATCGATATTTATCAGAACCTGGCCCTGGAGCAAACATCTTGAGAACTTTAAGACGAAATTCCCAATCCGGACCGTCCGGAGCATCCAGGATCATAGACAGCGCGTCCAACAAATCGTCGTGATCGCAATACGGATAAGTCGTTACCTGACGGATAAGATCCGTAAGGCGCTTCGACAGCTTCACCCGACCGCTGCGAATGTAGAAGAGAAGCTTCTGAATCCTCGCATCCTTCGGGTCCGTGTTTTTCACAGGCTTCACGGGCAAGTCCTTATACTTCTTTTGCAGTTCACCTCCGAGCCAATACTGCATTCCATTTTCTTCATAGAAAAAAGATTGGAATTTTCGCAGCTTGTGATACTGATAGATTTTGTCCATCAGCGTAGAAAAATCACAGCGAACCTGCTCGGCGTCTACGACGTATATTTCTTTATCTGTCGTCACATAGGCTGTGACGATCGCGGAATAATCCCCGCGAGGTCTTCCGGAGGAAGGATCGCACGCGCCGACTGAGGTCGTTTTTATACCCTTGGCAGACAGCTGCTGGAAAATGCTTCCCACATCCGCAAAAAGCCCTTCGTCATAAAAGGCGATCTCCTCCTTGCGTACGCTGGCCTCCGTAAGAGGTTCGTTCATTTTCTCGGAATAAAAGGAAGCGCTTCCCTGCTCCTGGAGAAGCATGAGACTCAGGTAATCTTCCTTTTCCTTCCAAAGAACCTCCGCGCCAAGGAGCATCTGCGTTTTATTTTCCTCATAGAACCTCATAGCCGCTTCCGCGCTGTTTTGATCCCAGGCGAGATTTCGGTTATGTAGAATCCGGCGCCACTGCTCCCAGAGATCCGAATGATTAGCATCCGCGATGATCGCCCTATATTTCTTGGAAACCCATCTCGAAAATTCATCTTCTTTCCGGATCATTTTGGCAAGCAAGGAGTCATGATGCATGATCGTGCCGACCGCGACTATATTCGCGATATCAGATCCCAAGTACATCACGACTTTTGAGAACCACTCGAAAGTCTTTTCGCGCTGTTCAGGCTTGCGGACACTGTCATCGCTATCCGCATCGTCCAAAATAATCAACCCGGGTTTCGCTTCCGCATTACGCAAACCGCGGCTCCTATGCTGCGGGCTGGAAATAGATACGGAAACGCCGTTTTTGCAGATAATCTCCTCCTGGCTCCATCTCGCCAACGGGCGCAAGATGACTTCCGGGAATGCTCTCCGCAAAAGCGGGTTGGATTCGAGCTCCTTGCGAATATGAGAAAGGAGTCTCCGCGATTGATCCTTCGTGCTTGATGCAATCACGATACAAGTCTCGTACTTGTAGCAAATGCACCACAAAACATAGATCAAGGTCACAAAGGTACTTTTTGCATAGCCGCGAGGCGCTGCAAAGGCATAGCGTTTTTTCCGCGAAAACGTCATTTCCTGAAGCGATGCGGCCATCTCTTTATGCATCATAGAAAACGAGAGGGTGCAGTATTTTGGAAAATACGTGGTCGCGAAAAACAACAAGTCCTTACTGGCTTTTTCTTTTTTTGAATTCTCCATATCATCAAAAATATTGTCACTCATTTTCCGTCTCCTTTTCTTTCAGTGATTCGCCTTCCAGTTTTTTAATATCGCGGACAATCGCCAAGGCGTCGATCCGCTTATTGAACTCTACGATTTTCGCCTGCGTCTCTTTGTCCAAAGACCCGGCTGCCTGAGCTGCATTTTCATACTCCACAAGCATTTCACGCATTTTTTCAGGAGTGGCCTCGCCGGCATTGCCGTCAAGACCCAATCCGGGGCCGACCTGCGAATTTTGGGCCGGTAGCACACCCAATGCCTGCAAGCGAGCAATCCCCTCGTTTAGGATTTTCCATGCCTGGGCCTCGGCAACGATCTTCTCTTGGTTGCTCAAATCCTTGCCGCGGGCATGCCGCTTCATGGATCCGTGGTGGTCATAGAGCTCGTGGACGAATTCGCTGACCATTTCTTTGATGAATTTCTCGTCGAAAGCCAGCACCATTCGAGCTCTAATGATTTCGAAATCCCGACGGGCTTGTCGATCCGACATTTTCAGGATTTGCGCGATGTGAGCTGTTGAGTAGCCCTGCCCTTTCAGCCACGCCCCGCACGCCAAACGCTTTTCGCGGTCAAAAAGCTTCGGGTCTTCTTTCCCGGAACGGATATCTTCGAGAATCTGAAGAGCGCTTATTTCTGGTTTCTCTGAAGCCATATCACACCTCCTTTCCGTAACGCTCGAAGATTTCTGGGCTAACGCTTTCACGCCCGAAGTTTTTTATGAAGTTCGTCGCGATCCCGTCGACATATCGGGCATCTAGCTCAAGTCCAAAGCATCTTCGCTTTAGTCGTTCTGCGGCAAACAGAGTCGAACCACTACCTAAGAACAGATCGAGAACCACATCTCCGCGCTGACTGCTATTTCGCAACGCGCGCATCGCAAGTTCCACAGGCTTGGTTGTGGGGTGGGAGATTTTTGAAGAACGAGAAATTTTCCAAATATTTGTCTCGTCCGGCGGTCCATACCATCGATGCGCGCCATTTCCGTTCAACCAGGAGTAGAGCAGAAATTCGCATTGCCATTGATAGTCTGCAAAGGATGGTGAAAAATTTGGTTTTTCCCACACGATTACACCGCCGACATGAAAATCGAGCGCGGTAAGCAGATCGTACATTTTCCCGAATTGGGCAAACCCGTTAAAAATGTACGACACTGCCCCAGGTGCGAGAAACTGCCGCATATTACTGAATGACTTCTCAAGGAACGATGCGTACTCACTTTCCGAAAGATCATCATTCAAAATCGGCGCCCACCGTGGAGTTTCACGTTTGTTGGTAGGTCTCTGCTCTGCAGAATAATTGGCACAATAAGGCGGATCAGTCAGCACCAAACCAGCGCGCTCGCCACCCATAAGAGCCTCGACAGATTTAAAATCAGTCGAGTCTCCGCACATAACCCTGTGTTCTCCAAGAGCAATAACTTCGCCAATCCGAGTGATTGGTTCTTTGTGAGGCTCGACGGACTCAGGCATTTCTTGAATAATTTCCTGGTCATCTGCATATTTGTCCAAAATGCTATCGATATCGGGCAAATCAAAACCGGTCAGCGTCAAATCAACCTCCGGCAATTGACCAAGCTCCACCAACATCGGCTTGAGCATTTCCTCGATCCACATGCCCCCAAGCTGGTTCAAGGCAATATTCATAATCTTTTCGTCATGAACGGACACATTAACCACACGGGCATAGACTTCCGTAAGCCCAAGTTCTTTGAAAATCTTAAGCCTCTGATGCCCCGAAATTAATGTCTTTGTTCGCTTATTCCACACAAGGACCCCGGCATCTCCATATTTGGCAGTGAAGTTTTTTATTTTTTCATACCGAGGATCACCGGGCTGAAGATCAGCTCGTGGGTTATAGTCTGCTCCTTTAATACTTGAGATTTTGATTCTTTTAATCACATTTTCTGGAATCTTCATTTTTGAGTCTCCTTTTCTCAGTTAACTTCCTGTAGACGCAAAAAGGCCGCCTACGCGCCCCTATCCTCATGTTCGCGTACGCGGCCTCAGTTAACTGAGCAGGGAGAAATCCAACCTGCCCAAAAACAAAATAGGCCACAGCACAGAACCATCCTCATTCATCTTCGGTTCGTGCTGTAGCCCTGACAGCTACAACAGCAGCTTACTAGTTTAAAACAGCATCACTGGCAGAACGTCCGTGATGCTCTATCATCAGAAAAACTTCATCCTCATAAATTTTGCTCTTCGGACGGAAGCTTAACACCGCCCGGAATAGACGTCAAGTAAAGTGACATTTAAAATCAAATGAAAATATCAAAATATTTATATCAATATTTAAGCTCTGCCAGGTCGTTGGACCAGAGCGATATCCTCCTGCCCCGACATGAAAACTCCAGCTCTCCTTTAGACCCCGAAACGATCTTTATGGGGCCAATTGTCGTTTCCTTTTTAGGCACTCGATCAACAAAATCCGCTACGCATATCAAAAAATCTTCTTGGTATTTCTGGACATGAAGCCATCCGCAAGGGAAATTCTCGGTAACGTCAACCAGCTTTGCCCGAAGCGCTTCAATCTTCGTCTGAGTGCTGCCGGGCATTGCCTCAAGCATCGCAGTCAAGATCATCATAATTCTCGTTAGAACCAAGGCGTAAAAAAATTGGTCGTCCCCATATTGCTCCGCGCTGCGCTTGATAAAAATAAATATCGTCGAGATAACATAACTTAAAGCCGAAAGGGATACCTCGAGCACTTCCTCACTGACATAGCCGACCGATAGTTTCGCCTTACCATCCCCCGAGTAGATCCGTCGGCCGATCTCAAAAGCTGCGTTCATAATGAACTCTTCCCAGACTTCATTACTCATTGCTTGCCCCTTCGGAAATCTCTTACTCAGATGTGGGACATGGGGCAGAGCCGTTAATAAAAAGAAACAAACCAAAGAAAACCCGTTACCAAAAGCGGGATCATTAGATTGCGCGACTGATTTGAATTTTCGTCTGTAATAAGCCAATTGCTTTGCAAGGGAATAAAGATCGCGTTTGATTTTCTGCTCTTCACCCAGTTTCTCATTGATCGCCTTGTCATATTGGTCTTCTTCGCCCTCCCCTTCAACCCGGAGCTCCTTTGCATCGGCATCACGATACTTGCTTGTTTTTTTTTGTTTGATCGCGTGAATCAAATAATCGAACCCGCTCACAAAACCAAGATCCCCGAGATCCCATGATTCTTCTCGCCGATGCCTTTCCGGCAGTTTGGCATCTCCTATCTGATAACCCGATGAGTCCTCGGAACCTCCTGTGGCATCCTTTTGCCCCTTCGACTTCGAGGCTATCCGGTTTTTTTGTTCTTCTACGGTTTGGTCGATCAGGTATTCCATCATCAAATTCAAATAGTGCTCTTCACCCTCCTCCGTCACAGCGCTCAAGAATTGATCTCTGATCTGATCTACTTTGCCGCGGGATGACTGCAAGATTCGCCTTAGATTCTCAAAACGCGTGATCGGGGTCCACAACCCGGGCTTGCCCTTTGCATCCCTGAGACGAACAGAAACCGCATTGAGCAGCGCTTGGTTCTTATCCAGGAAGCTTATCCGGGGTTGGTCCCCAACACTAAGCTGCGCGTCGAGAAAGTTCTCTATAATCGCACCGTCAAACCTGATGGCCTCCAGCGTTGCTTTCGCCTTAGGAGTTTCAGGATCCAAAAAGAATTCATACCGTTGCCCGGTACAGACGGCCGAAGTAAACCGCAAATCTGAATACACGCTTTCCTTTTGCTCCAGGACAAGTTCCGGCAAGATATCCAGATCGTCGATCTTGGCAGACTCCGAAATAGAAGCGATATCAAGCACCGTTGTCTCGGAATCCTTGGGAAGCGTGACACAAAAACACGCCTCGAAATTGCCTTCCTGGGCTTCGTGAGTCAAAAGAGCGGCGCTCGTTAAATTGGCGCTGCCTATCAAAAGGTAATCCTGCTTCTTTGTAGAGATTAATATCGATTTCGCGTGAAGATATCGCCGCTCGTCTTTTTCACGATACTGCAACAGCCGAACATGCTTCCGTTTTCGAATCCAATCTCTCAACAAATCCTTAGGTAGCCGCGCCAAGTGCGGCTGAAACATGATCTCGATCTCTCTGGGTAGGAACATCTTTTCAATGGCATCCAAAGCGTGAAGCCCGCCATCAAAAAAAGGGGCAAACATAAGAATTTTTTCCACCTTTTCTTCGGGAACCATCTCTTTGAATTGAGAAAGGATGCTCTTCTTATCCGGGGCACTGATAAAACGGAGCTGCTGCGACTCCTTATCGCTTCCAAACTCCTGCGGAAGATTCTTGGAGAACCAGTCTTGGGCAAGCCTTACCGGTTGCCCCTCCTGAGAAAGAAACAGTTTATTGAAATATTGAATAATGTCGCGCCAAATGACCCCTGGCTTCCGGCTCGACTCAGCTTCAATTTCAACAAAAAGCTCTTTATTACGCGTAAGCCCGGAATGCGTCAGGTTGCCGCTTCCAAGAAGACAAAGATATTGGAACGTGTCCTTTTTTTCTCTTACAAAAAAATAGACTTTGGGATGGAAAGCAAGATTGGCGCGGAACGGCAGAAGAAGATACTCTGTTCCAACACCCGAAAAGCCCAATGCAGTTCCCTCCGACATCGTTTTATCGTATTGATATGCGTCGACAAAGATGACGTTCTTGTAACAACCACTTCGTTGAAGCGTCGGAAGAAAATATTTTTCATAAAAAAGAAGGTCCACGCCGAAGGTCGTAATATACGACTCGGTCGGCGCGAACTTCTTCACCCTTTCGAGAATATCAAGCTCCATGCTTCAACCCTCCGAGCACGCTTTGAATTCTCTTGGCGTCACCGGGCTTAAAACCTTGCTTTGCTTCTACGACAAAGCCGAGATCAGATAAATACTGGAGAGACTGATTCAAACGAGGGCTTGTACCCGCGATGTAATCGATCTCAAGACCTGTAGGTAACAACATCCCTTGCTCCCTAATAAAACGAAACGTGGAGAGACCATGAGAAAAATGCTTCATGGTAGCGACTTCGAGATGTCTCTGGATGACATAACGCCGAATAATATCCACAACGACTTGCTGAAGAGGCAACTTCTTCCACCTGGACGAGACATCCTTCTCTAATAAACGAAGATTGACCGGATAGACTCCAATCAGCCGCTCAAAATGCTGCTGCCCGATGATTTTTTCAGGGGAAAACTTATTATTTACCATCTGCATCAGAATCAGGATTATGCCGACGCCGAGTAAATCCGCGCCACTAGGCTCGCCCTGGCGAATAATTTTCCACAGTGAAAATTCACTCAAAGCATCTTCGCCCCAGGGTGAACTTCTCGAATAATTTTCTTTCAGATAATTCAGGAACGATTCAAAAGAAGGGTCCTTTCTCATGAACTTATAGCAATCGATAAGTCGCTTAGGCAGCCCTGCTGCCGGAGCCTGCTTGATGAAGCTATCCCAACACACGGAAGCGATCGATCGCTCGGGGATATTTTGTTTTTGGATGAGTTCCTGAAGGCAAACAAAAATAGCGCTTAATCCGATCGAAAAATGCTCGTGCTTTAGATAATAGCGCCACAGATCAGCAACATCCTTCAACTCGGGCGGCTCGACAAACTTCTTTCCTTTGCTGTTGAGACCATAAAATAAAATATTCAAAGGCTCCCACCAATCAACGTACTCCGTCTGCACCTCCTGCAGCAAAAGAAGAAGTAATCGCAGGGTGTCGCGCCTCCTGTAAGTTCTGTCCCCTTCCTGAACTTCGGGTGAGTCCTCAGAAAAGAGATAATCCTTTAATAGCTTGTATTCTGCAGAACTGGGCCCTAACGATGAGGCGGGGAAGAATTTTCGAAGTTCTTGCAGGGTTTGGGCGGGTAATTTATCGGATTGAACGCATTTCCAAAACATTTCCCGATAGGGACCGGGTTCAAAGGCCTGAGCAAGTACCTGGCCCCGGGGATACAGTGAAAACTTCTTTTCCTCCCTGCTTAGGATGCCTAATTCTCCAAGAGGGCCTAGATAATATTGGCCGAATCCACCCAAAGGATTCTTGAAATAGCGATACTCGAGGTCAGAATCCAGATCCGTGTATTTGGAGAGACTGATCGACCCTTTATTTTCAAGCTCTGAAACTGCTTTCCCCATGACCATCGTCCCGACAACGTGGGCAGAACGTTTTTGCACTTCATCGTCATGGACATGGGAAATGAGCCCGAAGAGGAACTCCGCTCGGCGAAGATATAGGAGGAAATTATCGACGCCCCCTTCTTGCTCGATCATCTTTAGCAGCCAGGGGTAGAAGGAATAATATCGAAAACGATCGGTTACGTTGGTGATGCCGGGGACGAGTAAACCGTAAAGATGAATACCAATAGCCTGAACACCTAAGGGATCACGACCTCTGACATCTTTTTTATATTTCGTCCATTGGATTTTCATCAAAATCAGTGCGTATCAAAATCGTTATAAGGAGTCCGAAGCTTTTCTGAACAATAAATCTCGAAAATCGCCTGCGTATTGGGGTCTTCGATCTCAACCGCTTTTATTTTCATCCTTGAGATTCTCGCCTTTTGTTCTTTAAAGACCTTTGCGAATTGAGGATCTTTTTCAAGGCAGGCCCGAAAACGGCTGTCTTTATGGCGAAGGCAGCCCGTCTTTTCCCGGGTAAGCAAAAAAGCAAAGGACGCGGAATTGTGTGGTGATGAGGGACGGCTATGATTTAGGATTCGCTGCCTTAAATTACGGGAGCGGCCAACATAAATAGGTTTTCCATCCTCATAAAACACATAGATGCCTTTTTCAGGTAAATTCTTCGTTTCACTTCTCGTTTGAAAAGGAGACGCACTTAGCTTTTTCATTAAGGCTGGCATCTGAGCAACTATAGTTTCAAACAATACCATTCGTTTCCTTTTTATTGAGAATTACAATTTATTTTTCGGATGGCTGGAATCAATCTACAGATTATTGAATATTAAGTATTAAATGGATGTTACTTTATTAACACAATCAATCAAAATACCAGGAAGATCGTTCTTGTCCGCCATTCGGCTTAGTTTGTCGCGTGCATTTTTTACCTTGTCGCCCATTGGAAGACTAAGAACACCTTCAAAATCAGGGTCCATTCGGAATATTCTATCTGTCGCACTTACAGCGGCTTCAATTTTCTTATTAATGCCTTCGGAACCATCATGATATGTTAAATAATTTTTTGCATTTCGGTCTTCATCATGCAATACACAATAAGGAATCTTAAATGCATTCAGAATTATTATAAAAAATTCGAGATTTTCCTTACCACCAACATCAATTATTGATATCCCTTGCTCATTAACATCATGCCCCAATAATTTGAAAGCAAACGGGATAGAATGTTTTTCAGTAGCGCCTTCAACAAGCAAAACTTTTTTAGCAAAAAAAAGCTCGTTCCTGCGCGCATCAAATTCTGTTAACAATTTTAATTCTTTTTTTGTTCCTGGTTGGATAGATAAGCCAGACGGCTGGTATGCTTTAGTCCCTTCAGCTGGCAATTTACGAACAACAGCAATCGTTGAATAATCAGACAGATCTAAAAATTCCACGGAATGCGTTGTATAAAAAACCTGATTTGCTTGTTCAGATAAACCATGTAAAAGCTGATAAAAGAACCGTCGCGTGTGCGGATGAAGATAAACTTCAGGTTCCTCTATCATTAAGATCCCACCGGATTTTTGAAGCTCTCGATACGCTTGGATTAAAGCAATGACTATCGCGCTCTGCACTCCTGACCCCATTTCAAGAGCCGGAGCATCAGAATAAAGGTCAGATTCTTTAACAGTCAATTCGAGACTTTTGTAGTGAGATAAGACTGGAGGTTCTTTGAATGCAAGGCTTGCCTGTTTAAATCCAGTTTGTTTTTTAACATTATCCTCAATCATCTTTTCCATTTGCTCGAATAAAGGTATGCGAAGCAGGGAAGAAACTTCGCTCATTTTTTTCGCATATTCATCTTTTCTAGACTGTTCAGACAAAAATTCACGTTCTATTTCCTTAAGAAGCTTGCCAAACAAAGTCCATTGAGAACCAGATAAATGATATTTCAGATCACGATTCACACCAATAAAAACCACGGGAAAACGATCTCGTATTTCCGAAGTAACATAAACCGTTTCAGGAATAGGTCGCTGACCACTTCCCGCTTTTGGTAGCCTACGAATAATTTTGATCTCATTTCCATTGTCATCAATGCAAACAAAGTCAAATTTCGGATCACCTTTAAAGTGAGAGCCGGATTTTCTTTTATAGTGAGTGTACCGAAGCAAAAACCCTTTTATTACATAGTCTCTGCCCGTGGCGTCCGTGATCGTGGATCCTTCATCAAACCATATTTTGATTTCTATATCTTTATCAATTTCGCGATTATAAACGTCATCATCATTAATCTGGCGGCCGGACGGCCAAGATTCTCCCAAGACAAGGTTAATGGCTTGAAGAATATTTGATTTGCCTGAATTATTCTCACCAACCAAAGCGCAAAGATATGACGGATTTAAAGTTAAATCTTTGATTGATCTAAAATTTTTAATTTCTAATTTTGTAATTTTCACGTTATATAAAAAAGGATCCTTTCAAGATGTGCCTACCAGCAGCAGGATGAAATTCTTTTTGAACATCATCTCTATCGCTTCTTGAAATTCGGGACCATGTCGTTTCTGCACTAGCACGATTACTGACATCAAGACCATGAGGAACTAAAATTCCAGCAATATCGCTGATAATATATCTGTCATGGAAATCATCCCAAATAAATACTTCGGCGGCCATTCCGTTCGAGGCTAATATAGGCTTAAAGGGAAGAAATCGATTTTCCCATTCTTTCGGAGTCAAAACCTTTCGAACGCCAGCAACAACAAGGCTTTCTTTTCTATGGAATTCGACCTTGGGTTTAATCTCACGCCTGGCAATTACTTGCAATAATTGTTGAAAATCCTGGTAATTCGCCTCCGAAGGATCAAAAAAAGGATCTATAAACATAAAGGAATTGGCGTGTTTCAATAAAAGATCTAAATGTTTTAGATAGTCGGTTATTTTCTTCTGAAGTCGAACAGAATTACTTCTAGCTGTCCACCACGCGGCATTATGCAATTTCTCAATACATGTCACGACAGGAGAGGATGAAAAAGATGTAACAGTACCAGTGGCAGCAATAATGCCGTTCAAATTTTTTGTTTCGTGAGACAAGATTGCCTCTTTACACCATTCAGAATAGCTGTTTGGATTTTGAGCGCCTACTGATTCGGCTTTATAAGTGCGGTTTTGTCTAATTATTTTTTTTATAAGCTCCTTTGCGCGCGAATGCCAAATGCTGGAATTATCACCAATGTATTTCATCCAATCACCATTTCGCAAATCCCGAACGAGGGCTTCTTCTAACAATACATTTTTGAGATTACCGAGCAACGGATCACATAAACTGTTATTAGAATACTGGGTGGGATCAAAGATGCAGGGGTTAAGTGCAAGATTTAATAACATTATGGAATTACTTCCCTTAAGCTTTCTTCAAAAAAACCGCCAGGCCAGGCCTTTACAAAATCACCGCGCTCATTTAATTCCATTTCGCGAACAATACTCCTAGCGCCATCGGGTTCAACATATAAAATAGAAACATCTTCGGGCTTAATAGGCGGCATGCCTGGCGGTAGTTTATTTTCATATGTTTCACGAATGCGTCGCATAATTCGCAGCACGAGATGTTCACTGTGTGTTTCGAGAATGAAACTATTTTTATTGTCCCCTACTGTCGACTGAATAAACACATCTCCAAGTTCCGCTTGAAGCCCCGGATGAAGATGTATCTCTGGTTGTTCCATAGCTAATATTTTACCTTTAGAAGAATACGCAGCTACCAATACGGGCAAAACCTGACTTATTCCAATCCCAACGTCGCGATGAGAAACTTCTGTCCCCGACCGAACGTCCACCAACACGGGGTCTGGCACTCCACGCATGCTTGTCAATGCTTCATCCGTTTTATCTGTCAAATATGAAGGATCTTGCATGACAAGATCAAATAGAGACACCGGAGACTCATCCATAACTCCGGCCTCACCCTCCACGATTCCTTCGATCAATTTTGATACCCGTAGAGATGCATCTTCCGTGGTAACTAAATTATTAATTCGGAATGAATATGGTGAGGAGAGTTTCTTTTTGTCCGACAACCATTCATTAACACGATCTCGAACCGAAGCATCTCGTTTAATCACATTCCAAAGATATCCACCGCCGGCTTTCCAGTTTGGATCACTTTCAGACACAAATGCCAAATGGCGTGGCGGATATGAGCGTAAAGGGCCCAGATAAATAACTTTGCTTAAGATATTCTCTGCTTTTTGACTCAGATCCTTTAAGAAGCTTTGTAATGCTGTTGGAAAAAGAAGGCGAACAGCTTTTCGCAAATCTTCACTTCTATTCTCTTTACTAATAAACATAAACTGCTTAGTCTGATATTCGGGTTGAATTTCGCTTGGCTCGCCTGCTCCTGCACCCTCTTTTTTAGATAAAGCAATTGCGTAAGGCAGCAAAACATCTGCTTTTACTTCTAATAAGGTAAGAAGATTGTTAATTTCATCTTGTGCAATATCGAAATCTTCATTCGTGATTTTCTCTGTGCTCGAGCATGCCAAAAGCATATTTTCGACAAGGCCACGGATGAAGGGATGATTGACCGACACACGATCCAAACGAAAAATACCGCCTTTTCGAAGGCTCATCTTGGCAATCACTTCATCATCAATTGAAACATCATAGGCTTCCAACCGAGGATCACTTATTGCACGCAAAACTCCTGTAGGAAACTCTACGGTTTTCTGCACACCCGGTGCTTTTTTTGAAGGATCTTTAATATCTTCTAAAGATATTCCTTTAGACTCTGCCCATGATTGCTTTATTTTTATTTCTTCTTGTTCGACTCCGACTCGAATGATGGCAGTGATTTCCTTCGAGGATTTCAAAAGACTTTGATATCCGCCTTTTAAATCCTGAGCTTTAACAGAAACTCCAAACTCGGTTTTGCGTGCCACATCCCGCCGATGTACATATTGGTTAAAACCCCCTAAATCGACAGATTCACCACCTATATCCATTTTTGTGATATCAAACTGAGAGGGCATGGAGCTGTCACGCCGCTGCGAAGCATGATTTAAAAGTAACAATGCATGCAATAAGCTAGACTTTCCTGCGCTATTAGCCCCGAAAATCAACGTAATAGGTTTGATCTTAATTTTTTGCGTATCAGCAAAAGCTTTAAAATTTCCGACCATTAGTCCAGTCAGCATATCAATCCTTTCCGCAATTAAGCAGCATCTCTTGTTCGCGCGTTTCCGCTAAAAGCTCCTTGGCATGTTCTGTACGCCATTTTGATGTTAACTCGCCAGAGAAAGCCTTATAAACAACATTCAAAAACAGATCTTTTATTTTTTCATCTTTTGTTTCTTTGCAAATTTCAATATTTTCCAATACTTTATAGATTACTGTAAATTTCTTTTGCAAATCAATCGGTGGTACGGGAATCCTAAAGGAAGAATATTCTTGGCCATTAATATTGGGCTGCGCAGCAACTCTTTTTTTCGAAGTAACCCACGCCTTATAGTAAGGTGTTCTTGTCAGCGCAAAAAGAAATCGGGGCAAAATTTTATTGGGATCAGTTCTAAATCGTATTAAATACCCCGCGTAAACGCATAACCCATCTACATTTCGATAAAGATATGTCTTTCCAACAGTAGCGCCACTCCTAGCAAAAAGCAAATCACCATCTATTAATTTATATTCATCCCAATCCGCCAGATCTATACCCCTCTTTTCATCCTGCCGGAGTCTACCTTGCTCATTGATATCAGTAATTCGTACATACCGAGGCTCACCCTTGCTAAAGTTCTTAGAGCTTGCATTGGCCCCATACTGCGGTTTTTGAATACAGACCTCTCCCAAAGGCTTATAGGTCCAAGCCATTGGATTTGTAGCCGGATCACCGAAAAATTTGTAAAAAATTGCTGAGAGCAATTCGTCGAATTTTACATTATATTCATCGCGTTTTATTCTGATGGAATCGATTTTATTCAGAATGCTCACGATATGTTTTTGTTCTGAGACAATGGGGAGAGGCGCTGGGAGTTTTTTTACAATACTTGAATTCAAACCCTTCATGATGGCCCCATGCGCTTTGCCATGAAGAACCTGTTTGGTCGCTGCGCTTTCTTTGATAAGCCATTTAACATATTCTGGAGTACAAATTTTTGTATTTGGTCGAAATCTCAATAAATGAGAATCCATTATCGATGTCTTAATTCCATCAGGAACAATACCCACCTCGCCAATTGTTCCCATCATTGTAATGAGAATATCGCCCGGCCTGATTTCAAAGCTTTTTAATGTCGAAAATTTCTCCTGACTGATATAGCGATTTCCCAACCCATCAAATTGATCATTCAAAATATTTTCAATCCCAACAACATGTATCCCCGAGGTTGTTAGATCTTCTTTTTTTAACTGGCTACCAAAGGGACCGATTTTTATAGCCGATCGCTCACTATTTGCTAGTTTTTCTAGAGGAACAACCTTATAAGTGCTAATCACATTACATCCTTTAAAAGAGTTTCTAAATCTTCTAGTGTTTTATTTTCAAGTTGTATAAGTTCTTTGATGGTTTTAACAGGATCACCTGTCGGAACTGGCGACATGATTTGTGGTTTATAGCGTCCAGCCGCAAGATTATAATCATTTTCAATTATCAGATCGTAGCTAGCCCACCAAGATTTAGGCTCTTCTTGTCCGGCATCAAGCATCGTTCCCGCTTCACGTCCAGGTAGATTTTTGAAACCAGATTTTTTGTATTCCTGCCATTCAAGTAAAACCCTTGGGATATCATTCGTTTCAGGCGTTTCAGGACGAACGCCACCCGAAATCTTATCGGGATCATATCCATCATTTTGGATTTCATAAAACCAGACTTTATTATTTCGCCTAAACTTGTTTTCATCATTTAGTGGCTTCCGAAAAACCAAAATACCAGTTTTTACACCTGCATATGGCTTAAAAACACCGGAAGGTAAAGAAATAACCGCTAGGAGGTTAAAATCTTCAATTAATTTTTTCCGAAGATCTACATGCGCAGCAGTAGAACCAAAAAGAAGCCCTTCAGGCACTACAACAGCGCATCGGCCACCTGGTGCTAAGGCCTCCATCATCACAGAAAGAAAAAGCAATTCGCTTTTTTTTGAATGCGTTGGCAGATCTTGGCGAATCGAATCTTTAGGAAGTTGACCAGCAAATGGTGGATTGGAAAGAATAACCTTATATTTACGCTTGAGATCTTCCTCAGACAGCCCTCCTACTTCAGAAAGCGTATTAGCACGTTTTACGTGTGCATTACGAATCCCGTGGAGCACTAGATTCATGACTGAAATACGCATCATCTGCCTAGAAACGTCGTTCCCATAAATCGCTTTTTCGAGCAGATCCCAATCTACTATTTTTTCTCCTCGACCTTTTTTATAACTTTGAAGATTAGGAATTTGCTTTTTAGCTTTCTCTAGAGTTAAATCTTTGGATTCCAGCCATTCTTCGCCATAAATGGGGATTTCGATCGGATCAGCAGAGTATTTCGCCATCATGTATTCAACTGCATCAATTAAAAAACCACCCGTTCCGCACGCGGGGTCATAAACCGTATCCCCCAAGTCAGGATCAACCATCTCAACCATCATTTTTCGAATCTGGAGGGGTGTCCGAAATTGGCCGTTCAGCGATGACTGCCCAAGGTGGGTCAGCAAATACTCAAAAATATCCCCTTTAACATCAGTACCTAGTTTCCTAAATTCGATACTATCAAGTTCATCAACAACCTGCTTCAAAACATGGGGATCAACTATTTCCAAAATGGCATCACGGAAATATTCTGCGATCTGCGGTTGTTCCTTAACCAAGGAACCCATATAAGGAAAAACCTCATCACGAACAAAATTCCTGAGCTTTTCCCCACTATCAAACTTCCAATTAGACCAACGATATCGTTGCGCTTGATCTGGGAAAAGGCTGCCATTTTGGTTTTTGGGTTGATCTAACATTCGTTTACGCAATTCGATTTCGGATTCTTGCTCATCAAGAAGCTTGAGATAGATAAGATAGGATAACTGTTCGATGTAAGTCACCGGATTTACCACTCCCCCGGCCCAAAGAATATCTGTAATACGACGTAATTTTTGACGCAATTCCTGTTTCATATAAAAAAGCTCCTTATCCTGCCTTCGCAAAGACAGCATTATTCATTTCTTCAATAACATCTTTTAGTCCCTGCTCCCCGAACAGCTCTGTGCCCAACGATGCAGCATTTAGTATTGAAAGGGGCGGCTCAAATAGATCAGCTACTTTAAGCTCGCCTCTCACAATACCGCGATTCTTCAGCAGATTCAGATACTGGGCTTGTTCAGGCGTGAATTTTTTTGTAACAAGCCAAGCATGGAAATTTTCAATAATGACTTCCTCCTTCGACTTGGTTTTGATCATGCCAAGCGCTCTACGAATAAAGTCAATAAGGGTTCCACCAGGTTCTTTATAAGCACGCCGAAGATTATCTTCATTGAAATACATTTCTGGCTGATTAAGATTTTTAGCTAAGGTTTCTTCTTCCTTTGATGTCAGCCCATCCTTTTCGGGATCCTTGATATCCCTGACCTTCCTCAACAGATGGTCATCATTCACTCTCTCCCGAATAACTTGTTCCCAATTGGTAACATACTGCTTCTTATCAACACGCTCCCCTTCCGGACCTACTTCGATATAATTAACCGCTTCGAGCCATTCATCTTTCAGACCCAATTCGATTAGTTCTTTTTCTGAAATCGGTTTGGGCAAAGTACCGCCCGGCGTCGCACCATGGCCTCCACCATGTCCGGCAAAAATATCCGCATCGCTATCATTAAAATATTTGTGATTCCCGAAAAAGTCATATATCACAAAATATTTTTTACCGATATGAGGAGCTGTCCTCGTACCGCGGCCACGCATTTGCTGGTATAAAATTGGGCTCAGCACCTTGCGACAAAGCAGTAAGTGGAGGACTTCTCGACAATCAAAACCCGTATCTAACATACCTACGCTGACCGCCACTTGAGGATAGTCTTCGCGCTTAAATTTTCGGATTAATTCATCAGCATTCATAACATCCGAAGTAATGACTTCCGCGTAACGCCCATTGAGCTCCGGATGCATCTCATTAAATATTTTTGCCAACCTTGCCGCATGCCGTTTGGTGATTGCAAATACAATGGTCTTCCCTGGCCCAACCCGCTGCTTGGGCGCTTGGTCCTTGTAGGTTTGCCAGGCTAAACGTTCAAATTCTTCAACGAACTTTCGATTAGTATCCGCATTCGTCCATTCTCGCTCAAACTTCTCGGGATCGTATTCGTCCGTACCTTCCGCAATCAGGACCGTGATGCCTGATGCGAATTTATAGGGAACCAAATAATCTTTTTTGAAAGCTTCAAGGAGAGGATAAGTAAAATCGGGCTGGCCATTTTTGCAGTTATAGAATTCGAAGGTATTACGTTCGATATAAGCGGCAGGCGTTGCAGTCAATCCGATATGTACAGCATCAAAATGGGTTAAAGCGGTTTGCCATGCACCATAAATGGACCGGTGGCATTCATCTGCTATGACAACATCAAAATAGCCGCTAGTAAATTCTTGGTAGCGCCCAATCATCGTTTGCAACAAACAAACCGTGATCTCTTTTTCTTCCTTCACCACTCCAGGCTTCAGCCAATAGCTGCTATGCTCACTGAGAACATCTTGAAGCGCCTCAAGGGCTTGTTTCGCCAATTGCTCCCGGTCGACAAGGAAAAGCACCCGCTCTGCCCTCCCTGAGTCGAAAAGTCGTTTCAAATAAAGAGCAACCACATCCGTTTTTCCGGTACCGGTTGGAAGTTCAATTAAAAACCGGCGCTTCCCGAGCTCTAAAGCATGATCAAGAGCACGCATCGCTTCCTGCTGGTAATCACGGACTTTTCGCTGTTCTCCCTGACGAAGGTAATAGTCAGGAATGCTGATCGTGGCAAGAGGCTTGCGTTCTTTGCGCTGATGGACGATTCGTTCGAGATCGCGACGAGAATAGAGTGAATTCACCATCCGAGCGTCATCATTCTGATAGTCCCAGAAGTAGATTAATTCGCCATTAGTAAGAAAAATGAAAGGCGCACCAATGCTTTTGGCGTATGGAAGGGCTTGTTGCTTCGCTGTATAGGGCTCTATTGCAGATTTCTTTGCTTCGATAATGGCTAGTGGGCGGCCATGGCTGTCAAGCAACACATAATCCGCACGTCCAGCATGGTATTCTTCTGTGGCTGGCTCCGATATGATTTCATTGCGATGTCTTCCCCTTTTTGAGGTTTCCTTTTTTACATAGTACTCCGTGAGCACCTGCGATTTATCCCGGGGATCCCAGTGAGCCTGTCTCAAAAAATCATCGACAATAATTCGGCTGTCAGCTTCGTTGTTCACGTATCTTTCCCCACCTTTTCGTCTGTAATACCCAGAGGCTCTTGATTTTCCTTTTGATTAATATGTCTTGGCACTTGTTCAATTTCTTCGACAACAGGAAGCTCTTCCCCTCCCGTTGCTCCAAGTTCTTTGAACTTTCTAAGGCTGGGTAAGACACGCCCTTCCAAAGAACCCACCATGCGATTAAAATTATAAATACTTTGCTCTAAAGAGTTCCGAACCTTGTGTAAATGCCCCAGAAAAGCTGCAAAGCGTTCGTATGTCTGCTTTCCAAGATCTGCAACAATCTGGGCACTTTTCGCCATTTGCTCCTGGCGCCAACCGTGCGCTATAGCATGCAATAACGATATCAATGCTGTTGGCGAAGCAATAATCACCTTATTGGCAACCCCATCTTCCAAAAGAGTCCTGTCTTCTTCTAACGCAGCACTGACAAACGGCTCGCCAGGAATGAACATGATAACATAATCAGGGGCGTCTTTGAATTGACTCCAATAGGCTTTCGATGAGAGATCATTCATATGCTTTCGAACCTGCTGGGCATGACGGACCAGGCAATCTTGTTTGACCTCTTCATCAGTCGCTTCAATGCCATCCAAGTAGGCCTCCAAAGCAACCTTGCTATCGATTACTAGTTGTCTTCCCCCTGGCAAGTGGACGACCATGTCAGGTTGTAAACGGCCATCATCGGTTTTGACAGCCACTTGCTCCATATAATCACAGTGTTCAGACATACCAGATAACTCAACCAATCGTTGTAGGGACATTTGTCCCCACTTCCCGCGCACTTGAGGTTTGCGTAATGCCGTCACCAAATTACCGGTCTCTTTTTTTAACCCCTCTTGAGAAGCATGGAGTAATTTAACCTGCTCAGAAAGGCTCCCATAAGCTGTCTCCCGTTTATTCTCCAAGCTTTGGACTTGCCGCTGAAATTGTTCGAGAGTCTTCTCAAGCGGTTCAACCAGATGTTTTAAAGCTTCCTGCTTTTGACCAATTGCGCCAGTAGCACTATTCAAAACCCCTTGAAGGCTACTCTGTGCAAGAGCTATAAAAGCCTGATTGTTGTTTCGCAGAGCTTCCCCGGATAATGCCTGAAATGCTTTTTCCATATTTTCTTTAGCTTGGTCTAGCAGTTGTTTCTGTTCTTCTAGATTTTTCCTTTCCGTGCTCAGTAAAGTTTGAGCTTCGACCTTCGCCTTAGTTTCTTCGGATACAGTAACTCGAAGCTCAGAAATCACAGAATCTTTTTTTAGCCCCTCCTCCTCCAAAAACTGGGACTTTGCTTTAAGCTCTTGAAGTTCAGCTGTGGAAACATGGGCTGGCTTAGCCCGTTTCCAAAGCATAAAAACAAAAAAGCTCAAAACACTCAAAAGAAATAGTGCGACGATATTACTTAGACTCATCATTGTTCAATCCTCCTAATCGCGATGAAAGGTCGGGAAGGTTACCATTCAGAAGCCATCCCACCGCTGGTTTAAAAACGCTTATGGGGATATGAATGCGGCCAAGCATTTTTCCTACTGAGCTCCGAAGCCTCATTTCACACATGCCATTACCCTGGTTGTGATCAAACTCGACAAAACGGACTTCCGCGCTTTTCATGTCCACCCCTTTAACCGTTACCGTTTTCTTTTTCATAGTCGAAGTATTGCATAAATAATTATGCTTGAATAATACTTTTAGAATAATATACTATTATCAAATAGCCATGTATGAAAAACTATTCGAAAAAACCGGTCTTTCGCTAGAACGCTTACGCAGCTTTTGCCTCGTAGCAGAGCAAGGCGGGTTTAACAAAGCTGCCGGTAAACACCCCTATCGACAAGCTCAATTCAGCAAGCAGGTAGCCGACCTAGAAAAATACTTTGGCTTTTCCCTATTCGTTCGGAAAGGAAGAAGCATCACACTCAGCCCAAACGGAAAGGCTCTATATCTAACTGCTTCAAACTATCTAGCGGAACTCGAACGACTTCTTACCAAAACCGAAACGCAATCTATTCCACTTTCAATTTCAGCAGGAGAATCAGTAATCAATTACGTTATCCCTTCCCTACTCGACGAAGACATTCAAAAAATGTCTCATTCAATCACCCTCATCGACCGAACAAGCCCAGAATCTCTTGAAGATATTTTGAGTTACAAGTCTGACCTCGCCATAGTCGGCAGAAGCATAAAAGACAAAAGAATCATTTGCGTCCGCTTAATCAGGTCAAACACCGTTTTGATCACTTCAAAAAAATACCCTAAAAAGTTTTATACGGGTGACAACATTAAGCTTCTTTCGGAAAACCCCACGGTTCTATTGTCCGGCAAGGGATCATACCGACAAACGATCTTATCAACCTTCGGGAAACAGAATCCCAAGCTGGTATTAGAAGCACCATCATTTGCTGCAGTAAAAACGTATGTAGCCGCAGGAATGGGCGTCTCGTATATTCCACAATATTGTTTTACGCCTACCGATGCGAACATTTTAGACACCTGCATCCCTGCTCCGTTCAAGTCAGCCATTAGAGAACTCTTCTTGATTTACAGAAAAAACCTACCCGACCTTTCCCAAACAGCCGGAAAAATCATTAGCCAAATTCTCAAGAAATTCCCAAGCACTCTTTCGAAGTAAGGCCACGCCTACCATGTCTTCATCAGTGTTACCGACAAGGTGCGACTTTCGGGTATCCACGACTTGCGGATATCCCCTTCTCCCGAAAAACTTGAGAAATATTGCTAAGCATTTCTCGAGCAAAAAGCAGGTGAGTATTTTGAGCGGAAAACTTTATGAAATCTTCGCGGGGAACTCCAGCGACAACGGCGAATCCTTCCGCGCGCCCTGGAAAGAGACACCAAAGAGGATCTCGCAGCCTATCCGTCTGATTAATAGGATTGACGCCCTGAAAATCGAAATAAATGGGCACTGAACTGTTAAGCCAGCTCGCGGGAAAACATTTGTTAGGAGATAATGAAAGAAAAACCCCTGGCATTATTTTCAAAGGGCTAAGTTCCCTGAATCCTTTACAAAAAGATGGAAAGTCCCCCTTTAAGCGCGTACCGTCAATAACCCACACCATGTTTTTATAGAAAGCTTCACGGGACTGCACTTCTGCAGGTTGGATCGCAGAATGCTGAAATTCGATTACAAGTCCAGCGGCCGTTTTTATGTCTGCAATATGTTTTTCTCCGGTTGTAGAATCGACATGTCTGTTTTCCTGCCATTCCACTGGAAAACGATTTTTCCATGCTCTGTGCCATTCTCTTTCATTCTCCCACCACGGATCACACGAAACATTGCTTTTATGCGCCCAGTGCCAAATTTTCACTTTCCCACACTTGGCAATCATATCGCGGTCTTTTTCGCAATATAGGCAAATACCCTTCAGCCCCGGTTGAGCTTCCGTCTTAACTCCGTTTACTAGAGCGAATTTCATATTCTGTCCTTTGTATTTTTGTTAGAACTCCAACTGCACTCGAATTAGTAGCGACTGTCTCTTGTACTATATGCACGCGACAGCATCGTGACGCCGAACAAAATACCCCTTTATATGACTTGCTATATCCCGGGTTGTATAGCATGTATGTGTCAGGTCAATTGGGAGATCATTATGGGAGATATTGCAGAGAAAATCGAGGCTTTGAAGACGACCGAAACGGCGCAGTTATCAGCACTTTACCGGCAGGTTTACAGTGATAAGGCTGTTCCCGGGAACCGGACTTTTTTGATCCGGCAGCTGGCTTACCGGATCCAGGAGAAAGCATCCGGAGAACTCTCCCCTGCGGCCAAAGATAAGATCCAGGAATTGATCCGCTGCTATGACCCGATTAACCGGACCGTTATCCGGTCCTCTACCGGAACCACAGAAGCGGGCCGGGATATTCGCCTACCAACACCGGGGTCCTTCATTACCAAAGTTTACAAGGGTAAGCGTCTTGATGTGAAGATTTTAGAAAAGGGATTTGAATATCAAGGCACGGTTTATAACAATCTGAGCGCCGTGGCCAAGGCAATAACAGGCGCCCACTGGAACGGATTCACATTCTTTGGAGTAAAAAACAATGGCAGAAAATGGTGAGGTGAAAATCGTTCGATGCGCGATCTATACGCGCAAATCCACAACAGAAAATATGCAAAGTGACTTTACATCCCTTGACGCTCAAAGGGAATCGGCCGAAAGTTACATCAAGAGCCAACAGCATCAGGGCTGGGTACTCCTGAAAGAAACCTACGATGACGGCGGTTTTAGCGGAGCGCACACAGACCGCCCTGCCCTTCAAAAACTGCTACAAGACATTAGGGACAAGAAGATCGATTGTGTGGTTGTATATAAAGTAGATCGCCTATCACGCTCCCTTTCGGATTTTGTGAAGGTCCTTCAATTCTTCGAGGAACAACAGGTCACCTTTGTTTCCATCACTCAGCATTTTAATACAAACACTTCTATGGGTCGTCTCACCCTCAATATCCTTCTTTCATTCGCCCAATTCGAACGCGAGATGATCAGCGAACGAACTAAGGACAAGATGGGTGCGGCTCGGAAGAAAGGCAAATGGGTCGGAGGACTGCCTGGACTGGGCTATGAGATTGACAAGCCCACTAAGAAACTGATCATTAATCCGAAAGAAGCGGAACTCATCCGCAGAATGTTTCAGCTTTATCTTGAAGGCAATTCTTATCGCAAGATCGCGCTCATATTGACCGCTGAAGGATATCGAACCAAGAAATATCCTTGCCGAAAACGAAATCAGGGCGGAGTCATCTTTAGGAATACGAACATTCAACTCATTCTCAAGAATCCCACTTATATGGGCAAAATACGGTATGAGGACAAACTTTACGATGGGCTTCATGAGCCCATTGTCAGTCCAGAAATCTTCAGACAAGTTCAAGAAAAAATGAAGGCAAACTGGCGGGAACCGGGCACTACGACGCATCGAAAGTTCCCCGGGCTTCTAACGGGTCTATTCCGGTGCACGGCCTGCAAATGCAGCTTTGGCCACACTTACGCCCGCGGACGAAATAAGAACTTCAATTACCGTTACTACGTGTGCCTCTATTCCATCAAGCATGAATGGAAAGGCTGCCCTACAAAATCCGTCATCGCTCCGGTGATCGAGAACAAATGCCTGGAATTTTTGATCCAGCTTACAAGGGACAACCGATTGACCTCTGAAGATTGGCCCAAGCTGCCCCTCGAGAAGCAATCCGCGATCCTGAAAGAACTTGTCAAAGGTATCGAATATGACGGGCTTAAGGGAAAGCTATGGGTCGAGATGCACAATAACTTCAAAAAACATGAGTTTGACCTTCCGGTAGATGCATTAAAAAAGATAGTCCCCAACATTCCACGCATGGCCTACGATCACGAACCTCTCATTCGTAGGCAACTCCTTCTCGCTCATCAAATCCGAGGAATGCTCGCGGATGGCAAAGCAAAAGATCTCCAGCAAATCGCCGCGTGGCTCAATCTTAGCAAGCAACGACTGGAACAAGTCACAAATCTGCTGTTTCTATCACCTGCGGTACAAGAAGCGATCATTTTCGGTAATTCTGTCCATTTATGCGATATGACCGAACGAACGCTTAGGCCGCTAGCAGCCGAGCCGGACTGGGCCCGGCAAGCGGTCTCCTGGAAAGCCATCCTCCCTTCCCAGTACGTTAGTCCCTCCTGAAACCAGAGATAAGATGCGAAATATTGACATAATTGTGGTTTCAGCTCGAATTCGCCGATCGCCGAAATTGCTTAGCACCCCTACATGGGGTGAAACCAGTTCGCTGAAACCAAAGGCCGTTTTAGAGATAGATGCGAGATTCAGGCTAGAAATTGGGCAGATCGAATGGGGTAGAAAATGAAAATCCCCCGACACCGTCGGGGGATTGTATCTCTGTGATTCAGAGATAGACATGAGAAGTGAGCCCGGATGGATTCGAACCATCGACACCTGCCTTAAAAGGGCAGTGCTCTACCAACTGAGCTACGGGCCCAGGAACCAGCCACACGATCAACTGCCACATGCCACATGAAAAAGGCCTTGTGTCTTTGTGGCGTGTGGCCTACGGCTTATTAAATGGCGTGGATTTCGGCTTCTTTATGTTTCAGGGCCTCATCGATCTGTGCGATGAGCTGGTCCGTGATCTTCTGGATCTCTTTTTGCGATGAATGTGACATATCTTCAGGGATCGTCTTTGCTTTTTCAAGCTTTTTGACCTGTTCGATCGCTTCATGACGGGCGTTGCGAATCGAAATACGGCCTTCTTCCGCCACTTTACGAATGACCTTGGTCAGATCGTTGCGCCGCTCATCGGTCAAAGACGGTATCTGTATCCGAAGGATCTTCCCGTCATTGATCGGCGTCAATCCTAGATCGGATTTGAGGATCGCCTTTTCAATCTCCCCGACAGCGCTTGCATCCCAAGGCTGGATCTGAATGGTTTTGGGATCCGGCGTGGAGATCGTTCCGAGATTTTTGATCGGCGTCGGCGTATTGTAATAGTTCACCTGAATTCCTTCGACCAGTGCAATGGAAGCACGACCGGTCCGGATATTCTGAAATTCCTTTTTGGTCGACTCCACACCCTTCGTCATTTTTTTCTTCATTTCTTCAGCAAGCTTTTTCACATCGATGATTTCCGTCATAGATCCCTCCCTTGTTCCGCAGACAATTTATGAAACCACTGTTCCGATTTTTTCACCAAGAACCACACGACGGATATTCCCCGGCTGGGTCAGATTGAAAACCACGATCGGAAGATTGTTTTCCATGCAAAGCGAAGTGGCCGTTGTATCCATCACCCGAAGCTGCTTCTGGATCACATTCAAATAATTAAGCTTTGTGAACTTTTTGGCAGTCTTGTGTTTCATCGGATCTTTATCATAGACCCCGTTGACCTTGGTGGCTTTAAGGATCACATCCGCATTCATTTCGACAGCTCGCAAGGCCGCTGCCGTATCCGTGGTGAAAAATGGGTTTCCGGTTCCCGCGACAAAAATGATCACACGGCCCTTCTCCAGATGCCGGATGGCACGCCGCCGGATATACGGTTCACAAAGCGCCCGGATCTCGATGGCAGACTGGACGCGCGTATGGACATCGATCTTTTCCAAGGCATCAGACATCACAAGCCCGTTCATGATCGTCGCAAGCATTCCGATGTAGTCCGCGGCCGCGCGTTCGATCCCTCCTTTTTCGCCATCGACCCCGCGGAAAAAATTCCCGCCGCCGATGACGCACACCACATCCACGCCAAGTTCACGAACATCTTTGATTTGTTGAGCAATGGAGGCAACAATCTGGGAGTCAATACCAAAACCTTTTCTGCCCTGGAGAGCCTCCCCGGAAAGTTTCAGTACAATTCTTTTATAGACAGGTTTTTTCATATGATCAGTTTGCAGAATGGCGACCGCAGACTACAGACTTGAAGTTTTGGTCTGTCGTCTGAAGTCTAATGTCTGATTAATTGCCGCCAACCTCGAAACGCACAAACCGCCGGATGATGATGTTTTCCCCGATTTTTGCGATAAACTCGGTTAATAAGTCCTGCACGGTCCGGCTGTCATCTTTAATAAACTTTTGATTCAAAAGACAAATCTCTTCATACCGTTTCATCAGCTTGCCATCGATAATCTTGCTGCGCACCGGTTCCGGCTTGTCTTTGACTTGTTCCAGAAAAACCGATTTTTCCCTTTCCAGATCTGCCGGCGGAATATCCGCGGAACTCACATACAAGGGATGGCCCGCGGCAATCTGCATGGCGATGTCGCGTGCGAAGGTCTGAAAATTCTCGTTCTTCGCGACGAAATCGCTCTCGCAATTGATCTCCACAAGCACTCCTAATTTCCCGCCCGCATGGATATAAGAAAGGATCTGCCCTTCACGCGCTTCGCGAGTG
The DNA here is from genome assembly GCA_022711115.1 of Candidatus Omnitrophota bacterium. Taxonomy (GTDB): domain Bacteria; phylum Omnitrophota; class Omnitrophia; order Omnitrophales; family Aquincolibacteriaceae; genus JAKLFP01. The sequence continues at coordinate 98,774 of JAKLFP010000007.1, read as the reverse complement.
GACTTCTTCTTCGCGATATCAAGACCTTTTTTGCGGATCACATCCTGCGCGGCCTTAAGATCTCCGCCCGCTTCCACCAAAGCCGACTTGCAATCCATCATCCCCGCACCTGTCAATTCACGCAGTTTTGTTAAATCCGCGCTATTAATCTTTACTTCTTTTGTTGCCATATTCATAGTCCCTTGCTCTCGTTATCCGTGTTTGAAAAATTAAATTTCGCCGTCTTTTTTCCGGACAGCCTTTTTGGCTTTCGGCTTTACTTCCGCAACCACTTCGACTTCAGTCAGGAATTTCGGCGCAAGTTTTTCCTCGATCACTTCTTCATCCATTCCCTCTGCAGCCGCAACTTCAGCTTCTGCAGCAGCCTTCTCAGCTTGAAGCGCATCTTCTTTGTCCTGAGCAATCTTTTCAAAAACTTTTTTTCCTTCAAGAATGGCATTGGATGCGGTTTCACAAAACAGCTTGATCGCCTTGATCGCATCGTCATTGCCGGGCAAGGGATAATCGATCCCGTCAGGATTGCCATTGGTGTCCAGCACGGCAACGACCGGAACCCCTAACTTTTTCGCCTCGGCGACTGCGATTTTTTCGAGTTCAGAATCGATCACAAAAATCGCCCCGGGAACTTTTCGCATCTCACGAACTCCCGAGAGATTTTTAACGAGTTTTTCGCGTTCTTTCTTGAGAGAACCGATCTCTTTCTTTGTAATAAACTGAAAGCTTCCGTCTTTTTCCATCGCATCGATCGAATCAAGCTTTTTGATGGATTTCCGGATCGTCTCAAAATTGGTGAGCATACCGCCCAGCCAGCGTTGATTGACATAAGGCATGCCGCATGCCTCCGCAGCGGCTTTGAGCGGCTCCTGCGCCTGTTTCTTGGTGCCAACAAAAAGAATGAACTTACCTTCGGTCGCTGTCTGCTTCAGGAACTGGAGGGCTTTCTCGAGACAAGTGAGGGTGATTTCAAGATTGATGATATAAATGCCGTTGCGCTCCCCGAAAATATACTTTTTCATCTTGGGGTTCCAACGCTGTGTCTGATGTCCGAAATGGACACCTGCTTCTAATAACTGCTTGATGGTTGTCTGAGACAAAGTTTAACAAGCCTCCTTAAATATTTTTAAATCGTTACGGCAACAGCGGATAGAATAAAGGCGGCCTCAAGCCGCCGAGACGATCCTATAAGAGCTGATGGCCTTTAAAGTTGGGGCGTTATTATACCAAAAAAGCATTTTGCTACAAGCTTTTTTAAAAAAAAGGGACAAGCAAAATAAAATCCCGTTTTCTCTGCTTCTGTCTTGAATTTTCTATACCTGCAACCCCTTGAAACTTCTTAACGGAGCTTCTCAAGGGGACAATCATCGCCTTTTTTGACCTTTAAAATCTTTTAGGTGCTAACGCGGCAACCTCGATCCGACGTAGCTGAAGTCCCCGAAGTAATCAACGTGTAAATGCCGTCACAATCAGTAAATGCGTGAACATTCGGTGTGTAATTAAAAGTTATGGAACTCAAAAAACCGTTCACCGTCCTTTCAGCAGTACAGGTTGTATCGGTACAGGAGTAATCAAAGTGACTTTTCGGCGACGGTGGTTGCATGCCAATGGCACTCCATTCATCAGCATCACAGGAAGCCGTAAGCGGGCAAGCCGTGGGGATGGCAATCCCTGTTGTGATTGAGGCTCCAGTGGCCAGTTCTTGAATGGCCATGGTAGTTTCTTGTGCACGGGTTATCGCTGCTAGCATCCGATTGGCCTCTGAAATATAAGCATTTTCAGTCTGGCTCAAAAACTTCGGCAAGATCAAGGCGGCTAAAACGGCGAGAATAATCACAACAATCAGGATTTCTATTAGTGTAAATCCTTTATCACTCTTCTCGCTCATGCAGTCGATCATCTGCAACCTCTTTCGTTGGATAGGTCCCCATGGGACCAAGGATTTTTCACTAGAGAAGCAAAGGGACAGGCAAAACATTTTTTTGCCTGTCCCCGTTTAATTCCAGCTTTCTGCCCCGGACTCCCTTCAGAGCTTTTCCAACTCTGAAGGGAAAAGCTGCCGTATTGTTCAGGCAGTTAGACTTTCTTATGTTACGACCCGACAACCTCTATCCGACGAGCCGGCAGTTCCTGACGTGTTCAACGTATAGCTGCCAGTGCAAGCGGTAAACGTATGCACATCCGGCGTATAGTTAAAAACAATTGTACTCAACACACCATTGACCGTCCTTTCAGCGGTACAGGTTGAATCGGTACAGGAGTAATCAAAGTGACTTTTGGGCGGCGGCGGCTGCATCCCGATGGCACTCCATTCGGCCGCAGTACAAGCAGCCGTAAGCGGGCACGCCGTAGGAATGGCGGTACCTGTGGTGGCTGGAGCTCCGGTGGCTGTCTCGAGCATCGCCATGGTGGTTTCCTGTGCACGGGCTATCGCTCCCAACATCTGATTGGCCTCTGAAACATACGCATTTTCCGTCTGACCTAAAAATTTTGGCAATATCAAAGCTGCCAAAATGGCGAGAATAATCACAACGATCAGGATTTCTATAAGGGTGAAACCCTTTTCCCTCTTTCTCATTAATAAGTTTTTCATTCTTATTTTCTCCTTTTCCATTTGTTAATCAATGATAAGAATTGCTAATCAGTGATAAACTAAATTCTTATTATATTTTAATTTAACTATAAGGCTTTGTCAAGTTATCAGGCGATAGAACATTTGCTAGCACTTTTTCATTCATAAGTCCTTTATTTATAATGACTTGACTCAGTTTTTCTTGATTTTCTTTGGCTTCTTTAACACATTCAGCAGCCTTGGAATAGCCGATATATGGATTTAACGCAGCAGCTATACCAAAACTATTTTCGGCATACTGCCGGCATTTCTTAACATCAACTTGAATTCCAGCAACACAACGCGTTGTGAGGATTTTTAGGGTATTATTAAGTATCTCAAAAGACTGGAGAAGATTGTGAACAATCACGGGACGCATGACATTCAATTCACATTCCCCGCTTGCGGCCGCAAATGCGATGGTGACATCGTTCCCAATCACTTGATATCCGACTTGAGCGGCCACTTCCGGTATCACAGGATTTACCTTGCCCGGCATAATCGAAGATCCGGGTTGCAGTGCCGGCAACCGGATTTCACCGAAACCGGTATTCGGTCCGGAACTCAAAAGCCGAAGGTCATTCGCAATTTGAATGAGAGAAAGTGAATAGTCCCGGAGCCCGCCTGAGACCGCGGCGAAATCCCCGTCATTTTGCATCACCGCAAAAAGGTTGCGGCTGCTTTTGACATTTAATCCTGTCAAGAGCCGCAAATTCCGGATCACTTTCGCACGATAGCGCAATGACGTGTTCAGACCCGTTCCGACCGCAGAACCGCCGATGCCAAGCTCCAAAAGCCATTGAGTTAACTGACCGACACGTTTACGTCCCTTTTCCAGTTGGTAGGCCCACCCGCCGAATTCCTGCCCCACGGTAATCGGCACTGCATCCTGGAGGTGGGTCCGGCCGGATTTGATAACCCTTCCGAACTGTTTTGCTTTTTTGTGTAATGCTTTTTCCAAGGCCAAAGAATTTTGGGAAAAAATTTTTGAAATCTTCAAGACCGCAAGGCGAAGCGCTGTGGGGATCACATCGTTCGTGGATTGCCCCATATTCACATGATCATGAGAATGAAGAAAAGCATAATCCCCTTTCTTCCGGCCTAAGATCTCAAGCGCGCGGTTCGTGATCACCTCATTCGCATTCATGTGGATAGAAACACCGGCGCCGGACTGCAAGGCATCTGTCACAAACTGGTCGTGCCATTTCCCGGCCATAATCTCCTCGCACGCTCGGATGATCGCACCTCCCCGGCGCCTATCAAGACTGCCGAGTGAACAATTCGCCTGCGCACAAGCTTTTTTGATCACCGCCAAAGCCCAAATGAATTCTTTATGGAAACGAAGACCGGAAATAGGGAAATTTGCCACGGCCCTCGCGGTTTCGGCACCGTAATAAGCCTCCTCAGGCACGGTTGTCATTCCAAGCGAATCTTTTTCAACCCTGGTATTATTTTTTTTCATGGAAGGGCATCTGCCTCCGTATTCTGTTTGCCGTAGTTCTCATCAATGGCTGTCGCAATCGCTTCCGGGGTACAAAGCACGGTCTTAATCTGCGACACTTTCGCGAGTTCCGCAATCTCTTTTTCCGGCAGAACGGCCATCGGGTCTTTGATCCCGACAATCAATGTCCCATTCTGGGATTCAATAGGTACGATGCCGTACTTCAGCGAAATACTCTTCGGGATAAGCCGGATCCATTGAGGATCGATAAAAATACGGGAAAGATCCACGAACGGGATCGCGTGCCGCTCCGCCAACGCCTTAAACAAAAGAAAACGCGGGACATATTGTTTGCGAACCAACACCTCGCCCACAAACTCTCTGGTCCGTTTCTGTTCGTTCAGAGCATCCTCAAGTTGCAGCCAGTCGATAAGTTTTTTCTGAATCAGAATTTCACCGATATGCCATTGTTTCATCATCGTATCTTCTTCAAGAATTTCACGACGCATGCGCCAGATTTAGATTCTCATAGATCTGGCGCGTCGCGAGCGATTGGTTCAAAGTGTAAAAATGAAGTCCCGGGGCGCCTTGTTTCAACAACTCCTGACATTGCTCCGTGGCGTAGGCAATACCGAATTTTATGATCGCCTCCTGGTCGTCGCCAAAGCGGAGGATTGCTTCGCTGATTTTTTGGGGGATCGCGGCCCCGCACATCTTGGAAAACTTCTGGATCTGCGGGCCATGGGTCACCGGCATGATGCCGGGCACAATCGGAACTTGAATCCCGATCTTTCGCGCACGCTCCACGAAATCGAAATAAACTTTATTGCTAAAAAAAAGCTGTGTCACCACCAGGTCCGCGCCCTCCTCCACCTTTTGCTTCAAATGCTCAAGATCTTTCCTGAGATCCCTGCATTCCGGATGCCCCTCCGGGTATCCGGCAACACTCAGTGCAAAAGATTTCCCGAGTTTCGGATGCTGCCTGATAAATCGCACAAGTTCGGCAGCATAATGAAATCCATTGGGCGGAGCCTTAAACTGAGCCTCGCCCTGCGGCGGATCCCCCCGAAGCGCTACGATGTTTTCGATTTTTTTAGCAGCCAACATTTCCAGGATATGTTCGATCTCACCCCGATGATGCGCCACACATGTCAGGTGAGCCGCGACTTCAAGTCCGATACCGTCTTTAATCTGTTCAACAATACGAAGCGTATTCGCCTGCGTATTGCCCAAAGCACCGTAAGTCACGGAAACAAACGACGGGGATAATTTTTTCAGCTCCCGAATGGTCTGAAAAAGTTTCGTTTCCCCGTCCAAGGTCTTGGGGGGAAAGAATTCAAAAGAAATCGTATGGCTCTGTTTTTTATAAAATTCCGATATTTTCATTTTTTAAATCAGCCCGCTTAACCCTAGAAAGTTTTTGAATAACATCCGACAATTCGTTTCCAGCTCAGCTTTTATTTCCTTAAATTCCCTTCGCAATAAAACAGGGTCCTTCTTTTGCAGATCGCCATCCTTGCAAAGCCAATCCTCAAACATTTTTTCGTCCAATTCCACGTGTCCCTGTATACCGTAAGCTTTTTCCCGGACTTTGACAATTTGATTTTTACAAAAAGCGCCCTCTGCCAAACACGTCATGCCTGGTGCTAATGCCACGGTTTCTCCGTGCAACTGAAAAATCTTGAAGGGGCCCTTCCACCCCTGAAATAGCGGATCCCGCAAGCCTTCTGCGGTCATACAAATTTCAAACCATTTCCGATCCGGGCCTTTAAATCCCACTTCCTTAACTGGATTTTTAAAGACTCGCCCCCCCGCGGCTTTTGCTAAAAGCTGCAAGCCCAAGCAAATCCCCAAAAAAGGGATATTTTCTTTCAGATAGTTTTGTATTGCCTGGATTTCTTTTATGATTTTTGGCGTTTCGTCATTGGCGCTGTCAGGACCGCCGAGCACCACCACCGCGTCTTTCTTCCCCACCCTCGGGAAAGAACTTGTCTGATCAAGGTCTACGGCCTCATAACTTATTCGCCAATCATCCAGGAGCAACGCCAACAATCCTGCCCTTTCGTGAGCTATATTTTTAATAAACCAAACTTTACCTGGCATAAACTTTATGGTTTTGAAGCTTTTAAAAAATCAGGAGCTTTTGCCAAGAGCCTTTTCCATTTTAGAAAAAAGATCTTCAGGGGTAAATGGTTTAAAAAGGCAATCCGCAGCCCCCAAAAGCTGATATTCCCCGATTCTTACTTTTTTGACATCTGCCGTGAACATGATCACCGGAATCTTTTTGATCGCGGGATTTTTTTTCACAAGAGACAACACTTCATCCCCCTGCATCCCGGGCATTACCTGATCCAGCAAAATAAGATCGGGCGGATCCTTTTCAGCCTTTCGAATCCCTTCTTCTCCGGAAGACGCCACGATCACTTCATACCCATGGGCCGATAATCGCCTGGAAACCATCGAAAGAATGTGCGGTTCATCATCCACCACGAGAATTTTTTCTGCCATGGAATCAATCTCTCACGGTTTTCCCGTTATTCATAGATCTTTTTGAGGATCTTCTCCAGATCCGACACTTCATCCGGGAAGCAAGCAACACTGCTGTGGATCTCGATCTTGGGTGATTTCCTCTCCCGGGCAAGATAACTCTCCAAAAGTTGCGAGAGGCGGCCCAGAACAACATAAGCGCTTTCTTTGTAGGTGTCCGGCAATAAAACCAGGATCGCTTTTGTATCTTTGATGGCAATGTCCGCGGTGCGTCTGAGCGATTTATTGATCAGATGTTCCATGCGCATGACGATCCGTTCCACTTTTCTCAGCCCAAGGCTTTTTTTCAGCGTATCAAAATCCACGAGATCAAAAATGATAATGGACAGAGACTGTCCCTCTTTCTGGCATTTTTTCATAACCTGCCCAATCGCATCTCTGAAAAAATCACGCTGGACATATTTCGGAAGCAGGAAAGTCACGCTCGTTCCCTTCATCGGAGAGCTGTCGATCATCATTCGCCCATGGTGTAATTCGATAAGCTTTTTGCAGATGGGAAGCCCTAATCCTGTCCCCCTGTCGCCAGGCCCCATTTCCCGTTCGAACTGACTGAATTTGTCAAAAGCCCTGGTAAGATCTTTGGGGGGTATGCCTTTTCCCGTATCCACCACTTTACATTCCACAAAATCGCTCATTTCCCGTATACCGACTTTGACATTTCCCTGCTGGGTGAATTTTAAAGCATTATTGAGCAGATGATCCAATACCTGAACGATCTTTTCACGGTCGATATAGATCTCGATCTTTTCCTTGCCGCATTCCGTCTGAATATCCAGGTGCTTGCTTTGGGCCACAGGTTTGAACCCTTCGACAACGTCCCGAACCACTTCCACCATATTACAAAGTGACCGGTGAAGGCGGACATGTCCGGCCTCCAGTTTGGAAACATCCAGAAGTTCTTCGATGATCCGGCTGAGACGATCCGCATTCTGAATCACCACATGAAGAAGTTCTTTCTGTTCGCCGGGAATCTCACCCAAAAGCCCATCCTGCATCTGCGCGATTCCCTCGCGAATCACCGTCAGAGGGGTCCTTAGCTCATGAGAAACCGTACTGATAAATTCATCCTTCAATGCTTCATATTCTTTACGTTTTGTGACATCGTGAAAAATCCCGAAGAGAACGTTCGAGGGATCCACCCATCTGCCCACCGTGCCTTCCGTGATGATTTCCCGCCCAGTCTTTGACAGAAACGTGGCAAACCATTTCCTCGGTTTTCCATCATTCAAGACCGCATTAAAAACTTCCTGGCATTCTTTTTTGTCTCTAGAATGAATGAGCTGCAAAGCCGAAAGAGCGGCCAGGTCGTCCTCTGAATATTCAAGCGCTTGCCGCCACGCGGGATTCACTTCCAGGATCTTGTCCTTCGGCTTAAAGATTTGGATCATATCGTGGGACCATTCAAAAAAGCTTCCACATTTTTGATGCAATTCAGGTATCGCCTTCTTTGTCTCAGCAACAGTAGGACAAATATTTTTTTTATTTTTGGGTTTGAGAGGCTGTTTTGAAGATGTTTTTTTCATCGTTTTAAATTATCGGCCTTGACGCAAAGTTCTTCAGCAGGAAGTTATCCTAACGTCAATCGAAGGAGCTAGTTAAACGATGGTTGGTTCCGGCAAAGGAATGATGAAGCGGGTGTTTTTTGTGCGCAGGTAGTCGATTTTGGCAATGATTTCTTTGGCAAAATTCCAGGCAAAGATAAGAACATAGTCCGTAGGATGTTCATTCAGGTAAGCGCTCGTCACGATCGGAATCTTTCTCCCCGGCACGAGGCGGTCCTGTTTGAGCGGGTTATCATCGACAATGTAACTGATCTGATCGGGCGTCAGCTGACAAAAATTGATGATGGTCGTTGCTTTGGCAGGCGCACCGTATCCTGACACCTTTTTTCCCTGCTCTTTGATTTTGTCCAACATTTGATTCAATCTTTGCTTAAAACCAAACACTCGGGCCGCAAAATCCGCGTACGCCTGATTCCCCATACATCCCTTTTCTTTTTCTTCACGCAGAAGTCTATCGACAATGGCAGTGCGCTCACGCGGCCCGCTTTTCTTTTGAATAAAAACCCGGAGCGAACCGCCATGCGTTTCGATCTCTTGAATATCAAAGATTTCCATCCGAAACCTTTGAAGAAGAAAACTGAGAGCCGTGACCCCGATATAGCAGACATGTTCATGATAGATCATGTCAAAGAACATTTTTTCGAGCATCGTCACAAGATAGGCAAATTCGATCACAAAAAAACCGTCATCGGCGAGTAAATCGTGGACGTTCCGGCACACGGATTGAATATCGTCGATATGCGCAAACACATTATTCGCGCTGATCGCATCCGCCTTGCCGTACTTTGAAATGACTTCTGTGACGGCCTCGTTGTCAAAGTAACGGTTCACCGTCGTAATCCCCTGCCGATTCGCTTCTGCCGCCAAATTTTTGGCGGGTTCGATCCCAACGCCTCGCATCCCTGCTTTTTCATAACAAGAAACAAGCAGTCCGTCATTGCTGCCGATATCAATCGCGAGCGGGCGGTCTTTTTTTACAAGCCTTGCTTTGACATTTTCCGCATACTCGGCAAAATGTTTGCGAAAAGTCTGCGTCGTGGAACTCACATAAAGATACTCATCAAACATGAGAGGCGCCGGCACCGAATGGGTCAACTGGACCAGATGGCATTTTTCACACTTGACCACCGCTAACGGACAATGAAATTCCGGTTTAGCCGAATCTTCGCTTCGGGGAAGATTGTTCGCCAGGGGTTGGGTTCCTAAGTCCAGAAACGGATGCCCCAAAGGCGTATCACAGTAACGACATGTTTTTCTGATATAAGGATCAGAGGACATAAAACCTCAGGCCGCAGGAGGCGGCGCGATTTCTGTAATCTTGCCATAGCGGATCACAATGTGACCGCCGGACAGCACTTGAATTTTTTCATCTGCAATTTGAGAAATCATATCCGCCATAAATTCCGGCGTTTGTTGTCTGGCTGCGTCTTCGGCACCAAAAAGATCACGACGCATTTCCGTATTCATCCCGCCCGGACAAACAGTCACACACTTCAATCCGGTATTCAAATTTTCTTTGGCGATGCTTTGCGAAAGCGCCAAAACACCGAACTTGCTTGCCGAATATGCCATAAGACGAGGCACCGCACGGGTTCCTGCCATCGACGAGACGTTGATGATCAGCGCCTGTTTCTGCTTGAGCATCTCGGGAATAGCGTATTTACACATCAGAAATGCCGAAAGCAGATTGCATTGCATGTGTTTGCGGAAATCTTTAAGGGAAAGATCTTCCACACGCGTCAACGGACCGCAATAACCGGCATTATTGATCAGAAGGTCCATCCGCCCGGCCTGTTTTTGTATTTTTTTAAACAAAGTTTTTATTTCTTTTTCCGAGGTAAGGTCACACGCTAAAAATTTGAACCGGGGAACCCCGAAAGATGCCAGTACCGCCTTATTTTTTCTGATGTCGATACCAAAAACCGTATCACCCGACCGGAGAAACTTTCTGGCAAGCTCCACACCCAACCCGCCACACACGCCTGTCATCACAACGATTTGATTCACGATAGACCTCAAAAGGAGAAAAGAAAAGGGCTCGGGTTATTTTGCTTTCAGTTCTTTGTTAAGATAACCTTCGATCACCGCATAGGCAATCGTGTCCTCTTCATACTTCCCTTCTTCACGCTCCCGTGTCGTCAGAGAAAGAAACACGGAATCTTCCGTGAATTTCTGGGCATGGGCCACCAACGGAGGCGTTTTCACGATATCGCCGGGCTTTACCTTGAGAACCTGTTTTTTCGAAGGATCGCTTACATCGCAACAATAGCTGTCATAAGCGCCGCTGATAAGATACATATATTGAACATCCTTTTTGTGGTAGTGGTTCGCGCGCACAGACCCCTTTTTGGAAGTAATGTAAGCAACATGTCCTGTTGTCCCCTCAAAAACATTGATAATCTCTCCTCGCGCATCTACAAAAGCCGGCTGAATATGTTTTACTGTTTCTAATTCCATGTGCATCATTCTCCTTGTTTTGAAAATTAACTTTCCTGGAACCAGGCCACCGTCCGAGCGAGCCCATCTTTCAACCCATAGCGAGGTTTGAATCCCATAGCCTTTTGTACTTTGGAAATGTCGGGACAGCGGCGTTTGGGATCGCTCTTGGAATACACGGCGTGCGGCGGATCGATATGAACGATCTTGACGGGATACGGCATCGCCTTCACCACATATTGGGCCAGTTCTTCGACCGAGATCTCTTTTTCAGGATTCCCAATATTGAATGATTCTCCGTGAGCTTTCGAGAATAACACGCGGAAGATCATCTCAATCGCGTCATTGATGTAACAAAACGAGCGGGTGTTGCGACCGTCCCCGTGGATCGGCAATGGTTCTTTTCTGAGTGCGTGTTCGATAAAATTCGGCAGCACCCGATAATCATCCGGCCGAATCCCGGGTCCATACACATTAAACGGCCGCACCATCTTGACCGGTACTCTGTAAACATTCCAATAAGTGACGCACATCGTTTCGCCAAAACGCTTGGATTCGTCATAACACGCGCGGGGACCGGTAATGGAAACATTTCCGAAATAAGTCTCCGGCGTCGGCACAAATTTACTGTCCGGATCTCCATAGACTTCGCTGGAACTGGTGAAAAGAAAGCTCTTCACTTTCTTTTCGCGCGCCAAATCCAGCATATGGCGCGTCCCGATAGTTCCGACATCCATCGTCTCGACCGGAAATTTGGTGTAATAAACCGGCGAGGCAATACCGGCAGCGTGGATCAGATAATCGATCTTTTTATCCGTCTTAAAAGGTTCGATCACGTTATGTTTTTGGAAGGTCAGATTTTCATCCGAAAGGATATGCTGTTCATAACCCGTGATGAAATTATCGAGCAGGACGGCTGAGAGTTTTTTCTTCAGCACATATTTATTGAGATAGCGAAAAAGAAGGACGATATAATTGCCCAAAAACCCTCCGGCCCCGGTCACCAGAAAGGTTTTTCCTTCAAAGTGTTTCAGCTGGTCTTTGAGATGCTTGGCCAGTTGGACAATATCCTCCTGGATGATTTTGGAACCATAAAGATCTTCGCGGGATTTCTTTTTAGATTTGGCCACAGGTCAGATTCCTTATTGTTAAAAGTCGATAAAGTGTTTCACTTTACTGCAAAAAGTCTTTAAATTCATTTGTGATTTCAGCAGAAATGAGTTGAGATTATATCCCGTTTAGTGTAGAAGATTCAACGGATAAAATATGCGCACGATCCAAAAAATCATAGAATCTGTCCTTCGTAAAAAATGGCTGGGGTGCCTTGTCCTCACCGCTTTTTTCATAGGTGTCGGTATTTCCACTGTCTACCGAGGGGCGCTCGGGCCCAAGCAGAGAACCGACCTGGTTGTTTACCTGAAGGCGGCAGAAATGATCAATAGCGACCGGGCCAACCATCTCTATGGCATTGAAACAAGCCGGCACTTTCATTATGTTTATTCTCCCTTTTTAGCCATTCTCCTGACACCGCTGGAACGTCTCCCCGTTGCCGTAAGTGTTTTTTTCTTTTACATCATTTCTGTCGCCGCATTGCTCGGCGCCCTTTTTCTCTCCCGATCTTTCCGGGAAAAATCTCAGAATATCGATTGGCAGATTGTTATTTCCGCCATCTTTTGCCTCCCCGTTTTTTTACAAACCTTTTCCCGAGGCCAATTGGGCATCATCATGCTTTTTCTCGCGATCCTTATTTTTTACTCCTACCTCAATCGTTGGCGATTCGTAGCCGGCTTCCTCCTTGGATTTGCCATATCGCTCAAAATCAGCCCGCTCTCTTACCTGATCTTCTTTTTTCTTTTCAAAAAGGAATGGCGGGTTCTTGCAAGCACCCTAGTGGGAATCATTCTATTTCTGTTCATTTTCCCCTCCCTCGTGATCGGAATCCAGCAAAACTGGGCATTACTTAAAATCTGGAAGAGTCTTATGTCCGCGGGCAGTTTGGACCAGGCGTATAAAAATTATTTATGGAGTGAACTTTTTACGCCCTTTGCAGAAAAAAACCAGTCTCTGTACGCCGTGATCACACGCCTAGCCTGGCCTTCGGAAGAAAAATTCATCGGTGCCTCGAATAATTTGATCCGGTCAATCACGTCAGCTTTCGGGTTTATCCTGCTGATCCTCCTTTTTTTGAAAAGACTCCCCTCAAAATCCGCCCAAAACCGGGATTGCGTTCCGCTGTTATGTGAATACTCCCTCTACCCGATGCTCATGCTTTTCGCCTCGCCCGTCTCACAGGCGCATCATTACACGGCCTTGTTTTTACTTTTTCTCGGGGCATTTTCGTTGTTGCAGCGGTATCCTTATCATTCAAGGGATTCCATTGTTATGCTTACGTGCATCTGGATCGCCGCGGGATTTATGTTTTTAGGATTTGTCATCCCGCCCGTTTTCAGCTATCTGGGAAGTCCTCTGTGGGGATCTCTTATTTTATGGGGTGGGGTGCTTTTCTATTTGAATCAGATTTCGGTAAAGAAATAAACAACAGCACTCCCGTTTCAGGTCGTTTTTTGTCGTTTCGAAAAGTGCGGTGAATCCCCCCATTCTCCATAGCCTATTTGAATGCCGTCATGAGCAAGCCTTTTTTCCAGACAGCTCTTGCACAAGTCGGCATTCTCATCCAGGCAAGGTTTGTTATCATAAAGTTTGTAGAGGCTGCGATAAGTCGTCGGTGTAATATTGGGCATGATGATATTGGCTCCGGCACAAACGCCCCTCTCCCTCCCCTTAGGGTTCAGCGTTTGCAGTGCGGTAGCAGCCGCAATATTCACATCTTGAAGCACCAAACGCGTCAAAGCGATCATCACAAGACCCAAACGAAAATGATCCGCGGCATTATAATCCCCGTCCGGCCAGGTAAGCGGCGTATTGGCATGCGGGATGTAGGGTCCCATTCCGATCATGTCCACGTCTTCTTCTTTAAAGAAAAAGATATCGTCTACGAGATCATCCTCCGTTTGAAACGGAAGTCCAATCATGACCCCCGTCCCGACCTGATATCCGATCCGACGAAGCGTTTTCAAACAATTTAAACGGGCATCAAATGAATGATCCGCGGGATGAAGCTTTCTATAAAGTTCCCGGCTGCTGGTTTCCATCCGCAACAGATAGCGATGAGCTCCTGCATGAAACCATCGCTCATAGGTTTCTGCACGCTGCTCTCCGAGCGACAGGGTGATCCCAAGTTGTTGGGATGTCAGATCCTTGACTTTTTGGATGATTTTTTCAATAAAAAGGATAAAGCTGTCATCTTGCCGCTCGCCAGACTGGAGGACGATCGATCCGTAATCCATAGCGTAAGCCATTTGCGCGCATTCGAGGATTTCTTCTTCACTCATCGAATAACGCTTCAGTATGTCATGATCACGGCGAATCCCGCAATAATGACAGTTTTTTGAACAGAAATTACTAAATTCAATGAGCCCGCGAAAATACACCTTTGACCCGATCCACCGCAGTTTCTCTTCACGGGCCTGCCGGTAAAGATTTTCCAGCTTTTGAGGATCTTTTTCGCACAACCACTCCCGCATTTTTTCGCGCGATAATGCATTCATAAGAATTCCCATGAGCATCTCATGTTCTTAAAGAAACAGGTCCCGCTCTCCTTTCCGGACACGTTCGAGAAATTGGTAAAAGACAGGAAATCCTTGAGGATTGTTCCGTTTGATCTCTTCAAGTTCTTTTTCAAGAACACGAAGGCCGAGTTCTCTTGTCTCGGGCGTCGCAAAATCGTCAAGCCATTCCTGAAAGGTCAGCACGGCGTTGAGTTTACAAAACTTCCCTTCCCGACCGCTCCGTAGAAGCTCCATGATACATTTGCCGGTGCGGCCGCAACGGTATCCGGCCGTACAGAACGAAGTGATATATCCCATCCCGGCAAAATCGCGAACAAGTTCATCAAGGCTCCTCGTATCTCCGAGAATAAATTGCTGGCGCTCGGCCTGTTGCACTTGGATATCCTCACTATAGCTTCCAATTCCGATTTTAGTCGATGCGTCGGTCTGGGTGATTCCGAGATCAATCGCATTGCGACGCATTTGCGCAGTCTCGCGTGCTGTGATGATCATTCCCGTATACGGAATGGCGAGACGGATCAACAGAATAGCCTTTTTAAAATCATCATCCGAAACTCGGTACGGAGAATCGGATGCACACGATGAATTTAAGGCGGGTTCAAGCCTTGGGAAAGAAACAGTGTGGGGGCCAATGCCCATTTTGGATTCCAAAGCAATCGCGTGATAAAGAAGTGCCATGACTTCAAAACGCCAGTCATAAAGCCCGAATAGCACCCCGATCCCCACATCATCAATGCCTGCTTCGAGCGCCCGGTGCATCGTGTAAAGTCTCCAGCGGTAATCGGACTTCAGCGTTCCCTTGGGATGAAGATGTGCGTAAGTCTCACGATGATAAGTCTCCTGAAATACCTGGTAAGTACCCAACCCGCCGTCTTTGAGCAGTGTGAGCTCTTCAACGGACATCGGCGCGGCATTCACATTGATGCGCCGGATATTTCCGTAACCATGCCGGGTTGGGACTCGAACGTCATAGATCGTTTTCATGCTTTCAAGGATGTAGTCGATCCCCGTCATCGGGTGTTCCCCGTAAACCGCAATGATCCTTTTGTGCCCGATTTTGCCGGTAAGAGTTTCTGTTTCTTTCCGGATCTCATCCTGGGAAAGTACGCGGCGTTTCGCCTCGAGATTGTCGTGACGAAATCCGCAATACGCGCAATTATTCACGCAGTAATTGCCCATATAAAGCGGCGCAAAGGTCACGATCCGATTGTCATAGACTTTCTTCTTGATTTGGAGTGCTATTTTCTGCATTTCCCGCAAAAGGGCGGGGTCGTTCACTCTCATCAGCAAGGCAAGATCGTCCGGTTTGAGTGTTTGAATCTCCAAAGAACGCCCCAGGATTTCTCGCACCTGTTCCGGACTTGGTTCTTTGGCATTTTCGATCTTTTGCCAGATCTCGGCGTTCGGAATAAAATCGGATCCGCGATCCAGATAGCGTTCGATTTGATCTTTTTTGATCCTTTGAGATATCCAAGCAGTTTCAGCCGTCATCGTTCTCACCTCCTTGGCGACGTATCGCAGGGAGTATTTCGATATACTTCTAAAGCTTCCGGAAACGGCTCGATCACCCGTTCCAGAACACCTTGAAGAAAGGAGATGCAAAGCCCGTAATTGGTAATAGGAACCCCTTTTTGTTTTGCCTTTTGGATCCTGGCTAACGTCTCACGCCGCGTGAGCATACAGGAACCGCATTGAATAATGAGTTTGTAATCCTGAACATCCTCGGGAAAATCACGTCCGGCGGCAATCTTGATCTCGATTTCGTGACCGAGATATTTTTTGAGCCAGTTCGGGATCTTAATGCGCCCGATGTCCCCTTCAATCGCGTGGTGGCTGCAGGACTCCGAGATCAGAACCTTGTCACCCTTCTGAAGTTTCCCAACAGACATTGCCCCTCGGGTCATTTCTGCGATATCTCCTTTTAAACGTGAAAAAAGGATTGAAAACGTCGTACACCGAACACCCGCCGGTGTTTCGGCCACCATACGGTCCACGACCTGGGAATCGCAAACCACAAGATCCGGCGGGGCTTTGAGACGGGCAAGAGCCGACTTATATTCACTTTCCTTCACCACAAGGGTCATGGAACCATGGTCTAAAGCATCCCGGATTGCTTGAACCTGCGGAAGGATGATCCGACCTTTGGGAGCTTCAAAATCGATCGGGATAATGAGAACCGCCAATCCCCCTTTCGGCATGATATCGCCCAAAAGCGCCGGAGCCGTCAAATAGTCCTCCGGGCAAACTTCAAGGAGGTATTGCTTCAGAAGATTCACTGATGCATCCCGCCGTATCAAATCCGTACTTGCGCAAATGATGATTCGCGAAACTCTTTGGCGCAACTTTTGTAAAAAATCCGATGAGGGTAATTGAAGATCACTTTTATTGATAGCCAAGATCAACGGACTTTTTCTCTTTTCTGCTTCGCAAACCACCTCTTCTTCATATTCCGTCCATTTGTCCGCCTCGACGATCAAAATCGAAACATCCGCCCGATCAAAAACCTTGCGCGTACGCTCCACGCGTTTTGTTCCCAACAAGGAATCGTCATCCAGACCCCCTGTATCAAGAAAAACAACAGGACCGACCGGTAAAAGCTCCATGGTCTTTTCGACCACATCGGTGGTAGTGCCTGGAACAGGTGAAGTGATGGCCACATCTTGACCGGCCACCATATTCAGAAAGCTTGATTTCCCGACATTGGTCCGACCGAAAATTCCTATTTGAAGTCTCAATGATTTAGGTGCGCTCTGCATATTATCCGGCCTTTGTGAGAGCTGATTTCACAGAAACACCGTCAAGAGCACCCAGTTTTCCGGTAAGCGCGCCCAGTTCATCCGTTGTTGCGTCCACGATCAAAGTAATCACAGAACAATGCCGCTCCCGGTACGGAAGCCCGACTCGAGCCACGATGATGTCCCCATGCTCCGAAAGCAAATCATTGACCTCATGCGCCGCCTTTTTCCGGTCTTCGATGATGATACCCACAAAACCAACTCTCTTGTCCATATTTCCTCCCAGTGACCTTAAAAATAAAAATCCCGGCCTCAGGGAAAAAGCCGGGATCAAAAAAACTGTTCCTGTTTTTTTCCCTTAGCCTTAGGGCTGTTTGAATCGCCCCTCTTCCTCAGGATATAAAATGATGCTGATTCTACTTTATGAGCCGCTTAAAATCTAGCGCCGGTACACCGGCAACACCTGATATTTGGTATGAAGCAAATGATGCGCTTTTTCACTTAACGGTTTACCAAGGAACTCCTTGTAAAGTTGCTGCACATATGGATTTTCATGAGAGCAACGCACCACTTGAGACTCATCATCCGTATAAAGTCCCTTCGCGCGCGCCATCCGAAGTTCATCTGTCACGCCGTATGGCTGGCCGCCGCCGCCCACGCAGCCACCCGGACAGGCCATGACTTCGATAAAGTGATACGGGATCGGCCGGCCTTCCTTTTTCGCGCGACGGACTTCATTGAGGACATACTCCACATTCGCGAGACCGTGCGCTACCGCAATTTTGACTTCCGTTCCATCGATGTCCACGGAAGTTTCCTTGACTCCCTTCAGGCCGCGGACATTCTCAAATTCGACACGCGGCAGTTTTTTGCCCGTCGCAAAACAATACGCCGTCCGAAGCGCCGCTTCCATAACCCCGCCGGTCGCACCGAAGATCGTTCCGGCGCCGCTGTAGTCGCCAAGGATATGATCGCATTCCTCTTCCGGTAAATTCGTGAAATCAATTCCCGCCTGTTTGATCATACGCGCCAGCTCACGCGTCGTCAGCACCACATCCACATCCTGGAAACCCGATGCCGACATTTCCCGGCTGCGCGAAATCTCGAACTTCTTCGCGGTACAAGGCATGACAGAAATCACTTTAAGTTTCGCGGGATCGATCTTGTTCTTCTCCGCATAATACGTCTTCACCAACACACCCAGCATTTCATGCGGAGATTTGGCCGACGAAAAATGCGGGATCATGTCCGTATGGAATTTTTCCATGAAATCCACCCAGGATGGACAACACGTAGTGATCAACGGAAGCGGTCCTTTCTTATTGGCAAACCTTTCAATAAATTCCGTGGCCTCCTCCATGATGGTCACATCCGCGCCGAAATTCGTGTCAAAGATCGCCTTGAATCCCATACGCCGGAGAGCCGAATACATTTTTTTCGTCACGTTGCTGCCGATCGGAAATCCAAACGCTTCTCCGAGAGCCACACGGGTAGCGGGAGCGATCTGGACCACACAGTATTGCTCCGGATCGCGAAGCGCTTTCCAGGCAAGTACGCTGTCATCCTTTTCCACAATCGCGCCCGTCGGACAGTGCGCGGAACATTGGCCGCAACGGACGCATGGAGAATCCGCTAAGCTGATATCCCCCGCCGGAGCCATTCTCGTGTTGAAACCGCGCTGAAGAAAAGTCAGAGCCCAGACATCCTGCACATTCTGGCAAACGTCCACACAGCGGCCGCAGTTGATACATTTCCTGGGCTCCAGGACAATATTGCCGGTGGAATCATCCCGAGGAATATCTTTGACGATCTTTTCAAAGAATTCTTCCCGGATCCCGAAATCGGCAATCAACGACTGCAATTCACAATTATTGTTGCGTCCGCAAGTGAGACATTCATTCGGATGGTTGGACAAAATCAGTTCGACCACGGTGCGACGGATTGACACGATCTCAGGATCATGGGTAATAATATCCATGCCCTCTTCGATCGGCGTAGAGCAAGCGCGAAGCATTTTTCGGGTGCCCTTTACTCTCACCAGGCAAATCCCGCAAGCTGCCGAAGCATGAAGATAAGAATCAGGATGTTTGCAAAGTGTCGGGATCTTGACCTGGGCTTTTCTTGCCGCTTCCAAGATCGTTGTATGCTCCGGAACTTCCACATGTAACCCATTAATAACGGCCTTCACCATAAAACTTCTCCTTCTTTCGTATAAAGACTTTTCGAGTATTAACTCTTGCTAATCGCATGAGGCTTGCAAACCTCAAAACATTGCCCGCACCGGGTGCATTTCGTTTGATCGATCAGATAGCCGCTTTCACGATTCCCGGAAATAGCACCGACCGGACAGGCCTTGAAGCACATCCCGCATTTCACGCATTTTTCACTCAGAATCAGAAAACGGATCAGCTTTTCACACTTGCAGGCCGGACATTTTTTTTGATCCACATGCGCGTTATATTCAGGCCGGTAATAGTTCAGCGTCGAGAGCACCGGATTCGGCGCCGTCTGTCCCAGACCGCAAAGCGATGCTTTCTGCATGGCCGCTGAGATCATCTGCAGCTGATCCAGATCCTTTTGAGTGCCGAGACCTGTCGAGACCTTCTCAAGCAGCTTCAACATCTGGACCCCGCCGATCCGGCATGGCGCGCATTTCCCGCAGGATTCATCCACGCAAAAGCCGAGATAGAATTTCGCGATATCGATCATGCAATCATCCTCATCCATCACGATCAAACCGCCGGATCCCATGATCGAACCCAATTTTTGAAGACTCTCGTAATCCACCTGCGTCTTAAAGTATTCTTTAGGGATCACACCGCCCGAAGGCCCCCCGGTCTGAATCGCTTTAACGTTTTTCCCGCTCATGGCACCGCCGGCAATCCCATAGACGATATCTTCGATAGAGGTCCCCATCGGGACTTCGACGAGCCCGGAATTTTTCACTTTACCGGTTACTGCAAAAACCTTGGTGCCTTTGGATGTTTCCGTCCCAATCCCCGCAAACCACTTGCCGCCCTTCAGCAAAATGACAGGAATATTGGCCAAAGTTTCGACGTTATTAATGCATGTCGGTTTTCCCCAAAGCCCTTTGACCGAGGGAAAAGGAGGCCGCGGACTCGGATAGCCTCGCTTCCCCTCAATCGATGCGATCAAGGCTGTTTCCTCACCGCAAACAAAAGCGCCGGCCCCAAGACGAATCTCCACGTCAAAACAGAACGAGGACCCGAAAATGTTCTTTCCTAAAAGACCGTATTCATAACATTGCCGAATCGCCTTTTCGATCCTTTCGATCGCTAACGGATATTCCGCACGAATATAGAAAAATCCTTTGGAAGCCCCCATGGCATACGCTCCGATGATCATACCTTCAATAACGGAATGAGGATCCCCCTCCAAAACACTGCGGTCCATATAAGCCCCGGGATCACCTTCATCGCCATTACAGATGACATATTTCGGATCTCCCGGACTTTTGCGGGTCAGATCCCATTTCATCCCTGTCGGAAATCCGGCCCCGCCGCGCCCGCGCAACCCGCTGGTTTTCATTTCCTGGATCACTTTTTCCGGCGCATCGCTCAACACCTTTGCAAGAGCCTGATAGCCGTCATGCGCGATATAGTCTTCAATATCCTCAGGATCGATCTTCCCGCAGTTGCGGAGCACGATTCGCAATTGTTTGGAACCGAATTGAGAAAGTTTTGCCTGGCAGGGTTTGCCGGCTTTGATACCTTCCACGATCGGCGTGATATCCGCTTCTTCCACATTGGTGTAAAGCAGGTCATCCGGCAAGAGATGCACTGTGATCCCCTGGCCATAAACACCAATATCGGCCACACGAACAGGCTGAACCTCGTTTTCAAGTCCTTTTTCTCTAAGGACCCCGAGAAAAATCCCGTAAAAATCCCTTGTCCTGTCTTTACCGGTAATCGCCGTATCCTTAATAAAAACTGTCTTTCCCATAATGAATTCCCTTACCTCTCAGGTAATTTTGACGTCGCAAATATGATCGTTCACAAGCAAGTGGCCACACACGTGTTTTTCCACGATTTTAATTGCGGTCTCCCTGTCCACCTTCCCGTAAAAAACACGCGGCAATCCCTTGACGCAAACTTCCACCAGCGGTTCGACGGAACACATCCCCACGCAACCGCATTTTTTGATATCAACATCGGCATTGTGTTTGCGGGCCTCCTCACAAAGCACATCATAAACTTCTTGCGCCCCGGCGGCGATCCCGCACGTACTGAACCCGACTTTGATCCAATTTTTCCCGGATGCCAATATTTTTTCTTTGATCTTCCCTAAATTATCTTTATTTAATTTTTCCTTCATTTAGCTTTTCCCTCGTTCAATCAGCGACTTTCGCTTCCGCTTCTTTGGAATAAAAAGCGATGATATCACCGATATCTTTCTTTTTAACACCGCCGTACACTTTGTCTTCAATTTTGACTACCGGAGCCAGACCGCAGCATCCCAGACAACGGACTACTTCGAGATGGAATTGCCCGTCTTTGGTCGTTTGGCCTGGCTTGACGCAAAGGAGATGTTCGAATTCCGCCAGGAGTTCCGTGCCTCCCTTGAGGTAGCAGGCGGTTCCCATGCAAACGGAAATGGTATGTTTGCCCGGGGGCGTCAGGCGAAAAAAATGATAGAACGTGATCACTTCATAAATACGCGCTAAGGGCACGTCCAAGATCTCGGAAAGCACTAAAGAGACCTCTCTCGGCACATAACCATAGCGATTCTGGATTTCATGCAGCACCATGATCAGATTCCCCTCTTTGCCCTTCCAGGCATCAGCGATTTCTCTGATCTCTTGCTCAATAACTTTTTTATTCATACTCTGCCGCTCCTATAAAAAAGATCTCTTTCCCTTTACTTCTTTAATTCCTCAATAGCCTTGTCTACAAAAGTGACATAAGTCATCGCGCTCGATCCACCCACCAGCACTGCCACCATGCACGCTTCAAGCATTTCTTCTTTGGTCCATCCTGCATCCAAACAATGTTGAACCGCACGCGGAATACAAACCGGACACTTTTGGGTAACGCTGGCTGTCAAAAGAAGCAACCACTTCGTCTTTTCCGGAATCTTCCCGGATTTCAGCACAGTTTCTTTTTCCTTCATGAAGGCCTCATATTCCTTCGGAAGGGCCTTACGAATATCCACCATGGCTTCATTGAACTGCTTCAAAAGTTGTGTGGCGTTGTATTCCATAGCAACCTCCTTAGCACCGCTTTGATTTTAACTTTTTGGGTTAACAGTATGGTCCAGCAAACCCATAAAATCAAGACGGTATAAATATTCTCAGGCACTACTATTTATTTATGTGCGTCACAAAAAAGCGATAAAATTTTGATCGTGAAATCAATGCTACGCACTTGCACTTTTGCCGGGACACTGACCGAATAAGGCGCGAAATTCAAGATTCGGCTAAGTCCCGACAAAACCATATAATCCGCGACTTCTTGGCAATGTTCCTTCGGCACGGCAATAATTCCGATGTCCGCATGATACTTCTTGATGATCTCAGGAGCTCGCTCCACCGGATAGATCTTCACCCCATTGATGGTTTTACCGATTTTACGACGATCGATATCAAAAGCCGCCACCAATTTTATCTTGTTCTGGTGGAATCCCGGATAACTCAAAATAGCAGAACCTAAATTACCCACCCCAAAGAGCGCCAAATGAACCACATTATTCTGAAGCAGATAATTTTCTAAAGTGCGCTTCAGATCAAGAGTCTTGTAACCTACCCTCGGTTTGCCGATTTTCTTAAAATTCGAGATGTCCTTTCGAATCTTGACATCCGAAAGCCCCGTAATCTCCGACAGCTGTTTCGAAGAAACAAGAAATCGTTTCTCTTTGGCCAGCGCCTCCAGGGTCCGGATGTAAAGCAACACTCTCGTAATCGTTTTCCGGGGGAGTTTTTTCATATCAATCGTGAAATTATGAACGATTAAAATATAACAAATTTTGTTTTACGATGCAACAAAAAAATAATACCTTAGACTTTTTGACGTTCTTGGTATTTTGTGTGGAGAAGATGATGAGATTTTTCACCCAGTGGTTTTTTCAAGAACTCATCATACAGAGTTTTGACTTGCGGATTGGCGTGCGATTTGCGAAGCTTTTTCCCGGCATCTTCCTTATAAATAGCATTGATCCTGGCTAATCTGACGGCATCATCCGTGTAGCGGGGCTGTCCTCCCCCGCCGATACATCCCCCCGGGCATGTCATAATTTCAATAAAATGATAATGAGCCTTCCCTGCCTTGATACTGTCAATAAGATGTGCCGCATTCTCAAGGCCATGAGCGACAGCCACGCGCACTTCCACATTCTCCAAAAAGTTCCACTCCGGAATCGTCCCCTTGATCACAAGGGATGCTTCCTTGATCCCTTTCAAACCTTCCACGGGCGCAAGCCGGAGATCCGACGCCGGGAACTCTTTTCCGGTCACAATCTCATACACCGTTCGCAACGCGGCTTCCATCACACCCCCGGTATTCGCAAAAATATCCGCCGCCCCTGTTGAAAATCCAAGCGGCGAATCCATTTCGCCGTCTTCAAGCGTTTTGAAATCAATACCCGCAGATTCGATCATGAAACCGAGTTCGCGGGTGGTGAGAACATAATCCACATCCTGAAACCCGCTGGCATTCATTTCAGGGCGCTGGGCTTCAAACTTTTTTGCCGTGCAGGGCATGATGGACACCACGACCATATCCGCGGGATTCACTCCTTTTTTCGAGGCATAATAAGTCTTTGCCACGGCACCGAACATTTGCTGAGGGGATTTGCAGGTGGAAATATTCGGAAGAAAGTCGGGATAATAGTATTCCGCGAATTTGATCCAACCCGGCGAACAACTTGTGAACATCGGAAGCGCCACCGGCTCTTTGTTTACCAAAGCTTTTTTAAGCCGCATTAACAGTTCGGTTCCCTCTTCCATAATCGTCAGGTCCGCGGCAAAATTTGTATCAAAAACCGCGTGGAAACCGAGCCTTCGTAAGGCTGTAATCATTTTTCCTGTCACCAACGTGCCCGGCGTATAGCCGAAACACTCCCCCAACGCGGCGCGGATCGCGGGAGCCGTCTGCACCACCACATGTTTGGTCTTGTTTTCAAGCGCTTCCCAGACTTTATCAATGTCATTTTTCTCTTGGATCGCACCGACAGGACAGATGGCCGCACACTGACCGCACTGAACGCAAGCCACCTGATCCAAATCTAATACAAACGCCGGACCAATCATGGTTTTATACCCGCGTTTCTGCGGGAAAAGCGAGCCCACTCCCTGCACCTCACGGCAAACGGTAACGCAACGACGGCATTTGATGCATTTACCAGAGTCCCGAACGAGGGCAGGCGTGCTTGCGTCAATTTTCACTTCAGGTTTTTCACCTTTATAATGGATGTCTTCAATCCCCAAGTGTGATGCAATTTCTTTCAATTCACAATCGTGACTGCGCGCGCAATACTGGCAACTGCCTTCATGCTCGCTCAAAAGAAGTTCCACCACTGTCCGTCTCGCCTCGCGCACTCTTTTATTGTTGGTATGAATTTTCATGCCTTCCACAACAGGGGTCGAACAAGCCGCCACCAGCGTTTTAGCCCCTTCCACTTCAACAAGACAGACCCGACAAGCACCAATCGGCGGCTTACCTTCATAGTAACAAAGCGTTGGAATGTGCAACCCTAGAGATTTTGCCGCCTCCAGAATGGTGGTATCCGCTTTGACTTCGACCTCTTTATGATTCACAAAAATCTTAGGCATTACCGATTCCCTCGCCGTTTCACCGACTTGCCATAATCGCAACGCAAGCAGCGCTTAGCCTGACGTTGCGCCACATTCTCATTCCAGGAAAGTTCCACTTCATCGAAATTGTGCTTTCTTTTTTCAACAGCAATCGAGCGCACAGGCTCGCGAGGATAAGGCACAGGATCCACATCCGGATCATAGTCCGTATCCACAACTTTTTCTTCCCGCCAGAAAGCGTGATTTTCTCCGGTCAAATATTGATCGATACCCACCGCCGCGATCTCTCCGGCTCCGATCGCCGCGACCACAGACCAAGGTCCTGTCGCGACATCGCCACCGGCGAAAATTCCTGGAACCGATGTCTGGCCGGTCACAGAATCCGCATAAATAAAACCGTTAGTAGTCATCTTCAATTCGGCATCTTTCATCGCAAAAATCCTGCCCGGATTCAATGTCTGACCGATTGCCACAATCACCTGATCCGCTTCAAGAATAAACTGATCCGCACCGTCTGTGGTCGGACGTCGCCGTCCGCTCTGATCATAATCTCCGAGTTTCATGGTCATGCATCTAACACCGGAAAGTTTATTGTCCTGGGTTTTTAGAATTTCCACAGGATGCGTCAGCGGCATCAATTTGACCCCTTCATAAAGAGATTCACGGACTTCTTCTTCATAAGCCGGCATTTCTTCCTGACTGCGCCTGTAAAGCACAGTGACCTGCTCGGCGCCGAGGCGGAGAGCGGTCCTGGCCGCATCGATCGCAGCATTCCCTCCACCGACCACGATCACTTTTTTCCCGACAGGCACGGACCCGCGAATGTTGTATTGTTTAAGGAACGGAAGCGCCATCACAACGCCATCCGCATCTTCGCCAGCAACACCAAGACCGAAGGATTCCGGAGCCCCGATACCGATAAAGATGGCGTCATATTTTTTATCCCGAAGATCCTGCAAAGAAAAATCCTGTCCGAGCTTCTTATTGGTCTCAATCGTGACCCCTAACTGCTCGATCATGCGGATTTCGCGCGCCAATGTTTCACGGGGTAATCGATATGCCGGAATTGTCTGAACCAGCATGCCTCCCGGACGGGGTTCCGATTCAAAAATGGTCGGCCGATACCCCAAGCGGGCCAAAAAGTAGGCGCAGGAAAGCCCTGCAGGTCCTGCTCCGATGATGGCAATTTTCCGAGCGGCATTTTGGTCATGATGATGGACTTCCGGAATCTGAATAATGACTTCCTGATCCACCATAAAACGTTTGACCCCGCGAATCGAAACAGAATCATCTAGCGTCGCCCGCCGGCATTTTTCTTCACAGGTATGAAAACACACACGGGCACACACTGCCGCAAAAGGATTCCTTTCGCGGTGAAGTTTAAGGGCTTCGGCATAACGTTTTTCACCCACAAGTGACACAAAGCCAGGGACATCCACACCCGCGGGACATGCGCTTTGACATGGCGCACGGACCAAGGAAGGACAAACGCCGGCTTCACAGTGTTTTTCTCGAATATGCTGATCATATTCCTTACGGAAATGACGGATGGTGGACAAAACAGGATTCGGCGCTGTCTGCCCGAGCCCGCACAAGGATGTTTCCTTGATCTGAAGTCCCAACCGGATCAGCTTTTCAACATCCCCTTCTTCGCCTTCGCCTGCGCAAATTCTTTCCAAGATCTCAAGCATGCGTTTGGTCCCGACGCGACACGGCACACATTTTCCGCAGGATTCATCCTGCACAAAATCCAAAAAAAACCGCGCCACATCCACCATGCAGGAATCTTCGTCCATCACGATCAAACCGCCGGATCCCATGATGGCGCCCAATTCTTCCAGGGTCTTGTAATCCAACGCAACATTTAGAAATTCTTTTGGGATACACCCACCTGAGGGTCCGCCGATCTGTGCTGCTTTATATTTTTTACCCCCTTTGATGCCGCCGCCGATCTCATAGATGAGCTCTCCAAGCGGCGTGCCGATCGGCACTTCCACAAGCCCGGTATTCCGGACAGCACCCGCCAAAGCGAAAACTTTGGTCCCTTTGCTTTGCTCGGTTCCGTATGTCGCATACCAATCCGCACCTCTTAAAAGGATCATGGGGATATTCGCATAAGTTTCGACATTATTCAGAAGGCTTGGCTTATCCCATAAACCCTTTTGTGCCGGGAAAGGCGGACGAGGCCTCGGTTCACCTCGTTTGCCTTCGATAGAACGCATGAGCGCTGTTTCTTCGCCGCAAACAAAAGCTCCGGATCCCATGCGGATTTCCAAGTCAAAGTTAAAGGAAGTTCCTAAGATATGTTCGCCGAGAAGTCCGGACTCTTTGGCATGTTCGATGGCTTTTGTAAGCCTTGAAACGGCCAGCGGATATTCGGCACGCACATAAACAAAACCGCGTGAGGCTCCGATCGCATAGGCCGCGATCACCATCCCTTCAATCACGCTGTGAGGATCGCCCTCGAGCACGCTGCGATCCATAAAAGCTCCGGGATCCCCTTCGTCGGCATTGCAAATTGCGTACTTCACGTCACCCGAAGCCTTACGGGTCAATTCCCATTTTAAACCAGTCGAAAAACCAGCACCGCCGCGACCGCGAAGACCGGATTTCTTCACCTGCTTGATCACTTCATCCGGCGTCAGGGATGTCAACACTTTGGCAAGCGCCTGGTAGCCATCTTCCGCGATATAATCTTCGATCTTTAAGGGATCGATTCTCCCGCAATTCCGCAGGACAATCTTGATTTGCTTCTGAAAAAAATCCATATCGGATTGTTTCAAGACAGGTTTGTCATTTTTGATATTCCGAGGAACAAGCCTCTCGACAAGCTTTCCTTTTCTCAGGTGCTCGTTGACAATATCAGAGGCATCTTCGGGCTTAAGATTTTCATAAAAAGTCTGATCCGGACTGATCACGATCACAGGCCCCTGAGCACAAGGCCCCAGGCAACCGGTTTCCACCACCTCCACCGCAAGGTTTTCCTCTTGGATTTTTTTCTCGAGAGCCTTCTTAAGCTGTAAGGATCCTGAAGCAATACAACCGGCACCCGCGCAAAGCAGGATTTTCTTCTGCGCGGCATTTTTTGCTCTCGCATCTAGAACAGCCTTTTTGATCCTATCCAGTTCCTGAGAAGATGTGATTTTTTGAAGCGGCATATTAGCGGGCCTCCTTCACATCTTCACCTTCGTGCTGATATTGGCTGATGATGTCCCGGATCTTGGCCGATTTGACCCGCTGATGCACATCGTCGTCAATCATGGCAACAGGCGCCAACCCGCAGGCCCCGAAACAGCGCCCTACTTCCAGTGAAAACATCCGATCCGGCGTTGTTTCCCCGACATTGATCTTGAGGTTCTTTTTGAACGCCTCAAGGACTTCCTTTCCGCCACGGACATAACACGCGGTTCCGAGACAAACCCGAACCACATGTTTTCCTCTGGGCACTGTAGAAAAAAAGGAATAAAAACTGACAACACCCGTCACTTCGCTGTAAGGAATCTTCAGGCGTAAGCTGATATGTTTGAGGACTTTTTCGGGAAGATACCCGAAGAGGTTTTGGGCGGTCTGAAGAATAGGGACCAAAGCGCCATCGGTGTCGATAAAACCATCGATCACCGTATCAAGGCTGCGAAGCATTTCTTCCTCATTGGCCTGACAGCCGCACTTCGCGGAGGAAGGCTGAGGATCTTGAGCTTCCGGTGTTTTCGTATTCACTGCCATTCACGCCTGATTTTAATTGTGAAATGAGGAACAATTAATGGCATATCTTAATCTTTTTCAAAAAATTGTCAATTTCCCTGAGGCTCTCCGCAAATCGAAACAGATATCGAGTTCGGATTATAAAGTCAGCGGAATTGCCAGGGTGATGCAAGTCCCTGCACCGACCTTGGATTCTATATCGATCGTTCCTCGGTGCATTTCCACGATTTTTTTAGCGATCGAAAGACCCAACCCCGTTCCTTTTTTGTAGAGCGCCTTCGCATTCGTTGCACGATAGAATTCTGTGGCGATCTTTGGCAGTTCGTCAGCAGGAATGCCGATCCCCGTATCGATGATCTTCATCCGAAGCCACGGCCATTCCATTTGAACCCGCAAGGTAATGGTCCCTTTTTCCGGCGTATATTTTAGAGAATTTTTCAGAATATTCAATAAGGCCTCTTGGACATAAACCCGAACCCCTTTCATAAGAGAAACCTTAGGATCCACTTGAACCTCAAAGAGCTTGTGTTCATGGCGAGCCATCGGCCCGATCGAATCCGAAATCTCCTGGATGAGTTCCATCACCGAAAAACTGTTCATTTCAGCCTTTTTAGTCAGTTTCAATCTAGTGATTTCAAGAAGCGCATTCACATAAACGATAAGCTGCTTGCTCCGTTCTTTGGCCCGGCTCAAGAGATTCGTTTGCTCTTCGTTCAACCTCCCCGCGAGCCCCTTTTGGACGGGTTCGATACAAGTATGGATCGCTGCAAGATCTTCTTTAAGATCATGGGTTACTCGCAGGACATATTCGCTTTTGATTTTGTCTTTCTCACCTAACAATTCATTGGCACGCGTCAAACTGCGTTCGCGTTCATGTAAACGGTCCGAGATGGATGTCGTCAGGTAAGCGGCAATGTAGAGTGCGCTCACAAAAACAAAAGAAACGCCCACCACATAAGTGAAATTCTCATGAAGAGAAACCGCAAAGACTCCGGGCAAACGATGATGCGGCAAAAGACCGTATTGTTCGCCTAAAACGATCAGAAGAAAAATCATCACGGCGTACGTTGCCAGCACAAAAGTTTCACGGCGGGAAAGGAGGATCCCGGCGATAATGATATGGAAAATAAAATAAAAATAAAACGGATTCTCGACACCGCCTGAGAAATGAATCAAAAAAGCGAGGCAGGTCAGATCCAAAAAGATCTGCAGATTGGCCAAAACTCTGATAGCACTGTGCAGCTGACGATTCCGTAAAAACGGCATCACCCAGGCAAAGAGACCGTTATAAATCGCCAGAAAAGCAGTCACACCGTAGAGCGGCCAGACTTCGACAGGAATATTAAAAAATTGCGTTACCGTAAAAACAGTTCCGGTGACGCCAAGGACTGCGATCCACCGCAAGCTGATGAGCCAAGACACCTGATCAGCCAGTTTTTTCTCGATCACATCATCCTTGGGCGTGCTTTTCATGAGGCTGGATACCTTTTCCAGTTCGGTATTGCACCCACAACGTAAAAGATGCAACAACGTTCCGAGCAACTCTTACCGCATGGACCGATGTATAAGCTTTTTTTACTTAAGCAAAAGGCGGTCGATCTTTTCGACAAGCACTTCGCAATCTAACGGCTTGTTGCAATAATCTTCGACCGGAAGCCAATCCGGATCATTGACATCTTTTTGAAAATCAAAACCCGTTTTGTCTTTGATCGCGGTCAGCATGAGAATGGGGATACCCTTCGTCTGGGGGTCTCCTTTTAATTCCCGCGCGACTTCAAAACCGTCCAATCCCGGCATCATCACATCAAGAATCACCGCGTCAGGTTTCTCCGCCCGAGCGTGCGTCAGCCCCTTGTTACCATCCCCCGCAGTGATCACTTTGTATCCGCGCTTATCCAGAACAAACCGCATGGCTTCCACCACATCTTCATCGTCGTCGATAATTAGGATTTTTTTCATCTCAAAGCCCCTTATCGTTGTGATAAGAATGATCCCGTCTTTTAAACAAGTGATGACAGTTCTTTTTCTTGAAGTGCTTCATGGATTGCATGGGCCGCTTTTTTGCCGGCACCCATGGCGAGAATAACTGTCGCCGCTCCGGTGACAATATCACCTCCTGCATAGACATTTTCTTTGGAAGTCTTCATCGTCGCTTCATCCACAATGATCCCGCCCCACTTCTGCACCTGAAGACCCGGGGTGGTCTGGCGAATCAATGGGTTCGGTGTCCCGCCGATAGCGACAATCACGGTATCCACCGGAAAATTGAAATTACTCCCTTTTTTCACCACAGGACGCCTCCGGCCTGATTCATCGGGCTCTCCAAGTTCCATTTCCACACATTCCATACCCACCACCCAACCGTCCTTACCCAAAATCTTGACGGGATTACGAAGCAATTTAAAAATAATGCCCTCTTCCTTGGCATGATGGACTTCCTCGGCGCGGGCAGGAAGCTCTGTTTCACTCCGCCTGTAAACAATGTAAACTTCCTCAGCCCCCAAGCGTTTCGCGGTCCGCGCGGCATCCATGGCCACATTGCCTCCGCCGATCACTGCCACTCGTTTCCCGATTTTGATAGGCGTCGGCGACTTTGGGAAATCATAGGCCTTCATCAGATTGGTACGCGTCAAAAATTCATTAGCCGAGTAAACCCCATTCAGGTTTTCACCTTCGATTTTCATAAAGGAAGGAAGTCCGGCACCGCAGCCGATAAAAATCGCTCGGAATCCTTCTTGAAAAAGTTCATCCACGGTAATAGATTTCCCGATGATGACATTCTTTTCGATCTTAACACCCAATTTCAAAGCAACAGCGATTTCCTTTTCAACAAGCTTTTTGGGTAATCGAAATTCGGGAATGCCATACATTAAAACCCCGCCAAGGGCATGCAAGGCTTCAAAAATGGTCACGTCATATCCGAGACGGGCAAGTTCCCCCGCACAAGTCAATCCAGCAGGCCCTCCGCCTGCGATAGCAACACGAACACCGTTCTTCTTGATCTCAGGGATTTCCTGCGATCCTTTTTCCATCGCAACATCCGCCACAAAACGTTCCAAACGACCGATCCCCACGGGTTCTCCTTTTTTACCGCGCACACAAAGAATTTCACATTGGGTCTCTTGCGGACAAACACGGCCACAGATCGCCGGAAGACAATTTTCGCTTACAAGGATCCGATAGGCCTCATCAAAATTGCCTTCGGCGACTTGTTTGATGAATTCCGGAATTTTGACATTAACCGGGCAACCTGCGACGCAGGGACGCGCCTTGCACTGAAGACAACGCATAGCCTCTTCTTTTGCTTGTTCGGGAGTATATCCGAGCGCGACTTCATTAAAATTCTTGATTCGTTCTTCAGGTTTCTGTTCCGGAATCGGAACTTTTTTGGGATTCATATTAGGCGCCATAATTTTCCTTAATCAAAAAATGAATCGGTGATCATGACTGTCCAAGTCACCGTTTATGAAAAGAAATGAAGACTTAGGCGGCATATCAAGCACTCCTTAAACCGACTTTGCAGACATGGGCTTCTTCGGTCTTATACATCCCCTGCCGGCGCATCAGCTCATCGTAATCGACCTGGTGTCCATCAAAATCCGGACCATCGACGCATACAAACTTTGTTTCGCCTCCCACCGTCACGCGGCATCCCCCGCACATGCCGGTTCCATCAACCATGACCGGATTGAGCGAAACGTTAGTTTTGAGATTCCATGGTTTAGTCAGAAGGCTTACGAATTTCATCATGATGAGCGGCCCGATCGCGATCACTTCGTCGTATTTCTCTCCTTTGGCCACAAGTTCTTTGAGCTTATCCGTCACAAGCCCCTTGGTCCCGTAGCTTCCGTCATCGGTTGTGATATAAATATTCTTGCAGAATTTGGAAAATTTTTCTTCGAGGATGATCAGGTCTTTGTTACGCGCACCAAGAATAAGATCCACGGAAACACCAAGTTCATGAAATTTTTTAAGCTGGGGATAGAGTGGTGCCGCCCCAACGCCGCCCCCGATACCGATCACGCGTTTGCATGGATGAATTTCCGTGGCTTTGCCAAGCGGTCCCACAAAATCTTCCAGAGTATCGCCCACGTTTTTTTCGCTGAGCCTCTGAGTGGTGTATCCCACGATCTGGTAGATGATCGTAACAGTCCCTGCCTTGGCATCATATTCCGCGATCGTCAAAGGAATGCGCTCCCCCTCCGGATCGACACGAAGAATAATGAACTGTCCGGGTTCGCAACGCCGCGCGACAAACGGCGCGCGGATCACCATTTCGTCTACGTTATGATTCAACTTAGTTTTCGCAAGAATGGGATACATGATTAGATTTCCTTTTCTAGGATTTAAAACGATGGTGAGATTATATCTGAACAATGCTCCTTTGGAAAATAATCTTTCTTTGAGGATAAAGATAACTGCGTGATTTGTGAAGCGCTAGAAAGATTCGGAAAGTTTTTTACAGAATTTTATTTCAATATTTCTTCATCCCCGGCGCACCAGGCAGGATCCACGATGCAGAGAAACACAAGATCCAAAGACCCTGTATTTTCTATAAACTGAATTGCATGAGGCGGGATATCGATCGCGCACCCCGGTGAAACATCCGCCACGTCTTCTCCTACATGCATCCGGCCGCTTCCTTCAAGGATATAATAAACCTCGGAAGTTTTCAGCGCATGCGGTTTGGTTTTTTCGCCAGGTTTCACGATCGCATGGGCGAGGCTGTAACGATAGGCGCGTCTATCCTGTTTCGCGTTCAAAAGCTCCCGGAGGTGACATGAATCTCCGGCAATGATCTCCTGGCAGTCTTTCAATTTCCGGATGAGCATGAATAGATCATTCCCCAATATCTTCGTTCCACAAAACAGACCGGGCTTTGATGAAATCCCGCATCAGCTTTTTACATTCTTCAAGATCGAGATTGATAAGTTTGACGCCGCGTTTTTTGGAATAAGCTTCCGGCCCCTTGAAAGTTTTATTTTCACCAATCACCACCATCGGAATTTTGTAAAGCAGGATGGCACCGGTACACATATCGCAAGGAGATAACGTGGAATAGATCATGCAATCTTCATAATCCTTCGCTTTAAGACGGCCGGCATTCTCCAAACAATCCATTTCCGCGTGCAAAATAGCCGATCTCTTTTGGACTCGCCGGTTATGCCCCCGCCCGATAATCTTGCCATTCCTGACGAGCACAGAACCGATCGGGATGCCCCCTTCCCGCAACCCTTTCTTGGCTTCTTTGATTGCTTCTTTCATAAATTGAGTGTGTGAATTTTTTGCCATCCTTGGGCCCCCTTCATGATGCAAGTTCCCGATCCTGAAAAATAGCGTTTCCTGTTCCCTAAATGCCTATGTTAGACTTTCAAAATAATAAAACCGTGAGGATCTAGTCTATGAGATTATCGAGAGTTATTTGTTTTAATTTATTGTTTATTTTCGTCACACCTTATTTATTCGCCGCAAGTATCACGAATGAAGGGGACCGCCCCGTAAAAGTTAACGGAAAATCAGCCAGTGGCATTATGATGTCCTTGACCCTTTTACCTGAAAAGACCCTCCCCATCCGGCAAAAAGTCCTTTGGATCGAACACGTTCCTGAGGGACCGCCCCAAGAAATACGGATTAAGATTATCACGGATGATGGAAATCCAGGATATATTAGTTCCTGGGGCGGGCGTTATGTCTTCTCATCGGTTCCGGCAAACACAGGGACAGGACAAAAGCCTGCCGTTAAGTTACGCCCGGGATACGCGACCAACTATAGCAATGTTCAAATGTACATCACCGCCACCAATCGAATGGGCGGTAAAAAAACGAATGTCGTCATGCCCAACCAATCCATCAATATTCCGGAAAATACCGTCGAAGTAACCACTGAACCTTTCAACACTTCCTTTGGAGACCAGTTGATTCAGGTGGAGATCATCATGCCGGATGCAAAACGTCACACCATCCGTTCGACTAGAGCAACCGTCCGCATTTCACCAGAAGCGGTATAAGTCGATATAGCACAAGTTGCTAAGCACTCCGTTTTCTGAACTCCGGGGCTTGGACTAGAGAGGCAAGTTTGTTCAAAAGTTCCGAGACATCACGAAAAACAAGCAAATGCTTGGGAGAGAATGTTTTACTCGCCTCGATCTGAAGTGAAGGGCTGCAAAAAACAATACAGGGAATTCGGTCTGTTTTCGGGCTCTTGGAAAGATCGCGGAAAAACTTCACCGTATCGAATCTCCTCGCATCTTCCCAAAATTCCATAAAAATATAATTCGGCCGTATTTTTTGAGCGATCTCCAAAGAATCCTGTTCATCCAATCCCTGATGCACCAAACATTGCTGGGATTCCAGAAATTCTTTTACTTTCCGAAGTTCATATTCGCTGACTCCCACCAAGAGAACATCCTGGAGATCGCTTTTTTGCTGAGCAGCCAAATGCTTTTCCGTCAAGACATGCGCACGGTCTTTCGCGGCCAGTGCCCTTTCGATGGCCTGCATAAACGCGGACAAGTCAAAAGGCTTCGGGATAAAGCAATCAATAGCCCACTTGTCAAAAAATTGGGCCATACTGCGGCGCGCCGAAGTCACGATGACAGGGACGGAGGCCCCTTCCCCTCCCATTTTCCTGAGTGCTTCAAAAAACTCATACCCGGTCAGACCGGGCATCATGACATCGGTGATAATAAGATCAGGTTTGTCCCTCTGAAATATCTCCAGCGCCTCGGCACCGTTCTGCGCCATCACAACCTGATATTGCATTGCTTCCAAACGATTTTTTAGAAGTAAAATAATATCCGGTTCATCATCCACGATCAGAATCTTAGTCCCCATCGAAAGCCTCCAAGAATGTTCCATTAAAAATGTTATTTAGTTCGGATTAGGCAGTTTCAACATCAAAAACTACTTCACTGCAAAAGCATATGGAATTGAAAATAGTTTCGGCGTCGAACCCCATGCTGTGTTTATTTAACCTTCGGAACAATGATGTAAAATCTTAAGAAAGTTAGGCCGGCCTAACTTTCTAAACAGGAATAAACCGGGTAGTGATGGAACCATGATCATGAAAGTTCATCCAAACAGCATGATATGTTTTTTGAGCCGGCGCCGGCAAGGAATGAATCATGGCAGCACCCCCGCCTGCGGTAAGGGTAATTTGATAGCACTCGAGAAGATATTCATAAAATCCGTGAAGGTGACTGCAAAAAATCCGAAGAATACGGCCGGCATGTGGTCCCAGTACGATTTTTATTTTTTTCCATTCCTGTTCCGGCAAACTTCCCCGGGTGATTTCGAGCGGAGGAGGGATATGCATCAAAACTATAAAAGACTTGTCAGGATATTTTTCAAGCATTTCCCTGAGAAGATCCAAATCTTTTTCTGAAAAATAACCTTGGGAATTATCAAAAAAGAAACAGACATGATAATCCAAAATAAGCGCGTAAGAACTCCGTCCCAAAAATTCCGGATAATGCGGGAGATCATGATTCCCGCATAACGAAAAAATCGGGACCTGCGCCCGTGCGTTGCTAAAATCGATCACTTCCCGAAGTTCTTCCCCCGAGCCGGTAAAAGCAAG
This sequence comes from Candidatus Omnitrophota bacterium, assembly GCA_022711115.1. Classification (GTDB taxonomy): domain Bacteria; phylum Omnitrophota; class Omnitrophia; order Omnitrophales; family Aquincolibacteriaceae; genus JAKLFP01. The sequence continues at coordinate 62,770 of JAKLFP010000007.1, read as the reverse complement.
ATCTCCCAAGGCAAAAAAGGCTTCTGCGTTTTGCTTCAAAATTTGATCAAGGACTCTTTTGCTTTCGCCGTAAAATCCGGTACAACCCGGATCCCCGAATATCACGACCTTTCGAATGCCGGGCAATATAATTTCCTGCGAATCAATATATTGAAAACCTGTTCTTTTTATTTTCATAATATCCGCCCGAAGTCTAGATGCTGCTGTTGAGATTTTATGAATTTTTATTATTCTTTAGGATGAAAAATGATGGCCGCCCCAACCATAATTAATTTTAATGGGCTGGGTGGGACTGTCATAATTTCCTTATAGATTATTTCAATTAATGAAAATCATGGCTGCCGGATCAGGTTGAGATGAACGAGCCATCTCTCCTTTCGGCCGATTGAGATGCCATTATATTTACTCGCATTACCGATTACCAGCCCAATTCAGAGATACCTTCATAAAGGCCAATCTAACCGGACATATCAGGACAAAATGATGTCAAAAATGTCCGTTTTGTCCGGTTTTTTGAAGGACATTTTTCTGCAACTTATTCTTGCTGAATACGATACAAAATGTCCGGGCCCAAGAGGTGGACATTTAAGGATTATCGGACCTCACCATGGTTAAAAATGAAAAGCTTCCGATTAAGCTAGGTATCTAGAAGAAGTGCTTATTGTGTTAGTTCTTTCAAAATATTTTCGAAAACCATGCTTTCTTCAAATCCAAAGAGCGGTGAAGCTTTAAGAGAGCTCTCCTGTTGATAAGCTCGCAAGGCGCTCGCTGCGTTTGTTTGGAATTTTGGACTTACGGACGAACGCAACGCGGGCTTTGATTTGATCTTTCTTAAATACGATGAACGAATCGGAGAACTTTGAAGCAGCGCTGAAGAAAGCACCGTGGGAGTCGCCACATTCAAAGAACTCTTCGCCGCGCTTTCCAGAGGGAGAGGAGAAAGCGCTTTCGGTTGAAGATCCGCAACTTGTGACGTCGCGGTATAGGTTTTTGAGGTCACTGCTGTGGCGGCACTTTGGCTGGCAGATTTCATCGCTACGGCGGGAACAAAGATAGTGCCCTGGAGTTGATACCACGTGCCCTGATAGTTGATCCACTGCCCTGTCAGATCGGCAAAAACGTTGATCGTACTGAGATCCGGTTTTTGGAAAGTAAATGTGTAGCCGCTGATATTCGTGCCGGACTTGTTCAAGGTTGCAGCCGGGCTAGAAAAATATTTCCAGTCAACAGAAGCGACATTTGAATTGAGAAAATTCATCGCACTTACCAAAGGAGCTGTCGCTTGATTCCATAATTCAGGATTGCTCGTGGCTGCCTGTGCAACAATGTTGTTGTAATCGTTATCGGGAATATGGTCGGCAGTAAATTTATTTCCGTTATATCCTTGTTCCCATGTGAAATCATGATAAATCGGTGTAGTTAAATTTTGCCAATAAGCAATTTCCGCGTAAGCATTTGCTTCGGAAACTCGAAAATCCCGCGAAGCAGGATAAACGTTCCCATTAAAATCTCTCAAATGCGTGGCTTCATGGAAAATAAGTTCGATAAGATATTCAGACATGTATTGCGTCGGCACCACAGAATAATCATTGGCATTGAGGATAATGGCTCCGCTGGAAGGATAAAAATGGCCGCTGCCATGTCCTGTGTAAGGACTGATAATAATATGCTGAACCCAACTCATTTTGTTGACAAACTCAACAGGATCAAGATTGAAAGCTTGGGTCAAGGCCGCTTTTAAGTCAGCAATCTGCTGGGAAGTAGCCGAAGAGCCGAGATAAGCAGCGTAGGTTGCAGGCAAGCGAACAAAACCACCTGTCACTCTAGCATCCCAACTCGCCATATCTGAATATTGTGTACTTGAGATACTGGCCCGATTCAAAAGGCGCTCGGCGATCCGTTGTGTATTTGGCGTCCACTGGCTGTTGTAGTAAATCCATTCTCCGGAAAGATCAACAAAAACAGTATATTTTGTTGCGGTTCCTCTTCGGTTAAGTGTAATGTTGTAACCCTGAACGGTGTCAGCACCTCTGGGAAGCGACGTTCGGATGCTGCTCGTGTAAATGAGATCGTTAATATTGATAGTGTAATATTGGCCTATATAGCTCTCGGCGCTCAGGTAAGGCGCCATAATCGCTGAAAAGGCTTCGCTGTAGGTATAAACGGCGCCCGTGGCTGGGTTGGTATCATGCAGAGTTCCGGTGATATATTGCGCGGCTAAGCCGGTGTAATTGTTATCCGAAATCCGATTTGTGATCCACTGGTCACGGTCGACGGAAGTATTCGGAAAATTCAAAAGTTTCATCCAATTGACTTGCTCTTGATTTTCGTATTCTTCCGCGGAAGCCGGCCAATAAACCGGATTGGAAATGTGCTGGGCGGCATCATAAAAATGAGCAAGTTCTCGCATGACAAGAGGAAGCGCTGCTTTCAGCCCACTTTCCGACAAGTCTCCGGAATTATAGTAAAGGTAAAGCGCGTTATCTAAAACAACCGCCGCAGAATTGAATTCCCAGCTAGGAATTAGGGTGATGGGGGTATAAGGTTTAATGACGATCCTGCCTGCGGACTGCATGATTTGCTTAAACCGCGCAGGATTGGTTGCAATAGCCAGCGTTAAAAGCTGTTTTAGAGCCTTTTTATCTTGTGAGGAGATCGTCTCGTCCTTGAATTGCGAGTATGTCATGGCTGCGGGAAAGTAATCGATTTGCTGAAGAGGCGGATTAGAAACCTTTAACCGGTCAAAATCCGCTGGCGTGATGCTCGACCGATTAAGTAAAGCTGCAATATCACATATAAAATTTCCAGCTGCATCATAAAACCCGACATTGTCGTTCGCGTAGGTTCGTATCGAATAATCCGGCGTGGTGTTAGCACCGGTGTAGAAATACTGCTGGGTCCATAAAAGCTCGGGAGGTCCGGAGGGAGTGCCTAACTCAGTTATTTCAGGAATGTGATACTGAGTTGAAATAAATAGACGTCCTGAAGAATCTAATTGCCTTAAGTTGATTTCGTCGCTGCTGGCAGCCCGCTCAAACCAAAAGCCGTTATATTTAATCCATTGGCCGCTTTCATCTACAAACAAGGTTACTTGCGTCTGATCAGGTTTTTTAAAGATAACCTTATATCCAGTCAATGAAGTCCCAAACTTATTTTCGAAAGCAGGATAAGGAAGGCTTGGAACATAAATCCAGTCAACTGTGGCGTCAATATGCGCGCTGACAAATTCGCTGCCATTCAGGAAAGGCGCCATTGTGGAAGTATCTGTCAAATTATTCGCAATGGGGTTGTCATATCCGTTGTCAGGAATATGATCCGCCATAAAACTGCTCCAGTTTATCCAGAACTGTGGTAATCCAAGGTAACCATCCCATCGGGCACTTAAAAGATGCGAATCCACTTCCGAATTCAATCCGCAAATCCGGCCTTCCTCTGACCCTGTCCTCCAAATATCAGGGCACGTCGCCGTTAAATAAATCGCGTGCTCAACCTCGTGCATCATGGTCATAACATCTCCGTCAACAAGCAAGTGCGCTTTAACGGTCTTCCCGTCTCTAATGGCATTCGTCCATGCTTCCACATCCCAATTATTGATAAGCAAAACGCCTTCCTCAGGATTACCACCGCCGCCTAGTTCGGGAGGCATGTCGATAAAGACAATATGTTTTACATTGGATAATATCCTCAATACTTCATCCAGGGCGCCATTTGCTGATCCGGCCTGCATAGCTCTTGAAATAATCGCATCCAAAAATTTGGCTTGATTGGCAAGTTGTTGAGGCGTGTATCCTGTCGCTAAAAAGTCATTGTAATCATTTCTCGGCCAATCCTCCGGCTCGCCAAAAATACCGTCGTGATCCAAATCTTGAACTTCCTCATTGTCAAAAACACCGTTATTGTCCCAATCGCCAAACATGTATCTCCATCTCATATCATTAAAAGCAGCTCTGGAAATCCCTGAACTCGTCCTGGCTAGAAAGAGATCTCCTAGGGAGTTGTAATATTCTACGGAGCTATCTGCATAAGTTCGTTTAGAATAATCGGGTGTGGTGTTAGTGCCCGTGTAATAATATTGCTGCGTCCATAACGTTATACCCGCAGCCGTCTTCGAGATCATCTGGCTCAAGCGATTATTGGCATCGTACTGATAATAAACAACACTCGTCACATTGCCTTGGGTATCGTAATAAATGTCAGCATAAGCTGTACCATCCAGTTTGAAAGTTTTCACCAATGCAGCCACCGGCGGCGGATTCGTTTGAGTATTCTCGATGGAATTAACGCTCAGAAGAGCATTGTTTTGTCCAAAGAACATCTTGGACTCAAAAAACGGAGACGCGCTTCCTGCAACAAAGGTCTGAACAATCCCCGGATTCGGCATGGCATTTCCTGGCATATACATGGCTTGAGGCATTTTGCTAAAATCCCGTTTTGCTGGAGCACATTCATATTGAGTAAACTGCAGAACGCCATTTTGGATGATATTTGTGCGGTAAAATGCAGCGCCGGCGGGCAAAGCATTGATCGCAGCAATTGCGGCGGCTTGATCCGCAACATTCACAATTGTCGGTATAAGAGCCAGCATTTCAGTCTTGCTGATTTCTTTAATATCGAGCACGGTGCCGTCGGGCATGGTGATCTCATGTTCAAGAATAACTTGGCCGCCGTCCCGATAAACCTTATAGGACAAACCACTCAAGCTGAAATGAATCGTACCAGAAACTTCGATATTTTTTACCGTTACTTGGGTCATTTGAATGAGCGCGTTTGCATCCGTCGTAGTTGGCTGTATGAGCTTTATGCCGGAAAATAATAATTGCCCATTCGGGGTTAAATTCGCCATCGCACCTTTATAAATCACTTGCAAAGTCGCAGTATCAATCGTTCCCTCCTGTTTGACCACAAACTCCATCCGGCTTAAGCCGCCAACAATTGCATTCGGATTGGTAACAATCGCCTTGAACCCGCCTGCTACATACGAATAATTGAAGGTCAAACTTCCTATCGAGCGTTGAATTGATGAAAGTGTGTTCAACGCCGCGACAGGGACATCCATGTCCGTTGCCTGTTTCAAAAGATCAGCAATGTTGGTGAAATGAACTAATGTAGGATCTGTCCATGTAAGCCAGTTCGGCGATAAGACCGATGTGACATTGGCCGTACCACTATTGGCACCGACATCAAAAGCGATATTATGGATTTGCCCTCTCCAATACCCGCCTCTGCAACCGAAATCATTGCAAGTCGTACGCCAAATGTCGGAAAGCACATAACCGGCCTGGTACATGAATTGGGCTGCAGTGTGGGTCTTCATATCCCGAACCCACTCGACGTTGTATTGTCCGCCATAAGTCATGAATGTTATATTTGCCACATCCGTCATAACACTATTTTGTATTTCAGAAATATAGACATTGACCTCATAAGAGTTTGAAATCTCGACGCGGAAATTCTGCGGAATATTATTCGCACCATAATATTTCTGCATCGCAAGCAGTAATGGCGTTTCGTCTTGATAGGTCACCGTGCTGTTTACACGGTAGATCTTATAAAACTTACCTTGCCATCCGATATGCAAAACTCCTGAAGGTTCGACGCTATAAATTTGAACTTGAGTAAGGCGAACCAGACCGCTCTGATCCGAGGAAGTAGCAGGAGGCAAAAGTTTCATTCCAGCAAATAAAAACTGTCCGTCGACCGAAGAGATACCCTCATAATTAATACTCCGAATCGTATTTAAACTTCCATCAGGATTGAGCGAAAATTCCGCCGACACAAATCCACCAGAAGATGGCGTACTGTTACTTACAATTCGGATATACGGCAGACCAGTGGTTGCATCATGCTGAATGCTGATGCCATAGCCACCGCCGAACGCAGACTGCAATGCAATAACCGTCTTCAAACTGTAGACACCGATTTGAAGCGTGTGAGCCGTCTGAGCGTTCGTGTGCCACACAATCCCTGCATCCATTTGCTGATTTTGTGATGTTAATTGTGTTTGTAATGCTAAGAGCTCGGCTCGGCTAAGAGAATAAAGGTCCGATGAATTAAAAGACATCGTCTCATTAAGATAACCCTCAAGACCCATTTCAATGGCTCTTTGTATCTCGGCCGCAGTCAATAAAACAATATTGTCATAAGCCCCGGCAAGAAGTTGCTTCCCATCCCATAGTATTTTCAAAATTGTTGTGAACGATAGCAACGTGTCCGGATCCGACGGCGGCGCAACCGTAACCCCATTGATCGTCAATATGGCATTCGTGAAGACAGAGCCCGAAATATTGATCTGGCCAAATAGAGCGGTAAATGTTTGATTCATGAGCCCCATGATCGTATCGCCCTTGGTCATCAACTGCTGCTGAAGAGCCTGGATCGAGATCATGATCGCGCCAATTCCTTCGTATGTCTGAGCACCGAACTTGGCCCAATCACCGGTCGAACTCACAAAGATGCTGCGATTCGTACCGCTATATTCAAAAATAAAATTGTAGCCTTGATGTCCCTCCATTGATCCAGGAGCGCTGGAAATATAGAGAGGCTCGCCGATATCGTTCTGCGCAAGACCCCATAAAGCCACTTGATAGGGCGCCGTGGCATTCGCAATAAGTGAAGGCGTACTGGTAAAAGCCATTGCTATATCATTGTTATAATTGTTATCCGGAATACGGTCTGCAACAAATTTCATAAAACTATATTCGTTAATTCGTCCCAAGCGCAGATTCCAGAGAGCGGATTCTAAATATGCGTTAGCTTCTGAATATGCAAAATTAAAAGGTAAGGGTCTCGGATAGATATTGCCGTAATCACGTAAATGCGCGGCTTCGTGGAAAATAAGCGGGATCAGGAATTCGTTTGTTAGCGGATTATTGGCATTAACGATGATCGATCCGCTGGAAGGATAAAAATGCCCCTGCCCGGGGCTTGAATACGGGCTGATGATGATGTGCTGAACCAAGCTCACTTTGTCAAAAAAATCTGTCGGATCAAGATTGAAAGCCTGAGTCAGGGCCGCTTGTAAGGCCGTTTGCTGCACTTCCCGCTGTTCGGGAGTATATCCATTGATGAAGTTTTCTGTATAAGGCAAGGCCAGTCGAGTAATGCCTCCCGATACATTATAATCCCATTGAACCATAGTTTGATACGATTGGCTCGTAATGCTTGTTCGATCCAGCAAACGTGTAGCAAATGCAGACATCACCTCCGCTTTGGATGTCCACTGGTTGCTGGAATAGTCATAGATCCATTCCCCTGAATTGTCAGCAAAGACAGTGTAGTTTGCTCCGTTATACCGAAAAACTATCTCGAGTCCCTGCAGCATGGTGCCTAAATGGTTATGCTGTCCCGAGCTACTCGATACATAATCAAAGCTATTAATCGGTTGACCGGCCTGCACCGCTAAAAATACTGCTGAGATATTCTCAGGAGCACTTCTCACCTGATAAAGATTTGGCGTTATCGGAGCATCATCTTTTACTTGATTCTCGGAAGCGTTCGTTACCTGAGTCAATCCTTTAGGTGTCGGCGGAGAAATTGCCGGAGGTGGCGTTAAACTGTCCGGTGGGACAGGCGGCTGCGGCGGAGGAGGTGTTTCTTTCGCAGCATCCTCAAGAGTTTTTGTCGGTGTGCTTTGAGTTTGACCTGCCGAGAACTCATCGGCATAAGAAAGTGGAAGCACCGGGACACAGAAAAAGCACATCTGAATACTTAAAAGGAAAGCGATTATTTTTTGCATCATCGCTGCGTTATCCCCTCAGCTTTCTTTAAGTTTTAAAAACTATCCCTCATTCAAAATGTGCTCTATTCGATGTAAAAACACAATGAAAATAAGTTTAGAAAGTATTTATTGATTGTTTTTGCTATAAATTGATTTAAAGATAGCTTGGCGGAATCTCCGAAATGAATGACTTGCTATATCTCGGGATGTATAGCATGTATGTGTCAGGAGGCCAGACATGTCGAAACTGGACACTATCGAAGAGCAAATGGAGACCTTAAAAACAAGCGAGACCGCGCAGTTACTGGAGCAATACAGGGAGCTTTTTGGCGACAAGGCTGTGCCAGGAAACCGAATCTTTTTGATCCGAAAATTGGCATACCGGTTACAAGAACAGGCGATAGGCGGCATCTCGACTGGGGCAAGGAACAGGATTCAGGAACTGATTCGAACTTATGATCCAGTCAACAAAATCGCTATTAAAACCAAGACGGGGAAAACTACGGTCGGCCGCGATGTCCGTCTGCCCATGCCCGGATCTTTGATTATCAAAACGTACAAAGGGAACCGGATCGAGGTAAAGGTGCTGGAGAACGGCTTTGAGTACCAAGGCGCCATCTATAAGAACCTAAGCGCTGTCGCTAAAGCAATTACGGGTGATCACTGGAATGGGTTCATTTTCTTCGGACTAACCAATGGGAAACGATAAAGAAATAAAACAATCAATCCGGTGCGCAATTTATACGCGAAAGTCCACGAACGAAGGACTGGATCAGGAATTCTCTTCTCTGGATGCTCAAAGAGAATCAGGCGAAAATTACATCCGTAGTCAGCAAAGTCAGGGATGGGTTACGCTTCCCGATAAATATGATGACGGCGGTTTTACGGGAGCCACGATAGATCGCCCAGCTCTTCAAAAGCTACTCGAGGACATTAAAGCCAAAAAGGTGGACTGCGTTGTCGTCTACAAAGTCGACAGGCTGTCACGGTCATTACTCGATTTTGTAAAGCTGCTTCAATTCTTCGAAGAGCAGCAGATTGCTTTCGTTTCTGTTACGCAGCACTTTAACACCAACACGTCCATGGGAAGGCTAACGCTCAACATTCTGCTTTCGTTTGCCCAATTTGAACGCGAAATGATCAGCGAACGCACCAAAGACAAGATGGCCGCGGCCCGAATGAAAGGCCGCTGGATCGGCGGTAGGGCCGGATTGGGTTATGACATCGATTCTGAATGCAAAAAACTCGTAATAAACCCTAAAGGCGCGGAGCTTGTCCAGATGATCTTCAAGCTCTACATCGAAAAGAAATCATTGCTTGAAGTCGCAAGGATCATGAACGAACGAGGACATCGAACCAAAGCTCATAAGGACAAGCACAAGGTCTTTGGCGGTGTTGAATTCAAGAACACCAATATCCAATGGGTCCTCAATAATGTCGTCTATGCAGGCAAGGTCAAATACGACGGGAAGATTTATCCGGGATTGCACGAGGCCATCGTCAGTGAGGAAACTTTTAATCAGGCGAAAGCGATCCTGAAGCAGAACGGAAGAGTGCGCGGCACCTCAAAGAACCGGAAGTTCCCGGGGCTCTTGAGCGGTTTATTCAGGTGCACTCCTTGCGGCACCAGCATGACCCACAGTTATGCAAGAAAAGGGAACTATAAATACCGTTACTATATTTGTCTCAACGCAATCAAACTCAACCGGAAGGCCTGTCCGACTAAAACTATCAGCGCGACTGCGATTGAAGAGAAGTGTTTGGAACTACTGACGCGGATTACGAAGGATAAGCGATTTGAAGATTCGAATTGGAAAACTCTGCCGTTTGAGAAACAAATGGCAGTCATCAATGAGCTGGTCCGCGAAATTGATTATGACGGCGCCAAGGGCAAGCTCAGGATTTATCTTAAAGGAGATGTGCGGAAGTACGAGTATGATTTGCCGCTTACCGAGTTGAAAAACAAAGTGCCCGCATCGGGCCTGCCGGATTTTAAAAGCGAGCCCATCATAAGACAACAGCTCTTTCTCGCTCATCAGATCCACGGCATGCTTGCTGATGGACGGGCCAAGGATTTAAAACAGATCGCCGGGTGGACTGGCATGAATCTTTACCGGTTGTACCAGATCGTTAATCTGCTATATCTCTGTCCAAGCGTCCAAGAGAATATCCTTACCGCGGAAAATGCAAGCCTCGCCAAGATCACCGAAAGAAATACCCGCCACATTTCAAACGAGCTCGATTGGCGGAAGCAAGCCTCGCTGTGGCAGCAGTCGGTAGCATAGCCCCTGACCATCCCCACTCCCGAGGAGTACTGCGCACACCTCGGGAGTGTCCAACCGCATTTACCAGAGATTGAAAGTTCCAAGTCGACGTTATTGTTTTTGATTCAGGTTAATGGTCTATTGTGGCCCAGATCATTTTTTCAATTCGGGCAAAATACCATTTACCTGTGAGCATTTACCAATCGGCGTTTTGGAGATGAATTGTGGGCTTTAGCCCATTTAAGGCTGGCAAAAATGCAGAGCTTGGATTCCCGATAAAACCATTCGGGAATGACGGGGTGGGAGTTGGCGTATCTCTTTGAAACACGCGGACATAAAAAACCCCAAACCGGAATTACCCGATCTGGGGTATAATTCCTATCTCTGGCAGGTAGAGATAGAATCAGTTGGCTGGGGAACTAGGATTTGAACCTAGACTAGGTGATCCAGAGTCACCTGTGCTACCGTTACACCATTCCCCAACGAAACAAAAAAGACAAACCTTTATTGCAGCAACTTGTCTTTGCTACACAGATATTCATTATCCATAGTCCCGTGTACTTTTCCAAGCGGGACACCATTCCCCCATGAGAAACAGCCACCTAAAGATTGCGGGATTCAGAAAAGAAAAACGGACGAATTATAGCGGGTCTTCCTCTTGAACGCAACGAACAACCTGAAAAACCAAGAGATGCAATTTGTCTGACAATGGACCTATAGAGGAACATTCATTGTTACAAAAAATTTTTATTAATTTGTTTTCCCAGTCAGGATAAGTTTTACTATCTTTTGAATAGGCATCTTTCCGCTATAGAACATCACTACTTTACCACGAATATTACGGCGAGCAACAAAGTCAAAATGGCGGCTGTCAAAACTGTGCCGCAGATTATCGCCAAGCACATAATAATTATCTTCTGGGATTAACGCTTTCATCGGAACACTCTCCAATTGTTTCCCCCACCCTTTTTGGGCTTCTAAAGGAATGTTGGGAAACCAAGGCAGAGACACTGGCTTATCATTAATAAAAATCTTCTGTTCTTTAATTTCTAATTTTTCTCCTGGCAGCCCAACGATTCGCTTACACCACAATTTCGTTTTTCCCATTATGGTTAATTTAAACACAATGATATCTCCTCTTTGCGGCGCCTTATCTTTATAAGCCCTTTGATCAACAATGACCCGGTCATTCACATGGAAGGTTGGCTCCATCGAAACGTTAGGAATCCGAAATGCTTTATAATGCCCCTGAAAAATCAATGCTTCGCTTATAGCGGCAAGAATGATCAAACTTAATAAAATAAAAAATAGCATCTTTTTTTTATTCATGACGTTTTTCCGGTTTTTTCGATCTTTTCCCAGGTGTCGCGAAGCGTGACTGTACGATTGAAGACTGGCTGGCCCAATTTTGAATCGACAGGATCCGCAAAGAAATAACCTAAACGCTCAAATTGAAAATGCTCGCCTGCTTTTGCGTTCTTCAAGCTCGGTTCCAGAAATGCCTGAGAAATTGTCACCAGGGATTTCGGATTAAGATTCTCAAAAATATCCTTCCCTTCCGGGAAATCGCTTGGATCCTTGGCTGCGAATAGATGATCATAAAGCCGGACTTCAGCCTGGAGCGCTTGTGTGGCGGAAACCCAGTGAATCGTACCTTTGACTTTGCGTCCGTCCGGAGGATTGTTCCCTCCGCGCGTTGCCGGGTCATGCGTGCAATGGATCTCTGTGATCTCCCCTGTTTTTGGATCCTTGATGACTTTTTCACATTTGATGAAATAGCCGTAACGAAGCCGGACCTCCTTGCCCGGAGCAAGGCGAAAGAACTTCGGCGGCGGCGTTTCACGGAAATCATCCCGTTCAATATAAAGCTCACGGGAAAAAGGAACGATCCTGGATCCTTGGGACGGATCCTCGGGATTATTGACTGCTTCCATTTCCTCGATTTTGCCTTCGGGATAATCTGTAATCACCACTTTCAGAGGATCCAGGACAGCCATGACACGAGGCGCAGTTCTGTTCAGTTCCTCGCGGATACTGTTTTCGAGTACCACCATGTCGATCGTACTGTTGAATTTCGCGACACCGATCTTGTCGCAGAACGAACGAATCGAAGAGGGCGTGTAACCGCGACGCCGAAATCCTGAGATGGTCGGCATGCGGGGATCGTTCCAGCCTGAAACAATCTTTCTCTGCACAAGTTGCAGGAGAATTCTTTTGCTCAGAACCGTATGCGTGAGATTCAATCTCGCAAATTCAATCTGCTGGGGATGATGGATGCCGAGCTGATCAAGAAACCAGTCATAAAGCGGACGATTGTTCTCGAATTCCAACGTGCAGATGGAATGTGTGATCCCTTCGATGGAATCGGAGATGCAGTGCGTAAAATCGTACATGGGATAAATACACCATTTGTCACCGGTCCGGTGATGCGAGGCCTTTTTGATGCGATACATGGTCGGATCGCGCATGTTGATGTTTGGGGAGGCCATATCGATCTTCGCGCGCAAGACGCGGGTTCCTTCCTCGAACTCGCCTTGCCTCATCCGTCCAAAAAGATCGAGATTCTCTTCTACCGAACGGTCGCGGTTCGGACTATTCTTCCCAGGTTCCGTGAGCGTCCCCCGATGGCGCCTTTGCTCATCGGGGCTCAGATCACAGACATAGGCTTTTCCTTTTTGAATCAAGGTAATCGCGTGCTGGTGAAGCTGATCGAAATAATCGGAGGCGTAATACTCCCTGTCGCCCCAATCGAATCCCAGCCAGTGGACGTCTTCGCGAATGGAATCCACATATTCCACTTCTTCTTTTTCGGGATTGGTATCGTCAAAACGGAGATTACAAAGGCCTTGGTAGTCGCGGGCGATCCCGAAACTGATGCAAATCGCCTTGGCGTGGCCGATATGCAGATAGCCATTCGGCTCCGGTGGAAAACGCGTATGAACACGTCCCCCATTTTTGCCGCACGCGATATCCTGATCTACAATGTCGCGAATAAAGTTGGATGGCATTTTCGGTTTTTCCATAGGTGAGGATTATATCAAAATCATGGCCTTCAGAGTACGATCAAAATTCAGTCAACATTATGGATGGGTTATTGGCCAAGAAAGAGATGGAGGCGCTTCAAGCAGATCTCTTTTCCGATAAGACTCATAAGCTCAAAAAGTCCGGGACTCGCGATCCTACCGGTCAGCACGAACCGGAGCGGATGGATAATATCCTTGGGCTTAAGCCCTGCTGTTTCCGCAATCTGACGCGTTTTCTGATCCAAGGCTGTCGTGTCCTCAAAATCCGGAAGCTCCTGAACGGCTTTTCCCCACTGTTTCAAGAGAGTTATCAAACCGGAATTGCTTCGAATTTCCTGCAGCATTTTTTCGTCTGTATAGGCCGGATCCGAAAAACAATAAACGGACTGTTCTTGAAGCTCTTCAAACGTTTGAATGCGCGGCCGGTAAAGAGCGATCAATTTCCGCCATTGTTCTTCGGGCTGGATTTCCATTTTATCGTGCCAGAATTCCGTAATTTGTTTTTCAAACACCTCGCCCGGGAGCATCCGGAGATGCTGGCCGTTGAGCCAAAAAAGTTTTTCGGGATTGAACTGCGCGTTGGATTTAATGACGCGTTTCAGTGAAAATTGTTTCACAAGCTCCTGGAGCGAGAATATTTCCTGTTGTGTCCCTGGGTTCCAACCCAGAAGAGCAAGATAATTAAGAAGTGCCTGAGGTAGAAAGCCCTGCCGACGATACTCGGATACCGCCACCGCGCCATGGCGTTTGGAAAGAGGCGTACCGTCTGATCCGAAAATTAGCGGCAGATGTGCGTATTTCGGCGGTTTCCACCCAAGCGCCTGCTGGAGCAGGATATGCCTCGGAGTATTCGTCAGATGGTCCTCTCCGCGGATCACATGGGTAATCTCCATGTCATGATCATCCACGATGACTGCGAGATGAAAAACCGGAAATCCGTCGGATTTCATGATGACAAGGTCCTCGAACTCCTCCGAGTCATAGGTCACTTCCCCGCGAACGATATCGTAGACCTTGATCTCGGTCTTGGGTATTTTGAATTTGATGGCGCCTTCGGATTGGTAAGCGAGACCTTTGGAGACCAATTCCTGCGCAATCTCGCGGTAACGGTCAAGGCGCCGGCTCTGATGAACCAGTTCCCCGTCCCAATCGAGGCCAAGCCACCGGAGTGAATCGAGAATTTCTTGTTCAAATTCAGGCGTCGAACGTTGGCGGTCCGTGTCTTCGATGCGAAGCAAGAATTGCCCACCCTGCTGACGCGCATACAAAAAATTAAAAAGCGCAGTCCGGACACCACCAATATGAAGGAATCCCGTGGGAGAAGGGGCAAATCGTACACGGATCATAAGATCAAGCCGTATTCTTTTGGTTCGTGACACCATGGATGAGAGATTTGACACGATCCAGATCGAGGGGTTTTTGCATGCAAGTAAGCGCACCCATTTTTAAGATCTCTTTTTCTTTATTGACCGGAAGAAATCCCGTGATAAAAGCCACAGGAACGCGGCTAATATCTCGGATATGCTTGAGGACTTTTTTCCCGTCCATTTTCGGCATCGATGCATCCAAAAAAACAAGGTTGTATTCCGTGGACCGGATCTTGTTCAATCCCTCTTTGCCATCCAAAGCACAATCCACTTCATAACCTTCCTGCTCCAGAGTCTCGCGGAACTCTTCACAGATCATTTTTTCGTCATCAACAATCAACAGACGAGCCATGGGATTACCCTCCTCTGGATCTTCTTGTCATTCCCAAATACTTCCACGGAGACCTCATGGCTGGATCCCCGCTAAAATCAGGCAAGGATTGACGGTGCTTCTACTGCCGTCATTTCTCAGCATCCGGAAGTTTAAAATTCTCTCGAAGCGTTTCGAGATAACTCCGCTTGGAACTCTTGATTAATTGGAAAGGAGCGCTCGATCGGCCTACCTCGACAGTATAACTATCGTCGATTTCCAGCTTTTCTTGACCGTCGGAAGTCACAAGCGCTTTTTCCTGCGGAGTATCGGTGCGCACCCGCACCGTAATTTTCTCATCGGCCGAGATCACCATCGGGCGAAGGCTCAGCGCATGAGGACAAATCGGTGTGATGATGAGCGCTTCCAATTTAGGATGGACTACCGCTCCTCCCGCAGACAGCGAATAAGCTGTGGAACCCACGGGCGTGGAAATGATGACACCGTCTCCGCGGAAACTTATAAACTTTTCGCCGGAAATCAGAACATCCAGGCGAAGGATACGCGCCAACCCTTCGCGGCTGACCACAATGTCATTGAGCGCCAAAAATCTTCGCTCTTTTTTTTCTTTTTTGCTCCAAACCGTGCAGGAAAGCATGACCCGGCTTTCGGTTTTGGGCTCCTGAAGATAAGCATTGAGTTCTTCAAAAACTTCGGCCTGCTTCACCTCCGTGAGAAACCCAAGACTGCCGAGATTGACCCCTAGCACAGGAATCGAGCGAGTTCTCATCTGCCCAACGATTGAAAGCATGGTCCCGTCTCCGCCAAGAGAAATCACAAAATCCACTTGTCTCACGATTTCATCAAGCGGCATCGTCGCCGAATCCAAGACTGTCATATCCCGTTTTTCAAGCCATGTACGCAGTTTTGCTCCAAGTTCCAGAGCTCCCTGTTTTTTTGAATTGATCACAATGCCGACTGTTTTCATAAACGCCTCGCTTATTTCAAATTTCAAAAACTAAGGATGTCTGTCGCAAGAGTAACAAAAAATTATTCTGAAAGAAAATGTTTTTTAAGAGATAACTCTTTAAGGATTCCGGCCGTAATCTTTTCAGGAGAAAGGCCGAATTCGTCGAGTTGGGCTTCACGGGAACCGTGTTCAATAAATTCCTCGGGTAAGGCAAAGCGTTTGAGCGGGATTTCACGGATATTTTGCCGTTCCAAAAGCTCAAGGACCTTGGCCCCAAAGCCACCTGTAAAAACATGCTCCTCCAGGGTAAAAAGGTGCTTTGTGTTGTGAAGCGAATCAAGAATCAACGATTCATCGAGAGGTTTTGCAAACCGCATATTCACCACACGCGCCGATACGCCGTCTTTTTTTAAAAGCGCGTGTGCCTTGCAAGCAACTTCGACCATACTGCCCAATGCAAGCAATGTCACGTCCTCGCCTTCCATCAGGATTTCCCCTTCCCCAATGTCGAAACTTTTTTTTGCAAATGCATCAAACATCTTTGGGATGTTCGCGCGTGGATAACGCATTGCAAATGCCGCAGCATGATGCAGACCGAGTTCTAGCATCTTATCCATTTCATATTCATCGATCGGGGAAGCCAACACGATCCCAGGGACTGAACCGAGAAAAGCAATATCAAAAATCCCCTGGTGCGTCGCCCCATCGGCACCGACCAGCCCCGCACGATCGATCCCGATCACAACGCGCTGTTTTTGAAGCGCTACATCATGCATCACTGAATCATGAGCCCGCTGGAGAAAAGAAGAATAAATCGCGCAAACCGGCTTGAGACCGCCCCTTGCCAGAGCGCCGGCAAATGAAATCGCATGCTGTTCCGCGATCCCGACGTCAAAAAATCGGTCCGGAAACTCTTTTTGGAATTGCAACAAGCCTGTCCCGGACGGCATCGCCGCTGTGATCGCCACCACATCCAGATCTCTTCGCGCGTGTTTGGAAAGCACATCCGCAAAAGCCTGTGTGTATGAAACACTTGAGGCCGTTGAACCTTGGGAGGGCTTAACCTCGATTTTCTCGCCCGTTTTGACATTAAACGGAACGACCCCGTGTCCTTTTTCTTCGTCCTCTTCTGCGTAAGCGCATCCTTTTCCTTTTTGGGTCACCACATGAAGAATACTGCAGGTATTCAAGGTCAGTACATCGCGTAAGGTTTGCACAAGACCGGTCACATTATGGCCGTCCACAGGGCCGAAATAGCGAAACCCAAGTTCCTCGAAAAGAATGCCCGGCACAAAAAGATGTTTCATTCCCTCAAGAGAGGAAGTAGCGAGTTTTGAGAGTCTCCGGAAACGTTTCAGTTGTTTTTCAACTTCCCCTCGGATGCGATTATAAAGCGGATTCGTGAGCACTTTATTGAGATAACGGCTCATCGCCCCCACATTTCTGGCAATGGACATTTCGTTATCGTTCAGGATGATCAGCATATTTTTCTTGAGATGCCCCGCATTGTTCAAGGCTTCAAAAGAAAGACCGGCCGTCATGGCACCATCCCCGACCACCGCAATGATTTTCTCTTTTGATTTTTTAAGATCGCGGGCACAAGCAAGCCCGAGCGCCTCCGAGATCGCGGTCCCGGCATGTCCGACAATAAACGGATCGTGTTGACTTTCCCATGGCGAGGGAAAACCACTCAACCCATGCGGCTTCCTTAAAGTATTCATCCTGTCCCGACGGCCAGTGATCATCTTATGAACATAAGCCTGATGCCCGACATCCCAGCAAATCTTGTCCTTAGGAGAATTTAAAACATAATGAAGTGCGATGCTCAACTCCAATACGCCGAGGCTCGCGCCCAAATGCCCGCCCGTTTCCGCCACAGATTCGATCAGAAAGTGCCGATATTCCTCGGCCACCTCGGAAAGTTTCTCAAGAGGTATTTTTTTCAGATCCTTTGGGTCTTTGATGTGATTGATCCACTGTTCCATCTTATTTTTTTGGAATCCTTTTCATTAAAAAATCCGCCAAAAAGTTGAGCCCTTTTGCTTTGGCGCCTAATATGCCTACAGCATCTTTCGCCTGATCTATCAACTCCATAGCTTTTCGAGTGGCTCCACCCAAGCTCATCACTTTGCAATAGCCGTCCTTATCCAGGATATCATCCACCACCTGAAAAGCAAGGCCCAGACATTCGCCATATTGTTCGATTTTCTTCAACTGGTGGGATGACGCCCCGGACGAAATAGCACCGGCCAAAGCACTTACCCGTATGAGTTGGCCCGTCTTTTGACGGCTTATAAAATCATGCCCCGTGAGAGTCTTTTTGCCAGCCGCATCCGACAAATCGGCGACTTGTCCTCCGATCATACCATGGGTGCCGGAAGCCGTCGATATCTCCGCGAGCAGTTTGATCGCCTTGTCTGCAGGCGTCACCCTAGCCAGCAGTTCAAAGGCAAAAGTTAAAAGCGCGTCTCCGGTCAAGATCGCGTTCGCTTCTCCGAATTGCTTGTGACACGTCGGTTTTCCTCGGCGCATATCATCATTGTCCAGCGCCGGCAGATCATCATGCACAAGCGAATAGGTATGAATTAATTCGACTGAGAGCGCCGGCAGGATCGCCTTTTGGAATTGACCGCCACAAGCCTCACAAGCGCTTAGCACCAGCACCGGACGAAATCTTTTTCCGCCCGTAAACACGGCATACTGCATGGCTTTGTGAATACTGCGGGGAGCGGCTTCATGAGCTTTTAAAATTGTTTTCAGTTTTTTTTCAATCAATGCCAAATGCCGTTTGAAAAATATCTCGTACGTCATGCCTCAAACCTCAGCGCGATCGTCATGAGAGGAAGCATTTTTATTTTTTCTGATCTTGGCAGGCCGTATGGCTTCGTCCTGATCAAAAGAGGATTTTTTAAACGAACCGTCCAGTGTTTTGGTCAAAACTTCGATCTTTTTTTCAGCTTCCGTTAGCCTCGCCTGGCATGCCCGCACGAGTTGGACACCTTCTTCGTATTGCTTCAAAGCCTGATCCAGAGTCAATGCTCCGCTTTCCATGGCTGTTACAATTTTTTCAAGATCTGCTAACGCTTTTTCGAATTGAAATTTAGCCGTCATATAGTTTCCTCGCTTTTTTGGATCTTCAGGACTTTCGAAAGCATTGCCCCTTGACTCAACCGGGTACGGATTTCTTCCCCGGCTTTGATTTGGTGGACACTTCGAATCACTTCCTTTTGCTCATTAAAAGTCACGGAATAACCCCGTTCCAGAATCGCAAGCGGGCTCAAAGCGCGGAGCCGACCCGTTGCATTTTGAAATGTCTGCATCTTTAGGGAAAATAAATCCGACAAGCGATTTTGCATCTGCCTGCTGCATTCATCAAGCTGGCCTGCGAATTGTTCCAGCAAATACCGAGGCTGACGAAACGCGTAGCTGGTCTGCAGAGTTTCAAGCTGTTCTCGGAGAGCACTGACCCGGTTCAGCATGGCATACTGGATGCGCTCGCCGGCGCTAGCAATCTGCTTTTCCAACTCAAAACGACTCGAAACCACAAGTTCCGCCGCGGCCGAAGGTGTCGGCGCTCTAAGGTCCGCCACAAAATCAGAGATGGTCCAATCGGTTTCGTGCCCCACTGCGGAAATCACGGGGATTTGCGAATTAAAAATGGCGCGCGCCACCACTTCTTCATTAAAGGCCCAAAGATCTTCGAGGCTTCCGCCGCCACGACCTACGATCAGCACATCCGACTCGCCCTGCTGATTCATGGCCTCAATAGCCTGAGACACTTCTTCTGCCGCACCTTCTCCTTGAACTTTTACCGGACAGATGAGAATATGCGTCCCGCAAAATCTACGATTCACAACGTTTAAAATATCATGGATCGCAGCTCCTGTCGGGGATGTGATCACACCGACTGTTTTCGGAAACTGAGGGATCGACCGCTTTCTCTCCGATTTGAAAAACCCTTCCTTTTCCAGTTTTTCTTTAAGTTGCTGGAACGCAAGCTGAAGCGCCCCGATTCCCTGAGGTTCAATGCGCTCGATATAAAGCTGATAGGCACCACGCGTCTCATAGATCGACACACGGGCATACACCAAAACTTTCAAACCATCTTTGAGTTCGAATTTCAATCCGCGCTGATATTGGCTGAAAAAAGCCGCCTGAATCTGCGCTGTTTCATCTTTGAGTGTCAGGTAAATGTGTCCGGAGCTATGATGTTTAAAATTCGATATTTCCCCTTCGACCCAAACCGACGGAAACCGCGATTCCAGTAAAAATCGCACCTGACGATTCAACTGGCTAACGGTATAAATTTTTCCGTTGGTTTTAGTTTCTTCAAAATCCATTTCGTTTTGCCCGGTTCTCATTCTTAATCCGTGATCACCTGATCCACGGTCCGATCATGTCTTTGCACTGGAATTTTTTTGACGATTTGCTCGTGGAAACAAAGGCCGATTTTATAAACTTTTTTTGCCCGCTGAAAAACACGGTCATAGTAACCCCCGCCACGCCCCAAACGCCTGCCGGCCTTATCAAAAGCCACCCCCGGCGCGACAATCAAGTCCATGCGTTTGGCATCCCGTATTCGGCATCTCGCTTTCGGTTCCATAATAGCATAAGCACCTTTTTTGAGATCTTTCGTCAACGAATCCACTTTATGGAAGGTTAAGACTTTCTTTCGCAACGAAACCTTCGGGAAATAAACATTTTTTAGACGAAGAACCTTTTTCAGAAAAGGCCGCGTTTCAACTTCCGGCGGAATTCCGTAATAAAAGACGATATGATGCGCTTTACAAAAAGCAGCAGTCCGAAGTAATTGCTTAAAAATTTTTCTGCTCTTTTGATGGCGCAGCACTGCGGGAATTTTTTTTCGCATTTCAGAGATTTTATGACGCAGCGATTGCTTTTCGGAAGACCGATTCTTCATATCATGTCATAGGAGAAAAACCAGTTTTATTCTCTTCTTTTTCAAAACGATTGTGTCCATCCTGGACGTGACTATCCCCCTTCGCCTTCTCTGATTTTTCCGTCAGAGCCGCCTCGCGCGCATCCAAATCTTTCTTTTTTTGTTCGAGCTTCGTTTCAAGTTCTCTGAGATCCCGTTCGCGTTTGTTGAGATCAGCTTCCTTCCGAAGTAGTGCGGATGCCTTTTCTTCGGAATTCTGTTTTCCCATCAGTGGCACTCCTACCCCTTGGAGCTCCCTAGGTTGGCCATCCGTTTTTTGCTCAACTGAAGATCCGCTTATGACTTTTTTCTTGGCAAAAAGCTCCTCCTTCAACTTCTCCAGTTGTTCTTCTTTTTCTTGAATCATCTGGATTTGCTGTTCGCGAACCTGCTCCCATTCGGCTTTCATGGCCTGAAATTCGGTTTTTTCTTTCTCCTGTTCCGATCCCTTCGGCGGTTCCTGTCCAAACGCAGAAAGGGCCGCGGAGAAAAAGTAAAGAAAACCAAGGATCCAAAAAACAATTTTAGATTTTTTTGTTTTGAATTTTATTTTCATAAAAAAAGAATTTGCCCCCAGCATGAATCGAACATGCAACCCTCTCCTTAGGAAGGAGATGCTCTATCCAATTGAGCTATGGGGGCACGTCTTTTGATGAAACAGGACATCCAACCTTTTAGCGTAGGCCTGGGATCTACAATTTTTCACTTAATCAGTATTTTATCAAAGAAAAAACGTTAGAACCTTCCAGCTTATCCCGGCCTTGAAACACGCCCAGCTCAATCACGAAAGCGAGACAGGCGACTCTTCCACCTAATGCCTTCACGAGTTTTGTCGCCGCCACGGCCGTACCACCCGTTGCCAAAAGATCATCGACAATCACCACTCTTTGTCCGCGCTTCACGGCATCTGCATGAATTTCAAGGATTTCCTGACCATATTCAAGTGTGCACGCAATTTGTTTGGTTTTCCAGGGGAGTTTCCCCTTTTTACGAATGGGGACAAATCCGAGCCCTAGTTTTGTCGCCAGTGCCGCACCGAAAATAAAACCTCGGGATTCAATCCCAACCACAAGATCCGCCGGATGCTTTTTGACGGCTTTTGCGATAAGGCTGATAATTTCGCGAAGAGAACAGGAATCTTTCAAAAGCGGCGTAATATCCCTAAACAGAACGCCTTTCTTTGGAAAATCAGGAATGTTGCGAACTTTCGCCCTCAAAGACTTTAAACTCATAAAGCGATCCTCCTCACTTATAGAATAAGTTTTCGAATCCGGTTAGCGACAGGAAAAACGTTTCCGTCCGAATAAATCACAACATTGCTGATAAGGTATATTTCACCGATCCGATTTCAAACACTTCACGATGGATCCGTGGATCTCTAACAGGATGAAGGCCGGGTGTTATGATGAAAAATAGTTATTGAATTGATCGCCTTCCAGCAAAAGCGTAGCTCGGATCTTTTTAAGAGCTACTCCCTCAATCTGACGAATGCGCTCGCGAGTCACGTTAAAAAATTGCGCAACTTCTTCAAGCGTGTGGGCGCTATGTTCATCAAGCCCGAATCGACGCGCCAGGATTTCCCTTTCGCGTTCATCAAGTGTGTCGAGCAATTTGCGGACTCGTTCCGTTTTCAAAACTTCCGCAACCAGAGAATCGGGTTTCCGGTTCGCATCGTCTTCAATCAGATCAATCAGTTCAGCCGTTCCATCAATACTCAGCGGTGTATTCAAAGAACTTGGACGATTCACGATATTTTCGACCTCCTTGATCTTTGCCACCGGAATCTCAAGAACCTTCGCGATCTCTCGGCGAGTAGGCAAACGGTTGAAACGTTGCATTAATGCGTCCCGAACACGCCGCCATTTGGAAATGATGTCATACATGTAGACCGGAATACGGATGGTCTTTCCCTGATTGGAAAGCGCACGCATCATGGCCTGTTTGATCCACCAGGAGGCATAGGTTGAGAAGCGGTATCCCCGTTTCGGATCGAATTTCTCGACAGCACGCATGAGCCCGATATTGCCTTCTTCCACGAGATCCGAGAACGCGAGTCCCATATGCGCATAACGCTTCGCAATCGCGATCACAAGCCTTAAGTTGGAACGGATCATCCGGTGCCTGGCCTCTTCGGCATGGACACCCCCCATCTGAACCTTTTCCGCCAGAGAAATCTCGTCTTCTGGCTTCAAAAGTGGAATATGCTCGATTTGATCGAGATAAATCTTCATCGGGGTGCGGTCCAGGGTTTGATCCGTCGGGCTATCGGCGTGCTCGTCATCCTCATCGGATTCACGCTCTCTCTTGCGTCTTTCGGCTACCGTCTCTAAAGCAGTTTCATGTTTAATGATCTCTTCTGCTTCTTTCTGAAAAAGTTTCTCGCGTTGCAAAAGGATCTCTGTTTCATTTTTTTTGGATATTTTTTTTTCAGACGAGTTTTTTTTGCGGAAAGTCTTACCAGCTGCGACAGAATTCCGTTCAGCAGATACCGTACGAGGACGTTTGCCGCGTCCCCGCACGGATCTCTTTTTGAAAAGCTTGGACTTTGCTTTTTTCGCAGAGCCGATTTTCTTGTTTTTCTTTTTTTTACCTGCCATAACAGCAGTTTATTTTTTCTGGCGCAATACCGCCTGAGCAGCTGCAAGTCTCGCAATCGGAACGCGATAGGGCGAACAGCTGACATAATTCATTCCGACCCGATGACAAAAATAGATCGAGCTTGGATCCCCACCATGTTCGCCGCAGATACCAATTTTAAGGTCTTTCCTTGTTTTACGGCCTTTTTCCACCGCAAGTTGAATCAAGGAACCGACGCCTTCTTCATCAATCGTCTGAAAAACGTCTTTTTCAAAGATCCCCTGATCGAGATACGCTCCCATAAAAGATCCGGAATCATCCCGCGAAAACCCGAGCGTCATCTGCGTCAGATCGTTCGTCCCGAACGAGAAGAATTCCGCGATCTCAGCCACACGATCCGCCGTTAAGGCCGCGCGCGGTACTTCGATCATGGTTCCGATCATATATTCCAGTTTGGTCCCCTTTTCCGCAAAAACCTTGTTGATAGTCTCAACGGAAAGGTCCTTCAGGATCTGCAATTCCTTCTTGGTTCCGACAAGCGGGATCATGATTTCAGGAACGACCTTGATGCCTTTCTTTTTCAGGTTACAAGCCGCTTCGACAATGGCACGAACCTGCATGGCGTAGATTTCGGGATACGTGATCCCAAGCCGGCAGCCACGATGGCCAAGCATCGGATTGAACTCATGGAGAGCTTCCACCTTTTGCTTGATGATCTCAACCGGCACCTTCATAACTTCCGCCATTTCTTTCTGATTGGCATCCTCCTGAGGCAGAAATTCATGAAGCGGCGGATCCAGGAGACGGATCGTCACAGGAAAACCTTTCATCGCTTCGAAAATCCCCTCAAAGTCCCCGCGTTGCATCGGAAGCAGTTTCGCAAGAGCGTTCTCACGTCCCGCCTTGTCATTTGCAAGGATCATTTCACGAACCGCAATGATGCGGTCCCCTTCGAAGAACATATGTTCCGTGCGGCAAAGTCCGATACCTTCCGCGCCAAATCTGCGCGCAACTTCTGCATCATGGGGCGTATCGCCGTTCGTTCGCACCTTCAAGATACGGGTCGCATCGGCCCATTTCATCAAGGTCGCAAAATCGCCGGACAACGTCGACTCAATGGTATTAAGTTTCCCAAGGTAAATATTTCCGAGACTTCCGTCCATGGAAATAAAATCGCCCTCCTTCACGGTCACTTTTCCGGCTGTGAACTGGCGGGCTTTATAATCGATCTGGATATCGCTAACACCAGCCACACAGCATTTTCCCATACCGCGTGCCACGACCGCCGCATGCGATGTCATCCCGCCTCGCGAAGTCAAAATCCCTTTCGCGACGTTCATGCCGCCAATATCCTCTGGCGATGTTTCAATGCGAACTAAGATGACAGCTTCGCCTTTTTTCGCCCAAGCTTCCGCATCTTCCGCCGTAAACACGACTTTTCCCGTTGCAGCTCCCGGCGAAGCTGGTAAGCCTTTGGCGATCAATTCTTTTTTCTGTTTGGGATCAAAGGTCGGATGAAGCAAGTGATCCAACTGCTTCGGATCCAAACGCAGCAGCGCCTCACCTTGAGAAATTTTCTTTTCCTTCACAAGCTCCACCGCGATACGAACAGCGGCGGCGGCGGTCCTTTTCCCGGTACGGGTCTGAAGGATATAAAGTTTCCCTTCCTGGATCGTGAATTCAATATCCTGCATATCCCGATAATGTTTTTCAAGACGTAAACGAAGCGCATCGAGTTGTTTATAGACGGCAGACCACTTTTTGGCCAACACATCCAAAGGTTCCGGCGTACGGATACCAGCCACCACATCTTCCCCTTGCGCATTGATGAGGTATTCCCCGTAGAATTTGTTTTCACCGGTTGAAGGATTGCGCGTAAAGCACACACCCGTTCCGGAGGTTTCACCCATATTGCCAAACACCATAGCTTGGACATTCACCGCCGTGCCAAGCAGACCGCGGATTTCGTTGATTTGCCGATATTTGAGGGCACGCGGACAATTCCAAGAATTAAATACCGCATTCACTGCCTTGATGAGCTGTTCAAAAGGATCTTGTGGAAATTCTTCGTTTGTATGATCCTGATAGATTTTTTTATACTGACGGACAATGTCTTTAAGATCGTTGGCATTCAATTCCGTATCCGTTTTGACGCCAACCTGTTGTTTCTTTTTCTCAAGCACATGTTCGAATTCATCATGGGGCACTCCCATCACCACATCTCCGAACATCTGGATGAAACGGCGGTAAGAATCCCAAGCGAACCGCTCATTTTCGGTCTTGACGATTAGCCCCTGGACCACCTCGGAGTTAAGGCCAAGGTTGAGAACCGTGTCCATCATCCCCGGCATGGAGACTGCGGCACCGCTACGCACGGAAACAAGAAGCGGATTGTTCCGATCGCCAAGTCTGAGCCCCATGGATTTTTCAAGCTTTGCGATATTGGAACGAACTTGTTCCTCAAGCCCCGCAGGCCATTTTTTTCCATTTTTATAAAAAAGATCGCAGGTTTCCGTGGTGATCGTAAAGCCGGCAGGCACGGGAATTCCCAAATTGGTCATTTCCGCGAGATTGGCGCCTTTCCCGCCAAGGAGATTTTTCATCTTGGCATCACCCTCGGCTCTGCCGCTTCCGAAGAAATAGACGTATTTTGAGGATTTTGATTTTGAGGATTTCGATGATCTTTTTGTTACTGTTCCTGTACTCATGACTTTTCCTTTACTCCTTTGTTTATTTGATGTTATAAAAATTCCGCCTTCGAAGCAGACCCTATTGTCTTTCTGGAGGGAACTTGAAGAGTGGCATTATATCACTCTTCGTCAATTCTGGATAGTACGGAAAGATCCGCTAGTGTCTCCGTATAAAAACGGTTGATCTTCGCGACAAGCGCCATCCGGTTCTCCCGAAGTTCGGGCTGTTCTGCATTCACCAACACATGATCAAAAAAATCATGCAAGGGAGCCGAGAAGACATCCGCAAAAAGACGCGTGGCTTTCTCATAGTCCCTCTTTCCTAGCGGTTCCATGACTTCCTGCAGCCGGGTCTGGATAAGTTCAAAAAGTTTTTTCTCCTGATCCTCCTTTAAAAACTCCGGCTTCGGCTCCCCCGCCGCCTTGCCGTAACCTTTCAGCATATTGGCCGTTCTTTGGATCACCTTGGCCGCTTTTAGAAAATTCTTACTGTCTTTTTCCGCCATCTTGCAAAGCACCTCAAAACGATCATAGACATCCGCCAGATCGTCAAACCTGGAACGGCAAACGGCTTGCAGAATCTCATAGGACCTCGACCCGGCCTTGACACCGAGCTCGAATGAAAGACGTTCCTGCAAAAACCTTGTGAGCTTTATTTTGAGGTCTTCTTTTTTAGTGAATCGATCGCCGTAGATATGAATATTGGCATCGATCACTTTTCCCAAAGAAAACGGAATATGAAACGCACGGATCAATTTAACGATGGCACCGCCTGCGCGCCGAAGCGCGAAAGGGTCCTGACTTCCGGATGGCTCGATCCCGGTCCCAAAGGCGCCGATCAGAAGATCCAGCCTGTCCATGATCCCAAAGAGCGCACCAAGAAGTGACATATGCTTTTTGACTTGTTGGTAATTTTCCGCAAGGTTCTTCGGCAAATACTGCATGCCGATGGCCAACGCCACATCTTCTTTTTCTCCGGATTCCTGCGCATATTCGCGGCCCACGATTCCCTGCAAATCCGGCATTTCGTACACCAAATGCGTCACAAGATCGATCTTGGAAAGACATGCCACACGCGCAAGGCTCGAAGCCAATTCAGGATAGCCGGCGGTTTCTGAAAAAACAGGTGCCATTTGCTCCAGACGTTGAGTTTTATCGAGTACCGAACCCAACTTGCCGAGGTAAACCAATTGCGCCAAAATGGGTTTCTTTTTTTCAATCGGTTCCTTGGTGTCCATTTCATAAAAATAGCGGGCGTCTTTCAGACGGGAATCCAGCACATTTTCATAATCCGATTTGATCTTGATAAGTCCGCTGCGTTTCCCGTTCATCACACCGACAAATTGGTTCTTGAGCTGGCCTTTGCCATCATAACAGGCAAAAACCTTCTGATTCTTTTTCATGCAACTGGCAAGCACTTCAGCCGGCAACTCCAGATATTCCTTGGAAAAAGATCCCTGGATGAAAAATGGTTCCTCGACCAATTGCGCGTTGATATGAACAAGTTCTTCGTCAATCTGTTTTTGAGAAAAACGTTTGCGGAGTGCGTTCCGAATCATGGCCTCGCGCGTTTGAAGTTCCAAGCAGATATGATGTTTTTTAAGAAGAGTGAGATAAATGTTCCAATCCGCTTTGGGAATGACAAAACTTTTTGGAGAGAGAAACCTGTTCCCGAAACTTTGGTTGCCTGACTTGACATCTGCCAGTATTAACGGAATCTTTTTTGAATCCAGTAAAACCACAAGCCACCGGATCGGCCGTGGAAATTTAAAATTCGTGGCTTCCCATCGCATCCATTTCGGAAAAGAAAGCGACAGGATAAGGTTTTTGATCAGATCCGGCAGGATCACCCTAACGTTTTTTCCTTTTTCCTGTTTTTTAAGGAAAATATATTTCCCTTTGGCGCTGTCACGAACTTCGATTTCTTTTTCTGTTGCTTGCTTACTACGCAAAAACCCTTCCAGCACCGGCGTCGGCTTCCCCTGAGCGTCATAAACCTTTTCAAAAGAGGGCCCCGCGATTTCAAGCTCACGATCCTGCTGGAATAACGCCATCCCTTGAACAAAGATAGTAATGCGACGCGGCATCGCCTCAACTTTCACATCTGCAAAGGCAATCCGTTCTATTTCCAGCAATTGCCGCGCCTTTAAAGCAAGCTCCGCGTAGATTACGTCCAAACTTCCGACGGGCAATTCTTCAGTTCCGATTTCGAGAAGTAAATTTGGCATGGTTTATTTTTTCTTCATCTTAATCAAGGGAAAATTCTGAGCCTTGCGGCTTTCAAGATAACCTTCCGCACAGCGCCGGGCTAAAGCACGCACACGTGCCACATAGCGCGGCCTTTCGTTCACGCTGACGGCACCGCGAGCATCCAAAAGATTAAAAATATGCGAGGTCTTGAGACAACAATCATAAGCCGGCAAAACCATCCCTTCATCCAACAGGCGAGCGGCTTGTTTTTCATAATCATCAAAATGACGGCGATAGAGTTCCGGATCGGAACCTTCAAAATTGAATTTAGAAAATTCCTTTTCTCCTTGAAGATGAACATCCCCGTAGGTCACACGATCGTTCCACTGAATATCGAAAAGAGAATCTTTTTTTTGGAGAAACATGGCAATGCGTTCGAGCCCGTAAGTAATTTCACAGGAAATCATTTCTAGATCCATGCTGCCGCATTGCTGGAAATAAGTGAATTGCGTGATCTCAAGGCTATCGAGCCACACTTCCCAGCCAAGACCCCACGCCCCGAGCGTCGGTGATTCCCAATCATCTTCCACAAAACGGATATCATGAGAAAGAGGATCAATCCCTACCGCGCGAAGACTGTTTAGATAAAGTTCTTGAGGATTTTGGGGAGCGGGTTTAAGAATTACTTGATATTGATAATAATGCTGGGTGCGATGCGGATTTTCTCCATAGCGACCGTCCGTCGGTCTGCGGGAAGGTTCCACATAAGCCGCATTCCAAGGCTCCGGGCCGAGCGCTCGCAAAAAGGTATGCGGCGAAAAGGTACCGGCACCGACTTCGAGATCGTAGGGCTGCATGACAAGGCAACCCTGTTTGCTCCAGAAATCATTCAGTTTTTGTATTAACTCTTGGAATGTCAAAAACTTAGGTATGTTTACCATATGGAAGCCTTTTACTTCCCTGAGTCTTTTTTGGCCTTACTGAGAGGATAAAAAGCCTCGCCGCAGGCGGGAAAAATGTTGCGGCATTGTAGCAAAAAGGTGATGCTGAATCAAGTCGAGACAGTGATTAATCCCAGAGGTTATGATCTAAAAACTTATGCTGGCACATTCGTTCTTAACTCTTCGAGGACCTTGATCGCTTCCTGGCGTTCCTTCCAGGAAGCATCGCTTTGGATGGACACCAAACAAAGTAATTCGCGAAGTGTCCGTCGAACGGCTAGTAAATGTTCAACCTCAATGCTTGAGCGTTCCATCGCCACGTAAATTGAGGATTTCACAGCATGTATTCTGTCCTGATCAAGAACCGCAGATTGCTGGTGGAACAATTGATGCGCCCTCTCAATCGCTTTCACCAGAGATCGCAGATAACCGCTTGTCACTATCGGCATTTGATTTGGATGCTCGTTTAATTCCATACATCTCTCCATTCTTCCCCGCAAGAGAGCAGCTCCGCTTGCCGGCCGGACAAGACAGCGCCTCCCCACCTACGGGTTTCAGACCACAGACTTAGACTGTGACCTGTTCTTTGATCTTTTTGAATTTCGATCCATTGATCCCGCTCACTTTGGTAAGATCCTCTACGGTCTTGAAAGCACCGTTTTGCTCGCGATATTTAATGATCCGTTCCGCAAGCGCCGGACCTATGCCACGAATCGTATCCAACTCCGTTGCCGAGGCTTTATTGATGTTGACCACAGGCAATGGATTCTGCCCTTGCATATGCAAAGTTGCTCTGGGTTGCTCAGCGGATACCCTTCCAATGGCTATTGAGGAAAGACCCCCAAATAAGAATGTGGTAAGCACCAACACTCCTAGGGCTTTGTTCATTTTCTTACTGTACTTCATAGGAACACCTCCGTTTTTAATGTTAAAAGAAACCTAACATAAATATGATTATTTGTCAACATTTAATTTAATTAAAATTATATATAAATGTATGCTTTTCCATCATATTTAACTTGACGAATACCACTCCCGAGGTAGGATAGTGTCCATGCTGAAAAACTTAGGCCAACGCATTCGAACACTACGAAAGGAAAAAGGGCTTACTCTGGTGGAGATTTCTGAAAAGACCGGGGTGGCCCAAGCTACTCTCTCCCGCATTGAGACAGGCACCATGATCGGGACTGTTGAATGCCATGAGAAAGTTGCCGAGGCGCTTGGCATCGGCCTTTCGGAGCTTTATACCGGCATTGATCCCCGCTATGAACAGGTCACGCACCTATCCCAAACCGATGCCAGAAAAACCACCCATCATACAAAAGACGTCCATGTCGAGTTATTGACACAGGAAAGCTCCAAAAAGAAGATCACGCCATTAATGTTAACCCTTCAGGGTGGCGGTAAAACCGAGAAAGAAAATCAGGAACGCGGAGTGGAGAAATTTGTATGGCTGCTGGATGGAAACGTTAAAATCAAACTCGACAACGAAGAGATACCCCTTAAACCGCAAGAAACCCTTTACTTCGACGCCTCTTTACCGCATCAATTCATCAATGAAGGTCAAAAACCTGCAAAGATGTTCCTCGCGGTTTCTCCTTCAAAGATCTGACCTAGGAGACTTTCACTTCACTGTTCATCCAAGCCAGATAAGTTTTACTGCCCCGGTTAATCGGCACGGCGATTAATTCGGGAACATCATAGGGATGATACTTCAGAAAGGCTCTTTCAAGGGATTTGTAAGCAGAAACTTTGGTCTTAATCAAGAGCAGCACTTCTTTGGATCTTTCCCTCTTACCCTTCCAACAATAATGAGATTCCACTCCTGAAACGATGGAAACGCAAGCTGCAAGTTTCCTGGAAACTAAAAGGCCCGCTAATTCGCGGGCCTTTTTAAACGAAGATACTGTTGAAAACAAAAGCGTGTATTTCACATCTATTTACGATTCAGCGTTGCGACATACCCGCTTTCAGGAGTTCCTAAAACAACATGGCCTTCACGTGCAAGCCATCCAAGACTCATAAGTACGAGCTCGCGCGGGCGTTTCAAGCCCTTGGTCAATTCATCCACCGTTGCATTGCTTTTTTCATCGAGGTAGTGCCAAATTTCACCGGCCACAATTCCGATTTCCATAATCATGGGGGATCTCCTTTTGACGCTGAATTTTTATCAAAACAGTATACACAATATAACAAAAAAAAATTTCTTTTAAAAGAACTTTATTTTCTGCCCTTTTTAAGAGCATCTCTAACCTGTTCATTTTTTTATGCCACTTTGAGAAGCTTTTTTAAAAAAAATCCTGTATAAGAACCCTGGATTTCGGCTACTTCCTCAGGCGAACCCGTAGCTATCACCTGTCCTCCGTCCCTTCCTCCCTCCGGCCCCAGATCAATGATGTAATCCGCCATTTTGACAACATCCAGATTATGCTCGATCACCACCACCGTATTCCCCTGGCTTCGAAGCTCAAAAAGTGCTTTTAGCAAATGCTGGATGTCCCCAAAATGAAGCCCCGTGGTCGGCTCATCAAGGAGATAAATCGTTTTACCCGTGGCTCTTTTAATAAGTTCTGCTGCGACCTTAATGCGCTGCGCTTCCCCGCCCGAAAGCGTGGTGGAGGATTGCCCTAACTTCACATAACCCAGTCCGACTGCCTCAAGGACTTCTAAACGTTCTCGAATCATGGCAAACTTTGAAAAGAAATCTTTCGCCTCACGAATCGAAAGATCCAGAACTTCCGCAATGTTTTTTCCTTGATATCGCACCTCAAGCGTCGGCTCATTATAGCGTTTCCCACGGCAATCCTCACAAACGACATAAAGATCCGGCATAAAACTCATCTCCAGTTTCGCGAATCCCGCACCGCGGCAATTTTCACAGCGTCCGCCTTTCAGATTAAAACTAAAACGGGACTGGGAATAGCGGCGCAATTTGGAAAGTTCCAGATCACTGTAAAGTTTACGGATAAATCCGAAAATGTCCGTGTAAGTTGCGGGATTGGAACGCGGCGTGCGCCCGATCGGAGTCTGATCAATTTCAATGATTTTATCGATTTGCTCTACTCCTTCCAATTTTCCGAAAGCCCCGACCTTGTATTGCGTTTTCCAAATGCGATTGTGCAGTTCTTTGTACAGGATATCGTGAATGAGCGTGCTTTTTCCTGAACCCGAAACACCTGTGACACAAACAAAAAGTCCGAGCGGGATTGACACATCGATATTCTTAAGATTGTGCTCGTGACAATCCCTCACCATAAGTTTAGGTGCGTTACGATAATTTTTCCGTTCGGACGGAACTTTAATAGAAAGTTCTCTAAAAAGATATTTGACCGTTAAAGATTTCGGACAGCTCTTCATTTCCGAAATAGCACCCTGCGCTACCACCTCGCCGCCTTCGCGGCCGGCTCCTGGCCCCAGATCGATCACATGATCGGCACGTCGGATCGTTTCTTCGTCATGCTCCACTACAAGTACCGTATTTTTCAAATCCCGTAGTTTTTCCAGTGCATCCAGAAGTTTTCCGTTGTCCCGCGGATGAAGCCCGATGCTCGGCTCATCCAATACATAAAGCACTCCCGTGAGGCCGAGCCCGATTTGTGCCGCAAGTCGAATGCGCTGCAGCTCTCCACCGGCCAGCGTTGCCACTGTGCGATCGAGCGTGAGATACCCAAGACCGATATTATGAAGAAAAGACAATCGTTCACGAACTTCTCTTAGAATGGGTTCGGCAATAAGCTTTTGCATATCCTCAAACTGTAGACCGTTGAAAAAAGGTACAGCTTCTTCCACCGATAAAGCCGTCACTTCCGCAACATTCTTGCCTTGGATCACAATACCGAGACTTTCTTTTCGAAGACGTTTCCCCTTGCATTCGGGACACTCTTCTTCGCGCAAGAATTTACGGACCTTGCTCCGGACCTCTTCGGAATTTGTCTCGTGAAAGAGACGTTCCCACTCTTCCACGAGCCCGGAAATATCCCCATCTCCAAGGAAGAATGCCTCCCGGGCTTCTTCCGGCCAATCCTGATACGGCGTGTCCCATTCAAAATTATATTTTTCCGTCAGATCATGCAGAATATCTTCGATAAAGTATTTATTAAAAGAGAAAAATACATCCTTATTCAAAGCGCTCATAAGCGGTTTCTGCGGCTGGGAAATCACTCCTTTGGTAAAAATCTGCGAAAGTTTCCCAAGCCCCTTGCATTTCGGGCAAGCGCCGTAAGGGCTGTTGAACGAAAACATATTCGGCGTGAGGTCGGGGAGGCTGACTTGACACTGCGGACAACTCTTGGTGGTGGAAAAAAAATGAAGTTTTCCTTTGTCAGCCGTTTTTTTTTCGAGAATGGCAATATGACCTTTGGTGAAATCCAGCGCACAGACAAAAGAATTCCGGAACCGGAGGTCCTCCCCTTGTTGCAACGCCAATTCATCGATAATGATTTCGATATCATGCCGCACGGTTTTCCGAAGTTTCATCTCCGGTTTCAAAATCTTCGCGACACCATCGATACGGGCCCGATCAAAACCTTTTTTGAGCACATCTTGGAAAAGCTTCTGGAATTCCCCTTTGCGACCGCGTATCAAAGGCGCAAGCACCTGAACTTCTTTGCCCGCGAACCGTGCCAGGAGATCCTTATAAAGATCTTCCCGGGTCTGTCCTTTAAGGCTCAGTCCGCAAGAAGGACAGTGCGCGGTCCCCACTTTCGAAAAAAGAAGCCGGAGATAATCATAAATTTCTGTCACTGTCGCGACTGTAGACCGGGGATTATGCGTGATGGAGCGCTGTTCAATCGCGATGGCAGGAGAAAGCCCGGAGAGATGATCCACTTCCGGTTTCTTCAGCTTTTCAAGGAATTGCTTCGCATACGAAGAAAGGCTTTCGAGATAACGCCGCTGGCCTTCGGCATAAATCGTGTCAAAAGCCAATGAGGATTTTCCGGAACCCGAAAGGCCGGTAATCACTACGAATTTATTGCGCGGAATTTTTAGCGAAAGATTTTTAAGGTTATGTTCCCGTGCGCCGCGGACTTCTATAAAATCCTGCATAAGCCAAAGCCATCAGGTCCCTAGCCGCAAGGTCGTAAAGGCTTTGCGCAAGGTCGCCACGGCGGAAAGAATAGCAAGATAACTGGTCTTTGGATTTTGAGGCGCCGGAAAATTCTGGGTCCTTGTCTTGATCTCCCCGAAATCACCTTCGATGATGACCTCATGCGTATTGACTTCAGCAGATCGCGTGGCCCAGATCTCCACTTCGGTTCTTTTAGGGCCGAGACCGGCAAGGCTGAGAATGGCCGCAACATTGATGTTTTGGGGAAAGGCCCGACTCGCCTGAAGCGCAGAGCCGCGAAAGACTATCTTTTTAGTCTCACCATATTTAAATTCAGGAAATTTGTGTGTCTTAAAAAAAGGAGCTCCTTTTAAAGCTTGGGGCGGTTTGGTCGTCACCAGTCTCACTCGGCGAAGCCCTTCCACTTGAGCCGCTAAAAGGGCATCCACGCCGGCGATAGCGCCTGACGGACAATAAAGACGGCCAGATGTCTTGGCAATAAGATCTCTGAGTTTTTGAAACGGAAATTTCAAAAGCCCTCCTACGCTCATGATAAGAACGTATTTGTCATTTTTAAGCGCTAATTCAGCAACGGTGGAAGAGATGCTCGGATGTGCGGCCTCAATGACAAAATCACAGCGCTTGACGACTTCCGGAATCGATATCACCGGAAGTTGACGGCCGATGCGGCGCAGGAGTTTTTCCGCCTGTTTCGGATCCTTGTCAGCCACCGCGACAAGCACGGCTCTGAAATTCAGTTTTTTGTCTTTTATAAGAACACGGGCCAGCGCAGTCCCAATCGCACCGCAACCAACGATCCCAACCTTGAATTTTCTCATGAAAATCTCCTGAAATGATTGCCGACCCTAAAAATCATTATTTCTTTTTGACAATATGATTTTTTTTATCGACGTAAACAACCTTGGGCTTATGCCCCTTGACCTCTTTAGCCGTATAGATCCCAAAAGTCATGATGATCAGGGTATCCCCCGGCCTCCCGTGCTTGGCTGCGCCACCGTTCAAACAAATCACTCCCGAACCTGCCGGGGCCGCAATGGCATAACTTTCAATACGAGACCCGTTGTTGAGGTTCGCGATAAGAACTTTTTCAAAAGGAAGAATGCCGGCATTCTTCATCAAAGCACTGTCGATCGTCACACTACCTTCATAATCGATGCGAGCTTCGGTCACGGTAACGCGATGGATTTTCCCGCTTAATAATTGTCGTTGCATAAGTGTTTTGGCTCCTCTTTTCCGTTTATGGAAAACGGATTATAACATTATCGATCAGCCTTGTCTTGCCAACAAAACAAGCCGTCAAGGCGGCCATTCCCCGCTGAAACTTCTTCAAGCGGATCAGTGTGACTGGGTCCACGATCTCCAGGTACTGCACCTGTCCCACATGCTTTTTCAATTCGGTGAGAGTTTGATTTTTTAACACGTTCAGTGTTTTTTCCCTCTTTAAAACATCCCGTTTTAAAGCAAAAAGCACCTGTGAGATCTTACGGGCACGAAGCCTTTCTTCTTGGCTGAGATACCTGTTCCTCGAGCTCATCGCAAGCCCGTCTTTTTCCCGCACTATCGGCTGGATTCTGACTCGAGCATTCAAGCCATAGTCCTTGACCATTTGTCGGATCACAACAGCCTGCTGGTAATCTTTTGCCCCCAGGTAAAGCCGGCAGGAACCGACGATGTTCAAAAGCTTGCTCACCACCGTCACCACTCCTTGAAAATGTCCGGGCCTAAATTTCCCGCAAAGCCCTTTGGCTAACCTCGGCCATTTCGCATTGCTAACGAAAGGGGGCAAGCATGGAGTGATTGTCTGTCCCCTTTTCCCCAATCCTTCCGGATAAATACCGCGCACTGACGGACAAAAAAGGAAATCAACTTTGAGACGTTGAAGCAATTTCTTGTCTTTGCCAAACACCCGCGGATATTTCGAAAAATCTTCCCTGGGTCCAAATTGCGTCGGATTGACGAAAATGCTCACCACCGTGACGTCATTTTCACGGTTAGAAGCCCTCACAAGCGAAAGATGGCCATCATGTAAAGCTCCCATGGTCGGCACAAACCCGACTTTGCTGTCACGCAATCGAAGTTTTACAAGTTCTTGATGAAGAATTTTCGGAGATTTAATGATCTTCATGAAGTTCATCCAGCAAGGTCTTTATGTTTTTTTTAAATTGAGGATGGATAAAATCCGGCGCGAGTTCGGCCATGGGTTCCAATACAAAACCACGCTCATGTAATCGCGGATGCGGTATGGTTAAATGCGGCACATCGATGACGTCTTGATCGTAAAAGAGAATATCCAAATCGATGACCCGTGGTTCATTTTTTAATTTCCGAACACGCCCCAGTTCTCGTTCGATTTTCATAAAATGTTCTAACAGCTTGCGAGGTTTTAGTTCCGTCTCGATTTGCCACACGGCGTTTAAGTATTTTTTCTGCGCTGACGGACCTCCCACAGGTTCGGTTTCACGGATTTGGGAACATGCCAAAAAACGAATCCCGCGGACACTCCCCAGGCAGTCTTTAGCTCGCCGGATGTTTTTTTCACGCTCTCCAAGATTGGAACCGACTCCGATGAAAACGGTAGGCATGAGAGGCCAGAAGCTCCGTTTTTAGATTTTGGAATAATGCGAGTGGCTTTTCTTGATCCGATCCAGAGCTTCCATAATGCGAGATTCGGCCATGGTCAGGGAAATACGAAAATAGCCTTCTCCGTTCGGGCCAAAACCGTTCCCTGGCGTCACGACAATATTCAACTCTTCCAGGAATTTCAGGGCGAGTTCGGAGGAAGTATAACCCGCCGGCACAGGAATCCAGACATAAAAAGTCGCCTTCGGCGCTTCGATTTTCCAGCCAAGATCACGAAAACCCTGAACCAAAAGATCGCGGCGTTCTTGGTAGATCTTGAGGTTCTGCTCAAGTGCTTTCTGGCCTTCCTGCAGGGCTTTGGTCCCTGCGATCTGGATAGCCTGAAAAATACCGGAATCCAGATTGGACTTCACTTTCCCAAGCAGCGCGAGCACCTGCGCATTTCCGACCGCAAAGCCAATACGCCAACCGGTCATGTTGTAGGTTTTGGAAAGTGAGAAGAGTTCGACCGCAATCTCTTTCGCGCCAGGAATCTCAAGGATGCTCGGTGATTTAAGACCCTCATAGGTCATTTCGGAATAAGCGGCATCATGCGCGATGAGAATCTGATATTTGTGCGCAAATTCAACCGCTTCTTGAAAAAAGGCTTTGGTGGCGACTGTCGAAGTCGGATTGTTCGGGTAATTCAGAAACATTAATTTTGTATTCTTGAGCACATCCGCAGGGATCATTTTCAGATCCGGCAAATACCCGTTCTTTTCCAAAAGCGGCATCGTGTAAGGAATCCCGCCCGCAAAAAGAGTTCCGGAACGGTAAACCGGATAACCGGGATCAGGCACAAGGCAAACTCTCCCGGGATCAAGAACCGCCAACGGCAAATGCCCAATCCCCTCTTTGGAACCGATCAGCGGAAGCACTTCTTTATCCGGATCCAGCTTGACATTGAACCGATGCTGAAACCAGGCACGAATCGCCTGACGAAATTCCGGCATGCCCTGATCCAGCGCATACCGGTGATTACGCGGATGCGTCGCCGCCTCTTGCAATGCTTTAACAATAAAATCCGGCGTTGGAATGTCCGGATCACCGACTCCGAGATCGATCACATCCTTGCCCTTAGCGATCAATTCTCGCTTCTTGCGGTCGATCTCCGCGAAAAGATAGGGCGGCAATTTACGTAAACGTTCGGTAGGTTC
The DNA here is from genome assembly GCA_022711115.1 of Candidatus Omnitrophota bacterium. Taxonomy (GTDB): domain Bacteria; phylum Omnitrophota; class Omnitrophia; order Omnitrophales; family Aquincolibacteriaceae; genus JAKLFP01. Next base: position 24,938 of record JAKLFP010000007.1, on the reverse strand, counting down.
AAATGTAATAGGCTGTTTGATCATAATCTTCCTTGGATTAGAGGTTGTTAGTTTTCAATAAGACAAATGAAGGCAGCCCCGCTTTGTAGCTGATTAAAATTCTAAGTGCCGAGGACAGTCCTGATTGCCATAAAATAAAAAGATAATTAAGTATGAAATTATAACAGACTTCTAAAGTCTTGGGAACAGGGTTGAGCAGACAAGCATCATATCCGAAAACTAAATCAATACTAAAACGATGGATTGAATACAAAAACAGGGATTTTTGGATCCAGGAGATGGAGCTCATAGGCCTTCAGTCTGGCCTCATCGCGAATAAGAGAAATGCCCGTTTTCAGATAAAGCGAATAGGCATCCAAAAATTCATTCGCCTTAAGTTCGAATTCGTTCATGGCTTCTCGGAATATCCCTTATTCGTTGAGCTTATTCACATCAAAGTTGAAGTGGGGGTCTAATTGTTTGAGTTCCTGGACTAATTGCAGAACTTGCTTTTTGGTCCCGGGATACTTCGTCTGAAGCCATCCCTGATACGCATCCAGGAACTGTTCCATCTTGGTCTCTCGCTGGTGCTCTTTTTCATAGCCGTTCAGCTTGCCCAAGAAACGCTGGAACGCCTGTTCCCGGAAGCACTCGATAAATTTAAAATAATCGTCTTTCATGTGGATCAGCACATGCCGGTATAAATCAAGGTTGCCGGCGATTTTTTCCAAGACTTCCCCGACACCCGTCCTTTTGTCATAGATCCCCTTGTGGGCACGGGCGGCATGGTTGTAGTAAAGAATCGCGGCCAATCGGTCTTCGTTCTTCTCCTCTTTTTTGTCTCTTTTGATCCAGGACCTTTTGGTCTTCTCGGGATTCGGGTTGAAGATCGTCGACTGGATTAGAAGATTGTCCGCGTTTACTTTAAAAATAAAATAACGGAGCATCGGGTCCTCTGTCTGCCGAACCCATTCAAAAACTTCCTGTGGGTTGGAGGAAATAAACGGATCCGCCATTTCATGATAATCCGGAAGCGACATGGCAAAAAGCAAGTGTGCCAGGTAAATGTTCACATCTTCATCAAAATTCCGCATCGGTACAAAGCTATTCACCTGTTCACGAACTTTTAGAATGGATTCCAGGAGAAAATAAATTGCGGATTCACGCTCTTCATTTGAGAGTTGAAAGTACAAAAACTTTGTTTCCAAATTCTGAGTTTTATTATTTTCCATCGGTTTTCCTTTATAAATATTATAACTATTTATAACATTTAAATATTTTTAGTTACTTTCTATTACTATTAAAAACATAGCAGAGCAATATTAAAAAGTCAAATTTTTTGACTGCTTTTTTATGTAAAATTATTTTTCTATAAATATCTATAAATAAACAACTTATGATATTTACGACAACAATTTTTAGGGTGGGATTTTAAAAGTTTTTTAAGGCTGATTTAATGGAACCTAGGAATTTCTTGGATTTAAGTGTTTTTCCGAGGCGATAATTCAAAAAAGCGGCCATCAAAATCTGAATCTGGTGCTCAATGACAGCCGCATGAGAAGCACGAAGACATAACTCTAAATCATCGTGTGTATAAGCACGAAGAACTGCAAGCGTTGCGGCTTTGAGGGGTTGTGCATTCGGGTCTTTGGAACGGCATTTTTCACAGAGCAAAGCACCGAGACGGATCGAAAAAAAACCCTGCTCAATGGGCTTTGCATTACAGGCCAAACAGCTGTCAAGATAAGGCAGCCATCCCATCTCCCGAACTAATTTGATCTCAAAAAGAACGGCCAAACGGCTCGAAAGGATCACGGGCAGGAAACGAAAGCTTGTTTTCAAAAGATCAAAGATCTCCGGATGCGGGTCATGGATTTCCGTCAATTCGTCTGTCAACTCGCAGAAATAGCTGGCATAGGCGATCCCTTCCAGTCGATTGCGTATCGCACTGTGGCTGTCCAGGATGGAAGCATCCGAGATCAGGTGCAGGTCCGATCTCTTTTTTTCATAAAAAACATATTCAGCATGCGTGAAAAGTTCAAAACCGGCCTGTCGGATCTCCCCTTCCCGGTGCACCCCTTTCACCACACCGCGGATCTTTCCCAGGGTCGGCGTAAAAAAAGTCACGATCAGCGAACTGGAACGAAAGGGAATCACTTTGAGAACAATAGCTTCGGTCTTGTGAATGCTCATGGCGGGCGACTGCTACGTGTTTTTCTTTTGAACGCGTTGCAGGATCTTGTGCTGTGTCCGGTGCATTTTTTTTGAGGCCTTTTGGGTCTTGTCCTCGTAGCCCATGAGATGAAGGATCCCGTGGCACAAACAATAATGCAGCTCTTCCTCGAACGTATGACCATACTCCTTGGCCTGCATCCGAATCGTCGAAAGACAAAGCACGATGTCCCCGAGAAAATCAATCCCCTTGCGATGCAAGATCTTGGAGGATAAGGTTTCCTTCATGTGCGGTGAGGGTTTTAGCTGGCTGAATGCCAGCACGTCCGTGGACCAGGCATGCCGGAGATACCGCTTGTTCAGCACCCGCATCTGCGGCCCACCCACCAAAAGCAAACTAAGGATGGCATTTTTGAACCCGAGATCTTTGAGAATCTTGCGGGCAATCCTTTTTAGTGCGAGTTCTGAAACTTTGATCTGGGGATATTCTTGACGGATATAAATTTCATACGCCATGGCGGATCCCGGAGGCTTCAATGGCCATCATCGACACGAAACTTTGAGAATTGATTTTCCGCAAAAAGGTCAGGGGTTTCCGACATTTTTTCAATCACGGGATATTTCATGCGGGTATGGAAAATCGCCATCAAATTCCGGATAAAACTTTCTTGGATTTTATGAAGATCCCGAAGCGTCAATTCACACTCATCCAGCTGACCATCGATAAATTTCTCATTAATCACTTTTCTTACGAGCTGTTGGATCGTCTCTCGCGACGCATCTTGAAGCGAGCGTGATGCCGCCTCCACCGAATCCGACAAAAGCACCACTGCCGTTTCCTTGCTTTGTGGCTTGGGACCAGGATAACGAAAATCGTCCGCACGAATATGCTCCGCAGGAAGCACCTGGTCCATGGCTTTTTTGTAAAAGTAATAGACCACGCCAGTACCCTGATGCTCGACAATAAAATCCAAAATTGCCTTCTTGAGCTTGTACTCCCGGCTCAGCCGGATTCCTTGATGTACGTGATTGACAATGATCTCAAAACTCATGCGAGGCGACAGCTGTTCATGCAGGTTGGGATAAAGATAGCCTTGATTCTCGGCAAAATATTCGGGCCAATGGATTTTCCCAATGTCGTGAAAATAGCTGCCCACCTTGGCGAGAAGCGCGTTGGCACCGATCACTTCACAGGCATGTTCGGCAAGCGTGCTCACGACCATGCTGTGATGATAGGTACCAGGCGCCAACACCATCATTTTTTTGATCAACGGATGATTTAAATCCGAAAGCTCCAGAAGCGTCACATCCGTGATGACATCAAAAAATATCTCCAAAACCGGAAGCAGTAAAAAAGAAAGCACTGCTGTCACAAGCACATTCACGAAACCCGCCGCAACCAAGGGAAGCGTATCACTGACCGGCATATTCTGAATCAATCGGAGTCCCCAGATCGTCAGAGAATAAACCACGCCCATACCGAGTCCCAACCGAATAAAGTGCAAGCGTTTGCGCAAGCGATAGGCCAAGAATGCCAAAGAAACGGTAAGCAGTATCGTGCCGAGCATGACATCCGGACGGAAACCCGCCAGGAAACCGCCGAGTACGGTCATCATTCCACCCGCCCAAAGCCCCATACGATTATTGAGCAGAAGTGTCAATAGAAGCGGCGCCAGGATGACCGGCATCAAATAGACAGTCGCTTCCGGCCATAGCATAATGCCTTTACAGGCCACAACATTCAGAAGGATGAGGATGTGGCAGAGAAATACTTTCGAGTGGGAGAGAAAAATTTTTCGCTCAAAAAAACGGAAATAAAAATAGGATAATCCATAAAGCAGGAAAATAAAAAAAGTACCGGCAAATAAACGCTTTTGTTGTTTCTTCGAGATTTTCTTTTTGTTAATCTGGTCGAGACGATCCTTGATCTCCTGTGTTACCAGCATCCCGCGTTGAACAAGCAACTCGCCCTTCAGGACTTTGATTTCCACAGGTTTGACCGACGCAACGGCCTTCTCGCGAAGCCCCTGCGTCCGCTCATTGTCCGGCAGAAGATTCTCGGTAAGCGCTGCCGCAAAAATCTGCAGGATGATACTGTGCGCTCCCTTAATCTTGACTGTGTCAACGGACAATCGCCCTGAGGCTTCTTCGAGCGCGTTACTTTTCGTTAAAATACCCTCCGGTTTTTTTTGTTCCTCAGGCTGTCCCCCATCCGAAACTATGAGGACAGAGGATCCCCCGGACTGCATCAATTGGAAACGTTCCTGAAAAGACAGGATCCCTTGGGAAAGGTATTCCGTCAAAAGCAGTGATACGCTTTTTTTGACTTCCTCCAATAAATCTTTTTTAAGAAGCGCATTCAGGGAATTTGTGGAAATCTGAAACGGAAGTTTTTTCCACCGGATCTCGCCGTTCTCCAGATCTTCTTTCCGAACATCTTCCACGATCTGAAAAAACTGATTCACCTGCCCAAGAACCCTCTTGTTGAGATCTGCGTTGATCTTATAGACTAGCGGCGTATTCTTGACAGCTATATTGCGAAGCTCTTCTGTCTTTTTTTCATCAATGTAGGAAAAAGAAAAAGGCGAAAAGTAGGACCGCAGGGCCGGCTCGCCAAGGACAAATTCCTGCTGGCTGGGTACCAGTGTTCGTCCGAAAAAAATAATCCCGCAGACAAGAACAGCCGACATCAAGAAAATGATCGGCGTCAAGATTCTTGAAAAAACAACCTCTGTTCCGGGAAACTCAGGTTTCTGTTTGCGCTTTTCTTCGTTCGTATTTCTCATAAGCCTTGATGATCTGCTGCACGAGAGAATGACGCACCACATCCGTTTCGTTCAGATAGATAAATTGAATATCCTCCACGTCCGCGAGCACCGTGCGAATATCCACAAGCCCGGACCTTTTTCCGGCCGGAAGATCGATCTGTGTGATGTCTCCCGTGATCACCACTTTGGAGGTTTGACCAAGTCGCGTCAGGAACATCTTCATCTGGCTTGGCGTGCAGTTCTGCGCCTCATCCAGGATCACATAGGAGTCATTGAGCGTACGGCCGCGCATATACGCGAGCGGGGCGATCTCAATGGCTCCTCGTTCCGTATAGCGCGCCACCTCTTCAAACTCGAGCATATCATAGAGCGCATCGTAAAGCGGCCTCAGGTACGGATTCACCTTTGCCGCAAGGTCTCCCGGTAAAAACCCGAGACTCTCACCCGCCTCAACCGCCGGACGCGTTAAGATGATGCGCCCGACATGTTTTTTCTTGAGGGCATCCACCGCCGCGGCCATTGCCAAATAAGTCTTTCCAGTCCCCGCCGGCCCGATCCCTATCACGATATCCCGCGTTTGCATCGCCTTAAGATAAGCAAGCTGGTTCTCGCTGCGGGCCTGAATCACTTTTCCACGGTGAAAAAAATGAATGCCGCTGGGTCGCGACGATGCTTCAACTTTGACATCTTTTTTGTGGCTGAGTTCCGCAAGCACCCTTCCCGGATCCCGGACACCTTTGCGGATCATTTCAAGAAGCCGGACAAAAAAACGCGAGGCCTCTTCCACATTTTTTTTGTCGCCCATGATTTTGAGACGGTCATTGCGGGCGACAATCTTGACATGATGATCTTTTTCAGCCTGCCGGACATTCTGATCCAAATTCCCGTAAAGCGCGCTCGCCTCTTCGTTCGAATGCAGTTTGATGATCTTCTGCAAGATGGTGTCCTTTCTTTTTGAGCTATTTATCCGTTTTGCCGCGATCAAGCCACATCCGTTTCGCGTCAAGGTTGAGTTCTTTTAATTGTCGTTCCGTCGCAGGGGAAGGCGCGTCCGTCATCAGACATGTCCCTTTCTGCGTTTTGGGGAATGCGATCACTTCGCGGATCGATTCACGGTTCAAAAGTAACGTCACTAAACGGTCCACACCAATAGCCAGACCGCCATGCGGGGGTGCGCCGTAAGCCAGCGCTTTTAGTAAAAATCCGAATTGGGCTTCCGCTTGCTGGGGGGTAAAATTCAGAAGCTGAAAGATCTTGGACTGCACCGCGCGATCATGAATACGGATACTCCCACCGCCCGTCTCCGTACCGTTAATAATGAGGTCGTACGCGCGCGCACGAACTTTCAAAGGTTCCTTGTCCAAAAACGGCACATCTTCGGGCTTCGGCGATGTAAACGGATGGTGGCAGGCATCACAGCGTTTTTCCTCCTCATTCCATTCAAACAGCGGAAAATCCACCACCCATAGAAGTTCGAACTTCCCTTCCGGGATCATCTTGTATTTGTCCGCAAGAAAACAGCGCAAAGCCCCGAGTGCCGTCACCGCAGTCTTGAATTTGTCCGCCACAATGAAAACAATGTCCCCCGGCTTAGAGCCTGAGGCCGCAATCATTTTCTGAATACGCGCCGCGTCAAAGAATTTTTGGATCGGCGATTCAACTTGCTCCGACCCTGTCACCTTGAACCAGGCAAGCCCTTTCACACCGTAATCTTGTTGGAGCCATTTGGTCAGATCGTCAAAATCCTTACGAGAGAAATCTACGCCGGCCGGAGGCGTAAACGGAAGTCCATGGATCTCGCCACCGTTTGCGATCGTTTCATCAAAAATTTTAAACCCGCTTTTTTCAAAGACAGGTGTCAGGCCTTTGATCTCCATGCCGTAGCGAAGGTCCGGTTTATCACAACCATATTTGGACATAGCCTCTTGGTAGCTCATTCGCCGCAGCGGCAGTTGGATATCCACCTTTTTGGCATGCTTAAAAATATGTGCCACCATGCCTTCGACAACACCCATGATATCTTCTTCGCCGATGAAAGACATCTCGAGATCGATCTGAGTATGCTCGGGCTGACGATCTTTACGGAGATCTTCATCCCGGAAACAACGAGCGATCTGATAGTAGCGGTCGTATCCCGAAACCATCAGGATCTGTTTAAAAAGCTGCGGGGACTGTGGCAATGCATAAAAAGTCCCGGGGTTCAATCTCGATGGCACCAAGAAATCACGAGCGCCTTCCGGAGTACTCTTGGTCAGATACGGTGTCTCCACCTCAATGAAATGCTGTTTATCCAGATATTCATGCACCAATTTGAGTACCCGATGACGAAATGTCAGATTTTCGACCATTTCACGGCGGCGGAGGTCCAGAAAACGGTATTCCAGCCGGAGTTCTTCCCCCACGGTTTTTTCCTCAAGTTCAAAAGGCACAGGAAGACAGGCATTCAGAATCTCCAGATCTTCGGCCTGGAGCTCAATTTCTCCCGTCGGGATCTTGGTATTCAAAGTCCCGGCGGGCCGTTCGCTGACTTTTCCTTTCACGCGAATCACATATTCGGAACGAAGCGTCTCGGCCTTCTTATGAACTTCGGGATTCGTTTGAGGATTGAAAACGATTTGCGTCACACCGTAACGGTCGCGTAAATCCACAAAGATCAGATTCCCGTGATCGCGACGTGTATCCACCCAACCGGTCAAGGTTTCTGTTTTTCCGACAAAACTTTTATTCAATTCCCCGCAAGTCCTGGTCCTCAGCATAATTTCATCACCTTTTCAAAATAAGTTGTCACTTGTTCAAAATCAATTTCGATTTGCTCCCTTTTTTCAAGATCTTTCACGATTGCTTTTTTCTTTTGAAGTTCATCCGGACCAAGAATCATCATATAACGCACTCCGAACTGATTCGCTTTTTTAAGATGCTGGCTCAGTGAAAAAATCCCGTGTACCGTTTCGGGCCGGATGCCCGCTTCGCGCAAACAAATCGCCTTCTCCTGACAGAATCGGAGAATTGCCGGCTGATCTTCCAGCGGTGCGATATAGATTTTTCGTGTTTTCAGTATTTCAAAAAAATTCGGATCCTGGCTTTCCAGTGCGGTTAACAATCGCTCCATACCGATGCTAAATCCCGTGCAGGGTGTCGCTGGACCGACCAAATCCTGATAAAGATGATCATAGCGGCCGCCCCCCGCCACCGCGTTTTGGGCACCGAGTCCTTCCGCGGTGATTTCAAAAACAACACCGTTATAATAATCCAGTCCGCGCACCAAACGCCGATTCACCTGAAACGGAATTCCGTTCGCTTCAAGTTTTGCGGACAATTCTTTGAAGCGTTCGCTGAGCGGAAAAAAATCTTCCCAAGGAGCTTTTTCGATCACGGGCTGACAATCATGGGCTTTGCAATCGAACACGCGCAGCACGTTCTTCTCAAGCCGCCACTGGCAATCCTTGCAAAGCCTTGCCTTTTCTTTGGAAAAATAGTCCGTGAGAGATTTGCGGACTTTCGCACGGTCCTCTTCCTCTCCAAGATCGTTCAGATTTAACCGGATTTGTTTGAGTCCCGCATATTGCAAGCAACGGTACACAAGTGAAATGATTTCGAAATCCGCACGAGCGTCTTCATTCACGATTTCCGCGCCGATCTGATGGAACTGGCGCTTGCGGCCCGCCTGCGGGCGCTCGGCACGAAACATAGGCCCTATATAAAAAAGCCGGAGGGATTTCGACGTTTTAAGAAGTCCTTTTTCGATGACCGCACGAGCTACGGATGCCGTCATTTCCGGGCGCATGGTCATGTCGCGTTCTCCGCGATCCTTGAACGAAAACATTTCTTTATGCACAATGTCGCTGGTTTGACCGATGGAACGGACAAAAAGTTCGGTAGGCTCAAGAATGGGAGTACGGATCTCTTTGAATCCATGTGATTCGAAAAAAACATGCGCCTTTTCTTCGACCCACTGCCACTTTTCGATCTCCTCCGGGAGAATATCATCCATCCCGGGAAAACCTTGGAATTTTGATGTCATAGATTCGTAAATGCCGCCGCCCTTTCGATGCTTTCAGTGCCATCCATCATACCAAAAGAACTCCTTCATTTCCACAACAGGGATTCAGACAAAATACTCCTGAAGCAATAATGGCAGGAAAACAATTCAGCGATTGAAACCGGTCTTAGAAACTGAATTTACGGGTCTTAGAGGTACGGGCTTTACGACGCCTCTTTTCGCTGGGCTTTTCGTAATTTTTACGCGCCTTCAAGAGCTTCAGGATCCCTTCGCGCTCCATTTTCTTTTTGAGGCGCTTTAATGCCCTTTCAAGAGGTTCGTGTTCTCCAACATCAACTTTTAACACTCGTTTTCACCCTTTCTGGTGTGGATTTGTCCGGCACTGCTTCATGATCCATTGGATGGATAGCAGTGCCAATACTGCGAACCTATAGAATCAATCATATCGCAGTAGTGGAGGCGGTATTATACGGAAACACTGATAAGATGCAAAGCAAAATGTGGGCATTTAAATTTTTAAAAGATGCGCCGCATTTCGGGTAGCAAGCGCCATCATGGTCAGCTGAGGATTGTAGCCCAGTGAGGTTGGGAAAAGACTGGTGTCCGAAATATAGAGATTCTCCATACCATGCATCTGTCCATAAGCATCCGTCACTGCGGTTTTGGGATCTGGCCCCATCCGGCAAGTTGAAAATTGATGTGCCGAGTACAAAACAATGCGATTTGCCTCAAAACGAAGGCGGTCAAGTTCCTCCACCTGTTTCGGATCATACATCACCGGAGCATCCACATGCGCCATATAAACTTTTTTTGCACCGGCCGCAAAACTGACACGCGCTGACAATTTCATCCCCTCCCGAAGGCTTCTTTGATCCTGCGGGTGAAACTTATAATAAATACGGATGTCGCCATTCCGTGAAACCTGGATTCTGCCCTGCGGCCGATCTTTGATCATGACATAATGTACTGAAAATTTTTCATACTCTTTCATTCCCTCGCAATGTTTTTTCCCAAAAGAGGAAAGCACAAGCGCCGTCAGAATCGGATGGGCCCCGAGCCCTTCCAGAACAAATCCCGTGCCGTCCGCCTCATTCAATTGGCTCACATACTCGCACTGAGGAATTCCCTCATAAAAACGGATTGGATCCGCCATGACCCCCAAATTGGCAAACATCGGATGAAGACTGAGATGCCGTCCGATATTGGAATTTAAACGTCCAAAACCATTTTTTAAAAGAAGGATCGGCGTGCTGATCGCTCCGCCGGCCAATACAAAACGCTTGGCGCGTACACGGATCCGTCCCTTCAGTTTTCTGCTTTTGGGATCGTATTCCGAGGCCACGATGGCGCTCACACGGTTACCTTTTCTTTCGATCTCCTCTGCGGTGGTATTTGCGAATACCTGGGCACTTGCTTTTTCCGCTTTCGGAATATAAGTCATGGACATGTCATTTTTGCGAAGATAGCTACACCCGAGGTAGCAACCACCGCAGCCAATGCAATCTTTTCGATTGTGGTAGAAACGCTGGGGATCGAGCCCGAGGTTTTTCGCGCCGCGGTGGAGCACTTGATCATTACGGCTCACCTCCGCTTCCTTGATCCTCGAAACCGAGATCTCCTGCTCGACTCTTTCGTAATAAGGAATCATCGTTTCAAGAGAAATCTCCGGAATACCGGTCCGCTCCCATGAGCTCAAAACAAATTCCGCCGCCCGGAAGCAGATATTGTCATTAAAGACCGTTGTGCCGCCAACGCTTTTCGCATGCAGAATCGTGATGGACTGATCTTGGACCGAACGCATCCCGGCATCTTCATAAAATCGAACGAAAACTTCCGCTTCTTTTTGTGTAAAATCGTAGCGCGTCGTCCGCTCCCCTTTTTCAAGCACCACCACGCGAAGCCCTGCTTCTGCAAGCTCCTTCGCAATCACAGCTCCGCCCGCGCCAGAACCAACCACACAGACGTCTGCTTCAATTTCACTTAGGAACTTGAATGCCTTTTCCTTCATATTCATACGGATAGCCTCTTTCAAGCCATGGCCCCAAATAGCGAATCGACGGCCAGCTCTCCTCCGACCCATAAAATGCGGCAAGCGCGGAACGTTTGATCGCCTGAAAACACATTCGCTTTAACGACCAGCCGCTTCTTTCGAGTCCGGCCAGAAAATCATCTTTTTCCTGCGTGGACATTCGCGTAAAAGATTTCCATTTGAAACACAACAGCGGCAAAGCATATTCCAAAACATAAAGCAAAAGCCGGAACTCCCACCAAAGTTGTTGCCGCGCCTCCCCGAGCACTTGATTGATCTTTGCAACGATGGCCGCACCGCAATCCCAGTTCGTCTCAGGAATAATCCGGTCGACGAGCGCTTTCAGGATTTTACATTCTCGTATCGACAGGCCCCGAGGATGAACCGAAGTGGATGACAAAAAGGTCTTCTTGACATAGCCATGATCCCGATACCACCGGACCGCTTTTGCGAGAGTCTCTTCGATAGAGGTGGTCCGATAACCAAGCTCCTTCACCGCTTTTGCGTTGCTACACTTCAGAAGCATGCTGCAAAATTTTAACCCTTCGCTTGGCATCAATGGCTGACGCTTGATAAAACGGGCAAGCCATTCATCAACATAAACAAAAACCTTCATGATAAAGACCGGAAACTTGATTCTCGGACGCTTCAGGCCAGAGATATCCTCCAAAAATCTAAAAAGCTCTTCCAGAGAATAATGCTCGTTGTTGCAAAGAATATAGCGCTCGCCGATGCGCCCTTTTTCAGCCGCTTGGATATGTCCTTCCGCAACATCATCAACATCCGCCGTACACCAAACAAAATCGACATATCCCGGATACTTTCTGTTCAAAAATTTAACGATGATTTCACCGGAAGGCGTCGGTTTGCTGTCTCGTTCGCCAAAAACAATCCCTGGATTTACGATCACAACGGGAAAACCCTTTTTCGCCTCTTCCAAGACCCACTGTTCCGTCTCATACTTGGAGCGGGCATAGTGACTGTTTAACTGGCTTGCTGAAAACGGTGTTGTTTCATCGGAAAGTTCCTTTCCTGGGCTTTTTCCGATCGTGATAATGGAACTGGTATAAACCATTTTCTTGACGCCAGCCTCTTTGGCGCACTCCACAACATTTTTTGTCCCCTCGAGGTTCACTTTATAGATTGGCAGTTCGGTTTTCTTCCACCAGGGAAAGAACTGATAGACTGCGGCGGTGTGATAAACAACCTTGATCCCCTTCATTGCTTCTTTGAGGCTATCGATAGATTGGATATCGCCGAAGTGAGGTACAACGTGAAGACCTTCAAGATTGGAAAAACTGGGGCCTCTTTGACGGACAAGGACATGAACTTCGTTCCCGTGCTTCAGTAATGCCCTGACCAAAGCAGAACCCACAAACCCTGTAGCTCCCGTGACCAGCACTTTATTCATATAACCTATTCTATCGGCAATGTTATGAAAGTCATTATCGAACTTTCATATTCCCCATGAATCCCCTGTTGTGTTTTTAATTTGCGACCTCCTCTACTTGCCATTACAATGTGCCCATGTTGTGCCATTACCAGGAAGCCTTTATCAGACTTTTTTATCCCGCCGAGTGCGCCCTTTGCCGCAAGATGCTCACCTTGGAAGAATCGCTCCTTTGCACCCATTGCCAGGAAGAATTGTCCGCCCTTGCTTGGTCCTTCGAGGAGGCCTTTGTTGATGAACGCTTTGAATATTTGGATCATGTCTGGACGGTCTTCGCCTACGGATCGCCTTTAAAAAAACTTTTGCATGGGGTGAAATACTCGCGCAGAGATTATCTGTTCAAAGCATGTGAGAAGCCCGCTATTTCCCTGGCCCAGGCAATCACTTCGGACTTTTGGTATGATGCGCTGATCCCCATCCCTATCGACCGTCTGAAACGTGTAAAAAGGCATTTCAATCAAACAGAATGTCTGGCAGATCGGCTAGCGCCCTGGTTGATTCCGAAAATTGAAAAATCCTTGCTGGGGAAACGATATCCCATTCCCAGCCAAACATTTTTAAATCGGCAGGAACGCGCCGTCAATATATATGGGGTTTTTAAAGTACGGCGTCCGAAAAGGGTCCCAGGCAGAGCTTTCCTTTTAATCGATGACGTTTTTACCACCGGCGCCACGGCCAACGAAGCCGCACGCGTTCTAAAACTTCACGGCGCAAAACGTGTTGATCTCCTGGCTCTTTCCAGAACCGTGCCAGCACCCAATAAAAATAATTTGAGATTCCACACGCACACAGATAAGATAGTGGTTTCCTGATCATTCATCATCCAAAGGAGCATCCTTTTGAAAGTCTTAGACCGGTATCTTGTGCGGGAACTCTTGGTCCCGATACTTTTTTGTTCCACCACACTGGTTTTCTTGATACTAGTCGCGGATCTTTTTGACCATCTTGACGATTTGCTGACAAACAAGGCATCTTTTATCATTATCCTTCGTTACTATCTTGCGATCATTCCGATCTCTTTTCTCCAGACCATTGCCTGGGCCATCTGGCTCGGCGCGCTTTTTCTCCTGATCAATCTCGGCCTTCACAATGAACTTATGGCTATGAAGGCTGCCGGGCTCAAGATTTTGACCATCGTTCGTCCCTTGATCTTTTTGGGACTCCTGATGGGAATTATTACTTTTTTGGTCGGAGACCGGATCGTCCCAAAAACCTATCGCATCGCAAATGAACTTTTGGAAATTTACATCGAAAAGAAAAAGGAAGCCAAGGACCGCAAGGTTTTCACCAATGTAACTTATTACGCCGGTGGAGATACGCTTTACTATTTCCGAAAATTTGCGCCAAGACCGAAAACGGTCGAAGATGCCGTCATCATCTGGCTGGATCCCGTCACTCACCACACCACTCAAAAAATATTTGCCCAACAAGGGAAATGGGCGGAAGACCACTGGATCTTTCAAGGGGTCACCGAATATCAAACAGATATCCAGGGAGATGTTTTAGGGAAACCTCAGGTGATCCCGGAAAAATATTATCCCGAAATCAAGATCACTCCTCGGGATCTCATTAATATGGCAAGCGACAGCATTTTCCTGTCTTATCATGAGCTAAAGTATACAATCCAAAAACTCAAGGAAAACGGCATCGCGGTTTATGCTGAAGAGGTCGATCTTTACAGCCGGCTTGCAGCTCCCTGGAAAGGGCTGGTCATGATGCTCTTAGCTATTCCTTTTCTGGGTTCCATCCAGCACCGCAAGGCCATTGCCGTGAATGTCCTCATTTGCGCAGCGCTTGTGTTTGCTTACCACGTCACAGACGCCGTGACCATCGCCCTGGGAAAAGCCGGGAAACTCCTGCCGTTCCTCAGTGCCTGGGGCAGCAGTATTATTTTTTCGGTCCTTGCCTTCTTGCGGCTGGAAAAAGCAAACTATTAAGCAAGTTCAGCAAAAATTGATTACGGCAAACGGGGTGAAGCTCCCAAGTATTTCCCAGCCAAAACCCGAAGAACCACTGGCAATTCAATCTTCATTTATTTTTAAAATATCTTCATGGATCGCCATGTTGGAAGAATCAAAACTCGGGATCGCAATCGCCCCCTTCACCTCGGGAAATTCCGGCATTTTACTGCCTCTTCCAAAAAGAGAAGCCAAAGTTTGTTGGGCCTGCAGCGTGGATGCTTCCCGTACGATTTCTCCGGAAAAATCTTCATCCTCTCCCGGGGATGTCTGGCCTTGGGGAATGACAAGGAAGAAAAGCAGCCAGAGAGAACAGAGATAAAAAGGAGTGATCCTCCGGCAAAGAGAGTCCATCATTTCAAAAACCTTTAAATTTTGGTGCCGGAAGGAATATGGGCACCTTTGGGCACAATCACAATGCCGTCACGAATATAGTAGTTTTCACCGTCTTTTTCCTCGATCTTCTGAGGATTTGTAATACTCACATTATCACCAATACCGACATTCTTATCGAGAATACAGTTCTCGATCAAACAATTCTTGCCAATCCCGATCTTTCGATCGCGCCCCGGTTCCGGCCATTCATAAAAATCATTGCCCATCAAAATGCTCTTGCGGATAGTGGTCCCGGCTCCAACAATCGAACGAAGTCCCACAACAGATTGTTGGATCTTGGCACCGGTCAGGCTGCATCCTTCTGACATTAAAACATGGTCCAATTCCGTCCCGATGATTTTGGAGGGCGGTAAAAAGCGAGGACGCGTAAAGATCCTGCCTTCCTGGGCAAGAAAACTGAACGGCGGATTCTGATTTGTCAGTTCAAGACTGGCTTCATAAAAACTGCCGATGGTGCCAATGTCACGCCAATAACCGGTGAACACATGCCCGTAAACCTTATATTTATCAATCGCCTTGGGGATGATCTCCTTGCCGAAATCCTTTTCACTCCCCTGTAAAACGTCCAGCAGCACATCTCTTTTAAAAACATAGATCCCCATCGACGCCAAATACATAGGATTTTTTGATTTCACACGATAAAAATCACACAGGGTCTTTGGCATGACAAAAGATTCTATCGGATCATTTTTCGTCGGTTTTTCGAGGAACTCCGTGATCTGCCCGTCCTTTTTGAGCTTCATCACCCCAAACCCCTTAACGACACGCTCAGGGACGGGCAGTGTCGCGACGGTAACATCCGCGCGCTGCAGCTCATGAAAACCAAGAATTTCTTGATAATTCATACGATAAAGATGATCTCCTGAAAGAATCAGAAAGGTATCCGTCTCACTGGTGTGATAATGCGGAAGACATTTCCGGACAGCATCCGCTGTTCCCTGAAACCAATCCGTATTATCGATGGTTTGTTCCGCGGCAAGAAGTTCAATGCTTGTTTTTGTAAAAGCCTCGTACGGATAAGTACGGTGGATGTGGCGGTGAAGCGAAGCGGAATTGAATTGCGTCAAAACAAAGATGCGACGCAATCCGGAATTGATCGCGTTCGAAATCGGAATATCGACCAAACGGTATTTCCCTCCGATCGGAACTGCCGGTTTTGAGCGATAACTGGTTAGAGGAAAAAGCCGCTTCCCTTGTCCGCCGCCTAAGATCAATGTCGTAATGCGTCTGCTCATGAATGCAACACTCCTATGCTGTCGATGTTTTAATTTTTTTCAATAAGGTCGCCGGAGCTGTGTTAAAAGGCCTCAAAACTTTTTTTCTAATAGAGGCATTGCTGTAAATGCTTCCAAAGGGCCTTCCGAAAAGTGTCGTTCTCTTCCATTAAAATAAAAAGCCGCTGACGCAGTTTTTCAATCAAACCTATCCTGTCCGGATGGCGCTCGTGATTGACAAAAAGGTCGATCCGTTTGACGTAATCATCGATGGCCCGCATGTTCTTCCGGATCTGAATTTTCAGGATGCGGACTTCTTCCGGAGTAAAGACCGCAGACTCGGCATCCAACTCCGTCAGCTCAGGCATCGGCATATCATAACCAAAATGTAAAATCATACGGCATACCTCGCAATCAAATCCGGCAGTTCCCTACAAAATTCCGTTTTTAAATAAACCCGAAAGCACCCGGCTTTCTCCGCTTCCGGTTTCATCATGCCTTTTGCTTGATTCAAAAAACCCACAACCGGGATGCTCTTTAAATCGGCACATTGTCGCAACATGTTGAGCGTCTGAAAGGCTTCCGCTTCACATTTTTCAAAGTCGAGAATCACCAAAAAAGGCTTTTCTCTGCCGGCATTTTCCAAAAGGGTTGCAGCTCGGTCAAAATTCCGTGCGGCCACATGAAGGGATCCGCTTGTTTTAACGATATGCGTTGCTGTTGCCATATCGCCCACCAAAGAATGAATGACCTTCTCCTGTCGGATCGCGCCATAATTCAGAGCGTCGCGGTTCATGACTATCCTGGCCAAAGCTTAACTGGTTTTATTTGAGGAATCAAGCAACTTGGGCTTTTATTTTGATCATTGCCGTGAAATCGAAAGTTTTATCTTTTTTGAAATATACGATCACCGAAGAGCCATCTTTTTGAGGATCGCCGCTTTTCGCGCGGCATCCTCCTGCAAAACCCGCGGTCCCTGAATCGATTCCAAAACATTGATCGCTTCCTGCCATTTTTCTTGGCGGATCAGTTCCATGGCTTTCCGGTAATTCTCCATCACATGTTTCACATAACCTTCCGTAAAAGTCTCTAAAATTTCTTTCTTTTCGACCAGATCCTGCTGTAAAGGCTGCAGATTCGCCATCGAGGAAGGATTCGCCGTCATAAGATCCATGAGAGGACGCTGTAGATCCTGATCGATCATACCAAAAGATGCCGGATAAGGCGGAGGAGGATGCGGCAACTTGGATTTTTTCTGAAGCTCTGCCACCAACGGGACAAGTTGATCGATTGCCGCAATGGCATCGTCCCATTTCTTTTGCCCAATCAGACCGGCTAGATTCTGGTACGCGCCAGTCAAGGTCTGTTCCTCGGCCCTTTGTTCTTTTTCTGAAAGACTTTGGTTCATCGCCCGGATTTTCGCGAGCGTATCGTTAATGAACGGACGAAGCATCGTGAGCGCTATGGCACGATGCTTTCGGAGATCCGTTGAATACGGCGGAAAAATCAAGGACTCCACCCAAAGGTTGCGCGCCGCAAGAACATCCCCTTTCGCAAAAACATCCGCAGCCCCCAGGTATTTTTTCGTAAACAAATCTTCGAGCTTTCCTTTATAGCTGCGTGAAAAAGGCATTTTATAAAGATGCTCCTGCTCCTGGATCATTTTTTGGTATTGGGAAAGTGTCCATGTTACCGAAGGCAAGCTCTCGACCCACCCTGTCTGGAATTGGACTGTCCGATTCAGGATCTCCTGTTCCGCCGGTTCGGGGACACGGTCCAAAGCCACAACCGCCTCCTGATTGAGAATCTCTTTTTCTTGAACTGAAAGGGACAGCGGTATTTCCTTTGCCGAGATTTTCCCAGATTTCCCTTCCCTCCCCGAGACCTGAATGGAAATAGGCTTCACGTTTTTTTTAGAAGAAAAGATCAGTGGATATGCTTGATAGCCTAAGACTGCAACTCCAAAAACAATCCCGAGAAAGATCAGTGAGCGAAAAAGATATTTCAAATTTTTGGAGAAAGCACCTGGCGAGACTTCCCTCGATGAAATTTTGCTGGGCTTTGAAGGAAAACCCTCACTTTTCTTTTCCGAAGCCAACATGTCTTCTCTTTTAACCGAGGATGACCAATAACAAAAAGGACATTCTTTCGCTTCGGGAGATTCAAGCTCGAATTTTCTTCCACAGTTAGCACAAACAAATCGATAGATCATAAGGATAGCTTATTATAAAAGCAGAAACGAAGACATGCCACTTTTTCTTCCTAAAAAATGGAACAGCCCCTGCGGCGGGAAATGGCGCTTTTGATACCGCAAGCATTTCCAATGCCGTTTCAAGAACAATTTGATATTTTTAAGCGGCAATAGAAACAGCGTGTTCGGTAAGAATGATTTCTTGCAACCGGCTCAGAATGGAACTTTGTCGAGACAAAGAAGTTCGTTCTTTGAATTGCAGAGGATCGCGGGCATCTAATACGGAGGTTTTGCCACAAAACACTTCGGGAGCCGACACGGGCAAATACCTTGGCAGAAACGCAGCCCCCATGAAAAGAAAACTCAGAAATAAAAGCGTTGCTAAAAACATCCCCTTAGAAACGAGCAACTTCAAGAATGCTGACATGGCTTTTCTTCTGCTTTCACAGAAGCCCTCAAGGTGATCAGCTCATACCAACTTCTATGGTTTTATTCTACGCTTAATATCGTTCTAAGGCTACAGGAGCTTGAGGAAAGAAAGATCGTTTTTAAGAACCGGGAAACCCAAAAGGATGCGGTTTTTTATTCGGGATTGATATTGAATATCTTTTTTGCAGCTCCGTTTGAGATCAGGGCAATGACTTCGTCAGCGGGAATAGGTTTGCTAAACAAAAAACCTTGGATAATATCGCAATTTTGAGATTTTAAAAGTTCCAGTTGTTCCATGGTTTCAACCCCTTCGGCGACCACGTCCAATTTCAAGCTGTGCGCCATCGAAATGATCGCATTCGTGATGGCTCGATCATCGCTATCCAAAGTCACATCACGAACAAATGACTTATCGATCTTGATGGTATTGATCGGAAAAGTTTTTAAATACATCAATGACGAGTATCCCGTCCCAAAATCGTCAATCGAGATACGAATTCCCATTTCTTTAAGTTTATCCAAAGTGGTTGTGGTCTCCTCCAGAAAGCTCATGATCGTACTTTCCGTAAGTTCGAGTTCCAGATCCTCCGGCTTGAGATGAACGCTCGCAAGGACATTCCTCACCAATTCGAGGAGATTCACATAGTGAAATTGACGCGCGGAAAGATTCACCGCCACTCTCAACGAGCTGAACCCCATTTTATTCCATTCTTTTTTTTGTTCACAAGCGTTCCGCAACACCCACTCCCCGATCGGGTGGATCAGTCCGGTTTCTTCCGCGATTTCAATAAATTGCATCGGCGGGACGAACCCCAGGTCTGGATGCTTCCAACGAAGCAAGGCTTCGACCCCGGTTACTTTCCCGACACGAAGATCAAATTGAGGCTGGTAGAAAAGACAGAACTCATTGCGCTCCAGAGCGCGGCGGAGACTGTTTTCAATCACAAGACGCTCTAAACTCTTGTTCGACATGGAGGGAGAATAAAACTGGTAGCGATCCTTGCCGCGCTCCTTGGCAAGATGCATGGCCGCATCCGCGTGTTTGATAACTTCATCGCTTTTTTCGCCGTCCGTGGGAAACAAGGCTATGCCGATACTGCAGGTTGTAAAGAGTTCCTGGTCCTTAATCAAAAAGGGCGATTTGAAAGCTGTGAGTATTTTGTTCGCTACATTTTCCACAAGCTCAACTTTTGAAATGCGCTGAAGGAGAATCATAAAAGAACCACCCCCGATTCTCGTAAGCATATCCGAATCATAGATGGTCTTCTTGAGCCGGACTGAAACCGCTTGAATCAGCAAGTCGCCTTTATCATGTCCTAAGGTATCATTGATGCGCTTGAAATGATCGAGATCGATAATAAGCACGGCTCCATTTTCTTTTTTGATGCGGACATTCGTAATCGCTGCATCCAGCGCCACCTCAAAACGCTGCCTATTCGGAAGATTGGTCAAGGCATCATGCTCGATCAATTGATTATATTTTTCTTTTTCTTTCCTCCGCTCCGTAATGTCATAAAGAACACCGTCAATATGCTTCACCTTGCCGGTCTCATCTTTCACGGCACGGCCCTGATCATGCACCCAGCGAAAATCCCCGTTGGCATGCCGGATGCGATAATCAATGCTGAAGGCGTTTCCCAATTGAGTCGCATTGTTGAAAGCCTCCTGCACCATGGAACAATCAAGGGGAAGAACCATCTCAAAATGCTTGGAAATACTCCGCCCCATCAATTTGGAAGCTGAATAGCCCGTAATTTCCCTGATCATGTCGCTCAAAAATTCAACCTGCCATCCATTAGGACCAAGCTGATAGCGATAGACCGCCCCCGGGATGTTCGCCACAAGACTTCGAAGCCTTTCATCCTTATCTTGAAGCGTTCGCTTAGAGGCTTCGTTCTCGAGATAATATTGCTGAAGCTGGATCTGACCATGATGACGACTGATTGCATAGCAAATGCTTTTGATTAAAAGCTGACGGTCAAAACTCCCCTTGAGAAGATAATCCTGGGCTCCGAGCGCAATGGATTTAGCCGCCAACTCGTCATCGTCGACTGAGGTCAAAATAATAATGGGAACCGCCGGAAAATTCTGGTGAACAATCGCAAACGTCGCAAGCCCCTGGCTGTCTGGCAACATCAAATCCAGCAAAATGAGATCCATGTCCCCTTCCCTCAACCGCTCGAGGCCGGATCTTAATAGCTTGCTTCGCGTCAATTGAAAGGAAGGATTTTGGTTATTGGAAAGACGTTCACTCAATAACACAAAGTAATTTGGATCATCCTCAATGACAAGAATTTTGATTGCTTTTTTTTCCATCGATCGCATCCTTTTAAATATGTCATTTTATAGCAATAAACTAAAATAACATATATATATACTCTCGATAAAATTGTAACATAGTATATATAACATTCAATACTTAAATACAAATTATTTAACTTTACAAAGGTTTAATTATTATATTTTTATTAATAATGAATTTTTTTATTAAATTAAATCATTTTTATATAACTATTTATAGTTTTAACTGCTATATTTTGTTATAAAAAGAATGTGAATATATTGCATAGATCCCTTTTATTTTTAAAAAGTATGTGTTATTGTTTTTATTAGGTAAAAGATAGTTAGAGGAAACTGTTATGAACATCGAAAAAATGGGTAAGATAAAAAAAATCTTCACTAGAACAATTCAAATTTTTCCTGCATTTTGCCTACTACTCCTTATTTTTGTTCCAATAGCAGTCGCTGAATCAAAACCTGTTGAAATAGATCATGCTGAAAAAACTCAGACTCAGCCAGCAGATACATTTGAAAAAAATCCACCCGAGCATGATCCTCAGGTCCAGAGGGAGAAGATTGCATCTAGCACGACAGACTTTCTGATGAATTCTTCCCCCATCTCAAAAGCGTCCATGACAACACTACCGTCTCCCGCTATTTCGGATTCCGGGAACACAGTGCTAAAGTCAGCCATTCAGGCTCCTTCCCCAGCCCCGATTCCCGACAAGCCCCCTGTGCCTGAATTGACGCCGACACCAGAAGCTTTTGATGATGTCTCTATGCTGGTCTCGGAACAATGTTCTCCAAATAAAGATCCTCTGGCTGCCGAAACATCCTGCCGTCGCATTTACTCCAACGGACATTACGCTACAGTTTTGACCCAGCGTTCGGATGAGGGCGACGAATTCAAGCGACAAACTGTTATTGAAGAATACGATCAAGAGGATCATCTTATTTTCAAGAAGACTATACGCCAGCGCATCGATTTCAATTATTTCAATGAAAAGAAAGTGAAGGAAAAAGAGTTTTTCGATATTATTTATCAGCCGGCCGGCAAAAAAACGACCCGGGAACTCATGATCTATCAATTCTATCTTGATACCGGAAAAGCCAGATCACTTTCCTGGACACAATACAAACAGATCGGCAACGAACCTAAAGCCGGTCTTTCCTTTTACGCGACACTCAACTACGGAGAGGATGGAAGCCCGGAGCGCGGCATTGCGGAAAAGTGGAATGCCGGTCAAAAGACCGCGTCTTTTATCAATTGGAGCCGGATCTCAGGCGGCTATGCGTCACTGGATGAAAATACCTGGAATGAGTGGGAAAGCTGGATTCGGAATGTCGGTATGCAGGCGTATTTACCCTAAAAAAGCCTTCGAATCATTGCCATCAATTAATTCTTTCGTCTATCTTTGATGCTACTTTTCGTCTTCGTTATCTCGCGCCTGCATCGATTGCAGGACGCACCGTGGCTATTTGAGGCTGGCTGACTTCATTGGCTTCTTGATGGCTCACCAAAGTCTGCACTTCCTTAATCCGTTCACGCACCATACGAACTGTCTGCGACAATGGATTTACATAGAAAGGCGGCTTCTGATTCGTTGTTTGCACCGCTTGCACTGAAGCCGTGCCCGGAAGAGGACTCGATGTCATAGGTTGCGTTTTTTTTGTTTTGAGATTTGCGCCTTTTATATTCTCTGCGGCTGCCGTTTCGGATATCTCAGCACCCGTTTGCTCGATGGCGAGATCCAAAGAAGCAAAGGTTTTAGTTCGCAACAATTCTTTTCCACTTCCGGCAATAACTGCCCTTGAAACAGGAATTGTTGGAGATGGCTCCTGAGCCGGTTGAGTGATGGATGTTTTTATAACATCCGGATTCTCAGCGGTCTCCGAACCCGAGGCGGCAAAGAACGGCATCCCCATGATCATGATGATGAAAACCGTTAAAAAACGGGAGAATAGACTCGGTACCATAAGTTTCTTTTTAGATGTTTCATGGTTTCGTTGAAAGCAAAATAAATCCAAGAAAAAAAATACGAGGCTACGACTTCTTAAATGTAGCATTTCAAAGAATCTGCGTCAAGACGGGCAAATAAAGAAAAAATGTGCCGGATTTATGTAAAACCCTACTAAACTCTTTATTGTCTCATCAAACCGCTTCCAATAGCGAACCATAGCATCCCATCCCCAGCCGAAGCAGAAAACGAAGGGGCTTTTTAAACATGATCAAATTTTGATGAATCCTTCTCGACGGGCTGGTGTGTTTTTACAACAGAGATAGTATCTAAAATTCTGACTTTCTGCCATTTAAAAAAATGGTAATCTCATCAGAATTTTTATAAGTCTCTACTGCATTGGATCTCGCGATTTTTCCCGGAACATTGGCCTCGACACCACCGTGGGTCAGGAAGGATATCTGTCTGGAACAAAATAGTTTGAGGTTTTGAAGCAAGAGCGCTTAACCTGATGAGGGTGGGGGCCACCTGAATTCCCTTCTCCCCCTTCTCATTCGATACTAAAGGGTTATGCTGCCTTTTCGATCGCCTTCACATTGGCAAAGGCCTGGAGAAAACTAAGCACTCGGTCGAGTCCCTCGGACGTGAATGAAATTTGCGTGATTCCAGGACGGCCCGGAAGATTGTCCCGCACAAGAAGGTTCCGCCGTAGGGTTTCATCGATGTCCGCAGCCTTGAGATGCCCGCCGATGCGTATCGCATAACGCACATACGCATCGTAAAGCAACGGGAGGTCTCCCCGCCCTTGCTGGAACAAAAACTGCTGCGACACCTGGCTGATCCGGCTCATCTCGGTCTCGAAGATCTGAGGCAGAGCCAGCACCAGCGCGCGCTTGGTCATTTCCCGAAGCGCCGGGCCGGTGCGGCCGTACGCATTCTCATAAGACTTAAGCACCGCGGCAAAAACTTTTCGGCGCTCGGCCGGAGCTATTTTTTTGCCCGCGTCAAAAAAATCGATGACCAGCCCCGAAGGATCCTTGAGTTTGTCCAGCACCACAAGACGGCCATGCGTCCGCTCTGCCATCGCGCGAAGCCCGTCCTGCGGCAAATCTGCGGACGTGATAAACACCACGGCTTTGCCTTGAAAGGCATGAACATCCTGAGCCGCGCTTTCAAGAAGTTTCATTTGATCCGTCACACTCAGATCCGAACTTAGGGGAATAAAGATCACCGCGTGCATAGGTTTTTCGGATTGGGCGGGCTGAGAGAAAAAGGCATGGGCCAGATCCAGAATCTCCTGTTTTGACAGGAACGTTTCTTTCTCAATGGCAACGATCTGTTTGGGAGTCAGCAACCGGTCAATCTTCGGCATGCGTTCCGGGAACACGCCCCGCAGGATCCCCTCGTATTTCAGATGAACAAATGTTCGGACCACCCGTGCGAACCGGGCATAATCCGCAAGCTCCGGGCTCAACGCCACCAGATTTACAAGATATTCCCTGAGTTCAGACCTCAAAATACCGCCGGCGATCTGCGCGATCGAGATCATCGACTGGATCCTTGCCTCAAACTCCACATCCGTCAGATAACGGACACCCGTCGCAAAATTCACCGGGATACGTTCCATAGATCCGATTTTTGCCGCCCTTGTTTCCGAACGCGGGCCTGAGCTGTCTTTCCCATCCTTAAATTCCTGTTCTGTAAAGTGGAGCAGTAATTTTGTGGCCGCATCCCGTGTGTATTCCGTTGTCGCCGGCGTAAAATTTGAAACCCATGGTGTCCCTTGGGTGATCCTCACCTCATCCAGCCAGCCGTTGAAATGATAAATCGCTCCCCCATGGCTTGCCCCTAAAATAAGCGGCTCGGAGGAGTTGAAAAATGATACATTCCCGATATTTTGCGTTGTACCTATCTGGCTTCCGTTTAAAAAGAATTTCATTGAAGAGCCGCTCCGTACGACCGCAATGTGATACCAGGTATTCACAGCCGGGTTGACAACAGCCACCGCCGTAGGTGAAAGCCTCGTGCCATCTTCAGAATGATAAAGCTCTAGCCGGTAGGAAGTCCCGTCGTTAAAAAGCCGAAAGAGAAAACTTTTCTTGGCAGAAGGTACC
>JAKLFP010000006.1:0-160000 GCA_022711115.1 Candidatus Omnitrophota bacterium | reverse complement strand
TCCCTCTCATGATTTAAAAGCCTATTTTGCGATGATGTTAGACCATGAGTTGTAATGATCAGTATGCCATTCGGTTTCAAAATGCGGCGCAGCTCTTTAATCCATGCAAAGTGCATATTTTTTGATAGGTGTGTAAACACAGAAAGGGCATAAACACAGTCGAAGAAATTAGATTGATATTCGAAAGGGGGAATCAAATTATTTAGCGTAAAACAAATGTTAGGAAGTTTGTTTTGGCACCAATGAATGGACGCCTTATTGTAGTCGCTGCCGTACAAATTAAATGATTTGTGGTGTAAGAATTTTCCTATATGTCGTATGATGCGACCTGGGCCACAGCCCCAGTCAAGAATTTTTACTGTGCCAGTCAAAATGTACTCGTTGATGAAATTAGCGATAAGTTGAGCATTTCGAATTCCTGTTTCGAAATAATGGGGTATGCTTGTAGTCCCGTAAGCATCAAAAGCAAGGTGGGGTGGAGGGAAACAACAATTCTTATTGTCTGTTAAAAAGCGCCTATTTATTCTAAAGTTGCTTATCCGGTCTTTTAAATAAAGGAAAAAATCCGCAAGATTCAACAATCTTATTGTTCGCAGAAAAGCAATTGCCTGATGAATTTTTTTTATGTCCACAAAAAGTGCTCCCAAAATATTATTAAAACACGCTACTTATTTCAGCGCAATGGGTCTCATCAACTGTAGGCTAAAGAGCCATTAACGCATCCAGCGACAAATGAAGCGGGTATTTATATAATCAAAAACATCTTCTTGTCTGGTTCAGTATATATGAAAAAGATCCGTAGCCAGAATACAATATTGCCTTTCCTTATTTTATCGGCAGGAAATCAAAGGTTTTCGCTGAAAGTTATAAACTGGTAGATAAAAGATTCCCTTTCTATCTCAATCACAAATAAACAATCATCATAATCCATTGAAAATCTGTGGGATGGTTTTAGGGCGAGGATTTAGGTTCCCAGCGGGAGGGGGGAGGCTGAAAAAAATATTCTCTTAAGTCAATGTTGAATAATTATGATCAATAATTAACCAAGCGCCACATCTCAAGAAACAATCTGTTACCCTATCGGCTAGGATTTTTGGCCCGAAGAGCATGGTGATTTTTCAAAGCTATTGATGAAAACCGGTATATAATTCAATAATTACAATTACATTTCCAGCCAAAGGATTTGTCAGGCAGAGGGAAGCGTGGTAAGATTTTATCAATCGCTTAGAGAGAAAGAACCTTATGCCAATTCAAAAGCAACTTTCTGTGTTTCTTCCAAACCGGCCAGGTGTTTTAGGCCAGGCTTGTTCCATCCTTTCCCAAGCCGGTGTTAATATTCTCGCCATGGCGGTCCATGATACGGTGGATAACGGTGTGATTCGGCTTATTGTGGATCAGCCTACTAAAGCGATTTTGTTGCTTGAGCAGGAAGAGTTTTATATTACCGAGCAGGATGTTCTTGTGATTGAGATCGAAAACAGAGCCGGTGAGTTAGCACGTATTTGCCAATGTCTTGCCGAAGCGGACATCAATATTTCCTATGCCTACTGTACGGCGACCTCGAAACAAGAAGGCGGTTGCCTGGTGCTTCGCACCGACCAAATTGACCGCGCCCAGGAGATCCTCGGGCATCCATAGGACTAAGTAACGCCAGATATTTTCTGTTCATCTTCCGACCAATAAGATTTCGCAGCATCAAAAAAATAATGCTAAGCAGAAATCTATAACTATGAAAGTTCTAATTCAATCAAAGTAAAAGGCGACAAGCGAAAACCTCTTTTAAATAATTTTTTACATATCCGATTTTGCTTGTGATTAAACGGGAATGACGGACGCTTTTTCGGGTTTGCACGGGGATAAACACAACTTTCTTTTTTTGTTTTAAAAGAAGACATAAGGATTCGATCGTATACGTGTAGGAATTTTTAAGATGAAGGAGAAGAAGCCTTGCTGTCTCCCGATTCACGGCACGAAACCCCGACGTGGAGTCCTTCACAGAAGACTGATAGAGCCATGAGATCATTCTATTGCCGAGATGTTGTGTGATTTTTTTAACGGCGGGATAATCCATAAGCTTTGAAATTTGACGGTCGCCAATGCTCATATCCGCATATCCTTCTATCACCGGTTGAATCAATTTTCCAATATCTCTAGCCTGATACTGGAGATCCGCATCGATATTCACGATACAATCAGCTCCCAGTTCTAGGGCTTTAGCAAGGCCTTTGCGATAAGCAACGCCAAGCCCTTCGTGACTTATTAAGTTGATGATGTGTATCCCCGGTGTTTTGTTCAAAATGGCGAGAGTGGCGTCAGAACTTCCGTCATTGATTACAAGGATGTCATAGGAATGAAAACATGTCTCAGTTAAAATAAAGTTTTTTTGGATATCCTCCAAGGCCTTTCCAATCCAATCAGCCTCATTGTAGGCCGGGATCTGTATCGCAAGTTTCATGAGGGCATTTTCCTGTTCAGATCGTAAACCAGAAGAAATTCCGCCGGGGTTTCGGAAACTTTTAAGATGTGTCGGCCTTTTGGCAAGTAGAAGATCTTTTCATTTACTTCTTGTCCGTTTACAACAACTGCAAGCGAGGCATTTTTTTGGATGCGATAATGACCGCTCACCAAAATTTCCAAAGATGCCTCGCGGCTGGATATCAGCTTTATCCGCTGGCCCGGGATATAAAAAGACTGTGTACCCGTTTCATCAATCACCAAAGCCGAGCCTCTATATTTGACATAAAACTCTCGAATCAATCGATCCGTTTTTTGATAATATTCTTGAAAATACGGATGATAACGAATCACCACGATTTCATCATTCAGAATGTTCTGAGACAAGGCCTCATCAAAGATGCCGCGAGTACTGGGCTGCTCAGCGAACATGTCACCTACCTCCCAAAAATAAACACTCGGACGAAACAAAAAGGCTTTTTTAATGGATAAGAAGCGGTCTCCGGGTTTTGTTCGATCCCAAAAGTGTTGAAACACCTCCGCAGTTTTTGGGGATCGGTTTGGTTCCAAGACAGTCGCAATCGACGGCCCCACGTACAATAAAAAAACGATCAAAAAGAAAATCATGACGGCAAAAATCTTTTGATAGCCGGATTGGATCTTTTCAAATCCTAAGGTAAACAACCAGTCCAGGGCAATGCCTGACAGGAGAATTTGGTATTGCGAAAACATCAAAAGCTCGCGAGGCCAGGGATGAAGAATCCTGAACAGGAACAAAAAAGAAACGAGCGGGAGAATGATAAAAAAGCGCATGCGTTTATGGTCTTTCGCAAAAAACAAAAGACCAACCCCCAGTAAACTCAAAATATATTGAATCGCATTTAAAATCATATGATGACCAAGATTTTTCCAGGGAAGCCAATGCAAACTTTCAGGTTTTAGAAATAATCCTGTTCGTAAAAAATCATTTAAAACGGCATACTTCAAAAAAGGGGCGACGGCCTTATTTAAAAAAAGATAGGCTGCCAAACAGCCCAAAGGAATAAAAGCGCCTAACAGGAACCAGCAGATGTGTTTTGTTCTGGAAAGGAGAGCTGTTTGAAAACCTCCGGAACCCTCGGCGTTTCGTCTCAGTTCCCAATAGACGAGGATCAATAGAGCCCCCAACATATAAATGAGGCCGGATTGTTTACTGAGCACAGCCAACCCCGCAAAGCATCCTGAAGCTAAAAAAGAAATCGATCCTTGCCCGGCATGAGTTAGGAGGAAGACTAGCGAAAGATTGCTAAAAATCACAACCATGGCGTCAGGCAATATTTGTGTCATTTGGGAAAGAATGGGGATGCTTGCGAAGTAAGACAAAAGGCTAAAGAGAGCGGCGCGTTGTCCGCAAAGCCGTTTAGCGATAAGAAAAACAAAAAAAGCGTTCATGAGCACCAAGCCGCACATCAAAAGCCTGCCTGCAAAAAAAACGGAAGATGTTTTGAACATTAAAAAAAGAGGTGCCAGCAAAAAGTAGAAAAACGGCGTGTGTACTTGTAAAAAATCACGATAAGGAACTTGCCCTTGGCTCATCAGCCATGCCGAATAAAGAGTCTCCACTTCGTCAGGGTGCAAATCACGACCGATCCAGAAATATAATTGAAGCCCCATAGCCAAACAAAAGAAAATAGCCGCCACAGGCATCAGCCGGGGAGTGCGGATTGCTGTTGAAAAATCCGGAAAGGGTCTCATTTTCATCAAATTTTTAACCACGCTCAAAATGTTTTTAACGCGATCGTCGGACTCGAAGTATACTTTAAAAGTAAAAATATGAACAGATAGAACGCCGCAAAGGATTCAGTGCCGGCAAAGCATCCCACCCAGTCAAGATGGCGTGGAAATTTTATATTGAAAAAGAACGAGCCTGGGATAAGCTAAAGCATGTATATTCGGTTTTCGTAAGTTTTTTTTATAACGCGCCTAGCGGTATTTAAATTTTTAAAAACGGTCTTTATGAATCAAAACAAAAACAAGCTTTTTCGGATTATCGTTGCGGGGTTGCTTCTGGCGGTTATTTTTTGGGCATCAAAAAATATCATTCACCGATACCCTCTCATGCGTCAAACAGCCCCATCGTTGGCTGAAATTCTAAAAAAAAGGCCAATGCCCTTAAGACATATTTATGATTTTGCGGGCAAACTGACACATGGATTTGAAAATCATGAAAGCCAGCTTAGCCATTTTGAAAAAAAATACGACATTGAAACAGTGGTCGTAACTCTTCCATCTTTGGAAGGAAAGGACATCAAGACCGTAGCTGCGGAAATGTTCAGCCGTTGGAAGATCGGGGAACAGTTTTCCCAAAAGGGCCTTTTGCTGCTTATCGCATTCAAGGAGCAAGAGCTGAAGCTGGAAGTTGGCTATGGTGTGGAAGAAATTTTTACGGATCTCTTTTGCGGCTATATCGAACGAATGTCCATTCAGCCTTTTTTTCAGGCAGGACAATTCGGCAGCGGGCTTCTAGCCATTTGGGAACATTTTATCGCTAGGGCCGAAGATACACTGACCGAAGAACAAATGAAAGCCTATCTTAGTAACGTTTCTCCTTATATTTCGGGAGGCGCGGGGGTCAAGGATGTTTTTCAGGTTCCAGGCGTTGTTGTCCCCAAGCCATTATCCCCGGAAATCCAGGAAAAATTTAAGCCCCAACCGAATCCTGATGCGCTTGTTAAAGCCGTTCGCGAGACCTGTCGGTTGTGCGTCCAATCCGAAGCCACAGGAATGATGACCCCGGCGAGTCAAGCTATGATCCGAGAGATTGGCATGAAACCATCCAGGCTTCAGTGCGACAATGGGCTTAAATCTTGGAGCGGTCCCTATGAAATTCTTCAGAGCGGGGATTATGCCGTCGCGATGTTTTTCACCACCGACAAAGCCCAACCTATGATGATGAGAAAAGGAAAAGAGGGGTGGCTCCTGGATGTTTTTTCTATGCGCCGTCATGCCTGGTTTGATCATTCCAATAGGCTTTTTATCAAGGGAAAGAATTTTCCTTATGAGTTTGCATTTAATGCGGGGGATTACGTGTCAATCCCGAGAGACGGATATGCTTATGAATATGGCCTGTTGTCTTGCACAAAGGAAACCGGTCAAAGCTGTTCGGACCAGTTACAGGAAAAATTGGAACATTTTAAAGACAGGGCCGTGAAAAGTCCTCAGGACCCGCAAGCGCTTCTCGAATTGGCAAAGGTTTACATCGATTTGAGCCTGCAAACGCAAGCCGCCGACACCTTAGCGCAAGTCATCCGGCTTAATCCGCATGAGGCCGATGCGTATAAATATATGGCCTATTTGCAGTTTGATCTTTTGGGAGCGCCTCAAAAAACCTTGGATCAGATCGACCTCTATTTGAGACTTCGGCCGGATGACCGGAAAATCCTGTTATGGAAAGCGCGAAGCGAAGAACGAGTGGGGGATTATAAGAAAGCTTTTGAAACCATCAAAACTTATTGTGAGGATTACAAAAAAAGCGCTTGGTGTTTGAATTATCTCGGTTATTACAGCTTTTTAGCCAATCAGAAAAAACAGGCTGAAGGTTATTTCAAGAAAGCTTTAAAACTGGATCCGGCGAATACCTATGCCCAGCAATACCTTCAAAGAATTAAATCAAAGACAAGTTAAGCATATGAGAAAAACAACAAAGCATGAAAATATCCCGCGGAATGAACCGTGAAAATTCTGGATTGGAACACGCAGGGTATTCGGAGGACTCTGTTTTGAAATTTTTTTACACCTCAATCTAAAAAATAAGCGAAAAAGGGATCAGCCTAGTGGTATTTAGCTCTCCGATATTTCTATTTCTTTTCCTCCCCCTAGCCTTATTCTTTTATTATTTGAATTTTAAGCGGTTAAGAAATCTGACTTTATTAGTTGCAAGCTTGATTTTTTATAGCTGGGGAGAGCCCAAATTTATTTTTTTTGTAATTTTTGCCTGCATTTTAAACCATCGACTGTCTTTTTTAATTTATAAAAACCAGGCAAACTTTTCCGAACGGAAAGCCAAGTTTTGGTTTTGGGTTGCTGTCTTTTTTAATATCGGATCTCTTGTTTTTTTTAAATACACCAATTTTATTCTCAACAATCTCGATCTTATCTTACAAAGCCTTAACATCCCGGGCCTGTCTCTTTCGCCCATTAGGCTGCCTCTTGGGATATCTTTCATTACTTTTCATTCTTTATCCTATATCTTTGATGTTTACAGGAAAGAAGTTACACCGCGAAAAAGTATTCCGGAACTTGTTCTGTATATTGTGCTTTTCCCGCAACTGATCGCGGGGCCTATTATTCGTTATCACGATATTGAAGGACAACTCACTCGCCGAAACGGCAATGTGGAAAAATTTTATTATGGAATCAAACGATTTATTACCGGTCTGAGTAAGAAAATCCTTATCGCAAATAATATAGGCGCTGTGGCCGATCACGTGTTTGCTATGCCCGAGTTGTAATTAACGATGCTCTCCGCATGGCTTGGAGTCCTTGCTTATACCCTTCAAATTTATTTCGATTTTTCGGGATATTCAGACATGGCGATCGGCCTAGGGCGAATGTTCGGTTTTGAATTTCCTGAGAATTTTAATTATCCTTATATCTCAAAATCCATCAGCGAATTTTGGAAGCGATGGCACATTTCTTTGTCTGTATGGTTTCGAGATTACCTGTTTACACCGCTTGCCTTAACCATTAGAAGCTGGGGGCCATGGAGCGTTGTTTTTGCCATCATGGTAACTTTTACTTTGTGCGGATTTTGGCATGGTGCAAGTTGGAATTTTGTTGTTTGGGGATTTTACTACGGAGTTTTTCTTGCGCTGGAGTGGAGCGTATGGGGGAAATGGCTCCGGCGGCTTTGGCGTCCATTGCAACACGGTTATGTGCTCATGGTTATTATGGTAGGCTGGGTCATATTTCGGTCAAGCAATCTTCAACAGGCGGTACATTATTTGGCCACGATGTTCGATTTCAGGCATGCCTCAAGCGCTTTATTCGACCTGCAGCCTATGATAACAATAAACTTTAAGATGGCGATAATGTTCGGATGCCTGATTGCCATGCCCCATAAAAAAGTACTATCTTTCCTTCAGGATAAAATTGATCAATTAAATTTCTGTGCAGTAAAACCCATATTGCTCGCCGCGGGCACATTGGGAGAATGGCTTTTTTTATTTAGCATTTTTTTGATATCGGCAATCTTTTTAGCAGGGGATACTTATAACCCGTTTATCTATTTTAGATTTTAAAAAATTATGAAAAACAAAATTAACTCAATATGGCGCGGAAGTATTTGCGGAATATTTATCTGTATGCTTTTTTTTCCTATGCTGCAGGCCCAGATGAAAATTGTTTCTGAGCCGGCGCTTACTGAAAAAAGGGAGTTGGCAAGCAAGCCTTCTTTAAGCCTGAAAACCATCTGGTCGTTTCCGGAGAAATACGAAGATTATTACAACGATCATTTTGGGTTGAGAAATTTATTCATCGAATGGAACGGAATCATCAAAGTAAAAATTTATCCTGAGCCTATTTCCCCTGACCCTAGGGTTATTATAGGAAAAAATGGGTGGTTATTTTATGATCCTGAAAAAGGGTCCGACGGAATAACGATCAGTGATTTTTGGGGGCATTTGAAATATACGGATGCCGATCTAAAGCTTATTAAAGATAATATTCATCGCACCTGCGCCGCTGCCGATCAGTTGAACCTACCCTTTGTTCTTGTTATCGCACCGAATAAAGAAACCATTTATCCGGAATATCTGCCGCAGTGGATCCAGAAGAAACAGGGCCGTTCCCGGCTGGATCAGCTTCTGGACTATTTGAAAACAACAGGCGATAATTCCATTCTTGACGTGCGTGATTTATTAAAAAGAAAGAAAAAAATAAATTTTACGCATTTTAAAACAGATACCCATTGGAATCAGTTCGGAGTTTTCTGGGCTTATCAAAGGATCATGACGCGGCTCTCACGGAAAAATCCAGAAATGATGCCTTACCCATTTAACGATTTTGAATTTACGGCAAAGGATAGGAATGGGGGTGACTTGGCGGTCATGATAGGACTGGAAAACAGATTAAAGGATGTGGAAATTTCATTTAAACTAAAAAATTCGGAACGCAAAAAAACTAAATTCAACAAAGTTGTAATATTTTGCGACTCTTTCGGCGAGCTTTTGTCGGATTTTCTTAAACTTCATTTTAATAATATCATCATATGCAAAAATATAGATCTTGATGTTCTTCGGAACGAAAAACCCGACGCTGCAATTCTAGAGCTTGTAGAACGTTATCAGGGAGGACTTGTGTCCGGAGGCTGGATATAACACAAGAACGAAAGGTTGGCAGAATATTAATATCATTAAGGCGGTCAAGTTTGACAGTACAAGAATTTCTATCGGCTTGCCAGAATATCAAACTAACATGATGGATCGAAAACATTCTGTGGGGTAAAACTTGAAGATTTTATCTTGGAATGTGAATGGTATCAGAGCGGTCCAGAAAAAAGGGTTTCTTGAGTGGCTGGCAAGGGAGAAGCCGGACATTCTCGGGGTTCAGGAAACCAAAGCGAAGCCCGAGCAACTCGATATTTTTCTTATGCATCCCGAGGGCTATCATACCTATTGGAATTCAGCCGTGCGGCCGGGCTATAGCGGTGTGGCGCTTTTTACCAGAGAAAAACCCAAACGAGTTGAGACGGGGTTTGGGATCAAGAAATTTGACGAAGAAGGGCGCCTGATGCTTGCCGAATATCCCGAGTTTATTTTCATAAACATCTACTTTCCTAACGGCAAATCAGGGGACGAGCGACTCCAGTATAAAATGGACTTTTATGATGAAACGCTTAGGTTCGTTCGGAAGCTCAAAAAGAAACAAAAGAATATCATTATTTGCGGTGATTATAATACCGCCCATAAAGAAATTGATCTGGCGCGCCCGAAAGAAAATGAAGGCGTCTCCGGGTTTTTGCCGGTTGAACGCGCCTGGATGGACCAATGGGTTGCGGACGGCCAGGTGGACATCTTTCGGGAATTTCATCAAGGCGCCGGCCACTATTCTTGGTGGGATTTGAAATCCGGTGCGCGCGAGAGGAATGTTGGCTGGCGGATCGACTACCATTTTGTAACAACAGACCTTGCCGCACGCGTTAAAAGCGCGGCCATTTTAAAAGATGTGATCGGTTCGGATCACGCGCCTGTTGCGCTCATCTTGGAGGATTAATATGGTAAGGCCGTCCTGGTTTCATTTTTGAATGGATAAAAATCAGGACGCTCCTGTGGAGATTCAACTCAAATGAATTCGCTTAAAAAATCAATTTTCATCAATGCGTCTCTTGACAAAGTTTGGGGACTGCTTGCCGATGTCCGCCGGTATCCCGAATGGATCGATGGTGTCAAGGAAACCGAACGGATGGGTGAGATCGTGGAAGGGAAAGGCCTGTGCTGGCGCGAATCCTGTGAACTTGGCCGGCAGCATATCGAAGCTGAGCATGAAATGATGGTTTGGGAACCGATGCGCCATGCGGTCATTCAGAGCAAGCTTCCGATGAATGGTGTCATGAAAAGAACGCACGACTTTCAGCCGGTTTCAGACGGTGTTCAGGTTGCCATTGAAGTGGCCTGGGATCTGGGGATTGCAGGTATGATTCTCGGCGAGCAGAAGGTCAGAGACATTCTCGAACAAAGCTTTGAAACGACGCTTGCAAACTGGAAAGAACTGGCGGAAAAAGTCTAAACGGATTTTTTAGGAAGCTCTTCGGACAAGATCTCTGCAACAAGCTCCTTCAAAAGATTAAGAAAGCGAGGGTTTTTGGCAGCCTGATAAAGGCTTGGGCTTAAGGTGACGATTCGGTAAAGGATTAATGAGGCCGGATCTTCCGGAAGCACCACATAGGCCTGGCTTCGGTAGCCCTCTTTCATGATTGCAAAAGGATATTTTTTAGCAAGCCTTTGAAAACGCGGCATATTTTGGAGCAAGTGCTGGAAATCCGGCGCATCAAAACGATCGATCCCTCGTGCTGTCATCAAAGATTCAGGCACTTCGGTTAAGGGAATATCCTGCAGGAGTACAAGCAAATCCCCGTTTTTAGTGATTTTTTCGATCAGCCCTGGAACTTTTTCGTCCGAAAGCAATTTTTTAAGAACACTGACAGAAGAGACCAGCATGGCCTTTTGATCGACGCGGGGAGCTTTATCAAGCCATCCTTGCACAACGGCTAATTGTTCCTGTCGCGTGCTGGCTAGGAATTCAGCTTCATGAATGGCCGGAATGGTGGTTCCCCCTGTCTTTCTTGCCGAAACAACTTTGCCCGCAGAATAGGCATACGATATCTTTTGCGCGTTAGAAATAGTGACGGTTGTTCCGGAAAAAGCAGCAACGGCTTTTCGTACATCCTTGGTTTGCATCAAGACCTCATAAGCCTCGAAAAATCTTTCGTCGATCCAAGCAATAGCATTGCGAAGCTCCGAGAGAGTTTCCGTTTTACCCTCGGCAATACCGGGATCTGCCAAGGGCGGCAAATCCTGGTATTGCGCTGGTTTTGAAGAACGCATTCTCTCAACATAAAGCTTTTCATCCATAGAAGTGTTCCCGAGTTCGGGAGCAATCGTGATATATGAGATTCCTGCGGCGCGAAATTTTTTGGAGAGACCATCCGTATGAAATCCCCCCGTGACGACGGCAAGGGGACCCGCGAACGCGGGGCCATTAACGATCTTGTCATAAAAGATTTCATCGCGTTTTTTAACAACTTCATAAAATTTCAAGGAAAGATCTAATCCCTCGGAAAGTCCGGCCTCTTGAAGATCCGCCTCCAGAGCCGCTTTTTCATCCTCATAAGTTTTGAGGTCATCTGGCGCTGCCTTGAGAAGAAGAATCCGTTTCGCCAGGAAAAATCTTTCACTTTTTCCCCACAAAGCCTCTTCTTCCGGTGTCTGAATAAGCATTTTGAGGATACGACTGATGAGGGTTTCCGTCTGAGACATGAGCTCGGTTAGAGAAACCCGATCTCTAAGTTTGAATAAGTGGAGGAGTTTTTTTATTTCCGGATAAAAACCCAGCTGTTCGGACGGGATTTTATTGCCTCGAATCAATTCTTCCAGCGTCCAGGGAGTGTCCTTGAATTGACGCATAAGCTGTTTGGCCTCTTTCTCGAGGCGTTCTTTCGAGATGGATTTTTCGAAAGCCATAATGTCCCGTGTTAAAACAATCTGAGCGAGGTCTGAAAAATCAACGTTGTGAGAACCTGAAATTTCTATTAAGAAAGGAAAAAATTTTCCATAATCCATCGCTTCTTCAAATTTTGAAAAAGCAATTCCAAAAGTCAGAAGATCCTGGTTCCAGGCTTGTTTTTGCAGGTTTTGCAATCTTTCTCCATAAGCACGAACTTTCGAATCAATGGCTGGT
Organism: Candidatus Omnitrophota bacterium; assembly: GCA_022711115.1. Classification (GTDB taxonomy): domain Bacteria; phylum Omnitrophota; class Omnitrophia; order Omnitrophales; family Aquincolibacteriaceae; genus JAKLFP01. Next base: position 148,111 of record JAKLFP010000006.1, on the reverse strand, counting down.
GCGGCTTCAAGATGTTTAATGAAAAGATCGCGGTTTTTTTCATACAACTCCGCATCTTCCATCCCCATCAGCATCAAGGGGGAGGGGGCAATCAGGGAGGCGTAGACAGGGCCTGAAATAAGATCATCGCTCAGCAGGGATCTGGCGAGAAGTTGTTTTTCTCTGGAAGTCGGTAAAGCGTGGCTTTTCGGCAAATCAGTTGTGATCCAGGCACCCTCCAAGGCGACTTTATCGATCCTGCCGACAATTTGAAGATGCTCCAGAATGGCCGCGATGTTTTCCTGTGCGGCGGCGTGTGCATGGACATCCTGAATCTGAATAATGATGCGGTTTCCGGAACCGACGAAACGTTCCTGAACCTTGCCTAAGGACTCAGGGATTGCAAGATTTTCTAAAGGTAACGAAGGAGTTGTTTCCGCCGTGGCAGTCCAGTTGTAAAAAAGGAACATTGAAATAGCAGCCAATGCCACACTAGCGCTTTTATAGGAAATAGGATGACGCATCGTGTCCTCATTTTGGAAACAGCATTACGTAATTTTATTGCAGTGTACCTTGGAACTCTCGCGCAATGCACAATATATATAGCCCAGATCGTGTCTAAAATCAACACGGAGTAGAGACAGCTCCTGCCATGAATTTTCTTATTCTAGCAGTATATAGCAATGGAGTGTCATTAGTAACGAAATTTAAAATCTTAATGCATGCATTAATAAATCCTTTTTCAAGAACTTGAAATTATAAAAAAATATGTTACGCTTTCAGCGAGTTTTCTCATACCTAAAGATCCAGATCGGAAATAAGGAAAGACAACCTATTTCATGGGCTATTTCAAGAAGCTGAAGCGACTTCTGTCGAGTATCGTTGTTATTACTTTCTCCATAACCAACACGATTTCTCCGTCCTCGGTCAGTTATGCGCAAATCGCGAATATCTTCGGATCCACCCCTTCGGGCGTCGAATCGCTTTCGGCCTTCGGGACCGTTGAAATCCCGGCGGAATTCGGCCGCATTACGGATATTCAAATCATACCGCAGTCTTCTTCCGTGCTCGTTCATATTCAGGATGCTCATGCGAATTATGATGCGCAAAAGAACATTGAAAATATCCTCCGCCATTTGTCTCAAAAATACGGTCTTAAGCTTTTTCTGCTGGAAGGCGCTGGAGCCAGGCTCCATCCCGAGCTTTACCATTTTTTCCCAAAAGACAGAGAGTTGCAAACAGCCGTAAACGACAAACTGATGCAGGCGGGCGAATTGACCGGAGCCGAAGTGTTTCTGATCAATTCGCTTGGGTCTAAGGTTTCCGATACCCAAGAGCAGTTCCAGCAGGGACTTCGAAGAACGAAGAACGAGAATCCGTTCGAAGGTTGGGGTATAGAAAACGCAGAGGCCTATCGCAAAGACCGCGAAGATTACAAGGCAGTGCACGAGCATCGCCAGGATCTGGATTCTTTTCTCGGCGTTGTTTACCTCGAGTGGCAGAAACAGTCCGGCCTTTATCTCAATAAGGATTTGAGGGAATTTCTTAGCCGTTTTGTTTCCTTTGAGGAAGAGCAAACGTCCCTTCAGGCCTGGCTTGAAGTGCTCAAAAGTCAAGCTCTCAAGACCCTCAACATAGACCTGTTTGACATCAAGGTGCAAGCCGCCTGGCCACTTCTTACCCGCTATTTTCGACTTCAAAAAATCGGATCCCAGATCAATGCCGCTAAGGTTGAAGAAGAGAAAGCGGTGTTCCTGAAAGATATTGCCAAGCATGGAATACAAAAAAATGCACAGGGCGATCTTGCCGGTGAAATCAATGCAATATTTGAAGCGGCGAAGAAAAAAAGCCTTCCTGTTTACAAAACCCGCTTTGTATTCGAACGGCTCCTGGACCGGTTGCCCGCGGACTTTTCCTTCGAGGCCTACCCCAATTTCCGTCTTTATTTACAGCAAGTGATTCTTATGAGTGAGCTCCAAGGTGAGCGTCTTCACAGCGAGATCGAGGCCCTGACGAGGCAAGTTGTCACAGAACTGAGCGCGTCCGCAACAGAAAAGCATTATGTCGTTCTTTTGCGCCAATACCAGCTTCTAAAAAAGCTCTTCCATCTCGAGCTCAGCCGGGAGGAATTTCAGACCGTTCAGGCCCGGGCGGTTACACCCGACAAAATCATCAAAAGACTCAAATTAAAATTTTCCGGATTTTCCACGATCGAATCTCTTTTTGGGACGGCAATCCATTTTTATCAGGGAGCGATCGAGCGTGAAAACTGGATGATGCAACGGGCGCGGGAGGTAATGACAGAACGCAAACAGAACAAAGCGGTTCTCGTCACCGGAGGTTTCCACACCAACGGGTTCAAGGAAAAGGCGTTAAAAAACGGAAGTTCCTATATCCAGGTCACTCCCGCCATCGGCGAAATTTCAAAAGAATCTCATGAAAATTATTTAGCGGCTCTTTTAGGCCAGAATGCGGTCAAAAAATCCTATATTGCAACGGCCCTTGGAACAAGTCCGGAATTTGTCATGGGAGTAGGCCGCCGTTATTTCGCCGAACGTCTGGCAAGGACGCGCAGAATCGTGTCCGACGCGATGATCTCGCTTCGGGCGGAGCGGTTGAAAGAGTATCAAAATCTTTTTGAGGTGGCATTCCAGAGGCTTTTGAGTGACGGTATCAGTATTTCCGATACAACCTCCCAACCCGCCTTTCCGGAAGCTCGCTCAGAAGTTCGGAACAAGGATCAAGAAATACGTAATTTGCTAAATAATCTGCAGAGACGATGGAATGACATCAATGCGGATCCGAACATGAAATGGGTCCGCCGCTACGGGATTAAAAAACTTTTATTCCGGCAAGAGCAATTTCGATTAGAAAAAGAAATTTCTAATTCAATCAAACGGTTACTGGGAGATTCCCGCCGCCGTCTTTCAGAGCGATTGCCTGAAATCAAAACAATCTTTGATCAAATCCAGCAGTTGACCGCTATTTATCAGGAAGGGACGCTGTCCCTGGCGAATCCAGGGAATGCCAAAGAGGGTGACGTGCTTTTGGCGCATTTTGGAGCAGTTTATTATCAGCTTTCAGGTTTATGGCTTGAGGCATTGGATATGTTCACCAGGCAGCATGTCCCTGGGATTTCTCCGATACCGGATAAAAATTTCTATGGGGTTGTTTTTTCCAGGAATATTTCTTTTTCGCCTGCGGATGAAAAATCCATCAAGGAGCTGAAGAGCCTTTTAGACCGGACCAACAATCGACTTGTAAAGGTCCTGCAACAATGGAATCTCTCGAGCTCTACTCCCGCGCATCAAATTTGGCGGCCACTTCTTGAGCGATTGATCCAGGAATCGGAAGATCTTTTTTTGGCGCTTGAGGCCGGTACGGCGGATACAAATTTTCATGGCGCACTGACTTTTCTTGATTCACTCAAACGGTTTTCTATTATCGGTTACGCGCACGAGCTTGCGGATCTCCATCCCAAAGAAGCATTTTTCTTGGATATTCTTGCGGATCTTCACGAATGGGCCCACGGCGTTCTTGGAAAGGACTGGCCCGCCGACATGAATTATCAGAAGTCGGCTATCCAGGAACTTTTTCTTTCGCATTCTCGCTCCGAGGTAAGAGCAAAGAAAGCAAAGGAAACAAAGGTCAATCTCGGCCATGTCACGCTGACGTTCGATACCGTGATAAAGACTGTCGAAGACCTCGAAAAAGAACTCGCGAAAGATCAAAAGCTGACGCTTCTTCGTTTGAAGGAAGCCCTTGAAAAAACAACGGGGATTGTAGCTTCCACGATCCACCGTTTTGAAGTGGATTTCAGGGAGATGGGAGTTTGGGGACTGCATCTTCCGAGTGAAAATAAAGATTTCACAGAATTAGTGGATAGCGCTTTGAAAAGAATCCGCGATTATGGAAACCCGCAATTCAAAAATATGCCCGTTCCTCTTGAAATACTCGCCAACGAACTGCGCGTCATCGAAACAACAAGTATCGGACGGAAGATCAATCAAATCTATGGGAAAGGGAATGCGGATGTTTTTTTTGGCAAAAGAAATGTGTTTATTGGCCGGCGCTTCCAAGAAGCATTGGCTCAGTGGGTCGCGAAACATCCTGATTTAAAAAAGACAGCCGAAAAACTTTTGGATCTGCAACAGATCAAACAAAGGCAGCGGCGTGACAGGGACATGTATATTCAAACCGTTCGGAATGCAGTAGAAGCCCGCGTGCGCCAGATCCAAAAAACGGGAACCATGGAGCAGATCCATGGTGCCATGACCCAGTTGCAGCAGATGTATCCCGAAAGCGAGGTTCTTAAAACTTATTTGGTTGAACGGGCTCAAAGGAGAGAGCCAAAGATTATTACTTCGCGACCGGCAAAGCCAAGCTTGTCCGAAGCCCAATTAGCCGCTCTTGAAAAAAAGGAAAAAGAAAAAGAAGAAAGAGCAGCTCAAAAATCAGAAGCTGCGAAAATAGCTGCTTTAGAAAAAAAACAAAGAGAAGAGGAAGAAAAAGCGGCTCAAAAAGCCAAGGAGGCGGCTCAAAAGGCAGAAGCCTTGAAGATAGCTACTTTGTTGGCCAAGGAACAAAAAGAAAGGGAGAAACAAGAAACTCAGAAATCCAAAGAAGCAGCTCAAAAGTCGAAACTTGCCCAGGGAGCTGCCTTACCGAAGAAAAAGGCCGATGAAAAAGCTGCAAAAGAAGCTGCTGTTCAAAAGGCCCAAAAAGCGGCAATAAAAGCTTCTCAATTGTCATGGGGGAAAGTCATAGCGGCCGGTGAAGCTCGTCAGACAGCCTTGCTTGAGCAACAGACTCGCGAACTTCAGGCGCACGATCGGCAAATCATCCAAAATGCCTTAGAAGTAGTGCGGCGTGCCATGGAGCCCGGAGAAATCACGCAAGAAATTATCGACGCACTGCCGACGCAGGCGTTGAAACAGGAAGCCATCGCGACAAAAAGCCGTCTTTTCTCGGAGATAACAGCTGCGGAAATTTCGAAGATGGAATCTGAAGAAGCTGAAGTCCGGAGATCCGGTGATGTCCAAGCAGAAAAAAATAAAAAAGTTTGGGAAACCATCCGGACAGCCACAAGCAGCAAAAGCATCACCCCAGCCATGATCGCAAGGATGCCATCCGGATATTGGCAGGAATTAGCAAGGGCTAAAAAAAAGGCATTAGCGACAGCCAAACTGATGCAAGAAGGAGAAACCAGGACAGCAAAGCAAATGGGTCAGGTTCAAACAGACTACATGCGCGTTGTTGAGCAAAATAAGCGACAGGCTGTAAAGAATGCTCTCACCGTAGTTCAGAACGCAACAGAGCCAGGAGAAATCACAAAAGAAATCATCGAAGCGTTGCCGACTCCTGAGTTAAAACAAAAAGCTCTAGAGAAAAAGAGCCGCCTCTTACTCGATGTGACAAACAAGGAGATCGAAGAGCTGGAAGCCGTTGAAGCTGAAAAAAGAGAAGCTGAAGCTGCATTCCTAGCACAAAACGAAGCTGCTTGGGAAAAAATCAAAAACGCAACTCGCGCGGATGACCTAACGCCCGAAATGATCGCGAGTATGCCTTCCGAATATTGGCAAAAATTGGCCCTATCCAAAAAAGATGCTTTGACGACGGCGGGGCAGCAAGCGCAGAAAGCCCTCGAAGAGCTTAAAAATTTAAAATGGGACAAGATTAACCTCGAAATGGCGCAATTCTACGCCAAGCTTTTTATCGAAAGACTCCTTGAACGCCCCAAAAACATAGAAGAAACCGCAAGTGCAGAAGAAAGAAAATTTTTTCAGGATTTATCCAAGCGAAAAAAGGAGATGCAAACATTTCTTGAAAGTGAGTTTTTAAAGGTAGCCGGCGAAACGTTATCAAAATTTCCCGGCAATAAAGAAGAAAACTTTTTCCAAGCCCAAAAATCCGTAGGGGGTGCCATTTATGATTGGGCGACAGCCAATTTTTTTGAGGAGGGCCGTCCTGTACCTCAAAAGCTTCTTGAAAAGATGACGGTTTCTGCCACAGTTCGTTCTGAAGTGAGGACTGAAAACAAAACCAAGAAAACGGTCATGGACTGGATTCAAAGTGCTATTGCGAGGGCAAAAATGCAGGATCAAAAACCAGCCAGCCGTGTTCCTGCCAATATCTCTCAGGAAGCTCGAGACACTATTTTTCTCGCTAATATTTTTACGGCGTTAACAGATTCTCTTATTCGTAAGACTCAACGTGGTTCTGATTATTCATCCGCGGGAAGGATTCTGGAATTGCTTCGCAAGACCATACAAGACCAAATTTCCGAAGATGCGGATTTCAGCGACCTCGTACAACGCCCTCGCTTAGAAGATCTGTTTCGGCAGAAAGGTTATGGTCAAGAAGGTCAGTTGGCCCTTGATCTTCTTTTTGAAGAACAGCCGCCCGAAGTTTCTTCTCGTTCCGAAGTGAGAAAAAAAGAAGAAGCGTTACCCGCACAGATTGTGTGGCTTGACGAAAAGGCAAAAAGTGACGCTCCAAGGATCGCTTGGGTCCAAATGAAGGAAAATGATTTTGATGCGAGCACAGCCAGAATGGCGGGGATTCTGCAAGGGCTCAAAGATAAATTCGGAACAAATGCCCCCGATCTTGTTGTTTTCCCTGAAAGCCCGGATGAAGTTGTGGGTTGGAACAGCTACACTCCGGAACGCGAAAAAGAAAGAGAAAGAATTCTCTCAGAAACGGTCCGGCGTCTTGGAATTTCGGTCGGCTACGGTTTGGAGAGGATCCCTCCCGAAGGGCTGGAGTACTTAAGGGCTTTCTATGTCTTTTTCCTTTCCGATGGAACGGGTCGAGTTCAAAAAACAGAATTCAAGAAATACGCTCATAACCAAGAATCGCGAATCATTTTATTGAATCAAAAATTCAAACTGGCACTGCTCATCTGCAATGAGAGTGAATGGGCCATCGACATCACTTCACCTCCCGACAGGTTATTTAACGAATTATCAGAAGCAGACCAGATTTTGGTAGTGGCCGGAACGGATCAGTTTAGCGCTGATTTTTGGGCTTCCAAACTTTCTGAAAAATTCAACCGGAAACCGATCGCTTTCCTGAATTTCAGCGGAGGAAAAAAACTCAGCAGGCCGGTGTCGCGCTATGTAGCGCCTGGCGGTCAGCAGACGTTGCTGTCAGATGACGAGGGAATTTTGATGGCCGACATGCCCGGCCAACTTGAAGGACGGTCCGAAGTGCGAGCAGAAAAAGAAGCACAGGCAAAAGCATCCGAAGGTCAGGTGGCCCTTGATAATGCAAAGCGTCAGGTTTCGGAGGTCGCAGAGCTGATCCACCTTGATCCCCAACTTCTTGAATGGCTCCTCAGCTTTTATCGTATCCTTGAAGTAAATATTCCGGTGCGTATGGATAATGGCACCACAAAGATCTTTAAAGGCTATCGCGTCTATCACAATGATGCGCGGGGGGCGGGAAAAGGCGGTGTGCGCTATAAATCGAATGTCGATCTTGAGGATGTGCAGGCTCTTTCCATGTGGATGAGCATCAAAAATGCCATCACAGGGCTTCCTTACGGAGGGGGCAAGGGAGGCATTGCCGTGAATCCGCGCGAGCTTTCAGAAGGCGAGCTCGCACGATTGACTCGAGGTTATGTGAAGGCTTTGCTTGCCAAAGATGCCGATGCGATCGGTCCTTTGAATGATATTCCGGCTCCGGATGTCGGCACTGGAGAAAAGGAAATGGCATGGATGGCAGATGAATTTTTAAAGATTAAGCATGACAAATTATTCAAAAAAACAATCGAATTTCGGTGGAAACTAAGCAATTCCAAAGATGTCGACACACCCTATTTAGACGCGTATTTAGCAAATCCTGAAAAGCATAAAATTCCAATGGTAGAAGGATCTCCCATTGCTGTGGTGACCGCCAAGCCCGAGAAAAAAGGCGGTTCACATGGTCGGACTGCAGCAACAGGCCGTGGGGTGTTTTTTGTCTGGCGCGAAGCAGTCAAAGTTTTTGGAGCCCGGCTCGGCATCGGGACAGAGATAGAAAAACAAACCGTTGCGTTTGAAGGACTCGGCAATGTGGGCGGGCATGGCGCGCAAATCTTTCATGAAAATGGAGCAAGGATTATGGCCGTGAAAGAAAAAGAAGGCGCTATTGCGACCAAAACCGGTGAACGTTTGAACATTCCCAAGATTCTGGAATTCCTGGCACCCAGGAAAGACGCGGCCGGCAACATGCTTCCCAGGAAAACCATTTTGGATTATGCAAAAGAATACCCCGAAGAAGTGAAAGTGATCTCCGAGGAAGAATTTTGGGCCAGCGAGGTTCATACCCTAGTGCCTGCCGCACTCGAAAATACCATTGATGAACGCATTGCCCGTTTGCTCCGGGTCAAATTGGTGATTGAAGCAGCCAACGGACCGATCAAAAACAAGGAAACCGACGGAATTTTGAAGCAAAAAGGTGTCATCGTTGTTCCGGATGTGGTTGCCAATGCGGGCGGCGTGATCGTTTCTTACCTGGAATGGCGGCAGAACCTTGTTCGTGAACAATGGCCGGAAGATGCCGTGAACCGCATTATGGAAGATAAAATTATCAGCGCTTTTAACAATGTTGTTCGTATTGCCGACGCGAAAAAAATAAGTCTTCGAAAAGCAGCCTTTATTTTGGCCGTCATCCGTATTATGAATGCGGAATTGGCGCGCCATCCCGAAGCATGGGCGAAAAAACTTGAGGGCCAAAAACCTTATGACCTTGAAGGCATGAGCCTGGAACTTCTGCCCGAAACTCTCGACGAACTTCGAGCGATCAAAACCGAAGAGGAAAGAAAAGCATTGGTCGAAAAGGTGGATCGATCCAAAAAGCAACAGACCGAGGAGGTTATCCGTGAGATCCTTGAGAAAAAACCCAAGGTGATCTTGATCGGTGGCATGCGCGCTTCGGGCAAACATGGAATCACCGAAGAGCTCTCTGAAATGCTCGCTCAAGCAGGTCTTAAGCTGAAACATTTGGACCTTGAATTTGCCAATCCGTGGGATGTCCGTAATGCTTTGGACGGGAAGAAAATCCGCGTTAAAGACGACCGAGGAGAAAAACAGCTTTTGCAGCTTGCGCCGGACGAGACCTTGATTGTGACAGGGGTTGAAGCTTTGAGTGATGAGTTGTTGGCCGTTTTGAAACCTGAAGAAACACATTATGGGATCTTTCTTTATACAAGTCCTGATATGCTGCTTTACGGCAATAATATCCTGACAGGTTATGACATCCGCTTGATGCGGGATATCCTCGCAAGTTTGGTGGTGGGACCGGAGCATACGGTTGCCGAGGTGATCCGGAGATGGCAAAAGATGAGATTCGAAGAAACGGAACGTAGCTTTAAAACCATGAAAAAAGCGCATCGTTCCATTAATACACAACTTGCTTATGAACTGCCGTTTCTTAACCGTTTTTTGGGGCCGTTAATCGAAATCGCCTATGCCCAGCAATTCCAGAGAAAGCAGAATGATTTTGTATTCAACGTCCTGAAACGATTCAAGACGATTTTTAAAGACATGCCGGTTTGGGACCAGTCGCTTCTCACTCCTGAATCTCTTCTTTGGCATTTTCTGCACCGCTATATCCAACCGGAAGATCAAGAGGGTCAAAGAAAAATAGATACCCTGAAAAGCCGTTCTGCCAGGTCCGAGATGAGGACGAAGGTCAAAGGGCTAACGGAAGTGAAAGCTGACGACGCCCTTCATTTTAAAATCTATAAACTTGAGGCAACCATGACGCTCAAGGCTATCAAGCGAGCCGTTGAGGTACGTGAAAATCTAGGCGGCGGTGAATACATTGCCAGCATCATTCCATCTCCCGGCCATAAAGCAGTTGATTTAAAAAATCCCGAAACCCTGAAACATCCTTATCCTAAAGGGACAACCGCTAAAGTCACCTTTGTCAAAAAACCATCACACTTCGAAGGAAAACATCCCGCGGACAATCGCTCTGAAATGAGGAGTACGTCTGAAACGGCTATGCCGAAAAATGTGAGTGATTGGCTTCATTTAATCGGCGACCCGGAAAAAGAGGTGCGTTTAAAGGCCATTGCCGCTATTGGCGCCTTGGGTTCTGAGGCGGGCGATGCAGTTTGGCAGTTAATGCCCCAATTGAGGGACCCTTCTCCGGAGATTCGTGAGCAGACCATTATCACACTTGGGGAAATTGGTCCCCAGGCCCAACCAGCGCTTTCAGCGCTCTACTCAGCGCTGAATGATTCAGATCCATCCGTTCACCTAAGTGCAAAAAATGCAATTGCTGCCATTCAACGGGCTGAAGTGAGGGCCGCTAGCCGGAAAGATCCGACATCTCTTGCGGCGGTCATCGGTGATTACACCACGGTTTTCTCGGCAAAACAGCTCGCAGGATTGATCCAAGGTATGGGAAGGACATTGCCGAATGGGATTCATGTTATTGAGAGCGAAGACGGCCAGTTGCTTGTTTACGCTCAGGGTCCCTCGGAGTTTGTTACCGAAAATGTAAAACCGGTGATGAAAGACGGTTTTGTTATGAACTCCATGGAGATCGCCCAAACGATCATCAACGTTCATCAGCGCGCAAATGGTAGAACAGATCCAAGCCAAAACCTGGGCCGTTCCGAAATGCGGGGTGAGACGGCAAAAGTACTTGGGTATGAGGTAACTTTTCATCAGGCTGGAAACGGTATTTGGGTGGGCATTGACATGGCCCCGTTGGATTTTGTGCAAAGTCCGGAAGACCTTGTTTTAACATTACAGCGGGCGCTTGGATTGAACTCAAAACAAGTGTCTGTCATACAGTCAGGAGAAAAACGAAGCCTTGAACCTTTCCAGAAAAAAATTGTTTTTAAAAACCCCAAAAAAGATTCCTCATTACATCTTGCTCCATGGGACAATCCGAAAGCCCTTGCCGAAGCGCTTACCAAAGCTTTTGGACGCCGTTCCGAAATACGAACCATGCCCCCGAAAGGCGGTTCTGTTGCTGCCATCCCAGAAGCTTCACGCACAGACACCCAGATAAGGCGCTGGTGGAATCCAAACCTAAGTTCACGGGCTATTTTCTTAAACCTAAGTATGGCTATGGCGTTGTTAATTCTTGCGCTGACGGCATGGAGTTTTCGGGAGCCGCTGGGAGATTTCATAGGCCCCCAATGGCATTTACCCGCACAGGATATCAGCCTTTTGGTTCCGGGTTTCGTCGAAACAAACGACAAAGCCGTCAATATTTTTGTTAAGCAATCCTTCTTTAAGGATCACAAACAACTTCAAGTCGAACTCATTGAGCCGGACGATCGGATCCGGATCCCTATGCGGTTATACGTGGATCCTTCCGGGAAAAGGCCTGCTGATATCTACGGAGATATCCACGCATTGATAGAAGAAGCTTCGCTTATTGTAGATTCAAATCGGACAACTTGGGTTGTCTTTGATATTCCATTCAAAAACCTTACCCGATTGGGATGGGAAAATGTCCGCGTAAGGACCCGGGCCGACACAAATAATTGCAAAGTAGCGGTTAGTATGGAAAGCAGACCCCGGTCTGAAGTTCGGGAGACATCTGAGGACAGCTTGCCGGCGGCGATCCCATCGGAATATCAGACTTACAAAAAACTCATCGACATATTTTTTAAGCACGGCATTGTCCCGGTCGATGTGATCGAAGCGATGAAGACGGTTTATACCCCCGGCGTGGGAGCCGTTTGTGAAGCGATCGCGGACGCGCTGAAAAAAGGCCTGGACCTTGAAACGCCGCTTTACGGCAAAAAGCCTTTGTCTTTCCCGGCTCAAAAAAGAAAGATCGTGATTTTTTCGGACGCTTCCGCGGTGCTTGGGATCGGACTGCAGTGGCCGGCCGTGATGCGCGCGGTATCGGAAGGGAAAAGGATTTTGCTGAAGTGGTTCGGCGGCGTGAACGTGGACATCGCGTTTGTGGATACGCGGGACATGTGGCTCAAATACAAGGCAGAAAAAGATCCCGGGGCGAAAAAACGAATAGCGTTTGAGATTAAGGAAAAGATCAAACAGCAAGTCCAGGCTTATGTCACCAAGGTTCGCGAGGAGGAAGGACTTGAGGTTGTGGTGATGCTGGAGGATATCGGGTCGCCGGTCTGTTTTCCGCTGGAAAGAGAACTGAACGAAACAGGGATCACGACCATTCATGACGATCAGCACGGGACCGCGATGGTTTTTGCGGGAGCTCTTCTACGGGCCGCGAAAGAAACCAACCGTGATATTTCTAAAATGAAAGTGGTGATCGCCGGCGCCGGGGCCTCTGCCACCGCGACAGCACTTCTCCTGAAACGTCTCGGTTTCGGTATGGATAAAACAGGGGGTGGCAATATTATCGTATACGACACCAAGGGCCCTCTTTATTCGGGCCGAAAAGGAATCTTTGAAGAGCATAAAAATGACCTGGCGGCTTTGAACATTCAGGGATTTAAAGGAAGCCTGGAGTTTTCGGTTGCGAAGGCCCATGAACTGGCTTTAGCCGAAGTCGAGCAGGGAGGAGATAAAAAGCATGTTGCCCATGCCGCGGCAGAAAGATTGGCCGCGATGGAGGCCCTGCAGAAACAAGGCCGTTTGCCGGAGAACATCGCGGGATTTCTCAGCGAAAAATACGGCGATCTTATGCCCGAGATTAACCAAATAGTCCTTTCTTTGATCGATCAGGGGCGTTTGGCGGAAGGACTGCAAGGGGCGGATGCTTTTATAGGATTATCCGAGCCTGGGTTTTTGTGGGGCAAGGAATCGATCTTTTCTGGCATGAAGGACCAGGCCAGTGCTTTTATGGGCTCGAACCCGACTCCCGAAGCGGACCCGGCAGAACTCAAAAAAATGCCGAACATCCGTTTTATCGCAACAGGCGCTTTTGGATACCCGCAGGGAAGCACCTTGAACAACAGCTACAGTTTTCCGGCCATTTTCAGGGCGCTGCGTGATGTGCCGACACTGAAAGACCTGAAACTACATGTTATGGAAGAGGCCGCGGCAAAGGCGATCTCCAAACTTGACCTTTCTCCCGAGGAATTGGCGGAAGGGAAACTTTTGCCGAAGACTTTTGCCGACGGGAAATTCAACACGAGAGTATTCGCCAGCGTTCTTAAAGAAGTCATGCAAAGTCTTGATCCGGAAGTTGATGATGAAGACTACGCTGAAGAAGTTTTGCGAGACATTGCGGAACAACACGCGCAAGCGTATGCCGTTCTGACGGCGGGGGAAAAAGATATTCTTAGCGGGATTGTTCCGGCAAGCGGTTCGCAGAAACGTTCCGAAGTACGCGTTGCCGCGGAAATCCCATCCTGGGCCATGAAAAGCCTCAAGGAAGTCGGCTGGGAGCACCTGCTGGCGCCGTGGGATTCCTTAAGCGAAAAGCAGCAGAAAAAAATACTCGGACAGATTAAAACAATTCTGTGGAGAGAGGCCAAGCGACTCCGGGACACGATTGTGATGCCGGGAGTGCCGAAGCCGGAAGTTCCGGAAACGTTCACCGTTCCTGTTCATGAACCGGGAGCAGCGGAGGATGCCGCCGCAAAGCGTCTGGCCCGGGAAAAAGTTTTGCGGGCGGATCCGGCGATGCCCGGGAAATCAAGATTTGCGCTTGTCCTGGCGGCCGGAGGTTCGGGGTCTGAGTTTAAGAGCCCTGACCCCAAGGGATTTTTGCCCGGAACACCCTTGAGCCAGCTCCCGCTTTATGCCGGGATCATCAAGAAGATCCAGGCCGCAGCAAAATATTACGGTCACGACGCGTCTTTTCCCGTCATCATCATGACAAGCGATATCACCCATGAAAAAACGATACAGTTCTTTGAGGAAAATCAGTGGTTCGGGATGAAAGACCGGATCTTTATCGCCCAACAGGGCGTGATGCCGCTTTTTGACGCGAAAACAGGAATGCCTTTTCTGAACAAGAACGGCGAGATCGCGACAGGGGGAACCGGTCATGGGGATACGTTTGATGATGTTCTTCTCCGGGAGGATGTGAACGCTTTTCTCGATTCCTTCGGCGTTGAAGTGGTCCAGTACCTTAATGTGGACAATCAGCTGAACCCCATCGCGGATGAGCGATTGATCGGCTACGGGCAAATGACATGGAATCCCGGCAATCAGGATGACCGAGCCCATATCGCATTGGGTGTTGTGAAGAAAAATAATCGCGATGACCGGCTTGGGAACCAGATCAAAACCTCCGACGGGCAGTGGCGCCATATCGGCTACGGGAACGCCACGGACGCCATTAAGGACACAGTGCTGTGGGGGGACCCGAGTTTTCGCGTGTTGTGGAGAAAAAGTCTCAAAGCGTCCAGCCGAACGCCGTGGCGGCTTGACACCAAACCGCAGGTGGATTTCGAGGGGAATACAAGAACTGTCAAAAAATTAGAACGTGCGAGCGATGACAGGCCCCGCAGACCGGAATCTCCTCTGGTCGGGCTGACGCGCGAAGATACTTTCGAACCGATCAAAAAGCCCGATGCCGTAGCCGTGGTGGAAACGGTCGCTACTTCGTATCTGGCGCAGTCTCATTACTGGAAAAAACGTCTTCAGGCCAGTCTTGGCAGCATCGGAGGCGTGGAGGTGACGCAAGACGATCATATCGCTGTCGAGATCGCGGCCCAGGAAGCTTTTTACATGTCTTCTGAAGAATTGGGACGCAAACTTCGGGAAAAAGGGATCCCTGAAAAGATCGCGGCCTTTCTGGCTTCCAAGAAATCTTATGAGCTCGGCGGAATTTTGATCAAAGAGAACTGGGAACTTGAGATCCTTCCTAAAGATGACGAGCGTCTCTACTTTTTAAATTGGCAGAAATCCATGATCGAAAGCCCGGTGGCTCCGAATGTGGATCCTAAAATCCATGAAGGAAAGACCGTCTTGATCACGGGAGGTTTTGGTTATGTAGCCTCAGGGGTCATGTATGAAGCGCTTTCCAACGGGTCCAGGGTCGTCCTTTTTGACAACATGCTCACACCCAAGCGGAAGGCCTATCTGCGGAAGGTCCAGGCGGCCTACCCTGGAAGAGTTTCAGTGGTGGAAGGAAATATCGCAAGCCGCGATCTTTTGAAGCAGGTCGCGATGGAACATCACGCGGACAGCATTGTTCATTTGGCGGCTTACATTGCCGCTGGGGTCTCCGGAAATTTTCCGGCGACGTACTTTGACAATAATGTGGTTGGTACGCTGGATGTGGAAGAAGTCGCGAAGGAACTGGGGATCCCCCTGGCGTTCGCCTCGAGCGCTGGTGTTTTTGAAGGAAAGAATTTCAATAAATACGGATTGCTTGATGAAAAGATCCCGGCAAAACCGATGAACCCTTACGGAGAGACCAAATATCTGATGGAACGCCTGATGCAGGCCTATCAAGCGCAGGGCGTTAATTTCGCGGCGCTGCGTTTTTTCAATCTGGCAGGAGCGTTTTACTGGGAGGAGATCGGAGAGTGGGTCGGGGAAGGGCATATCGGTCCGGAGACGCACCTCATCCCGAGGCTCATCAAATATTTCCTTTACGGAAAAGAAAAGGTTCCGTTCCAGATCTTTGGGAAAGATTATCAGACGCCCGATGGCACCAATATCCGGGATTATATCCATGTTCTGGACATTGGTCACGCGATTATGAAATCTTTGTCACTGTCTTATCAAGCCAAGACAGAGAATAAAAAAGTAGGCGAAGTCTTTACCTTAGGGACAGGAACCCCAACCTCCAATAATCAGATCGTTGAAAGTTTCAGGAAAGTGCTTCCCGCGGCAGAGCGCGGCAAATTAGTGGTGGATTACGGTCCGCGCCGGCAGGGCGATCCGGATGTTCTTCGTGCCAGCAGTGAATTGGCGACGCGGAAACTGGCTTGGCGGGCACAGCGTGGGTTGGATCTGATCGTGGCCTCGGCCTATGAGTTTCACGCGCAGGAACAAAAATCCAAGGCTCTGAATCTCGGAGAATCATTGCCTGAATCCATGACGGGTTTTTCTGAGGCGGAGCGGCGGGCAAAAGTCCTGAACGATATTATGAGCAACCGGACATTGACTTCTGAAATCAAGGCCGAGATCCTTTTGAGGCTTTTGGTCCGGAGCGTTAATCCCGACATGACCGGCATCAAGGAAAATTTCAAAGGGGATCGTGAAAAGCTGAAGGAACTTTTCCTGGCTATTACGGAAAATAAAGGCGGGCTGTTCGACGTGATTTCCACGGAAGGATTTCCCGAGGCTGTCCGTAAACAAGCGGAAGTTGTCTCTGACTTGATCGGAATAGTGCAGAGCAATGCCGGGAATTTCGGTGATGATCCCAACAATTCCCGGGTTCGCATAGCCCGTGCTGTCGGAGAGCTGCTCGGGAATATTCCGGACATGACTAAGATCTCCCGGTCGGAGGCGCGTGCCGAAGATCCGGATCCGGGGATTCCAGTTGACGAACAAGAGATTCGTTTGAGGATCGCCAATTTGGAATCCAGCTCAAAATCTTTTGCTGTAAAGTTTCGCCAAGCAACCTCTTTACAAGAACGGATAAATTTGGAACGTAGCCGGAAGGTTTTATCGAGCCGGCTCGAGGTGTTGCGCGGGCGGTTGTTCTCGCTTACGGGCGGGGACACGGCTTCCCAAACGCCTCACTCGGAGTTGCGGATTGAAAATGAAACGGCCTTGATCTTTCAGAGCAGACGGGAAGCGCAGCGTTTTCTTGAAAAAGAAGGACAAGAGGCGGTAGCCGGAGAGGAAGGGCTTGATTTTATCGGTTCAAATACCGCGTCTCTTATGGACAGGCTGTTGAGTCTGGAAGAGATTTATCAAAATAAATTGTTACCGGAACAGGTTCACGCCGACGCTTTGTCCGCGCTCCGAGAAGTTTCCAACGCTTTATTTGCGCTCGCGCCGCACAACGGGAATCCTTCCACGGACCCTGTGAGGATCAAGACAGAGATCGGAAGGCATCTCCAGGATAACCGGCTGGACCAACCGAGCATGCTTAGCCAGATCCGGGATCCGTTGGTTCGTAAATTCAATCCTGCGGCCGAACGGCTTCTGTCGGACCGTCAAAACGCAAAACCGGAAAACGTCGAAAATCTTGTAAGAACTCTGGGATGGCTCTACGCGGCTTCTGCGGCATGGGCGAGCTGGCTTCAGGGTCTGGAAAAGAAAATCGAATCTTTGTCCGAGGAATCGCCGGCCGATCCCGTGACCACGCGCGCTTATCGCCGCTATCTTGATGAAATGTCGGTTGTCAGGGCCGCGGTGGAGCAAACTCAAGATCTTTTGGCCCCGGAAATGGACGAAGCGCCTCATTTTCGTCGCTCGGAATTGCGGATGGATATCGATTGGGTCAATTCCCTGGTTGTTCTGGCCAGGATTGTTGCACCGGCTGCGATCTTAGGGATGATCGTGATAGGAATAAAAGAACTTTATAAAAACCGTCCCCAAAGACAAAAACTTGAAGTGTCGAATGAAATAGAACTATCCTTAAAACGTGTTGAAGATCAGCAAACTATCGAATTAGACCATGGATTATCTTTGACCGTAGATGTTGAAGCTTATCCCGGTCGTTATGGTTGGGATAGTCTGCCTGCCGCTTTTTTGCAAATTTTAAAGGAGGGCCAAGTAATCCAAGAGGGCAGACGGATTGCCGGAGAAAGCATTTCCGTCGGTGATATTATTGTTCATCTTCATAAAGTCCAGGACACAGGGCAGCCTTTGTATGCTGAAATAGGAATTGAAAAAAAGCATCGTTCGGAAATGCGAAATCCGGAAAAGCCCACTATCCTTACCACAGAGACAATGCGCGTTTCCCGCGGGCATAAACTTGTTTTCGGCCCCGGGATCTTCCGGGTCCAGATCGATACATTGTCTTCACAACAGCAAAGGATGATGGTTTCCATTCCTTTAATCAAGGACGGTTCGATGATCACAAAAGGCGGTGTGGCGATTTTGGCCGGACAAATTTTTGAGGTTTCGTTGTCCCAACCGCTTGTAATCGAGACAGGAAAAGGTGTTGTTAAGATTTCTTTGCGGCAAGTGGCGGATCTTCAAACGGCAAACTTGAGCGTGGAAGCTCCCAAAGGTTTGCGGGTGCACAAGATCGATGAGACTTATCGAGATCGTCCGGTAGCACGGACAACCGCCATTGGTCACATGGATCATAAATTTTTCGTCCGTCTCGGAAAACCAAAATCTCGTTCCGAAATGCGGGATTTAACACCGGGCGAAGTTCAAAAAGCGCTGAGTGAAGTTGAAAGCCTAGCCAGACAAGCCGGTGAAATTATGCGAAAAGCCCTTCAGTCTTCCGATCTGGATCGCGTCGTCAAAAGTGACAACTCAGGGCAAACAAAGGCTGATCGAGACATTCAGAATCTCTTCAATCTTGAACTTCCCAGGATCGTGCCTGATTCTGTGGTCCTCGGTGAAGAAAATTTTTCTCAGGACGATGCCGATCTGGAAGCGAACAGGCAGCTGATCGAGAATGCCAAGAAAGCGAAGCATGTCTGGATCGTGGACCCTATTGATGGCACTAAAGCTTATGAGACAAAAAAGAAAGGCTATGATACCGCGCTTCTTCTGCTTGAAGACGGCATGCCGGTCCTTTCAGTTATTTTTGCTCCCGAATACGATGTTGACGGAACAGGCAGCTCGATGTGGACCGCCACCCGGGATCGGCCCGGAGTTTTATTGAACGGAAAACCCGTTTGGATCGATCCTGCAGCCGGTACCCTTGCAAATGCCAGGGTTGCTATTTATCAATCCGATAAAGCCGGAGTTTCTCCGGCGCCTTACTATGCGGCCGTTCAGGCGGCGGCTCGTTCAGTGATCTTCAATAAAGGAGAATCCGGGTTTATCAATATCGGGCGCGTCATTTCAAGCGGTGTTTATAACCAAGGAGACCCTGAGATCTTTTACATGAAACCCACTCCGTCAATCTGGGATATTGTTCAGGGAGCGTTTCTGGTCTTGAAGGCCGGTGGAGAAGCGACTCTTGAGAACGGTGATCCAATCTTTCCGATGCGTTTTGACAATATCAATCTTAAAAAAGTCAATTCTCCGCGCTTTAACCTCTCAGCTCTTTTAGGGGCTCCTGCCGTTCACAGGGAAGTCCGCCAACTCATCACTTCTTTCGCCCGCTTCGAAGTGCGGGTTGGAGTGGTTTCGAAACTCGCCATGGCCGGACTGCTTGCGCTCGGGCTTCAAGTTCAAAGCGCGCTAGCGCAGGCGACGAATATCTTGATGTCGATCAGAAAAGGACCTGCGACAAATCAAGTCACGATGAACATTACTGGTCCTAAAAGTTACAATGCTTATGATCTGCGAACTTATCCCCCTAATTTCGTAGGCTCACCCATGGTTTTAACAAATATTCGCGCAACGGGTGGAATTGCCTCCTATGTCCATCCTTTAAATTCGAGCCAATTAGACCACGAATTTTTTAGTGCCGTAGGGAATGTCTCGTGGATTCCGTTATTTTATTACCATGGCATCATTTGGACAGGTGTGGTCGAGAGAATTTCAGCGGACAAAAAATGGACAATCGACTTTGATTTTAACATTAGCAGCTTAGTCGGCGCGTGGGGGAGATTGAAGTATGGAGATATAATGTACATTCCCGCCGACAGGGTTTTGAGGCTGCATTTTGGCGCCGGTACGACAAATCTGCCGACCTATATCAAAATCGAATTTAAGCCCAATACGCAAATTCTAGGGGTTCATAATCCACAAGCGGGACAGATTATAGAGTTGCCGCTTAAGCCAACTGCGCATAACGAGCTTGCTTTTGTTCTGGACAAAAGAGACGCGGGAACCAACATGGTCGGGAGGATTGTGTTTGATGGCATCTATGTCGCACCACGCCGCAACGAATTGCGCGCACAAGGAACGGAAGACGTTTCTTCTTACTACAACCCGACGCCGCATTATTATGAGCCGCTAATAGAATCTCCGCCTACTTCTTCCGCAGCTCCGGTCGCACCTCGCTCCGAAGTGCGGGGCAAATTAGCGATTACCGCTCTTATTGGCCTGATGCTGTCCTCTGTCGGAGGATGGGCGCAGAACATATTGATGTCGATCAGAAAAGGGCCTGCGACCAATCAATTCACGCTGGGCATCACGGGGCCGGCGACCAACAAAACCTATGAGATCCAAAGCGCTGAGCGGCTTTTCAACGGGACAGCCACAAATTTTCTTCATTTTGCCAATGTTGCGGCAACGAATGGTTCAGCTTCTTATACCTTTACGGTTCCGTCGGATGTGGTTGATGGGGTCGTCAATGGGGATTTTCTTCAAAGATCATCTACCAATAGCCTGCCAGACAGTTGGGTCCCATATTCGACTAATGCGGAAACTGTTCCCAGATATTTTTCTTCTTACGATGGACGCACAGGAGTTGTTAGCCTGTCACGTCCTCCCGATTACGGTGAAGGCCGTTTTATGATGCAGGAATATAACACACCGATTACGCTGAGTAATTTCAGCCGATTTGATATAACTTTCAAAATTGTTTCAGCCCCACTTACTGGAGACGGTTCGGGGAGGGAAGCGCCAGTTTATTTCCGATTGAATGGCTTGAGAAACAACGGCTCGGCCTATCAGGTAGCCAGGTACTTTAATTACAGGCATGATGAAAATTCAGCCAGCAATACCAATTTTGTTTTAGTTCCGCAGAATCAGTGGGTGACCCGAACTTTTACGGTTCAGGAGCTCGGACTTGCGGAAGGCGATACGGTTACGTCAGTTGACGTAATGGGCAGCGGTTACGGCCGAGAATCTTATGTGGATTCTGTCGCCCTCTATTTAAATCGATTGGCTCTAAATCCAAGCCAGAGATTTTTCCGTGCTATCGGGTATCCCGCAATCCCGCAGATAAACCCGCCGGTGATCACTTCGTTTGCTTACTCGCCGACAAATCTTTGGCTACGATTTCTCAGCGAAACGAATTTCGGGACCAATATCGCACATCGCGTTTTAACTGCAACGAATCTTACGGCAAATCCCACATGGAATTTTGCCTGGGCGGGTTTCATTAGCACCCCACAAACATCTGTTCAGTTGTTCGGATCTTTTACCGGGAAAGGGTTTCTTAAAATACAAGCCGGTTCTTTGTATGCTGTGCCTTCATCACCCGGATCTATTGTTAGTTGGACCCGAGCCCCATCCAACCCTGATTTCGCTTTTCGAATTGATCCGCGGACGACAGGGGGAACATCATGGGATATCTTTTTTGACATGATGAATTTGCGTAATCGAACATGGACAATCATTTCTGATGACGCTTACTATGCGCGTATTTCAGCTTTCCCATGGGATGTTTCCCAGGATGGAGTCATTGTTGTCTATGGAATCTTAGGCAATCGTGCTGTTTTTTATAAACCAGCTACCAAGCAAAGAATCTTTCTTGATCTTCCGGATCCGTTGCAATCAATCCGCTTCAATGAAAACGGAACCATCACTCTGAATGGCAACAGGACGTATGACCGCAACGGAATCCGGCGTTCCGAGGCGCGGACGGCCCGTTCGTATTCCAGGGCTGAATTCGAAAAGGATGCGATAGAAGCGTTTAGTGCGATGGGATTTGTGATGATGAGTGCGCCCTCCTGGAAATCTGAAGGGCCTTTGTTTACTGTTAAGGCTATCTCATCATGGAATTTGCAAGAAAACATAGTGGATGTGACGGCGAAACTTGATGAGAAACTGGCTTTTATTTCTCCGGGGCAGCAAACTTATATAAAGCTATTACCCGGTACTTATCATTTGCCCGGAACTTATCATTCAAAGACACGTTCCGAAATGCGCGCCAAGACGATTTCCAAGATTGCCTTGCTTGGATTTCTTGTGCTCGGACTTCAGGCTCAAAGCGCGCTGGCACAGATGACGAATCTGGTCGAAATAATTTCTTTTGTAAAAAATGGTTCAGTCATGGGCATGGGTTTTAAAAGTTCCACCAACCGTACTTACTGGGTTCAGATCTCGACCAATCTTGCTTCCGGGACTTGGTTCACGGCACAGGCCGGCATTGTGGGAGCAACCCAAACCGTAGTGAATATGACGCCTTACTGGGCTGAGGCTTTTTATCGTGTCAAAACAGATCAGGTTTTTCCACTGATTCAATATTCGCCAACACCTTTTATCCGGGCTACTTCCAATCCTGATTTTGAGCTTAGAACATGGGTGCAAGTAGGTCCAGGTTTACCCTCTGGCATTCAAACGCTTCAAATGGTTGATCTTCGAAACCCGCGCTCGCATACCTGGAGAACGTTTAAGTTACATGATTCAGCGGAAGATCGCGGATTGGTTCCTAATGTTTGGGATGTTTCGCCGGATGGCAAGGTGGTAGTTTGGGGAGAATGGGTCCGCGCCGGAGGTATGACTAATTACTTGGCGGGGATCCATCTGATAGACATGTTCAATCCTTATCCCAATTTAGGAATCCAATGGGCAACCTTAGAGGCTCCTCTTGAGAGCGTCCATTTTAATGACGATCAAACACTAACACTCAATGGAGTGATTTATAACCGGAGCGGTCATCGGCTATCACTCATGCCTGCCACAGTTCCTGTTTCTCAAAAACGTTCCGAGGTGCGTGGAGAGGCATTCCCTGCAGGTGAAGTTTCCCCTCTCATAGATGAAAGAAGAACCGAAGTTTTTAAGGGGATCAATTTTTTAAACGAATCAATCAAAAAAGGAAGAATTTCGCATCCTTATTCCTTGCGCGCTATTGATGACATTCTATCTATGGCGGCTTCCCGTAAACCAATTGAGAAAGTCGATCTTCAATGGGTAAAACAACGGCTTACGATTTATCAAGAAGAAGAATGGAATAAGATCGCGGAAAGTATATACAAATGGGCTCAAATGGAGGGTGAGGAGGCGCAGGTTGATTTTGCCCAGATAGCCGTTTTATATACGTTTTGGATGAATGAGCTTTCCTTTAAAACAGAATCCCAATTAAAACGTCATAAGCTTTTCGCGTTGGCTTTAGGAATAGGGAGCATCGGTCTTTTCGGATTTGGCGCAGTAGCATTCCTTATTGCTTTTGGGTTGGGGGGCGTTGCAAGTGTTCTTTACGGAGATATACGGGATTTAGCGGCTCAAAGGACCTTACGGGTTGCTCAAGTCGAAACCATTCTTCGGAAGTATGTTTCAACAGAAGATATTCTTCAGCCAAACATTCTAAAACTACTGGAGATACTGAACGACAACAATAACGCCGGCCGCTCTGAAGTACGGATGAGCGCGATCTCAAAACTTGTCATAACCGGCCTGCTCGTGCTCGGACTTCAGGCGCAAAGCGCGCTGGCACAGATGACGAATATACTGATGTCGATCAGAAAAGGACCTGCGACAAATCAAGTCACGATGAATATTACCGGCCCCACCAATTACAACGCTTATGACATACGAACTTATCCGGCTAATTTTACGGGATCCTCCGCAGTCCTTACGAATGTTCCCGGCAAAAACGGAGACGCATCCTTTACCCGCCCTTTGAATTCCACAGAGCTCGAGAAGGAATTTTTTAGTGCCTCAGGAAACATATCCCTGATCCCGTTAGTTACCAGTCATGGCATTCTTTGGAGCGGAGTGACTGAAAGTATCTCAGGGGGTAAATGGACAATTAATTTTGATTTTAGGCAAGGCAACTGGGAAGGGGCATGGGCGAAAATTAATTACGTATCACTGGCAAGTTGGCCGACTAATACTATACTGAGACTTCATGTTGGCGCTGAAACAATTAATGTGCCCAGCCAGTTTAGAATACAACTGCATGGAAGTGATGGGAGAGACATTCCCAGGGTATATGCAAATCAAATAGTAGAGGTGCCAATACTGTATTTAGATGGTGGCATTGCCCAGATAGATTTTATTGTAAAAAGAGAATACGCCGGGACCAATCTGGTTGGCAAACTTGTTTTTGACGGTATCTACATTGCTCCACCGCGCAATGAATTACGCGCACAAGAAACAGAAGACGTTTCTTCTTACTACAATCCGGCGCCACATTATTATGAGCCGCTCATACCGTTGCTGCCTGTATCTTCCGCAGTCCCAGCTTCCCCAAAACGTTCCGAGATAAGACATCATCCGGAATTTGCCCGGGTTTTGGCAACGCTGATGGAAACTTCTCCGGAATTCCAGGCGGCGGTAGAAACCTTCAGAAAATCACCCCCCGACCCGGCGATCAGCAATGTCCGGTACTGGACGGATGATGAATTCTCCCTTGATTTTGAACGCCATAAGCTCCGCGATTGGAACGTTTCTCCGCATCAAGAAACGATCGATCAGTTCCTGGCGTTGATGGCCGGCAAGGATAAAAGCATTCTTGATGTGGGTATGGGCATCGGAAGGGCGCTCAAGAAATTTAAGGAACAGGGATTTACCGACCTTTGGGGAACGGACATCTCGCCGTCGCTTATCAAAGCCGCTCTCGAAGATCCCTCTTTCGGGGACATGTCTAAAGACAGGTTCATGACCGCCGATTTCCGAACGGCTGATTTCAACGGGAAAACTTTCGGAGGGATTTTTATCAGCGATGTGCTCCTTTATTTTTCGCCCGAAGAACAGCTAAACGCATTACTTTCGCTCAGGGACCTTCTCGAAAAAGACGCGCCTCTTTTTGTCCGATGGGCCCCGGGGGGAAATATCTTCAAGCCTAAAAATCAAAAATTAAGCGGCGATCGACTTCTCAATGGCTGGGTCTTTACTGTCACGCCGAGTTATTTCGAAACACTTCTTCGGGCCGCGGGATTCACACTGACGGAGCCCATCCGTGGGATCGAAGGCCCGATCAACGTCGGTACAAAATACGAAAAAATGCAGAAATACCTGCTTGCATATGCCCGAAAAACCGCCGAGCCTGCTTTTCCGGTGACCCGCAAGCCGAATTACATGAACGATCAGCGCTCCGAATTAAGAAAAACTGATTTTAAGCTGACAAAAATAGGAGATCGCTGGATCGCGGCAAAGAAATACAGCATCGGAAACGCTCTCGGGCTTCACACGGCGCCTACCGCCAGAACCAAACATCTTCTCGAAAGAAAATATCTTGTTCAAGACAAGAGTTTTCAAGCAGCCATTATTCGCAGCGACGGACAGAGATTTAATCTTTTGTCGTGGGACGAGATGACCCTTTTAGGCTTGAACTATCACACGCAGGCGATGCTGAATAGCTATGGCCGTGATATCACAGTGGAATTTTCTATCGCTTCAAAATCTATAAGACAGGCCGAAGCAAAAAAGTTTTTTGCCGAAGTTTTTAAAGGCATCGAGCAGCTTTCTATGGGGGATTCGAAGGACGATGCGGGAAATTTCTTTATGCCAAGGAAGCTGGAAACTCGTTCCGAAGTACGGGCTGTTCAGGGACCTTTATTCAAACTGTCGGATCTGGTCCACCAACCGCTTGTTTGGAATATGAGAAATGGAGGCATCGGATGGGAGCGGGAGCTTCGGTTGGATGCCCATGACTTTGAAGGTGATGAGCAAGGATCCTTAGGTCTTATGATCACGTTGTTTAAGAACCGTAAGGCGGTACAGCACTATCTCGCACTTCCCGATAAACTTTATAATTCCCACCACGAACATTTGCCAAGGACACAATTTTCCCATCTTGTGTGGTTTTCATGGTTAGCGGGGGCTGCCGGGACCATCCGGTCCCGCGAATTGGGACCCGAGGACATTGTTCAAGGGCCGTTCAAACTTCGTTTTTACTTCTTTCAGGAAGAAGCAGGGGAAACAACCTTTGAAGGCTGGATATCTTCCATGGGCATCAAACCGACCAAAAACGTCAGGACAGAAACAGTCCCAGAGTTTGATCGTATTGAGTTTCGAACTATTCCTTCAAAAAGCATTCAACTTTTACAGCAAAAAAAAGCTTTGAAATATGATGCCCTTAATTTAAGCCATGACTTAATCAATCCTGTTCTCTTTACGGAAGCAAGGTCTGAATTGCGCTCTCTTGATGAATCGGTCAGAGCATATCTCCGATCAAATAGTAAAAACCGGATAACCTTAGACCGCTTAGAACAATTGTGGGAAAAAATGAAAAACCGATATGCCGACAATTACAAAAAAGCGGAAAACGGTAACCCCACCTCTTTTCTTGCTGAACTCCAATTCCGACGGAGCAGTGCTTTTATGAAGGTCCTGGTGGGGATTATATTTCCTCTTATCGGGACGGCAACATTCTTCTTGCCGGCGGAGGAACAGATCCCCCGCGTGGTTGCGTTTAGCATGATTTTTATCGGGATTTCAGGTCTGGCGCATTGGTTGTGGCAAAATTATTTTTATTCGCAAAATCCCTACAAAATACTTTCGAATGCCTTTCAGCACGCCATCAATGAAAGAAGAAAGGCCAGTCGCTCGGAAATGCGGGGAACGGTGAGTGAAAATATTGATCAAGAGGTCATCGATATTTTAAAAGAGGTTTTACCTCCCGCGATCGAGGAAGAAATTCGTCTGACGGATCGGTTAGTAGAAGATCTCGGCATGGATTCCCTGGATGAAATGAGTCTGATGCAGTCTCTCGAAGAAAGATTCGGCATCGAAATCACAAAAACGGATGAAGCCGCCTTGCAGGCCAAAAGCAAACCGGCCTATTATGAATTTTCAGGTTTGACGGTCCAGGATCTCATCGATTTTGTAAATGCCCGTGTGACCAATGTTGTCCAGCAGCTTGTTTCAGGAAATCGTCTTGATGAAAAAGGAAAAAGCCTTGTTCATGATGCGGCCAGAGCGGTTTTGGGAAAATTACCGCAGGAAAAACCTGCGTTGCGCTCGGAAGTACGCAGCCTGTCCCGAAAAGGACGCATTCCGTGGGGTGGGCCTTACTCAGCGCCGCCGGCAATTATCATTGAACAATCCGGACAAAAATTAATCGTGAAGCAAGGTGAACGGCAGGTTGAATTTGAGGCCGCGAATGGGCGTTCTGCCGCGGAACTTCAAAAAGAAATCGAAACATTCCTTGCCGGGAAACGGATCCTTGACTTCCAAAAAGATGAAACCACAGGCGATCTTAGCTTTTTTGTCGCAGAACAAGAACACGACGCATACAAATCTTATCTTGTTATTTCGCAAGCGGAAGGGGAAGTTAGATTCATCCCGTATGGCGATCTTCTGAAGCTCCTTGAAAATAATACGGCAAGCGGCAGGATCACTTCTCAAACCTCGGCAGGGGACTTCGATACTTTAGAAAATAGCGTGTTGATCTCTAAGGATTGGCGCATCGACAATTCCAATCTCGGCTCCATTTCATGGAAAAGAGTGATCGCTAAAGTCGATAGCGCTTCTCAAACTGTCACGGTTGTGGAATTCAATTACGCTATTCCGAAGGTCAGGCAATATGGCTTTCAAGAAGTGACGGAAATGCTTGCGGGACCGTTTACGGCCTATCGATTACTCAATACTTCCGCTGAAGAGAAAATGAAAAGACTTACCGTCCAAATTGTCGAGCTTACCTCCCGCTCTGAAGTGCGAATGAATAAAGACGACGCCCGCCGTAGCGGGCAGTGGGATGTCAGGGTGTCAAAAGTAGCTCAGAAAGAGCAAGAACTCCGTGAGAAAGCGGCTCAGCAACGGCAGGGATTTGCTTCTCCCAAGACCCCGGTTCAGACAGCGCAAGCCCCTGTAGAAGAAGTCAAGAAAACAGAACCCGTTGAACAGAAACCCGAACCGGCCATTGCGTTACCGGAAACCCAAGTTCTTTACAGCCGGTCCGTGACGAGCCCGACAAGGTGGATACAGATCGGGCAATCGAGGATTACGTTGAAACCATTAACCGGACCGCAGATCACTATCAATGAATTGATTAGCCAGCTTCAGGCCTGGCGCGACAAACTTTATTTGATCGAGGGCGTGGATTTTAAACCTGCGAAGGATCCGAACAGCATCGAGATCATCAGCCTTGCTCAAGCGGAAGGGGCAAAGGCAGTGCAACCCGTTACGGTCAAAATCGTCGGCAATCTTTTCGGGGACAGGGACCTCGCGCAGGCGCTTGATCCGTATGTCACTTATTTTGAAGGAGAACAAATCCTGTTCGATTTGGCGCAGAAGTATCAGCAGCCGGTTGAGCAGGGAGTTGTCGCGTTCAACGGAACGCAGGACCCGAGAAGCCCGGAATTCGAAGGATTTTATCTTGGACCTGACCATGAACTCGTTTATCGGACCGGCGCCAAAAACATTTCCGTTCACTTTGGCCGGTTTAAAACCAGGTTTTTTGACGGTGACCAATTACGAAGCAGCTTTGACGGCCGTTTCCCTCTCCAGGCAATTTTTATCACCCAGGATGGTGAAATTAAACAAGTATACGGGATTCGCACCAATCCAAGGTTCCCGCCTGATCTTAAAGCTCCTTGGCCCATGAAGTTCATGGATTCCCAAGCGCTTCGCGAGACCCTAGCAAAAAAATTGGGCTATACGTCGCAGCAAAACCGAGTTTTGGAATGGTTCAAGAACGGCCAACCGGTGAAGTTACCATCGCTTTCTGAACTGCTGGAAGCCCAAAGCAAAACCGAAAAACCATGGGTGATCCGGTACGCGGATGGCAGTTCAAATTTTTCTCTTGGCATACAAAGACCTGATCTTAAATATAAAGGTCTCTTACCCGTGATTTCCCGCTCTGAAGTGCGGGCGCCGGTGATCTTCACCAGCTCTTATACCTTCAAGGTGGATGATAAAAATAGGATCCAACTTCCCGCACCTTTCCGAACCATGTTAGGAGAGGAGACTCAACTTATCGCTGTATCGGAAAAGGCAGGCAAAGCCTTGCGGGTTTATCCTTCGACAGCATGGCAGCAAATGGTTGAGCAAACAACGCCTCAAGATCCGGTTGCGGCAAGAGACTATATGGATCAAATTCATCGCAGGGCCATTTTTATTGAATTGGATAGTGCGGGACGGATGTCCTTGGGCGAAGCGTTCCGGCGCTCTTTTCTGAATCCGGATTTGAAAACTTTCGAAATTGCCGGAGCCGGCGATTCCTTCCTCATCGCCGAGTCCCGCTCGGAATTGAGAAGCCTAGTGAGTCCGGGTTCCGGGCTTAGCGCTTCGCAGCAGGCTGTCCAGATAATCCATGGCTCGGAAGCACTCATAAAAGTCAAGGCGTTAAAGAAATCGTCTCTCGCGGATCTGATGGAATCTCTTATCCGTCTTCGTTCGCTCAGTGATAAGGCCCTGGTCGGTGCAGAGGTTTCTAGCAAAGGCCAGCGTTATGCTTATAGCCGTCCGATGGAATGGCGAGATATTCTTATTCAGAAAGGCGAAATTTTTTGGCTGCATTTTGCCGATGATCGTCTCTCTCCCTCACTAACCTATGTGGATTCCAAACGCTCGGAAGTGCGCGGTGAAGAGCAACCAAAGCCGGAAGGGATGGCCAAAAACATAGCGGAAACGTTGCTTGCCAAAGTCCCGTTCGCGCAATTTAAAACGGATGCTCAAGCGGGAAATGTCGCTTTGGGGACGATGTTGAAGCTTTCCATGCAGGATGGAACTGTTTACGAAGGAAAATTCGAGGCATTGATAGGCGGGACGCTTTATATCCAAGAGAAAGCCGGTTCAACCGGTTATAACGCGAACCGCATTGTAAGCGTTTCTTATGCTCCGTCTAAAGACACGTGGACCTCTGAACCGCTGACATTTGACCGGATTTCCGACGCATTGCGCCAAATCGGTGATCGGTGGAATATCGCGCGGGACCACGCCATTGAAGTTATTTATCAAAGCGCAGGTCGCCGGATTCAATCCTCAGCATTTTGGAACGATACGGGCAACGACTTTTTCGCGAATGTGCCATCCCACCAAGAAATATACGGATGGTTCTTATTGACTGCCGAGAACAACAAAGGCGAGATCACGCTCACACTTCAACCGACTGTCGCGCCTAAACCCGAGTTTCAAATCGGGCAGAAGATCGACGTGATGACTGTTTCAGAGAAAATTAGCCCAAAAAAGGTTTCGGAAACATTAGCAGAATCCAAGTCTATGGAGGTGTTTGCACGTACGCCTTCTGAGGTCCGGGATGCTGTGTATCGGCTTATGTTCCAGGTGAAGATGAGGATTGATGAGATTAGTTTTGAAACGTCCACGGATACAAGCTATAGCAATCGCAAGCTTGTGCATCATGTGGGCATGGGCGAAGCTCCGGAACGTATTGCTGAAGCGGTGCGCCGTATGCTTCGAGACCAGCCTGAGCATTATCCTCTCCATCGGATCCAAGCGCTTACTATTTTAGACCGTCGACCTGATCACCCGTGGACGAATGAGCTCCATTTTGTCATACAAGCTTTGTCCAAAACCGAAGAAGCTGCCGCGCTATCTTCCCGGAATACACCGTCTGTGCCAACGGTAAAAACAACACCCGTCGAACCAGTTCAAAAAGAAATACCTTTAACTGTGGCGGATGAAACAAAAGCGAAAGCTGCCGGGGAAGCAATGGCGGCGAAGATTATGGGAATACTTCCGCCGGCGCCTAAACAACAAGAGATGCCGAAACCTTCTGCGCCCGCTTCAAATCTGATCGCAATCAATTTTATCAATGTGCCGCGCGGACTGACCGTGAGGCAATTCATTGACAATCATTTTGAAGGTGCTGACGGAATCAGGGCTGCGGGCATTTCAGATATGAATAGATACCGGTTTGTTTCCGTAAGCTGGGGAACCCAATCGGTCACTGCTTCTTCCCGCGGTTGGGAAAACACCGTGATCAACAATTCCAAAGTAACCATTCGTTACCGGCGATCCGAGGTGCGAAGCTTGATAGACCATTCCGTTATTACTCCGAACTATTTAGCCGGTATGCTTCAGTGGCTTGTGACCTATGAGCGGCCGTCGGAGCCAGATGAATTTGTCGAAGTGGATATGAAGACAAGCTGGTATTACGGTGTGAGAGGGAAAACAATCGTTTGGGTCAGAAAAAAGATTTTCGAAGAAAACACCAAGACCCATTTCCTGGCAGGGATCCAAAAGCTTGCCGCTGCAGGCCATGGATCTTTCTATGAGGGCATGGAAGCTTATGAGCTTGTCGACCGTCCGGATTTTGAGTTGTACCGCAGGACCGTTTTAAATCTTGTCGCAGCGGGTCTTGCGCTGAAATCCTGGGATGTCGCGTTGGATTTTTTAAGCCATCCCCGCCTGATCAATATTGATTTCAAAACACTCGGGATAACCCCGTCTTTTCCACGTTCAGAATTGCGGGAGCAAAAGGTGCCAAAGTGGGTCGAAGTTAATACGCCCCGAGTTCATAAACAGCATATTTATAGCCGGCAATTCGAATGCGGTCTTCCGATGCCTGTTCTGGAAAAAATCGCTGCGGAGATGAGCGCTTGGACTGCAGGGGAAGCTTCCCAAACAACTTTGACAGGCGGCCTTGGAGCTTTGATGCCGGACCTTTTTGAAGCCTGGGCTGCGCTCGGGATGAATGTAACCGGGATTCATCCGCTTTGGAACTTCATCAAAAATAAGCCCGGCAAAGGTTATGATCATCATCAGCGGAAACTTCTCGGTCAGATCATCAAAAAGTTTTTAGATCCTACCGATATTGCCTTGGAGGTCACACTTCCCGTGAGAGGAGTTCCCAGAACGGTCTCTTTCCGGGTTTACAAAACTTATTTTCAATTTCACAAATCACCGCAGTATTATCTGGACGCCTATGTCAAAGGTCCGAATGGACAAGAAGAAGCGCCGGCCTTTTTGGAGGTTTACGACGATACGGGTAATCGCGAAATTGATATGGCTTTCTTCAGCGCCGCGAGCGAACGTCTGATCCAAATCCTTGAAAATCAAAACAATCCCCAGAACATCATTCTTCTGGACCATGAAGTGTTCGTGAGCCTCCCGGTGCGGCATCTCAAGAGTGCGAAGCGAGTGACACTGAACCATACGGTTTTTCGTCCGGGTCTTTTTGAAGCCTGGGAAGGTCACTACGAGCTTTTGGGATTCCCCGAATGGTTGCGCTCCACGCTGGTTCATGACGGTATGATCGATATTGCCGGGTTTACGGCAGAGGTTTTTCATCTCATTTCCGGCGTCAATCTTGTGGAACACTTACCGGCGCTTCTAAAAAATATTTTTCGCGCCGCATGGCATCGCGTCAAAGGTTTTTATGATCCTTCTAAAGGTATTCGAAGTACGAACGGTGTTTTTCTGCCGCGTTGGCAGTCTCCGGCAAGAAGGCTTTTGATCGAACGTTTTAAGCAAGAACTTCAGATCCCAAAACCGGAAAACGGACTTCCTTCAGAAGCCAACGACCGGCAATTTTTCCAGGAGCTTGAAAAACATTCGGATCTGCGCGAACAATTCAAGATTCAAAATGAATGGGTCAGCGCGGCCGATGCAGCCCAGCTTCTGATCTGGCTCCGCGAAAAACGCGGTTTCAAAGGCGCGAGCGACTGGCTTGGGAGCACGTTTAGAGATTATCAAACGGAACGCCATTTAGATGACACGCAGCTGGCGGGACATTTAAGAGAAATGCAGGAACTTTTTTCGACAGCGATTCAAGAAAACCGACCAGAAAACTGGGCGACACTTGAACAAAATTATGGGAAAGCCCGCGATCTGCTTCTTGGCGATCCTATTTCATCGAATGTCAGACGCCAGGTACCTTATAAAGGTCCGGATAAATATGAAGAAAGATTGAAAGACACCGCTGCCAAAGCCGCAGACGAAGCCGCCCAAAAGATAAAAAAACCTATCATGACAGCCGTAGAAGCCGAAGAAACGCTCAAACGAAGAGTGGAAGAAGCGGTGACTCAAGCCGGGCTTAAAGTGGAATTTTCCGGCCCTTTTGCAAGGCCTTTCGATCAACTTTTTCTTTTTTGGAAAGCGTATAGAGATGGAAGGGATCAAAATCATGGACGCTATAAAAATGATTTTGAAGGGCTTCGGGAACGTCTTAAAAACCAGCCGGCAGTTGAAGTTTTGCGGCGTACCATGTCTCGCCTGTTGATCGGCGGGCGTACTTTTGCAGACGACGCGCATGACCGTTTTCTTTATATACGTTTTATGACGGAACTTCTCGGATTGGAAGACCGGATAGCCACTCTCGAAGATTACACCTATTACGAAGCGCAAATTATTTTTCGAGGAGCCCAAGCAGGAGTTATGCTGTCCGATGAAGATCTGGAAGCTTCCGCCACGAGCATGATGAAAGTCATGGCCAACGGAGGCGAAGTTGTCGGACCTTTTGCCGGAAGCAACCCCGAGGTTTGGGTGATCCGCGACAGAAAAACAGGGGCGATGATCGATGTCTTGAATGAAAAAGGGGAACCGAACACCAAAGTGATCACTCAGGACATTTTGAGGGAACGTTTAAGAAGCGGTGACTGGGAGATTTTGAGCGGTGTTTTTGTAGCCTATGACGATAGCGAGAAAAGTAGCCAGGAAGGCGGGGGGAGGCGCCCTTCGGCCCGCAGTCTCTTTGAAGCCTTGAAAACAGTCAAAGCATTAAGAAAAGATCCTGCGACCCGCCGTGAACGTATGTATCAATCCGTAGCGGCCGCCTGGCGTGTGGATATGGTGACAGGACAGGCCATGGGGCACGCCTATTTGTTTGAAAATATGCTCAAGGAAAATGAAGAGCGGGAAGCGTTATTTAGCCAGCTTCAATATCAGTTTTCCGATTATGCGGTTCCTGTGCAGGCGCCTGATTTTGTGTGGGAGGGTTTAAGCAGATTCCGAAAACATTCAGCTGAAGGCTTGGGGCTTTTCGGGATGTTCCGTTCATTTCGAGAAATCAAAACATGGCAGCCCACGGGAAGCCCTTCTTCGCGCGGCGTTGAAGCCTTAAACAGCTTACGGCATCATGTTTATTACGATGATATCTTCAGATATTTACGCGAGCAAGTCCTCACCAAATTTTCTTCAGGATTGGAGCCCTTTAAAAAACGGATCGGACAATTAGCCGCGGAAGCGGAAACGGCAGATGAAAAGACAAGAATCCGGCTTAATTTGGAAGCTTTGGATCTGACAGAAGAACTGTTGCTTCGTATGGCGGGTGATTGGTTTGAACGTTACATGCAAGCTTCTCCCGCGGAAGCCCATAAACTAAGAAAAGAATTGACGCAAAACGTCAGTCCCAAATATCAGCCTTGGGCTGTTTATATTGTGCGTTACCTTGAAGGTCATCCGGCCGCCAAACCCCTAAAGAGCCGGCGCACCGAGATCCAATCTTTCATTTTTACTCCACGAGGAGGAAAACCGCTTCAGGTGAATATTAATACAGGTGCTCCTGTGAGAGAAGAAGTCCCCTCGAGCGGGGGGAAACTTTTCAAGTCTCGGACTTCCATCGCCATCGATCCGGCTATCTTTGCCGGGTTGGTCGGAAAAACGGGCAATGTTCCTCTTGTTCGAATCTCGGACCCCAAATACGAGAAAAAGCACACCATTCAACATAGCGATGAAGTCGCTTCGGAAGTTCCTGCGTCGATCTCGATGCCCATCGCTGTGGAAGTCCAAGAATGGGAGGCCATTGAGTTGCCGGAAGTTGCCAATATTGCGGAAAAGATCCGAAACCGTGAAACCTCTGCGATGGCGCTTATGAAACAACTCGTCCGCCAAAAAGGCAGAGGGTACACTTTAACAGACGGTGTTGTACGGTCGGACCACTTTTTTGAACAATTGGCGATCATGGCCAGTTTTTCGGCTAAAGATGCGGCCCATTACTTTGGAGAAAACATAAAGCCCTTAATGACCCTGATAGCTCTTTTTAGACCGGAACTTCTAGAAAAATCCGAAGTTGCACATTGGAACCCGGGATATTACTCAAAACTTCGGAAGGCAGTCACAGAGATCAAAGCTGTTTTTGGAGACAATCTTTCCGATGCTGAAGGACATCAATGGACAGTTTTTGATCCTTCCAATCAGAGTTCTCTTGTTTTCGCAAGGAAAAGTGATTCTGGGCAAATGGTTTTTGCCTCGATTATTTTCGGCATTCAGGAGGGTGAATTAGCCGGTGACGGGAAAGTATCGACAACACTTACAAACGGTCTTGAAAGAATGATCGACCCGGGCGTCCGTTACCAAGTAGTGGATATGTTAACCTGGGAAAACTATGGAGAACGCGATAACTTGCTTTCGGGTTGGAAACATCGCGTACCGGTCAGGGATGGGGATCATGCGCAAATTTTACATCTTAAACCTATCCATTCTGAATTACAGGCAGACAAAGGAAAGGCGTCACGTTCGGAAGTGCGGCAAACCATGGCGATTCATACGGTAACACCCACCATGACAGCAGCCGTTGTTGGAAATGTTCCTTTGTCTGTTCCGCTTCCTACGGTTACTTTGACGACTTTTACGCCAGAGCGTGTTGCCGTGAAAACTATCGAAGACCTGATCAGGGAAAACAGAAAAATAGGTGGCGGGAACCTGCAAGGTTTCGAAGGAGTAACGGAAAAGCTGACTGATGGCCTTGTTTCGCTTCAGGCTTATGCCTTTAACGCGGCGGAACTTGCCATATCGCTTTTGCCGGATTCTATGGTGCAAAAGGCTCAACAGGTTCTGGACAAAGTTCGTTTCACCCAAGCGCTTAAAGCCCTTGGGATTAAAACAATTTCCACCTCCGATGCCTTGATCCTTGCTCCTGAACTTGCGCTGGATCATGGCTTGATCGCGGCTATCCGTCCGATTTTCGGCGATACGCCTGTTATCGTATTAGTACGTAATGCCGCAGACCGCGGCTTCCTTGAAAAAATCAATATCCAGCTTGCCCAAGCCCATCGGCCGCCGATCCTTCCAGCCGATCATCTGGATGAAGCGAGAAAACTCCTGGATATAGAAGCCGCGCGTCTGCGCAGTACCGGTATTTTATCTTTAAATCTCAAGCCATTGGCCTATGCGAGCGAACCTTTGGCCGTGGCCCTGAAAGCGCAATGGCCGGATACGATGCTGGTGATGCCTAAAATGCTCAAGAATTTCCTCACCCTTGCTGGGGACCGCATCAATACGCTTGTGACGGAAGTCCAAGCGCAGTTCGCGATGGCAAGAAGCGCGTAAAAAGCACGGATTCGGATTTCGTTCCATGAGATTCGTCTCAATAAAAAACCAAAAAGAGTTTCAAGATCCGAGGAACTAGTCCCGATTTTTTTGAAATTGCGTTATAATGCCTTCCCTATGAAAACCACAGGCAAACAACTTATCCGCATCGGCCACAGCCCCGATCCTGACGACGCCTTCATGTTTTATGCGCTCGCTAAAAAAAAGATCGATATATGCGGGTTCGAGGTTGAGCATGTGATCGAGGATATCGAAAGTCTGAACCAGCGAGCACTCCAAGGGGAGCTTGAGGTGACGGCCGTTTCCTGTCACGCCTACGCTTATCTGGCGGATCCATATATCGTGATGCGTTCCGGCGCGAGCGTGGGCGATGGTTACGGACCCATTCTGGTTTGCAAGGGGGATGCTCCTCGTTCGCCGGGGCACGATTTAAAGAATAAAAAAATAGCGATTCCCGGTAAATTAACTACGGCATTTCTCGTCCTCCAGCTTTTTGAAAAAAATTTTGCGCCTGTTTTTGTTCCTTTCGACAAGATCCTTGATGCTGTCAAAAACGGTGAAGTAGATTACGGTTTGATCATTCATGAAGGGCAGATCACTTATGAAAAGCATGGGCTGAACAAGGCCGTGGATCTGGGTGTCTGGTGGCATGAAAAAACAAAACTTCCGTTGCCGCTTGGCATCGATATTATCCGTCGCGACCTGGGAAAAGAAACAATCAGGGATTTCGCCAGACTTTTCAAGACAAGCATTCAGTATGCATTGACGCACCGTCGCGAAGCCTTAGCATACGCGCTTCAGTACGGCCGCGGTATTTCGGAAGACCTGAATGATCGTTTTGTCGGCATGTATGTGAACGATTTTACGCTAGAACTTGGCATAAAAGGGGAAGAGGGATTTCAGAGATTGATGGATGAAGCATATCAATGTTGCATGATTCCCCGAAAAGTCCTTTTGGAATTTATTTGATTTTAGTTCAAGGCGGAGATTTTTCAGAATAAAAACGCACAAACCGGAAGCATAAAACTGTTTTTTTGGATAAGGAATTATGGGAAATAAAAAAATATTTTGTATCGGCCTTAGAAAAACAGGGACTTTATCGCTTCATGAGGCTCTGATTCTTTTGGGATATCGGAGTCTTCATGACGTTTTTAAAGGCAAACGCCTCATGGATTTATTTCAAGAAAATATGAATCAGGGTAAAAAACTTTTAGACGGCCTTGAAACATATGATGCCTTTCTGGGGTTTAATGTAAAAAAGTTTTATAAGATCCTGGATCAGCAGTATCCCGACAGCCAGTTTATCTTTACGGGCCGCGATTTTGAATCTTGGATGCGAAGCAATCAAGTGCACGCCTGGGTAAACCGCAAAGATCCTTTTTATAAGTTTGATTTTTTAAAAATTGACAAGGAAAAATGCGAAGATTTATATCTAAACCACACTTCGGACGTGTTGCATTATTTTAAGGAAAAACCGAGTCAATTATTGATCTTTCGGATTTGTGACGGCGAAGGGTGGAAGACGTTGTGCCCTTTTCTAGGCAAGCCCATTCCGAGGATTGCCTTTCCAAGGAAGAATACTATGAAGGACAGATTTTATAAATTATTTAAAAATAATTTAGGATTTTTTTTGGCAAAGGCGCTTAAAAAACGGCCTTTTTTAATCAACAATTAGAGGTTTAAAGTTATTTTAAGTTACATGAAAGGAAAACATGGGAAGCGATGAGTTGAGAGCTAAAACAGTCGAAGTGGCTAAAAAACACAAAGCTTCCTGGATCGAGCTCGGGCAGCACCTTTTTTCGATCTACAAGAACAAGCTTTATAAAGAATGGGGCTATCAAGCGTTTGAGACTTATTGTCATAAAGAATTAGGCGTTAAAGAGGCCACAGCCTCCAAACTGATCAAATCTTACTCTTTTCTTGAAAAAGAAGAGCCCCGGATTGTAAAGCCGGATTACACGGAAGAAGAAACGCCGAGAAAGATCCCGGATTATGAAGCTGTGAATTTGCTCCGGCTCGCCAAAAATAATAAAAATATTCCTACCAATGAATTCGCGGAACTTCGCAACGATGTTTTAAACGAAGGCAAAGAATCCAAGGAAGTTCGGGCCCAGGTCAAAAAGATCCTTGAAGTCCATAAGCCCAAAGACACTCCGGAAGCCAAGGAGCAAAAACGAAACGGCGTTTTGAAGCGGTTAATAGGTTTTCTTAACTCAGCGAAAAGTCAGCTCGAAGAAGAAGATCTTGTACCGGATTACCTACTAAAACAAATGGATACCTTGGCCCAGAAATTAGCAGATCAACTTGAGTGACTTTGCAGATGGCCCGTTTTAAGATCCGGTCGCAAACTGGTTTGAGACTGGATCTTGAACAAACAGAGATTCGAAGAGGAGACTGATCATGAAAACACTGATGGTGACGTATCTTCCAAGGGGAGAACGATCCTACACAAAAAAGTTAGCAGATGCTTTTTTGGAAGGCATAAAAAATCAACCCATTGAATCTCTGGATCTTCTTAAAGATATCCCCGGCTTTTTCATGGAAACAAGTCTTGAGGCCTATATCCAACGCAATTATATGGGACAAAAGCTGGATGCCGTTCATCAAAAGGCCATCGCAACCATGGACCGCATGACCGCCCAGTTCAAGGGGGCGGATATTGTGGTGCTGGCAACACCGATGCATAATTTCTCCTTGCCTGGATGCGTTAAAACTTATTTCGATTCTATTTTGCTCAAAAGTGAGACCTGGGATATCCAGGACGGAAAATTCATAGGGCTTATGACTGGGAAAAAAGCGCTGATTCTCTTGGCGAGCGGGGGGATTTATGAAGGGCCGATGGCCTCTTGGGAACACGCGGTAAGTCTGGCAAGAGTGGAATTTCAACTCATGGGATTTTCGGACATTCGCGCCGTGACCGCGTCGGGGATGAACGCTGGGAAGCGTCAGCCGGAGGAGATTGTAGCGGAAGCTCAGGAAAAAGTCAGAGCCATCACAAGGGAATGGTACAAGTAAAAATGGAGATCTTTCAGCATATCGCCATCTATGCGGGAGCTGTCATGCCGCTTTTCAACATCCCCATGATCCTCAGGATCATCAAACGCAAATCCTCGGACGATATCAGTCTGGTGTGGCTTTTGGGGGTCTGGACTTGCATCCTTTTGATGTTGCCGGCGACTTTCGCGTCCAAGGAATTAAGTTTCAGGCTGTTTGGATACAGCAACCTGATATTTTTCACCGCGGTTGTTTTTGTAACGATAAAGTATCATCATCGCGTTAAAGACCCAAAAAAGCAATAAGCAACGCGTGTCTAAAAGACCTTCTAACCTTGCGCCTTGCACGTGGATCGGATTCTAAGATGCATCCAACCTATAAAAAAATGCTTCAAGGGCTTCAAAAAAAGAAGAAGATTTCCCGGAGGGAAAAAACCCGCGGAGATTGGTTTCTTTATATTCTCAAATGCTGCGACGATTCATTCTATACGGGGATCACTAAAGATCTGGAACGGCGTCTCAAAATGCATCAGACCGGCAAGGCCTCTCGTTACACGCGGGTGCATCGACCGGTAGAAATGGTCTACCATGAGAAATGCGGAGATAGGACACAGGCCCTTGTCCGTGAATGTGAAGTCAAAGAATGGCCGAGGAAGAAAAAAGAAGCGCTTGTTTCTGGTGTCATGAGAGGCGGTCGATAAAGCTTCTGCAGTACCCGGCATTGCCAGGATCTTAAATTTCCAAATGTTTAGGAAATTTAGTAAGGTTGGTGCAGCACTGACTCCCATTAATTTTTTTGAATAAGGAATTTAGTGCAGCACCAACAACCTTTAGAGTTCTAAGAATTTAGGAAATTTAGTGAGGTTGGTGCAGCCTTTTTTTGTGACAAGCACCACATCTTCCAGACGTACACCGCCGATACCCTTATAATAAAGTCCGGGCTCCACAGTCACCACCTGCCCCGCCTTCAAGAGGTCAGTGGCGGCGCCGATGCGCGGCGGCTCGTGGATATCCAACCCGAGGCCGTGTCCTGTGCTATGGAAAAAACCTTGCATGCGACCTCCCATGTTTCCGGTCTGGAAACCGGATTGCGAGAATCTTTCTTGAATTGCGGCATGAACTTTTTTCCCGTCCATCCTCGCACGGATCATTTGAAAGGCAATTTTCTGGCCCTCTTTGACGGCAGCATACATTCTTTTCAACACAGGCGAAGCTTTGCCGCGGACAACCGTGCGCGTGAAATCCGCGTAATAAAGCGTTTGCTCATGACGGGGGAAGACATCCATGATGATCGGTTGGTGCGCGTAAAGGGGGCCGGAGCCGCGGTGATGCGGGTCGATGGTCTGCTGGCCGCAGGAAACGATCGTATGTTCTCCGATGCAGCTTTTTTCCAGAAGAGATTGATGGATGATCGTTTTGAGAAATTCGCTGGTGAGAAGCTTTGATTTGTAATAAAGCCTGTTTTTTTTGATGACGCTTTTTTTCAGGACCTGGATCGCTTTCGCGACGGCATATTCCGTGGCGCGAAGAGCTTGTTTGATCGCCGCAATTTCATAGCGGTTCTTGATGCTGCGCTTTTCATAAAAAGGAGGATTTTTGTAGCGAATCCGGAATCCCGCGCGCTTTAAAGGCTCGTAATACCGGACTGGGAAATCCGCAGGAATGATCAAGGACTTGACCCGATGCTTTTTCAGGAACCAGAAAAGCTTCTCCTCGAGGGGTGCGGCTTTCTTGAACTTTGCGCGGTAGGCTTTGCTTAAAACAGAGGTTGAGACCACGGCATGAACGGCGGCCTGTTTTTTGGCACGGTCGATCTCAAGATCGTTAGCGAGGAGATATTTTTTATTCCGGATCTCCACAAAAATAAAAGGATCCGGTGCGATGAACTTTGTTGCATAAAAAAGGTCAGAATCTTTCTCGCTGGAGCCGATGATCAGAGCCGCTGGTTTGGACATGTCGTAAGAATAACACGCAGAGGGCAAGGCGCGCAACGGACAAACCACAGGTTTTTAGTCATTGACGGTAACACTGAAAGCCGTTAAACTTCATTCCTCATTCCCCTATACAAGTGTTTTAATGAGCAGTCAGGACAGTCCTTATATTCATGGAAAATTTTTCGATAGAACAGCTTAAGGCCAAGGCAAAAGTGGTTCGCCGACATATCGTCGAGATGACGGGTGCCGCAGCCTCCGGTCATCCGGGCGGCTCGCTTTCCGCGACTGAAATACTGGTCGCCCTCTATTTTAACCTCATGGACCACAACCCCCAGGATCCTCATTGGCCGGACCGTGACCGCTGCATTTTAAGTAAAGGACATGCCTCGCCGGCGCTTTATTCTGTATTGTCGGAGGCCGGCTATTTTGATCCTAGCACGTTAAAAGATTTTCGCAAATTTGGCAGCCCCCTTCAAGGGCATCCGGATCGTCGGAAGCTACCGGGTGTGGAAGCTTCCACGGGGTCTCTTGGACAGGGATTATCGATGGGGATCGGGATGGCGCTTGCGCGGCGTCTTGATAAAAAAAATTATTATACCTACGTGGTCACAAGCGATGGTGAGATGAATGAAGGCCAGACCTGGGAAGCCGCGGCCATGGCTGCGCATCATAAGGTGGATCATCTGATTGCGTTCCTTGACTATAATAAATTCCAGCTGGATGATGCCACCCGCGTGATCTGCGATATGGAACCCGTCATCAAAAAGTGGGAATCTTTCTGCTGGCATGTACAGGAGATCGACGGGCATGATCTCAAGGCGATTTTGAACGCTGTTGAAAAAGCCAAAAAGGTCAAAGATCGACCGGCAATGATCGTGGCACATACGATTAAAGGCAAAGGTGTTTCATTCATGGAAGGGAATAATCATTATCACGGGGTGGCTCCGACGCCGGCGGAAGTGGAAAAAGCTTTGAAGGAACTCACTTAAAATGGAAAAGAAATACGGGAAGCCCACACGAGATGCTTACGGTGAAACGATCGTCGAGATCGGCAAAGCCAATCCGAATGTGGTGGTGCTGGATGCAGACCTTTCCAAATCCAC
This sequence comes from Candidatus Omnitrophota bacterium, assembly GCA_022711115.1. Lineage (GTDB taxonomy): Bacteria > Omnitrophota > Omnitrophia > Omnitrophales > Aquincolibacteriaceae > JAKLFP01. The sequence goes on along the minus strand of JAKLFP010000006.1, from coordinate 106,175 downwards.
CAAATCCTACGCTTTTAGCCAGGTGTTTCCGGAACGTTTTTTAAATGTCGGAATCCAGGAAGCCAATCTGGTCGGTGTTGCATCCGGTCTTGCGTCTTGCGGGAAGATCCCGTTCATTTCCAGTTTTGCGTCTTTTTTGGTTTGCAAGGGTTTTGACCAATTCCGCATGGGCGTTGCTTTTTCAGAACTCAATGTCAAAGTGGTCGGTTCCCATGGCGGTATTACGGTGGGGGAAGACGGGGCTTCGCAGATGAGCATCGAAGACGTTGCCTTGATGACCAGTCTGCCCGGTTTTGTGGTCATGGTTCCAAGCGATGAGGTCGAAACGCGCGCGTTGGTTTTGGAAGCGGTTCATTATCCCGCTCCGGTGTATATCCGTACGGGTCGGCCGAAAGCTCCGATCATTCATAAAGCCGCGACCCCATTCAAAATCGGTAAAGGCGTTCGGATGCGCGAAGGAAAGGACCTAACGATTATCGCCAACGGTTTTCTTGTTTTTGAAGCCCTATGCGCCGCAGAAAAACTAGCCGAGGATGATGGTATTCAAGCTAGCGTCATTGATATGCACACTGTAAAGCCCCTGGATGCCGAACTGATCCTTGAAGAAGCTAAAAAGACCGGGCACGTGGTAGTCGCGGAAGAACATCAAATCTGGGGCGGTCTCGGGAGTGCGGTTGCGACATTGCTTGCCAGGAAACATCCTTGCAAGGTGGGATTTGTGGCTATTCAGGATACTTACGCGGAATCCGGTCAACCCGAAGAGCTTTTGGAAAAATACAATCTTACTTCGCCTTATATTGTCAAGACTGCAAAAAAAATCCTTGGCCGATAACCGTTAGGCCCTCGTGGTTTGTACCGATGATCACACTTTTCCTGGGTGGAGAATATTTTCGGAATGAAAATTTTCAATTATCCAACGCATGATGTGCGGCGTTCTGGGCCTCTTAAAATGAAGTTTTTTCTAAAGTATACCTTCCCCGTTGCTTCCTGTGTTTTACGAAGCCTTTTTCTCACCTTTCTTTTTTCTCCGGTACTTCAGGCAGCCCTGAGTGATAAAGCTATTGCTGTGACTTCAGATCTCCGTGCGACAAAAGCCGCCACGGAAGTTTTAGGGCAGGGAGGCAATGCGATTGATGCTGCGGTAGCCGCGGCTTGGGTTCTCAATGTGGTGCAGCCTCAGTCGTCCGGCCTTGGCGGAAGCGGGTATCTCCTTTTTTATGATATCGGGACAAGGCGGATCCTTTTTTTTGATGGCAGCGTTCAAACGCCGGCAGAGGTCTTTGCGGAAATGTTTTTTGATGAAAAAGGGGAACTTCGTCCTTATCGGTCGGATCGGAACACCGGCGGACTTCCTGTCGGCACGCCCGGGCTTCTGAAATTGTTGGAGGAGGTGCATGCGCGGTATGGCACTCAAAAATTTTCTTTTGCAAAACTTTTTGATCCTGCCATCCAGGAAGCCGGTGGGGCGGCCGCTGTTTCTGCATCGTTGGCGCAAGCGATTCAGGAACACAAAGAAAGACTGGCGCTTTTTGATGCGGGGCGCGGGCTTTTTTTAAAAAACAACCAACCGGTCAGCGCAGAATCCAAAATCTCTCAACCCGACCTTGCCAAAACTTTTCGACTCATACAGTCAAAAGGGATCCGGATTTTTTACGAGGGAGAGATTGCCAAAGCGATAGTGCAAACGGTCCAAAAAAATTCTTTTCGGCCGGGGTTTCTAAACTATCGTGATCTTGAAGATTACAGTGTAGCCAGGCGGGACCCGATCCATATCACCTATGAAGGGTATGATGTTTTCAGCGTCAGTCCTCCGGCGGCCGGCGGTATCATGCTTTTTCGTGCGCTCAATATTTTGTCTCAGTTCGGACTTGCGGGTTTTGGAAAAACCGCGGAGACCTATCATATTTTGGAGGAAACTCAAAAACATGCTTTTACCGGGGGCCTTGCCATTGCCGATCCGGATGTCTTTGAAGTTCCTCTGGAGGAGCTTCTGTCTGAAAAATGGGCTCAGGAACTCAGGGAATCGATCAAATTTGATAAAGTTCTCCGATTAAAAGATTCTCAAAAAAATACCCCTGAGACCGGCAGAAAACAGATGCTGTCTTCTGTTCTTGTTGCGGATACTCACGGGAATATCGCCGCATTAACTATGACGCTCGGAGACGCCTTTGGTTCTGCGGTCATGGTCCCCGGTTATGGTTTTTTCCTGAATAACCAGTTGACAGATTTTAATGCCACACCCGACCTTGTCAAAAAGGGGGAGGCCGTCAATATTCCTTCCCCCGGGCAGAGACCGCGAGCTCCGGTTGTTTCGACACTGGTCTTTGAAAAGGGGAAGCCTTTTCTTGTGATGGATGCCTATGGGGATGAAGATCCCGCGGCGGTTCTGATGAATCTTTTTGTCCAGAAGATCGATTTCGGCAGGACCTGCGCTGATTCCATAGCGGCTTCACGTGTTTTGGATCGCGAGGGCATTTTATGGATGGAGCCGGGGATCTATGCGCAAGAGACGATGCGGGTCAAGCTTGAGCTTCTAGGCCATAAGATCGAGAAAAAGGAAAAGATCGGTACTGCACAAATGATTTGTTTTGAAGATAGTTCTGGTAAAATAGCGGGCGAAAGTGATCCGCGGCAAACTTTATAAGCAGCCGCTTCCATTCATCGAAAACGGAGATTCCAGGCATGATTCTTTTTAAGGGGAAGTATCTTGATTTGATTCGCGAAGACAACTGGGAGTACGTCAAAAGGACCAATTGCAGCGGTATCGTGGTCATTGTGGCGGTGACGAGGGAAGAAAAGGTTCTTTTTGTCGAACAGTTTCGCCGACCGGTCAAATCTCACGTGATCGAATTCCCGGCCGGCCTCGTCAATGACAAGCTGTCCCATGATCCCGAGACCATGGAAGATGCGGCCCGGCGCGAGCTTTTGGAAGAAACAGGTTATGAAGCGGAACATCTTTCCTTGATCGTCGAGGGACCTGTTTCAAGCGGGTTGAGTTCCGAGATCATTACATTCTATCAAGCCATCGGCGTTGTTAAAAAAGGGCCGGGCGGAGGGGACGCGACAGAATCCATCATCGTCCATGAAGTCCCTCTGACGGGAGCGGCTTTGTGGCTGCATACCATGGAAAAACACGGTTATCTTGTGGACCCGAAAGTGTATACAGGACTCTATTTTTTAAAAATTTACTTTGCGGACCGCAAAGTGAAGGAAGAAAAGCAAAACCCTGACCAAGGACCTTCTTCCTGTCAGATCCGTCCGCCTAATGATTGGAAGGAGTAAGCATGTCAGAGATCACAGTTTATCAGAAACCTACCTGCACGACTTGTAAGGAAGTTCATCAGATCCTGAAAGAATCCAATGTAGATTTTGAAGCGGTGGATTATTTTACAGACCCGATCCCGAAATCAAAACTTAAGGAACTCATTCAGAAGATCGGACTTCCCATCGAAGAACTGATCCGGAAAAAGGACCAGCTGTATCTTGACTTGAAATTGAACCAGAAAAAACTTACCGAAAACCAATGGCTGGATCTTTTAGCAATTTATCCGGATCTTCTTCAAAGACCGATTGTGGAAAAGGGGGATAAGGCCATTGTGGCGAGACCGGCCAAAAAGATCAGGGAATTTCTGGCGCCTCCTGTTACTTCAGACGTGCCGCCGGTTGCTTGATCTGAAAAAGCTTTTATTCCTTCCATGCGGGTGGGTCTCGCATCTGTCTTGAGAAAGAGTGTTTTTTTAGCTACAATACACGCACATCAGTAATGTCAAAGGAGGATTTTTTTATGGAGCAGAATGAACAGAACCAATTTTCCTATTCCCACGGAGCCGTTTTTTCGACTTTTATGCAACGCGTCTATCAGTGGATGGCCATGGGGCTTGCACTGACAGGGCTTATCGCTTTTTTTACGGCAGGCAATGTTCCCTTACTTCGGTTTCTCTTAAAAGGCGGTATTTGGCTTTTCTTTATCGCGGAATTCGGAATCGTCCTATGGCTTTCCGCGAGCATCCAAAGGATTTCCGCACAAACGGCCGTACTCGGGTTTCTTATTTATTCCGCGCTGAATGGCATTACCATGGCGACTATTTTCCTTATTTACACCATGGCGTCGATCTCTGCGACTTTTTTTATCACGGCCATGACCTTCGCAGGGGTGAGCTTGTACGGATGGGTGACCAAACAAGATTTAACTTCAGTCGGCAGTTTTTGCGGGATGGCTCTCTGGGGAGTGATCCTTGCCAGTGTTGTAAATATTTTCTTTCACTCGCCGGTCTTTGACTGGATCCTCTCTTATGTCGGGGTCGCGGTTTTTATCGGTCTCACGGCTTATGACACTCAAAAACTGAAAGCGATCCACCAGAGCGGGTCCCATGCGCCGGAACAGCTTGCGATCATGGGCGCCTTGAGGCTTTATCTCGATTTCATTAATATGTTTCTGTTTCTCCTCCGGCTTTTTGGACGGCGCCGGTAAATTTAACTTTGATCTATATTTTTTAAGGAATTTTATTTTTTATGATAGATGTTCAATCCTTAGCCATGCGGTACGGCCCCGTGGTCGCACTTGACGGGGTTTCTTTTCAGGCAAATCCCGGAGAGATTCTCGGTCTTTTGGGGCCGAATGGTGCCGGTAAAACCACGGCGATGAGAATTCTGACGACCTACCTTTATCCTTCCTCGGGCACCGCGAAGGTCGACGGGATCGACATTCTGGAAAATCCGCTTGAAGTCCGCAAACGCATCGGCTATCTGCCGGAAACCTTGCCGCTTTATGCCGATATGCAAGTAGAGGAATATCTGAATTTTGTCGGCAAGGCGCGTGAACTTTCTTCGAAGAGTCTCCAGGAACGTCTCGGATGGGTGAGAGAGGCTTGTCAGCTGAAATCCGTGTGGAAACATTTGCTTTGCGAGTTATCCAAAGGCTATGGACAGCGCGTCGGGCTTGCGCAGGCGCTGATCCATGACCCTAAAGTTCTGATCCTTGATGAGCCGACCTCCGGGCTGGATCCGATTCAGATCATCGGGATTCGTTCCCTGATCAAAAGCCTTGCCAAAGAAAAGACCATTATTTTTTCCACACACATTTTACAAGAAGTCGAAGTTCTTGCGGACCGGATTGTGATCATCAACGAAGGGAAATTGGTGGCGCAGGGGACGAAAAGAGAACTGGCGGAAAAAGTTTTAGCGCAAGGTCAGTCTGCAAAAGAGCTGAGCCTCGAAGATATTTTTATCCAGCTATTGGCCCCCCGGAAAACGGTGAATGCATGAAAACGCTTTCGAATCTTTCCATTATTCTGCGGCGGGAAATGGCAACCTATTTCAATTCTCCCATCGCTTATATCTTCCTGATCATTTTTACGCTTCTGAACGGCGGTCTTTTTATGACCCAGTTCTTTTTGATCGGCCGTGTGGATATGCGGACTTTCTTTTATATGTTGCCGTTCTTGCTGGCCGCGTTTATTCCCGCGGTTTCGATGCGGCTTTGGTCCGAAGAAAAACGAGGGAACACTCAGGAGCTTCTGCTGACTTTCCCGATGCAGCCTCAAGAACTTGTACTCGGGAAATTTTTTGCAAGCTTCCTTTTTTATCTAATCGCCCTTGTCGCTACTTTTCCCGTCCCGGTCATGCTTCAAGCGCTCGGCCGTCCGGATACCGGGGCCATCTTAAGCGGTTATGTCGGTGCGGCATTTCTGGGAGGTTTTTTTCTCGCTATGGGCATTCTTATTTCAGGATTTTTTCGCGATCAGATTGTTTCTTTTATTCTCTCGATGATGATCTGCTTCGGCCTGTTCCTGATCGGGACGGAATTTGTCGCCACATCACTCGACGGCTGGGTCTCGGGTTTGGGCACGTTTCTCAGGCATTTTCTGGGGGCCGCGGACCATTATGCTTCTTTTGCCAAAGGAGTGGTTGATAACCGGGATGTGCTTTATTTTGTGGTCGGTAGCGCGGTGGCGCTTGTGCTGAACGGGTTTTGGGTCGAAGGACGGATGCGTCCGAAAGCGGTATCGATATTTACAACAACGACGGTAATCTGCACCGCTATTTTTCTTTTGAGCAATTGGTTTGTGGCGGAGATTCCGCTTGGCCGTTTTGATTTGAGCGAAGGGAAAATGTACACGATCTCAACGGCAACGAAAAAGATCCTGCGGGATCTTAAATCACCCGTGATCGCAAAATTCTATATTTCCTCCGCCGATAAGATGCCGACTGCCATGAAAACCCTGGAGCAGGATGTCCGCGACAAACTCGAGGAATTGCGCGCCGTATCTGAAGGCCGTTTTCAGTATAAGGTGTTCCATATGGATGCGGCGAACGCGGTCGAAGGAAGTAAGAAAGAAGAGACGATGGAAGAAAAAATTTCCAAAAAAGGCATTGAGCCTTTTCAGGTGGAATCCATCCAGTCCGATGAAATGGGCGTCCGGTTGATTTATTCAGGGATCACGCTTTCCTATAAAGAAAAGCCCGAGGAGGTTTTGCCGCGTATTCATCCCGGGAATCTCAACGAGCTCGAATACACCATTGTTTCAAAACTTTACCGCATGACCTTGCCGGAAATTCCCAAGATCGCACTGGTGGCACCCTATGAAGAGCGTTCCATGGACCCGAACCTGATGGCTTTGCTGCAGCAGCTCGGAGGCGGTCAGATCCCGCCAAGTTACCGGGACGATCCTTATGAATTCCTCCAGTTGGGATTGCAGTATGAGGGCTATTCTGTGGCGCGGATTGCCCTTGATAAAGAGACGCCGATTCCTGACGGGATGAAAACTCTCGCCGTTATCGAACCTCACAAATTGAGCGAACGCCAAAAATACGAGATCAACAGGTTCCTTTACCAGGGCGGGTCCGTTTTCATGGCCGTTCAAAATTATGAATTCAGCTACCGGCCTTCGGCAACGGGGTCTTTGTCTCTTGTTCCCAAAAACAAAGAGCCTGAAGTAAATGACCTGCTTTCACATTGGGGATTCCAAGTGGATGAAAACATTCTGGCGGATGAACAGAGTGAAGTGATCAGTCTTGGCGGCGGCGCCCGTGCCGAACTCCTGGGTCTTTCTATTCCCGTCAAACTGCCGGTTCAGATACGCTTGTCTGATGCGGAGATGAATTTAAACGTTTCCATCACTTCTCGTCTTTCGACTTTTTTCTATATGTGGGGGAGCGCCTTAAAGATCGATACCAAGAAAATCAACGAGCAGCAGCTTAAGCTCGAGACTTTGTTGACATCGTCGAAGAACTCCTGGACAGTACCGTTTAAAAAAGAGCCTATGGGCGCGGCATCTCTCGCGTCTCAGCCCAAGAGTCCCAAAGGGCCATTTCCGTTGGCAGTGATGGCGGAAGGCCAATTCGCCGATGCATTTAAAGACCAAAAAATCCCTGAATGGGCCGAATCGACACCCACACAGCCGCCTTCGACACCTCCTGAACCGAATGCAACTTCGGAAAAAAATGCGCCCCCTCTTCAGCCGAAACCGGGGAAACTCATTTTAATCGGTGCTTCTATTCCTTTTCAAAAACAATTGATGCAGGGGGGCGGTCATCTCAACTTTTTCATTAATGCCATGGATATATTGACGTTAGGGGATGCCCTGATCGGGATCCGTTCCAAAGGGCCTGTGGATCGGATGTTGCCGAAGATCTCGGCAACTCAAAAAATGTTTTGGCGTTTTTTTGCGACGCTTCTTGTACCGCTGCTTATTGCGATCCTTGGTTTTGGACGGGCTTATTGGCGGCGTCGAGCAAAACAGGTGTATCTGAAAAGTTTGACAGCTTAACGGACCTCAGACCGAGCGTCAGCGGAACAAACTTCTGGCGCCTCTCTTGCTATGGAAAAAAAACAAATAATCGTTTTGGTTTTGATCCTTGGAATTCTTTCGCTCGGTATCTTAGCGAAATACTGGGTTCGGTCCGGTGACACGACTGTTGCATCCTTGAAGTCAGCGGAGGGGACTAGGCTGTTTCATTTCGATTCGACGAAAGCGAAAAAGATCCTGATCGGCCGCGGTGTGGCCATGCCGCCTGTCGAACTTGTCAAAGAAAAGGATCTTTGGAGAGTCAAAAGCCTTTGGGATGTTCCGGCAGATGTTACGAAGGTGAATCATCTTTTGGAAAAACTTAGTACGGCCAAAGGCGAATTGCGCGGGAATGAAAAAAAGCTTTTTGAGGATTTTAAAATAAAAAATGAAGATGCTTTTTCCATGGTGATTTCAGGGGACGGAGGAAAGGTTCTTTTAGATCTGAAGGTGGGCACGAAACAGGCCGGGATGCAGGGGTGTTTTTTGCGCCAAACGGCCAGCGATGAGGTTTACTTCTCCGATGTGAACATGGCGGATCTCCTTGGGATCTATACGCCCCTTGAAGAAGGGAAACCCTCAAGTGATTATTGGGCGGATTTGACTCTTTTTAAGTTTCAACCCGAAAACGTTCAAAAAATAACAGTATTCCAGTTAAAGAACGGCGCGAAAACGGGCGCTGCCGGAATAGAATTAGTCACCGATAAATCAGATCCCACGAAAAACTCCTGGAAATTTTTAAGGCAGGATCTTTCTTCCTCCATTGATCCGGATAAGGTCATACGTTTTATCGCGACTTTGAACAGCATTAAAGCGAAGAATGTCGTGGACCCGGACGGAAAAGGGTATGGCCTTGAGAAACCGGTGTTAGAAATCGCTGTGACGGCAGGGGGGAAAGAAACCGCGATCAGTCTAGGGGTGAATGACGAAAAAGCAGGGGGTTATTATGCGAAGATCTCCGATGCATCCTCGATTTTTCTTGTGAATGGTTATTACTTCGGAGATCTTAATATCGATGACACTCATTTTTTCAAAGAGTCTCAGCCGCCCGCAGATTCGCAGAAGACAAAGATGCAAGAGCTCAATGCTGCCGGACAGGCTTCATGAAGCCGTATCTTGATCTTCTACGGCATATCCTCAAAAACGGCACCGAAAAAAAAGACCGCACGGGCGTTGGGACGATCAGCACCTTCGGTTATCAGATGCGGTTTGATCTGGCGGAAGGGTTTCCGCTAGTGACCACCAAAAAAATCCACACCAAATCGATTTTCTATGAATTGCTTTGGCTTTTAAAAGGGGATACGAACATCAAATTTTTGAAAGACAACGGTGTGACCATCTGGGACGAGTGGGCCGACGCGAACGGAGATCTTGGGCCGGTTTATGGCGCTCAGTGGCGGTCTTGGAAAAAAAATGACGGAACGACGGTGGACCAGATCTCGGACGCGGTTAACATGATCAAAATCAATCCGGACAGCCGGAGAATCATCGTCAGCGCATGGAACGCCGGGGAGATCGACCGAATGGCTTTGCCGCCCTGCCATGCGTTTTTCCAGTTTTATGTTCTGAACGGGAAGCTTTCCTGCCAGCTTTTTCAGCGGAGCGCGGATGTTTTTCTGGGGGTGCCTTTCAATATTGCTTCTTACGCGCTTCTGACTATGATGATGGCACAGGTGACGGGTCTGAAGTCGGGCGAATTTGTGCATACGTTTGGAGACGTGCACATTTATCTGAATCATCGGGAACAGGTTCAGCTGCAGTTGAGCCGCGAGCCGAAAACTCTGCCGAAGATGGTTCTGAATCCCTCGGTAAAAAATATTTTTGATTTTAAATACGAAGATTTTAAGCTGGAAGGTTATGACCCTCATCCGGCGATCAAGGCACCTGTTGCTGTTTAAATCAGACCATAGACTATAGCCCCTAGCGGCTAGCTCTAAGCTATGAGCCATAAGCTTTGGTCAAAAAGTTTGGAGGTTTTGTGCTTTACCATATTGTGGCTGTTGCGAATAACCGAGTGATTGGGAAGGGGAATCAACTCCCCTGGCATTTTTCAAAAGATCTGCAGCATTTCAAAAAAATGACCACAGGCCAGACGGTGATTATGGGCCTCAAGACATTTGAAAGCCTTGGTTGCAAGGCGTTGCCGGGACGTCAAAACTTTATTTTGGATCGGAGCGGTCAAAATCCCTATCCAGGTCAAACCTATTTCTCCACGCTCGAGGACGCTTTGAAAAATGTGAAGACCGAGCGCGCTTTTATCATTGGGGGTGCGGAGCTTTACAGGACTTCCATTAATCGAGCCCACGGCATTTATCTCACCCGTATTCACGCCGATTACCAGGGCGATGTTTTTTATCCGGAAATCCCGGCTGCCTTTAAAGAAAAATCACGGGAAAAACTGCAGGACGATCCCTTGCTTGAAGTTGTTTTTTATGAGAAACAAGCGTGAGTCTTTTTAATTCTTTAAGGTAGCTGCTGCAGGGAAGGTCTTATGCTATTTCATATCGTGACGGTCGCTCAAAATCATATTATCGGAAAGAACCAGAAAATACCTTGGTGTTTTCCAGAAGACAGGGAACACCGCAGTAAGTTGACCATTGGGAGCACGGTGATCATGGGTCGCAAAACCTATGAAGGTCTCGGCAAACCGTTGCCGGATTGTCAGAATTTTGTTCTGAGCAAATCTCTTCCCTCAGGAGGTGACAATCCGCAATTCTTCGATACGCTCGGAGATGCCCTTGGGCAAATCAAAACACAAAAGGCTTTTATCCTTGGGGGAGCGGATCTTTTCATGCAAACACTTTCTCTCATTGATGGGGTCTATATGACGCGGATTCATCAGAATTATGACGGCGATGTTTTTTATCCACCGCTTCCGTTTTCTTTTTCGGAACAATCCCGTTTGAATTTATGCGACCAGCCTAAGATAGAAAGTATTTATTACGAACGTATCCAGACGAAAAGGTGTCCATGCGGTGAGTAACAGCGGCAATCTTTATTTTAAACAAATACCGGTTGGCTATATGCAGAATTTTTGCTATTTGATCGGGGACAAAAGCAAAAAAGAATGCGTTGTGGTTGATCCGGCCTGGGATGTGGATGCGGTTTTGAGCGAAGCCGAGAAAGATGGAATGAAGGTTGTGGCCGGAGTCTTGACGCATACGCATTTTGATCACTGCAACGGCGTCAACGATCTTATTCAAAAAATAGCGGGTCCTGTCTATGTCCACGAAAAAGAGGCAAGGCATCTCAAGGATATCAAAGAGCGTCTTCTGGAAACTTATGAAGGCTTTCTGCTGAAGATCGGCAATGTGGAGTTGATATTGATACACACGCCGGGTCATACGGAAGGATCTCAATGTATTCTTGTCGAGGATAGGCTGGTGACCGGGGACACACTTTTTGTCGGGGCTTGCGGGCGTTGTGACCTTCCGGGAGGCAGTGAACTGAAAATGCGGGAAAGTTTGAAGCGACTAGCCGGTTTGAAAGAAACTCTCAAGGTTTTTCCAGGCCATGCCTATGGCGATGCTGAGGAGTCAACGATGGGTCACGAAAAGAAAACCAACCCTTTTATGCGATTTTAATATGGAAAACTTCGATATCCCGAACCCTCAAGAAACCGCAAATCGCTATCTTCAGGAAGGTTATGAAAAACAAATGGCCGGAAAAGTCGACGAGGCCGTCACATTGTATCTCCAATCCATAGCCTCTCAGCCGACCGCTGAGGCACATACCTTTTTAGGATGGGCCTACAGTGTCAAAGGCCGTTACGGGGATGCCATCAGGGAATGCGAGAGAGCGATTCGGATTGATCCGCAATATGGGAATCCTTATAACGATATCGGAGCCTATCTGATCGAAACAGGCCGTTGGCAGGAAGCGCTTCCCTGGCTTGAAAAGGCGACCACTGCGGAACGTTATGACGGTCGGTTCTATGCGTGGTATAACTTGGGAAGAGTTTGGGAGCATCAGGGTGATTGGAGCAAGGCGCTTGAAGCTTATCGTCATGCCCTTCAACAAAACACGGAATACACTTTGGCGGCGAAAGCGATCAGTCGTATGGAATCCATGCTCAATTAGCCGGAAGACCAAAGACTACAAACTGAAGCTTTTCACAGTTTTAGTCTTAAGTCTCTAGTCTTCAGCCTGCAGACTCAGCTGAGTTGCTGATTCACAAAATCCCAATTCACCAAATTCCAGAAAGTTTCCACGTATTTCGCGCGCTCATTCCGGTAATCGATGTAATAGGCATGTTCCCAGACATCGCAGGTGAGAAGGGGTTTCTGGTCATTGGTCAGCGGATTTCCGGCATTGGAGAGCGCTTCGACGCCGAGAGAGCCGTCGCTGTCTTTGACAAGCCATGTCCAGCCTGAGCCAAAAAGTCCGACCGACATATTTGTAAAAAGAGTTTTAAATTCTTCAAAACTACCGAAAGAAGCGTTGATGGCTTCGGCTACCGGCCCGGTGGGAATGCCGCCGCCGTTCGCTTTCAAACAATTCCAATAAAAGGTGTGGTTCCAAACCTGGGCGGCATTATTGAAAACAGGTCCCTTGGCAGTCTTGATCAATTCTTCAAGGGTTTTTCCAGCCGCAGGTTTTCCCTCCGTAAGTTTGTTGAGATTCGTGACATAGGCATTATGGTGCTTCCCATAATGGTATTCGAGGGTTTCCTTGCTGATGTGAGGCGCGAGAGCGTCCATGGCGTAAGGGAGTTCAGGAAGTGAAAATGGCATAAATACCTCTCATTTTGTAAGCGATAAAAACACAGCCGTAAAAAGTTTTCTACCGCAATGGCCTGAAATTAATCGCTGGGTTTTATATTTTTTTAACCAAAGCTTGGTTAAGTCTAAATATCCTTTTATCGGGTTGCCAGCCTGCCGGAAAGACTTCGTTCCCATTTAAATGAATGGTATTTCAAAATCAGGAACGGTTTCGCCGATCTGCAGCATGGCTCAGGTCCCCCTTTACAATTTCAAGAAGAGGCATTATAGCATGACAAAAATCATCGTAAAGTCTCAAAAATATTGTTAAAAATCACAAGGATTTCATAAATAACTCCAGGTAGCAGGTTGCTGATTTTATGAATAATAATGCTATTTTAAGATAGTTTTTTTTATCCAAAGCTTGTTATATTTTATAAATAAATTTTATAAGTCCATTGTAAGACTTAAAAACATGTGTTAACTTTTACATGCTCTAAATACCAAGCCTCATTGGAGTTACAAAAAAGAAGATGCGCTTCGTCGAGAAAAGTGCCAGATTCTCTTTTCCTATTCGCTTGGTGGCGGGAATCATTGTATTTATTTTCACCACCACCACCATCACCCAAGCTGCGCCTGCGGATCTTTCAATTCCAAGACTACAGACTGTAGACCAGAGACTAGAGACTAGCATCTCCTCATTGGTCGATCAAATCGCTATTCCTTCCGAAATCGGTATCATCAACGAGATTTATAAACCCGAAATTGGCAATACCTCTCGCTTCGGTCTTCCATTTTCAGTCTCCAGTCTGGTTGTCCATATCGAAGATGCCCACGGCAGTGAGGAAGCACAGATCAAGACAGAACGCATTCTCAATCATCTGAAGGACCGTTACGGGTTCGACACGATTCTTTTAGAAGGCGGCTTCGGAGAGTTAAAACCGGAAAGACTTGCTTTTTTCAAAGATGAAAAACTGAATCAAAAATATATCGATGCATTGACGAAACTCGGGTTCGTTGGCGGCGTGGAGCGGTTTCTTTCAAAACAGACTGCCGGCCAAAGACGTCAGGCCAAAGACTTTAAAGTTTCAGTCGCCAGTCTTCAGTCTGTGGTCTATGGAGTTGAAGACGAAGTGCTCTATCGCAAGAACCTTGAAGTCTTTCGAGATGTTTACGGCCACAAGAACGAAACGGATCGTTTTTTGAATGAGATGCGCCGAAAGATTATGGTGCAGAGCTCGAAGGTTCTGAATAAAGAGCTAAAAGATTTTTTTAAAGCCTGGATTTTTCAAGAAGAAGCCGGCAAGGATATCCTTTCGCATTTAACGCTTCTTGAGAAATATGCCCGTGATTATTTAGGGCACGATTTTAACGATACTCGCCATCAGATTGAATGGCCCATGCTAGTTCGATTTTTTAAAATCCAAAATTTACAGAAACTTGTTGCCCGGAACTCGTCCCTTGTTGAATCTGAAATACAAAAACTGAAAAAATGGCTCATAGATCATAAACTGGGCACCATGGCAGATGGTTTTGAAACGTTTTTAGTCAAGTCCCCAGCCCCGAGTCTTGAGTCCCGAAGTTTTTTTGAAGAATTTTATAGTATCGTTGCCCCGAAAGGTTTTCGTTTCGAAGATTATCCCAACCTTACGCGTCGGATAGGCGTGGCGATTCTTTCCAGCGAACTTCAAGCGACGGATCTATTTAAGGAAATCGAACAACTTAATGAAAAAGTTCTGGAGAAGCTCGGGAAGACAACTTTTGAAAAAGAAGTGATCCATCGTTACCAAGATTATTTGTTGTTGAAGAAGCTCTTTGCTCTGGAACTAAGCAGGGAAGAATATCGAACAATCAAAGAAAAACGGTCAGCGGGCAACGATCAAAACCGTCTTTTGAACGCTGAGCATAATCCGCCAGGGAACGGAACCGTCCAAGACAGGGTAGTGGACGCTTTGCGATTCTATGAGCTGGCGGAAGCACGCGAAAAAATTATGTTCGAAAAAATGCTGCGGCGGATGAAATCACTCAATCAACCAAACGCGGTTCTCGTAACCGGGGGCTTTCACTCGGAAGGGCTTTCGCAATATTTCAAGGATCACCAGATTTCTTTTATACGCGTTACGCCAAGGATTTCGAAAAAAATCGACGGCAAGTGCTATCTCAAGCTTATGACCGAACAATCAAGACCCGGTCTTAAGCTTCGTGCGCATGAGATCAAAGACCGGGTCTTGGCAGGGTCAACGATTCGCCAACCTACACTCCTCATGGGGTTAGGCGCTATTCAGTCACAGCTCAGCGAAGCAATGGGGACTCAATATTTGGAGGGTTTGAATACAGGTCTTCGCGAGGTCGGTGATGCCGACCATCCGTTTGCCGCTTTACTCCGTTCACTTGATCCCCTTGTCCTGGAAGAGCACGGTCTCACTGTTGCAAATCAAGGCCTTACCTTTGATCGTTCCGAAATAAGAAATGCAACTTTACCTTTTGAAGGTCAGTTGACTCCCATTTTCGATCAATCCAAAACCGTTGTGGCACAGATGTACAAGCAAGAATCCCAGTCCATTATTTCGCATCCCAATATTGTTGAACCTACTCTATGGCAGAAACTGCAGTCGGACATGCAACAACGCTATGATTCGAAAACTGTCGTTCCTCTCAATTACGTAGAATTCCCGGATTCAAAAACCAAAAAATATTACTATTTGGCAAGAGCTTTGCTGATTAAGAAAGGCGAAGAAGGCTTTGAGCTTCCCAGATTCAATTATGTGCATCTTTTAGCAATGATTTTTTATCATCTTGAGCACGATTTTGACGGTGAGCTTCCATCGGATCCCGAGGACCGGCTGCTCTTTCTCCTCAGGCATTATGGCATCAAAAACATTTTAGAGATTGGCTCGGACGGAGTGTTTGAGAATTTCCTCAATGATATTCTGAAAAAAGCCGGTGGCGCTATGTCGACCCTTACGGTCGGAGGATGGAATGGTAAAAGAGAAAATGGAATAGATGCCCGAAACGGTGATGCGCGCCTGATGGATACGAAAGGATATTTTCATGGGAAAAAATTCGATCTTATTCTCAATAGTGGAGTTTTATCGCTGGGGGGGAGTGAAGAAGGAGACCCGTTTGATAATGCAGTCAGGATCACCACAGCGTCGCTTCATTCTTTAACCCAATTGCCCAAGGCGGCCGTGATTGCTAATAGTTTAAGATCCCATTTGCTGTTGGAAAAAAGCTCTGTCGAAAAGGACGCGGATATTCCATTGTGGGATAACACCATCAGCAGGCATACCTATTTCAGGCAAATGCTGCAAGACCGCTATCGCCGATATCTTGAGCATCTCGACCCTGAAGGCCAATGGTATGCGTCTAAAAAAATTGAGCAACTCTATGATGGGGGAGCGACCGCGATAATCTTACAACCGAAACATAGGTCTATACATCGAGCGGAGGTGCGTTCTTCTTTTGAAAAAATCGATAAAGCTTTTGGCGAAGGTTCCGGACAAAAATGGGTGGAGTTTTTTGTTGCAAGAGTTCGCAGCGGTGAAGTCCGGCCTCATTACAATGCGATAAGCAGTTACGTCCATACCCAGCTAACAAGCATCTTGGAAGATAAAGCGGGTCAGGTGAGCTGGGAGCCGGTCATCTATGCTGTTTCAAAGGCTGTAGAAAAATCACGAGCAGATGGTCCTGTACGTTCTGAAGTGCGCAGCGGGGAAGGCTCTTCGAAAATGTCGCAAGCTCCGGCGGCAAACGGAAAAATCGTGATGGATTCCAAAGCCCTCCAGAGGCGGATAAATGAGATTCGAAGTGATTTCCCGGATCAAAACTTTTATGTGTTTTCTGTCAGTGGCGCGGGTGTGCTTAAAATCACAACGCAGTCGAATGCGAAAGAAAATACCATTGAACATATTTTCGGGTTTGTTTTTGGAGCCGACAAAAGCATTCATATGGCCGTCCAAGCTCCTTCGGAGCCCCATGGTATTTCCTATTTAAGTATGGATGCCGAAGGTCATGTCGAAGCTCAAGAAGTTTCTCGGATCAATCCCGATGTCATGGACCAACTGAATCGGGTTCAGGAAGGCTTGCAGTACCGGAAATTGCTTCAAGATATCAGCTTGTTTGATATTGATTCGCGACCGGGTGTGGCGCTTTCACCTCATGACGTTCCTGAATTGCAAGAACAACATAGAATCTTTTTCCAATATGTTCTCAAAGATCTGGAACGGCTCAATGCGGGGAAAAATCTTTTTACCACAGAAGAAATGGCCAGAAAATTGTACTATCAGGAGTATCTTACGAAAGGAAAGACCGGAAATCTAGTTCAGTTAATGCATGTTCTTGTCGGGGCAAGAAAAAAATATAATTTGCTCTTAGCAGATCAAAACCATCCCATCTGGGTCCTTCTTCGGGATGCCTTCAAGGTTCGGCGGATCCTGGCTAATTTGGACACGGACATCGATCCGAAGGTGCCGTCTCTTGGCGACAAACCCAAGCCTCCGAATGAAATCACGACTGTTAGCGCGTTCCGGGACAATGAACTTCTCGCCTATCGTCTCTTGAATCTTTTTCCGGAATCGCTTCCATCGTCAGAAAAACCCCGCTTCACACCACCCAGTCCCAGAGCAGCCAATATCATCTTGCTGTGGGTCATGCTCAATCTTGGTTTTCGACCGGTGCTACGTTCCGAATATGAAATTGCACGTGCCTTGAAGAACGTGGTAGACATCCAGTTTATTCCGTCCGTTCCGGCGGATCCTCTGGGCAAAGAGTTCTCACCTTTGATCCATTATCCGCCCCGTTTAAAACTGGTTTTCAACCAGCCTATCGTCGACCCCCCGGCAGAGGCCCATGGCCATGAAAGCAAAGCAAGTTTCATGAAGGAGCTCATCGTAGCGTTTTTGGAATCGCCGCTTCGTTCTCCCAGCGTTGACATTCAGGAGATTCCCAATATGGTCTATGCGGATACGGAGGTTCAAAAATATGCGTTTCATGAAGGGATGAACACAGATGAAAAATTTGATACTCTGAAAAAACTCCTTACCGAAGTCGCCCTGCACGGGCGTCTTTTTCCGGAGTCGCGCCAGCATGGGCGAAACTCCCCGGCCATTGTTGCTTATTCACATCAAATCACCCGGACCGAAGAAGAGAAACAGGCCACCTATGACCATATGAAAGTAGAATTACAGTATGAGCGGCGTGTTTTTAAACTCCACTCTCCGGAAACGATCCCCGCAGGTTCTACCCAACAGATCCTGCAAGCATTTCATCAAGCCGAAACACAGATCCGCCGCGCGCTTAAACCCCTAGCTTCCAAAGAAAATCTGATGCGGGAGTTCGGATTGGATCCCGCAAAAAGTTATTCCGGTCTTGAAGGCCGGATGGGATTCTTCACGGAATACATTTCAATAGCCGATCACTTTTTTCCTGTTCTCGGACTTCTCCTTGCGACTTATCTCGATAAAACAAGCGGAAAAGTTGTTTTCCTGTTGCAGCCACAAGACATGCATGCATTCCGCTCCAAATTCCGCATTATCAACCCATGGATCGAGAAGGCATCTTCTGAAATCTTAAAGCGTTTTCAAGCGAAGCCGGAAACCGCAAGGGAATTGTATGTTGCCCTCAATCTGGCCTTCTTGACCTCTCTTGGAATGGATTCCAATGATGCCTTTAAAACATCCGATGGCGAAGTGCTGAGAGACCGGTTGGACGATTTCATGATGAAGTATGCCCCGGACGCCGGAGAAACGCCCGTTTTTTATAAGACTTGGCATGGCGCGGTTCGTGAATTTGAAAAACAAAAAAATCTGGCCGGTCTCGAACAAAAGATTAAAAATCTGGCGGCGGCTGATTATGCCAATAAAATTTTAAAGGAATTAACCCAGGCTTTTGAGATTTATCAAGGACAGGTTCGCCGGCTTATCGAGCTTAGCGAAATAAAAAGAATGAACAGCCCGCCGTCTTTCGATTTAAGTTCACAAGATGCTTTTGTCCAAAGCGTGGAGGCTATTTTTCAATGGGTGCAAACTAAAACGCCGCGCAGTGAATTAAGAAGTGTCGTGGAAGATCTAAACGTGCGGCTTGCTCAATTCCAACGGCTGATTGATTTTCGTAAAGCCCTTGAAACGGGCACCCCGCAAGATTCGGCGCAGGCCTATGAAGCCTTGCGCGAAGATTTTCCGGAACTGCGTTCAGTGCTCTACCCCTTGATACAAGCTCATAAACAGGTCGCGCGTACCGTCCAATCTTTGTCAGAAGCGGCGCGTCCCAAGCGAAGTCTTTTGGAACGGCTTCAAAAGGAGTTCGGCAAGGTTCCCCCGGAAAGGCAAAGGCTTTTTGAGATTCCAGAACAAATGCGTGAAATCTATATGCCGGTACTCGGTCTATTCCTTGCTATGCAGGAGAACCCAAGACAAGCACTGATCACTCAGAAAGATTTCGGCCGTTTTTCCAGCGGGACGTCTCTTTTTCCACCGCTAAAAAAGGTTCTTGACGATATGGTTCCCGCGACAGAGAAGATGCAGAGTTATCTCGATGCCATTCCGGACGCCGGAGAAAAGAACCGTTTTCTGATCGCGCTTAATGTGGCTTTTTTCAAGCGCATGGGCCTGGATGATCAAAGGACCGTGAAGGAAACCCGGCTTTCCGCTGTGCGGACAAAATTTTTTGATTTTCTCAAAGAATATTTCGATCCAAGCGGCCAATGGCCCAATGCGGATGAGTGGATCCAAATAGGTTTCTCTGAAGAAAAAGAAGGCCGTAGCGCTCTTTTCAAAGCTTCGTGGGAGGATGCGTTGAGCGGACATGGCGGCGCGGCGGGGCGGCTTGCCGCAACGATCCAAATGTTGAAAACAAAAAAGGCAACTTCTGCCGCAAATTTTCGGCAAACGATTTTGCCATGGGTCACTTCTCAGGAATATCTTGCGTCCGTTGAACGAATCGCCGAGGTTTTTCTCGCGACATCAAAAGAACAGAGCGCGAAGGAGCTTCTAGTACTTGAAAAACTTGAGATGCTGGTTGCCCTTATGGAGGAGCGGGGCGCCTTGCAGGATGTCGATTCCAAAAAGAAAAAACTTTATGAAGCCGGAAGAATTTATGAAGCCATGGTTTCGCTTCTTTCAGAAACAGAACTTGAAGCACTCGGAAAATTTGTCCGAAACGGGCAGGACATACAGGAATGGACGCGGCGGAATGAGATTTTAAAAAGTTTCTTGGCAGGTGTCGAAGGCGCTTTAGCAAAAGACGATCTGAAAAAATCAAAAAGCAAACTGGAGGCAGCTAAAGCCCAACCTATTTTCCCGGGTATGGATGAATTTGTTCTGGGTCTGCAGAGACTGGAAGAAGCGATTAACTTGGCGGGAAGGAAAGCCCAAATAGAAAAAGAGACGGCCGGAAAAGTTAAAAATCAAAGCGCTCTTCTGGATCCCATGGATATTTTGATGAACCGTTTGGAAAAACAACTGGGCGCAAACACTTTACCGCCGGACCTTGAAACCGAACTATCACGCGTGGAACAGGTGTGGCAGGGGATTACGGAACCGTCTTTGGGCGGACGGGTTGAACAACAGCGGGCAAGATCAGCCAGCATCAAGGGGAAAGCTTTATGGTTGAAACAGGCTCAGGATGAAGCCAAATCCAAAGCTGATCAAGAAGCCGCTGAAACAGTCGCACGCGCTCAACGCATAGCTGTTCAAAGTCCTTTTCTTGATCGGGCGGACACTCTGCTAAAACAACTCGAAGGGCGATTGGCTGAGAAGATGCTGCCCAAAGACCTTGAAAAAGAATTTATGCGTGCAGCGCAAACATGGAATCTGGTTACGGAACCCTCACTGGCTAGCCGGATCGCGGTGCAGCGCGAACAAATCACAAAACTTAGAGCGATGGCACAAGCTGTCAAAAAAGCTCAGGAGGAAGCAAAGCAGGCTTCTCGGGGGACGTTGGATTCCGCCACTCAAGCGGAAGCCGCAAGAATCGTCACGCTTGCGAGAGAAAAAGGGGAATGGAATGCTTTGGACGATGCGATGAAAGGCATGTTAAAGAAATTAGCGCGTGGCGAGGTGTTGTCTCGGAAGGAAGAAAACCAGTTCAAACAATATCAGTCTCAGAAAAACTTTAATGAAATCCAGGATTCGATCGCAGCGCTTGCTCAAAAAAACCTTCGCTCGGAGATGCGGGGACAATCAGGAGCGCAGGTTATTGAAAATTCGGTTTCATTCCAAACGGGCATGCTTCAAGGTGTTTTGCCCGAGATGCCGATCGACTCTTTTCTTCGGGCATTTGGCATTGATCCGGACAAGGCGAAGATCAAGGCCCTGGATGACAAATGGGGGCGCATCGAGGTGGCGCAGCATCCGGTGTTAGGGTTGAAAGGGAATGATCTGCGGCAGGCAGTGCTTGACGCGGCTTTCGGAATTTTTATTTCCCTTAATGTTCAGATCACGTTAGCGGGTGCTTATCAAAGCATTTTAAAACGCGGACTCGAAGTCCTCGGCGATATTTATCTTTTGACCTATGAAGGAACGCCCGCGGCCCTTGTCTGGCCTGTGTCGGAGAAGGAGCACTCCTCTGGCGTGGAAGAAAACGTGATGTATTATCCCTTACATGCGCAGCTCCAACCGCTGTTTTACAGTAAGGTTTCTCCCGAATTGAATGAAGCTTCTCTTCGTACAACGAATCATTTTCGGTTACAGCTGGAATCCCGAATCAAGGCACTGCATCAGGTCGATGGTTTCAGTATTTTCGATGCCACGCGCGCCAAATCCACGGGAGAGATTCTGGACCCGCGTATGCTTGTCCAATGGCGCAATGGCAGTTACCTTCTGCCCGGGACATTTAATCCCGAAGATCCCTCTACCATTGTGATGCTGAGGGCTATTGCGATGCACAAGGAATTAAAACTTCCGATCGTGGGAGAAAAAGTGGTTGAAATCGGCTCAGGATCAGGAAGGCTTACTTCGGAACTTCTTCAAATGGGAGCTTCCAAAGTCTATGCGTATGATATCACTCCTATGAAGGTCCTTAATACGCTTGGCTGGGTTCGGGGAAAAGGAGTTCAGGACCGTCTGGCGGCGCGTGTAGCAAATACAGTCAAAGTGTTTCCTCCGGCCAAAATTTATGTTTGGAATCCTCCGGATGTTTGGGATGAGGCACCGCGCCATGGGTCCTGGCATCCGGCCCATAGGCTGTTCGGTGGCGAAAATGTAATGATCCATCCTCTCAATCTTAAAAAAGAACTCCAGGACATTTATCAATGGGCCCCGCCGGACGCCCTTTTCGTTATCCGCCACCCGAGGCACCCTTCGCTGTCCGCTTTGGCCGAAAAAATATACAAAGAAACAGGCTGGGAACCAGATCCTTCCCGTATTTGTCCCGCCGCGACTCAGGATCATTATGTTTATATTCTCCGGAAACAACCTGGGTTTTATTCCCGGACTTCAGCAGCAGCCAATGTGACAGCCGTTCGGTCCGAAGTGCGAGCCGGAAGGATGTCTAAGAATGCCCGTGAGATTTTGGATGCCGATACGCTATCCAATTATGTCAGGCAGCTGGTCAAGGGCATCAATAGGGCGGCAGAACCCGGTAAAGAAATAACAGACTCGATGATTGTGAAAGAACCGCAGAAGTATGCACAGGATTTTTATAAGCCTCTTTATCAGCTTTTCTTTCTAAGGCTGTTGGCCGATTTTAGCCATGCCATCAACTTTGTTGCCCGTGCTTCGGATATTTTGGATCGGGAGGGAGCTCACGCACTGCGCGAGGCAATGAATAAACCCAAGGGTTCTTTGCAAAAATATTTTGGCCAAATTCGACGAACGCGGCATTCCCATGATGTTTCGATGGATCTTTATGGAAAACTTCTTTTCTATTTGTTGGGGAAGGATTCGGACTACTACCTGGGGCATCTTTATGATGAGCTGATCCAGACCCGGCCTGAGATTGCCATTGCCAGACAAGGCATTTCCTATCATACCAACACGGAAAGTACCATCCGGCTTCATGACAAGGGCATTCTTTATGGAACCGATACCGCCATCCAGGAATATAAAAATATTCGCGACACTTCCTTTGACACGACACACCTTACGGAACGACAAAATACAGAACATGCGCGCAAGATAGCCAAGGCGATCGAATATTGGAAAGCGCGGGCAATCGAAATGAAAAGTGACGTACTTCTCAATCGCATTTCCAATTTTGAAAAATTTTCAGTCGTGATCGAGTTCGATTCGAGTCTGCCGTACATCCTGGTGGATCCCCAGACTAACGTTGTCCGCCTCATCCACAGCGAACGGCTCACACATGCGCTTTATCTTTCGGCCGCTTATCTCGAGTCTTTGGATATCGGTATTCCAGAAGACATTAAGGAACTGGCGCTGTGGCTTAATTTCGGGCAGGAGTGGCTGGATATTTATTCGGAAGTTTTTGTCACTCCGCCATCCAAAAACGGACGATCCCGTGAGATACAAAATGCTATTGAGGAAGAAAGGATGAAATTAAATACCCATTTCTTTGATATCGAAGACAGCGGTTTGATCCCGACGGAAGCACTCAAGGCCAGGATGATCACCCGCATGAGAAAACAGGTGCTTGAGCGGTATAGATTCCACATGGATTTTGTGATTACCGAAGAAGAGGAGGCGGCGCGTTTTCTCCGGGACGCCATGGAATTAGCCGCAGGGGACCCGCTCGGAAATCTAACAGGAAATCAAAGGTTCGTGACTAGGGATAAATTCATGAGCTTGCTTGCTGTTTCCAAGCGTCTTTTGAACCGGTATGAAGCCATGGGAATGCATACTCGTTCGGAAGAGATTTTTCGACAAATTGTCTATGCGACGGCAGGCATTCAGCTCTATGACATCAAAGGTGTTTTGCCGCATGCCCTCCAGATGGAACTTATTTTTATCGCGCTTCGCTTGGGTTATTGGGCGGATTTTCTGAATGAACTTGAAATATTCCTGACGGCAAGGCCGGACCCGAGAGGCGGGATAAGCGAAGAGATCCTTCAGGGAGAATTGCGGTTGGGATATCCGCGCAAAATGACCCGAGGAAATATCGAGGAAATGAAGTTATTGCTGAATGTCGGATGGTTTGAACCAAAATTAAAATTTGCCATGGAAGCCAGGCTTTTGGCGACCCCCCCGCAATATCTGGCGGAAAGAGGCGGTTACGTCCAGAAAGCAAACAGGATGCTTGCTGAATTTTTCGAACATCCCTTCGAGAATCTTGACCCGAATAATATCGTTTCGGATTTTTCCGGGGCAGAGGAGCCCGGCGAAGACGTTCGTTCGGAGATGCGAACGGAAGAAGAAGGTAGGCGTGTTTTGCACCGTCAAAGGTTTGAAGCATTACAACGCGGGGGCTGGTCAGGACTTTTGACGGATGTGGATTTCGCGATCACAGATAACATACACCGTGTCGATCACAGGGCTATTGTTTGGATTGCTGAGCTTTTAAAAGCAAAGATCCGTGTCGGATTAGCGACGGGCCGGATTTATGATAAACGCAAGCAGCGGATCGTTTCTTTGGAAGGAAAGCCTGCGACACCGCCCTATATTGCGGATATCCTGGAAAATATCATTTTACCCTTGGAAGCGACTCTGAAAGAGAACAAGGAAGCGCTTCGGTTTCTGGATGTTTTTCCTGAAAATGCTGCTTATGGTTTTAATGAGACGACGCAGGAGCCGTATCACTTTGGAATTCAGCCTCTTTTAAAAAAAGAAAAAGAGCAAAACGATTTTTTGAAATTTCTGCAAGGCATATTTATTAAGGATATCTATCGCCAATTAAATATTTCCTATGAAAAACCAGTCGCCTTTTTCCGGCCCTATTCCGTTTCTCTGCTTCTTCCTTATGGGACACTTCAAGGAGTCAAAAACCGTCCGGACTGGATCAATGCGAGAATCGCCGAGATCAGATCCTATTTTGAAAAACAGGGCATTCCCGTGGAGGTCGTATGGACCGGTACTACGTGGGATATCCTTTCGGAGGGTGCCAGCAAACAGAATGCCGTCAGAAGATATGAAACACTGCTTGGAAGAGATCATTTCATTTCTATTGATGATCAGGGCAGCCCTGGCCGGAACGGTATCGCACTCACGAATCGTATAGGCGGCATTTCCGTCGATTTATTTGATGAAACGAATCCGGATGTAGTTGCAACAAAAGAATTGAACGGATTGCGTGGAGTCGACGCCTGGCTGGATGTCGTGCCGGCTCTTTTTCCGGATCGTATAAAATCAAATTTATCCCGTTCGGAGGTTCGAGATGAAGAACCATCTTTAAAAGATGAAATGCGTGAAGAAATTCTTCGGAAGATGCTGGAAGAGGTAGTCTCCTTACCGCCCAGAGGAGTCGTGCTGATGGGGGGGCCTACAGCTTCGGGAAAATCCACATTGATTGAAAAAATCCTGGAAGCCTTGAGATTATGTAACCGGAATTTAGTCACGGTGTCTGTCGACAATTTTCTCGTGCCCAAAGAACAACGCCCCTTTTACTTGGGAAGATTCAGCCTGGATCATTTAGATTCCTATGACAGGGCAGCGGTTCTTCGCATTACCCAAGGTCTTCTTAAAGGTAATGCCGAGATCCTTCCTCCGCCCCTTTTTGCCAAAGATCGAACGCCGTCTTCTGTAATGCTCGGTGAACGTGATGTCCTGGGACTTGACGGGCTTCACGTGCTGGATAGTTCTTACAGGGATGCTTTATCAGGGTACGAACTCCTTTCTGTCTTTGTTACAGCGCCGCACCCGCTGAGATTTTTAAGAAGATTGGAACGCGATAGCGCCGTTCGGAAGATAGAAAATCCTGTGAAATTTCTTGAGCTCTGGCAGCATGCCCGACTGGCAGAAGAGGAGTTTGTTTTTCCAAGTCAGGCTTATGCAAAATTTGTGATCGATCAGGACAATCCACGGGAGATACTAGCCCGCTACGGGAGGATGAAAAACACCCTCCGATCTTTTGCGGCTGAATCCGGGATTTTGGGTAGACCCGAACTTCTGAGCACCCTTGAGGAGATCCACAGCTATGCCCGTGCTCTTGAGTCCCGTTCGGAACTTCGCGCAGCGGAAGAAAAAAAACCATTAATAGAAAGCCGTTCTGAAACGCAGGTAGAAAAAGTCCAGGTTCTGGCTAATTTTTTGAAGATCTCTGAGCCGAAGCCAGCCTACCCTCAGATTTTTGACCTTTATGATCCCTCAAAAGTTGAAGTGGAGCTTCTTATCAATCCCGCACCCAGCGGTCGCTATACATTTGATCACGTACTTCATAAACTGCGATGGGACCGCCGTGAAGGCATTCGCAATGTCGATGTTCCTTGGGGAGATCTGGAAGTTCCTTTGGCCGAGAGACTCGGCAAAGACATAAGCCGCTATACGGTCTATTCTTCTCACAATACTTATCACAATGACTGGTTTGTGGCGTACGACGGGAAACAAAGCCGGCTCTTTCACAGGATGGGCGAACCCTTTGACGCGCGTACCTATTCGATGTTGGTGATCTGGAATGATCGAAAAGCGAGTTTTGAAGATCTGAGGTTCGAAAAGGTTTCGGATGAACCACCGACGATCGTACAAGTTTACCGGGCCAGTGATGCTACCAAAACAAACCTGGCTTCTCAGATCAAATTTGCCTTATTCGGCCAGCGAATTATCCGCCAGGGAAATAGCGTACCAGTCGCGGAACTTGCGGCGCAATGGGTGGATATCTTCCATCTTTACAGGCTTCCGGTGCTGGCTCATGTCGAAGGAGATGGAACCCTTTATGGCGAACCAGTAGGACTCAAGGAATTAATGACTGGCCCGGCAAATCCGGTATTTCCTGAAGACCGACCGGTTCTCAAAAAAGTGTTGGAACAAGACGGTTACGCGGAGATCGATCTCAATCCGTACCTTATCCGGTCCTATCGTGCCTCTTATACCTTGAATCAAATTGAAGCAGATATGTTTCGAAGAAAAACATATGTCTCTACCGATGCTTGCCCGCCCGCCGCACTAAAAGAAGGGCAGTATTTCATCGATGGGCGGGGCATTCTTCACATCCGGCTTCGCAGGTCTTTTTATCCGCATAATCTGTTGGGAATCACCAAGTCCGGGAAAATTGCAGCTATTGTTTTAACGGGCGACAAAATGGAACGGAATGGTTATACGCTTGCGCAAGTTCAAGACGTTGTTCGGGAAGGCATGAAGCAAAGAAATGACCCGATTATGGATTTGGCCATGATTGCAAACAGCAAAGATGCCTTCAAACGCGTGAATGGTGTTTTTGTCCAGGAAGAGAGCAGTCCGATTGTTTATGAGGGAGGCACCGCCGCGATCGCTATGATTGAACCTGTATCCGCCGCTGAAGCTCGCTCCGAGGTAAGAAGTGGTCTTGAAGGTGAGCGGAAGCCGGTCAAAAGGCATGGCAAGGATCTTGATGTAAAACAGGGTACGTCAGAAGTCTTGCAGGCTTATTTTTACGCTCGGACACCTGTTTTATGGCGCGAACTTTTAACTTCCTATCATAACATTGAAGTGGAGAGGGCTAGATATTTTGAAAGATTATCCAATGTTAGCGCCTTGGCGTCCGTTTTTGAAAGGCTCAGCTCTTCGGATCCGGATACCCACCTTGTCCGTATTCTCGAAAAAGCCCTGGATGATTTCCAAATTAAGCAGCGAAAAGACTGGGAACAAAGTTTAAAAGATTTGCTCCGCTGGATCAGGATCCTAAAAGGGAAAAAACAGGGAAAAAAGCTTAACTTTCCTCTTAAAAATATCGCGTATCAAGCCCTCATCGAAATGGTGCGGCAGTGGCCTAAAAAAGAAAGGCATACCCACATCACCGCTTCCATACCGGAGGAAATGATTCTGTGGGAGTTGGCGGAACGCCAGCATGATTTTCGGTATCGCATCAACCTGGAAAAAATTATGGATAAAAAGATGCAAAGCCAGATTCCGGAACGCGTTATCGCCATGCGAAAGTTCAGGGAATTACTCGCAAAGCATGCCGATTGGCATCGTATTCCGGTCAATGAATTCATGGAGATCGTGGACAACCGTTATTTTCGAGGGACAAGAGATGTAAGAGATCTTTGGGTCGATGCGATTACGGATCCGGAAGAGCGGCAGATCGCAGCGATTGATTCGATCGAACGGGTTCTTATGCAAAATTTCGCGGACGGGATCACCGATCTTGAACTTTTCATAAATCCTTTTTTTACAACCCAAATAACGCAAGCTTCTCTGCATCGCTTTTTGAAAGTGCTTTTGCAAAGGACCCGGGATATCGAAGCATTCGCCAGGGAAACTTTTGGGCGCGAATATTTTACAAGTTTCACTTTCAGTTTTGACAGAGAAAAAATGCGGGGGCCTTCGTTCAACCAGGAGGCATGGGACAAAAGCTTTCATTTGCTCAAAGCATTGAGAGAAAAGAATGAAGTGGGCGCCGAACCCGGGAGATTCAAGGGGATCGGGATTGCCGGCATCGAACCTTTTGAATGGAAGGGAACGGAAGCGAAGACAGTGCAGAGCGTTAAGGATGACCTTCATCTTGCATGGCTCGCAAATTGGTTTAAGGTTTTTCAAGCGGTGGGGTATGAAACCACGACGCATCTTGGCGATTTCGCGGGAGCATCACCCGGCACTGATTCAAGAGGGCATTTGGCATTTGTGAAGGCGCATCTCGATGTTTTAGGAAAGTTCCTCGACCGAATCGGTCACGGAAGGATCTTCACGCCGGGCTTGATACGCTATCTTCGCCATCAGCAAGATCCGGCCAGTTTTTATTGGAAACAAGGAACCCTGGAGCATGTGGCACTCTTAAAGAGGGTTCAAAAGCTGGGTCTCACCATCGAATCGACTCCTGCCAATGATATGCTGAATGTGGTGACTTTACGGCATGATTATCCTAATTATTGGTGGGCTGAGCCGAAGTTCAAATTAAACGTGATCTATGGTTCGGATGGTTTTTATGGCGCCCAACCCATAACTTTGTCGCAATGGCTGGTACGTCTGATGCTGGCATCGCCTACTTCCGAGGACTCCATTCCCGGCCGAACTCATGGCATGACTATTCGGGCTATAAAAGAACAAGTCATTGATTCTCGCTCGGAGATACGAAGCAGTCTCCGCACTGAGGATGACAGCGTACGTGCCGAATTGCGGGCGCAGCCCATTGAAATGCAGGTTCTAGATTTTAACCTTAGAAACAAAGCTGAGATCTGGGATGATATTGTAAAGATAGAGCAGGTCAATATGGGCAATGCGAGAATGCCAGAGTCTATTTTGAAAAATATTTTTCAAAATCCTAAGGCAATCATGGTAGGAGCTTTTGATGAGACGACGCAAAAATTAATAGGTTATACGTTAGGCATTCCCTTAACGGATATTCCAATTCCGGAAGAACGAATGACCAACGTACATTCGCAAAAAGTTTTGTACATTCTAACGCGACAGGTTTTACCGGAATGGCAAAAACAAGGGATCGGGAATCTTTTGCGCCAAAGATTGTTTGACCAAGCTGCCAGAGAAGGCTATGCGTTTGTTTCCGGGCATCAAAAAGACACTTTTACTGCCAGTGATTGGCAACGCTATCTCGAAGAATTAGGAGGCCTTTATCGTCTTGAAACTTTAAAACATCTTAGCCCTATGCCTCCTCACATTCCTTTTTCGGAACAATATTACGTCGTGAATTTACACCCGAATCTTCGATCCGAAATTCGAGCGGAACCGGTTGTCTTTGACCATCCCATTATCTTCAAAAGTCGTGACGGAGCCAAAACAGTTTCGATCCCGCCGGTTTTTTTACAGGAACTTCAGAAAATAGCACAGCTCAAGGCCAAACTTGATGTCGAGCTTGAAGCGACGCTCTATGTCAAGAATGGGATTGTCTATGATATCGATTATCCGCGGGATGAAACAAAATTTGCCGTCATCAGGTCTCTTTCACAGGACGAATTTGAGGTGACTGAAAATGTCTATTATTTTTCATTTCCAGCTTATCTTTTGCGGGAAGCTAAAGAACTTGCCGGTGCCATCCAAAAAGCCGATGTGAAGGAAAAAACGGAACGACTGGCTGAAAGCAAAGCGATTCTTAGCGATCTTGCGAAAGCCATCAAGGAATACCGTGTTCGCATCGAATTGTTTTCCGTGAAATCTCAAGCACGTTATGAATTAGTTCCCGGGCAATTAGAGCAAATGACTCAATTTTCAGAGGATATGATTCGGGATCTTCTCAACATCGATTATGCCGTGACGACGTGGATCGGTGCGCGCAACTTGCGGGGCCAATCCCATCAGCTTTCTCAAAAACCTGACGAGATAATCGAAATTCATAGTCATCCGCAGGAAAATCCTGCCCCGCCAAGCGCGATTCGGAAAGAGGACGGAACAAGGATTGGGGATATTTACAATGCGGGGTTTTGGAAGGGGGTAATCCAGGGGAATATTTTGCATACTTTGGAAGGTGATGAGTTGATTCTTTTTTATGAACCAAGGGAAGACGATCACAGAATGGCTGCCTATGAAAAAATTTATGATCTTTATTGGTTTAAAGCAGGGAATCCTGAAGTTTCGAAAGAATCTGCAGCTATTTGGAATCCCGGAAAAGGAAGCTATGAAAGAAGCGTGAATGAAAGAATCGCGTTGGAACAATTGCGTCAGTTGGCTATGACGGATCAAAATGGGGAGCGCATCATGCTGACTCGCCACTCTGTTCCTGATATAGTTCCTCGCTCGAAAGCTCATAGCAAGCTCTCCAGTCGGGCTGATGCCAAACGTGCTGAAGTGAGAAATTTTAAAAATCTTGCGGATCGACTTCATTTTGGAGGGAACACAGAGCTTCTTGAACGGTGGATAGAAGACCGACAAAAAATTTCGAGGAAAACCAGGGCTGTGATCGAGGAGGAATTAGAAGCATTAGCAAAAAAAACATTAGTTAGAAGACTCGAAGAACTCCCGGAACTTTATTGGCTTAGCCTCGTAAGCATGGTTCAAAAAATTAAAGAATTAAATAATGATGCCATTCCCTTTTTTATCCAACGAAGTATGCAAATCTTTTATGAGCACTGGGATGAGGTTATTAGGAAACTGAAGGAACAAGGTTTGATCACAAAGCCTATTCCCGAGCCCATGGTGGGGCGTATTTCGGTGTCACCAGAAGATCTCGTATATCCCTTAGCCCGCTCGATCAATCAGCTGTTAACCGATGATGAAAAAAACCAGAAAGTTGGAAGCGAACGCTGGCGTGTAATATTGCAGCAATATTCTTCCTTGAATACGGGTGATCGAAGAGTAATCGATCAGTGTGTTGCCAAGAAAGGGGGCCCGCTAGAGGGGCTCGAAAAAATCCAGGGTGATAACATTACGGTTGGACAACTTGTTTCGTTAGTCGGCGATGCTGTCGATCCAATGTTGTCGGCATATATTGGCAAGTTGTGGTTGAACAAATCTATCATCGCTTTAGTAAATGAAATAGTTCCGTCCGGTCCCGTAAACATTTCCAGGCTTATCTCAGAAGTTGAAAAACAGCTCGGGCCAAAGTCTGAAGCAACGATGCGTTTAACAATGGAAGAAATCACCATGTTTGAGAATCGGTTGCGTCATGAGCTGGATGAACAAAAAAATGGAAGTATTCCAGAAAAGTTAAGAAAAGATATTCTCAGTGTTTATCATAAGACGTTGGGAGAATATGCGAATATTTTACATCTAAAAACTACTGCCGGGCATGCCTCCCGGAACATTCTTAACACCTTACTGCAAGGTACTGATGTGGCGAAACGCGTCGAAGGCAAAACATTGATCTTTTATGATGATGCGACTGCGAGCGGAACGGTTGCTGCCTATGCCGGGTTATTAGCTAAATCGTTTCATGCAGACCAAAAGTTCTTAATTGGTGTTTTCAGAAATGGTATGCCGGGCGGAGTATTGTTACACATTGATTTTATGACGCCAGGAACTGGGATAAGTCTGATTGAGGATGATCCAACTTGGATTGGAAGTAATTTTGAAAATATAGACGAAAAGGAAAACAACGGTGTCGTAGACATTAGAGTCAAAAATTTAAAAGATCTGATTGCCATATACGGCAAACAGCAAAGGGAAATAATCTCCCAAGAACAGTTTGAAGTTGAAAATGAACTTGCAAAATATGATGCAATAATCGATGAATGGATTAAAGCACACGAAAATTTATTTAATAAATTCAAAGGATATTTGGCTTTAGCTAGAAAAGATGCCATGCTCCAATTAGAGCGTGAGTTGATTAAGTTTTACTTAAGGAATCCTATTTTTGTTGCTCATTTGAGAAATCCTGATCCGATCCATGATGCTTCTTCCCATCAACCCGAGGACCAGATTTCAAAACTTTTGTTTTATGTGCGTGGCTCTCGTTGGGGGTATTTCCCAAGCGATGCTGGAGAATTAGAAAAGACAGATCGGTTCAGGCTTAGCCGATTTAAAAAGGAAGGCGTTGAACCGTTATTGAAACAATTTGGAGATCTTGAAAATACAAATCCCACACTTTTTACGGTGTTGAGAGACTATGAGAAAAAAGTAGGGAATGCCGATCGCGTGCGGAGTTTAAGCGCCTTGCAAGAAAAATATGACTTATATAGGGAGCGTCAAAGAAAAGGGCTGAAGAATCTTGAGGACCCTACGATCCGTAAGACCGTGCAGGACTTTTTAAACGGGACGATCTCGCAGGATCAGATGCGCAACGAGGTTATGAGAAATTTTCGGCTTTTTGATGCGACTCGTTCCGAAATGAGGACAAACACTGAAAATAAAATTCGCAAACAACTCGGAACATTTAAAGAAAGAATTGATGCCGGGAAATTCACGGTCGAAGCCGAAATGAGTCCGCCGCTTTTGGGATCTCGGGACAGCTTTGGGAAATACCTGGTTCGTGTTCAGCGCTCAAATAACAGTTATGAGGCCGGCGATTTTGATGCTGTTACCGAGCGCGATGCTCCGGATCTTTCGGACTGGATGATCGAACGCATCCATAGGCTTGCCAGAAAGTTGAATGATCTTGAAACAAAATGGCAGGGCATGGAACAAAAAAATATTTTTCTAAAGTTGTTTTTTGGGAGCTTTTTATCGCCGATCTATTATTTTCGCGTGAACGGTGTTCTCGGCATGATGCGTGATTTGGGATCGGATATGCGCCGTCATGTCAGCTTGAGCAGTCTTCCGGAAGTTCCCAAGGGATACACAGCCACGATCGCCACGCAAATGCGTTCCCAAAACGAAATTATCAATAGGATCGCCATGGCTGTTCATGGCCAGGGAGCGCGTTTTTTGACGGTGGTCAGCGGGGGGCATCCGGTTCGCAAGATTCTTCGCTGGATTTTCAGGAGCTGGGGCGAGGTGGAAAATATATTCTCTACCAACGCCATCGGCACGCTTAGGATTATTTCCGAGATGAAGCGAAAAGAACAGATTCCTCAATCCGTCCGCGTCGCGATCGGATGGGATATTTATTCAGAACCGGATCTCAAGCGTCTTAATCAAAAATTAAAGGCTCTCAAAAAAGCCGATGCGCCGGGGAAGCGGCCGATCATTTATGCTCAAATGCCGGTCCTTAAAGAACGTTTCCAAAAAGCTTATCAAAAAGCGGTCGATGCCGGCTTGACGCGCGAAGTGGATTTCAAGGTTAATTTTGTCCTGATCGATTCATCGGTGACATTGCGCAAGACATTATGGCTTGCTGGCGTTCATCCCGATCTTGATCCGGAAGCGAAACGTGAGATCGCACTTTGGAAGGCCGAGGAAAAGTTGGGCGGCGAGGCACTGCGTGAATTCAAAATCCAATGGAATGCGGATCGACTCCGTTTTATCAAAACCCTGCCTGGCATGACAGGAGTTCGCCATGTTTCGATCACCAAGGGCGGGGCAGAGATCTCTAGAGATGTGCTTAGCGCTGCCGGCCTGTCACCAGAAGACCGGCTTCGCAATGACCAACCACGTTCCGAGGTTCGTGTTGCGCCGCAGAGGCAAGGTGTGATGGCAGCATTGAAAGATCAGGCTTCCATCTTAAAACTTATTGAGAATCACTTTGACATTTCTGGCGCCGAAGCCATGACACAATTTTTAAAACGCGGCAATACTGAATTATTCCGAAACATTGCACTGACGCTTATCCATGAATTTGGGATCAGTTCTCAGAATGAAGCATCGATCAAAAAAGCGCTCAACGTTGCGCGCATCGTGAACCGTAAGGGGCCGGGTGAATGGCAACGTTGCCGGGTAGTTCTGGAATTTTTCAAGCAATCTCTCGGGTTTGAGCTCAAAAAATTGCCGGCGGGAAGGCAACGAAGGATTATGACGGCTGTTTATGGGCTTGGATTATCGGGGGTGGGATTTGCTCGATTCAAAGATATTCTCGCCCTTATCGAAAAAGAAACAAACCTTGTGGTTCTCAACCTGAAGGGTGTCGACAAACAGCGTGTTGTGACGGCAGCTTTTTATTTATCTCGAGCAAAGGCGAATCCTGCCAAAGGGTTCAAGAGTGGGGGTGAATATTTGCAGGATTTCTTCGACTTATTGCATAACCGCTACGGTATTTTGCATAACGATAGGGCGACGATGGACACGCAAATGAAGATTCGACTTCTTACCGCTGCTTACAGCGTTGCTTTAAGAAAAACGGCGGGATTCAAAACCTTCAACGATACTCTCGCAGAAGTTCGAAGGATTTTCAAATTAGATCCTCAAAACTTAAGGGGCAATCCGGCTGCTCAAATTCGTCTGATTACCGCTGCTTATGAAGTGTCTCATGGCAGAGAGGCTGGACTTAAAGCCTTTTTGAATACTTTGGAACATATCGATACTTTTTTTGGAATAAAGTGGGAGGATATGCCCACTCTTGATGACGAAGACAAGATGTCGCTTATTGCTGCTGCTTATGGCGTTTCCATGGGAGGATCGCATGGGTTCCAGGCGTTTAAAGGAACCATAGCAGAAATGGGTAACGTATTCGATCTTATGCCGGAGGTAATCCGAGGTCTTGAACTGTCGGAAAAAATTCGATTGATTACCGCTGCCTACGAAGTGGGACGCAATCAACAGGAAGGAATAGAGACTTTCAGCAACGCAATCAGATACCTAGCGGATCGTTTTGACATGCCTCTTGATGATATGAAAAAATTACCGCTGAAAGATAAACTTAGCATTATTACAGTTGCCTATACCATATCTTTTAATAAAGCAGCAGGGTTAGATGCCTTTGACAAGGGTATGAGCTTAATCAGCAGATACTTCGATTTGCAGTCCAATCAGGTGGCGCGTCTTGAGCGCGCTGAAAAAATCCAATTGATGCGGGCGGTGGCTAGGATCAGTTTTAGGCTTGCGGAAGGGCGTCTCATTTTTGAAACTGTTATGGGGCATCTCGATGCTTTGCTGAGGCTATCTGCCACGGTTGTTCGTCGCATGGAAGTAAAACAGAAAATGAAACTGATTATAGCAGCTTCTGTAGTAACCCAAGGCAGAGAAGAAGGTTTCACTGTTTTTCGAGACATATTAGCATTCACAGTCCACTATTGGGGACGTGGTAACGGGATTGCGGAAAAGCTCGAAACTTTTCAAAAAATCGATCTTATTAGCGCGATCCATAGTCTTTCGCAACATGGCAAAGAAGAATATGAGCGTTACGCGAAGGCGCTTCGCTTTATTGGAGATTACTTTCATCTTGGTTCGGAAGAAAGACATAATCTGCCTCCCTCGCAAATGATTCAGATGACGACCGCGGCTAGTCAAGTAGCTTCGGAGGGGGATGCGGGATTCGATGCCTTCAGGATTATCCTCCGATGGATTAATAAAGTTTTCACACTATCGTCTAAAGAAAAGCCCGTCGCGGATGCAGAACAGGCCATTCAATTCTTGAGAGCTGCTTATCACATAGCAGGTAATCAAGGGAAAAATCTGGAGGTTTTTCGGAGAATTCTTGAAGAATTGGCGGTTACTTTCGGGCTAAGATTTCCTGACTTGAAAACGGACACAGAAAAAAACCGTTTGCTAAGAGCTGTTTATCCAGCCGTGATTAACGGACAGGCCGGGTACCTTCTTTTCCAAGCCTTACTGGGGCTTCTAGAAGAAAAATTAGCCATCAGCAAAAACAGTCTCAGCGGCATGCAGTTTAAAGATAAAATTCGGATTCTTAACGCGGCGGCAGCTGTTGCTGCGGCAGGGGATGATGGTCTTCGTATTTTTGAGCAGATTCTGACCTTATTTGCTGATGCTGGATACCCTCTTCGGGATCTTTCATTACGTGACAAATTCACGGTGATTCATATCGCTTACGTCGGACAGTCCTTTTTAAGACATTTAGATGCTCTTGATGCGACCGAAAACATTTTCAGAGAGACGCTGAAATTAAGACCTGCGGAGGATAAGAATACAGCGGAAGCCTTCCGCCAGTTTTACCGCGTGTTGATCAAGACCTATTACCGGCAACAAAAATCGCAACAAACCCGCTCGGAACTGCGCACCTCTATAACTTTGGAGTATCAGGCGACAATGCCGCTTATTGCGGGAATCCACAAAGGTTATCTGTTGGATGTGCCGGACAGAATGGCGTTGAACCGGTTTGTGAATGGGTTGAACGCGGATACTAAAATTGATATCGACATGACCAAGGCCCTATTGCTGGAGGCGGGGAATGATTTTGCCCTTGTTTTCAAGGCAAGCGTCAGAAATAACGGCAGTTCCAACGTCATGATCGTGGTTTTGAATCTCGGGAGCTCTTCTTTGCTCGGAACAGTCAAAAAACAATTTAAAAATTTAGGTTTTGATAGTTTTCAGCCGGAGTTTTATGAAATAGACTTTCCGGTCCATGTTCAAATGGATTCTATTCGCGAACAGGGTAAAACAATGATCACGCTTTCTACATTTTCGGGCGTTTTTCAGGAGCCATTCTCAGGGGATCAAGATTCTTTGCCGTCCATTCGTTCCGAAATGCGGGCGCCAACGGGTATTTTTAGAATTGTTTCCCGCGAGAAAATCCGGACATTTATCATCGATAAAAATATTCCTGACCGGTTGCAAGTGCCGGATATAGAAACCGAGGTTCGGCATATTGCGGCTGAGCGGGATTATTTTATGGCAGAACAGAACAGACTTGGCAATCTTGTCCATGAGCTTGCTTTGAATATCCATAAACACGGGCAAGGTGGTTCGATTGAGATCAGTCAGGTCAACACCTCAGATGGGTTAACCGGTATTGAACTGGTCGGAAAGGATTCGGGGCCTGGTATTTCCGATATTCCTTTTTTGCTTCAACATAAAAAAGAAATTATCAGTATTCACGGAAACGGATTCAGGATATTCGGCACCGAGGCTCAAGATGGCCTTATTGAATCCAAAGGGAAAGCTTGGAAGTCAGACGGCTTCGGCGGTTTTGAATTGATAGGTACAAGCCCCATAACACAGGGCGCCAAGGTCACGCTCATTGTTTACCAGCACGATCAACTTGGGATGCCGGTTCGTGTTACGACTTCGCCGGGTGACCAAAAACGCTCTGAGCTGCGTGGAAAAACGCCGGATTTTGTGTCGATTTGGGTTTCGAAGAACACGGAAAAATTTTCAAATACCGCCGGCATGTTAACCGAAATAATTCGCGAGCATTGGCCTGGCGTTTTAATAAAGATCATCCATGGAAACGAAAATGCAACTTCTATTAAAAAAGCATTTCAGGATAAAGAAGGTGTGGTGTTTTTTAATGCAGATGAGGAGAAAAATGATCCGCTCAATTCGTTCACGTTTTACTTAACTGCTGATAATACTCTTCCGGATCATCCCTGGATTCGCCTTCGTTCCCGAAGTCCTCCTGCAAAGATCACGCTTCATACCCACCAACCCGCCAAATATCTGGAAGCCATATTGACGGTTGATACGCAAGCCGTCCTTAAAGAATTCGGGTTGAAAAATCCACCCATTGTCTTTGCGAATATCCATGCCGACGAACTTCCTTTTGTGGTGGCGACTCTCAAACACATTTATCAGAACAAACTTTTGGATCTCGAAGAATATCCCATTGTTGTGGCTCCGAGTTTGCTTAACGAGAAAAAATTCGAAGAAACCTGGCAAAATGCCGGAATTCCATATCGCCTTCGTAAAACCACAAGCCAAAAGAATCAAAATGCCTGGATCCTTGTTTTAAATTCGACAGGGGAACTGACCAATCTTTTAAAAGCCGCAAGGTTGGCGGTCTACGGTAATACACTTCTTCAGAACGGAACCAATCCCGCTCACAATCTCGCCGAATCTTACGCGCCGGTCATTACCGGTGCTTTCACAAATAATGATCTTTCCGGGAAGCGAGAAACCGACAGCGCCATGGCGGTAAAAGCTTATGCGGATCATGGAGCGGTTCTGACATTGGGGACTGATTTTACTCCCGAGGTTTTGGGGGATGTTATCAGCGATCTTGCGCTTGATCGTGAACAAATGAGCGCAATGCAGGACGGAAATAACAAAGCACGTCGCGAACTTTATGGAGCAGCCCAAACCAAAATTTTCGAAGTATTTTCCGATTGGAACAAACAGCTTCAAGAAAGGCCTAAGCTAAGACTTGTCCCACGCTCTCAACCAGTCCGTTCTGAGATGCGAAACGTTCAAAAACAAGATCAAGCTATCATTGCAGAAGAGGGCATTGAAGCGCTTCAGTGGTTGCTTAAAAATAAAAAAACCGAAATATTCTCCTTGGGCGTGATTGATAAAATCTTGAGTATGGTTGAGGAACGCGGGGGAGTGCATTTAACAGCGAATGACATACATCGCCGTCTTCCGAGGGACTATTACAATGAAGAGAAATGGAAACAATTGGGAGAGGGTCTCTTCGCGTGGGGTCAAATGGCGAACACAAGAGAAGGGGCGCCGAGTTTCATTGAATTAGCGAAGCGTTATGTTCGCATATTGAATGACCTTTCCATCAAGACAGAAAAGAAAATAAAGAGGAATCTCATGGCGGTTGCTATCCCGCTTTTTGTGTCGAGCGGGTTCTTCGTTGTTTCCGGAATACTGCCGTTTGTGCTCGGAACGATCATCAGCAGCATAATCGCTGTTGTCAGTACGCTTTACTTTTTTTATGCTGCGGAATGGCTGCCCGATCAAACTGAAGAAAGAGCGAGACAATTGCAACGAGTGATTCATACGGCGGGACTTGGCTCTCTTCTTTCCGGGAAGGAAATACCGCGGGCTCGTTCAGAACTGCGTAATTTTTCTGTTTTAACACTTTTAAAAAAGATTTCAGGCCTTGCTCGTAATAAATGGCAGGTCCAGGATCCGTTTAATCCAGCCTCGGGAAATATTTATGTTTTTGACCGGCTCGGAAGGTTGGTTGAAGTACATGATGGAAAAAATCCTGAAGTGACGTGGGAAAGACATACTTACGGCAGGGACGGGAGGGGAGAATTTGAAAGGATTGAACTGAAAAATCTTTACGGCCATGAAGATGTGACATTGGTTTTGCGAAAAGAGAATGTGGATTTTTTTGAAAAATACTATGAGGTGGAAGTCTTTATTGAAGGCCAGACTCACACCGAAAGAAAAGTCACCTTTAAGGAAATGACACTTCCTTTTTTTAGGCGACTGACCGTTATTAATTTTTACCCCATAGGCAGTAAGGAGGATCATTCCTACAAGCAATATTACGGTCGCGGGATTGCCAAAACTATTTTGAATGCCCTTAGCCGGCGCGCTGCAGAGCAGCGGTTTTCAATGGTGGTTTGGGGCATTCTGGAACCTGAGGTGATGAATCTCTGTCAGCAGTTTTTTGCCTCGGAAGTTTTTGTTGAAGATAAAGTAAGAAATCAAAAACAAAGGATTTTTAAGGCGGGGGATTGGCAGCCTGTGACCTCTGTTTCTGCCAACGAATTGCTAAAACGTCAAGTTGGCGCAACCGTCCGGGGCACGCCCCGCCCGATTTCTGCGGTGATTGCCGGCGAAACATTGGTTTATTACCAAGGCGATCAGCGCATTGGTAATAGAAGTATTCCATCTCCAGCCCGTTCTGCCTCATCCCTTCAAAGAGGTTCGGAGATTCCACAAAACCGTGCCGAGATGCGGTCGGGATCGTCGTCAAATCGCGAAACGAATTTTATAGCTCGCCTTCAAGAAGAATATCCTTTTTTGAGAAGCTTGGATTATTTAAATTTTGCCGTGCGATCCCAGGAGATTTTAACGGATAGGCAAAAACATATGATCTGGAGGCTCTTTTTGGCTGAAACGCCCTTATCCATTGCGCAATTTGCCCGCGAAGAAGGAATCAGCGGGGCAAAAACCGCTTGGTTCCGGTTTCGAAACGCTTTGTGGAAAATGGAACGCTATTACGAGATCTATAAAGCCGGAAGGCCCCTCGCACCGGAACATCCGGTCCGGTATTTGCGGTTAAATCCTAAGGCCATGAAAGTTTTATTTCGGCTTGGAATAAGCAGTATGTCGCCGATCAGCGAGTTGCTGGCGGTTTCCATAGACAAACTTTCGCGTTTAGGAAAAGCGGCGCCAAAAACATTGCGGCATATTCGTAACCGTTTGGCGGTCAATGGATTGCCTGGGCTTAGCGAACGAGAAAAGCATCTGACCGATAATGACAAGATTGAGCTTCTCGGATTGGATGTGCGCAATGCCAATGCTCTTCATCGGAATGGTATTAGAACCATCGGTGAGCTCCGGGCATTATCCAAGGAACAGGTAAATCACCTTTATGACATAGGCGCGAAAGGGAAAGATAATATCATTGAGCGCTTGAATGCATACGGATTTAAAATAAATTTTATGCCTCGTTCGGAAATGCGGACGAAAAGCCCGAATCGTCGGCACTTAGACGAAGAAGACATGCCTGAAGGTGAAATCCGTTGGGAACTTCAAAAATTTCAAACGATGGTCCGAACGTTAAAAACCAAAATCGACGGCAGAGATTCTGTTTTTTTCGAAGATGAGGACACAAGCCTTTCCGCCATCATAGATCAATTTCAAGAAGCCGTCACTTCTTGGGAACAAATTCAAATCTACTTAGCCAAGTTATCCTCGGAAAGACAAGGGGTTTTCGCTGATTTGATTCAGCCGGATCTGGACAATCTGAATGATGCTCGATACGAAATTTTGGGATTGCTTAAACGTCACATATTAAAAAGAGCCGGTTGGGCCGGGGGATGGGCCGGACTGGCCGTTGTTTTGGCTTCAAAAATTCTATTTAATGACAATCACCCTTGGATCTTTGCCCTTAAGGGAAGCATAGCGCTGGCGTTTTTGGCTTTTGTGGCACAAAAAATTGTATATGGGCCGTTATTTCGTAAAATTCGAGATCTCCGCATCGAAATGCCTCAACAAAGATCCGAAATGCGTTCAGAGGTTGAAAAGCGCAAGGGTACTTTGGAACAGCAAATAAAAGCTCTTGGCATCCTGGAAGTTCCGGATGAAAAGTTCCGTGCTGTTTATCAGGCCGCCATCAAGATTAATCCGGATTTGGATCTAAAATTGCTGGCTGAAGTGTATCAAAATGTAAAGCAGGATCTGCCTCGACCGGCGCAAGCCGAAGAGCCCTCGATGGTAAAAATTTTAACTGCTGAATGGGATGCCCGGTTGGATGATTTAGAAGATGACAGGCGATTCCTGGGAACTCTTCAACAAGGAACGACGAAGATCACAGAAGATTCTCGACTTGTCTTTTTTAAAGAAAAATTAGGCATTCCCAATGCTTACTTCTTGTATTACCGAGGCATTGAAAACTGGGAACCGACCCGGCATTACATGAACGGAGTCGCGAGAGATTATTGGGTTGTTCCTAAAGAATTCGGCGATCTCATGTCGCTTTATTGCCGCGCAGGGGATCTTCTCATGCGAAGGATCCTCCTAAACGAATTTTCCGATATCGAAGCAAGAGTCAAAGCAGGGACAAGGCAACTGGGGAAAGGGCCCTATCAGCCTGGTATGGGCAACAAAGAAGCAGGTTTTTTGGTTTTTGAAAAACTGGGGCTTCCTTATCCTCCGGGCATTGTGCTTTCAGAAGATCTTGTTGCCCGACTGGTCGGGCTTCCGAACGAGGAAGCAAAAAAATATTTTCCTTTTATCGATCAGCAATTGCGTCACGCGGGTATCCGGGTTCATTTTCCCGAATGGTGGGAGTCCTATCCCCGCGAAGAGGCATTGATTATCCGAAGCAATCCCAAGCAGTCGATGCCGGGCATCTTAAGCAGCCGTCGCGTCCGCTATGATTTTAAGGGGACACTCCAGGAAACAGCCCAGGCATGGGAATCAGAAGCCGCTAAAAAATTCAGAGCGAGGGAAAGGATCCCGGACAAATTTGATTTACCTTTGATTATTCAGCGGTGGGTCAGTGGGCAAGATCCTCATCGTGATCCCAACTCGCCGCGTCGCAACGAGAGGAAGCTCCTTCTTTATTTTTCAGGCGTTATTTCAACAAGAGATCCGAATACCAATCAGGACATTCTTTTCGGACGTTATCTTGAAAATGCTGCCGGCGATGAGTTGATGACAGGTGGTGAAGCGGGTCGTGATATCAAGGAGCTTGAGCAGGAAGCCCCGGCCATTTTCCAGCAGCTT
This sequence comes from Candidatus Omnitrophota bacterium, assembly GCA_022711115.1. Taxonomy (GTDB): domain Bacteria; phylum Omnitrophota; class Omnitrophia; order Omnitrophales; family Aquincolibacteriaceae; genus JAKLFP01. The sequence continues at coordinate 64,157 of JAKLFP010000006.1, read as the reverse complement.
TTAGAGGCCAGGAAAAAACTGGAGGAAGCAGTCGGCCCTCAGGAATTCGAATTTGTCGTGAGCGGCGGAAAATTGTATTTTACACAAACACGCAAAATGAATTTCTCTCCCCAGGCAGAAATCGCTTTTCTTCGTGAGCAATTAACGAAAGGAAAAATTTCAGAGCGCCTCGCCATCCCGCGCATCGAAAAAGTTCAAGAACGGTTAAGATCGAGAAAACTTTATAAAGTCAAAGACCCTATTATCGCAACACCCCTGACGCGTGGTTTGGCATCGACCCCTGGCGCTTTGCAGGGGCAACTCGCATGGAATCGGGATCGAATGGAACAGCTTATAGCCCAGAAAAAACCCGTTGTTTTTGTTTCTCATCCGGGCAATCAGGAACAAGCGCTGACGCTTCTTTTCAATTATCCGGATTCAGGATTGATTACCAGCTATGGAAATAGCTCTTCCCATGAGGCTGTTTTGACCCGCCTCTCTGGAATTCCATCACTTATCAATCTCGAAGTCTCTCGGTGGGACCTGACAGGCAAAGACCAAGGAATCATTTTCAAGAATGGGCAGCGATTAAAGGAAGGCGACGCTGTGGTGCTCGATGGCGATAAGAATATCCTTTTTATTTCGGATCAAAATGTCCTGGAAGAAAACGGCGTTGTTTTTGATGTGAGTTACGGTATCTCCATTCCGGATTATAGAAAAGAATTTCTGAAACCCTATCTAAATCCTGATGGTTCAGTCAAAAATGAATGGACCCAAGAACGTCTCGAAGTTTTAAATCAGGAAGCAGAACAAAAATTCAAAGATTTGCAGCATTCTCAGGACAAACACGCGGCTTTTCTTGCAAACCTTGAAAAACATTTTCTCCATGATCTGCTCAATGGCCGGAAAAAAATAGGAAAGAGATCGGATTTTCAAATTCTCGACGAAGCGCAGGGAGTTGGTGGTATGAAGCAAGATGCTTCCACTACCGCTCCCTCGCAACGTTCTGAAATACGAACAACACACAAAATTCTCGACGAAGCGCAGTTGCGGAGCGGCGTGCAGAAGCCTCAAACTTCTGCCGCCGTATCCGCGCCGCTCGTTACACAGGTTTCTGAATCTGAAAAACAAGTAGCAACAAAAGCGGCAGAAGGTGTCTTTCGGACGAGTTCGGCGTTGGCGATGGGGCAAGAGATCTTGAATAGGGTTTTGGCTGAACTGATACCCAACGCTTATGCGATCCCTCATTTGACTCGGCAACGGAATTATCTTGCGTTGCTTTCCAATAAAGCAAAAGCGGAAACCGGTGCGGACAGGATCGCGGTCATTTTTAAGAATATTCCGTCTCTTGAGGATCCGTCACTGCAGGTGTTGATGCAGTTCATGACCAGGAATAAATTCGCACCGGTGCAGATCGTGGTGCCCCATGCCGCGCAAACAGAGCTGACGAGATTTCAACAGGCATTGATCAAAAAGATCATGAAAATGCGTGACGCAAAAGGGGTGATGGGTCGGGGGGTGAACCTTGTCGTCATATCTGAGAAAACAGAGATCGCGGGATTTATTCAGAAAACAACAGAACGCGCTCTTGTTTACGATATGAGTTCAAGCGGGACAGCCAATCTGGAGAGTCTTGCACCGGTTGTTTCTAAATCCGGACATGCCGACCGTACTCTTTTGGTTTATCACGATGTTGATGAAAGACAAAAAGCCTTTGCCTTGCTTGGTGCCCTAAACACGATCCTTGAAAGAAAACAAATACCGCAAGGCATCCAGCCTGTGAGTGGCATTCTCGCATTCATTGAAAATATCAGCATTGCCGCTGAAACTCGAAAAGTCATCGAACAAGCCGCATAAAACAGACTGTAGCTCATAGCTTATAGACTCTAGTTAAAAGCTATTGGCTATAGGCTATAAGCTTTAAGAAGGTTATAATCCCATCATGAAAGATCACTCAAAATTTTTTCCTGTTTCCAGACAAGATATGAAAGAACGCGGATGGGAAGCCTGTGACGTGATCCTCATCACCGGCGACGCGTATGTCGACCATCCGTCCTATGGCGCGGCGATCATTGGCAGGGTTTTGGAAGATGCGGGATACAAAGTCGGCATCATTGCCCAGCCAGATTGGAAAAGTGACGCGGATTTTCACAAGCTTGGCCGGCCGCGGCTTTTTTTCGGGATCACAGCCGGCAATCTTGATTCCATGGTCAGCAACTACACGGCGAGTAAAAAACCGCGCCGGACCGATGACTATTCGCCGGGTGGAAAACCGGATCTGCGGCCGAACCGCGCGACGCTTGTGTATACGAATAAGGTCAAAGAAATTTTTCCGGGAGTGCCGGTAGTGCTGGGCGGGATCGAGGCGAGCCTTCGCCGTTTTGCTCATTATGATTATTGGGCAGAAGATGTCCGTCGGTCGCTTTTAGTGGATGCCAAAGCGGATATTCTCGTCTATGGTATGGGTGAAAAACAGATCCTCGAAATTGCCAGGCGTTTACGTGATGGGGAAGACGTCAAATCTTTGAATCAAATCCGCGGGACGACGATTCTTCGGTCCGATTTGAAAGGTTTTGAAGATGCGGTAAAGATCCCTTCGTTTGAAGAGGTCCGGACCGATAAGGATAAATTCAACGAAGCTTTCAAATTAGCTTATGGAGAAGGGGACCCTGTTCGAGGAAAACCGGTAGTCCAAAAACATGGCGATCGGTTTGTGATTCAACAGCCGCCGCCTCTGCCGCTTATCACTTCAGAACTCGATCATATTTACGGACTACCTTTTACGAGGGAATGGCATTCTATCTATGATAAGGCCGGAGGAGTTCCGGGTTTTGAAACGGTCCGTTTTTCAATCACTGCTCACCGCGGATGCGCCGGCGAATGCAGTTTTTGTTCCTTGTTCGCGCATCAGGGGCGGATGATCCAGAGCCGGAGCAAGGAATCCATCTTAAATGAAGTGAAATTGCTGGCTGGCAGGAAAGAATTCAAAGGAACGATTACGGATATCGGCGGGCCGACGGCCAATCTCTATGGGGCGGATTGCGAACAGTGGGAAATGTCAGGGGCATGCAAGAACAAACAATGTATGATGCCTACGAAATGCCACAACTTGAAGCTTGGTTATTCCAAGTCCATGGAGCTTTGGAAAGAAGTCATGGCGATTCCGAAAGTGAAGCATCTTTTTATCCAAAGCGGCTTGCGATATGACTTGCTTATCAGCAAGGAATCCGACGAATATCTCGAAGCGCTTTGCGAGAATCATGTGAGCGGTCAGTTGAAGGTCGCGCCGGAACATGGATCCGATGCGGTGCTTGCAGCCATGAACAAACCGCCTTTTAAGGTTTATGAGCAATTTGCCGCGCGTTTTAAAACGATCAACCAGAAAATTGGCAAAGACCAGTATCTTGTGAATTACTTCATTAGCTCACATCCAGGCTGCACCCTTAACGATACGTTGGAACTGGCCAAATACCTTGCCCAAAAGCATATGCAGCCGGAACAGGTCCAGGACTTTATTCCTTTACCGATGACCGTTTCGTCTTGCATGTATCACACAGGCAAAAATCCTTTTGACGGGAAGCCGGTTCCTGTCATCAAGGATTACAGAAATCGCCAGTTGCACCGGGCGTTAATCCAGCACAAACAGCCCAAGAACAGAGGACTTATTCTTGAAACTCTGAAAAAACTGAATAGGATGGATCTCATAAAACTTTTTTTAGGTGAGCCTGTGAAGCGGGGGCATTCATGAAACCTTATGATGTGATCGTGGTCGGTGGCGGAGCGGCAGGCATGACGGCGGCGATTTTCGCGAAACGCCGCGGTGCCTCCGTGCTTCTCTGTGAAAAAATGACGAAACTCGGGAAAAAACTTTTGATCAGCGGGGCAGGTCGTTGCAATCTACTGAACGAAAAACTGGATGCTTCCTTTTACGGGGCTTCTGCCAGAGAACTTGTTGCCAGGATCTTTGAGCAATTCGGTAAAACAGCCATTCTCGATTTTTTTTCGGAATTAGGACTTCCGGTCTGTTCGGATGAAACAGGCAGAATGTTTCCCGTGACCAATCAAGCAGCTTCCGTGCTTCGCGTATTGGAAATGGAACTGGAGCGATTGGAAATTTCTTCGGCATTAAACTGTGCGATCAAGAACATTGAAAAAACAGGGATGCATTTTTCTTTAAAAACAGAAAAAGGACAGATCTTTCACGCAAAATCCATAATGTTGTGTGGCGGGGGGAAATCCTATCCGGCATTAGGTTCAGATGGAAATTGTTACGCGTTTGCCGAGCAATTCGGACACACCCTCGTAGAACCTGTGCCGGGCACCGTATCTCTTGCAGCAAAAAACTCCTGGTGCCATTTGTTGCAGGGTCAAAAAATTCGGGCGACGGTGACGAGCCGGATCCAAGGTAAGGATATCCGAACGGTTTCCGGAGAATTGCTTTTTACAAAATATGGACTATCCGGAACGGCCATTCTCGATGTCAGCGACGAGATTTCTATCGCAATAAACCGTGAACATCTTCAGGACATTTATGTGATCACGGATCTCATCCCTTTTATGGGCGAGGTCGCGCTTGTGGAGGAGCTATCCCGCCGGTTTGAAAAAGGTATCGCGCGTTCCCATCTCTTGGAAGGGCTTCTGCCTTCCAGATTTTTCCTGCCTCTTAAAGAAATTCTTCAAAAAGCGGATGCTTCCACGATTGCCCATTTGCTGAAACATAAAGAATTTAAGTTGCAAGGGACTCGAGGGTGGAATGAAGCGGAATTTACGGCAGGCGGCATTCCTGCGGTTGAAGTAAAACCTGATACACTGGAATCCAAACGCCAAAGAGGTCTCTTTTTTGCCGGGGAGATCCTGGATGTGCAGGGCCGTCGCGGTGGGTACAATCTCGCGTGGGCTTGGGCCAGCGGGGCTGTGGCGGGCAACAGTATTTAAATCAGAACGTATCCAAAGGGGACAGGCAGTTCATGAATGCCTGCCCCCTTTTTTTTGAAGGTGTGCCAGCACTTCGATATGCTTGGTCCGCGGAAACATATCGAAGGGAACCACGGCTTGGATTTCATAGCGATTATTCGTGAGAATATGTTTTAAATCCCTCAAAAGAATCTGAAGGTCACAGGATAAGTACACAATATTTTCCGCGACAGCTTCTTTGCTTAAAAGTGTTGCCAACGAGGAAGCGATCCCGAGCCGCGGCGGGTCCATAAAAATCATGGTTCCTGGTTTTTGATTCGATAAAATAAAACGTGGAAATGTTTTCTCGACCTTGCCTGTGAAAACACCTGTCAACGGAACATTCGCCTCCTTAAAATTACGCCGGGCACAACCGATGCTGTGAACGCTTTCCTCAAAACAAAAGATCTCAGGCACCGTTGCGGCGGATAAGAGAGAAAAAGTTCCCACGCCGGAATAAAGATCGATAAAGCGGGTCGGTTTGACGGCCTTGACCCATGCCGCCAGTTGTTTTCCGATGAGTTCAGTGACGGGAATGTTGTTTTGGAAAAATCCTATGGAACTCGTCCACAAAGATTGGTTCCCGGCACGGATGCGGTAGATCCGTTCTTCATCGCTTGTAAAAATCCTGTTTTTTTCGTCCAATTTAAAACTGCGTCTTTCTTCCTTTCGACCTAATTGATGCTCAGCGGTAAAGATCTCTTTGAGGTGATCCTCTGCGAGCATGCAATGATCGATCATGACTTTGGAATAATTGTCACGCCCAATGAAGCTGAGCCGCTGCGGCTTGTTGTTTTTTTCGGTGGTCCGGTGGAGCGAAATGCTGTTGCGATAGCCGTATTCTTTTTTCCCGCACTGGATCGGGCTAAGAAGTTTCAGATCGAACTGGAGCGATTGTTGAAAACTCTCAAGCACCTGCTTTTCTTTCCATTTCAATTCCTCAGGATAGGGAAGGTGCTGATACTGGCAGCCGCCGCATCGTTCGACATAGGGGCATACCGGGATGATGCGGTGAGGGGAAGGTTCTAGGACTCTGAGGAGCGAGGCCTTGGCGTAATTCGGTTTTTCAATCAAGATGCGCACCAAAACTTTCTCGCCGGGGAGAGCGCCCTCTACAAAAAAAGCCTTTCCGTTTACAAATCCGAGGCCGTCGCCTCCGAATACCAGTTTTTCGATTTTAATTTCCATATCCATTAAACAGCCCTCATAGTATCCGGTTTGTCTTTCCATCGCCGGTGTCCCCAGAGCCATTGCTCCGGATATGCAAGGATTTGCTTTTCAAGGGATTCATTGAGCTTTTTAGTGACGAGATTTTCCCAATCCGGCTGGTTCATGTCGGCTTCAATCGGCTTTTCGATATGGATCTCATAATATCCCGAGGAACTTCGGAGACAATAGGCCGGAACAAGCGCGCAGCCGGTTTTTTCAGCAAGCCGTGCCGGGATGGAAGTGGTGGAGGTTTCCGTATCGAAAAAATCGATCCAGAGTCCTTCATCGCCGGCCCATTGGTCGATCAGGATCGCCACGCCATGATCGCTTTTGAGTTCTTTCAGGACAGTCCGGATGGAACTATTTTTGGGGATCGGGATCACGGTCATCACGCGCCGCATGGCGTCGATGGCTTTATCGATGTAGGGATTTTTGATGTCTTTGACCACCACGGACCAGGATCTTTTTGTGAAATAAGGGAGAAAAGAAAGATATTCCCAGGACCCAAGGTGGGAGATCACCAGCACGACACCGTTATGCTTCATAAAGGCTTCTTCCAGGAATTCATTGCCATATAGCTTGAAGCGTTTATGAGCTTCTTTTTTTATCTTTTCCACGATGAAAAGCTCCATCATGGAAAGAGAAGCGCTTTGAAATGCGGCACGGACGATCTGTTTTTTCCTTTTCTCGGAAATAGAATCCTCGAATGCCTTCGAGACATTCTCAAGGGCAATCCTCCGGCGCTTGCTGAGAAAAAGATAAGTCAGATCGCCGATGCGGCGTGCAATCCAATCCGAAACCTGGATGGGAAGAACCTTGGCAAGTACGGTTAAAATGGAAACGGTAAAATACTGAAGCAAATGGTTCATCAAAAAACCCTCGATCCCATCCTAGCACAGGGAAAATCAGATGGAAATTCTTTTGTCGGCATAGCCCAAAATTTTTAAAAGATCTCTTTTAAGAAAAATTCAACGTCTTCGCGGGTGACAACCTTGGGATTGGCGGCTGTGGAGCCGGATTGGAGGGTTTCCAGGATGATTTTTTCCTTCTCCAAAATGGGTTTTCCTCTAAAAGGTGAAGTGATTTCGAGTTCCTTGCAAGTAAGAGTGACTTTTTGGAGAAAATCCATACCGACCGCCTGGCTGAGGATCTCATATTTTTGTCTGATGACGGGAAGATTGAGCTTGATGGAAGGGGTGAAACAGATTGAGCAAATGAGTCCATGCGGGAGGTTATAAAGGACGCCGAGAGGATGAGCGATGCCGTGGATTACGCCGAGCCTTGAATGAGAAAAGGCCAGTCCGGAAAAAAAGCTTCCGATCAAAAGGGCTGCCAGATCTTCATCTCGGCCTGAAGTCAGGGCAGGGACAAGATGGTGGCTGAATAATTGAATGGCTTTCAACGCGAAGCTCTCGCTGAACCAGGTGGCATTTTTTGAAATGAACGATTCGTAGGCCTGAACCCAGGCATCCATGCCCGAATGGCACATGACGGAGAAAGGTAATCCATGAAGCAAGTCCGGATCCAGGATTACTTTTTGTGCCAGAAAATTTTTATCGCGGATGGAAAGTTTGACTTTTTTTTCCGAATTAATGATGACGGCATTGAGCGTTGCTTCCGAACCGCTTCCGGCTGTCGTCGGGACTGCAATAAACGGAATTCCTTTTTCGGTCAGTGTGCCGCCCTCCTGATAATAAGCGGGTTTTTCTCGGGCATGAAAAAGTCCTGCAGCAGCTTTAGCAAGATCAAGCACGCTTCCGCCGCCGATACCGACGATCCACTGTGCCCCGCAGGCACGTCCCTTTTGAATCACAGCACTGATCTCGTCCAAAGTGGGTTCCCCTTGATCGCGACAAAAAAGTTCGGACTTCAACTTTTCTTTTTGGAATATTTCCAAGACCGTATCGAGTCGTCCTGTTTTGTTTAGAGAAGCACCGTAAACAATCATGCCATGAGTGCCGAATTCTGCGGTCTCCTTGGCCAGTTCGATCAGGCCGCCTTTTTTAAAAAGAACTTTTGGAGGTATCAATATCTGTTGAGGAAAAAGGGGATTCATCAGTACTTGATGATGATGGCGGTAACGACGAGGTCTTCCTGACCGGCATTGCGGATCGAATGAGAAGCGCCTTTGCCTGTCAAAATGGCATCGCCGGCTTCGACAAGGAACTCTTGGTCTCCGTCGGTCATCATGCCCGTGCCTTTCTGGATGATATAAATCTCATCTTCATTTACGTGATCGTGAACGCCGATACTGGCATGGGGCGGTAAAACAAGTTCGGAGCAAAGGCGTGTGCGGGCCGTCATCTCTTCGGGCTTGAAGTAATGACGGATCTGAACCTCACCAGTCCCTCCCCGCATATTCTGACGGGTTTCAATCTCCTGTACCGCTTTTTTCTTCATCATGATGGTGAGGCTTCAAGGGTTAAAAAATAGGGCTACGATTTAAAAAGAAAATTTTTAAAAGCCCAGGGATTTTTTTTATCAAGGAACGCGTTCTGATTTTCCTGGAAAAAAACCTGATAATTTTTTAAAGGAGTCCAGTCTGATGCATCGGAAACAAAAGTACCGAGATAGGGTTTTGCGATGGCAAGGATCTCCTTGTGGGGAAGATCATCGGGAACGCAGACGCCTTTGTTGGGATGCTCGACCATCCACATAGCGGCCGAGATAACACCGATCGCCACCTGGATCGTAGTGGCGTTCTGGTGCGGTACGAGATTTCTTGCTTCTTCGATCGACAGGACGCTGCCTGTCCACCAGGAGTTGTATTTATGCCCCATGATCAGAGCCCCAAGGATATCCGACCCCTTGATGATCTCATCGCTCATGATGCGGCATTTGGGTTGCAGTTCGTAATTGCGGCACCGAAGCTCGTGAATGGAAGCGATGGTCTCGTTACACGGCATATAAACGTAATGAACGGTCGGACGGTAAATGGGTTTGCCGTGCCGCCAGACCGTCAATTTTTCAGAAATACTGAAGGCCTCGCCGTGGCGAATGATCATGCCAACAATCTCACAATTAGGCACCCAGGAACGCGCCCAGGTGTTCATGCCCATCTGGGAAAGAAAGATTTGGTTCTGCGGACCGTATTCAGGGACAGCAGCCAGGAGAGGGAGCTCTTTTTCATGGGTTCCCCAACCCATTTCGACCGGAGAGATCGCTTCCTCGCGTAAGCCTTCAATGCTCCAGGTGCCGACGAATTCATCGACTTCTTTGGGCTGATCTGTGATCTGGGTGTCCCGTTCGCTGATGTGGATCGTTTTGACGCCAAGTTTCATCGCCAGACGGTGAAATTTTTCTTCGTGCAGCAAGTGTTCCAGGTTCTGCCGCTCTTGTTTACGCGTCGACTTGTCATGAATGACCTTTTCTGCGATATCCAAAAGACCTTGCTTGGTGAAATGAGAAATAAGACCTGGATTGGCACCGTGATCGAGGACAGCCGTCACGGAATCATGATTCCATTTTGCCGTTAACTTGCGAATCTCCATTTGCTTGAAATAGAGCGATTTTTCCAACGGCGTTTTCTTTTCAATGTTGGCATAAGGGTCCCACTCCTCGACGGACGTGTTCATATAAAGAACTTTGTTGTCGTGGCACCAATTCAGCATATCCAGGGAATCGATGTTCCAGGCGAGGTCCAGGATCAGGCCGCCGGCCGAAACATATTTAGAAAGCGTTCTCGCGACATTGACGGGGCTGATCCTTTCCTGGGAATAACGGATCCCTTTTTTGATCCACGGGGCGAGCTCTTTCCGTTTGTCCGCGAAATCGATGATCGTGATGTTTTTGTAGGGGATCCGGATATGTTTGAGGAGGATCGGCAGAGTGCATTTGCCGACAGAACCAAAACCGATCATCAGGACTTTATTTTTAAATTCCAGCATAGGACGGATTATATTTTTTCTTTTTAGGTTCGGTCAACGACTTATTTCTTTTTTTTAAGAAAAAGATTCGGGAACCCTTCCGCAAACATGCGCCCGAAACCGCTGAAAATAAAACGTTCAAAAAGAATGATCAGGCCGATGATAGCGGTGAGAATGACTAAAGGGATCTGGGAAGCGAAAGAATCTTTTTCAAAAACGAGCTCATCATAAAGGTGGATGCCGCAAAGCACCAAAATAATCCCCAAGACAGTTACATATTCATGATGTTTGATAATACGTTGCCGGTCAAAAGAATCACGAGTGGCTGCCTGATAAGGTGATAAACGCGGAAAAAACCTTGGAACATTTTTACAATAAAGCTCATAAGGGGCGCCGAACTTTTTTCGAAGATCGTTTTCCTCGTGCTGAACCGTACTTTTATAAATCCACACAAACCCGATAAGAAAAATACCCATGATGATCCAATTTGCAACAAGGACGGCAACACCGAGTCCCAGAAAAAAATTACCGATATAAAGAGGATTACGCGTAAAAGCGTAAGGGCCGCTCATGGCGAGTTGTTTGCCTTTGCGTTCGACATAACCCAAGGACCAGAGACGTATAAGTTCTCCAATCCCCATCAGAATGGCGCCCCATCGATAGCTGGTATCATTGATATTGGTGTAATAGATCAAAAAAGGGATCGCGATCCAAGCAAGCAGGACACGGAGTTTTTTCGGACGAAACCATTCTTTGCGAAGCATAAATTCTCCTTTGATAAAAAGCGATTATACCCAATATTCCGCACATAGCGTTATAAAATAATCGAAAAAAGTAAGATTTTTTATGTTTTAGGCAAACGGCAAATGGGTTTCAGGCCTTTTTTCTGATAATACTGTTGATGATATTCTTCGGCCTTGTAGAATTCTTTTGCCGGCGAGATTTCGGTGACGACCGGATTATGGAATTTTCCGGAGCGCTGCAGTTTTTCTTTCAAAACCCTTGCGGTTTTTTCCTGTTCTGCATTTTGATAAAAAATCACAGAGCGGTAATTGTTTCCCACGTCAGGGCCTTGACGGTTAAGAGTTGTGGGATCGTGAATGCTCCAGAACAAATCGAGGAGTTTTTCATAGGAGATTTTGGAAGGATCGAATTCGATTTGAACCGCTTCCGCGTGACCTGTGGTGTGAGTACAAACCTGTTCATAAGTTGGATTTTTGACAGTGCCGCCGGTGTACCCAACCGTGGTCTTCAGAACGCCCGGCAAATTCTCAAAAGTGGATTGGACACCCCAAAAACATCCGGCACCGAACACGGCGATCTGGGTCATTTTTTTTGAATCTGTTTTAGGCGGATCTTTTTTCGAGAAAAGATAGGTATATTGGCCATAACCTTTTTTCTCCAAATCTTCGGAAGGAATGAATTGCAAGGAAGCGGAATTGATGCAGTAGCGGAGGCCGGTCGGTTTCGGACCGTCCGGAAAAACATGCCCCAAATGAGAGTTGCTTTTTTGGGAGCGGACCTCCATTCGGTCCATGCCATAGCTCGAATCGGGCTTTTCAATAGCATTATTTTTTTCGATCGGCTGGAAGAAGCTGGGCCAGCCTGTACCGGAATCGAATTTATCCGTGGAACTGAAGAGAGGTTCCCCGCTAATGGCATCCACATAAATGCCGGGCTTTTTATTGTTCCAGAATGCGTTCTGGAAAGCTGTTTCCGTCCCATTCTGGCGCATGATGCGGTATTGCTCCGGTGTCAAGAGCTTCCGGAGCTCAGCATCGCTCATCGGAAGGCTGCATGGCAGCCCCTTTTTTGGTTCATTCTTCGATTTTTCAGTCATAGAAAATCCCCCTTGTGTTCCACAAAGAAAAAGTCCAATAAACAACAGGAGTATCCCTAATTCCCCAAATCTCTTTTTCATACTTTATTGTAGCACTTTAAAGGAATCGCCGATGGGAGTACTTAGGGCAAAAGCAAATTATGATGCGGCGGAATGACTTAGCATTTCTTTTTTTATGGCAAAGAAAAAGGGAAGGGAGGTAAGTTCCAATGCGATCGCAAAAAAGATCAATCCCGCAAGCGAGCGGTCGTAGAAAAATCCCATCAAGGTACTTCCGGCGAGTACGGCAAGGCCGTAGGCGGTATTCAGGATGCCGTAGCCGGTGCCGCGTTTTTTAAGAGGCGTGATATCCGCGATCGCGGATTTCATAATCGTTTCATGACACGCCATGACAATACCCCATATCAGGATGCCTGGGATCACTACCCAGCGGTTTTCCGAAAAAGCCAGCAACGGAATCAAAATCGAAAACAAAGGAATGATGATAAGCGTTGAAAGTCCGCCGAGGTCGTTCCCTTTTTTTTCTTTCTGGACATCGTAAGCTTTTCCGATCACCAGGGCCGCCACGCCGTCAATTCCCATAGCCAGTGCGTAATAAAGAGGGATCTCAAAATCCGTCAGGATGTGACGCGCCTTGTAATGGAAGGCCAGCAACACGAAATTGACAAAACCCATCGTCGTAAGAAAACTGAAAATCGTATAAATCCAGAACACCTTCGGGAGCTTCTCCGGCTCGTTCTTTTTCTCGGTTTCAAGGGCCTCCGGATGAGGGACGCTTCGCCACGCAACGACCACGCAAAGCATCAAGAGCGCAAAGGGGATCCATAAAAGTCCGTAGCCGTGCTGGTAATCGGCGAGTGTCCGTTCCCCGGCACCTTTGATCATAAAAAAGAATGTGAAGATCAGCGGGCCTACGAGCGCGCCGATCTGGTCCATGAGCTCATTCAGCCCGAATCCGAATCCTGTGCCGACCTGTTTGGTAGCCTGCGAAAGGAGCGTGTCTTTGGCCGGGCTGCGCAGCGCTTTTCCGATACGTTCCACAACAATGAACAGAGCCGCTACGTGCCAAAGGCTTGTGTAAGCGAGCAAGGGAACCGCAATGATGAGCGCGTAACCGAGGATGGTAAAAAGCCAGTAGTTTTTGGTTTTGTCCGAAACATACCCGGAAACAAGGCGGATTGTGTAGCCGAGAAATTCTCCGATGCCCGCGATGATACCGACCATCACGGCATTCGCGCCGAGCAGTTTAAGATAAGGGCCGTTAACGCTGCGTGCACCTTCGTAAACAATGTCGCCAAAAAGACTTACGAGTCCGAACAATAAGATAAGCTGAAGTGCTTTTTTCTTGGAGTAATTCATGGGAGAAAGCCTACTGATTTTCTGCCGAAAATCAAATAGAATATAACACATAATGCATACGCCTTACGAAATTCAGGGAGCAAAATCATTGTGAATCAATCGCGATTTTTGAAGAACTACACTTTTTCCGTCCTTCTTCTCAGCTCTGTTTTTATCGGCGCCTGTCTTGGGTTCATGCTGAAGCAAAATGCTATGGTTCTAAAACCTTTTGGCGATATATTTCTGAACCTTCTTTTTACGGCCGTGGTGCCGCTTGTTTTCTTTTCAATTGCTTCGGCGATCGCCGAAATGTCCGATTTGCACCGTCTTGGCAATATCATGAGCTGGATGATCCTGATCTTTGTCGCGACCGGTATTATTTCAGCTTCCCTCATGGTTTTTGGTGTGATGATCTATCCGCCCGTCGTGAGCGGGCAACCGCTTCTCCAACTCCCGGAAACGGTCCATCAAACCGCAAACGCGTCTCAAATCGTAAGGGCGTTTACCGTGCCGGATTTTATCCACCTTCTTTCCAAACAAAACATGCTGGCCCTTATTGTGTTCGCCATGCTGGTCGGGCTTGCCGCGTCGCTTGCCCGTGAGGACGGAAAACCGTTCGTGAATTTTTTGGTCTCTGCCAATAAAATCATGATGCGCGTCATCAAACTTATCATGTTCTATGCGCCGATCGGCTTGGGTGCTTATTTTGCGTATCTCGTCGGAACTTTGGGGCCGGAACTTCTGGGTTCGTATTTACGGGTTGTGGCTCTTTATTATCCGTTGGCCATTCTTTATTTTTTTATCGGTTTTTCGATTTATGCGTTTCTTGCGGCCGGCAAAAAAGGATTTAAAACTTTTTGGGAAAATATCCTGACACCGTCGCTGACCGCATGGGGGACCGGGAGCAGTCTTGCGACCGTTCCCGTGAATCTGGAAGCTGCGGACCGGATCGGAGTTCCGAAGGATATCAGCCGTATTGTGATTCCGATCGGTGCAACGATCCACATGGATGGCACCTGTCTTGCCGCGATTCTCAAAATCGCGCTTCTCTTCAGTTTTTTCGGAATGGAATTTGCCGGCGTAGGAACGATCGCAACTGCCATCGGGATCGCGCTTCTAAGCGGGATGGTGATGAGCGGTATTCCCGGCGGCGGTTTTTTAGGAGAACTTTTGATCGTCTCTCTTTACGGGTTTCCCATGGAGGCTCTTCCGCTGATTTCGATGGTCGGTACGCTGGTGGACCCTCCGGCCACCATGGTCAATGCCGCGGGAGACAATGTTTGCAGTATGCTCGTTGCTCGTATCTTGGGAGGAACGAAATGGATCAGCAAAGGAAGTGAATTATGAACTTATGGGACAAATTGGCCGGGATATTCGGCAGGGAAGAGGAGATGCCTCAGGGGATTGCGGACCATGTCCTGCTTGCTTATCCGGTCATGATCGAACTGATCCAGAAATCTTTTCCGATCATGAAGCATGTCCGGGTATTGGATTTCGGTTGCGGGAACGGCCGTCTTTGTAAAAAGCTGCATGCCGTGGGATGCCGGGTCACAGGATTGGATACGTCCGAGGAGATGATTCGGACAGCCGGGAAAGGGTTGCCCTCCGGGGTGAATCTTGTTGCCGGTCCGATCGAAAAGATTGAAAAAGAAAAATTTGATGTGATCATTTCAAGTCTGGTTTTTCAGTTTATCCGGGAAATCGATGTGACGATCCGCCAGCTTGACCGATTGCTCAAACCTACGGGGCTCTTTGTGCTTTCCGCGTTCAACCCTCCGTTTGTTTCCAATCTTTTGAAAGAAAAGATGACATTCAGGGATTTCGACTCCAGGGAATTTCCCCGTGTCGGGACGATGGCGTTAGCGGAAAGCGACTCTGTACCTGTTTTTATCCGCGAGCCCGAAGAATACAGCAACTTTTTTGTGGAGCGTGGTTATAAAAAACTGTTGGAAGCTTATCCGCCATTTACCGAGGAATATCTTGAAAAACACCCTGTTCCCTTTCCGGTTCAGGACCCTGAATTTCTCATTTTAGGTTTTCAGAAAAATTAATTTTGCCAAAACTTCTTCAGAGCCGTTCAAAAAAGGATGAGATGGTCGATAAAACTTAGTGGCTTTCAGACGCGTGATGCGGTAAGTTATAGCTGTTTTAGACGGTTGTTTGAGGGAGGAAAGGAAGAAAAATGCCGGGCGAAAAGATATTAGCCATTGATGATAACCAAGATATTTTGGATTGCCTGCAAGTGCAGCTTAAGAGGCGGGGATATCAGGTTTGGACGGCAAATAACGGGGAAGAAGGTCTCAAAAAAGCCGAAAACGAAATTCCGGATTTGATTCTTCTGGACATCAAAATGCCTACCATGGATGGTTTGACCTTCATGCGCCGCCTCAGGAGATTTGAAGATCTCAGGAAGATTCCTATCGTTGTCATGACCGGTTATGAGCCGATGAGAGACATGTTCCAATTTGAAGGTGTGACGGATTTTGTGGTTAAGACCGGAGACATGAATGATATTTACGAGGCCATCAAAAGGAATCTGCACAAAATCCCGCAACAAGAAAATAAACCGACCCCATAGCCGTGTTTTCAGAGGCGGTTTTTAAAAATCCGGAGAAGCGATAAAAATTTTTTCAGGGTTGATCTTCCCGAAATACTTTATTGACAGCTCCTTTTGATGGGTATATATGAATACATACCCATAAAATTTTATTCCTACACATTCGGACATATAAATAAAAGACTGAAATAATCTCAAGATGATTACCATGAGCAGTCGAAGGATGGTTTTAAGAAGCAATGGCATTTTTCTTTTTTGCGCAAATTTCTCTTCATATCTTAGGGGCAATCGCGGGCTTTCTTTTTGAACAACACGGAGAAAAGGCGAACCGTTCGACGCATCTTTTAGCCTCGTTGGCAGGAACGGCAGGTGTTGTTTTTGCACTTTATATCCTTTTGACCGGGAAATCCTGGGTGCTTGAAATTGCGGGAAGCCTTCCGGTCGGTCCTCTCCGGTTGGAAGCGGATCTCTTTTCCGCCTTCTTTCTTTTTGTGATTTCTTTCCTTTCGCTTGCCACCTCTCTTTTTGCGATCGGTTATACCCGTGAATATCAGGGCAAATCCAATTCTCCATCAAAAAATTCAAAGGTTAATTGGACTAGTCCCAATACCAATCAATTTCCACAGTGTGGAAATTGGGGCAATCCTGACTACCATAAAGAAAAAGAAAATAAAAGTCAGGATAGTCCTGGCAACCTTTTGTCAAAAGAAAATGGATGCCAGGACAAGAAAAACATCGCCCTTTTGGGTTTTTTCTATAACCTTTTCATCCTGGCCATGCTTCTCGTGGTCACGATCCGGAACGCCTTTTATTTTCTCCTTTTTTGGGAACTCATGTCCCTGGCTTCCTATTTTCTTGTGATTTTTGAACATGAAAAACCGGAGACGCGATCAGCCGGGGTTCTTTATCTGGTCATGACGCATATCGGGACCGTGTTCATCTCGACTGCCTTCTGGCTTCTTTATATTCATACCGGCTCTTTTTCATTCGACTCATTCCGTGCCGGCGCGGGCTTTCTTTCGCCTGTTTTTAAAAATATTATTTTCTTTTCGGCACTTCTGGGATTCGGCACTAAGGCCGGGATCATCCCGCTTCATATCTGGCTGCCCAAGGCGCATCCTCAAGCGCCGAGCCATGTGTCAGCGCTTATGTCTGGCGTGATGATCAAGACCGCCATCTATGCGTTTTTGCGGTTTCTTTTGGATTTTCTGGGTGCCACACCCGGATGGTGGGGGAATCTGATCCTTGCCATCGCGATTGTTTCCACGCTTCTGGGCATTCTCTACGCATTAATGGAACATGATTTAAAAAGGCTCCTGGCGTTTTCCAGCATTGAAAATATCGGGATTATCCTTCTCGGAGTCGGCATGTGTCTTGCTTTTAAAACACAGGGGCAAACCCTTTATGCAGCCTTTGCGTTGGTTGCGGCTCTTTTCCATATCTTGAATCACGCTGTTTTCAAAGGTCTCCTTTTCCTTGGTGCGGGGGCTGTGCTTTCTGGAACTCACACGCGGAATATGGAACAACTAGGAGGCTTGATCAAGAAAATGCCTTGGACGGCCGCGTATTTTCTGATAGGCGCAGTCGCTATTTCCGCGCTGCCTCCCTTGAACGGGTTTGTCAGTGAATGGATGACTTTTGTTGCGATTCTTCTTGGGATTGAGACAGGAAGCACGGGCATGCATTTCTTTTTGCCGGTTCTGGCGTCGCTGCTTGGACTTGCCGGCGCTTTGGCTGCCACTTGTTTTGTAAAGGCCTTCGGGATCAGCTTTTTAGGGATGCCGCGTTCGAAGCATGCGACCGGAGCGCATGAAATCAGCGGTTCCATGAAACTGGGCATGGGGATTCTGGCCACGAGTTGTTTGGCGCTTGCCTTGTCCGCTCCGTGGGTTGTGAAAATTTTATGGAAAATCACGAATACCTTTTCAAATGTCAATCTTCCGATGGAAAGTGTTGTTCAGAAACTTTTTTTGATATCCCCATCAAAAGCGAGCCAATTTTCTCCTTTGCTTTTAGCCTTTATTCTTTTGGGATTCATATTTGGGTCCGCGGTATTGCTTCGGATCTTCCTGGGGAAACAAAAGGTCCGCATCGGGCCAAGCTGGGATTGCGGTATGCCCCGGCTGGAGCCGCGCATGCAATATTCCGCGACCGGTTATTCCAAACCGTTACGCAGGATTTTTTCTTTCCTTTATCAGCCGACCCGGCACGTGGAGCTGGAAGATGAAGGGCATGAATTGCTTCGCACTGCCCAACGCTTTGAAACAAAGATCACGCAGCCTGTGGATGAATGGGTGTATAAACCCTTGGCCAATCTTATTTCCAGTCTTTCACAAAAAGCCAAACACATCCAGACCGGCCATATTCAACTCTACCTCAGTTACATATTTATTACGTTGATTCTCCTTCTTCTTTTCTGGGGAGGGCATTCCTCATGATCTCCATTTTTTTTGCATGCGCCAAAGTGCTTTTTCTGATGGCCCTCGCGCCGTTACTCAGCTGGTTCATCAAAAAGATGAAAGCTATCTCGCAAAACCGTGTAGGTCCTAGCCCGGTGCAGGTCTATACGGACCTTTGGAAGCTTTTCCACAAAGATATGGTGATCTCGGAAGCCGCATCATGGATTTTTCACGCGATGCCTTTCGTGCTCTTTGCGTCGGTCCTTAGCGCAGCCTCTTTAACGCCGGTGTCCGGAGCAGTCTCTCTTTTTGGTTTTACAGGCGATGTGATTGTTTTTGTTTACCTCCTGGCCCTGGGACGTTTCTTTTTGACTTTGGCCGCGTTGGATACCGGAACCACGTTCGGAGGCATGGGGTCGAGCCGTGAGATGACACTTTCATCGCTTGCGGAGCCGGCACTTCTTCTCTCGTTTTTTTCTTTGAGTTTCCGGACCCAAAGCCTGTCGCTTGACGGGATTGTTTCGTATTTTTCCTGGCAATCACCCATTCAAATTTTATTTTTTACGAGCTTGGCGTTTGGCGCGCTTTTGATTGTCACCATCGCGGAGAGCGGACGAATTCCGATGGATAATCCAGCCACACATTTGGAACTGACCATGATTCACGAAGCCATGATCCTGGAATATTCCGGCCGTTATCTGGCTTTGATTGAATGGAGCCATCAGATCAAACAGATTATTTTTCTGACACTGCTCGCCAATCTTTTCTTTCCTTGGAATTTTTCCGGTATGTCTGGGTTCGCGGCTTTTGGCGTGGGCATCGGACTTTATCTATTGAAAATCTTTTTCCTGGCTTTTGTGATTGGCTGGATCGAGATTCATTCCGCGAAATTGCGGCTTTTTAGAGCTCCGGACCTTTTGGCCGTCGCTTTTGTCCTGGCCGTTTTGTCTCTTCTGGGACAACTCATCATCGGGAGGGGCGTATGAACACGGAATTCGTGCCCTCGCTGATTCACTTTTTCGGCATGATGCTTTTGATCGTTTCCTTTTGGATGCTGGCCGCTCCGCAGATCGGGGCCAGCATTCGCGCTTATGCCACCCATTCTTTTTTGCTCGCACTAATTACTGCTTTCATTGCTTTAACAAATCATGTAGAGCACTTGTTGATTCCCGCGTTCTTGACACTGGCTCTGAAAACCATCTTAATCCCGCAAGTCTTTTTCAGGATTATCCGCCGGCTCGGGATCCGCAAAGAGATCGAAAGTTATGTCAACATCCCGTTCACGCTGCTTCTGGCCGTGCTGCTCGTGTTTGTCTCCTTTTATGTGACAGGGGAAGGCAAGGTCCTGAAATCGGTTTCGTTTGGCGAATTTATCCCGCTAGCAGTCTCCACGATTTTTTTCGGCATGTTAATGATGACGACCCGCAAAAAGGCGATCAATCAGGTCCTCGGACTGCTCCTCATCGAAAACGGTCTTTTTCTTATGGGTGTGACCATTACGTTTGGCATGCCTCTTCTTGTGGAAATAGGGGTCTTTTTCGATGCGCTGGTGGGTGTGGTGATTATGGGTGTTTTTGTTTTTAAAATCCGCGGCGCTTTTGAAAGCATTGACGCGGACGATATGACGGTTTTGAAAGGATGAAGGCATGACGATCGATCACATACTTTGGACACCGCTTGCTTTTGCATTTCTGTGTCTGGTCCCTTGTCCCAAAAGGACCACGCGTCTGACCTTTATGGCCGGTGCGGCCGTGTCCGCGATCGGGGCCTGGTTTTTTGTTTTCGGGAATTTTTCAGGCCCGCGCATATTCGCGTTTAAAGAAAGTCTTATGATGGACGCCTTGTCCGCCGTTTTTGTCCTTTTGATCCCGAGCGTGGGACTGCTTTCCGCGATCTATGCGGGCGGTTATCTTTTCAAGGAAGGCGAGACCGGCATCCCGCCGGCCAAACTTCGCCGCTACGCGTTCTTTTTTCATCTCTTTCTTTTCACCATGCTCCTGACCGTGCTTTCCAATAATCTCGGGGTGATGTGGATAGCGATCGAAGGAACCACGCTCGCGTCATCATTTTTAGTGAATGTGGACGACAAGAAAAGTTCGATCGAGGCCGCGTGGAAATACTTGATTCTTTGCAGCGTGGGCATCGCACTCGCGCTTTTTGGGGTCATTTTGGTCTATTACTCTGCGGTCGAACAAGTCGCATCCGGGGAAACCGGGCTTTTACTTAATTGGAGCTTTCTGCTCGCCAAAGCAAAATATCTGGATCCACAGATCATCCGGCTTGCGTTTATTTTTGTTCTTGTGGGCTATGGCACCAAGGCCGGCCTTGCGCCGTTCCATGCCTGGCTGCCGGATGCACACAGCCAAGCACCCGCCCCTGTGAGCGCGCTTCTTTCCGGCGTGCTTTTGAGCTGCGCGACTTTCGGTATTTTGCGGTTTCATATCCTGACCAAAGTCGCAACGGATTCAGCATTTTCGGACACACTATTGATTGTCTTTGGCGTACTCTCGGTGGCCATTGCCGTACCTTTTATCATGGAGCAAGCGGATTACAAACGTTTGTTGGCGTATTCAAGCGTGGAGCATATGGGGCTCGCGGCCGTGGGCCTTGGATTTGGCGGCACGCTGGGCTTGTACGGCGCGATTCTCCACATCGTGAATCACGCGTTCACGAAATCCCTGCTCTTTTTCACTTCCGGTCATTTGTACTATTTCTTTCACAGCAAAGAGATCAGCAAGGTGAAAGGGATTTTCCGCAAAAACGCTTTTCTGGGAACGATATTCTTTTTCGGAGTTCTCGCCATCGCCGGCATGCCGCCTTTCAGCGTCTTCTTCAGCGAATTCTGTATTTTAAGCGCGGGCTTTTTGGCCAAACAATTTATTCCGTGCGCCATTCTGCTTGTTTTATTGGCGCTTATCTTTACCGGTTTCCTCCGGCAAGCGAACCGGATGACTTTTGGCGAAACCGAAAAAACCGAAATGCCTGCAAAAAGTTTTCTCATGGATAGTGTGCTTGTGGTCGGCATGATCGTGATCGTGGTGATGGGTTTTTATATCCCAAGGCCGTTGCAGCATCTGCTTCAGGAAGCGAGCCGCGTGGCTGGAGGAGTGGTTTCATGAAAATGGTCTGCGAAGCTTTGAAAGAAAAATTCGGGAATACGATCCGCGAACTGGAAGGCGGGACCGAAAAGCAATGTCATGTGCTTATCCCGCGAGACGCGATTCTGAAAACAGTCGGCTTTCTCACGGGACTTCTTCCCATGCGCCTTGTTTTTCTCTTTGCCTCGGACACACGGAAGGAAAACAAGGCCTTTACGCTTTCTTATGTTTTTTCCCATACGCAGCAGGATTCTTTTATCATCCTTGAAGCCAGGATCCCGGAAAACGATCCTGTGTTTCCTTCCGTCACTCCTTTTCTGCCGCAAGCCAATTGGCAGGAACGTGAGATTCAGGATCTTTTTGGCTTGGTCGCGGGAAACCTCCCGGATCCCAGATCGCTTGTGTTTCACGAGGACTGGCCCAGAGGCCATTTCCCGTTTAAAAAAGATTTTCAATCTCAACAAAAGATTCCGCGGGTTTCCGGCCAATACATTTTTGAACGCGTGGAAGGAGAAGGTATTTTCGAAATCCCGGTCGGGCCGGTTCATGCCGGCATCATCGAACCCGGTCATTTCCGTTTTTCCTCGGCCGGCGAAAGTATCGTGAAGCTCGAGATCCGGCACTTTTACACCCACAAAGGCACGGAAAAAGCAGGCGAAGGAAAATCACCGTCTCATCTCCTTTGCCTTGCGGAGCGTATCTCCGGAGACAATTCTTTTTCTCATGCCGCCGCCTGTGCACAGGCCCTGGAAACTCTGGCCGATATTCAAGTGCCCGAGCGGGCACAATTCCTTCGCGTTATTTTTCTTGAACTGGAGCGCCTTCACAACCACATGAGCGATATTGCCGGGATTTCCCTGGACGCGGCGTTCAGTTTTGGCGCAAGCCAGCTTATGCGGCTCAAGGAATCTCTTTTACGCATCAACGAACGGCTGGCCGGCACGCGCCTCCTGAGAAACGTCATCGCTTTGGGCGGTGTGCGAAAGGACATTTCTGGAGTCCAAAAACAAAGGTTTCTGGAAGAAATCCAGAAGATTAAAACGGATTTTGATTCGATCATTCAAATCCTCTGGCAGGTGGATTCCCTGGTAGACCGCATTGAAGGCACAGGCCAAGTCAAAAAGGAAGTGGCTGAGACACTTGGCGGCGTTGGCCCGGTCGCGCGCGCTTCCGGCGTCGACCAGGACCTTCGGCGCGATCATCCTTATGCCGCATATAAAGAGCTTTTTTTCATGGTTCCTGTGTTCAAGGAAGGCGATGTCGAGAGTCGGATGAAAGTAAAGATCCAAGAAGTCTATGAATCGTTCAAGCTGATTTATGACGCCCTTCACACCATGCCCGAAGGTCCTTTGTGCAGTGAGGCGAGGCCGATTTTGCCGCTGAAGAGCGCATTGGGTTATGTGGAGTCTCCGCGCGGGGAATGTTTTCATTGGATTGCCACAGACCGTGAAGGGAAAATCACGCGCTGGAAAATCCATTCACCCTCTTTTGTGAACTGGCCCTTGATCCAATACGCGGTCCTGGAAAATATCGTACCGGATTTTCCCTTGATCAATAAAAGTTTCAATTTGTCTTATGCCGGCAATGACCGGTAAGGTGGCTTTCTCGTCATCACGAGGAGCGAAGCGACGAAGTGATCTCTGAGATTGCTTCGGGCACTGCGTACCCTCGCAATGACAGAAACCTCCGGGTAAAAAATAAAAGGAGTTTTAAGTGTTCAGGATTCTTAAGAAAAACTTAGCCGTTGGAAAAGCAACGCTGCCGTATGCGCCGCATGCTGCCAAAACAACCGAAGGATTTCTCGGCGCGCCTGAGATCGATCCGGCCAAATGCACGCGGTGCGGGCAATGTGTGCTTCAATGCCCGACCAAGGCCTTAACGATCGCAGACCACGCAAAGGAAGCCAGGCGTTCTTTTTATATTTCCTACGGAGACTGCATCTTCTGCGGGCTTTGCGAGCCAGCTTGTCCGTATCAGGCCATCTCCTTCAAAGGGAAATTCGAACTTGCGGCCCGGACTAAAAAAGAATTATGCCATGAACTATCTTCCGCTTTGTCTGATGTCCGGAAAGACAAAGCCTTTGTTTCTACGGAAAAAATTTACTTCAAAAAAAAACCGGATGAAATCTCAGCCTTCCGGCAGGGTGATTTTGCTGACAAACTGACCCTGGAAGAAATCGGCGAGTCATTAAGCCAAAAGATTCAAAAACTTTTCGGCCGATCTCTCCATATCCGCGAAGTTGACGCGGGTTCGTGCAATGGGTGCGAAGTCGAAGCCGTGAATCTTTCCAATCCTATTTATGACGCGGAACGGTTCGGTGTCCATTTTGTGGCTTCTCCGCGACACGCGGACATGCTGCTTGTGACCGGTCCTGTGACGCGGCAGATGGAACTCGCGCTAGTTAAAACTTACGAGGCAACACCTTCTCCGAAGCTTGTGGTGGCTTGCGGGAGCTGCGCGATTAGCGGCGGCATGTTTGACGGAAATTACGCGGTGGCGGGCGGCGTGGATCGTGCGGTTCCTGTGGATATTTATGTGCCCGGCTGCCCGCCGCGGCCTGAAGCCATTCTCCATGGCATTTTCCTGGCTCTGGAAAAAAGACAGTAATCCTACCCAAAAAACCAAACTAAAAAATAATATCTCGAATCAAGTTTTATGCGGCAGGCTTTGGGTTTTGCGGAGCAGGCTGTGTTTCATGCTGTAGAAGAAATAAACCACAAATCCTATCAAGAGCCACACCACAAACCGGATCCAGGTAATCGTGGGGAGGCCGGTCATCAAAAAAATACAAGTCGAAACACCCAACAACGGAATGACCGGATTTAGCGGGACTTTAAAGGTCCGGTGCCTATGCGGTTCTTTGACGCGAAGAATGACGACACCAAAGCAAACAAGGACGAATGCAAAAAGCGTTCCGATGTTCGTCAGATCTACCATCTCATCAATGTTGGAAAAAGAGGCTGTTAAAGCGACAAAAAGGCCTGTCGCGATGGTGGTGATATAAGGTGTTTTGAATTTCGGGTGGACTTTTGAAAAAACAGGCGGTAAAAGACCGTCGCGCGACATGGAAAAAAAGATCCTGGATTGTCCCAGTTGCATGACCAGAAGTACCGCGGTTTGAGCCACCACCGCGCCGGCCGCGACGATGCCGGTTGCCCAATGGAGGTTGATATGCTTCATGGCGAAAGAAAGGGCTTCGGCTTTTTGGCTCGCCAGCGTGTCTTTGAGGATGGAAAACGGAACGAGTCCTGTAAAGACCGCGGAAACGATGATGTAAATAACCGTGCAGATGGCAAGCGACCCCAGAATCCCGATTGGGAGATCTCGCTTCGGATTTTTGGTTTCTTCCGCTACTGTCGACACGGCATCAAAACCGATATAAGCAAAAAAAACAATCGCGGCACCCGTTTTGATCCCCGCGAATCCGTTTGGTGCGAAAGGGGACCAGTTTTCAGGTTTGACATAAAAAAGTCCTACCGCGACAAAAAAAGTGAGCACGAGGAGTTTGATGGCAACCATGACCGAGGTGAAACGTGCGCTTTCCTTGATTCCGATCACAAGAAGCGTTGTGATCATAGCAACGATCAGGAAGGCCGGAATATTCAAGATGAGCGGCATTCCGAAAAGGTGCGGCGCGTTATGAACCGCGAACCAGGCTTTTTGGAGACCTGGATTAAGCTGTTCAAAAGTCATGCCTTGACTTAAGAGCATAGATGCTTTTTCAAATCCCTGGAACGCGGAACGGAAATCAATCGAGGCCCAGGGCGGTAACTGGATCCCAAAACCGCGAAGAAACTCCGTGAAATAACCTGACCAGCTGATAGCTACCGCGATGTTGGCGACCGTGTATTCAAGCATGAGGTCCCAGCCAATGATCCACGCGATCAACTCACCGAAGGTCGCATAAGAATAGGTATAAGCGCTTCCTGAAATCGGAACCATGGCCGCGAATTCGGAGTAACAAAGCGCGGCAAATCCACACGCGATGGCTGTGAGTCCAAAAGACAAAATGATGGAAGGTCCTGCGCCGGGTCTTACCAGATCTCCGGCTGCGGCAGTACCGATGACCGTAAAAATACCCGCACCAATAATGGCGCCAATCCCTAAAAGGATCAAATCCAGGGGGCCAAGGGCTTTTTTCAGCTGTTTGGCCGGGTCATGGGATTCCTGAAGGATGATGTTCAGGTCTTTGATCTTGAAAAGTTGATTGGAAAGTTTTTGTTTGTCCAAAGTCATCCAGCCTCGTTTATCGAGTATCTTGCCATGGAGGTTAAGAGCTTGTCAATTCGCAGGAAATGAAAGCGGAGAAAAAAGACAAAGCGCTTAAGGAAAATTATAAAACTTTTCAGTTGGATTCTTTCCAGATGTCGCCGCGCCGGCCGATTTTGATGACATCGGTGATCTTGATCTTCAAAACTACGAACCTCTCGGTCATCTCCAACTCGAAATGATGGCTTTTTTTCCCGGTCCGCACAGCTTCGATGACACGGTCCGTGGAGAACTTTAAAAGTTTTTTATCCCATTCTTTCAGTATTGCGTCAAAAACCTTTCCTCTTTCAATGAGTTGAGTTTTACCGTTCAAACGGTAAGCCTCAAGACTTTCGTAATCCATAAAAGAGACGGAAACAAGAGAGTTCTCCTTGAGATTGGTGATGGTTTTTCCGATGACATAATCAATCAGATAAATGTAATCACCTTTCGCGCGAAAAAAGAACTTGGGGGCTGTGTTTGGCACGCCGTTCCTGGTCGCCGTGGCAACGGAAACAAATTCTCTTTTTTCCAGAAGCTGTTCGATCTTTTCAGTGATTTTGGGCATGAATTCCTCAGTGAATTGAAATTATACAGTAAAATGCAAAAGATGTGCCAACTTCCGAGATCGACTAAAACGGTTGTTTTGGGAACTACCTTTAGAATTCAAACGCTCGATAAATTTCACATTAAAAACTAGTAGAAAAGTCCAAAACCAGTTATATTTTTATTAACCCTAAAAGGAGGTATATTTTTGAAAAAAACAAAGGAAGGTTTTACTCTTGTTGAAATTTTGATTATTGTCGTTATCATAGCTGTTTTGGCGGCTATGATTTTACCGAGGTACGTAGACCAATCTGAAAATGGGTATATAGCGGAAGCTCAATCTTTCCTTGGCAGTTTGAGGTCAGCGATTATCAAGCATATGGATTTAGGTGGTTTTGATGCATGGCCAACCATAGACAATGATCAGATGTCGGATCCGGCCGTTATGAATCCACTTGGGTTGCAGCCCTTACCTGCTCACCCGAATTGGCTCTATTGTTGTGGATGTGCAGCATATCCTAATGGGTGTTATGCCCAACGACTCACAACGGGAAAACATATAGGTGCTATCATTTACTTAAGTGAAGCAGGTGAATATAGCTGCGAAGGCCTCAATCCCTATACGCTCATCGATGCCAAAAGAGGTTGTAGAGCGTAATTGCGCGATGAGTGTTTTCTGCCGGGAGGGCAGACCCATTCATCGATCTAAACGTTCCATTTTTCAGATTTTATTTAGGCGGTTCTTAATATTTTTTTCGAGAAATAACCTTCCGAAGTTCAATGCGAAACACTTGTTACGTTATGAGGAATGAATTATAACTCGAATATGCTGCGAGGCCTGTACGTTCACATACCATTCTGTAGGACAAGATGCCATTATTGTCATTTTGTCACCACAGCAGAACTATCGCCGGTGCTTCGGGAACGCTTTTTTATCGCGTTAAAACATGAAATTCATGAAGCCCGAAGACGGTATGGGTCACTGTGTTTTGACACGCTTTATTTAGGCGGAGGGACACCTTCTTGCCTGAGCATCGCGGAGATGACGGATCTTTGGGAAACGGTTCACGCGCATTTTAAAGTTAAAGAAGGCTCGGAAGTGACTTGCGAGTGGAATCCCGGCGATGGAGATGAGGAAAAGCTGGCCGCTTTGGCGGCGCTCGGGATCAACCGTATCAGTCTCGGAGCTCAATCGTTCCAAGATTCGATTTTAAAACGGCTCGGCAGACGTTATCTCGTCAAAGATATATTTTCATCGGTTGAGAAGATCCGCACAGCCGGAATTTCCAATATCAGTCTTGACCTGATGCTCAGGGTCCCCGGCCAGAAATTCGAGGACTTTCACCATTCGCTTGAAACTTGCCTGGCATTGCAGGCCTCTCAGGTTTCACTGTACGATCTCGAAGTGCATCCGCAAACCGTGTTTGGAAAGCTTCAAGGACAAGGGCGGCTTCATCTTCCGGGAGAAGAGGAGCACGCGGGCATGTATCAGGATGCGATCAAAGTGTTGACCGGTGCAGGTTACGAACATTATGAAATCTCCAATTTTTCCAAAGCGGGTTTTGCGTCGCGTCACAACCTGATTTATTGGCGCAATCAGGAATATCTCGGACTTGGGCCGGGCGCTTTTTCTTATCTCAACGGCATGCGTTATCAATTTGCCGAAGGTTTGGATCGCTATCTTCAAAAATGCGAAGGCGCCGTTTGGCGGAACGATCAACAAGATGTCCTTTCAGATGCCGAGAAAGAAACAGAGACATTGATGACAGGATTGCGGCTTCGGGAAGGCATTGCCCTTTCGGAATTTCCAAAGATTTCAGGGTCCATTCTGAAACGGGTCAAAGAGTTGTGCGATGAAGAACTTTTGGAAGAAAAAACCGGAAAAGTCCGGTTCACCGATCGCGGGAAATTCCTTTCCGAAAGCGTTTTCGGGTTTTTGCTTCAAAAAGACGGAATTTCATAAAAAAGATTTCCATGGTATAGTATTGCCCCTGTGACGAGAGAAAATCGCTCACCTTCAAACAAGGAGCCGCACATGAAACACTTTGCAAAAATCCTCATTCTCATTATGGTCCTTTTGCCCGGATTCACGCCAGTTTATGCTGCAGAAAAAGTTGATAACAAGAATACGGAAATGGTCGTCGTCAATGCTTCGAAGATGTCGGCAGTTCCTAAAGTGCAAACTTCTCCGGTTCCCAATATCCCCAAACCTGTTGTGCTCAAACCTTTCACGCTGCCGGCGTCTCCGGTCAAAGTCACACCTTCTTATGCATCAGGAGTCGTTGTCAAAAGGGCTATTTCAGCGGCTGAGTTGACCGCGATGAGAGAAGCGGCTGTGGCCAATGCGCCCAAAACGACCGTGGCGAATCTCCAAGAAGCATTTAACGGAGAGAGCAATGCTTATGTCCGTTATTTAGCGTTTGCCCAAAAGGCGGATGCGGAGGGATACGGAAAAGCAGCCAGCCTCTTCAGGGCTGCTGCCATGGCTGAAAGAGTCCATTTGGAACGGCATGCCAAAATCATCAAAAAGCTCGGCGCCCATCCGGTCGCAAGGATGGAACCGCCGAATGTGAAAACCACGGCGGAGAATCTTGAAAGTGCTTTCAAAGGCGAAACCTATGAGAGCACGGTGATGTATCCTGGATTTTTAGCCCTTGCGGAAAAAGAAGGCAACGAAGATGCCGTGGATGCGTTTGAGGATGCCCAAGCAGCGGAAGCGGTGCATGCAGCTCTTTACAAGAGCGCGATCGATCATTTGAAGGCGTGGAAAACGGGCCGGAATGATTTCTATGTTTGTCCGGGTTGCGGCCATGTGGTTGAAAAGCTTAATTTCCAGGAATGCCCGATCTGCGGGACTGACAAAGGTAAATTTCTGACTGCCAAATAATTTTTATTTTAAAATTCCAGGCCGATTTCCTCATCAGAACCCGGCCTTTTTTATCCGCCTACGCAGTGTGACGAAGAAGCTTAGAGGGCGAAGGCGGGTGTTCACAAAGGGTCGCGGCTTACAGCCGCGATGCTTTATTTCTTCGCCTTTCCCTGACTCGCGACAGCTTCCATCGCGGCTTTGACCTTCTCCGGATCTCCCAAGTAATCATGCTTGATCGGTTTCAGGTCCTTGTCGAGTTCGTAGACCAGCGGGATGCCTGTCGGGATGTTCAGGTTAACGATCACGTCTTCGGGAATATGGTCGAGATATTTGACCAAAGCGCGGAGGCTGTTGCCATGCGCCGCGATCAGGACTTTTTTACCGGATTTGATCGCGGGTGCCGCGATCTCATTCCAAAAGGGAAGCACGCGGGCGACTGTGTCTTTCAGGCATTCGGTCAGCGGGACCTCGCTTTTTTTCAGACTTTTATAGCGCGGGTCAAAGGCCGGACTTCGCGGATCATTGGCTTCCAGCGGCGGCGGCGGAACATCATAGCTTCGACGCCAGATCTTCACCTGCTCTTCGCCGTACTTCGCGGCCATTTCCGATTTATTGAGTCCCTGGAGAGAACCGTAGTGGCGCTCATTCAAACGCCAGTCGCGGACCACCGGGATCCACATCAAGTCCATTTGATCCATGACATTCCAGAGTGTGCGGATCGCGCGCTTGAGAACGGACGTGAAAGCGATATCAAAGACATAGCCGTCTTTTTTAAGGACCCGGCCGCCTTCCTTCGCTTCTTCAAGGCCTTTTTCCGAAAGGTCCACGTCCGTCCAGCCCGTGAACCGGTTTTCCTTGTTCCAAACACTTTCACCATGACGGATGAGAACGAGTTTATACATAAAATTTATCTCCTTTAGAGGTCATTGAATCGAGCGTGATCGATGCGATTTATTCGACGACTAAGATACTGATGGCCTGGGGCAGCGGCACGGTGTTCGGGTCGAATTTAAGCGTCACATGATCTCCGTTTTCAAGATCGTCGAATTCGATCTTCTCGGAATTTTTCAGGACAATGGTTGACGGAAGAACATCTACCGTCACATTCTGATAAATGAAATTAATCGGATCCATCATCCACCGGACCGTCACTCTGTTCTGGTCCAGGCTAATGCCTGTGATGGAGCCTTCGACGGTCCGGAAGTTCCTAAAAGTATCTTCGCCATAAGAAAAAGGAACAGGGGAAAAGATCCCTAACGCGAATAAAAGCACGATCACGAAGCTGATTTTTTTTAACATGATTTCCCCTCCATTTTTTGGATTGATCACGAGGGGAATATATCATTTTATGGGTCAAAAAAAAAGGTAAAAGGAAAAGATCAGCGGTGGCTTCGGCGGAAAGAGGGGGCGATGTAGCCGCGGGACCGTCGGCCTCTTGAAAAGCGGGAACCCCCGAAAGAAGCGACCTTGACGGGTTTGTGTTCGATGAAGTTTTCCATCGGCATTTCAGGATGCTCGGAGATGGGAAGTGCTGTCCGCATGAGCCTTTCGATATCTTTAATGTCCTTGCCCTGATCGGGTGTCGCGAACGAAATGGCATGGCCTTTGTCGCCGATGCGTCCGGTGCGGCCGATCCGGTGCACATAGTTTTCGGAATCATCCGGAAGGTCATAATTCAGCACCAGTTCAATGCCTTTGACATCGATGCCGCGGGCCGCGATGTCCGTTGCGACCAGGACACGGTATCTTCCCGACTTGAATCCATCCAGGGCTTCACGTCTTTGGGCGAGGGAGCGGTCGGCATGAATCTCTGCCGCCTTGTGTCCCATTTCCCGGATTACGTGCGAGATCTTGCGCGCGCCGATCTTGGTCCGCGAAAAAACAAGGACCGTGCCGTGATACTGGGCGAGGATCTTGCCGAGCAATTGTTTTTTGGATTCTTTTTTAACGATGAAAACTTCCTGGGTGATCTTTTCCGCGACAGTCCCGGATTTCGCGATCTCAATATGCACCGGCAGTTTCATTTGGGAAGATGCGATTTTCATAATTTGGTCCGGCATCGTGGCCGAGAAAAGCATGGTCTGCCGTTCGCGCGGCAGTTTCCGGAGGATGATCTGGATCTGCGGGGCAAAACCCATATCGAGCATCCGGTCGGCTTCATCCAGGACAAGAATGCTCATGTCATCCAGGAAAACATACCGCTGTTCCATATGATCGATCAAACGGCCTGGCGTCGCGATGATGACGCGCGGATGGCGCCTGAGTTCCTGGATCTGGTTGTGCATGGAAGCGCCGCCGATCAGGACCGCGAATTTGATGTTCGGGGATAATTTATGAAGACTTTGATGGACTTGAAGTGCCAGCTCGCGGGTCGGCACCAGAATTAGGCCGCGGCCTTGTTTGGAAGCAAGCCTCTGGATCATCGGAATGCCGAAAGCCAAGGTCTTCCCGGTACCGGTCTGGGCGATCCCGATCACATCTTGTCCTTCAACCGCTAAAGGGATGGCCTTTTGCTGGATCGGGGTCGGCGTATGGAATTTCATCCGTCCCAAGACTTCCAGAAGTTGAGGCGCTATGCCTAAGCCGTAAAAACTGGCGGGTGATGGCTGCGCTAAATTAGGTGTGTTCACCCCGTTCAATCTCCTTGTGGTGCAAAGTTTTTATAAGATGCATGATCCCGAAAGGGCCTCATTTTGTGAAGATCTAACGGGGTTAATAAAGGCAGTATAGGGGCAATCCTTTCAAATGGCGAGATAATAAAAAAAGTGAAAGCCTTTGCTATTTGGGGTCCCAAGGGCCATGCTTTGAGAGAAGACAGGGACGTATTATAATGCCGTGATTACAAACGAGGATTTTGAATGTCAGAAAAAGTGCTTTGCGTTACGAATCTGAGCAAACAATACGGCGATATGACTGCGGTCGACGCTATTTCCTTTGAGGTGCACGCCAGGGAAATCGTCGGGCTTTTGGGGCCCAACGGGGCGGGAAAGACCACGACCATCAATATGATCCTCAGCATTCTCGAGCCGAGTTCGGGCTCGATCCATGTCGAAGGCATGGACATCGCGAAACAACGTTCTGCCGCACTTGCCTGTACCAATTTTGCGGCTGTTTACGCGCCTCTTCCCGGGAATTTAACGGTTTATCAGAATTTGAAAGTCTTCAGCCTGCTTTATGGCGTTCAAGATCAGGGGCATGGTCTCGAAGTCTTGATAGACCGGTTCGATTTAAAACCATTCCGAAACATAAAATGCGGTCTTCTATCTTCGGGCGAGCAAACACGAGTCGGCCTCGCCAAGGCCATGCTCAATCAACCGCATCTTCTCTTATTGGACGAACCGACCGCGTCTCTGGATCCCGCGGTAGCTCGGGATATTCGCCTCAAAATCCGCGAATTTGTGACCCAAACCTCGGCCGGAGTGCTATGGACTTCGCATAACATGTATGAAGTGGAGGCTATTTGCGACCGGGTCCTTTTTTTGTCACACGGCAAGATTCTGCTGGAAGGTGACCCAAAAATTTTACCGCGCGAATACGGCAAAAAAACACTCGAAGAACTTTTTATTACCGTTGCACGCGAACCTCTCTCTTTGGAAAACACGTGACGACGATGAATCTAAAACGTATTTTTGCGGTGATGCTTCGCCAGTTTTATCTTATGCGGGGAAGTTTTTCGCGTGTGGTTCCTCTTTTCGCCTGGGTGGCCGTGGATATGGTTTTGTGGGGATTTTTGACGCGTTATCTGAACGTTTCCGCATCGTCAGGGATCAATTTTGTTTTTATACTTTTGGGCGCCGTACTTTTCTGGGATTTTTTCATCCGTGTGATGCAAGGCGTGACCATGGCCTTTTTTGAGGATGTCTGGTCGCGCAATTTTCTGAATATGTTTGCGTCGCCGATCACCATTGCCGAATATATTATTGGGTTGGTCGTCTCCAGCATCGGCATGACACTGATTGGGTTGACCGCGATGATCCTGATCGCGGCACTTTGTTTCGGTTTATCGCTTATGGTTTACGGGATGATGATCTTTCCATTTCTTCTCATCCTCTTTTTGTTTGGTATCGCGATCGGTATTTTCGGGTGCGCGATCGTGCTCCGGCTCGGCCCGGCATCCGAGTGGTTTATCTGGCCGATTCCGGCGTTCCTTTCGCCGTTTGTCGGGGTGTTGTATCCCATTTCAACGCTTCCGCAATCGATGCAGCATGTGTCACATCTGTTGCCGCCATCGCATGTGTTTGAAGGCATGCGTGCGATCGTGACAGGAGGGACTGTCTCCTGGCCTCTTCTCGCCTGGAGCGGTTGTCTTGCCATCGCTTATATCCTTCTGGCATCCTGGTGTTTTACGCGGACCTACCAACATGCCGTTCGGACCGGTTTGATGGCGCGCTATAGCGTCGAAAGCCTCAGTTAATAGTGGCGGAAGCTGTATAAAACACTCATTGACCCTGCGGCCACAATCCCTATAATTATGCATCTCGAAAACAGCTTTATCGTTCTTTGAAAGTTACTAGCCCGTAGAGAATTCCCAAATTCTTACGGGCAGTACTTGGCGTATTTAACGACAAGTATCCCCCAACGGTGACGACGGTTACTTTAAAAGCAGACCCTGTCGCACTTGCGCATCGGCGCAAGTATTGAAGCGACTTATTGTTATACGTTAAATTTTCGCTCTTTAAAAATTCGATCCCCTGTAGCTCAGCTGGTAGAGCATGCGGCTGTTAACCGCAGTGTCCCTGGTTCGATCCCAGGCGGGGGAGCCATTTTTCCTGTGAAAAATGACTGCAGCGGCGGGGCTCAATGTTGGCCCCGTCCCTGCTGCCATTTTTTATAGAAGGTTTTCCAACGCCAGTCCTAATTTCATTAGAAGTTTTATAGCTTTTAGGGCAGGCGGGGGAGTCTTCTATGCAAAAACGAGAACTTCAGAAAATGGGGTTCTCGTTTTTGATTTTATGAGCTTTTAAATAAGAAATGTAGGTATGCTATTCAATATACCATTCCTAGAATTAGGATACCAATCGCTTCCAACGGGCGGCTTGCCCCTTGCCGAGACATTTTATCTTTTGGGAAGTCTGCATCTTGGATAAGACCTTTTTAATCATGATGCGGCTCACATTCAGGCATTCCTTTTCAATGTCTGAAATACTGAACTTGCCGAACTGCCGCTCAATAGCTGCTTGAACAAGGGCTGTTTTTGCCCCACGGGAAGGACTGGTGTGCTCCGCTCTTTCTTCAAATTCCTTATAGGCCTTGACCACAGTCCCGAGAAAATAATTGAACCAGGGCAAAATATCATGCTTCCCCTTATGCCACTCTTGAGAGCTTTTGTTCAATGTTTCGTAGTAGGTTTCTTTGGATTGCTCCACGATGCGTTCAAAGCTGATATATTTGCCTACAGAAAATCCGTGCTGGTAAAGGGCCAATAGCGTCAGGAGCCGGGAAACCCTTCCATTCCCGTCCCGGAACGGATGGATACACAGAAAATCCAAGATAAGACAGGCGACGGCATAAAGTGACGGAAATTTTAACTGGTCAATGCTGTGTTCGTAAGTAAGGCACAATTGATCGATGGCCGCGGGTGTCTTTTGTGCGCTTACAGGTTTAAAAATCACTTCCACTCTTCCGCTGGGATGCTTGCGGATAATGTCATTATCTTTTTCTTTCCACTTTCCCGCATCCCATGATTCCCCTTTGCACAGATGGTGAAGTTCCTTGATTATCTTCGCGTTTATTTTGAGGCCATCGTATTTTATGTGAATAAGATCAAGAGCTTTGCGATATCCTGCCACTTCTTCCTCCGAGCGGTCCCGGGGCTTGCTATGGCCTATGACAAGGGGTTTCAGGCGGTCTTTGTCAACTGTGACTCCCTCAATCCGGTTAGAGGATTCGGCGCTTTCGATCAGAGCCATTTCCGTAAGGGTTTTAAGGATTTGAGGAGCCTGTTTGGTATAAAGCTCCTGCTTGCCTTTGTATTCGGAAATAGCATTCATCAGCCACACGGAGCTCAAAGGCAGCTCTGGGTTGTCACTCTTGAACGAGTTCATTATTTTCCTCCTCTGCAGGTTGGAACCGGCGGTCATTAATAATATACTATTCAATATACCATTTGTAAAGCTCAGTATGCCATTGATCTCGGCTCAACACTTTTCAATAATGGATAACTGATCTTGGCTCGCAATTTAAAAGTTCTTGTTTCTGCCCTGATTCTCATCTAAAAAATAATTGGAAATCAGGACTGTCCCGGTCTTCAATTAAGTTTGATGAGGACCGGGGCTGACCAGTTCGGGGAGTTTTTATAAATAAAGATAGGCGTTACTTTTCCGATGATTAAATGTTCGAAGATCACGGAGGGGTAACGCTTTTTTTATGAAATCCTATATACTTGCCAACGTAAGTTTTTTTCGGCGCATCCTTCTCGCACCCTTCTTACGTCAAGTTAGCTTAAAACTCATTTTTAAGCTTATACGCCACGGGAAAAAACCGTTTTATTCGATTCGCGATTTGATCCTTTGCGCGGATTTTCTCCTCTCTTTTTTTATTAGAATGATACTTATATTGTTTTTTTTGAGAATCTTCAGATGGCATTCCTCGCTCAACCCTTATGACATTATTCTTTTAGTGTTGTTTGTTTTGTCACTAATGGTGCTGCAATGGGAAAAAGAAATGAAGGCGGTCGCTTTCTTAAAGCCGTTTCGCATCGACGATATTAATGTTGGAAGCGCTAAGCTGTTAAAAGGGAAGATATTACTAGGACACGTTTTTATTCAGAGAACCCCTGATGAATGGGATCAGAAGCGCATTGCCACGGTCTTGCAAAGGGTTGAACAAGCAACCCAATGGATCGAAGGGCAAGCTCAAAATTATAAGATGGAAGTTGTCTTTGATAACTTCCTTGTTCAAGAGCCCTTTTTGAGATTTTTAAATGCAATTCCTTGTCATAAAAATCGATTTCGATCATGGAATGCATTTGAAGCGATATTGGCAGACGCTGCGGAGGAGGTTGTTGCTCGTGCCAAAGAAAATCATATCGAAAATTTAATGTTAATGGCGCATGTTAATGAGGCTGTCAGATCTTATGCCGTTCCTAAGCGGCTTGGAGATGGACGGCCCATTAATTTTATAGAATACTGCGTTTGTTCGACGTTCTATTCAGCCGCTTCCTATGCGCATGAAATATTGCATCTTTTTGGAGCGGATGACTTTTATATCGAGTTCTACACGAAATTGGGAGATTATAGAAAGGAGTTCCTTCAAGGGTCTATCATGCTGAGCGCCAAATCACTCGAAGGAGTGCGGATCGACGATTTAACCGCCCAAAATATTGGCTGGTTATAAAGCATAAATGGTTCGAAGCCTCGATAGCTCTATCACAGCCGTTTTGAGCATATCCACTTCGCCCGTAGTCGTTAACCAGTTGCGAAAGTCCCCCATGCGAGGGAGATTTTGGGCCAAATTAATGGCTAGGGGGCTTAGACGGAGCGTGATATAATAACGCAATTGCTTGACCTTCCAATCTTCACTTTTCACATAACCATCACCAACCAGCACATGATTCTCTCCTTGCTAAGGACCGTCATGCGACAGAACTTCCGTGGTAACAAACGCTGCAAAGAAGCAGCGAGGAAGAAAAAACAGGAAGAAAAAAGAAACAAACGTCTTCAGAAACACGCCCTGCCGACATTGCAAGGGCCTGCGTTCACCGATTCTTCCGATAACATAACGGCAACCCAGGCTATTCCTCAGACAAAAATACTATGACATCTAAAAAACTGATCCGGCACGATCTTCTGTTCCATCCGGTCCACGGACTATGCCGCGTTGACATGATCACGAAGCAAAACTCTCGTAGAGATTCTATGCTGTGTTATTCCTTGGTCCCAAAAACGACGAGTAAGATGAAGGTCCGTTTCTTGGTTCCGGCTTCTGATCTGAAAACGTCGGGTTTTCATAAGGTGATTTCTATTAAAGATGCCAAAAAAATCCTGGATTATTTGAGGACCGGGAAGGATAAGGTTGAACAAAGCGATCAGACATGGACATTAGCACGGAATATTCTTTCTTTTTCTAAAAATAAAGTGAATACTCGAGACCAAAGGAAGCGGCAACAACTGGAGCATTCGGTCAAAGGGCTTGTCGGAGAGCTTGCCTATGTTCTCCAGATGAGTTTTAAGAAAACGGCCTTGCTCATTGGAAAAAATTTAGCACGAGTAGCCCAAATTGATCCGTTGGTCTTTGGCGCGCTGGATCGTGCCGCGGAAGACTGAAAATCACATTAAATATCACGCCGGCTTAAGAAACAGCCCCTCTTTAGAATCCTAATCGTTTTTACCTCTTCTGAAATCATTAGCCCAGGGCCCTGTTTCAAATTTTATTTTCTGAAGGATTGAGGAAAGCTGTCCTGACTTTTGATAAAATTTCTTAAGGATGATCAATGCGGCCCTCGTCTTTGATTTCTTTGAAAGGGAAAGAGAAAATAAAACGGTATAAGATTTTCAGTTCCTGGGCTTTTTTATTTGTCCCGTTTCTTTTTCAGACGTAACATGTTTCAACGAAGCTTGATAACAAATTATTCAGACCCAGCGTTAACATGGCATTTTCCTTCAATTGAAAATGCGGAGACCGTGAATGAAAAAGATTTTTTTTATCATGATGACCGTCATTGCAACCAGCATTGTGATTGAAATCTTTTTGCTGTATGGCATGATCAAAAAAAATCCCAAAAAGTACTTTTATTATTTTATTCATCCACACTCAGCTCAAAAAATGAATCCGATCGGAATTTGGGAAAATAACCTTTTGTTAGGTTACGCGCATATCCCGAATGCCCAAGGGGTACATCAAACTTCGGATTTTTCCGTGACATACCATATCGGACCGGAAGGCGAACGATTTATCCCCAAACCCGAACATCCTAAAGGACGCCTGCTTTTTTTAGGAGATTCTTGGACGTTTGGGCATGGGGTTCAAGATGACGAAGTCTACCCTTCGATTTTGGCCAAAGAGTGGCAAGATTGGTGGGTCTTGAATAAGGCGGTTATGGGATGGGGGACTGTGCATGCCTATCAGCTTCTATTACAAGAATTCAAGAGTGCGACACCCCCGGATGCGGTGATCTATCAGATGCTTGGGGATCATGTGGACCGGAATTACATCACCAAACAATGGCTTCATGTTCTTGCTCAATATGGCAGAAGCCATCCGCATTTTGAAGTGGTGCATGGGCGTCCGGAGTTTCAGGGCATTGTGACTCTTCCGCAAGGCGAAGATGGCGATCTTCCAGGATTTAGTAGAAAGAAAATAGAATTGACCCAAGCGCTTCTTAGAGAAATGAATCGATTATGTCGTGAAAAGAATATCCCCTTTATCGTTATTTTATTCTACGGCAAGCCTCCGGAGGCCATCTACGAAACTTTTAGAAAAGAGCATATTCTTTTTCTTGATCTCACAGGTCTGAAAACAGAAATATTCCCGCATGACGGCCATCCGAACTCTGAAGGGCATAAGGTTATGGCGGCAGCGATCCAAAACTCCTTCATTCCGTTGATGCTTGAAAAGACCTTAAGGCACAAATCTGTCGGAGATCTATAGGATGCGGCAACTCAAAAATCGTATTGACGAATCTGGTATTGAAACCTTCCTCTCGTACTTTCTCATTCATGTTTTTCAATCGTCAGTTCTAAACTCTCTGGTGCTTTGATGCTTTTTAGGACAGACAAACTCTTATGCCGGTTGCTTAAGCATGGTTGTCGCGCCGATTGAGGAAGTCGATGTCGCTTTCAGGAATTTTTGTCAGTGTACGCGCTGCTCTTTACAGGGGCTACAAAAGAAGTTGCGGTTGTCGATAAATGAGTATCCAAGAACGGTGAGGCATTATGGACTATAACAAAGTTTCGGCGGAGTATGATTCTTACAGTAAAGAAGCCACGAGCGATTGGCTGATCGGATATCCTAGGGCGCTGGAGATTTTGGAGCCGCTCAAAGGAAAAACCATTCTCGATTATGGATGCGGTACGGGCAAGGTCTCCAGGAGGCTTCGGGATCAAGGCGCACGCGTGATCGCTGTGGATATATCCCAGCCCATGCTGGATATCGCCCAAAGAGACGATGCAGTGGGGATCAATTACCGTCATATTGACAGCGGGGGCATTCATTTTATCGAGGATGCTTCGATAGATCATGCGTTTGCCGCGTTTGTATTCTGCAATATAGTTTCGCGTGAGGATGCGGTGTTGATTATGAAAAGCATCCAGCGCGTTTTAAGACCGAGCGGCCGGTTGATCATCCTGAACGCCAACTGGGAAGACTGCAATGGCAGGGAATTTATATCCTATAAATTCGACCGCATCGAAAATCTGGTGTCAGGACAAAAAGTAGGTCTTATTTTAAAATCATCGGCGCCCTTGAGAGTGGAAAATTATTTTTGGTCCGCACAAGATTATCAAGCCATGTTAACGGAGGCTGGGTTTCACACCGTCGCCTCTCACAGGCCGCTCGCCGAGAACCGCACCGTCGAATGGAAGGGGGAAGACAAGTACCCGCTTTTTTTGATTATGGAAGCCTTAAAAAGATGAAAAAAATGGAAAAAGAACAGGGTTTCATTCATTTTCCAGACCGATTCATGCTTGGAGTGGATCATCCCGGACACATAAAATGGTCGTAATGGTCAAAGGTTTTTGATTCGCCATTCATTCAAGAACCGCGATCAACGCAGGAACAGAAACATAGGAGGCGAACATGCATAAGCTGCAAGAGCCCAATCTCGCAAGAAAAATCTTAGGGAGTATTTTTGCGCTTGTTTCATTAGTCAATGTGATCGCTAATATTCTTTGGCTTCAGAGTGGGGATGTTCACAAGCCCCAATTTCATTTTGTGATGCGTGGCGGGTGGAACGGATTTTGGTTTGTGACAGTCATCGCGGTTCTCTTGGGAGCGTTGGGGCTTTATTTGCTTATGACGAAAGAACCCGTCCTGGAATCTAAAAATAAAACAGTATTGTCTGAGGAAGAAAAAAAGAACTTAAAAAAAGACCAGCCTAGAA
This sequence comes from Candidatus Omnitrophota bacterium, assembly GCA_022711115.1. GTDB lineage: Bacteria > Omnitrophota > Omnitrophia > Omnitrophales > Aquincolibacteriaceae > JAKLFP01. Next base: position 24,217 of record JAKLFP010000006.1, on the reverse strand, counting down.
ACCTTTTGTTGTTAGCGCTTTCCTGGAGTTTGCTTATTCTGAGTATGTTTTCTTTGAATTATCTATGGATGACAGTGGGAATTTCGGGTGTTTTCTGTGTCGGGGTTGCTGTGTTTTCAAAACGATGCCCCAATTGCGGGTATCGATTGGTCTATTCAAACCAACTGATACTTCCAAGATCCTGCCCGGGATGCGGAATAGAGCTCAAGTAGCCACAATGCTCTTTTCTTTTGCAACAGAAAACACAGATGCCGCCCATGCTTGATGGGAATCTTAAAAACCAATCACGAAAAAATTTTTTCTCTTCACTGGTTCTCACTATCGCAGCATTAGCGGCCTATTCCAATACGTTTCACTGTCCTTTTATCTTTGACGATGTGCCCGGCATCCTAAACAACATTTATATCCGTCATCTCTGGCCGCTTTCCCGTGCATTGTCCGCGCCTGCCGATACGAGCGTTGCCGGCCGGCCGTTGGCCAGTCTTAGCCTTGCGATCAATTATGCGATCAGCGGCTTGAATCCGTGGAGCTACCATGTTTTGAATCTCATGTTGCATATCGGCTCCGCTTTTCTGGTGTATGTCATTCTCCGCCGGACATTTTTACGTTTGACATTTATCCCGCAATCTAAAATAGGTCCGTGGCTTTTTTCGCTGACGGCCGCTATGTTTTGGCTTGTTCATCCGCTCCAGACGCATGCCGTGACCTATGTTATTCAGCGCGCAGAGCTTCTGGCGGGGTTTTTTTATTTTGCTACCCTTTATGCGTTCCTCCGGAGTTTGGGTTCCCAGCGGCAGGTTCTTTGGCAAACCATCGCCATTTTTTTGTGTGCGCTGGGAATGCTCAGCAAAGAAGTCATGGTAACATGCCCGGTGATGATTTATCTCTATGACCGTTGCTTTGTCGAAAAATCCTTCGTACGTCCTTTTAAGAAGCGGCCGTGGTTTTACACAGGATTGGTGCTGACGTGGGGCATCCTCATTCTCCTTCAATGGTCTGGTCCGCGCAGTCAGACCGCAAACATTCATTTTCCTTTTTACACGCCTTGGCTCTATTTTAAAACTCAAATAGGTGTTGTGTGTCATTACCTTCGGTTGAGCGTGTGGCCGTACCCGCTGGTGCTGGATTATACGGGTTGGAAGTTTGCGTTAAGCCTAAAATCAGTTCTCCCTCAGGCTTTAATCCTTTTTTCTTTGGTGGTACTGACGCTTTGGGCGCTCATCCGACGACCCTTGCTCGGATTTTTAGGGGCGTGGTTTTTTATCATTTTGTCTCCGTCATCAAGTTTTGTGGTGCTGCTCAGCGATGTTGTGGCGGAAAAGAGAATGTACCTGCCGCTTCTGGCTGTAGTGGTCTTCTTATTCCTGGTTGCGGACTGGCTGTTGGGGTGGGCGGGCCGGTGCCGGGCATGGTCCGACTCCAGGCTTAGAAAAATATTTATTGGTTTTGTAACCCTCGTGATTTTAGGATCCATGGGATTGACTTTCAGTCGTAATCAAGATTATCAGTCGAATCTGTCGATCTGGCTCGATACCGTCCGGAAGCGGCCGGATAATGGCAAGGCCTGGAACAATCTCGGGTTGGCTTACACAGAAAAGGAAGGATGGGCCAGCGAAAACGCCTTACGTAGTTATGCGGAAGCTTTTCGCGTGGATCCGATCAATTTTTATGCCCATTGTAATTATGCGAACGCCCTCATGCAACGCGGCGAATTTGAAGAGGCGTTACAACACTATCAGCTGGCCGTGAGCCTGAATGAAAAAATCGGTGTGGCTCATTTTAATTTGGGCATTCTTTACCGGATTTTGAAGCGGGATGATGAGGCCATCCAGGAATTCACAAAAGCGATCCGGATTGATCCCGATGATGGTAAGGCACACCAGCAATTAATCGAAATTTATCGCGATCAAAAAGAGATGAACAAGGTTCGTGATCATGAAAACGAAATCCGCCGGATTCTTTCGTAAAAAAATTCCGAAAAAATCAAAACAACTTGATTTACTCCCGCCATCCTGTCTATAAAATTTCTCCGGTTGTTGCAGGAATCAGAAGGCGATGCTATTCATTTTAAATACTTCACAGAGACTCATCGCTGTATAATAAAACAAAACTTTTCGAATTGAACTTTGATGAAAAAACGAGACTCCAAAGAATCATCCATGGAAAAAATCACAGGCTGTTTTATGATGCTTCTGTTAGCAGGTATGCTTTTTTTAGGATGTGCCAAGACTATTCAGGAGACAAAGGCTACGGATACTGACACCGGGAATATCACCCAGTTTAAATTTACGGGATCCAACGTGAAGGTCGTGCATGGTTTTTAAGGTCCACGAGGCACACCCTTCAACAGAAGGGCCGCACACAACTCTTTGCTTCAAAAGAACCTCCCTCTAGATGTTCTCAGACAAAAGGTTCCATCTAAATCGGAATCTCCTCCTCTTTTAATAAATCGGTAATCATTCTTTTACCCGCCTCCAGCCGTTACTAACCGTTTAGTTTTACAGGAATTGAGGAACGTCAAGACCAACCCCAAAAAAGTCAATAGGCTCAGGATGGCGCCGACGATAAAGCTGAGGGGACGATAGTGAAATTCAATAATGTGGCTTCCTTTTTCGATAAAAACACCACGGAACATCAAATCCGCAATATAAATTTTTGCTTTTTTTCCGTCCACCGTCGCTTTCCATCCCGGGAAATAAGTATCTGAAAGGATCAAAAAGCCGGGATGATCGGACGTTGCCCTGATTTTAACGTAGTTCGCATCATACTGTTGGATTTCGGCAGACGAGTTGATCTTGCCCGAAACCGGCGTGAGGGCTTTTTGAATCAAAGGATCTTCGGGCCCTTCCATGATAGCAATCTCTCTCAAGTTTCTGCGGTGGGACTTCAATAAACTTATCGTTTCATTTTGATCGGTGGCAAATAAAGCTTTAGGAACGATAAACGCCCGCGGAAAAGCCGTGAGGCGCTCGTAAATATTCACCTCGTGAGAATAAATCAGCTTTTTCTCCTTGGGGTCCAGTTTTTTGGGGGCAATCGGTTCTGCCGGTGCAATTAAAAATCGCAGGTTTGCCAAATCCAAAAAAGGATTGGCAAAATCTTCCAGCCAAATTCGCAAGGTGGGCAGTTCCTCTGTTCGAAACCGGCCGGGGCTGATGAATTCATTGACATAACGCACAAACCGCTGAGGAATCAGCCCTTCATAGATGCCGAGATCATCGACGCCGAAGGCTGTTGCCGTATTGGGAAAAAATGTCCGTTCCAAACCGAAGGCCCTTCCGCGAGGAGTTTGTTTTTTGAGGAATTCGATGTAAGGCGTTTTGGGGAAAGCAGGATATTTGAAGGAACGCGCCGAGGGCATGAGAAAAAAAAGTTCAGCGACGAGCAATAACAAAATGCTTAAAGCCAGGATCTTGGGAACACGTACAAAAAAGGCGATCGCTAAAACAAGCACCAATAAAATGAAAACATAAGAAACAGATCGGAATATTTGAGGTTGGGTAAAATACGAAAGATAAAACACCAGAATGAGCACGATGATGCTGACTGGCACCAATAAGTTCTTAAGGGGAGTTTTCGATTCAGACAATCTTTGCAAACCGATGCCGGCAAGTACGGCCATTGCAAAAGCGAAGTCTTGCGTATAATGCAGTTCAAACCTTAATTTGTTCAGAACCGGTAAATAACCGATAAGGTTCACAGGCCAAATTCCGTAGCATTTCGATATCACAAAAAATGCCAAGCATCCAAAAATCACAGGATGCTTGTTCGAATTTTTCTTTAAAATGCCCACCCAGGCCATCAGAGAGATCATGATGCCGAGATAGCCGCCGTACCATAAGAATTTTTGATAGCTGTAAGTGAGGAGTTCTTTTTGAAAAAAGTACGGAACTAAAATTGTGATTGCTTGAGTGATATCATCTTCATACGTCACGCCAGTCAACGCATCATGGGAAGTCCAGCTGTTTTGGACGTATTCGATAAATGGCAACAAGAAGACAGCGGACAGTAAAAATCCGAGCAATAAAGCAAGCAATGTGGCTTGGAATGTTTTAAATTTGTGATGAGCGGCGTTTTCATTTTTTAAAAAAATGATTCTCAGCATAAAATAAAGCGAGACAGTCAAAAATGAGAACGCGATATGTTCAGGATGTCCCGATAGCACCACCCATCCCACCGCAAAAGCCGAGAAGATAATCGTTTTTAAGCCGGGCTTTTGGATAAGGATTTCCGCGGTTATAAATAAAAGCGGCAGCAACATGGACGTGTTCATGCCTACATTGACCATCCAGGTGATGATAGGCCCGCTGAACATGTAGGCGACTGCGGCTGTGATGGAAGGGACATGAGGATATCCCAGCAAGCGCATAAAAGCAAAAGTCAACATCCCTGCGATTAAAATCTGAACTAGGATATAAATGTCCCAGGCATATATTTCCGGGAACATATAAAGCAGTATGCCGAGCGGGAAAAGGACTGCGGATTGGCCTCCGGCAAAAAAAGGCATCCCGCAAGCCTGATGCGGGTTCCAAAGCGGGAAGCTGAATTTTGAAAAAGTATGTTTTTTGAACTCTTGATAAGGCTCCTCAAGAATCGCCGGTGTATTGTCCGTGTAGGGGATATAACTGGGGCGATTGTTTTCCTGGCCGTAAGGCCCAGACGGTAATGCTTGGGCGATGGTGGTGGAGCTTTTGAGGGTTTTATTGCCGAAGATCACATTCCCGAAAAAAAGAAAAACGAATAAAACCAGGAAGGTCATGGCCCCGTAGGGGCTTTGAAAAAATCGCTTGATCATTGCTCCTTAAGCCTTATGATTTTAATGGATAACACAAAGATCAGTTCGATGACTGCGGGATAACTGAAAAACGAAACTGAACCCGATTATTTCTTCCAGATCCGATTTTTTCTTTCCAGATTTTGACAGGCCGTAATGAATTTGCCCATCAATAACAAGTCCTCTCTGTGTTCTTTCGAGTTGTTCAAAGTGTGTATTTTTTTGCCGTCGATGACGAAATTCTCAGAAACAATGGAAGCGAAACCTAAATGGGGATTGTCCGTTTGTTTCCTTGAAAATATAGATGTGCCTAAAAAAGGATCTTCCTGAGTCTCGAAACCCAAGTAATGAACAAGACTGGGGGTGAAATCCAGCGAAGTCGCGTTATTCGCATTAAACGTAGGAGGCAAATCCCGTGTGGGATCATGGATGATGAACGGAATGCGATCCACAAAAAGCCTTTGATAGCCGGTTTGCCCGGATCGAATGAGGATGGAAGCATAGGATTCTTCCTGGAAGTGGGCGTGGTCGGAGGTGAAAATAATGATCGTGTCTTTCTGATAAGATGAGTTTTGGTAATAGCGCCAGAATTTTCCAAAAGCAGCATCAAGATTATGAATCGTGTTCAGGATACGGTTTTTTCCATCCCCGTATTTTTCACCATCCACACCCACATCCACCCAGGCATGGGTTCCAAGATTGTATAATCCGACAAAAAACGGGGGATTTTTTTCATGGTCTTTTTCGCGTTTTTTAAGGAATGCGATTAAGGCATCACACAGCTGATTGTCCGAGAGAGATTCCTTCATCTGGGTTGGGACCGTCGGATCTTTGCCTAAGGGTTTTGCATTGCCAAGAAATTCTCTCAACAATGCTTCCGCGGTCCAGACCTTATCGAATCCCAGCTGCCATAACATGTCATCCACATAAGCAGCATCCTTCAAGTGGGCATCGATAAAAATTGTTTCATAACCTTGGTTTTTGAGAACATCGGTGAGACAGAAGTAATTCTTTTTTGACCTTTGGCGGTCATCCAAACTCCATCCCATCCCACCCTCGCGAAAGGGATAAAGCGAACATAATTGACCCTGCAATGCAGGGTAGGTTGCCGCGGTATGATTGAAATAATTTTGTATAGCCATGGAGACTCGGGAAAAATCAGATAAGTTCGGCGTCAGATCCTTAAATGCAGCGCCGTAGACGCTGAGCGTTCTGGCAGAGAGACCCTCGATAAAAAAGATAATCATATTGGGCTGCCGCGGATTTTCGGTTTTGGATTTAAACGGGATTTTATTTTCAACCTTGGAACTTTTTATCAACGGATAATCGCTTGCCGCATTATAAGAAAACCCTAATTTTTTCAGGCGCTCTATTTCTCCCGGCGTTAAAGTTGAATCCAGCGGAATTTTTCGAATGAGCCTGTCATAGAGCGCGATGAGAGGGGAGGTGTGTTCCATGTTATGGATCCGAAAATAGTCGGTTCTTTGCAGCAGGATGGGGTCTGGCAACCATAAGGCATCCAACCAAAGTAATGCGCCGCTGAAAAGGAGCCAGAAGGATATCTTCGTCAACGTTCGAACAGAAGTCGTTTTGCTAAAGGTGGTTTCTGCCAATAAGGGGAAAAGGGCGCATAAAATAATAAAAACAAAAACCGCGGTAATATTCGGCAAGTTAATGACAAAGCTGATGTGATTAATATTGCTCAAGGCCAATCGCGAGGCGAAATCGCCTGTGCGCTGAATAAAAGTGATTTGTATAATTACTAATGCAATAAAGGTGCAAACTAAAAAGTAGCCCAGCCTTTTGAAAAAAGGTTTCCCGTTTATCAGCCAAGAGGTTGCCAGCAGAATCACGATCAATTCGATGATAAATTTATCGAAAAACATAATGCTGGCCGTGATAGTCGTGAAGTTTATCCCGGGAGTAAACAGATGGAACTGAGCGGATAAAACGGCCAGCCCTAAAGCCATGAATGCGGTCAAATAAACAAAAGCAAAAGCAATGCGTGTTTCAATTATTTTTTTTATCATGAAAAATCATCAGCGTCGTATGGGCGCATTTAAGAAGCAGTGTCCCTGTCGCATTGATTGAGTTGGCTCTGTTCTAAAATTGAATCCCAGAAATTGAAACGGTCAAATTTCATTATATTATAAACACGTGTGTTGCCATCATTTTAAATTATTTTGAGCGCTGAAAATAGTTCCCCATAATTTTTTAGCCAAATCACCCGGAAAACGGGGGGCATTTCGACGGAGACAGGCAGAAAACGTTCGTTCTGTTTTTATTGGGTTCGTGATAAAATAGACAGTAGGCAAGGTCAATCGTAACGCGCAGAAAGATTCTTGTAGAAAAAAAGCAATCGTTTCATGAGACAAAAGCTCTTATGGTAGAAAACACGGCAGGGAGAGGAAATGAATACTAAAAAAGATCATCCAAGGTTAAATCCGGAAGAGATAAGAAAAAGGGCTAACGCGATCTGGAAAAGAAAATGCCAAGCGCTTAATACGGCATTGGATGACTGGCTTCAGGCAGAGCGGGAGCTCAGGGCCCAAATCGGGATCGAACATAAAAAACCCTGTCAATATACGCCTGAGGAAATCACCCAAATAAAAAAACGGGCCGAGGCAATTCATGAAGAGAAGATCAAATCATTGCGTACGGCTTTTGATGATTGGATCGAGGCGGAGAAAGAACTTGCCGAAGAATTAAAAAACAAAAAGATCAATCTTCACGATCTTTTTGATATGTGGTTCAGCAGGGTGTCTCCCCGCGTTGCTTCCATGCTGGACGAAGACGCTGTGGTTCAAAAAAGCATTTTTGATGAAGCTTTGGGGAAAGAATATGTCGACTTAATGACAGAGTGCATGAAGTAAGCCATTAACATAGAACCCCTTTAGCTGGTCAAGGGAAGGGGTTGCTTACTCCGGACGGGCAGTGCTGTCAATTTAAGTTTAGAAGAAACATAACTCTACCGCTGATTTATAAGCTCAATCTCCCCCGAATCTTAAAGTCTCATTATCCAAAACATAATGGTGGATTCATATCCTCTAAATCTGCCTTTTCCGTTTGGCTGAAAGCCCTTTTTATTGATTCCCTTATTGGAGCGGAGAGGTGTAAAATTATAACTATCCTTAAAAAGCATCCAGCTCTCCTTTTTGGAGGGAATGCAATGAATACTCTGATTAAGGATGTGGCATTAGAATTTAACCGCAATATCCTACCGTCCTATTTTTTTGCCCAACCAAAGAAAATCATTTTTTCGAAACGAAAAAGACTTTTTAAAATGCCATGGATTTTTCCAAGGGAAGGTATGTTCGGGTGAGAAAATGCAGGCACTAAAGGAAAAATACAAAATAGGTGTTTTGGCCGGTCTTTTGCTTGTCGCCTCCGTCAGCATCTACATTTTTTATTTTGTCGTAAAAACAGAAATCATTTTCACTCCTTTGCTTTACATGCCGGTCATTTTGGCGGCCATGTGGTGGCAGAGGAAAGTCTTCTGGGTTGTTTTGGTATTAGTCGCGCAACTGCTGGCGGTCCATTTTTTCGCCGAAAGAAATGTTGTTGCCGTCATGAACGACAGCATTCGTTCAGTGATGCTCGTCGTGGTGGCGTCTATGATCAGCTTTCTCAGCGAACAAGTTAAAAGAGAAAAAGATCTGCTTGAAAAGGCAAATATCGAATCCGAAAAAAAGATCATCGAACGAACCGAGGAACTTTCAGAAATGAATGCCCGCCTATCCTTGGATATTCTCGAAAGGGAGCGGGTGGAAAAGGCATTACGGGCGAGTGAGGAACGATTTCAGTTGGCTGTTCAAGGAGCACAAACGGGGATATGGGATTACGATGTTCGTACAGGGAAAGTGTTCTTCTCATCCTTATGGAAGAAACTATTCGGTTATGATGAGGCAGATATCGGTGACAAAGTCGAAGATTGGGCCCAGCTTCTTCATCCTGACGAGCACGACCGAATTATAAAACTTCAAGATGATTTTCTCGCCGGTAAGGAATCAAGCATACATGTCGAGTATCGTTTGCGTCACAAAGATGGTTCTTATCGATGGATCTCAGCCTCCGGTATTGTTGTGCGCGACGAACAGGGAAAAGCGATTCGTTTTGTGGGTTCCCATGCGGATATTACGGATCGAAAGAAAGCAGAGGAAGCTTTACAGCTTGCTTTGGAAAAAATTAAAAAGATGAACGACCAAATGAGGGCTTTTGTGGCTGATGTTTCTCACGAAATACGGGGCCCTCTTGCGATTATCAAGGAATCGCTGGATATCGTCTGTAGTGAAACCATCGGGAAAATAAATGAGGAGCAAAAAGAGTGTCTCATAGGGGGGAAGCGGACAGTGGATCGACTCATCCGATTGCTAGGAGATCTTTTGAATCTTGCCAAGATGGAAGCGGGCCATTTGGAACTTCAGAGGGAAATCATGGATGTGGCTCCTTTTGTGGATGAACTCATGATGCCCTATTTGAGCCAGATTTCGAAAAAAGAATTAAACCTCAAAATAGAGGTAGCTTCTGACATAGGATTCATCTGGGCTGATCGGGATAAGCTGAGTGAAGTGGTTCTCAATCTTTTGAGCAATGCCATGAAATACACACCTCCCGGTGGACAAATTACTATCAAGCTGACAGGAAATCAGGAAGAAGTTCGTTTTGAGATTTCGGATACCGGTTCCGGCATTCCGAAAGAATTTTTAGGGAAAATCTTCAATAAATTCGAACGCGTGACCACTGAAAGACAGGAAGGAACAGGTCTTGGACTCCCCATAGCCAAAAATCTTGTTGAACTTCACCAAGGGAAAATATGGGTGGAAAGCGAAGAAGGAAAAGGCAGTCACTTCATTTTTATTCTTCCTCGGAATGTGAAAAAAATCGCCTAATTATCTTTTGAAATGATCTGGCTTAAGCCCATTTATTTCATCAGAAGGCGTGAGGGACATACCGCTCGTTCAGTTCAAGGCTCAAGATCATCTTGTATTAAGCCATCCTCCTTAGAGGCAGCGACCCCAACCGACCCTTCCCTTGGAATCTTATCAACTGGTAAGATGCTTAGTCCGAAAAAAGATTTACTTAACAAGTTTTTCTTTTTTATATTTATGAAGGCCTTTGTTTCTTTTTTTTCATGTATAATTCAAAGATCTGAGCGGCTGTATTCAAACTAGCCGCTATAAGATTAGACCGAAATTAAAAAGGAGCATTTATGTTAGCTTTTATGGCGTCCTTCCTATTTGTGGTTCTTGCGGAGATGGGGGATAAGACGCAACTTCTGGCCATGGCATTTGCGGCGAGATACAAAGCGTCTCAAGTGCTCATGGCTGTTTTTCTGGCTACCCTTTTAAATCATGCGCTGGCGGTTATGGTGGGGCACTTCCTGACGATCTTTATTCCTATGGAGGTGATTTCCTTGATGGCCGCCTTGTCCTTTGTTTTTTTTGGATTATGGACGCTTCGAGGCGACAAACTTGAAGGTGAAGATAAAAAAGAGAACCGTTTCGGGCCGGTTGTCACCGTAGCCATTGCTTTTTTTCTTGCTGAGATGGGGGATAAAACACAACTAGCCACCATCAGTCTTGCGGTGGAATATCGAAATATGTTTTATGTGCTTGCGGGAACGACGCTAGGCATGGTGGTGGCGGACGCGATTGGGATTATTCTGGGTGTGGTGATGCGGAAACACATTCCCGAACAGGCCGTGAAATGGATTGCGGCGAGTCTCTTTATCTTTTTTGGTTTTTCGGGTGTCTATAAAATTCTCGTGGCCCGTCTGCCCTTTCTTTATATTTTGATCGTGTTGATACTGCTTGCTACCGCTACAGGTTTTGCAGGGTACCGGATTTCAAAGAAAAAATCCTAACAAACTTTGGGTGAGAAACTTTTCAAGCTGATTTTGAAAAAGGTTTTGATATTTTGATCGCAAAAATCTTGAAGGGTTAAAGCCCTTTGAAAAAGCCGTTGCTTTGAATGGGGATTATTTGGAGGTACCGTAAATACAGATCCGGTTGCGTCCGGCGGATTTGGCGTCATAGAGAGCCTCGTCCGCAAAGCGGATGAGGTCGTCGGTTCCTTTTACTTTACGTTCTTTGTTTGAGCAAATTCCCACGCTGATCGTTACATGGAAGTTCCCTTTGGGAGTTGTAAAAATAGTGAATTCGATTGCCCGGCTGATTCTATCAAGGATTTGACGAGCCACTTTTGTAGTACAGCCAAAAAGAATCACACAAAATTCTTCACCGCCGTACCGTGCAACCACATCGCCGATGCGGACACCATTTCTTAAATAGTCCGCAATCTGGATCAGTACGGCATTTCCCTGTTCATGGCCATAGGTGTCATTGACCCTCTTGAACCAATCAACGTCGATCATCGCAAAACAAAATTCCTTGTCCAATTGCCGGTAGCGGTCAAATTCCGCTTTGAGTCTCAGCGGAAGGTGGCGGGGGCTGTAAAGGCCCGTCAGCGCATCGGTCACAACCTGGCGTTGGAGCGTAATGTTTTCGACGAAAGTCCATAATCCTTTATAAAATAATACGATTAAAAACACAAGCGTCAGGACCAACATGGTTGAAAAAGCGCTAAAAATCAGCCGGTGAGTCTGGAACAGCGAAATCGCGAACTGATAGATAGCAAATTCTGCGGTAAAAAATGTAATGACGGCGGTTAGATAATCTAAATGGTAGAAAAGGAGGCTAAAAAGAATGGCGAAAATCAATAAAAAAATCCAGTGGTGATAAGGCCACAATTTCTTCACAAAATCATGCTCAAGGATCATCAGCGTTTGATAAGCATTAATGAAAATACCTGGCATAAGACCGATTGGGGTTTGGTGAATATCGTGAATGATCGGACTGACTGCGCCGACCAGTATGATGTTTCCTTCAATGTCTTTTTTCTCGACCTGGCCGGCAATGATCTTCCAAAAAGGAATATAACGGATGGATGTTTTGTTGCAACGGAATGAGATGGGGATATGGTATTTTCGGTCTAGCAGAATGGAGATTTCCTCAAAAGCAGACAAACGGGGATCTAACGGTAATCGGAAAACGACATCAGAACCTCTCATAAATACGGATTTTTCCGGAGGGATCCCCCAATACGCACACGCTAATTGTACGGGGAAGCTGTAAACGAAACCTTGATTATCGGAAAGCTCAAGGAGTACGCGTGAGCGTCGCACAGTCCCGTCTTGGTCATGCGGTACATTGATGAAACCGGTTGCTTTCGTGCCTTTTAAAAACATGTCGGATGGTGAAATATAAGCGTATGGAGAAGAAACGCTATCGCGGTCAAAAAAAGAAGCAAGGATGACATTTTTGCTTTCAACAATTTCATCGGCAAACCACTGGTCGGCTTCTTCATTCTGGCTTTTTCCGACAAATGAGAAGTCGAAACCGATGACTTTAGGATGAAGCGGCCGGATTCTTTCGAGGAAAGCCGCAAAAATTTCACGGCCCCACGGCCAGGAATGGTTTAAGCGGTACATAGACTCATCGTCGACACCGACTACCACTATCTTATTTAAGTAATTGGCACGCGGCTTGTAAAAACGAAATAAAGTATCTCCTGTTTTGAGCTGACTGGTGAGGAAAAAAGGAGTCTTGGAAAGAACTAAGATGTAAAAGAGAACAGAACTTGAGACAATAAAAATGAGAAGTGTCAGTCGAAATCTTTTGTTCAACTTCATAAATTTATTTTATCACAAAGGGAAAACGGCCCAAACGAAAATTAAGCTCCGACGACATTCCCGTGAGAGGGACCGACGGGTTCAAGCTCAAAAGGACTGCCGCTTCCCTTGGCAAAATGGTCGGAAAGCTTATTGCTGTATTGGTGAGGTGCCCGGTGGGGAGTGTTTTTTTCACTCTGACTCTCCGCGACGAGCTCCGCCAAAGTGGTTCGGCGATAGCTGTCGCGGGCTTTGGATATTGCTTCCGAAGCGACCAATGGCGATACCCCTAGGGTCGTTGCGACTAGAACGCTCAACAGCAAACATATAAATCTTTTATTCATAAGATAAACTCCCTATGACAAGGCTATCTTATAAAATGAAAATATACAATGAAGCAAATTATAGCAAAATAAAACAAAATTAAATCCTGAAATATTATCCCCAAAACTAGTCGACATCGCTTCATTTAGAGTCTTACTTTATGAGACTAAGATTTCTGGCAAGATTTAAAACAGAAATGCCACAGGCATCCTTTTAATGCGCATGACGTCAAACGAAATGCTCCGAAGATTTCAGAATAAGACATAAGTGGATTTACTTTCAAAAAGATAATGTGCTGTTCACACCAAGTAGCGCAGAGGACACTCCGGCAATTTTTAAAAAAGAATGTTCTATTCTTCCAAGAGAATAGGACGAGAGAAGTCTAAGATCCCGGTGAATATCATGTTGAGGTTTTTGATTTTTAGATATAATAGCCATCACAAAACAGAGGGTCGCATTCGAATAACATTTGGATTTTTTTAGAACCGATAGGATTGAAATGACTATCTTGCTTTTGCATGCCATCACATTTCTTGCCGCTTTTCTATTGTTTCAGATCGAGCTTATTGTGGCTAAGGTGCTTTTGCCTGTCTATGGCGGAAGTTATTTTGTCTGGGGTGCGTGCCTGGTTTTTTTTCAAGCCTTTTTACTATTGGGATATCTGTTTGTTCATTTTTTAATCCAAAGACATGGAATTCGTTTTTATCGAAAGATCCAGTTAGCAATCACTTTTATTCCTTTCTTGTTTTTCCCGGGCCATGCCTTAAATATTAAAGGAGGGGACAGCGCGGTATTTTTAGCCGCGGACGTTTTTTGGCGTTTATTGGTCACGATTGGTCCTGTCTTTTTTGTCTTATCCACGATCAGCGTAGCCTTGCAAATGTGGCTTTCGGCCTCGTCCCTGCAACAAAGAATCAATCCTTATGCCCTCTACGCGACTTCCAATGCGGGCTCTCTCGGCGCGTTATTGACCTATCCTTTTTTATTTGAAGTTCTTTTTGATTTGCAAACGCAGCAGCTTATCTGGAGATCGGCCTATTTGGTTTTAGCTCTTTTAAACGTTTTATTGTTTTTAAGGGTGCCTGTGGATCCTGTCGCTTCTGAAAAAAACGGGGTGTTTAAAACGTCCACAACCTCCGAAAAAAGCCTTTGGCTTTTACTGAGCGCTGCGAGCGTGATGATGTTCATGGCGGTCACGAATATCATGACCTATGCGATCGCGCCTATACCTCTTTTGTGGGTGATCCCGCTTGGGATTTATCTTTTTGCTTTCATTTTAAGTTTTAAGGCCAAACCTTGGTGCCCCGCGTGGGTCAAAAAGAACATATTTATATTTCTCATCGGTGGCAGTCTCCTGTTTTTTTTGTTGAAAAAAAAATCTTTTGCTGCAGTCGAAATTGAATTATTGCTTTTTTGCCTAGCGCTGTTTGTCGCGTGTCTTTATTGCCAGAACCAATTAGTCACCCATAAGCCTTCTTCGGATCGGGAACTGACTCTGTTTTATTTGATGATCTCCTTGGGAGGATTTGGAGGCGGTATTCTGACCAGCTGGGTGATGCCGCTTATCTCGAAATCGGTCATCGAATATCTTTTGGCCCTGACATTGATTGTGATTGCTGCATGGATGATAAATCGAAAAACTGTCGTTCCGTCCAGTTATTTAAACAGGATGCGGATGGGGTCTTTAGGTATTGTGCCGTTACTGTTGTGTTATTTTTGGATTCCTGAAATTACCGGAAGCGATCCGAAACCTGTTCTTTTTAAAAAGAGGAACTACTACGGTATTTACGAGATCGCGGAAATCAATAAGATCCGGACACTGGTTCATGGAACCACGCTGCACGGGGCACAGTTGCAAGCTCCCGGCTTAGAGATGGAACCCACTTCGTTTTTTAGCCGGACCTCGGGCGTTGGGGAGATCCTTTCTTCCGATCAATTCCGTTTTCAAACCATAGGGGTTATCGGTCTTGGCGTAGGGACTTTATCGGCTTATACTAGGCCGGGGCAAACCATGGATATTTATGAGCTGGATCCCGATATCCATACCATCGCTGAAAACTATTTTACTTATTTAAAAAATGCCAAGGGAAAGATCAATGTCATTTATGGCGATGCCCGTCGTTCTTTGGAGCGGTATCCAGAGCGCAAATACGATCTTTTTATTGTCGATGCTTTTGGCGGAGATTCCATCCCTTTTCATCTTTTGACGAGAGAAGCGATTGCTAAATACCGGGAGCATTTAAATGAGGACGGGATGCTCTTGTTCCATATCAGCAACCGTTTTATTCGCTTGGATCCGGTTTTGATAAAAGTTGCCGAAGAGTCTAAAGCATGGATGGTTTACAAAATAACATCCGGACAGCCTTTCGGGATCCCGTCGGCGTGGGCGGTTTTCACATGGAATGAAATGCAATTTCGCTTTTTGGTAATGAACCAGCAATGGGATCCGATCGCTTACCGGATTCGGGAACGCCACCGGGTCTGGACAGACGGCTATTCCAACATTCTTCCCGTGCTGGATTTTCAGAAAATAAAGCGGTCCTTCCTGAACTTTAAATTAGCCAGTGATTTTTAATTTCTTTTTGATAAAGGATGCTTTTTTACATTTATAAGGAGTCCACGACCTTGTTTCAGACCATAAGGGTGACCCTTGGGCGATAATCTTTCATGAAAATTAGAAAACAATTGATTCTCTTGGTATCTTTTCTTGCCCTTGCTTTCCTGTCTGTTTTTTTAGGGATCAATCACCATGAAAAGACAGCGGTGCAATCTTTATTCCGTCAGACTGCTGTGACTAAAAAAGCACATTTCAACAAATTTTTGAATCTCAAGGGCAAATCCTTGGAAGCGTTGGTGCTCGACTATACTTATTGGGATGAACTGGTCGATTTTATCAAGACCCGTGATGTAAAATGGGCCAAGCTGAATATGAATGCCGTGGTTCTTTCCACGTATAATGTCGATGCACTCTGGGTCTATAACCTTGATCTCTCACTCGTCCATGCTGTGACGGGTCCGGTCACCAAAAGTTTCAATGAGATTCCGATCCCGGAAGAGATTTTACCGAAATTATTTCAGAAGGTGGGGATTCGGCATTTTTTCGTCAATACCTCGCAGGGCCTGATGGAAATTCGGGCAGCCACCATTCATCCCGGTTATGATACCGAAAGGAAAACACCTCCCAAGGGATATTTTTTTGCAGGAAGATTATGGTCGAAAAGTTATCTCGATGAACTTTCAGAATTTTCCGAAAGCCGCATTCAGATTTTGCCTGTAGCGCTCGATGCGGATCAAAAAGACCATTTTGATGTGCGCACAGGCTCGATCAGTTTTACAAAAAAACTGAATGACTGGGATGAGAAGCCCGCCATGATGTTTCGGATTGAAACAATTTCGGACAGGGTCAAAGATTTCAACAGTCTTTCCAGGAAATATTTGGTTTTCTTCTTGATTTTCGCGACAGCGATCTTGGGGATCTTCACTGTTTTTATTATCATGGCGCTTGTCGATCCTTTATGGCAAATTTCCAGGGCCTTAGCCACAGAGTCTTCCCAACCGCTGGTAAAACTGCGCCACAGCAAGTCAGAATTCGGTGAAATGGCTGATTTGATTGATAAGTTTTTTAATCAAAAAAAAGCGCTGACAACGGAAATCGAGGAGCATAAGAAAGATGAGGAATTGATACGACAGAGCGAAGAAAGATTCCGCAGTATTTTCGAATCCACGGCTGCGGCCATCATGCTTGTGGACAAAGAAGAACGTCTTGCTTCCTGGAATAAATTCACGGAAGAACTATTCGGCATGGGGCATGATGATCTTCATTTGAAATTGCTTTCCAGTTTTTATCCTCCGGAAGAATGGCAAAAAATCCGCGCTCTTAACATCAGGGAAAAGGGGAGCGTCAGTCACTTTGAAACCCAGATGTATCGAAAGGACGGAGGTCTCATTGATGTTGCGGTCTCCATCAGTTTCATCAAAGATCAGGAAGGCAAGATTGTGAGTTCTATCGGGATTATCCGGGATATCACGGAACGGAAAAAGGCAGAAGAGGCGATCCGTGAAAGCGAGGAAAGATTCCGGAGTATTTTCGAATCCACGGCTGCAGCCATCATGCTTGTGGACAAAGAAGAACGTCTTGTTTCCTGGAATAAATTCACGGAAGAGCTTTTCGGCATGGGGCATGAAGATCTTCATTTGAAGTCGGTGCGTAGTTTTTATCCTCCGGAAGAATGGCAAAAGATTCGGGCATTTAATATTCGTGCGAAAGGGAGTGATAGTCATTTTGAGATCAAAATGTATAAAAAGGATCAAAGTCTTCTTGATGTTGCGATCTCCATCAGTTTCATCAAAGATCAGGAAGGCAAGATCGTGAGTTCTATCGGGATTATCCGGGATATCACGGAGCGGAAAAAGGCAGAAGAGGCGATCCGTGAAAGTGAAGAACGTTTTCAGCAGATTGCGGACAGCGCGGGTGATTGGATCTGGGAAATAGATAGAGACGGAAAGTATACCTACAGCAGTCCTTCCGTAGAGGACGTGCTGGGATACAAACCCGAAGAGGTCAGAGGCCGGTATTTTCATGAATTTTTCTGGTCGGATGAGCAGGACCAGCTAAAAGTTTCCCTGTGGGAGGCTTTTGGCCGCAAAGAGGAATTTAAAAATTTTCTCAATGCCAACAAACATAAAAACGGTCATAAGGTGATGCTTGAGACTACAGCCTTGCCGCATGTCGACAAGGACGGACAGTTGCTTGGCTATCGGGGTGTTGCTCGCGATATTACCACGCGACAAAAAGCAGAAAATGAATTACGGGAAACTATGGCAATGAAAGCGGAATTCATCTCGATTGTATCCCATGAATTGAGGACCCCGTTGACGCCAATCAAAGAAGGGGCAAGTCTTATTTTGGAAGGTGTGGCGGGTGAAATCAATGAAAAACAACGGCATTTATTGACCATTGTGAAGATAAGCGCCGATCGGTTGCACCGTTTGATTGATGACGTTCTGGATTTTCAGAAGCTGGAAAGCAACAAAATGCCGTTTTTTATTCAGAAAAATGATCTTTCCGAAGTGATCCATGAAGTTTATATGACGATGGTGCTGATGACCCAACAGAAAGGGCTTGATTTTGTCCCGGAGATTGAGCCCGACCTTCCCAAAATCAATTTTGACAGAGATAAAATCGCTCAAGTGTTGACGAATTTGATCAATAACGCCATCAAATTTACGGAGCAGGGAAGGATCAGAGTGAAGGCTAAATACGAAGATAACATGGCGCATGTCACTGTGGAAGATACAGGCCCGGGCATTAGGCATGAGGATATCTCCAAACTCTTCCGCAGTTTTCAGCAATTGGAAACTGCGAGAGAAAAAAAGATCGGAGGAACAGGTCTGGGGCTTGCCATTTGCAAAGACATCATCCAGCGGCATAACGGCAAAATCTGGGTGGAGTCAGAGTTTGGAAAGGGATCAGCCTTTCATTTTGTCCTGCCTGTCTAAAAACGGAGAGCGTAAAAAATCTGATCTTCCAGGTGGGGGTTCATCTACGACTTATTTTTATAGAGATCAAGTGGCATTATCTTTAGTACGAGAAATTCTAAATTCGGAATACCGACCAAGGAAGGAAGAGATTCAATGCTGGATCGTATCTTGATCAAAGATCTTCGTGCTAAGTGCGTGATCGGTGTGTGGAAAAAAGAGCGCAGAAGAAAACAAGCTGTAGCAGTCAGTATTTCTTTGTCTACGGATCTTCGCAAAGCCGGCCGCAGCGATCTGCTTCAAGATGCTGTGAACTACCACGATCTTGAAAACCGGGTGTTGGCACTTATCGGAAACTCAAAATATTATCTTCTGGAAACTTTGGCGGAGGCCGTCGCGAAAGTCTGTTTAAATGATAGAAGAGTGAAAGAGGTTTGTGTCCGTGTGGAGAAACCCGCTGCGTCAAAACATGCTAAAAGTATCGGAGTTGAGATCCAACGGATTCGAAAATGATAAAAACAACTTCGGAAGAGATTCACGTCATCTTTCCATAGGGTGCGGATGAAAATGCAAACGGTATCATTTAGGTTTCATCCATGCCGCAGCATCCGTTTTTAAAAGAGCCTAACATATCTGTTTCCTCTCAATAGTGATTAATGCTTGAGCCTGAATGATCGAATCGTTATCATAAGTCCCATGTCAGCTCTTCCAATCATCATTCTGGTGGTATGCGTTTTTACGATCGCTTATCGCTATTACAGCGCTTTTATCGCGAGTAAAGTATTGGCGTTAGACAATAACGCTGTAACACCTGCCCACCGGCTTCGCGACGGGCAGAATTACTATCCGATGTCCAAGTGGGTTCTTTTTGGGCATCATTTCGCCGCGATCGCGGGAGCTGGACCGCTCGTGGGGCCCGTATTGGCTGCCCAGTTCGGCTTTTTGCCTGGTTTTTTATGGATGCTAGTAGGGACCGTGCTTGGCGGCGCAGTGCATGATTTTGTGATTCTGGTTATGTCCGTTCGCCGTGACGGGAAATCTTTGGCAGAGATTGCTAAAAAAGAATTGGGACCGGTGGCGGGTCTGGCTTGTGCCATAGCGATTCTTTTCATTATCATTCTCGCGCTTGCGGGGTTGGGTTTTGTGGTGGTCAACGCTCTGGCAGAAAGCACCTGGGGGACTTTTACGATCGCCGCTTCGATCCCGATTGCCATGGCGATGGGACTTTATATCTATGCCTGGAAAAAAGGATCGCATCAGGCGGTTCGTATAGCCACGATCTTTGGCGTGACCGCCCTTTTCGCGGCGGTGGTTTTCGGAAAATGGGTTCCTGAGATCCCTCTTCTGCATCGGTTTTTTCTTTTGGACCGGAACGGAATCATTATCGCTATGGCTATTTACGGGTTTGCCGCGTCCGTGCTTCCTGTCTGGCTTTTGCTGGCTCCCCGCGACTATCTGAGCTCTTACATGAAGATCGGAACAATCCTCTTTTTGGTGATCGGGATTGTTTTTGTGAATCCCAAGATCGAGTTCCCGATGGTCACGAATTTTGTTCACGGCGGCGGGCCGATCGTGCCGGGAAAGGTCTGGCCGTTCTGCTGTATTACCATCATGTGCGGTGCGATTTCGGGATTTCACGCCTTGGTGTCGTCGGGAACGACTCCGAAGATGCTTTTTAATGAAACGCACGCGCGGCCGATTGGGTATGGCGCCATGCTGGCGGAATCCTTGGTCAGCATTGTCTGTTTGATCGCAACGTGTTCGATGTATCCCGGAGATTATTACGCGATCAATGTTGCGCCGACGAATTATGCCGCACTCGGCATGGCACCGGTCAATCTAGACTGGCTGACAAGCACGATCGGAGAAGAGAGTCTTGTGGGAAGGACAGGCGGCGCCGTGTCGTTGGCGGTAGGAGTCGCACAGATTTTTCACGCTTTGCCGGGACTTGGCGGTTTGATGAAATATTTATATCACTTCATCATCATGTTTGAGGCTTTGTTCATCCTGACTACGATCGATGCCGGGACGAGGATCGCTCGTTTTATTCTTCAAGAAATTCTGGGGCGGGTGTATCGGCCTTTTCAAAAAACCAATTGGCTTCCCGGCAACATCATCACGAGCCTTCTGGTGGTGTTCGCCTGGGGTTTCATGATCTGGAATGCGAGCATCAATACGATCTGGCCCATGTTCGGGATTGCCAATCAGTTGTTAGCGGCGATCGCGCTCGCAATCGGGACGGTCATGATCGTTCAGATGAAAAAAACGCGCTATGTGTGGGTCACGCTGGTGCCTTTCGTTTTTGTGGGTGTGACGACTCTTGCGGCCGCTTATGAAATGGTCAGTCGGAATTATTGGCCCAAAACGGCGACCCCTTTGATGATTCTCTTCAATGTTATTTTGATCATGGTCATGGTTTTTTGTGCCCTGCTTGTATTCGTCAGTTCATTTAAAAAAATACTGAAACTTAAAAAAAACCGGCCAATTTCTTAACATGCTGTTTTGAGGGGGGCTCCTCTATGGAAATACCCAAGCTGTTTCAAGATGTGATCGAAAAAAACGCGGACGGTTGTTGGCGTGCAAAGAACCTTATCAACGGCAAATGGTTATATCCGGAGTCAGAAGGTGAGTTTTCCGTCCTCAGTCCGGTGGATGGAAGTATCGTCGCCAGATTGCCTAAAGCAGCGCTTCGGGAAGTCGCCTCCGCGATTGCCTCGGCCGATATGGCCCGGCCACAGGTTCGTGAGATCGCGGCGATCGACCGTATCGCTTTGTTTAGCCGTGTCCGGAAACTTTTGGACGAAAATCTTGAATTCTTCAAATATCTCTTACTGTGGGAGGCCGGGAAACCTGAGCATGAAGCCCTCGGAGAAATTGAAGCGACCAAGGAACGGCTTCGCATGACGCTGCAGGAAGCCAAAAAAATTTCCGGCGAGTATCTGCCGGGGGATTGGGCGCATGACACGATTGGCAAGATCGCTATCGTGATGCACGAGCCCGTTGGGATCGTTGCGGCGATCACCTCTTTTAATTATCCGCTTTACATCCCGTCCGCGAAAATTGTTCCGGCACTTTTGGCAGGCAATACGGTTGTGGTCAAACCGGCCAGCGCCGTCCCTCTGACATTACTTTGCTTCGTAAGGTTGATCGAAGAAGCAGGTTTCCCCAAAGGATCGGTTAATGTGGTGACCGGTTCGGCTCAGGTGGGTGATGCGATGGTTTCGGATCCGCGAGTGCATCTCGTGAGTTTTACGGGTTCGACGGAAGTAGGCCAACATCTAGCGAAAACAGCCGGACTTAAAAAATTGCATCTTGAGCTTGGCGGAAAAGGCGTCGCCATTGTGCTCGATGATTGTGATATAGAGCTTGCTGCCAAGAAATGTGTCGAAGGGTCTTTAAAGAATGCAGGACAGCGGTGCGATGCGATCAGTTCGATCCTTGTTGTTGAAAAAGTGGCAGATGAATTGGTGCGTCAAATGCAGACAGAGATCGCGCAATGGACTTCGGGAGATCCGCGGGAGAAAAAGACCAAAGTCGGGCCGCTGATCAGTGAAGCTGCCGCGGAGCGCGTGCTGGGGCTTATCGAAGATGCCAGGAAAAAGGGTGCCAAACTGCTTGCCGGCGGCAAGCGGAAAGGTGCTTACGTGGAACCAACGCTTCTGGATGCGATTCCGGTGGATGCACGGATCGCTTCCGAAGAAACATTTGGTCCCGTGGTCTCGGTGATTCGTGTTAGAGATGAAGAAGAAGCTCTGGCGATCGCTTCGCGACCTCAATACGGTCTTGATTCATGTGTTTTTACGAATAATTATTACCGAATGTGGCATCTTGCCAAATCGCTGGAAGTGGGCGGAGTTACAATCAATGATCTTCCGAGGCATGGTGTGGGTTATTTCCCATTCGGAGGTATCCGGAATTCAGGGATCGGGCGCGAGGGGATTGGTTATAGCATTGAAGAAATGACCCAGCACAAGACGATCATTTTTAACCTTGAGCCGGCGGGTCTTGGGAAAAAACATATTGGTCATAAATAATTTCCTGGGAAATTTCTATGCCTAAAAAAATACTGGTTCTTTCCGGGAGTCCCAAAAGGGATGGGAACACCGCGATGCTTGTAGAATGGTTCGCGGAAGGCGCTAGTTCTAAAAAAGCCCGAGTGGAGGTCATTTCTGTGGCCTTCCTCAAATACAAATTTCCAGGATGTACGTCCTGCCGGGCTTGTCAAAAAACGGAAGAATACGGATGTGTCATTGAAGATGACGCAAGGCCCGTTTTGAAAAAGATGATCGAATCTGATGTGATCGCCATGGCCACACCGCTTTATTTCTTTGCAGCGAGCGCCCAGCTCAAAGTGATCATCGATCGCATGTTTTCGCTTTATAAGTGGGACAATGATGCCGGCACTATGGAGACTCCTTTAAAGGGAAAGACCTTTGCCTTGATTGCGAGCGCCTATGAAGATGTCGGCATGGATGCCCTTGAAAGACCCTTTGCGCTTACCGCAGAGTATACCGGAATGCGGTTTGAATCTTTACTTGTCCTTAATGCGGGAGTTTCTGGCGATCTCAGAAAGAAAGAGGGCGTTCGCGAGCAGGCGGTTGCTTTTGGGGTCAAGATCGCTTCTGCGGAATTTACGAGTCCTTAGTTTTATTGTTTTTGCAATCCCTCCGATTCTTTTCTTGATTTTTTTAAAGTTTTTTGCGTCTTTTGCCTCTTTCAAGCGCTATTCCTTTTTGTTGGTGTTAACCTTATACCTCCAAGGCGAGATAAGTAAAAAGATAATTTAAGATTTTAATGCTATAAATTGCTATCTAAAGATCATTTTAAAGATATTGCAAAAGCCTACCTAAGCTGTTATCTTTCAAAGTAATAGGACTATTTTTTGAATTATGAAGCGATGACGCCAAAAAAAGCCTGACATAGGCTTGGCCGTCAGGGACTTATGGAAGATAGATGAACTAAAAGTCCTGGCGGTTGACTGTCTATGCGAAAGTAGGGGGAAGATGAGAGGTTTTACGAGGTGTAGTAAACACAAAATAGCAAAGCCGATACTAAGATTTTTTACGGGTTTTTTGTGTTTGGCTCTTTGCTTTTTCAATGTTCCGCCCGCGCAACTTTTTGCAGCTAAGGATTCAATGGTCAAGCTTGATACTCCTGGGAGTCATTATGTCCCAGTAGTACCAGCGCTTGAGGATACCCCGCAACCAGCCCAATCAAATAAGGTTTCAAAGATTCCTAACGATCCGAATGCAATTCCTAGTCCGCTTTCCAGTGTTTCGGAGGATTCCTTAGTCGTTGAACAAACTGCTGTAGAAAAGCATTCAAAAAAGGTGAAGGATGCTTTGTTAGGCGCCGAAGATTCAGAAGTACCGCAGGCAGAGGTGGTGGTTGATTCTTCTGAGGCAAGCCAATCCGACGATAAACCTGGAAAGCCAGCGGTATCAAAATCGGAAAAGTTAGAAATACCAACACCGGAACCCACTGTATTGCCAGAAGAACCGCAGGAACCACTGTTTTTCGATGTTGTTGAGCCACCTTCTGACTTGCTTTCTAGTGTTTCGGAGGATTCCATAGTCGTTGAGCAAGCTCCTGTAGAAAAGCATTCAAAAAAGGCGAAGGACGTTTTGATAGGTACCGAAGATTCAGCAGTGCCGCAGGCGGAAGTAATAGTTGATGCTCCTGAGTTAAATCAAGTCAATGACAGCAAGCCTGAAGACTCTAAAAAGTTGGATAAACCCTTGAAACTGGAAAAATTCACAGTATTGGAACTTGGGCAACCCGAGGTGTCAAATTCGGATAAACCTGAAGAAGCAAAATCCAAGGAGCCCAAGGTATCAAAGTCAGAGAAACCGGAGGCATCAGAATTCGAGCAGCATGAGGTTATAAAGCCTGAGGAAACCGAAGAATCAAAATCCGAAGAGCCAAAGGTGTCAAATTCGGATAAACCTGAAGAAGCAAAATCCAAGGAGCCC
>JAKLFP010000005.1 GCA_022711115.1 Candidatus Omnitrophota bacterium | reverse complement strand
CGGCGCATAAAGAAATAAGCCGCGGCCTTCTTTGTATTCCGGCGCCTTGGCAAGTGCGATATTATCCGAGGAGGCCACGATAAACCATTCCCCTGCCGGCAATGTCTTCGCGAATACCTTGGACTGATCCACTACCTGGGAACTCAACTGGTGTCCCAGCATTAAAATCGCTCCTTTTACTCCGCCGCTGGCCACCGTGAACAATCCCGCGCGAGTTCCTACCCCCGTGTCCAGCGACAACACCCAAACACGTTTCTTCCCGTTTCGAATTTCTTCGGCCGTCAGCGGCGGATATTTCTTCGTGATCTTATCCACCATGGCCAGAATGTCCGTCGTGTTGCCCACTCGCTTGACACCCTCGGGACGACCTTGCCCTGTTTCTACAATCTTCTCCATAACAAGACTTACCAGATTGCCCAAAGTTTTCAAACCGATAATTTCTGCTTTGGTAAGTTTGAATTTAAAATCCGCTTGAAGCTTGATAAGCAGGGCTTTAAGCCCATTTTCTGGTAAAAGATCATTGAGTTGACTATTTTCTGCGATGGGGCCTTTAGTATTATCGAAATCCGGATTTTTAGTTAGATCACCTGTGATCAAATCCAATAATTGCTTGCGAGTTAACTCCGTTTTTCCATAACTCATGATTTCCTCGATCGTGACACCCGGGAAATGCTGTTCTTCATGCCCTAAAAGATTACGGGAGACAGGTTCAATCATGGAGGGTTCTGCCAAATCCACCATTACACGCATATTTAACTTGCCACTCTTGACAGCTTCATCCAAGGACGCGTAATCATGGATCGTTTCAAGCATGCCCGCATCAGCTTCGGACAATCCGTAATGAGCCACCATGTCCGCGAGCATCGCTTGCCGGCGGTCAGGATTCGTCTCGGCCAAATAGGGTTCCACCACCGCACGGATATCTGCCAAAGCAAGAGACCGCATCTCGGAGCGTGATTTTTGGTAATCAACGGGAGGTTGTACCTTGCGGGCCACTTGTTCCTGATCTTGAATGTCTAAAGGGGCCTTGGCTTGAAGAGCAAGTTGAGCCTGATCAAGTTGTCCGATTTTGGCCATGACAAGATCCACCAGACTGCCCACCGTCACCAATTCATTGGTTTCTTTTTCAGTAAACGTGATGTGATATTGTTTTTCAGTTTGTTGGATAACCCTTTTGATCCCTTCTGTAGCAAAAGCCTCATTGAGATCCAAGGCCTCTTTAATTTCCCCGGCACTCTGAACTCTAATTTCAAGATCGGGAGATTTAAAAATCATCTCCGAAACCGTTTGAAACACATGCTCGCGAGTGACTTGCCCTCGAACTTCCGCGCGAGATTGTTGCCTCATTAAAGTTGCACGTTCGCGGGTTAAAAGTGAAATTTGTCGTTCCACATCCGCCAGTTGAACCTGAGCGCGTTCACGCTCCGTGGCTCCTCCCGGGAGCAATTCGGGCTGTTGCGTATACGCCATAGAAGCCAACCGTCCTTGTTCCCCATGCAGTTGAGCTAGACGTCGGTTGATTTGAGCGCTTTGATCTGCCAGATCTCCGACTCGAACTTCGGAACGATGAAGCGCGTTAGCACGCTGACCTTCCTTGGTCGCGCCCCACCACTTCTCGATATTGCCTTTTGTCACTACTTTGACAGCATTCTGATTGGCTGGAGTAAATTGAAAAACCAATGACTTGCCATTGTGGCTTGCATCCAGACTGGTTCCTGTAAATGCATCCTCGGTCACGATCAATACAGCGTTCTTCAAGCTGTGAACAAATGATGCGGTTGCCGTACTTGTCGGAAAACTGTTCCAGGTATCGGAAAAAGCACCGTGTTTGTGGCGCCCGTTGACCATGAAAAGATTGAATGACGATCCCAAGCGATCCACAAGTCCTCCCGTCTGTTGAGTGATTCCGTAAGCGGGCGTGTTCCTGAAATTTCTGAGGAGATAGCGAAATTCCTCCAAGAACTGCTCTTGTGACTGGAACTGATATTCCGGTTCTGAATAGTACGTCAGGATCTGATCCATCGGCATCCGTTTCAGAACTTCGAACATATCCCCCAAATTCCATGTCCGCTTGTCCCCCATGAACCTCAAGAAGAAAGGATGCCAGTTGCGAGGAATAAAATGAAACGCGTTCTGAACACGTGTAATATCGTAAAGTTCGACCTTGCCGTCCGGACGGAAAAGCCGGTGATCCTGGCTCATCATTTTTAATCCATTGATAATCTGCCCGATATCTTCATTTCCCTGGCCTTCGGTCAACAGATTCAATATCGGCGTCACCACAGAACCGGAAACATTCGGTGTCACACGGACGGATTCGACAAACCCTTCATGGCGGTCCGTACCGATCCCGTTGATCGACCACAGAAGCGGCGCCGCAGACTTGTCAAATTTTTCCAGAAGCGCTCTGAAACGATCATGTGCGGCTTGAATGGTCTTTTGGAAAAGCGGAGGTGAGATGAACTTATCACCAAAGAAGGTTCTGACAAGCTTATGACGTTCCGCCTCATCGGCCCACTTCAAACCAAATCGGTTCATAAGTATCATGTAGAGTTGTTCATTGCGATAGGAAGACAGCTGGACAACCTGGTTCTTTGCACCTCGGGCAAATTCTTCCCCAAAGTAATAATCATCTAAGGTTAGAACCTGATCGATCTTCGCAATGACCTGCCTCCAATCGACTTTTGTGATATCGTCTGCGCCAAGCGCTCGCAGAATCCCTAGAAGATATTCTTGCCCATAAGCTTCTTTAATCTTATTGAGAAGACCCAGGAATTTCCGGGTAGATTCCGTCGTACCGCCAGTGGCGAGACCGAAAGAGAACTTCTCAACTCCCACTTTTTTGGAAAGTGTTAAAAGTTCCAGGACAGTGATGAAAAAGACCGAAAGATAGGTCATCTCATTGTAGTCCTTGACCAGGATCGTGCGCGCACCCGGTCGTGGATCCAGAAGAACCTGCAAAGCCTTGAATTCGTCTACTTTTGCGGCCTCCGCAGAAACAGGCACAAGCCGTGGATAGATTTTATACCCTTCAACCTCTGTCCCTTGAGTAAACGGAAGCTCTTTCATGCCCGAAAATTCCTTGCGGAATGCCGCGGGAATAACCGATGCCCGCATCTCAGACCGCGGGGCAACAACGTTTGCTGAAACTGCTGGCGTTTCTTTTGGAACGGCGACGGCCGGCATCCGGAGCTGTTCAAATGCCTTCCAATGGGTCGCTTCGCGAATTGCAAGAGCTTTCTGGAATTTATCAAGAGCTGTTTGCCCACCCATCGCAGGAGAGATACGGTCGCTGACATATTGTTCGACATCTAAACTGTCGGTGATGGTTTGCAAACCTTCCGCATTCCGGCTTACTTCCATTTCCCGGCCAAACGCCTGTGTCAATTGCCGTTGCAGCACCGCATCCTGCTGTTTAAGGAAAGTCTCGAGTTTTTCTTTCCTGAGACTTGCCTCAGCATTCAGCAAGGCTTCATGGCGTGATGTCCGGACTTCGGAACGCAAAGGAGCAGGCGTTCGGAGAAGATCCGTGGCGGTTGGCGGAACTAACGTCACGGTAATTTCCGCTTTGTGGGCTTCAGGTTTTTCAAGAACCGAAATTTCATATATGCGGGGCACTGCGCCGCGTCGCTGTGATTCCTGTTCTAAAAACTTTTGGACAATTTGTACAGGATCCGATCCTTCTTTAAGTTTGCCTTCTGAGAAAATCATTGCCACAGGACGAATATCGATCTGTCCGGGTTCTTTGACAAAAACTTGAAAACCTCCGGTGCGGATTTTCTCGACTTGCTGAGCGATGACCGTCTTTAACGCTTCTCGCACACCGGACAATTCAACCCTCAGCATGGCAGGAGCGATTTCCTTTGTACTCCGTGTTTCCGAACGCAAATGAGCAGGTGTTTGACTGCGCGTGAGGGCTGATTGAAGCACAGAGCGAACTTTGGCTGGTTCAGGGACTTGTGTCCGGACAAAATCAAGCAAGGCTTGCCCACTCCCTGAATCCTGAGAACCGCTCAAAATACCGAGAGCCGCCTTAATGCGATCCGCATGATACCCGTCCGCCACTTGTTGAATAATCTCCGTTTCACTCGCTCTCGCCTCCGAACGGGAATGCGTTAATACAGGAGGCAATTGCGGAGAAAGGACATTCACAAGTTCCTCCGTAGGATTTTGTCTCAAGGCAATGCTGTGATTGGCTTGGGCAATCACTTCGGCTAATTGATACTCCGACAAGTCCTCAATAAGGTTGGGAATAATTGCTTCCATAAGCTTCCTTTTTGATTCGCCTGATTTCATGGAACCGGAAGCTACCAAACCGTTCACCAGGCTATTGACCAAGAGCCTGGCTCGCACACCATTCCCGCCCCTGGCCGCAAGGGCGTTCAATGCTTTATTGATCTCGCGCCAATACCCAAAAGTAGCAAACAACGCTTGAAGAGAAAGCGTTTCACCCCGATTTCTCTGCACAAGGGTACGACCCAACAACCAGGATAATCCAAGCGACATGTTCTTAACTTCTCCGCCAATATTGTGGCTGTAGGCAATCGCAGGACCGGTAAGAGGAATCGATTTATCCTTTTCCTTCATAAGTAGATTGATCAGAAGAAATTTCGTCATGGTCAAACGGTCCCAGAAGGTGATTTTCGGTTCCTCGGCAATGGTTCCAAGTCCTTCGATCACATCGCCTTTGCGCAGATCGGTCCACGGACGGATCTTTGTGATCAAAATTCCTCTTGTGGGAATGTTACTGCGTATCTCTGAGCGTTTTGAGAGCAAAGCAGGTTCCTGAGTTTGGATCTGGGATACCACCCATTCGATTGTTTTGCCGTAAACCTCGGCAATCTCTTTTGCTTCGGCTTCGCTTGCGGCTTCGGCATAAAGTCTATAGATCGGCTCGGTTCCTGATCCTCGCCCGGAAACCGACGAGTAATCCGTAAAATTTACGCGGAGTCCGCCGTCGTCTTCCAGTTCATAAGTCGAGAGGTACGGATGATTCGTCAACAGCTCTTTCCCTGTACGCCGCGCAAGCTCTTCCCCAAAAATCTGACGCCATTTTTCGTTTGCATTGACGATCTTGGAGGCTTCTTTTAATTGCTCGGTCACCTTTTTCGGATCTATTTGCGTGCGAATGTCATAAAGCCTCGGAACGTTAAGCTTGGCCGTAATCCTCTGCCAAAGGTTGCTGATGATATCGCGGAAACTCATTTTCTCGGCCGCGATCATGTGGAGTAACAAAACGCCTTCCATCACCGAGTTGTCGAAGAAAAGTTTGTTTTTGATCCAGAGCGCCATATGCCCGCTTTCTTCGACGCCAATGGCAAGCTTCTTTTCGCTGAGTGGCGCCGCGAAATTTCCGGACCCTACAGCTGTCTTGAGCGCCTTCGGTAAGCCGAGCAGTTTCGCGACAAAGTCCATAAAATGGCTTGTCGGCGCGGTACGCACCACCGTACTGCTTTGGGGCGTCCATCCCTGCCGGATCGTAAAATCTCCAAAGGCAGCACCCAAAGAGTTGGGTTTGATCTCGACTCCGCTTTCATAACTGACCATCCGGTCTCCGTCACCGTCGTTGATTAATAGCACCACATCTTGCTCGCGAACAACGGGAGGTAATTTCTCGACAGCATATGAATTGGTCGGATCCGGAGCCCAATACATCAGTCTTCCTTCCGAATCTTTGAGCGGTTCGCCGTTATCAAGACTCACCAAATATTCCGGATGATCGATATCCATCGTCGTCGTACGGCGGACCTCAAGCAGAATGCCGGCATCGCGAAGCCGAGAATCATTATAAAGACGCTCGACCACAGGTGCCGTCGATCCGTAAAGGGCATCGATGATAATTCGGAAATTCGGATGCGTTTTCTTGTATTCGATTAACGATGCGACAAGCGCGTCCCAATCGATGGCCTCTTTGATCCGGTTGACGGTATAACTAATCCAATCCACGTTCGCTTCTTTGGCATCCGCATCATCCGCGGAAGCCATTTCATAAGCGTTGATGGATTTCGCCTCTTGCGTGATACTTCCCCATTTCACTTTGGGAAGCGGTGTGCCGTTGATCAAAATCTTGGCACCCCTATAGAAACCCACTTTGTTGTCCGGTTTGTTATAGCCCTTGATCGGATTATGACTGGCTGTCCAGAAAAGAACCGCATCTGCCCGCAGATCTGCCGGCGCGTCTTCCTGCGTCAGTTCCATAGGTACAAACACCGGAACCACTTGATCCACAAAAAGAAGTTCCATATTCATCTTACGGGCTTCGGGTAAAGCTGCCAGGAAAGAACGTTCCGCAAATTCCCGGTGACCCGGCCTTGCGTCATAAGCTACAACCAAACGTATCTTGCCGGTTTTTCCTTCCTGATTGAATCTTCGGCGCATGTCACGAACAAACGCAATGCCCGCAACCCCCGCGTTCTTCAGCGTGAATCCATTCACATCCAGATCGCGAATCCCCGCCGTTCCGGAAAGAAAATTATAAGCACGGTCTTCCACACCTAATTCCACTGTTCGCACTTCGGAGCGGGCGTTGAGAAGTTGATTTAGCTTAGCGACAGCATCCTCACGATCTTGCAAGTCGATGGTGATAGGTTCATTTTCCAGATAGGCACTTACTGAGGTCAAAGAATAGGTGATGACATTAAAATTTTGCGCCTTAAGCCAATCGAATAATTTCCTCCCATTCGTTAACCCAAATATCAGTGCGAGACCGTCTTCACTCTGAATCTCATACAATCCGGTTCCTCCTACCGTTACCTCGTACCGTAACTCAGACCGATGTGATGGTCGAACAGGATGGGCCGTTTTTTCGCGTTCTTGACGCACTGCACGGTTGTATCCCAGGAACCACTGCTTGACGATTCCTGTTTTATCGTAAAAATAAGTAAGGTTGTTAGGTCTAAAACCAGCTTCCGGTTGTGTTACATTACTGTCGAGCCCGAATTGGCCATTTAATGCCCGGATTGCATCATTATTTCCCCACACTTGAACAAACCCAGTGAACGTGTCATCCAGCCCGACCCTCAATTGATGGGTCTTTAGATAAGTCAGAAAATCACGGACCACTTGAGGTGCTTGACTCAAAAGATCTTCCGAACTCACCCGTATTTCGGCACGTACGCGAACTTTGTCCGTCTCAGTGCGGAGGCTGCTACGCGCCTCCGAACGGGCAGAAAGTTTCTGGATATGATCGCGGACAAGAAAGGCGGCGCCGATTTTTCCAAGATCATTCGGATCCTGGACCGCGGCGGCCATTTCCTTATCCGTCACAAAATGCACGAAAATGGTTTTATCCAGGCCCAGTTTGACAAGTTTTTCATCCACCCATTTCTGGAACAGCTGCGCCTTCGGATCGCGCGCCACACCGCCGCCGGATAACACAAACGGCGTATGCCCAACGCCCGCATGCGCGGTCACAAGATGGATTACAAGCATATTTTGAACAAAATTATTAGAAAAGATATTTCTCAGAATGTTGACCGCAAGCCCATGGCGCGGATTTTTCTCATCAGCCGCCGCCTCGCCTAAAGGACGCACTTCATCCACAGGAACAGCCCAACCCTCTTGATTGGCCGAACGTGTCAAATGGGTAATACTGGTGGCGCCTTCAGTATCAAAAAGCGGCTGCCCTTCTCTTCCGAAATCCACCACCACATGACCGCCTTCAGTCGGCGACGGAATCGGGGCACCCTTTACTGCAATCTGGAAACCGTGGCCGGAGCCCATCCAGTTAAATGTAAAATTTCCTTCGGAGCGCTCCAAAAATTCCCCATTCATCTTGCCCAAATTTGCTGCAACTCCCGTAATGATAGGGTCCATGTCATTGCGCACGATAACATGATTCGCGGGAATGCCTAATGCCTTGGCAATATCCGCTGACATCGATGCCAACTGATCAATATCCTTCTGATTCCATCCTTTTTCATTCTGAAGCTGTCCCACAGTCACGGGACGGTTGTTCGCAATATCGATGGCCCCCGGAATCCCTATCCCGACACCCTGGATCGTTTTACCGGTCACGGCCTGAATGGCTTTCAATCTCCCGACAATACGCGTGACAAAATCTGTCCCGCTTTCAGGAATCACCATTTTTGTCGTAAGCGTTGTAAGCCCTCCCGGAATTTCTAGAACTTTCCCGTTGCCGTTCACCACACCGATCTTGGCCGACCGACCGCCGATGTCGACGCCAATATAAAGTGCATTCGCGGCATCAACTTGAGCACCGGACTTGGCAGAAACAATCGTGCCTTTCGTTTCTACGGAGACAGGCATTTGCTCGATCGGAAGGACATGGATAGGTTGACCGAGATTCGCATATTTCGAAAGTCCTGTCAGCGGACGATCTGCCTTCAGCTGTGACAAATCCCGTGTGGATAGCACATCCGCAAATGGAGCTTTGTCCCCTTCCAGAAGAACTTTCAATTTGTTGATATTAAGAAAACCGTCTTTGTCCGCGTCAAAACCATAATTCTCCGAACCATAGATGACACCCAGATTGTACGCCCAAGACGCCAAATACCGATAAAGCGACGGTTCAAGTTTGCCTTTGAATGCATCTTCATGAACCGGAATCTCAGCTACAATACCGCGATCTAACGCGATCCGCACATGGACCATTTGTTCCGGAGCAATCTGTTCCAGACGTTTCATGGCCGCATACCAGACAAGCCCATGCGTATTCAATTGAGGACTCGCCGTTGTAATGACACCTTCCTCGAGATGTTCCAGGATAGCGGAAACGCTATCCCAAGAAGACGCGCCATGGATTCCGTCATAGAACTGCGTGAGCCATGCCTTCGCGTCGATCTTCACAGCCTGACTTCTTGCATGCGCCGCAGCGAAGTCAACCGCACGCACTTCGGAACGGCCAAGAGGCTGCACAGAAAGTTCAAAACGTAATGGATCACTCGCATCCTGAACAGGTTTTACAGTGCGGATATAATGGATAGCGACTTTGAAATCCGCACCCTCTTTTTCATTGCGCAAAAGGCGAGCGACAATTTCCGCTTGCACCTTTTCCCTGCTTTCCGGCAGATAAACAAATCTGGGATGAGTCTTTGCTTCGGGAGCAATAGACCTCGTTTCAAAATCATTGATAGCCTCGTCAATAAGACCGCCGGCTTGAGCCACCAGTAATGCTGCGGCCCTTAATTCGGATCGATTAAGGAATTGATCGAGGACTTTTTTCATAACAGGAGTCCCGATTTTCTTCAGGATCGCGACTTTATCCTCCGGGGATTCGAAATAGAACCGCACACTCCCGTCTGTCCCGGATTTGCGAGGCATGACACGCACATAACCGCTCAAATGAAATTGCACCCCACCCGGCGCACGCGTGTCAAAACCCTGTAAGGTAACATCCAATCCCTGCGCCTTGAACTCCGCGGCCAACGCTTCCCCGAATGCTTTGCGAAGTTCCGGCTCTTTCGGAAGCCGGGCTAATAACGCGTAATAATTTTCCGCCCCTTCGTTTTTCCCGATTCCCGTTCTCGATGTCTCGATCTTCGGAGCCTGCGTCTTTTCATGAATAAACTCCCACATCTCGGTTTCCAGCTCACGCCATGTCTTGCCCGTATCCGCCATCATGGTCAGCATCAAAAGCATCAATGCCACAGGATGATCAAAATACACAACCCCTTTATAACGAAACGCGATATGCCCGCTCTCCTCTAAACCAATCTGGAGATCTTTGAGGAACGGCACGAAGTTCTTTGAACCCACATCCGTCACTTTCGGCTCTGCGGCTCCCAATGCCTTGTTCAAAAGATCCATCGCCGAAGTGGTCGGTACCGTACGGGCATCCACATAATCCGGGTTCTGGTCTTTCACATAATGCTGCAGGTAATATTTCGCGATCGGTCCGATCTGGTTCGGACTGATCTCGCCTAAGAGTTCCAGCACCAAACGGTCCGCATCCCCGTCGATCAGAAGCGCTATCGTATTCTCAGGATCTTCGGCCATATACGCGTCATAATCCTTCCCGCGGAACCATGCGCGTGTCGGGTCAGGGGCAAACCGCACCGGTTTCCCGCTGGCATCCGGCACAAATCCCATCACTTTCGTCTCCATCGAAGGATCGTTCATGAATGTCGTGTTGAATGCCTTATAAGGAATCCCCGTGGCGGCAAGAATCTTTTCCGCCAGTTTCGACATCCCGCCGTTCATGGTATTAAGCGCAAGACGCTTATTCGGGAATTTCGCCCGGAACATCTCCCCGATCTTCGCGAGCGGGAACGCCTCACTCAACCGCTGGAATTCCACCACAGAAGGATCTGCTACGATCTCAATTCTTCCACCCGCAACAGCCTGATCAAAATCAAGGCGCGGTACTTCCGTGATCTGCGCGATACCGGCTTCAGCTTTCCCATTAATATGACTGGATATCCGCGCCGCGAAATCATCCATGATCGGCGCATTCCCTTTGAACACCTTCAATCCAAACTGCAGGGTTCCCTCTTTCGGATCTATCACTTCATTATGACTCGCTGTCCCCATCAACACCGCAAAATTACGGTGCGCTTCAGGATAATCCTTGCTCGTGGTCGCGATCATGTGACCCGATCCCACAGGCGCGTTATAAAAACGGACTTTGAATCCCATCGCCGCCAATACCTCGGCCTTGGCGCGCGCATAAACCATCTTTTTAACCGGATCTTCAGAAAATCCTTCTACGCCCTGCGGCCGAGGATCTACCGCAACACCGATTACAGGAAGCGGTTTGCCGGCATGATCTTTTTGCCATTCCGCGATCAGTTCCAAAGCGGTTGCCGCGGTCATGCGACGCAATTCATCCACATTGAATCCTGTCCCACGAATACCGTTCGTCCCGAATGCTCTCGATACTTTCAAAATCTCCGGAGAAATCGGCGCCCAAACACTTCCAGCCACCAAACGATCCGCCATCACCTCACGAATGCTGCCGCGTACCTCCGAGCGGGTTTCAAGCAACCCTTTCAAAACCTGGTCTTTGACACCGGAGCCGCCCAATTTAAGACCGGGTCTTAAATCAGGTAATTCTCCCCGCACTTCGGCGCGGGGCAGAGCGAGATAAATGGCACCGATATTGATATGGCTTGCAGTGGTACCGGCAGGCCAAAGCAGCACGATACGATCAAAAGTCATCTCCGAGGGATCTATCGGTACTTCAATAGTTTGATACCCGTTTGTATGTATTCCGGAAACATCGTAATTCCTTGTTTGACCATCTCGATTGCCCCAAGCATCTAGATGTTCAAATCTAAAACTAAATGTGTCTGGAACATTCGACCCATAGCCAAACTCAAAACGTAGAACGCGGCCGGAGGGTATTCTGTTGGAAGGATCATTAAGAGATGGAATAAGATTTGCCCATATGCCGACATTACCGTGATTCGCCGCAATATCGATGACCGCACTCTGACCCATCCCAGTATGCCAACTAATTTTGTTCGCATCCCCAACAACACCCTTGTTGCCAAAAGCTCCCGTCAACCAGAAAGTGCCTGTAGCACTAAAAAATTCCGGCGTGGATGTCGCCGGACGCGTGAAGGATGCCACACCGTATTGTTTCGTAACATTCCAGAGAAAGGAGGATGGCCCCGTGAGACCTAAAGGATAGGTCCATATATCAAAGGAATTGTAGTTCGTAGGTCCGGTGACGTTCACCGTGACTTGATTTGTCCCGGAACGGTAGATCGACATCACAATGTTGGTTGCCTGTGCCAGCGCGCTTTGGATCTGAAGGCCGAATACCAGCAATCCTGCCACCATCAATTTTGCTGCCACGCCCGCCCTCACCTCGGAGCGACTTTTGGGTACATTGGTACCCGTTAAGCGGTCCAAAGAAAACTTTTCCATTCTCCATTGAATCGAATCCGGTGCTTTAAAATTTTGATGGGTGGGTGTTTTTCTTAAAGCTAACACGGCTCCAATCTTGATCAGGTCATTTCGTGAGGAAGATAATTCTTTCAGCAATGCAGATGCTACCGCAGGGTCGCTCATATTGAACGTGTCAAGAAGTGCGGATGCTTTGGCTCTTACTTTCTCAGAAAAGAAAATCGCGTATGCGGCATCTGTACGGTAAGGATTCTCAGAAGGACCGTTTAAGATGCGATCGGGTAAATTATGTATAATCATCATTAAGACAGGAATACCAGAAGGATCTTTATAGCCACTAAGCATTTGGATTGCCAGAATCAGCTCTGCATCCGGGCTATAGACGTACAATTTTGACACAGATGATTCCAGATAATCAATTAAAGCTCGCGCTATTCTGGGGTCATTAAAATTATTCAGCGCTGTCAAAGTTGTTTGATCAAATCCTCGACTCAATACACGGCAAAGGACCGGAATGGCCCTGGAATCACGAAATTTGCCGAGACGACTTATCATTTCCGCGTCCAAATCGCTTGCGTTCATCTGCCAATGCTTCATGTTTGTTTCCAGTGCAGCCACCAAACTAGGCACAACCTCGGGAGATTCATACTTCAGCAATGCTCTAATAATTTCTCCTCTTCGTTCCCTGTCATATTCAAATTCCCTAGTACCTGTCGCCTTTTTCAGCACAGGAAGTGCTGTCAAGTCTTGCGTATTCGCCAAGGCAATCGCTGCATCAAGCCGGATTTTTTCATATTCGTCATGTTGCATCGCCTTTTTTAAAGCTGCAACAGCCTCCGGTCTATTACTTTTACCCAAAGATTGTGCAGCCGACGATCGTATTGGTTTAAAATCCAATGCCCTATATTGCTCTTCCGGCTTTGGCTTAAAACCTAGGGCCTGTATCAAAGCCTCCACGATAAATGGTTCTTCTATTTTTTCACCCAGCTTTTTGGCTATGTCTGCTTTCAACAACTCTGCGGTGTTTTGCCTCAGCAATGCTTTAACCAACGCAGGATATACCGCATCGTCTTGGGAAACTAATAAAGGCTTAATGACAGCGAACTCAGACCCATCGACCGCATCTTTTTTACGCTCTAACTCTTCCACTAAAGCCACGATGGCTTCATGGCTGTTCATCGCCGCTAAAGAGGCTATTATTTTTTCTCTTTCTAGAAAGCGATCGGATTTTTTTAATTGCACTACCAGATTAGAAACTGTAACGCTTGGCGCATTAGTCTCAATGGCTTTCGCAGAAACAACCATAAGACCAATCATTCCTGCTACTAAATATTTATTTATCAGGTCCAGCCGCATTTCGGAGCGGCTCGTAACACGGATTGTAAATTTCCCGCGACGGGGGTCATCGTGCATAGCTGAAACAAACTCAATCATATAGGTCGGAGATCCGTTCCAAACAAATGTGCGATATCCCGAAGAAGGTTCGCCGATCCATTGCAGATTTGATTTTTTTCCAACACTGATGGTAACCGGGATACCGGTAATACTTCCGAATTCTTTTGAAGTAGAACCTCCGTTCCAAACAATCATAACAGGCTGGCCATTTTGTCTTCCGATTTCAGTCGGCTGGCCATATTTTATGGTCATTTCTTGCCGCATCTCGGAACGTTTGCTAAACAAACCGCGGATTTTGCTGCCTAATGTGGGTTTTACTTCGGCTTTAGGCGCCGCAGTTCCTCTTGCTGGTACTTGAGAAGGCAGAGCAAGCTTCAATCCAGTCGATGCGGCGGATGCTCCAAGAGCACCGGCTTCCGCTATTTTTTCCGTAATGTCCTGAGGTGTTCCGGTTGTTACTTCCCCCGTTTCTACGTTGATCATCGCAAGTTCAACTGGTTTTTTCGCAATGCGAAGCGGTGAAGCGGAGGGCGCGTTTGTTCCACTAGGTTGAGCCACAACTGGGACAGCTCTCGGTATCGGAGCAGCACTTTCAGGTGCTTTCACTACCCCAGTGGCCACAGCAGGCTGGACAGGCTTGGGCAAATTGACCCTGACAACGGGTTTTGAAGCTATTTGAGCCAAAACCACATAAGGAGCTGCTTCCCCCAGCTTCTGATTTTCAGTTAGCATTTCGGGCGCAAGAAACTTCGTGAGCCCCAAATCATCAAATTGTCCAACCCAAGTGGGTTTTCCGTCTGCGTCAACACCAGGTATTTGATTGCTGAAAACTCCGCTTGCATCAACGATCCGCAAACGGCCATTGTCCTTCTTCTGGAGAACAGCCTGCATGGGGAACGAACCCTGATAGCTCGCAAGTTCTTCAAGCGTCTGTCCCCTCGCATCAAAAAGCGCGGATAATTCAAGGCCCGCTTTAAAAAGAATTCCGTTACCGGCATATTCTAAGGAATGATCCGGCCGCAGGATAAATCCCGAAAAATCCTTGGCACCCGGCATGGTGCCATCCAAGCTGATCGCGCCAAGCATGGTGCTATTGGCGTGGAAAATCTTGACGCCAACCTTTTCGAATTTGTCTTTGAGCGTATTAAAAAAGGCATCCACATCCGCAGCCGTCACATTCCGAAGCTCGGCACGTGCGGCAGCTTTTGATAGAAGGAGATCGACTAATTCTGCATTATATCCGGATATCGAAAATGCCCCCTTATCGTTCACCCGAGGCTTGCGATTGATCACGGTCTTGATCAGATAGTCACCAGCCCTTGTTCCATAATTAATAACATCGATCACAGCAATCTTTTTGTCCCCAAGCATCAGCGTAAAAGAATCCGCGCCGCTAGTAATGGTCCTTTTCCTGATTGTATCTGCAGCCTGAGCCAGCATGATGACATCTTCTGGCGTAAGATCCTTGTGTTTCTTTTTCAGGATAGCCGCGACTGATGTTCGCAGTTCCGAGCGACTGACGAATTTACGTGGTTGCGGAATATAAGGAGGAACACCTGCAACATGGCTGGCTGGATTTGTAATCGAAAGATTCTTCCCCTTAAACTGCCGGCGGAACTGAAAAGTTAATAAGGGAACAGCCACCTGCAGTTGATCGACTGGCCTTGTCTTGTCTTTTTCGATTTCCAGACGGAGGACATTTCCGTCGACTGAATATCTCAGTAAAGCATAACCGGCTTCTTCCAGCTTGGGGCGAGCCCACTCATTAATAAAAGGCAAAAATTGTCTGAGCAATGGTTCAAATGACGCACGTAGTTCCGAACGCTCGGCTGTCGGACGGCTACGACGGGATTCCGGACTGCCATTGGCATCGAATCCGACTGCGGAATCTGCAACTCCCGCAGCATCCACGGGTAATTCGGTCCTCGCCACGAAGGGACCAACGAAAGATTCAGCCTTTCGCATGGTTCCCGAAGGTTCTTTGGGAACCTTTCGAACTTCCGGAGTCGTCTTTCCCCTTACCTCCGAGCGAACGCCGGCAAACTGGCGCATCATCTCACTCAAAGCCTGACGCTTGCCAATAAACGGATCCTGCATGTCTTCCGGTACTAGCACGCCCGCATTACGAAGCGTTTCCAAATTATTGGCAAGAAGCGCATGGTAATTTTTATACTCAGGCTGCGTATCCGACACACCTCCGCGGACCAGTTTGAGCATGGCCCGAACTTGTTCGAAGGTGAATGTTTTGACAGGATCAAACGTGACCAAAAAGTTTGCGATAAAATCAATAAATTCATCTTCGCGAGCAGGAACATAACGCCTCAGATAATAAAAAACCGTATCCTCGATCGTGGTGTCATCCGGCAACATCGTGGCCACCACCTGAAAAGGCCCTTTCTCGACCAGATGCGCTACTTTTTTAGCCAACATGCTGGCATAGATTTTCTCGACAAGTCCCGGAATGGGGCCGCGGAGAATTCCGTATTCCATGGATCCGCCCTGACGCGTTTTGAAGTCTTTGCCGGGTTGTTCCGAAAGATCCTGTTTGAAAAATTTACGGATGGCGGCATCAATGATCTTATACTGGTCCGTGTTACTCCACTTGGTGTTGCCATGCGGGTCTTTTTCGGCATTGAGGAATTTCTCCCAATTATAGACGGCATCCTTATCAAAATAAGGAGATCCCGGAGTAATGAGCGCCTTCAACCAAGGATCTTCCGCGCTGATCTTGAATCCCTCGGCGACCACCACAGCGACGGATTTTGTCCTGGCATACATCGCTCGAACTTTTCTGACAATCTGTTCCAGACTATCGGGAACTTCCGGAATCAGAAGAAGGATATTATCCCTGTAATCGCGGATGTCTTTCGCCAACGCACGATGTTCGGCCCACGGACTTTTTTCCAGCCACTTCAGGTTATAGGGATTTCTGGAACCGGCTCGCGCCAGCAGCCGACCCACATCCGCGCCCATACTGTCCAACACGGTGATCTGATTCATGGCTGCAGCGGAAGCGGCGGAGGCATAAATGAAATACTGCGCGTTTAAAACCGCATCCTGAAACCCGATGGGTTCGCCGATTACATCGCCGTCAATCGTTTTAAAAACCACGATCATCTTGCTCAGAATATCGCGGCCGATTTCTCTTAAATCTTTGAGAGCATTTTCTTTTTCGAGCGTTGCCTGAAGATTCGGCCAAAAGATGGCATGGTCACCGCCGCCGATCGCGAAGTAGGCATGGAAGCCCTGCATGTTGTTCAGTGCGGAAGTCAAGGTATCCAATTTCCCTTTTTCTTTGAATTCCTTGAGCAAATTGACCCTTGAAGTACCGGCCAGGGCTGCGGCGCGGCCTTTCAAGGCTTCAAGATTTTCGCCGTCCAGAATTGCCAAGCGCTCATGGAGATTGGAACCGATAAATCCGTCAATTCCATTTTTCACTGCCACAGGAATCAGCTTCTTTTTAAGCATTTCCTTTGCCACATAATAAAAATAGTCATTGATCCCCGGGCCTTCCCCGCCAGAAATGAAAATGGGGACCATCTTGTCTTTATTGGCTTGGAGAAATTCCGGCGTCACCCCGAATTTCAGCGCCCGCACCTCCGAGCGGGAATCCAAAACCCGGTTTTCGGCTTCGAGGCCGCGAGATTCAAAACCGGGTTTTGATCCGGTAATCCGCACCTCGGAACGGGTAGAAGGAACAAGTTCAACACGATTGGCGCGAACATCTATTTTCTGGACGTGATATTGGCGAGTAGCACCGTGGCCTTTGAGAAGAGGGATACGAATATCCTTGCCTTCTTGAAGGAACCACTGGGATTTCGGCGACGTTTTCCCTTGCAAAACAAGAAGAGGTTTCTGCCCTTGATGAACAGCACCGAGAATCAGAGTACCGACATCTTCCAAATGAACGGTTCCGCCGCCGTAAAGCACAATAGACTTGCGCATTTCGGAACGTTGCGACTGACGTTGCGGCTGAAAGACCATGCGTTTGAAACGTTCGGCATATTCCCCGCCCATCTCGACAGGAGACGGCGATACAAGGCCGAATCTTTGCGCCGCAAGTTCACCGATGAGTACGGCCAGCGCCCTCCGGAAATAATTAGCCGCCGTGATCTGGCTTAAAATCGTTCCGGTATGTCCCGCGGTTTGCTCGGGTTTTTTGCTCATGAAAAAGGTATCAAAGCCGCCGGCCCACGGCGCCAGATATTGAAGCTGTTGGATTTCAAGATTGGCTCCTTCAGCAAGCGAACGAGATGTCAAAGCCCCCTGCATAAGCGTAGTCGTAGTCCGGTGATGCGGGTGGCTGTCCAATGCATGAGGAAATACAACGGTCCACGGAATCCCGTTCTGAGCGTCCCTGCGGATCGTCTGTTCATACCGTCTGTAAAAATCATCGAGATTTATTCTCATTTGAACGCTGTCTTCAGACACAAGCCAATATGGAACAGCAGGAACAATCCCGTGCTGGAACGACGCGGATTCGAGCGGCATCCATTTCACGGTGATTTTCCCGCTTCCTTCCGGAAGATCACTGCCTAATATTTTGGCGGCTGCCTCGACTTCGCTTTTGCGGATCACGCGACGAATAATCTCCTGAAGTTGCAGACTGATATCGGCAGAGCCGTCCCATGTCACGATCTGCTGATACAATCCTTCCGCATCATTGAGTGCATTTATTTTGTTAAGAATTTCCGGCTTAATCTTGGAAACTACTTCCGGCGTGAGAGATGCAAAAACCTTGTCATAAATTGCCTTACGGCCATTGATCCATACGAGAAATTCCTTCTTCTTAAGCTCTCCCGTCTCACCGGCAGCATTCACATAGCCCTGCCTTAACATCTTCATCCCGAGGATTTTTTCCGCGTCGGTCAGATCCGCAACGCCCGTGTGGCCGCTTCCCGTCACCCAAACCTCCACATTGCCGCCCGTCCGTAACTGCTCACGAATCAGTCCCGAAGCTGAAATCACGTCATCGTCGGCATGGGGGGCCACAACGATCAAAGGGACGTTGCGACTGATCGCGGGTGGTTGAAGCAAACCGCTTACTGTCGAAATTTTTCCGTTTCTCATCACAGACAAGGCAAAAGGATTCCTATAACCAGCGCTGGCCCCTGCCAGAAGATCTTCCTGCAACGCACGAAGGAATGCATAAGACGTGAGGTTTTTAAGTACCGTAACGTAATCGGTCCTGCGAACTTGTGTTTTGTGTTCGGCAAGGGCTTTGAGCGCGACATCCAAATCAGCTTTCAAAAATGGAAAGTAATAATTGACTGGATCTTTCATGGAAGGAGATTCATAAAAAAGAACCTCCACCGGTCTTCCTCGGGCATTCGTATAGGCCTGAAGCTTGGCCTGAATCGGTTTATATTCATTAAAACCATCAAAAGGCGCCACCACAAGATCGGGTTGTGATTCGAATAAGACGTGCATAAAGTCCCGGCTCTGATTGTCTCGAACATTCGCGACAACAATGTTTTTATTTTCCGGCTGATGGATAGCGCCAATAAATTGTCCGGCAAACGGCACCCAATCGTGCAACCCGAGTTCTAGAAGAGCAACCTTTTTACCCTGAGGGATGGGGTAATAATTTACTTTGTCGCTCCGTGGACCATTTGCCGGCGCGAGAATCACGCCGCCTTTGAGTGCAAGATCCTCCAAACTCCACTCCTCGCCTGCTTCCTTGCGCACTTCGGCACGTACGGCACCTGTGGCGCTCTCAGTGCGGAGGGTACTGCGTGCCTCCGAGCGGCCAGGCAGAAGGCTGGCACC
The DNA here is from genome assembly GCA_022711115.1 of Candidatus Omnitrophota bacterium. Lineage (GTDB taxonomy): Bacteria > Omnitrophota > Omnitrophia > Omnitrophales > Aquincolibacteriaceae > JAKLFP01. The sequence goes on along the minus strand of JAKLFP010000005.1, from coordinate 203,778 downwards.
AGCGAGGTCTGTGAAGACCTGGATTTTTTCAGGTCCGAATTGATTGAAAAAAGTTCCCGGAATATTTTTATTGACGGGCGCATTTTCAGGTTTGCTAACCGAATGAATATCGTGAATAGCCTGCGCCTTTGCTGCTCCGGGAACGGACATGATAAGAAGCTTTGCCTTGCCCAATGCCGGAATGGAGATCGTAAGCGCCAGGGGGATGTCCGCAGCATTCTTGAAATATTTCGGATAGGCTTCCAGTTGTTGTTGGACATTAACCGGATCGCTTGCGGGATTCACAATCAGCATGGCCGGAGTACTTGCGGTAAATTGTGCCGGTGGGTCATTGAAAGCCACATGGCCGTTATAACCGTAACCACCGAACACGATGTCGACCGGTTCTTTTTCAAGAAGGCGTGCATAATCTGCGGCTTCTTTTTCAAGCTCAGTTCTGTTCTTTGAATTCGCATTGATATAGTTGACGTTGAGCTCATTAAGCGGGATTTTATGCTGATCCGAAAGAGGTTTTATAAGATTGTGATAGAGCCATGTCCTGAAGCTTGGGTACTCATTAGGATCTTTGGTAATATCCAGAGAATATCCCGCAAATTCATCCATGTGGAAAATCTCGACTCGGCGCCAGTCGAACTCACCTTTGGACAGGCGGACCAACGCTTCAATAGTTTCGACTTGGGATGGAGCGGCCGCAAATACGATGCGGACCTTGTCCTGTTTCGCGAGAAGTTCTTTGATCTTTGCGATCCCGAGCCGTGCCGCGGCCTCGCCCATGGCTTTCCGGTCCGGATAAATATTCACGCGGTCGCCGTAGGTCTCATGCCTTATTTCCGAACGCGGGCGGATCCAATACATATTGCCGCCTTCCCCATTAATACCGACAAGATTGAATTCTGTATTTGTCTTATTAAACTGGAGAATGGCTTGCTCCAAAAGCTCCGGCACAACTTTGACGGAACCTTGCAACAAGGATTCAAGGATCTGAGCATTGATTTGCATTTCGCCTTGATCTTGAAATTCCCTGACTCGTCTTTCCAAAACATCAGCAACCTTTTGAATCAGCGCCTGATCTAAGGTGAGTTCTGCCTTCCCTCCCAATAGACTCCTGATTTCAGACCGCTGTGCGGCAGATTGAGGAGCATAAGGTGTTAGATAATCATGTTCGTCGCTCCACTGAAATACGGAAAAAACCGCTTTGCCGCGGTCGTTTCCATTATGAAGTATTCCGTTGAGGTAAAGCACCCCGAGGGATTGAAGCTCATCCATCGTCAGAGTGATGGAATGACCTTTGGCCTGAGTTTTCAACCCTTCAATTTTGTAATTTCTAATTGGCTTTTGTTCTGTCGTGGGTTGAGAACCAAAGTGTTCGGTTTCAATGTCGTGTCCCAAATCCTGAGGTTTTTGCCCCACCACTTGAAGATCAACACTCTCATTCTTCTCATCAATCTTGACAACACGGAATCGTATCTTCCCCACCAGGAATTCTTCTTTTTCACCAAAGACCCATGATCGAACTTCAGAACGTTCGGGAACCACATTAACTTTGGCGCCTGGCCTCAACACAAAATCCTGCAAGTTACCGGCAAAGGCCTCATAAAAGAATCCCCCGCCAAAATAGAAATGCCGGCCTTTCCACGTACTTTCCAAGTCTCTGATCTTGACCGGGCCGGTTATATGGACTGAAAAATCTTCTGATAGATTTTGCTGTTTTGACACAACATCTCTTATAAATTCCGCGAGGCCCCATTCCTTCTGAACAGAAATCTCGTCCCTGACTTCGGAGCGGGAGACTTCCTCGCTCAGTTCTTTTACCGCTTCCCAGGCCCCTTGGACTTCAAAAACCCGTTGTTTCCAATGTTCCACAGTCTCAGAATGATCATTCAGAGTTGCGGCAGCATTTTCCCGTGCCTCCCTCAATTTCGCATCGTACGCCGCATAAACGCGCGTCAGATAGCCGTATTCCTCACGGATCTGTCCTTGAATTGTCGCCATTTCTTGATCGCCCGCAGTCTTCAGCTTGTCTTTCCAGGCATTAATTTTAACCATGGTTTCATCAAAGATAGTCCTGACTTCGGAGCGGGAACCAAGCGCTCGACTCACCAGATCAATCACATCACCAACTGAACTCTCGGTTGTGATGTCGGTACCGAAAACCCCAAATCTTGCAGCGATCCTTAGCCTTAATCGAGAAATCTCATTTTGTTTAAACCCAAGATCATCATAAAGAACAACGCTCGCCGGATCGGAAGTCATCCGTGTAAGCGCAATATCGCCTGTTTCAAGGTCCGCAATGTTTGCGATCATGCTGCGGATCTCGTTCGCTACCGTCCTCACTTCAGAACGGGAAAGTTGACCTTTGACATAGTTGAAAACATCGCCCACCGTCTGCCAGCGATTTATTTCACTTTGCTGAACGCTGAGATTAAATGTGCCCGCAAGTGCTTCAGGCAAAAAGAAGCTGAAATCGTCTTCCTTACCATCCGCATCCATCCCCAGATCTTGCCTCAGGCGCGTGCTCATAGTGATATCTGTTCCAACCGGCAGATTGGCGCCCATCATGGTGCGAAGCATCATCTTGACTTGTTCCATGATTTCAGCATCACTCCGCACTTCGGAACGGAGCGGCACTCCATCCTTGACAACTTCAATAGGAAAATCTGTGGGTCGACCAAGCAAACGATTCATGACCGCTTCGACTGTCGGAAGGGCGATGATCTCCACTCCCTCGGCGGCATTTTTCGTCGAAGCAGCGCCATGAGGACTTAAAAACGCCTGGTCTCTGAATTGTGTCAAAAGCGGGGTGAAATCCGCGATCGGCACGCCTTTTTCGGCAAGGTCTACATCCGCAAAATAAAGAGCTCCCGGACGGTTAAAAAATTCCGGCCAGATATCTTTGCTGATAACCGCCTGGCGCGCGGTATTGATCAGGACCGTGGCCTTCGCAGCCTGGTGCAATTTCGCGAGATCAAAATAAGGAGTCTTGGAAGCCGGAAGATCAAAGAAAAGAATATCCGCATCAGCAAGGACCTTCGCCTCACCGGGATACTTGACATGAAAACGTTCGGCAGCGGTTGTCCTTAAAGAAACCTGCTGATCCAGTTTCGGCGACGTTGCCGCGATCGTGAATGGAATTCCCGTTCTCTGACGGATCAAGTCCAGCTTCTCGGCCAAGGCCTGAGCGGTTTTGCCGAAGCCGATGATGCCGATCGTTTTACCTTCAAGTTTTTTTACAAGAGCGATCAAACGTTCGCCGGAAATCGCCCGGAAAACTTTTTGCTGATGCCCGCTGATCATTTCTCCGCGGCCTTTTGCAAGCGAACTTGCCAGCGCCTGCTCAATGTCGCTCAACGGCACATCCAGAACATCTTTCCATTGATCCTCTACCGAAAGATCCTTCACAGGCCCCTGTTCTTCCGGTTCCGAGAGATTCAAAGCGGCGATTAAAAAACGGAGTGAAAAATTAGCGACGGAGTTGGCGTTGCCAAACGTCGGGATGACCGAGATGCCCGCTTCTTTTGCAGCAGGTTGGTCCACATTGTCAACACCGGCGCCGTAGCGGATGATGGCGCGGACGCCCTGCGTGCCCGCCCATTTTACAAATTCAGGGTTTTTGAAAGCCTTCGTCACACCGCGGATTGTCACGATCGTCGGATGGTTTTCTTCAATCGTCTTGCGGAGTTGAGCTTCATCTTTACCGACCCCCGCAAGCCCCACAAGCTTCGCGTTTTTTCCAAACCCTTCAATAAGCTTCTCTAATCCCGCCATCCCGCTTTCCGGCTTATCGGCAACAAGGACCCTGACTTCTTCCATGGCCCTCACCTCGGAGCGGGAATCCAAAACCCGGTTTTCGGCTTCGGGGCCGCGAGATTCAAAACCGGGTTTTGATCCGATAATTCGCGCCTCGGAACGTCGCGTGGATTGCACAGCCTGGATCAGCACGCTCACCCTGAAATCGTCCTGTCGCTGCGCCTGTTGAAATGCGGTGATCCACCTTTGAAGTTCAGGACTTTGCCTCCGTGAGGTCTTTAAGATCATCGAAGGATACCCGCCCGGCTGTGCAGGTATTACTTCCACTTCCCGAATCAAAGCAAGATTCAGCTTTTTGAAAAACGGCTGCACCATCGGCGATTCGCCCTCAACCCGGTAAAAAGTAAGCAACGCGCCCTTGTTACTGACTTGCAAGACCATCGATTTATTCGACTCGGGCATGAGAATCGATTCGAGTATTTGAGTAATCGTTAGCTGCCCTTTATCGGCCGCAACATAAACCCGCTCAAGAACCCCGTCATCAAATGAGAATGCTGTCAAATTTCCGGAAGGAAGCGGCAATTTTCTCTTGGAAACCGATGGAGCTACGTCATGTATTGCCTTGCTTATTTGGGGACTTTGGGGCGAATTTTTTTTGACGGCTTCCTGCAATATTGCCAAATTTGTGTTTGCTGAATTTCCAAAAACCACCTTAAAAAGATTCACTCCCTGGAACGTCGGTCCTGCAGTCCTCACCTCGGAGCGGGAATCCAAAACCCGGTTTTCGGCTTCGGGGCCGCGAGATTCAAAACCGGGTTTTGATCCGGTAATCCGCACCTCGGAATGAATGACTTCCGAAGTTTTTAGCTCTTCAACATTTACAAAAGGAATGAAAAGCTCGTAGCCAGCCCTCACCATCTCCGTCAACCCAAGAGCGGTTGTCGGCCTCGAAGTGGCCGGATACTCCTTTAAGCCATAAGTGAACTCCACTTTCCCGGATGCGCCGGATGCAATCCGTTCGGTAACCGTGTACTCTCTTTCTCCCTTCCGCACACGACTGCCCTTTGGAATAATCAAGGCTCCCTTTTTATCTGCATCTAAAGGAACCCAAACTCCGGTCTCTGTTTCGGAACGGGAAAGGCCAGTCTGCAAGAAAGACCCCCCTATCAATTCGCGACTTTCCACTGCAACGGGCCGAGCGCCCTGCATCCTCTGCCTATCTTGATTTAACGCAATCAGCCAGAACTTTTCGTCCGCGGAACGGCCTAAATATTCAAATGTGCTCCGTGATCCGATCCAATGATAAATAACCGTTCCTGGCCGGATCTTGTCTAACGATTCATGAGTAATCCGCTGCCACGGTTCCGGCAATAACCCTCTATGCCTCACCCCAGAGCGGATAAGTTGACCTTTGACATAGTTGAAAACATCGCCCACCGTCTGCCAGCGGTTTATTTCACTTTGCGGAACGTTAAGATTAAATGTGCCCACAAGTGCATCGGGCAAAAAGAAGCTGAAATCGTCTGTCGAACCATCCGCATCCATCCCCAGATCTTCCCTCAGGCGCGTATGCATAGTGATATCTGTTCCAACCGGCAAATTGGCGCCAAGCATTCTGCTAAACATCGCTTTGAATTGCTTCATGATTTCAGCATCCCAACTCCGTACTTCGGAACGGAGCGGAACACCATCCTTGACAACCTCCATGCCCCTCACCTCGGCACGTACGGCACCCGTGGTGCTCTCAGTGCGAAGGCTACTACGTGCCTCCGAGCGGGCAAAGATCCTGGCAGTCGCAAGATCGGCCGTAAAACGTCTTAAAAAATCCGCGGCTTGATGATCCGATAATAGCCGGTTTGACCTGTTTTCCCGGTTGATGGTTTGTTTTAGTTCTTTTGTATAAGCAGCTTTTATTTTTCTCCACGCCGCGGATCCTTTCGCGTCAGACCCTTTTGCGATCTCCTGATCCACAATTCTCAAAGTCTCAAAAAGAATTCCGCCAAATAATGGCGCATTAAGCTGGCTCAAAAGCCGGGTATTCTGAAAACCTGCCGGTTTTCGGTTTTCCTCGGGATAAAGAAGCCCTGACAAAATGGAAAGTTCAATAGCAAGTTTGCCAGCATCCCTCAGCTCGGCACGTACAGCACCCGTGGTGTTTTCAGTGCTGAGGCTACTACGTGCCTCCGAGCGGGCAGGCTGATCTGTCTGGGCAATGACGAAATCGCGTTGGGCAGTGTCTTCGACATTCAAAGGCCTGTAAAATCCGGCGGCGTCCAACGTCGGCCTGACAAATCCCTCATAAGTATTTTTAAAAGCCGTTCTTGTGCTATTACGAAGCGCATAGGGAAGAGCTTCGGGATTATTTGTCAAAAGCGATTGAAGTTTTTCAGCAGCCTTTTTGCCCAATGCCAGGACATGTAAAATGCCGGCATACCGATTGGCGTCAACATACGGCACCATGGGATCCGGCTCAATGAGAACGATCAAATGATAAAGCTCGGAACCTCCCATTCGTTTTAACCATGTCTCCTGATGACTTATTTTCCGGTGAAGATCGCTAGCAACGGGAAGCACGTCTTTAAAATAGCGAAAAACGGTTGTCGTCACGGAAGCATCCGGCTCCACATCCGGCTGACGTTGAATCTGAAATAAAATCAAACCGCGTGCCCGGCTCATGACTCCTGATTTCGTCCGGTCATAACCCCTGCGAAAAGCATCAAAAAAATGTTCCGCTATAAGATTTCGCTGCCAGTCCGCCTCAAGAGGAATCCCCGCCAAAATTTCATTAAGATCCCATTCACCTGGATGGATATCCCGCCAATCGCGAAAAGTCTGGCTGCCACCCGTCAACTCGGCATATTTCACGGTCGGTTTATACCTTGCGACATGACTGCCAGCACTATCAAGCAATTCCGTCACTTGCCTTACCACCTCTTGTTGCGGGGGTGTCAAAGTTTCATATTGGGATTTCAAAATAACCGAATCCTTGGGCCATACCGCGCTCCTTACTTCGGAGCGGGAGTCGGAAAGTTGCCGTTGCCGCACATTCAGCTTTTCGATCTGACGTCCAGCATCGTGATTAATTTTGTGGACGGCCTTTTCAAGATCTTCATGCATGAGTTCGATACGCAAAGCACGAGCAGTGGCATTTTCTTTACCCGGAAGTTCACGATGCAAAGCAGCAACGGCCTGATGATGATCATCTTGCAGGCCCTTGATGACTGCCTCACGGGCATCAACCACAGCTTGTATTTGTCTCTGCAATTCATGCCATTTACTCTCGTTTCGCGCTTCCGAACGACCAGAAGTTTTTCTCATTTTTCCGACTGCGCCTGCAATCTGTCGATTGCTTAAATGCACCGAGGGCGCATCCGGTCGGGCTCCCACCTGACCATGAAATGGTTGAGATTCCGGAGAAGTGACGCTTCCTCCCTCTGTCACGGCCTCTAAATATTTTACGACCTGGAAAGGTCTCTTGTTACGGCTTTCATCAGCCCTCATCTCAGCACGTACGGTGGCTTTGTCACTCTCAGTGCGGAGACTGCTGTGCGCCTCCGAGCGACCCTTGGCAAATCCGGGTATTGCCAGGGTTGGCAATCCCCGGATTTGATCGGGTGAACGTACCTCGGAACGAACAGCTCCAGATGTCAAGGAAGCTTGCACTTTTTTAATTAAGTCTTCAAAATCCGGATACACCCTCTCGTTAAAAACTTCATCAATCACGTACCGTTGTAAATCCGCGCTTTCCAGGATCGTCTTAAAACTTTTTTCCTGGTTGGGATCCCCGAAGATCAGAAGATCGGTCATCTCCACGCTAGCAGGTCTTCCTTGAAAGAGAATGACGGTTTCCTTGATAGCCTCCGTGACTTTTTTACCGTATTCTTTCTGCAAGGGTTCGATCTCTTGTTTTAGATACGCCTCTTTCTCTGCCTTCCCCTCAATTTGCCCATGTTTTTTCCAGAGTGGCGGAAATTTCTGGCGGATTTTTTTCAATTCGCTTTTTAATGCTTTGACTCTTTCCTTATGCTCTTCCTTATTAGAATAGACGAGTGTATTCCTTTCCGTAAGGCTTCCGGGAGGATTCAGCGGATCAAGCACAATGCGATTCATCATCACATAGACGCGAGAAAATTCGCCATTATCAGAAAAAAGAATATTGTAGGTAAAAAGAGATTCTTTGGTAATGGGAAGGGACTTTTTCTTTTTGCCTAGTTTTTCTTTGTCATTAGCTAATTTCAAAATTTCAATGACCGCTTGCGCCGTAGCCTCAGGATCTCTTCCTTCAATGACTATGGTGGAACGCAACGGAAATTGGGCTTTGTCTTTAAAAAATTCATTATTAAGACGGAAATGTTTAATATTGTTTTTATCGACACCCAACAGTTCCAGCGCGCCCTCCTGCTTCAAGGCTTCTTCCATCTTGGTTTCACCGAGAAAACCTTGATAATGAAGATGCGGGATGGTAAAACCAGCGAATGGCCCGTTAAAAAATCCGCGGTACCGCGTCGGTTCACCGGAGGGTGTACTTTCTCTCAGATTGCGCAACAAACTTTCCAGGTCTTCAAGATTTACGACCTGGGGCTGAATCGGATCAAAAACCGTATTACGGCTGGCAAATTTATGCGGATAGGGATTGGCAAGTTCCCTGATGCGAAGTCCGGCATCGGCTTTACCGGCACGCAGATGCCGTTGAAGCGGGAGGAAATCATTGACATAAGACTCTGCCACAATCGTTTCCGTTTGCCTTCCCACCATATGCCCTTTAAAAAGTCCGCTCCGTTTAGCACGGCCAGGGTTATATTGCAACCCATACTTATAAGCGCCGAGACTAACATAATGGGTATCGCTCTTGATTGCCTGAGCGACTTCTTCGCTGACCACCCCCACCCCCACCTGCTGCAAATAAAGAAGAATGTTCGCATCTTCACGGGAAATCGAATCGCGGTCCATGGCCTGATGAAGGAGTTCGCTCATGAGATCGTTTAAATCGATGAATCGGTCGATTTCGCCCTTCAAGCGATTGATGAATTTCACATCATCCTCCGCAAGAAACTCTTCACCCTTGAGCACTTCTTTTAGCCTTTGCCGGAAAAGGTCAAAAGTCGCAAGCGTGGGTATTTCTCCCATCACAAGTTGGTCATTCTGCCCTCGACCTTCTTTTTGCTTGTACATTTCGCGAACCTTGCGAATCGTCTTGTAATATTGGACATCAGGATGCCCGAGAAATTTGTTGAAGAGATTTTGTTTCCCGGGCTGTGTCAAATGGTTAAGAATCGAAATAAATTTGATCTGTTCTCGCAGGGCATCCTGATCCGTACCAAAAATATCGGGTTCAACCGGTTTTTTAGGGTTACTTTTGACTTCAACGACATAGGCTGTTTTGGGGATTTCAAAAAACTGCGTCTTATAAAGATCCACTTCCTCTTTTCGTCTCAAAAACAGATCAAAACTTCGAGCCACACTCTGTGCCCCCTGAACATTCAAAATAGGCTGCCCTTTATGCCGCTGAAACAACGCGTCCAAGCGCCGTGCGGGGAGCGTCAATTTACCCTGGATTTCTTCCACAATATCTGTATCGAGAAGTCTTCGATCGATATCCGCAAGTTGAAGGTGACTGATAAGGGCTAAAAGAATCGCATTTTTCAAATCAATATTCTCAGTCGCTTCGGCCCGCACTTCGGACCGCGCATTCAAAACAGGCGCTGTGGCCGGCGAAGGGATCGGGACCATTTGAGGCACCGCGGCAAGTTCTCCCGTTTCGAATACTTTCTTGAAATGCGCGCGGAGAACGGCAAAGGCGTCTTTGTGATCTTGGGCCACATGGGCGACGATTTCACGTACCGCAGAAACAAATGCTGTGCGGGCAACTCTGAGAGAAAGACCAACCGAGGCGGCTTGTGTTTCATTCATCCCGAGATCGGCAGAAAATGCTGATTCAATGGTAGCCGCTTTGACCGGGTGAAAAGTAAAATCGATCATGTTCTGGATATAAGCCTCATGGCCCTTGTCATCCGCCCCGGAAATCTTCGGAGAAATGAGCGCGTACGTATAATCTTTATTCGAGAAATAATCCTGAAAAGGCCCGGAGTGAAAGCCCCCGGTGATGACCGCGACTTTCGTGGCGCCTGTCTCCTGGAGACGCTGTTCGATCATCTGTTCCATAAGTGCATCGCGCATTTTGACACCTTTATAAAATTTCATAGCCTTGTTGAAAAGGATGTCGAGATCGGCGATGTGGGTAAATGCTACATCTTTGACTCTTCGGATATTGGACGAAGGTTGGAAAATAGCAGGGCTAAAGCGTTTGACAAGTTCGGAGGGTTTTAAGCTCCATCCGGCATCCGTCATCCCCCGTTCGAGGATTTGTTCGTAATCGGCGGGCAGTAACTCCAGAGCAAACAGTTTCTGAAGAAGACGGTGGTCTTTTAAAAGGGTTAAAAGCTTGTGTTCCTCTTTATTTCGGGTCAGTTTCCGAGTGATAAGATCCGTAAGCTTTTGGGTCTCCGACATAAGCCCTACAGCCTTTATCTCGCTTTGAAGGATCAAACAACCGGCATAGTAGCGCACATTCGGAAAGGCCTCATAATTAAACTGACGCGGCAGTTGACGAACCATGTCCTCGAACAAAAGACTGGTTTCCGGATCCGGCAACTGGCGGGCAAGATTGGGATTGTTCAGAAGTGCTTCAATCTCTGCATAAGTGGTTTTTGAAATAGAACGGATGGCTTTGAGAAACAAGTCTTTTTCCTTCTGATAAGCCTGCTTATCTAGTTTTCGAGAGAGTTCTTGAACCTTAAAAAGGCGGACAAGCATCGGCCATTCGACCTGATAACCCGTCTGCGTCAAATCGACATTCAGACGTTTTTGGGCTTCCTCCTTAAGATAAGAAAGCCATTGCTCAAACGGCAGTTGGTTCTTTTCGAAAGATTCAAGGCGTTTGAGAAAATCGCGAAGGTCTTTACTCAGATAATGACTTGAAAGGCGCTCGATACTCATGTTCATATCGGCGAGAAACTGACCTGTTTTTTTCTGCTCTTCTAGAACGTCGACAAAGGACGCACGGTTTGCGCGATAGGCTTCGGCCTTTTCGATACCGAAAGCCTGACTGCCCTTGGAATCAAGCAGATAAAGCTCCGGGCCTTTGACAAGCGCTTGCTTGGTGAGTTCATCGGCAATCTTCAAGGTCAGATCCATGTCGGAAGGAAAGAAACGCAGGATTTCCGGATTGAGCTTGAAAGCACTGCCTTCGACCAACGCTGTCTTCACGCCATAATTCTGATCCAAATGTTTCAGAATGGCTTGGATTTGTTTTTGGGCCTGATAGTGTCCGTGCGCGGTTTGAATGTGGAAAACAACCGGAAGACCGCTTTTTCCGATTTTCAAATTTTCGATTTTGCCGATATCTTGCGGAAGCGAAATGCGAATATTCTGGCCTAAAACAGCCTGATAAGGCAGGGATACTTCGGGCATGGTCGCCGCGGCAAAAAGAGAACCATTAAAACCGAGACTCGTGAAGAAAAAAGTAAAGGCCGTGAAAGACGCGATGAACGATTTGAATGTTTTTTGTCGAATCATTCAGTAATCCATTCTATACGTGAAGGGAGTTTTTCTTTTCTGATTTCAAAATAGATTTTCTTGTGTTTTCTCAGGCTTAAAAAAAGTATGCGAAAATATACTCGATGAGATTCGATTTTTCAAGAGAGGGATTCAATTTATTTTACTTTTTTTTAGTTTGCAACACCTTATTTTATAACGGGTTATGAGATCGAGATATACTCCATAGCCATTTATAGCAACATTTAGCCTCTGGAAGCACTTATTGACAACTCCAAGGATTAAAATCGACACATTGACCTCGGGTGGCAATAAACCCGATTTAGCACTGAGTGTTAAAAAGGTATTTTTTACGTGCTATCTCCTATGTTATAATTCCGACCATTACAATTTTAGATTTTTTTATAGTTGATCCGTATGGGGGCCACTTCGCAGACATTGAAAGGGATTGGAACCGTGTCAGAAATTCATGCTTCAGCCATAATCGGTAAAAACGTCGAAATTGGGGTTAACAACACCATCGGTCCCAATGTCATTATTGAAGATGGGGTGAAGCTCGGCGGTCATAATAAGATCATGGCCGGCGCTTATCTCGCTCGGGGCACCGAACTCGGTCATTACAATACAATCCACATGAATGCCGTGCTCGGCCATGCCCCTCAGGATCTGGCCTACCAGGGACAAGAAACTTTCACAAAAATCGGGAATAAAAATGAAATCCGGGAGTTTGTCACGATCCATCGCGGCACCAAGGAAGGTACGGCTACGATCATTGGTGATTCGAATTTTTTTATGGCTTACTGCCATATCGCGCACAACTGCCATCTCGGCAGCCATATCATCATGGTCAATCAGGCATCGCTGACCGGCCATTGTGAGGTGGAGGATCGCGCGTTCCTTTCCGGCATGACAGGGTTCCACCAATTCACGCGCATCGGAACGCTTGCCATGGTCAGCGCCCTTTCAGCGATTAATAAAGATATTCCTCCCTACGTTATTTGCGGCGGGCGTCCTGCGATCGCTCAGGGGATCAATGTAGTCGGCTTGAGACGCGCGGGCATCGGCCCCGAGGTCCGCATGGAGATCAAGGAAGCCTACAAACTCCTTTACCGCTCAGGGATGAATGTCAGTCAGGCTTTGGAAACGATCAAGCGGGATCTCAAGAGCAAAGAAGTAGCGCATATGGTGGCCTTTATTGAAGCATCCAAACGCGGCATCCTCGATGGTTCAGGTGTTGATACTATTTCCCACCGAAAGAATCGCACAGCAGCAAATCCCGCCGAAGAAATCAACGAAGAAGTTCTTTAAAGCTCATAGCAACGGCTATAGGCAATCAGCTATACTCGATAGGCTGATAAGGTTAGACTTTTTTGAGGATAAGGATGGAATTTTTCCCGCCGAAGCCAAAGGAATTCTTCATCACAATCCGAAGTTTGGCTTCCCGCGCCGTATTCGGCACATAATCCAAGTCACATTCAGGATCTTTGCTTGTGTAGTTGATGGTCGGCGGAATGACCTGGTGTTGCATGGCAAGGAGTGCGGCGATGAGCTCGACACTGCCGGCAGCACCGATCAAATGCCCGATCATGGATTTGACAGAACTGACAGGGATTTCATAGGCGCGAGACCCGAACACTTTTTTGATGATCAGGGTTTCGGTCTTGTCATTCAGAGGCGTGGAGGTGCCGTGGGCATTGATATAATCAATCTCTTGCGGCCCAATCCCCGCGTGTTTCATCGCAAGTTGCATGGCGCGGCTTGCTTCCCGCCCTTCCGGGTCCGGCGCCGTCATATGATAAGCATCGCAGGTCATGCCGTGGCCAAGAATCTCAGCATAAATGTGAGCGCCACGTTTTTTCGCGTGCTCATACTCCTCCAGCACTAACATGCCGGCACCTTCTCCGATCACAAATCCGTCACGGTCCATACTGAACGGACGCGATGCTTTTTCCGGTTGATCATTTCGTGTGGAAAGAGCACGCGCAACGCAAAAAGATGCCACGATCCCCGGGAAAATAGTGGCCTCCGCCCCACCCATGATCAAAAAATCCAGATCGCCGCTCCGGATCGCATCAAAGGCATAGCCGCATGCGTCAGACGCTGAAGAGCACGCGGTAGCAATCGAAAAACTCGGACCGGTTACACCCAATTCAATGGAAACATTCCCGGCACAAGCGTCCGGAAAAGACGCCAGGGCCGTAAAGGGATTAAGCCGCATAGGGCCTTTTTGCATAAGAATCACCGATTGTTCCAAGATATAACCGACACCGGCAAGGGCCGTTCCGATGATGACGCCCGTTCTTTCCCGTCCACCGTTTTGCTGGAAATCGAGACCCGCGTCTTGAACTGCCATTTTAGAGGCCACAACCGCTAATTGGGTGGTGCGATCCATGCGTTTGAGTTTTTTAGGAAGGATATATGACGTAGGTTGGAAATCTTTGATCTCACCGGCAAAACGCGTTGTAAAAGCAGATGTATCAAACGAGGTGATGTTGGAAATACCGCTTTTCCCCTCGACCAGCGCTTTCCAAAAAGTTTCTTTCCCGGAACCGATCGGGGAAACGACCCCCAAACCAGTAATGACGACTCGTCGGTGCTGGGGATTCGTCATCTTTTTTGGATCAGGCACTTAGGGATTCGTTCTTGCAAGTCAATGCGATCTTGCGGCCTTCTTGGTCGACATTCAGGATACTGCAGCGAAGGGTATCGCCAATTTTATATTGCTTGGCGAGATCCTGTCCCGAACAATCAGGGATTTCAGAAACGTGGATCAACCCTTCAAGCCCGTTGTCCAGTTCCACGAAAAGTCCGAAATTCACAATCCTCGTGATCTTTGCCTGGAGTTCGAGGCCCGTTAAAAAATTCTTCGTAAGATCCACCCACGGATCATCGGTAAGCTGTTTCATGCCGAGGGAAATCTTCTTTGCTTCCGTATCCACCGCCAGGATCATCACCTCGACCGGATCACCTTTTTTAAGAACATCTGACGGTTTGGCGACCTTATGCGTCCAGGAAATATCCGAAACGTGAAGAAGTCCTTCAATGCCGGGCTCTAATTCAATGAACGCGCCATAATCCGTCAAATTACGAATCGTCCCGGTCACACGATTGCCGACTTGATACTTATTGGCTGCCGCAGTCCAAGGATTTTCCTGTGCCTGCTTGGCGCCCAGAGAAATCTTTTTAGCTTCTTTATCCAGACTCAAAATGACAACATCCAATTCCATCCCGATGGAGAGAATCTCACTGGGATGATTCACCCGTTTGGTCCAGGAAAGTTCACTGATGTGAACAAGCCCTTCAATACCGGGTTCCAGTTCCACGAATGCACCATAAGGAAGGATATTCACCACACGCCCGCAAACCTGATTGCCGATGGAATAGCGTTGATCGACCGTTCCCCAAGGATCTGAACCTTTTTGCTTGAGACCAAGGGAAATCTTCTGTTTCGCCTGATCAATGGCAATGACCACCACCTCGATTTCATCCCCGAGCTTTGCAAGGTCCGAAGGATGCGAAACGCGTCCCCAACTCATATCGGTGATATGAAGAAGACCATCAAGATTGCCAAGATCGATGAAAACGCCGAAATCGGTAATGTTTTTCACTTTACCTTTAACAACTTGCCCGACCTTCAGCGTGCTGAGCTTTTCCGTTCGAGCTTCGTTGCGGCTTTTCTCAAGGAGATCTTTTCGGGATACAACGACATTTTTGCGTTTGTGATTGATCTTGACGACGAGAAATTTACTCTGCAATCCGATAAAGGCATCCTGATTACGGACAGGTTTAATATCCACGAGCGATGCCGGCAAAAAGGCCTCCATGCCGATATCGACCATGAAACCACCGCGGACCTTACGCGAAATGCGTCCTTCCACAATGGCACCCTCTTCGGCATTCGAAAGAATATCATTCCATGTTTTTTGCCTGTCGGCTTTCCTTTTGGATAAAATGGCACTCCCTTCCACATCGTCAAAGCCTTCGAAAAGAACTTCAACCTCGGAACCTACCGTCAGCGTTTCCGGCTGCAGGAATTCATCTTTAGCCAAAATACCCTCGGCCTTATAGCCGATATCCACCACGACTTCACGGTCGTGGACGGCAATCACCGTTCCTTTAACAACCTCGCCGACTAAAATATCACGGCTTAAAGACTTCTCGTACAGCTCTGAAAATTGGGAATGCATAAGGGAAAAACCTCCTTGAGAGTACCCTTTCCATTAGGATTGCATGAAAATGGGTATCCGCGCTGTTGCTTCCCTTTCATCATAAAGCGCCTGGGCTTTTGCTGAAATCAGCGCGAACAAAGGGATTATAGCATAGATTCCTATCTTGGGAAGAGTAAATTTTAACGAATCTCTTAAAATTCAAATCGAACAACGAATCTTTTTGGCGCGATCCAGAAAACGAACCAACGGATAGGGATTGCTTGCGGAAAGATTTCTTTTAAAAATTTTAAGGGTCCGTTCAAAGCGGTTCAGGTCCTGCAAAATAAATTTCTGATTGGCTTTAAAAATCGGCTCCCAGATCGAAGGATCGGACGCTGCGATCCTCGTCGTATCCCGAAAACCCGCCGAGGCAAGTTTCAGCGCAGGCTTAGAAACCGTATGCATCAGGCAAACAGCGATGGCATGCGGCAAATGGCTGACCTCCCCCACAAGTTTATCATGCATGTTCGGGCTTAATTCCACGATTCTTCCGCTGAAACGGCTCCAGAATTGTTTTACCTTCTTGTAGCTGCGCAAACATGTTCTCTTGTCACGCACCAAAATCATCAATCCATCATCATAAAGAGCCGGATGCGACACCCGGATCCCACGCTCATGAGAACCCACCATCGGGTGGCAGCTAACAAAGGAAAGATGCCGCCAGTGCCTTTTATGGACCTCTTTTTGAATGGAGGCCTTGACGCTACCAACGTCCGTGACCAAAGTTCCTTTTTTACAGAAACGGTCGATTTCTTTGAGATAACAGGGAAAAGTATCGACTGGTGTGCATAGAACGATAAGATCCGCATCTTGGACGCCCGAACGTAACTCACGCGATCCCTCGTGGATCCATTTGTTTTTTTTAGCAAAGGAAAGCGCTTTGCGGTTACGGGTAATCCCGACAATCCGCGTTTTTGGCAATTTTTCCCGGCAGGCAGCAGCCAGTGAGCCGCCCATCAGTCCCAATCCTATAATTGCAATCTTCTTAAACATAGGCTTTATCATCCTTGTCACTGGTTTAAGTCTCAAGGCAAAACGCACAAGCGGCAGCTTTTACAGTGTACAGTGACCGTTTCTCATGACGCACATCAAATGTCGCGATCGACCGCTTGGGCCACAAGGCGGACTTTTCTCATCATTTCCTCAAATTGACCCGGTACTACCGATTGTTCGCCGTCACTTTTCGCTTCTTCCGGACAGGGATGGACTTCGACCATGAGCCCATCACACCCGGCTGCCACACCAGCCATTGCCATAGGGGTTACAAAATCCCTGTACCCGGTGCCATGCGACGGATCCACTAGTACTGGCAGATGTGTTTCTTTTTTGATGACCGGTATCGCATTGAGATCCAGTGTATTACGGGTTGCGGTCTCGAAAGTCCGGATCCCGCGCTCGGCAAGCATGACCTTAAAATTTCCTCGGGAGAGAAGATATTCGGCAGACATCAAAAGATCTTTCACCGTAGCGCTGAGGCCCCGTTTGAGAAGGACCGGTTTTTTCGTCATCCCGCACTCCTTGAGAAGATCAAAGTTCTGCATATTCCGTGCCCCGATTTGAAGCATATCCGCGTATTGCGATACGAGCTCCACTTGGCGTGTATCCATCACTTCGGTCACAACCAAAAGCCCGGTTTCATCCGCTGCCTGCCGAAGATACTTTAAACCTTCCTCTCCCAATCCTTGAAAGGAATAGGGCGAAGTGCGGGGTTTAAAAGCCCCGCCCCGAAGAAACGTTGCACCCGCTTTTTTGACGGACTTGGCAAGATGAAGAAGCATATCATAATTTTCCACAGAACACGGCCCGGCCATCACCACAATCTTCTTGGCCCCGACTTTCACGCCATGCGTCATTTCAAATTCCGTGTTTTCGTTCTTGTAATCGCGGCTCGCCAGTTTATACGGCTTGAGAATCGACATCACCGATTCGACACCTGGAAAAGCCTCCAGCGGCTGGACCTGGAGTTTTTCCTCTTGTCCGATCACACCGATCACCGTCCGTTCGATGCCTCGTGACACCTGCGGTGTCAGCCCGAGTTCACGAACCTTTTGACAGATGTGTTCCAGTTCTTGCGGCGTTGCATTTTTCTTAAGAACAATGATCATGTGGTTTGCTCTCCTTATAAACGACTCGACTCAAAATATTTCATCTGCTTAGAGCGTTTCTCAGCACGACATTCCATCACAAACAATGCGTTTTTTCGTTGTGCGTTGTATGATCTAAACAGCTTTTCTGTTTAGAGACGCTTTCAATAGTTTGACGAGCTGTACATTCTGGCTGCGCCGTCCGATCGTGATTCGAATCCAATCCGGCAGGTTATACGCATTCATCGCCCGGACAATCATCCCGCTACGAAGCAGATCCTGAAAAATCTCCTGGCCATCGCCTCTCACATTCACAAGAATGAAGTTGGCTTGGGTCGGTAAATATTCTAATCCTAATTTCTTGAATCGGCGGTAGAAAAATTTTTTACCGCGAAGTACCAGCCATTTGGTGCGCCACCGAAAAAATTCATCATCTAAAGCCGCTGTCGCTGCGGCCTGCGCGATCGAATTCACGTTGAACGGCTGTCTTATCTTGTGAAGATAAGCCACCATCTCCTTGGATGCCAGGCAGTAGCCGATGCGGAGGCCGGCAAGCCCGTAGGCCTTGGAAAAGGTCCGAAGCACGACAACATTGGAATGCTCATTTTTAATATAAGAAAGCATTTTCGGAAAATCTTCGGCATCCACAAAATCAACATACGCTTCATCAAAACAGACCACGACATGCTCCGGGACCTTGGCGAGAAAGTCTTCGACCTCACCAGCCGTCACATAAGTCCCGGTCGGATTGTTCGGATTTGCGATGAAGATAAGCTTTGTTTTCGGCGTGATCGCTTCAAGGATGGCCTGAAGGTCATAACGGTAGTCCTTCATGGGCACCGCACGGAATTTCGCGCCGCAAACCTGGCTGAGGATCGGATAAACCAAAAAGGTTTTCTCGGAAGAGATGACTTCATCCCCTTCCGATAAAAATCCACGCGCCAAAAGCTCGATGATCTCATTGGAACCGTTTCCAAAAATGATGTGTCCGGAATCCAGCTTCAATTCTTGCGCCAAACGATTAAGCAGATAGTAGCAGCTTCCCTCCGGATAAAGATGCGCATCACGAATCGCTCTTCGCATGGCACGGATGGCCTTGCCCGAAGGACCGAGGGGATTCTCATTCGATGCCAGCTTGGTGACATTTCGAATCCCGTACTCCCGTTGAAGCTCTTTGATCGGCTTCCCGGGCTCATAAGGACTGATATTCTGGATATTTTTTTTGAATGGTATCATGTTATTTTTAAAAAATGAGTGATGGATGATGCGCCGTTCGTCACTATGGGTTTAATCCCTCGGACTACCCGAAATCGGATAAGAACCGAGTACTTTGATGAATTTTACGTTCTTTTCCATGTCCGCGAGCATCTTGCGGATCCTGGCATTATGGACATGTCCTTCGAAATCGATATAGAAGTAATAGTCCCAGGCCTTTTTCTTGGACGGCCGCGATTCGATCTTGGTCATGTTGACCTTGTATTTCCGGATAGGGCCTAGCATTTCATAAAGCGCTCCTACCTTGTCACGAATGGATACAAGGATCGAGGTGCGATCATGTTTCGTCGGCGCCGGCACCTGCTTGGAAATCACAAGAAACCGCGTCACATTTTGCGCAAAATCCTGAATCCCTTCGGCCAGAACCGGCAGATTGTATAAAGTGGCCGCCAATTTGGAACCGATCGCCGCCGCACCGTCTTCGTTTTGCGCGCGTTTTGCGGCTGCGGCCGTACTGGAAGCATCCATCAACTCGGCATGATGAAGATTTGTTTCAAGCCACAGGCGACACTGGCCAAACACTTCAGCCTTGGAATAAACCCGCCGGATCTGCTTTAAGCTTGGCGCATTGGACATCAGGAAATGCGAGATCTCGGAATAAATTTCCGAACAGATTTTCAGATCCGAATCAATAAACATATCCAGCGTATGGCTCACAGCCCCTTCTATGGAATTCTCGATGGGAATGACCCCGTAATCCGCGCGACCTTGCTCAACATCACGGAATACTTCATTGATGCTGACACAAGGGCGATAGTGAACACTCGTCCCGAATTTTGACAAAGAAGCCAAATGAGTAAAGGTCGCTTCAGGACCAAGATAGGCAATGGTCAACGGTTTTTCTAAAGCGAGCAAAGCGGACATGATTTCGCGATAAACCGCCTTCAAAGCATCCTTCGGCAAAACACCTTTTTCAGCTAAACGATCGATTTTTTGGTAGATTTCGCTTTCCCGCTCCGGGGCATAAACTTCCTTGCCTGCCTCGAGCTTTTTTTTGCCGATCTCAAGCGCAAGTTTTGTGCGATCGTTCAACAACCCGACTATCTTCTGATCTAGTTCATCAATCTTCTTGCGTATTTGGCTCAGGTCCATTTTCAGTCACTCCCTCTTGCTCTTGTTCATGAGGCATTTCTATTTCTTGAGGTTTCTCCTCCGAGGAAGCCGCCTGTTCCTCTTTCGGGATATCCACCATCTTGGTCGTTCCTAAAAGGTCTTCTTTCTTCACAGAACTCTCCACCATCTGTTTGATCTCATCAATGCTCGGAAGATCCTGCAGCGCTTTTAAACCGAAATGCTCCAAAAATTTCTCGGTCGTACCATAAAGAAACGGCCGTCCCGGAACCTCTTTTTTTCCGACAATCCTGATGAATCCCTTTTCCATAAGCGTATTGATCACGCCGGTCGTATCGACGCCTCGCAGGGCTTCGATCTCAGCGCGTGTCAGCGGCTGTTTGTAAGCCAGAATCGCCAGACTTTCAAGCGCCGACTGCGTGGCTTGCCTGGCCTTACGTTGAAGCTCAATCCTTAGAATCCAGGGCGCAAATTCTTTTTTGGTCGAAATCTCATAACCACCCGCGATCTCCAAAAGCTCAAAACAGCGTTCCGTTTTCTGATAATCTTCCTTAAGCTCCGCCGCAATCGCCTCGATTTGGGAAACATTTAAAACTTTGGTGACTTTGCGAATCTCGGCCGGAGTCAGCGGCTTGGACGAGGCAAAAATCAGGGCTTCAACAACTTGCTTGGCTTTTTGGGGATCTTGCAGGTCTTCTTCCCGCAATGCTTCCATTTCAAACTTGGGAGTTTCCACAAGGTCTTCGGCCGCCTTACTTTCTTCGAGTTGGTCTTGGATCTCCCGGTCAAGTTCCTTGCGCAAGGCCTTCATTTTGGCCTGCTTTTCCCGTTCCTGTGCCGCTGTTGGTTTCATGACTTTTTATTCAACTTGCTCCGCAAACACGCCATGTGATATCTTCGCTATGGGTTGACTGTTGAGGGCTATTGAAAGTATCCATCCTTTTCTTTTACTTTTTAAAAATCAGGCTGTTTCTCCGGAAGCTTCTGGAACGACCTTTATATCATTCCCTTCTCTTTTTTCAATGATGATCTCGCCGAATTGCTTTTCCTGGCGCACCCACGCAAACCGCGTTCTGACAAGTTCAAGCACCGCGAGGAATGTCGCGATGAGTTCGTTGCGTGTCCACTGTTCTGAAAAAAGATCGTTGAAACTGATCCTCTTTTTTTCCGCGAGGTAAGATTGGATCTCGATCATCTTTTCCTCGATCGAAATAACTTCTTCAAAGACCTCGTGATCCCGTTTCGCCTCTTTTTTCGAAAGGACATTCTGAAACGCGACGATCAAATCGAAAAAATTCGCGCTGAAGCTGTCGATCCCGATATCTTCAGGTTCTAATTCGCCAAGATAATAATCCGAGATCTGGCGCGTGAACATCTTGCCGCGCTCGGTCTGTAACAGCCCAAGTTCCTTGGCCGCCTCCTTGAACGCCTGATATTCCAGCAGTTTGCGAACCAGTTCCGCGCGCGGGTCTTCCCCTTCACTGTCTTCTTCGTCTTTTTCGGTCGGAAGAAGCATTTTGGACTTGATGTAAATCAGCGTCGCCGCCATCACGATGAATTCCCCGGCGACCTCAAGATCCAGCTGTTTCATCGTGTGCAGGTAATCCAGATACTGTTTCGTGATTTCCGCGATCGCGATGTCATAGATGTTCATCTCGTTCTTCTTGATAAGGTCCAAAAGAAGATCGAGCGGCCCGTCGTATGCGGCAATCTTGACGTGAAGCGGGTTGATCCCTTTTTCCGTGCCCTGATTATCCGGAACTTGTGTCACCGCCGGCTCAGGAACGGAGGAGGAGACTACGCTACCAACCCCATGGCTTCCATGGTCTCCCTGAGAGTTTGGCTCGCTATTTCCCGCGCCCTCTTGGCTCCCTGGTCCAGGATCTGCCTGACTTCCGTTTTTTTCTTCATCCATGATTCACGTCTCTCCCGAATGGGATCTAAAAATTCATTCAGTTTCGTCGCCATTTCCATTTTACATTCCACGCACCCGCGTAACGCATTCCGACATTCATGGGCTACGCCTTCTACTCTTTCAGGATTTAAAAGCTTGTGATAAAAAAACACCGGGCAAACTTCCGGATGTCCCTTGTCTTCTTTGGTCTTGCGTGCCGGATCCGTCATCATCCCACGGATCTTTTTTGTCACCTCTTCGCGCGAGTCCGCCAGATAAATACAATTATTGTAACTTTTACTCATTTTGCGACCGTCCAATCCCGGCACCTTCGGCACCTGAGTTAGAACGGCTTCGGGTTCCGGAAAAATATTTTTTTTGTATAAATAAAAAAATCGACGGATAATTTCACGCGTCAGCTCTAAATGCGGCAACTGGTCTTCTCCAACCGGCACTTTTTCCCCCTTGTAAAGCATGATATCCGCGGCCTGCAGAACCGGATACCCTAGAAAACCGTGCGTGTTCAGGTCTTTCCCCTTGAGTTCCTGCAACTGGTCTTTGTAAGTCGGGTTCCGCTCCAGCCATCCCAACGGCGTGATCATGGAAAGCAATAGCGAAAGACTCGCGTGCTCCTGAACTTCGCTTTGCACAAAAAAGGTACACTTTTCCGGATCTAGACCGCTCGCCAGATAATCGATCACAACTTCCATCACATTCTGCGCGATTGTTGTTTTGGACTCGTACTCAGTCGTCAGGGCGTGCAAGTCAGCAATCATGAAAAACGCGTCCTGTCCCTGGAGTTTTTTATAATTTTCAAGCGCACCGAGAAGATTCCCGAGATGGAGCTTACCAGTAGGTCGGGTGCCGCTAAAAACACGTGTTTTCTTCACTTTAAAAGAGTTCTCCGCAACCTTTGAATTTTCTGTATCTTATAGGAT
Source organism: Candidatus Omnitrophota bacterium (assembly GCA_022711115.1). Lineage (GTDB taxonomy): Bacteria > Omnitrophota > Omnitrophia > Omnitrophales > Aquincolibacteriaceae > JAKLFP01. The sequence goes on along the minus strand of JAKLFP010000005.1, from coordinate 181,007 downwards.
GAAGCGAGGGGTGTCAAATAACCAACGCCACATGACTCAAGCCACACGCCACAGAATAATTCTTTACATGTGGCCTTGTGGCGTGTGACTTTGTTACTTTGGCGCTTTTACGCCAAAAGATATCCCATCCTCTTCACGGCTTTGGCCATGCGCGCCATCGCAATCCCGACAGTATTCCCCTCGGTCAGATTCCCCATACAAATAGCCGCATACCCGCGACGATTTTTGATTTTGAATGTTGTCACTTTACTTGTGCTTAATTTCCGAAGTATTTTCTTTGCCATAAGACCCTCCGTTTTACTTTTAATTACCGATCTTCACCTAAATCTAAGATTACGGCTAATGCTAATGCCAATCGCCGGTCCAACCTCTTTACCGGATCATCATAAATATCCATAACATACCGATCAAAGAGCATAAGTTTGCGATTAAAAACTCCTATTTGCTCACCCTTCATCATGATATTAAAATTCGCCAAGTCGCGTACATAACCTCTGCTTGTAGCACCAAGAACGGAAGACACAACATCTTGCTCCGCAGTTGCAATTTCTTCCCCTGCAAAACTTTTCACACCGTAGGTTCGCCTAAAGAGAGAGAATTTCTGACAAATCCTTCCTACTAACTGGCCAGCCTCATCAATAACAGAAAAACTTGTAAATAGTGTGAAGATGCGATCCTGCACAATTCTCATCAAAACATTCTCAGATGTCTCGGATGCATAGACATCAACATGCCGCTTAAGCGTCCAGATTTTTTGTTTGAGATAGCACAACGGATGTCCACTCTCATCCAGAACATCGTACTTGGACCCAATTGTGAAAACCTTTTGATTCAACAAAAATTTATTCTCATCAAAATGAAATGTCACAGCAACGAACTCTCTTCTTTTCTTGAAAAATATCGATTAGCGTTTGGAAGGAACAAGAAAACATAAATCATAATCAGCACAATTACTCCAGCCTTTAGTTCTCTCAAAAGTAAGTGTGGGACCATGGAAATAAAAAAACTCCAAATAACATAAAGAAATCTAGCCCAATTCTTTCCTTGAAGCATGAAAAAACCAGAGAGCATCGCTACGCCCGGCGCGATAATGTAAAAACAGACCCAAAAGAAATTGCGCTGTTCTATGGCTTTATTAAAATTGCCTATAGTGAGAAAAAATCCTGCCACGCTTGAGCTGATGATAAACCATGAGATAACAGTAATCGATAAAGGTCGAAAAATAGAATCTCCTTTCGATGGCATTCAATCTGATTCTGTTTTAATGTTATTTTTTGCCAAAGCGATATAGAAAACCTCCGCCTAAAAGTCCTCCAAAGAATAAAAGAGTGGGCAAGTAAAATGAAGTACCTATTTTTTCTGCGCCAAACAAAACACCGAGTGCGATCCCCGCAATTTGTATTGAAATGCCTAGTGGTTTTTTCCAACTTTTTTGAGATGTGGTTGCTTCTAGCCCATCCGCCGCAGGATCCTCATGATCTAAAAATTGCACCACATTTCTTCGGCAAAAATAAATTGTCACCAGTATGAAAAAAGCAGAAGAAGGCACTAACGAAAATATATAATCACCAAATTTTCCTAAATAAAGAATCAAACAGACCCATTTAATAATCAGTTCCATGAGAACGATCACAAACAAACCGACAAGATATTTCCGGTAGAAACCTTTTCCGTGATCAATCCCCCAAGCAAGAAACGCTAGAAACAGCCCCAAAGCAGCATCTAAAGCCGTAATCATCACGGGTTGATTAGCCGGAAAATTATTTCTTGTTGTAATTAAGATCATGGCTGAAATAACAGAAAGACCCCCGGCAAGCATTAATGAAAAAAGAATGAATCCCAAAAAGGACGGTTTTTCTGAAATCATGGTAAAGTCTCCTTTGTTTTTGCCTTTTTTATCAATTGAAACGCTATATAAACTTCGATAGCAAACACAGCTAATTTCACAATGGACTGCACACCACCACTAATAAGATCTGATAGATTAAAAAATAGTTTCTTTATGATCTCATCCAAAAAATTGTAAACAAAATGCATTAAAAATGAGACACTCATGCCCATTGTAATCCAAAAAAAACGACGATCTTTCTCTGCTTTGGCTATTCCTAAGAAGTATCCTAATACGACTCCAAAAGTAACGTGCGCAACAAGTGGTAACCCTAAACGATTAATTGGCCCGACTATCGTCGCCAATATGCCTGTTTTTGCTGCATACTGGATAAATGGTGATGATGTAGATAAGACAGGGTAAGATGGAAAGATAAAGAAAAAGTAGTTCATATTTTCCCAGCCTACCATACCAAGAGACGCGGAAACCGCATAAAGGATCCCTTCTTTAGGCCCCTTCAAAAAATTTGAGCGAAATATCTCCACAAGGACCGCCCCGCATCTCACGATCTCCTCCACCCCCACACATAGCAGCCATACAAAGATTTTTAGTCGGAAATCAGGACATCGATTTACAAGATAGCAATTAAAGTTTTGTTGGATCGCAAATTCAGCTAATTGGGCCACAAGCATCAAAAAAAATCCCATGCAGAAAGCATGGGAAATAAGCGGTTTTCGGTTTGTCTTAATGTAAAGCAAAATCCCAAAAATAAAGGGAACAAGCAATAAAAAGGCGCTAAGAATTGGCTTCATTATTGATAAAAAATACGCGAGGAATTATTTGGCACGTATTCTCTCCTCAATTGTGAATTTCACTGATTAAAGTATCGGCTATTTGAGAAAACGATAAAGGGTGTTCACAACATGTTACGCAAACATTTTCCGTCTTGTAGCTTGTATTGCGTAAGGTGAGGGTTATCAGACGCGAACGACTTCTTTAACTTCGGGGATATATTCTTTCAGGTAGGCTTCGATACCCATCTTCAGCGTGATCATGGCACTCGGACAACCCGCGCAAGCACCCTTCAGATGAAGCTTCACGATCCCGTTCTCATAGCCGCAGAACCGGACATCCCCGCCGTCATTGGCCAGCGCCGGACGGATATGCTCATTCAACACCTCAAGGATACGCTTCTCTACATCCGAATGAGGACTGGCAACATCCGCGCAACTTTGACAAACCTTGGGACCTGACTTGCCGCAGCAGAGATATTCCCGTATGGTCTCTGAAACACGAGGGATTAGCGGCCCCCACGACACAATGTTCTCTTGCCGCGTCACGGTGACAAAATCCGGTCCGATCATAACTTCCTTGATGCCCTCGATCTCAAAAAGCTGCGCGGCCAGTGGCGACTTTTTGGATTCCGCGGACGAGGCGAACTGGACAGGCCCGTGATCGCATAGGGACACACTGACATTGAATTTCAGCGAATTCGGATTAGGGGTGAATTCAGTATTGATCGTAATATCGTTCGTCATAGGCCCTGACTTTCATTGGATTTCATTAATGAGGAAGTCAGGACAATCATGATTTCCTAACTCTTCACAATGAATGATAATCATGATGCCAGAAGTATAACCTAAACAATCAGGAAGCCAAAGCGTAAAGTTGCCTATATCGCCTCTAAAAGCTTCTAAAAGAACATGACCGCTACAGTCTTTATAGGTATAATCCTTTTTTTACAAATATCATTTTTAAAAATCCGCCACAAAACATTGGCGGATTAAATTCAAGCAAATCACTTGCTCACGCTGCTCCACAAGTGAAGCTTTCATTTAAGGAGACTCTCTATGGACTGGGGAATGAAAAATCGATTGAATCAACTCATGCCGAACGGCCGTGGTTTTTTTATGCCGATCGACCACGGTTATTTCCAGGGACCCACCACCGGCCTTGAAAAACCGGGAGAAACCATCAAACCGCTCATCCCTTATTTTGATGCGCTGTTCTGTACCCGCGGCACCCTTCGAGCAGCTATTGATCCGGCTATGGGAAAACCCATTATTTTAAGAGTCTCCGGCGGAACGAGCATGGTCGGTCATGATCTTGCTGACGAGATCGTCACGACATCCATCGAAGAGATTGTCCGTCTGAATGTTGATGCTGTGGGAGTTTCGGTTTTTATCGGCAGTGATTACGAAAAAGAAACTCTCAACAATCTCTCGGACCTTGTCAATCAGTGTGAGGACTTCGGGATTCCAGTCATGGCGGTCACGGCGGTGGGAAAAGAAATGGAAAAGCGAGAAGCCCGGTATTTAGGTCTCTGTTGCCGCATCTGCGCGGAACTCGGCGCCCGCGTGGTCAAAACCTATTGGTGTGAAAAGGATTTTGATAAAGTCGTCAAAGGTTGTCCTGTTCCAGTGGTCATGGCCGGCGGTCCGAAGTGCGAAACCGATTTAGAAGTGCTGGAATTTGTCGCCGACGGGATACAAAAAGGCGCCGCCGGGATCAACCTGGGCCGGAATGTTTGGCAGAATCCGAATCCTGTTCCCATGGCCAAGGCCCTGAACGCGATCGTTCATAAAAATGCGACAGCCAAAGAAGCTTATAAAATTTTCCTCGAAACCAAAAACAGCGGCAAACTACGGAAAAAATAAACTCTCAAAGGGGACAGGCATTCATGAACTGCCTGTTCTCAGAATGAATTAGGATTTTAAAATAATATGATCCCAAAAACGATGCTCGTTGCGGTTTATTACTGCAACCATGATGTCCGTCTCGAAGAACGGCCCGTGCCTGCGATCGGCAAAGGTGAGATCCTTGTCAAAGTCAAAGCGAGCGGGATCTGCGGCACGGATGTCATGGAATGGTATCGCATCAAAAAAGCCCCGCGCATCCTTGGCCATGAAATAAGCGGCGACATCGTTCAATCGGATTCACCGAAATATAAAATCGGTCAGCGGGTTTTCGTCAGCCATCATGTCCCGTGTTATCAATGCAAACACTGCAAAAATGGCAATCACACTGCCTGCGAAACACTGCACACCGGTAATTTCGATCCGGGCGGCTATAGTGAATTCATTCGGGTCCCGAAAATCAATGTCGAACGCGGTGTTTATGTCCTCCCAAAGAAAATGTCTTATGAGGAAGGCACCATGATCGAACCTTTGGCCTGCGCTGTTCGTGGCCAACGCGTCACCGGTATCAAGAAAGGACAGCTTGTTTTAATTTTGGGAAGCGGCATTTCCGGTTTGTTGAACATCCGGATCGCAAAATCAAGAGGCGCTAAAGTGATTACAACAGATATGGATGAAGCCCGTCTTAAAATTGCCAAAGATTGCGGGGCGGATGAAGTCTATAAGCCTACGGCACTGCCACCGCTTAAAGCAGATCGTGCCATTTTATGTACCGGTGCCATGCCGGCCGTCAAACAGGCCTTCCAGTCGCTTGACCGGAAAGGAACTCTTTTGCTTTTTGCAATCCCAGAAACGGACATCCAGATCCCGACCGTGGACGTGTGGCGCAATGAAATGACGGTGACATCTTCTTATGGGGCAGCACCCGAGGATTTGGAAGAAGCGATAAAATTGATCGGCTCAGGCAAAATCCCCGTGAGGGATCTGATCACCCACAAACTCCCTCTCGAAAAAGTCCAGGAAGGCTTCCGCCTCGTCGCCGAAGCGAAACAATCTCTAAAAGTCGTCCTCTTACCTTAATGGGTACTTGTCTTTAAAGCTAGCCGTTTTGCTCTGCTATTTTACTAACCCGAAAAAACACTTCACTGAAAATAGCAGATTAGTTTTTGGGAGACAATGTCCGCGGCAATCTTGAGCTCCTGTTTCTTTACATCGAACACCTTGACGATGTCCTCGTACTTTTTATATTGCGGCGCGAGTTTCCGGAGGGTTTTCGGGATCGCATCAAAGAATTTCTGGTCAATATAAACACCGGGATTATCCGGGAAAAGGGCGACATAAAAAATCCCCGTCTCCACGAGATCCTGGAAAAAGTGCGTCCCAAATGAAATCTCCGGAGCCGCATTTTCCGTGACAAAGGCAATCTCGCCGAGGACTGTAATGTGATTGATTTCCGCAAAAGACACGGGAACCCCCAAGGACGGCGTCGTCGTCCCCCATCTCCCCGGGCCTAAAAGCATGACAGCCATCTTCTCCCGGCCGCCGATCTGCCGGTTGAGTTCCCCGACCACACGCGCGATTTCATAACGGTCCGACTGAGCATCCAGACCGCAATAGCCCTTGGGATCCACATAAATAATCCTGTCAATAATCTGGGAAATATTCCCGCCGAGAAAATTCGCTTCTGACTTGAAAAGCGTTTTTTCCTTGGCGATCGCATCCGGGATTTTGACGCGATGTCCCAAACCCTTGGTCTGCATCGGCCGGCATTGGAGGAGATTTACCTGGAACTCTTTGCCTTTTTTAAAATTGACTGTGAATTCAATATCAACAGGATATCCATAGGCCTTTTCCAGTGTCTTGAGAATCTTTTGCATGGTCTCGCAGAATTTTGTTTGGGAAACAAGAGGGTCAAAATTAATGATCCAGGATTCTTCTTCCGCGCCCATGGCCGCCGCCTTTTCGGCGACCTCTTCATCTTTGATCGCGACCAGTTCTAAACTCATATCGACCTGTTCCTTTAGAAGCTTTTGAAAAGAGACTGTCCGCAGAGCATTCTCTTTGACATCCAGCACATCCACATCATGCTGGGAAAACCTGTGCTCCGCCGCCATGCCCGCATAAGCCTTCAATAAAGGTTCATCCAGGGCCACGATCCTGGGATAATCCCCTTCGACCCTGTTAACAGCACGGGTTCCGAGTCCAAGCACCAACCGTAACATCCCCGCATCGGAATCCAGTCCGTTTTTCCAGACAAAAACATTTTTGGAAATGCCAACACCGGCCATGTCCGGAAAAAAATAATCTTTATGATAGGATCCGGAGACCCTTTGAACGAGAAGCGCCATTTGTTCGTCCAATTGATCAAGCCCGCGCTGTAACCTGTAGGCCAAGGCATCTTCACTCATGGTCGAGGCATAAATGTGGCGGACAGCTTCCACAAATTTGGCATACCGTTCGTCCGGAGTTCCCTGGTTGACCAAAAAAACACTTTCGTATTTTCCCGCAAAGGCATTGCCGTAGCTATCCTCCAACAAACTGCTGGAACGGACAATGATCGGCGACTGCCCAAAATATTCGATCATTTCCTGGAATTGTTCCTTGATCTCCTCCGGGAAAATACCGGCCAGCAATTTTCCCCGAAGCGTTTGAGCCGTCTCGAAATAACCCTCTTTGGTTCTTTGGGCCATATGTTCTTTCCACAAACCGTTCTCAACAATATAAGTGTAAAAAACATCCGCGCCGACGTAAAAAGAATCATGAGGCTCAAAAAATCTTTCCGCCTTCAGAGACTTCTCTTTTAACAGAATATTCCGCGCAAGCAACATTCCCACCGTTTTCCCGCCGATAAACCCCGTTCCGATCATCCTTGCCTTGATGCCTAAAAAATCCTTCAGCGTGAGATTTTCTTTCGCCAGCTTTTGGATCTTTTCATCCCGGACAATAATAATCCTGCAAAGCTGGTCCAGCATCTGGCTTTTTTCCGCATGCGAAGCCTTTTTATTCGCATCGAGATCCTCCGCTTTAAAAAAAAGCATGTCCCAATAATCAAAATTCCTTTTAACGGATTTGGCCCCTTTCTTGAACAGATGGGAGAAAAGTTTTGCGGTGTCCGCGCTGTTGGCAATCGGAACGAAGCGATCCTTGACTTTGACATGCGGCAGGAACATGGTCGGGGAGTAACGATTCCAGACCTTCAGGAGATGGATGTAACATTCCCCGTCGTGATCATACAGATCGATGAGCAGTTGGGTGGTGTCGCGAATACGCGCCACTGTTTTAAAAGAGTGACGGCTGCGCAAGAGGCCAAAATAAGCGATCGTATTAAGTTCAAAAAGATACGGACAGGTGATTTTAAAAAAATTACCGATCATCAGGTCATTTGACCAGGCAGAGAGCAGGTCCGACAGACAGTCAAAAACATAGAAGACCCCTTCCCCTTCTTTTTTGGCGATATGATTGATCTGCGCGGAAAAAGGCTCGAAGCCCACATGAGGGTCCAGTCGATAGACCGTGATGTCCTTTCCTTCCTTCAAAAGGGGCTCGTGGTTAGCGAAACGGATATAGACAAGCCTTCTTTTTTCTTCCAACGCCTTCTTGACAAAAGGATCGACAAAATCCTTATATTGTTCCGGGGCGTCCATCTGCCAAACAACATTATCTCCCAATTGCAACCCAGTGATTACCTTATCAAGACCTTTGACTCCGGTACTGACCATCATCTGTTCCCGCTCCTTACTTGATTGGTTCCCTTGCTCTTTATCATCGACCCAACAAACATGAATTCTACACCCGTTGAATCGCTTTCATCAAATAACCTCACAAAGCAGACCTTTGAGGTATTCGCCTTCCGGGTGAAAGATGTTAATCGGATGGTCGAATGCGTGGGAAGTTTTTTTGAGAATCCGAACATTCCTTTTGGCATCAGCAGCTGCTCCAAAAACAATTTTCTGAAAAAGATCAGGCGTGATATACGAAGAACATGAAAATGTGAAAAGCAACCCACCTCTTGGAATATGTTTTAAAGCTTGCAGGTTGATATCTTTATAACCACGTGCGGCTTGTTGAATCTGCTGTTTATTCTTACAGAAAGCCGGCGGGTCCAGAATGATCAGGTCAAATTCCCGATTAGCCGCACGCAAATAATCAAAAACATCCTGTTGCTCCCAGGTGTGGACGGCCGCAGGGATCTGATTCCGCTCATCATTTTTTCTACCCAGCATTACCGCGGATTCCGAAGATTCCACGGAAACGACTTCTTTAGCACCCCCTTTGACCGCGCACACCGAAAACCCGCCCGTATAAGCGAAACAATTCAAGACTTTCTTGCCGCCGCTCAAATCACGGACCGTTGACCTGTTTTCGCGCTGATCTAAAAAAAATCCCGTCTTTTGACCGCCCTGGATATCCGCGCCAAACGTCATTCCGTTTTCTCTGATTTCGATGATAGGTGCCGGTTCATGCCCCACAAGAACGCCCACCGAACGGTTGAGGCCTTCCCGCTTACGGAGGTCCGAGTCGCTTCTTTCATAAATCGAATGCGAAGGAAAATGTTTTTGAAGGCATCTCACGACCTCCGGCTTCCATACGTCGATCCCAGCCGTGTTGAATTCCACGACAAGAAAATCTCCGTAAACATCCGCAATGAGACCCGGCAAAAAATCCCCTTCGGCATGAATCAGGCGGTAGGCATTCGTCTCCGGCGATAAAAATGCCTTTCGGAGTTCAATCGCATCAATTATTTTTTGATTGAAAAAATGCTCATCAATCGAAATATCTTCAAACGCGAGCATTCGGATGACGATCTGCGATTCGGGGTTGAGGTATCCGATACCGAGAAATTCTTCCTTGGCAGAAAAAACACGCGCAAGGTCACCGGTTTCATAACCTTCCTCAATCTGATCCACCGCACCCGAAAAAATCCAGGGATGACGGTTCCAGACAGGCTTTTCCTTGCTTTGTTTGAGGATACAGCGGACGGTTTTCATACTTTTATGAAAACACAACCATCACAAGCGAAAAAAGACCCACGGCAATACAATAAAAACCAAAAAGATAGAAGCGGCCTTTTTGGATCAGTGACATCAGCCACCGGATGACAAAATAACCGGAAATAACCGCGGCCGCAAAACCCGCAAAAGACGCGGCAGGATACTCCAGAAAAAAACCGGCTCCGTGGCGCAGTTCGAGCACACAGGCGGCTAGGACCGCGGGAATGGACATCAGAAAAGAAAATTTAGCGGCTGTTTCTTTCCGAAGGCCTAAAAGCAACCCGACCAGGATCGTGCTTCCTGACCTTGAGATGCCCGGCATAAGCGCGACTCCCTGCACCAGACCGATCCAGAACGCATCGCCATAATGAATCACGGACAAATCCTTTTGGCCTTTTTGAAACCGCCGGCTAAGGATCAGAAGGATCCCCATGACGAGCCATGCGCAAACGACAAAAAATAAATTTGAGAACGCTTTTTCAAAAAAGTCTTTAAAGAGCACTGCCATGATTCCGGTCGGGATCATGGTAATCAGAATGCAAATCCAAAGTCCCTTATGCGGGGCCTGAATCCCGGACGTTTCAACACTTTTTCTTGAGATCAAGCCGGTCATACTGTTCCAAAAATCCGACACGACCTCCGCAACGTCCTTCCAGAAATAAACCACAACCACCAGAAGCGTTGCCGCATGAAGCGCCACATCGAATGCGATCATCGGCTCTTTCATCTTGAAAAGCGTCTGGAAAAGAACCAAATGGCCTGAACTGGAAACAGGCAAAAACTCCGTAACGCCCTGAACAAAACCGAGCACAGTTGCTTGAAGCAGACTCATTTTATTCTCCTTAAAATTTCAAACTATTTTAAAACAGCAGACGGAATTTTTTCAGCTTCAGCCACAGGCGCTTCTGCCGGCCTTACCACAACCGCTTCTGTTTTTACGGGCACCGCCGGCAATGCAACAGCTTTTGTTTCAACAAGCGCCGGAGCAACGGCTGCGCGATCCTTGCAATGGCATGTCGAACACCCCGAGAACGACAATGCTAAAAATACCAACGCTAAAGCCTGGCAAGAAAATTTCATAAAAAGCCCTCCCTTTGTGAATGTGAAAGATTTATAAAAAATGATTTAACTTTCGTTTTTCGAGTTCGGCCACGATCTTACGGATCGATTCCGTTTCATGCATCGGACACACCAGAATCGCATCTCCGGCATCAACAACCACATGATCTTTAAGACCTATGGCTGTAATCAGGCGGTCTTTGCTTTTGATGACATTCCCGGAACTTTCGACCAGAACCGTTTTTCCAAGTGAAACATTTCCCTGAGGATCCATGGGAAGAAGCTTCGTGAGCATTGCCCAATTTCCCGCATCGTTCCAGCCCATGGAGACCGGGATGGTCAATATCTGGCCGGAAAGTTTTTCCATCAACCCATAGTCGATCGAAATCGCGGGTACTTTTTGAAAAACGTTTTTGATCCGGCTGGCTGGCACATCCCCTGAGGCTATCTTGACGACAGGATTAAAGACGGCGGGCAAATAACGCCGCGCGGTCTCCAACAAGCAGTCTGCACGCCAGATGAAGATGCCGGCATTCCATAAATATTTTCCGGACCGGACATACTTCTTCGCGAGAGACAACTTCGGCTTTTCGCAGAACTGTTGAAGATGAAAAACCGGCACACCCTGACACAAAACTTTTTTTTGTCCCATTTTGAGATAGCCATAACCCGTATGGGGATATCCCGGTTTGATGCCAAGCGTCACAGGCATACCTGTCTGATCCGCTTGTGTGTAGCCAACCCGCAACGCCTTCGTGAAAGCCTTTTTATCCTTTATGTAATGATCCGATGGAAAGATTCCGATGACCGCCGAGGGATCTTTTTTAAGAATAAGCGAAGCAGCCCATACCGCACAAGGCGCTGTATTGCGTCCGACAGGCTCCCCGATGACCTGGGAACACGGAATACCGAGGAGTTTCGCGGCATAATTTGCCTTTGCCTGGGATGTAAAAACAATGACTCTGGAGGCAGGAACGGTCCGGATAATTCGCTGAAAGGTCTGTTCCAGGAGTGTTTTACGGCCAAAGAGACTGAGGTATTGCTTTGCGAAATTTTTACGGCTTTCCGGCCAGAAGCGTGTACCGCTTCCGCCCGCCATAATCACTGCCCAAGCTTTCATTTTTTTTCCTTCGTCGTCGTCTGGAAGGCTCCCATCTTTGTTTTACGGCGATTCATGGGTATTGGGACCACCCAGGGCATTAGCTCATCCCGCTGATCGCGGTCTTGACTTCATTCTCCACGATCGCACGGATCTCATCCAAACGCTTCTGCGTTTGGGCTTCAAAGCGCATCACAAGCACAGGCTGGGTGTTCGAAGCACGCACAAGTCCCCATCCGTCCGGAAATTGGACCCGCGCTCCATCAATATCCACCACTTCATATTTTTTCTTAAGATCCGCAACCGCTTGCGCCACCACCTTGAACTTGATCGCCTCGGACACATCAAAACGAATCTCCGGCGTGGAAATCAACTGGGGCACATCGGCTAAGAGTGACGAGAACGGCGCGTTTGCCTTGTCCGCTATCTCAAGGATCCGGCATGCCGCGTAGACGGCGTCATCAAAACCGAGCCAGCGGTCTTTGAAGAACATATGCCCACTCATTTCTCCGGCCAGTTCCGCATGCGTTTCCTTCATCTTCGCCTTAATTAACGAATGCCCTGTTTTCCACATAAGAGGCTTGCCGCCGCGCTTGGCAATATCATCATAGATCTGCTTGGAACTTTTCACATCGCCGATGATGATCGAGCCGGGTTTTCGCGTCAGAATTTCTCGAGCGTAAAGAAGCAACAGTTTGTCGCCGAAAATAATTTGGCCTTTTTCATCCACAACGCCGATGCGGTCCGCATCTCCGTCAAAGGCGATTCCGATGTCAGCTTTTAATTCCAGAACTTTTTTCTGAAGGTCTTTTAAATTAGCGGGAACCGAAGGATCGGCCTGATGGTCCGGCATCTTGGAATCCAGATTCTCAAAAAGCACGGTCACATCATGCCCGAAGCGCCGGAGAAGCTCTGGCGCGGTAAGTCCGCCCATCCCGTGTCCCGTATCCAAAACAACCTTGAGCTTTTTAGTGAATTTGAAACCGCTTACGATAAAATCCTCATAGGATTTGAGAACACTCTTGTGGTCTGGATGTTCAATCTTCCCTTGACCGCTCACGAAATCGTTCGCATCGATAAGTTGTTTGAGACCTTGAATATCTTTTCCGTAAAAAGAACGGGATGCGTGCTGGAACTTGAATCCGTTTTCATCCGGGGGGTTATGCGAACCTGTCACCGAAATACCGGCATCCACTTTATTGTTTGTGACATAGAAATAAAGAAGCGGTGTGGGTGCCAGACCAATATCGATAACGGTAAGCCCGCAACTTTGAAGGCCGCTTGTGAGACCGCGAAAAAGAAATTCCCAACTCCATCGGTGGTCATGAGCAATCGCAATCGTCTTTTTGCCTTCGCGCGCCAAAACCGTGCCAAACGCCCTTCCAATCGCTACCGCGACCTCTTCGGTCAGTTCTTTACCGGCAATACCACGAATATCGTATTCTCTAAAAATATGGGATGGGATCATAGTTTGTGAAATTCCTTTGAGGTCTTGGGTTGCAAAATTAGAAAATGGTGCGAGCAAGCCCTGATTTTTTTATTTTTCCGAAATCAGGACGGCTTCGCCGAGGCCTTTTCAAGTCCTCTCAAGTGCGTTCATCGTAGACGGCCATCCTCATGCCGCCACGATGACGTACTTGTTTTAACAAAAAAACAAGTGCGAACGAGAGGACTTGGCGCCTCCGCTTCGCTTCGGTCGGCCACCCGCACTTAAAAACATGACATCCGTCATGTTTTTATCAAGTGCTCCCTTCAAGTCCTCTCAAGTGCATTCATCGCAAACGGCCATCCTCATGCCGCCACGATGACGTACTTGTTTTAACAAAAAACAAGTGCGAGCGAGAGGACTTGAACCTCCATGCCTTGCGGCGCCAGCCCCTCAAGCTGGTGTGTCTGCCAATTTCACCACGCTCGCATGTACTTTATACAGGATGTTTTTAAATCAAGATTTCCGCTTGGCAGTTTTGGGTTTCGCGGTGATGGCTTTCCGCTCCTTTTCCAAAACCACTTCCACTTGTGCCAATTCTGCGTCAAGCTTTTTTGCCTCGTCCACGATCTTCTGGATGTCTTGACTGTTTAACGAAACAGCTTCTCCTTGCCGTACCATCTGCTGATACACCTGATTACCAAGCCTTGAAAAACACTTAGCAATCTGATACTCCAAGGTCTTCTTGCGGATCAAAAGCTTCGTAATACTGGCAGCTTCTCCCGTCTTTTCAGCCAAAATCTTGGCATACTTTTTTATCACTTCAAAAGTATCATTGATGATCACTTCAGACTTTTCGTAGAGCTCTTTTTTATCCATAAATCATCCTCCACTAGAACGGCTTCGCTGAGTTTTTCAGAAATGATTTCTTGCGACAAAAGTACTATGTTTTATCATATTTTCAGCAGATATCAAGAGTAGATTATTCGCTTGTGGCGGTCATTACATCAGCCCTAATTGCAGCTTTGCCGCTTCACTCATCCTTGTTTGATCCCACGGCGGATCCCAGACGATTTCGATTAAAACTTTTCTCACATGGGGAATAGCCGATACCCGGCGCTCAATATCTTTCTTGATCACATCCCCCATCGGGCACATCGGGCTGGTAAACGTCATTTGAATGGTCGCTTGTTTACCTTCGGGCAGATCGGTGAATGTCACGCCATAGATAAGACCCAATTCCACGATATTGACCGGAATTTCATAGTCATAGCAAAGACGCAGTTGGTCCCATACCTGCTTTTCTATAGGATCCTGAGGTGGAATATCGGCCATCATGATTCTGTGGTGACTTGTTTTCCGGTGGGCTCCAATCCTTCAAGCATCGTATGCCATGCCAGAGAGGCACATTTGACACGCGTTGGAAATTCACACACTCCGGCGAGTATCGACAATTTTCCAACTTTGCCGGGATCAAAAGGCTCATCGATTTTCCGGGAAAGCATTTTGATCACTTCTGCAAAGAGAGCCCTCGCATCCTGTCTGCTTTTTCCCTTGAGCGCCGTAGTCATCATGGATGCCGAAGACTTTGAGATCGCGCAGCCCGCCCCGTCAAAACTGATATCCTTAATCACATCTCCTTCCATTTTGACATAGACCTTAAAATGATCGCCGCAAAGCGGGTTATATCCTTCCGCAATGCGGTCCGCATTTTCTAGAGGGTGGAAATTCCGCGGGCTTTTATTGTGGTCCATGATCATCTGCTGATAAAGTTCCCGGATGTCACCGTTCACTTGAACACCTCAATCACTTCCCGCAGAGCTTCTGCGAGACGGTCTATTTCCTGAAAGGTATTATAAAAAGCCAACGAGGCGCGTGTCGTTGCCGGCACTTTGAACCGCTGCATTACCGGCATCGCGCAGTGATGTCCCGCGCGGATCGCGATCCCCTGCCGGTCCAGGATAGTACCGATATCATGGGCATGCGCTTCCCCGAGGACAAAGGAAAGGATCGCGGATTTTTTTGCAGCGGTCCCGATCATCCTGAGACCCGGCACCTGCAAAAGCTTTTCTGTTCCATATTTGAGAAGTTCCTGTTCATAAGCTTCGATCCTGTCCAGCCCGATCGACTGGATATATTCCACAGCCGTGCCGAGCCCGATCACGCCCGCGATATGCGGCGTCCCGGCTTCAAATTTGTAAGGCAAATCATTGTAAGTTGTTTTCTCAAACGTCACGGAACGAATCATATCGCCTCCGCCCTGATAAGGAGGCATTTTCTCAAGCAGGTTTTTCTTCCCGTATAGCACACCGATCCCAGTCGGCCCCAAGAGCTTATGCCCCGAAAACGCATAAAAATCGCAGTCTAATTCCTGAACATCCACTCTCGTGTGAGCCACAGCCTGCGCCCCATCCACCAGCACAGGAATTCCTTTTCCATGTGCGGCATTGATGATTTCCTTGACGGGATTCATGGTCCCCAGGGCATTTGAGACATGGACGACAGAGACCAATTTCACTTTGTCCGTCAGAAGCTTCTGAAACTCCTCCATCATAAGCTCCCCATGATCATTGATGGGAACGACTGTGAGTTTGATACCGTTCGTTTCCGCTAGCATTTGCCAGGGAACAATGTTGGAATGATGTTCCATATGGGTAATGAGCACCTCATCCCCCCGCTTGAGAAAAGACTTCCCATAGCATTGCGCCACAAGGTTGATCGCTTCTGTGGCTCCGCGCACAAAAATAATTTCTTTATCGGAAGATGCATGAATAAATTCCTGGATTTTATGCCGGGCACTTTTGTAACGCTTAGTCGCCTGCTCGCTTAAACAGAATATCCCGCGATGAATATTCGCGTTCTCCTTAGCATAAAACTGTCCGATCGTCTCGATCACAACTGCTGGCTTCTGAGTCGTCGCTGCATTGTCTAAATAAACAAGCGGCTTTCCGTATACTTGTTCTTGAAGCAACGGAAAATCCTGACGGATTTTTTGCACATTCCATGTTGATTGCTGATTTATAGAAGCATTCATTTTGGATCCTCAAAATCGGCAAATTGTTTTTCCAATTTCTCGTTCACGAAACGCACCAATAGATCCTCAAAGGAACCTGGCGCGATATCCCGGATCATCTCTTGAGCAAATCCCTGGGCTAACATATAGTTTGCTTTCTTTTCACTGATCCCGCGAGACTTCAGATAAAAAACCGAATCTTCTTCCAGGCGACCCACCGCAGCCCCATGGCTACATTTTACATCATCCGCAAGAATCTCCAACTGCGGTTGCGTGTCCACTTTTGCGCCGTCCGAAAGAAAGAGATTCCTATTCGTCTGCTGCGCGTCAGTTTGCTGAGCCCCTCGCCGAACAAGAATTTTCCCGCTAAAGACACCCCTCGAATTTCCCGACAAAATTCCTTTAAAAAGCTGCCTGCTCCTGCAGGACGGCTGCTGATGGTCCATAAAAAGGTGGTGATCAAGAAGCTGCTCCTGTTCTGCAAGATAAAGACCTTTCAAATGGCTTTGTGCCTCTGGCCCCGCAAGCTCCACACGAGATTCATCCCGCATCAGCCTAGCTCCAAGTGATAAGGTCATGGAAGCAAAACTACTGCCACCCGCCTGACGGATGTGTTTTTTCGCTACATGAAAAGCATTTTTGCCCTCCTGCTGGATTTTAAAATGCTCCAGTATCGCGTCCTCATCTAAAAAAATCTCCGCAAAGGCATTGGTGAAATAAGGCCGGTCATTGCCCGCCACATAGCTTTCCACAAAAGTTGCCTGACTGTCGCGTCCCACCAAAGCTAGAACCCGCGGTGTTAAAAAAACCTGATCGTTGTCGGAAGCCGCTATGGATACGATATGAATTTGCTCCACCAGCTTTTTCCGTTCGGAAACATGAATAAAAATACCCCGGTCAAAAAAAGCTTCATTGAGGGCCTCAAAGGCATCACGCTTGATTTCGGATGTTTTACAAAAAAAATATTTTTTTAAAAGCTTCTCCTCCGAAGCGGCGGCTTCCCGAAGCCCGAGAACCCGAACACCCTGGGGAATTGAAGAATAATTTTCCGCATATTGTCCATTAATGAAAAAGAGGAAAAATCCTTTGTGCGTTTGCTTAAATTTCTTGATCTCTCCATAGGCAGAGGCATCCGAGACAGGGTCAAAAGCAATCTCCGAATCACGAACCTTTGCCATATCGGTATAACGCCATGCGTCCTGTCGGGTGCTTGGAAATCCTTGTTCGGCAAAGTGCGCGATTGCCTCGACCCGCATTTCCCGAAGCCATGAAGGTTCTTCTTTTAAATGCCCCCTAAAATGCTCAAAAGCATCTAAATATTGTTTTGTCCCAGCCAGTTCCGTCATAAATATTCCCCACCTAATCCTTCATCCATTCATAACCTTTCGCCTCCAGTTGCAGCGCGAGATCCTTTCCACCGGATTTCACGATCTTGCCCCCCATCAGCACATGTACAAAATCAGGTGTAATGTAATTGAGCATCCTCTGATAATGGGTTACGAGAATGATAGAGCGGTCCGGACGGCGAAGCCGATTCACTCCCTCTGAAACGATCTTTAAAGCGTCGATATCCAAACCGGAATCCGTTTCATCCAGGATCGCCAGTTTGGGATTCAAAACCGCCATTTGAAGGATTTCGTTGCGTTTTTTCTCGCCTCCCGAAAAACCTTCATTCACCGGACGGTTCAAAAATCCTTCATCCATTTCCACGATTTTCATTTTCTCTTTGAGGAATTCCAGAAATTCCATAGCATCCAGTTCCTCCAGCCCTTTGGCTTTCCGGATTTCGTTGACAGCCGTTTTGAGAAAATAAGCGTTATTCACACCCGGGATATCAATGGGATACTGAAAAGCAAGAAAGACGCCCTGACGCGCACGATCCTCGACGGAGAGATCCAAAAGATTTTTCCCTTCATAAGTCACATGACCTTCGGTCACGACATAGGCTGGATGACCAGCCAAAACGCGTGTCAGTGTACTTTTCCCGGAGCCGTTCGGCCCCATTACGGCATGAACTTCTCCGCCCTCAACTTTCAAATCGATGCCTTTGAGGATTTCCACATCTCCAACACTTACATGTAAATTTTTTATTTCCAGCATAACTTTCCTCCAACCTCTTTCACACACCCGGTATGCCCTATGGTACCCCACATCACACACCGGGTGCGTGAAATGGTATTAACCCACACTGCCCTCAAGACTCACACCTAAAAGTCGTGAGGCTTCGACCGCGAATTCCATAGGGAGATTCTTGAAAACTTCTTTGCAGAAACCATGAACGATCATGGAGATAGCATTTTCTTCGGACATTCCGCGCTGTTTACAGTAAAAAAGCTGATCCTCATTGATCTTGGAAGTCGTTGCCTCATGCTCCGCCTGCGATGTCCGATTGTTCACCTCAATGGACGGAAAAGTATCCGCCGCGCACTGATCACCCATCAAAAGCGAATCGCACTGCGTGTAATTGCGTGAACCCTTTGCACCAGGGGTGATTCGCACCAGCCCGCGATAAGTATTTTTTCCAAACCTTGCGGAGATCCCTTTGGAAATAATCGTACTTTTAGTGTTTTTCCCAAGATGAATCATTTTGGTGCCCGTATCTGCCTGCTGGCGATTGTTGACTACGGCCACGGAATAAAACTCTCCGGTCGAATAATCCCCTTTCAAAATACAGCTCGGGTATTTCCATGTGATCGAGGAACCGGTTTCAACTTGAGTCCAGGAGATTTTGGAATGCGAACCCTGGCAAAGCCCGCGCTTCGTCACAAAATTATAGATCCCGCCTTTTCCATCCTTGTCTCCGGCATACCAGTTTTGAACCGTCGAATATTTGATCTGGGCACGTTCATGCGCCACAAGTTCGACCACGGCCGCATGAAGCTGGTTTTTATCACGAATCGGAGCCGTACAACCTTCCAGATAACTGACGGAACTCCCTTCGTCCGCTACGATCAATGTACGTTCGAACTGCCCGGTATCTGCCGCATTGATGCGAAAATAAGTCGAAAGCTCCATCGGACAGCGGACCCCTTTCGGGATATAGCAGAAAGACCCGTCGCTAAAAACTGCGGCATTCAGCGCGGCAAAAAAATTATCCGTCGGCGGCACCACCAAACCGAGATATTTTTTCACAAGGTCCGGATGATGCTGAACCGCTTCCGAAAAAGAACAAAAAACAATCCCGAATTCCTTGAGTTTTTCCTTGAAAGTCGTGGCCACGGAAACGCTGTCAAACACAGCGTCCACGGCCACACCGGCCAGACGCTTCTGCTCTTCCAATGGGATCCCCAATTTCTCGTAGGTCCGGAGGATTTCTTGATCCACTTCTTCGAGGCTTTTAGGTCCATCCTTTTTTTGTTTAGGCGCCGAATAATAAATCATATCCTGATAATCGATAGCCGGATACTCGACATTCGCCCAATGAGGTTCCTTCATCTTAAGCCATGCCCGATAAGCCTTAAGCCTCCACTCGAAAAGGAATTCCGGTTCATTTTTCTTCTTGGAAATAAAGCGGATGATATCCTCATTCAATCCGCGCGGCGCGGTGTCAGACTCGATGGGGGTTACAAACCCATAAGGATATTCTTTTTTGAGAAACGATTCGGGATCTGTCATCTTTTGCCTCTCGCACTGGGAACAAGCTCCGGTTTGGCTCCGTGATGGGTGACATCCTCGGCAATCATTTCGAGCGTAATGGTCTGGTAAAGATCATCCAGGGTCTTTTGTGTTTTATACCAAATTGGTTTAAGCTTGCACAAAGAAAAATGCGTGCAAACAATATTTCTCCGGCGCTTCGGTGCACAAAAAACCTCAAAGGTGCTTCCCTCAAGAGCCTCAATAATTTCCTTCAGATTGATCTCTGCAGGCGGCCGCGTCAGCATCCACCCGCCACGATTTCCTTGTTGGGAAGTGACAATCCCGGATCGACGAAGATTTTGAAGAATTTTCTCCGTAAACGTTGTAGAAAAACCTTCCTCCCCTGAGATCTCCTTGACCGTCACGGAATCGGGCCAGGCCTTTTTTGCCATGTGCGCCAGGCAAAGAACCCCATACTCTGTCTTACTCGTAAATTTCATTTTAAACCTCGATGCTCATTAGGGTAAGCTTACCAAACCAGACTAATTTTGTCCAGTTTAAATCAAAAAAAATATCCTCTTTCCGTAGAGGATGAACACAGCAGACATGTCGTTGGGTCCGATAATTCAGCAAAAAGGACCTTTGATAGGCGCTTACTTTTCCGAAAAGACCTTCAGCGTCACAAGCGAACCGTTTCCCCAAGGCCATAAAAATGCGAGCGCTGTCGTTCCGTTGTCTTTCCGCAAGTACATAGTTTGATTATCATGGATGCCACCGTAGGCTTTTGCATGCAGATTCGCCTCCGGAGAAGGCGCCTGACCTTCAGGCTTCAGCGGCAAACCAAAGAAAGTTTCAAGAACCGTTTGGTACTGCTGAATTTTACTTTTGGCGATAACAACTTCCAAGTAGTCGTCCGTAAAAGCTCGGTTTTCTTCGTTTTTAAATGACTTAATTGCTTGAAGAAGTTCCTGGAAGGTCATGGGGTCCTCCCGACATAGGTTGAGATGGTTCACTGAACCGGAGTGTTCGAATTGCGGCCATATAGGATGGGTAATTCATGCTGAATCCGTCTTCCGTATCTTTAAAGGTAATGGAATAAAGCTCTTGATTATGAATCAGAATGCCGTTCATGTACTTGCCCGCTAGTTTTCCTTCCATTTTTGTTTTGAAGGCACCGGGCTTCAGCGAATAGATACAAAACCTGGCCTTTTTACCGCCAATCATTGTCACACCTTGTGTATGGATATCAATGGAATTGAATTCCGGGCTAAAAAGATCTTCCCATTTAAGGGACTCCAGCGTTTTGCCGTCTTCAAGGTCTCGTGCCGAGATATGAAAAGTAGCCAAAGTCCCTTTTTTCCCATAGGAGACTGCCACGCTTTCATAGCCAAGCGGTAACTGCATCCACTCCGCAGGCGGTTCGATAGAAAATTTTTTTTCTTCCGATTCAAATTTTTCGGCATGAACAAGGCACACGGGAAATAGCATCAAAAGCAGCATTAAAAATATGAAAAATCTTTTTCCCATCATTTTAATCGACCTCATTCATGGAAATAATCCTATCAAAAAGAGAACCGACATACGAACGACCGTTTAACTCAAGGTCAGAAACAACCACCTGATTGATCCTCCGCTTTTCATCCAACTGCTTATCCGGGCCTGTTCGCTCAGCCCATGTCGAATGAATCACATAAAACTGGTCATTTACCGTACCGAGATACATCATCTGGTGGTGCGGCATCTTAAGCAGTGTGATCCCCGGACGCGCGGCTTTTAAAACAGCTTTTTTCTCAGCATCATCCTGAAAAGGCTGGAAAAATCCAAGCTGTGTCCCCACCAAAGCTTGCTGTTTGGAATCCCGGGGCAAATCTACTCCCAGACTCAAAAAAACATCATGCACGAATCCCGAACAATCACGCCCGTTATATTGGCCGCCCCATCCGTACCTTGCTCCCAAAAGTTTAAAAGCTTGGCGGATCAGATTCGCTTGACTGTAAACGGGATAACCTTTGGTCACATCACTTTTCCGGCTGACATAACCTTTCATCAGTCCTACGCTACCGTCATCCTTGCGAAAAGGCATCCAAACCGTGTAAGGTCCGGCAGATTTTACGGATGAGATCCCCTCTGATTTCTGTTCGGCTTTTTGCGCTGAAGCCACAAGCGGGATCAAAGTTCCCATGGTAGGACGATAAATCATTTCCTGGAGCGCCATGTCCCGATAGACGCGAATGCTTTCGCCCGTCACCACTAAAAAATGCCCCGCCCGGAGATACTTCTTGATATCCTCCCGCTCCGGAAATAGGGCTATATCTTTCGCTCTCACCCAGCCGCGGACATAGGGCGCCTGGACATATAACCATTTTCCATCACTCGACTTGTGAAAAATTCCGACAGGCGTCCAAAGTTTGATCAATGTAAACTGCAGCTGATCGAATTCGACATCGCCTTTTTCTTCAAGCATTTTGACATCCACGGGCAATGCGCGCACCGAGGTCGCGCGCGTCGTAACACCCCACTTCATTTTGATTCTTTCCGGAACTTTATCAATCTGGACAAGCGGCTTGATTTCTTCGTCGAAAAAATCCTTCTTGATATACTTATCATCCACTCCGAAAAGCTTCCGGTTCCGGATCGTATCAAATTCGAGTTTGAGGGTATCCGTGATTTGTTTTCCCGGTCGAACCCTGTCCAGTTTAAAAACATCCACACATTCGTTGATCAAGGCGCGGATTTCATCATTAAAATGCTTCAATTGCTCGAACGTTTTAATAGGTTTTTCCGCATTCGGGATCCTTTTGATCCAGTATTCCGGTTCCTGCATCGCAGGCGTCGCGCTCGTTAAAAGCAACGGCCCTTTCGGAAGCGGCGGAAGATCTTCCTCTGCCCAAGCAGTTGAAAAAATAGAAAGAAAAACAAGAAAAAGGAAAAGATTTTTTTTCATATCCATCCTCACAGCGTCACTAATATTTTCATAAAATTAAATCGCTTCAAGAGCCAATACTTTAGCCGTAAAAGCACGGCATGGCTATAGAATTATTGTTTAGATAACGGCAAAAAAAATTTTTCACTTAAGGGGAACCCCGTTTCTTTGAAATCGTCATTCCTGTCACAAACCCACTTGCCCAAGCCCACTGAAAATTGAATCCCCCGATCCGTCCGTCCACATCCAAGATCTCTCCCGCGAAAAAAAGCCCGGGGCACCGCTTGGACTCAAGCGTTTTGCTATCCACTTCCGCGAGATCCACCCCACCGGACGTCACTTCCGCTTTTTCATAACCCAATGATCCCGTCACTTGCAACGAAAAATGGAGCAGGCCTTTCAAGAGATCTTCTCTTTCCTCTTTTGAGGTGTGGATAATCTGCAAGCCAGGAGGCATATCCAGCTTACGCAGAAGCACTTCGACTAATCTGTCAGGGAAATAAAGAGCAAGAAAGCGTTTCCAACTCCACTTAGGATGCTCCTTCAAAGCTTCTATGAATTCCCGGCGTAATGCCGTCTCATTTTTTTCCGGTAAAAAATTTACCCGAAGCTTTTTTTCTTTTGCATGGCACCGAAGCCAGGCACCGCTGATATCCAGCACCGCAGGCCCGCTGAATCCCCTATGCGTAAAAAGCACAGGGCCCGCACTCGATGCTATTTCTTGATTGTTGACTTCAAGCATTAAAATGACCGGCAACGTAATCCCCGAAAGACTTTTCCAATCAGGATCATCCGTCGTGAGTGGAGTCAATGCGGGAATGGTTGAAACGATTTTGTGCCTGAATTTTTTTGCCAACTCATAGCCCGTACCATCACTGCCAGTTCCGGGATAAGAAAGTCCACCGGTGGCCATGATAACTGTTTTTGAGTTATATTGAAAACCGTTTCCTTGCACCTGAAAAAGGTTTTGATGACAGGAGATGCTGTTGACTTTTCTCGATCTCTCCATATGCACGCCACAGCGATCCGCTTCCTGAAGCAAGGCATTGAGAACCGTCTTCGCAGATTGGTCCTTCGGAAAGAATTTCGTTCCCTCTTCCAGAACCATTGTCACACCCAGCTCCTTAAAGAAATCCAGAGCCCGTTCGGGAGGAAATGCTCTGAGGATATTTCTGACAGTACGAGACTGGCCGCTCTGATAATCCCGTTCGCTGACTTTCAGGTTTGTGATGTTACAACGTCCACCGCCTGAAATCAGGAGTTTGGCTCCGATCTTTTCTTTAGCCTCGAGAACAAGAACCCGAAGCGAACCTCTGGCACAAGTGATCGCGGCCATGAGCCCGGCCGGGCCGGCACCAACGACCATCACGTCCCAAACTGTATCATGCATACGGACAGCCATGTCTCCCGTTTAGAAGAAGAGATTTACTCCTCGATGATCGTCACCTTCGTCATGGCGACATCCTGTTTGGGCCTGTCCTGGCCGTCACGAGGAACTCTGGCGATCTTATTGACCACATCCATACCCTGGGTCACCTGACCGAACACAGAGTGGCGGTCATCTAAATAAGGCGTGGGTACTTCCGTAATGAAGAATTGGCTTCCGTTTGTATTCGGACCGGCATTCGCCATAGAAAGAACACCTGTCTTATCGTGCCGCAATTTAGGCGAAAATTCATCCTTGAACTTATAACCCGGTCCGCCCATACCCGTGCCTGTCGGATCCCCGGTTTGGATCATAAAACCAGGAATGACCCGATGAAAAATAATTCCATCATAAAAACCTTTTTTGGCTAACGTTACAAAATTTTCAACGGTTTTCGGTACTTCGGACTTGTAAAGGTCTGCGTAAATATCTCCCAGAGAAGTTTCGATTTTAATCTTCACGATGCTTGTTTCCTTTCGAGGTTCAGAGACTACTATTGGAGGGACAGATGCCATACTTTTGGTATTGGTTGGTATTTCCTTAGCAACATGGGTTGCACATCCGGCTGTAAAAAAACACAACGAAAGAACGAGTAGTTGTTTCATATTGTCATCTCCTGTATGACGCGCATGATTATATAATAGAAGTAAATTCAAAACGACAAACTAAGACGAAGAAAGTCTTTTGCCTGCCGCCTGACGTGCCACGGTCTTTCGCCCATTTTCCGTGAGGTGCCTTTTCCTCAACCGAATATTTTTAGGCGTGATCTCCACCAGCTCGTCTTCTTCGATAAATTCCAAAGCAAATTCAAGCGTCATTTCCCGCGGCGGAATTAACTGGATCGCCTCATCGGCTCCGGACGAGCGCATATTGGATTGTTTCTTCTCGCGGATCGCGTTGACCACCAGATCATTGCCTTTGTTATTCACACCCACAATCATCCCTTCGTAAAGCTCGTGACCGGGATTCACAAAGATCTCACCGCGTTCTTGAAGCCCCCAAAGCGCATAGGCCACCGCATTGCCGGCTGTTTGTGAAATCAAAACACCGGATTGGCGGCTTGGCATCTCTCCTTTAAACTCCTGATATTCAAAAAAGTTCTGGTACATCATCCCCGTACCGCGTGTCATGACCATAAATTCATTGCGAAAACCAAGAAGAGCCCTCGACGCAACCAGGAATTCCATGCGGATCGTTCCTCCGACAGAACCGGCATGCATACTTTTCATCTCCGCGCGTCTTTTTCCCAAAGCTTCGATCACAGATCCTTGGTACCCCGGATCCACTTCGACCGTCACTTCTTCCACCGGTTCGAAAATTTCTCCGTCTATGGTTTTTAAAATTACCTTAGGCGGCGAGACTTCCATCTCATAGCCTTCCCGGCGCATCGTCTCAATCAGGATCGCAAGATGCAATTCTCCCCGGCCGGAAACCTTGAAACGCTCTCCTTGCTCCACTTCCTCAACTTTAATCCCGACATTCATCATGGCTTCATGTGCAAGCCTTTCGCGGATGTGCCGCGATGTCAGAAACCGTCCTCCGTCTTTCCCGGCAAGCGGACTGGTGTTGTGGGAAAAATTCATAGAGATAGTCGGCTCATCAATCTTCAGGGTCGGCAAGGCTTCCGGTTTTTCCGGCGACGCAAGTGTTTCACCCACTTTGACCTCATCAATCCCGCTGATTGTGATAATATCTCCCGCCATCGCATCCTGAGCTTCAACCTTTTTAAGTCCTTGGTACTTGAGGATCTTGGTTACTTTGCCCCGGAGCACCTCACCGTTATGCTTGATCACCACCATAGGATCACCCGAACGGATCTGCCCGTGAAAAATACGGCCGATTGCGATGCGGCCAAGATAATTATCATAATCCAGCATGGTCACCAGCATTTGAAAGGGCTGCTCCGAGTCTGCAATAGGCGGAAGCACACGATGCAGGATCGTTTCTAGAAGCGGCGTCATGTCTTTGCGCTCATCTTCAAGCGACATGGCAGCCCAACCCTCTTTCCCGGAAGCATAAACAATCGGAAAATCCAATTGTTCATCAGTGGCATTCAACTCGCAGAAAAGATCGAACGTCATATCCGCCACCTCATGCGGCCGACAGTTCGGACGGTCCACTTTATTGACGACAAGAATCGGTTTTAAATGCATTTCGAGGGATTTCCTGAGAACAAACTTTGTCTGCGGCATGGGACCGTCAAAAGCATCCACCAATAGCAGAACGCCATCAACCATTTTGAGGATCCGCTCGACCTCGCTTCCAAAATCGGCATGTCCCGGCGTATCGACAATATTGAACTGCACATCCTTATAACGGAATGAGGCGTTCTTAGAAAAGATCGTAATACCGCGTTCGCGTTCCAGATCGTTAGAGTCCATAATCGTCGACTCGCCCTCCTGGAATTGATAGGCGCCGCTTTGCTTCAAAAGGGCGTCCACAAGCGTAGTTTTCCCATGGTCGACATGCGCCACAATCGCGACATTCCGTACATCTTTTCGTCTTTTCTGATTTGTCATAAAGTAAGAAAATCCTTATAAATAAAAAACCAAGGCATCACTGATTTTGGTGAACCAAAAATAAAACAAGGAAATCAGTGCAGTCTTGGTTGCTTTTAAAATCCTGTCGAAACAAGGCTATGAAAAAGCACCTTGGTTCCTCAAAAATTTTTGATAAGGAAGGAAGCACTGCGACGTCTTTGTAAAGATCAAAGCCCGGCTTCTAACACCGGGCTTTGATCTTTAGCGTTTTCTTATACCTTGACGACATTAACCGCTTGATTACCCTTCGGACCCTTTGTGATCTCAAACTCAACATCCTGGCCTTCTTCCAAAGTCTTATATCCCTCACCTTGGATGGCTGTGTGATGGACGAACACATCGCTGCCGTTTTCCGGCGTTATGAATCCGTACCCTTTTTGATTATTGAACCATTTAACTTTTCCTTTTGCCATTCCTGCAAATCTCCTTCTTTTGTGACTCGTCACTTGTCCAAACCCACGGCCCTCAAAGACATTTTTCAAAAAACCATCGCCTCTTCGAAAGATCCTAAGGTCTGGTCAAAGCGCTTTGTTGATGATGCGGTAATATACGTTAAATATCGGATCCTTGCATTATTTTTTTAAGATTTCATTCTGACATTTTTATGGAGCGGTAAAGGGAAAGGTGCATGGCCTCATGAATTGCTTTTTCCAATACTTCCGGCTCGTCGGTTCCGATGTAATATTTTCTACCGTTTTTCATTTTAAGTTCTACACAATGAAAGCCGGACACATTATAGAGCCAGCCCCTCCCAGGCCATCCGTGGATACCCCAGGACCAGCATCTTTGTTTCATCGCCTGACAAGTCTCAATGTCTGCCAGTGAAAATCGCTTTCGAATCAATCCGGGGCCAAATGATATCTCAACAGATTCGCTGCCGATTGAAACCGTTAATGTTCCAAAAAAAATTCCGGCAGCAGCCATAATCCAAAAAAGAGGCAGCGCATGATTGAAATAGGCAATCACACTCCCCACCGCCATGCAAACAATAATGACATATCCGATTTGCGTGTGTTTGTAAGGCATTTTTTATCCTCCCCAAAACAAACGTTTCATGTGGATAAGTTAGAATTTTTCCCAGTGCAAGACTTCTTCAAGTTTTCGTTTTTTATGCTGCTTCGGTACTTTGGATGCCCATCCTACTGAAATCAAGCTGATAAGTTTATGAGTAGCCGGAACACCAAAAAGAGACTTCACCTCTTCACAGTACTCTTTTTTGTCTCCGGCAATCCAGCAGGTTCCTAATCCAAGATCGGTGGCTGCAAGAAGAATATTTTCCGTCGCCGCGGCGCCATCCTCGAGATAATATTTCACATCCTGGCAAAAAACGATAATACATGCGGTCGCCTGTTTCAGAAAAAGGCCCGTACTGATCATCCCGGCAAGTTTATCCAAAGTCTGGCGTTCGGTCACCACCACAAATTCCCAAGGTTCGATGGCTCGAGCTGTTGGCGCACGGTGGCCGGCATCCACGAGTTTTTCAAGCAGATTTTTCGGGACAGGTTGATTGAGGTATTCGCGAACGCTTGCCCTTTTTGAAATAGATTCGAATGTTTCCATAGCGTTAGCTTTTTTTTACGAGTCCGGCGCTTAGCTTCCTCCCTCTTTTAGGGTTTGCTTCGTGCCGCATTCGTTTTCAATAAATCATTGATTGAGAACCAGTGTAGCCACTTTCTTCCCAAATTCATAGCATTGGGCCAATTGGGATTCGTCCGGGACATATTGAATTGAAAGAGCCGGTTGAACAATCTCCACCCCGGCTTCTTTAAGGATAGTTTCCAATTTCTGAATGGCCACACCGGACCATCCGTACGAACCGAAGGCGCAACCGATGCGATTTCTCGGATGTAACCCTTTCAAAAACTCCATAAACGAAACCATATTCGGCAGAATCCCGCTGTCATGATTCGAGGAACCTACGATGTAGGCTTTGGCATCGAACATATCATAAATCACTTCCGTACGATCCGCCTGCGCCACATCATAAAGCTCATAACGAACCCCAGCATCCGCAATCCCTTCTGCGATCTTCTGCGCCATTTTGGCCGTTGCGCCCCACATGGTTTCATACGCAATCACAACCTTTGGTTTAGTTTCATTCGCAGCCCAATGCTGATAGGCCTCTACAATCTTGTCTGGATTTTTTCGCCAACTCAGACCATGGGATGTGGCAATCATACGGATCGGCAGATTCATCTGCTCTATCTCAGCAAGCCGTTTCGTGATGAGGTGGCTAAAAGGCCACAGGATGTTGGCAAAATATTTTGCCGCTTCTTCCATCAGGGTTTCCTGCGGCACCTCATCATCGAACCGCTCACTGGTGGCATAATGCTGCCCGAACGCATCATTGGAAAAAAGGATTTGCTCTTCCACGAGATAACTCATCATGCTGTCCGGCCAGTGAATCATCGGAATTTCAATAAAAGTAAGTGTCCTTTTCCCAAGGCTTAGTTTGTCCCCGGTCTTGACAGTCTGAAAATCCAGTTTGAGGTGATAATGCTGCTCCAATCCGATACCCGCTTTGGCACTTCCATAGACCTTGGCTTGCGGACAATGTTTCAAAAGTTCCGGAAGGGCTCCGGAATGATCTGGTTCAATATGGTTGGCGATAATGATGTCGATTTTCTCGAGCGGAACGATTGTTTTAATCCGCTCCATCATTTCTGCGGCAAAGGGGCCATAAACTGTATCGATCAACGTGATTTTCTCATCAATGATCAAGTACGCATTGTAGGTAGTACCGCGTTTTGTCGTGTAGGTGTGTCCATGGAAATGACGCGCGCCCCAATCAATGGCCCCCACCCACCATATGTTCTTTGTTATCGGTAACGCCTTCATTTTTTGGATCTCCGTATTTACTTTCTCTGTGCCAGAATCCCATCCAAGATGAGGAGCGAATTCCCGGCTTTTCCACCGATCTCAAGCTTTTGAATAATATCTGCCACGCTCGCTTCTTCCTCTACCTGTTCCTTCACAAACCACTGGAGCAAGCCGTCGGTCGCATAATCTGCCTCTTTTTTAGCCAGGAACACTAAGCTATTAATCGACGCGGTGACTTCTTTTTCATGCTCAAGAGTTTTATCGAAAAGGCTCGCCACCGAAGTAAACTTCTGATCCGGCGCATCAATGGCCTTCAACATAACACGACTGCCTTGCTCATTTACATATGCCATGAACTTTGCGGCATGCCCCAGTTCTTCCTTGGCCTGAAGCTGAAACCAGTTCATCACTCCGTTCAATCCCACCGAACCAGCATAAATCGCCATCCCGGCATAGAGATAAGCGGAATAAATTTCTTTATTGATTTGTTCGTTGATCGCTTTCACCATCTTCTCACTAATCATGTTCTCTCTCCTTTATTTCCCTTTTAATTTTGTTATCCTCACATTATCCATCACAGCACCCGTATGAGCGCTCAAAACATGACGGGCATACCTTCCAAGCCATCCCCCTGTCACTTTAGGGACAAAAGGTTTGAGTTTGGAAAGCCGTTTCTTAATCTCTTTAGCCGGTATCGCAACGTTCAAGGTTCTTTTCTCCGCATCAATCTCGATAATGTCTCCGTTTTTAATCGCAGCAATCGGCCCGCCTGCGGCAGCTTCCGGAGAAATGTGACCAATACAAAGTCCTCGCGTTCCTCCCGAGAAACGACCATCCGTAATCAAGGCCGCACGAATCCCACGTCCTTTCAAAGCTGAGGTCGGCGAAAGCATTTCCTGCATGCCCGGTCCGCCTCGCGGTCCTTCATAACGGATCACCACCACGTCCCCGTTCACAACTTTGCCTGCTAAAACGGCCTCGGCAGCTTCTTCCTGGGAAGAGTAACATTTTGCTTTGCCGCGGAACTGCATCATATCCTTATCCACACCGGCGGTTTTGACCACAGCTCCTTCCGGTGCGATATTTCCGTAAAGAATCGCCAATCCACCTTCCTGCGAAAAAACCTTATCCCCTTTCCGGATTACATCGCCGTCCGCATCCGGCGCTTTTTCAACCATATCCCTTAAAATTCCCGTACAGGTCTTCAAATCCAATTTCAATGGAGCACGACCGTCTTGCTGCACGGCCTTTAATATAGCCGCAATGCCGCCCACGCGATGGACATCTTCGATATGGACATCCGGCCGGGAGGGAGAAACTTTGCAGAGAGTCGGTGTCATCTTCGCAAGATGATTGATACGATCCAGCGGGTAATCAATCCCCGCTTCGCAGGCAAGCGCCAAAGTATGAAGCACCGTATTGCTCGAGCCTCCCATCGCCAGATCAAGAATGAACGCATTGTCGATTGATGCTTTGGTCACGATATCAAGCGGCCGGATATTATTCTTCAAAAGATATTCCAATGTTTCTGCAGCATGCTCTACAAGCTGAATGCGTTCCGGATTAATCACCCATGTCATCTTGGAACGATCCACCCACGCGGCAGCAGGAATCGTACCATTGCCGGGCTGTGCTAATCCGATCGCTTCGGCCAGGCAGTTCATGGAATTTGCCGTAAACATACCCGCGCAGCTGCCACAGGTCCGGCAAGCGGTATTCGCCAAATTCGTCAGCTGTGTTTCGGATATTTTTCCGGCAGCTTCACCGCCCACCCCCTCGAAGACCGTGATCAAATCCGCATTGTTCTGTCCTGCCAACATCGGCCCGCCGCTGACATAAACCGAAGGAATATTAAGCCTCACCATCGCATTCAGCATGGCAGGAATGATCTTGTCGCAATTCCCGATCCCGATCCAGGCGTCGCAAGGGTGCGCACCAATAATGCTTTCGATCTGATCGGCAATCAGTTCGCGAGACGGCAGGGAATATTTCATGCCGAAATGCCCCATCGCAATACCATCGCAAATCGCTGCTCCGATATTGGCATACCAGACGTTATAACCCTTGGTTTTAAGTACCGCGACCAGCTTTTCTCCGAGAATATTCAGGTGCATGTGCCCCGGAATATGCGTGGTATAGGAATTGATCACCGTGACAAATGGTTTTTGTCGATCTTCTATTTTTCCAATCGCTCCGGCAGCTACCATCAGACCTGCGGCGGGCAACATATGCTTCCCTTCCGCCACGATGCGACTTCCGCGTTTTTGGATTGCTTCAATTCCCGGATTTATTGCTTTTCGCATGGTCTTTCCTTTCATTCCACACCAATAGAAATTTCTGTTTCTCCTTTTGCCTTCTCTGCCGGAGGGGACGGAGGAGTCGACTTCTTAGGAGTTCCTTTGTAGTTCAACATGGCATTGACAGCAGCGCGAGCTCGCATCGCGATGTTCTCGGGAACTGTCACAACATACTGCATCTTCTCGAGTGAATCCTTGACATTTTTAAGCGTGGTCATTTTCATCATCGGACAAATCAAATAGTCCGAGGCCGGATAGAAGGTTTTATCGGGATTTTCCTTTTGCAAACGGTGGAGCAACCCAATCTCGGTTCCAACGATCAAAGATGCTCCTGCCGGCTGCTGCTTGGCATAGCGCAGCATCCCTGAAGTGCTTCCCACGAAATCCGCGAGCTCAAGAACATCCGGTTTGCATTCTGGGTGCATGATCACTTGTGCCCCCGGCCACTTCTTTCTGGCCCTTTGCACTGCAAAGGTCGACAGAAGCGCATGAGTCGGACAGCAACCATCCCAAAGAATAATCTCCCGTTTTGTGATCTTGGCCGCATAATGCCCTAAATTATAATCCGAAACAAATATGATGGGACGGCTCAGATCGATGGTGCGAACAATATCGATGGCATTCGCCGAAGTGCAACAAATATCGCTCTCTGCTTTAACCTCCGCGGAGCTGTTGACATAGGTCACCACTATCGCATTCGGATGTTTCTTTTTCATTTCACGGACCTGCTCCGCCGTCGCATAATCCGCAAGCGTACAGCCGGCTTCCAGAACGGGCAACAAAACGGTTTTTTCCGGGGACAGAATCGCCGCCGTCTCGCCCATGAACCGAACCCCGCAAAAAACAATCACTTTCGCTTCTGTTTTGGCCGCAATGATGCTGAGTTCCAGCGAATCTCCCGTATAATCAGCCAGATCCTGGATCTCCGGAGGCTGATAATTATGCGCAAGGATCACCGCCTCCCTTTTCTGTTTCAGGGAGTTGATCTGCTTGATAAGGTCTTCCGCTGAAATATCCTGATTTTTTATTCCCATGAAGAGCTCCGAAAGGCTGTTATCTTACTTTCTTTTAGCTTCTCTTGCAATGTCCACATCACAAACCTACACACCCTCTTTCCCCCGCCGCCTTTCAGTCGACTGTGGGCAAATAGGACTGCTTGTCTTTTTAGGGGCTTCATAAACATGTCTTATCCTAAAAGATTCCACACCTATTTTCGTAAAACAAGCCGTGATTTCCAGAATATCCCTTTCCGGCAGTGGTTTCACAGCACATGCACGCAAAGGGGTATTAATTTCAATCTCGTCCGGACGGATTTCCTTGACGATGTCCGCGATTTGAGCTGCGTATTTTTTATTGGCGTCGATAAACATGATCTGAAGCGCTAAGCGGCCGCGATAGATACGCCGAAAATCTTTCAACCCCTGGATGATATGATGCATCAGGACATTCGGCATCGCCTGATTCACGTCATTGAGAGAAGCTTCGGAAAAAGCATCCAGTTTTGCCACCACGAGATCGGCCAAGAGAAGATCCTCCTGCACGTCCTTTTGATTGATCAAAGAAGCGTTCGTGATCACTGTGATTTTTTCATTTCGGAAAGATTTGATTCCCTCAATCATTTCGCCAAGATTCTTGGCAAGCGTAGGCTCCCCATTCCCTGCAAAAGTAATCGTATCTAAATCCATCGGAGGCAAAGACTGGACTTCTTCCAGAAGATCTTCTGTGGGAATGAATATCTCCCTTGCTTTTGGAAAAACCCGGGTCTTTCCAGCCTGACAATAAACGCAATCAAACGTACAGGTCTTTTCCGGACGCGAAATCGGATCGATCCCGAGAGACTTGCCGAATCTCCAGGAAGCAACAGGACCATAGATATATTTGTACCGGGCTTGTTCCATCTTTTTCCTTTATTTCAAATATCTCGGAAGAAAAAACCCCCAAGGAGTATGCCGAGGGGGTTTAAACTTTTTGTTTCTTATTTAATCATGGAATCCTTCTTTTTTCAAACGGATTCCCCCACCCTAAACTGCTGCCGTTCCTAGAATAGCCTCCAAATCTTCTTTGGCACTGGTGATAGGTTTAATATTGAATTTTTCCACCAATACTTTGAGTACATTCGGACTAACGAAAGCCGGCAAAGACGGACCGATCCGGATATTCTGAATCCCAAGCGCCAGCAGTGTTAGAAGAATACAAACCGCCTTTTGCTCATACCACGAAAGGATCATCGAAAGCGGTAATTCATTGACCCCACAGTTAAATACTTTGGATAGTGCCACCGCGACCTGGATCGCGGAATAAGCATCATTGCATTGTCCCATATCCAAAAGCCTGGGAATCCCGCCGATATCACCGAATTCCAGTTTATTGAAACGGTATTTTCCGCAGGCCAGCGTCAGAATAACCGTATCTTTGGGCGCCTGCTCGGCAAATTCCGTGTAGTAGTTTCGGCCGGGTTTGGCACCATCGCAACCCCCCACTAAAAAGAAATGACGGATCTGACCTGCTTTCACAGCTCCCACTACTTTATCCGCCACGCCAAGCACCGCCTGGTGACCAAATCCCACCATAATTTCTTTGCCCGGAATATCCTGCTTAAAACCACCTGCGGATAAGGCCTTTTGAATTACAGGCGAAAAATCTTTTTTGCCGTTTTGAAGCGAAATATGGGCAACGCCTGGCCAAGCCACAAGTCCCGTCGTAAAAATTCTGTCCTGGTAAGTTTCACGCGGTCTTTGAATACAATTGGTCGTCATGAGGATCGCACCGGGAAAGGCATCGAATTCTTTGGCCTGATCCTGCCATGCACCCCCGTAGTTACCGACAAGATGTTTGTATTTGTTTAGCGCCGGATAGCCATGCGCCGGCAACATCTCACCGTGCGTATAAATACTGATCCCTTTGCCTTCTGTCTGCTGAAGCAGCCATTCCAGATCCAAAAGATCATGCCCTGACACCAAAATCGCCGGGCCCTTTTTCGCGCCCAAAAATACCTTGGTGGGGACAGGATGCCCAAAATGATCCGTATGCGCCTGGTCCAGCAGCTCCAGACATTTCAAATTCACCATCCCAAATTCCATATTGAGATTGACAAGGTCATTTACCGTCAGGCTATTGTTCGTCAGCGCACGTAATCCTTTATGGAAAAACGCCGTAACTTCCTCATTTTCTTTACCAAGGATCAGCGCATGATCCGCGTAAGCCGCCATGCCCTTGAGCCCATAGAGGAGAAGTTCCCGAAGACTACGGATATCTTCATTTAAAATTTTATCGGAGAGAATGCCGACTTTACTCCCTTGGTCCAGCAAACCCGCAAGCGTCTCTGCCGGTTTCCAGTAAGCGGCTGCAGGCAATTCACCGTCAAAATCTCTACCGTTTTTTTTCTTATACGCATCCAGAAACAATCTTTTGATGGCTTCTTTGACTTGATAGGCTCGGACAATCTCTTCCTGAATCCGGGCGGGATCAAAATCAACATTCGTCACCGTCGTAAAAAGTCCTTCGATCAGAAAAAGATCCGCATTCTTGTCTTTTACTCCCAGTTCAAGCGCCAATTGCCCATAGACTGCGATCCCCTTCAAGGCGTGGATAAGCAGGTCCTGCAAAGTCGCGACTTCCGGCGTTTTGCCGCAGATACCCAAGGTATCGCAGCCTTTTCCTTTTGCTGTTTGTTCACATTGATAACAAAACATCCCCATAAATTACCTCCGTTGATTTTATTTTTTAAGTTTCTTGAGAAGAAGGTGTTGCGTTTTCCTCCTGGAAAGTTTTGGTTTGTTTTTAATCGCCACTCTCAGTAACGGGATCACCTTGGGAGCGACGCTGACCGCCCGGATCCCTTCCCGGACAAGCTTGTGTGCATATTCCGGAATACCGGCAAGTTCTCCGCAAACCGAAAGAGGCTTCCGATGTTTCCTGGCTGCATGCGCGACATGATGCATTAAAGACCAGAAAATCTTGCGATTCGGGTGATGGTCATAAGCGACTGACTCATTATCGCGATCCACGGCAAACAGATACTGAATAAGATCGTTCGTTCCGATGCTGCCAAAATCAATGAGTTTGAAAAGCTCCGCCGCGTCCAGACAAGCGGACGGCACCTCAAACATAATCCCGTGTTTGATCTCTCCCGAAGCAATCCCCGTCGTATCTTCTAAAAAGGCTTTTTTCAGTTTGAGAAATTGATCCACATCAATCACCATGGGATACATGACATGAATTCGTCCATGCACGGAAGCCCTTGCTAAAGCGCGCGCCTGAATTTTGAAAAGGTCCCTATGTCCGAGAAGAAAACGGCTGCCGCGAAACCCGAGATAAGGGTTCTGTTCTTTGGGAAGTTTCAGAAAAGGAGCGTTTTTATCTCCTCCAATATCGAGCATACGGAAATAAACCGGTTTCCCATGCATGGCCTTAAGAACGCTGACATACCTTTCATATTGTTCTTCTTCGGTTAGAAGTTTCCCCGCTGCAAAAAATTCAAATTCCGTCCGGTAAAGCCCTATGCCCTCAGCTTTATGATGCACGGCTTCCTTCACGGTCTTCGCGAGACTTAAATTGGCCATGACTTTTAAGCTTGCGATAGGCTCCACCGCTTTCAGGGACTCCGGCGGTGGAAGCTTCAACTCCGGATATTGTGCCAATGTTTCTTCGGTCGGCCAGAGAATCACTTCTCCCGTATCGCCATTAATTAAAACATCCGTCCCGCAGAACATAAGATCGTGAATGTTCGGAATCCCGCTCACCGCCGGTATTTTCAGCCCACGGGCAAGGATCGCAGCATGAGAGGCAACGCCGCCACGATCGGTCACAAAACCTCGGATATAATCCGTGTTCAATTCCATGGTTAAACTCGGCGTCAGCTCTTCAGCAATCACGATGCGATTTTTCCCCCGCAAACAATAAGATTCATTGGCACACTGGAACGATGGATTCAAATTCGTCAACACATCCAAAAGTCTTCGTTTAACCTCTCCAATATCGGAAGCGCGTTCTTTGAGGTAAGCATTGTCCATCTGCATAATTTTGGACTCAAAAAAATCAAGCGAGCTAATAATTGCCTTTTCGGCATTAAAATTTTTACTGTCGATATGTTCAAAGATCCGTCTCTGCAGAGCCGAATCCTGCAAGATCATTTTCTGAGCCGTAAAGATTTCTGCTTCCGCAGGCCCCACTTTCGATTTCACACTTTCAATCAATACATCCAACCGTTCCCGGACGATGCCCAAGGCCTTCTGAACGCGCTCTTTTTCCTGTAAAACTTCCTTGGTGCGGATGGTTTGAACAGGAGGATTCTGATGGCGGCGCTCGTTAAAAAGACACACCTTCGCAAAAGCAACACCACTGCTTAGAGGCAACCCTTTGAAGCGTGTTTCACTATTAAGCTTCACCATACCTCCCCTCTTTTCTTTCTCGATTTGAGCGCTTCCCGTTCCCGTTTGAAATCAAAGAAGCAATGCTGATACGGCTCAGTCGCAACAAAACATCTTTTTCAATAGAGTCCATCTCTCTTTTCATGAGACAAGTCTTACGATTCGGGCACATCTTTTTTTTAAAGATACATTCATTAAGTTGGATGGCATTCTGAAAAATTTTTATCAAATCCGTGATAAAAATTTTTGAGGGAGAAAGACTGAGAGAGAAACCACCGCCCTGTCCACGGTAGGAATCGAGCATCCCTTCACCGCTTAGAGTTTGAAGGATTTTCCTGAGAAAGGGGCGCGGGATAGCAAGATCCTTCACCATTTCGGTGACAGGCACCGAATCTTTTGTTTGCTGCGCGATATAACAAAGTGCGCGCATCGCATAATCTGTGTTTCGAGTGATGAGCTTCATTCTTTTAATGATACTATCATAGTATCATTTGTCAAGAAAAAACAAAGGGGCCATCTCCCGAACCTCTGGAAGACTGCCCCTTTGAAACTAAGCTTACACCAGCCCCTGATCAAGCATGGCGTCCGCAACCTTTACAAAGCCCGCGATATTCGCGCCATTGACATAGTTGATGTACTTATCCTGTTCTTTTCCATATTTCACGCAATTCTCATGAATCGAGACCATGATGCCATGCAATTTCTTGTCCACTTCTTCCCGGGACCAGCCCAAGCGCATGCTATTCTGGCTCATTTCCAGGCCCGAAGTCGACACCCCCCCGGCATTCGCCGCTTTTCCAGGGGCATAGAGAATCTTCGCCTTTTGGAACACCCGGACGCCTTCCGGTGTGGTCGGCATATTGGCACCTTCCCCGATCGCAATGCAGCCGCCCTTGACAAGAACCTTCGCGTCCGCTTCATTGATCTCGTTTTGCGTGGCACTCGGAAAAGCGACATCGCATGCGACTTTCCATGGCCGTTGACCGGCGACATATTCGCAGCCGAATTCATCCGCGCATTCCTTAATACGACCACGCTTTACATTTTTAAGGTGCATGACAAATTCCAATTTCTTGTCGTCAATGCCCTTCTTATCATAAATGTAACCGTCGGAGTCCGACAAGGTCACCACTTTGGCACCCAACTGGTTCAATTTTTCGACTGTGTACTGTGCCACATTCCCGGAGCCGGAAACAACACAAACCTTACCCGCAAAAGACATCTTTCGTGTCTTAAGCATTTCCTGGACAAAATAAACGCATCCGTAACCGGTCGCCTCGGGTCGAATCAAACTTCCTCCCCAATTCAAGCTCTTCCCAGTCAAAACACCCGTAAACTCATTACGCAATCTCTTGTACTGACCGTAAAGAAAACCGATCTCCCTACCACCCACACCAATATCGCCTGCAGGAACATCCGTGTCCGGTCCGATGTGTCGGAACAATTCCGTCATGAAACTTTGACAGAATTTCATAACTTCTTGATCCGATTTTCCTTTTGGATCAAAGTCCGAACCGCCTTTGCCACCACCCATGGCAAGCGTGGTCAGGCTATTTTTGAAGACCTGTTCAAATGCCAAAAACTTCAAAATACCAAGATTGACACTGGGATGGAAACGAAGGCCTCCCTTGTAAGGACCAATAGCACTGTTCATCTGGATACGAAATCCGCGATTAATCTGAATCTCTCCCTTATCATCCAACCAGGGAACTCGAAACATGATCACACGCTCCGGTTCGACCATCCGTTCTAGGATCTTCGCATTTTTATACTTTGGGTGTTTTTCAATAAACGGAGTTACAGATTCCACAACTTCCCTGACCGCTTGGTGAAATTCCTTTTCGCCTGAGTTCCTAGCGATGACTTTTTTCATGAACGCATCGATTTCTTTTGTCATGGCATATCCCTTTCATTTATCGGTTATACTTTTCGAAAATCCAAACACCCGCCTGCCGGCAAACGTCATCACCTCTTCGAGCTGACGCTATTTCATTCACGGCATAACCCAAATTGGGCAAAAAAAAACCTTTCCGGCAAAATTTTTACCGAAAAGGACGTCATTATCCTCTCTTCCAAAAACGAAGATAAAGCTATGTTCTTCGCAGAACGCTGCTTCACTTTCTTTCTGCCAAACACTCACTGTGTGTTGAGCGTTGAAATTATAGCACAGGCATTTTGACTTTCAATGCTGATTTTATTCTCTGCTGGAAGAAAACCTTTGCATTTCTTCATTCAATAAAATCGCCTCCGAAACCTCCTTCATGCTCTTACGCTTATCCATACTATATTTCTGAATGAGCTTGTAAGCCCCCTGTTCGCTCAGATTCTCCCTTTTCATCAAAATGCCTTTGGCACGCTCAATCGCTTTCCTTGACTCCAATTCTTCTTGGATCACCTGCGATTCGACCACCAACCTGAAGTTTTCGATGACGATTGCCGCTTGATTCGCGATCGATTTGATGACGCGGATCTCTCTTTGGCTGAAACGATGCGCCGTGATGGTGTAACAGTTTAACACCCCGATAATATTCCGTTTAAAAATAAGCGGCACACTCAACAGCGAACAAAGGTTTTCCTTTCGCGCGATAGCCTGGTTGAGATAACGTTCGTCTTTCCGGACATCCAGGACCGTGATAGGCTTCCCGGATTGCGCCACCCTTCCGGCAATGCCTTCGCCCAATTTTGCGTTGGGTTTTTTATTATAAAACTCACTGACAGACTGGGTCGCTTTGACCACCAACTCATTCGTAGATTTATCCAAAAGCATGAGAGAACAAATCTTGGAGTGCATCACTTCTGCCGTTACCGTAACGATCAACTTAAGAATCTCTTCCAAATAAAGATCCGAAGTGACCGCATCGCTTATCTTGGTTAAAGCGTCAATGATTTGTTTACTGTTCAGTGATTTCATATTGGGGAATTTCCTCTGTGAAAGAAATAAACGGAACTCCAAAGGGTGCTATTCTAGCACTACCCTCTTTCCGGCGAAAAGCAAGTATTCCGAAGCTTGTTTTATTGCCCATGAGATTATTTTTTCATCCTGGCATAGTTAAAAAGGGCACGATTCCGTGCTTGATGGTGATCCACAACCGGATCGGGGTAATCCTTACCCAACCGGATACCGGCTTTTGCAAGAATTTCCGGAGATGCCTGCCAAGGTTTGTGAATAAACCGGTCCGGCAGTTTGGACAGTTCGGGAACCCAACGACGAACATAATCACCTCGGGAGTCAAATTTTTCACCTTGCAGGATGGGATTAAAAATTCGGAAATAAGGAGCCGCATCTGCCCCGCAACCCGCAGTCCATTGCCATCCGAACACATTGTTCGCGACATCAGCATCCACAAGGGTTTCTAGAAACCATTGAGCACCCTCTTGCCATGGCTGCAAAAGATCTTTCACCAAGAATGATGCCACAATCATTCGAACGCGATTGTGCATCCACCCAGTGGCCCAAAGCTCACGCATCCCCGCATCCACGATAGGATACCCCGTCTTTCCTTTCCGCCATGCACAAAGTAACGCGGAATTTTTTTTCCAATGAAATTTCTCAAATTCTTTTCTGAACGGATGCTCGATCGTTTCCGGGAAATGGAACAAAAAATAGTGCGCGAATTCCCGCCAGACGATTTGCCTCAAAAACGTTTCTGCCTCACGAAAGATCCCGGCCCTTCGATGCTGGACCATATACTGCCGCATCTCATGCCAAATACTGCGGACGCTTATTTCTCCAAAATGCAGATACGGAGAAAGACGTGAGGTCCCCTCTAGAGCTGGCCGATCCCGATCGTGAGAGTAATTTTCGAGTTTTTCTTTTAGGAACTTGCGCCAGTTCTTTCTGACATCTACGTTTCCCGGTTCCCAAAAAGCCTCCACTTTGTTTGACCAGCGTGCCTTATCCCGCAATCCAAAATCCTCTAGCCGTTTGGACTGGGGCCATTTTGCAGGACCAGACAATCTTTGAGGCGCTCGAACTGGCAGCATCGGCTCTGGCAAACTGGTGCAGTGATTCCAAAACGCAGTAAAAACCTTAAACGGAGTGCCTTGTCGAGTACGAATCTGGGCCGGATCAAAAAGAAGCGTGTCGTTGAACGATTCGCAACGGATACCCCAACCCTCCAGATCTTTTTGAATAAGCTGATCCTGTTCTTTTTGATAAGGTTCATAGGAACGATCCCAGTAAAGTGCTTTCGCTCCTGTCTCGGATGCCAAACGCGCGAGAATGATGCGCGAATCTCCTTTCAAAAAAATCAATCGCGTTCCAAGCCTGAAAAGTTCCCGCTCAAAACTTTTAAGAGCATGGTAAAGCCACAAGCGGCTGGCACTCCCACAATCCCGTTTTTCATCAAAAATAAACAGAGGGATCAGAGGCGCATCCTGTTCCACGGCTCGTGCGAGAGTGATGTTATCTTCCGTGCGAAGGTTATTGCGGAACCAGACAAGCATGGATTTTTTAGTATTCATAAAAAAGCACCGCAGATATTCGTTTTATTTGCTTTGTTGAAGCAGGCTGGTAACTTTTGAGATCAGATCGACCGAATCATAAGGCTTCCGAACACAGGCATCTGCACCCGCCGCAAGACATTCATGTTCAAGATCGTCAATACCGGCGGCCGTGGTTGTAATGACAGGAATCTTTTTTGTCAATGGATCACTGCGGAGCTTTCTGCAAACCTCAAGACCATTCATGCCCGGCATAATGACATCCAACAAAATAAGATCGGGCTTTTCTTCCTTAGCTTTTTTGATCCCTTCTAGACCGTCTTCCGCTGAGACGACCATAAAATCGTTTTTTTCCAGGCGCAAACGGATCATCAAGATCTGATCGGGTTCATCTTCAATAAATAAAATTTTCTTCTTGGGGAGCGTCATATTTAGACACCTTTCTCGTTATAAAGCGGCAACGCAAACGTCATCTTCGTCCCGACACCGAGTTCGCTCTTTGCCCAGATCCGGCCGTGTTGTAATTCGATAAGTCCCTTGGCAATAGAAAGCCCAAGGCCGAGCCCTTTTTCACCTGGCCCGACAGCGCGTCCAAATTGCTGAAATTTTTCAAAAATATGGTGCAAGTGCTCAGGGGCAATGCCGGCCCCCGTATCCCGCACGCTACACTCCACTTCATTTTGCAACACCTCAAGAAACACATGGATCGTTCCTTCTTTTGTAAACCTCACGGCATTGTCCATTAAATTGCTTAGCACCTGGATGATCTTGTCCTGATCGACAAAGACAGGCACGGTATCCTTTGGAAGATCGACCGTTAATTGCATCTTTTTTTCTCTTATTTTTGTCCGAAACTCAAAAACCACATCCCGAACAATATCTCTCAGGTCCACAATGTTCCTCTTAAGCTGCAATTTTCTGGTCTCGATGTGGGCAACATCTAAAAGGCTATCGATCATCCGTGACAAACGCTTGATATTTTTCATAATCGCTTCCAACAACATTTTCTGATCCGCATTAACGCTGCCGACCGCTCCGTCCAAAAGAAGGTTGATCCCTTCTTTTTCGATCGACAAAGGTGTTCGCAACTCATGGGATATGGTCCGGATGACATCATTCCGGAATTCTTCTACTTTTTTCTGTTCCGTGACATCCACAGAAACACCCAGGATCACAGTATCCTCAATCCCTTGCATTTTAAAAGGAATCTTGATCGTCTGAAGGATATGGACGTTCCCGTGAACATCCGTAAATCTTTCCGCCGCGACGATCCTGGGCAAACCCGATGCAAGAATCATCCGATCGATCTCTAAATAGGCCGCGACTTCCTCCGCAACCTTGTGAACATCTTGACGCTTTTTCCCGATCAAGTCCTTAGGGTTCATCCCGTACATATCCCCCACGGCCTTGTTGACAAGAAGAAACCGTCCGCTCTTGTCTTTTGCAAAAATCATATGCGGCACCGTATCAATGATCTGAAATAACTGGTGTCTCTCTTTTTGCAAAGCATCTTCTGCCTGTTTGCGTGCGGTAATATCCAGCGATACGTTCGCCAGATGCACCACCCTGCCAGTGTGGGGATCCTTGATAGCAAAAGTCATGGCTTGCACATCGGTCGTTTTACCTGTCTTGCAGTTGAGATACTGCAACTCGCCCTTCCAACTGCCTCCTTTTTTGAGTACCGGAAGAACCTCTTTTTCTACTTTTTCTCTCATGGCTTTTTGGAAAACTTGCCTTATGTTTGTCCGCTTTATGTTGTTAGGATCGAGGCCTAACATTTTACCTCCAGCTTTATTAAGGAAGACCATCTTCCCATCCGGAGTAGCCAGGTTAATAAGTTCGTCGCTATGTTCCACCACAGAGGCCATTTTTTTTATTTCTTCCTCCGAGTTTTTTCGTTCGGTAATATCCTGGATGGTTCCGATCATTTTAAGGGGCTTACCACGCGGATCGAGAATCAAGGAACCTCTACCAATCACCCAACGGATCTGCCCATCGTTTTGCCGGCAAATTTTATATTCACGATTAAACGGTTTTTTCTGGATCAGCACATCCTTCTGCAAATAACCCGCCATGGCTTTTCGGTGATCAGGATGCAAAATATTTTCCCATCCTTTAACATCTTTCTTATAAGAAGGCGGGATTCCAAAAATAGCGTCTAAAGTCTCGGAACTTTTCCAAACACCCGCTTTCACATCAAGTTCGTAACTCCCGATAAGGGAAACGCGCTGAGATTCCCTAAGCCTGAATTCACTGTCCCGAAGGGCTTTTTCTGCCCGCTTCCGCTCAGTGATATCACGGAGAAGAACCTGGATCGCGAAATCTTCCTGATAACGGAAACGAGAAGCGACTACTTCCACATCGATCACCTGTCGATCCAACCGCAAAACTCGCGTCTCGACCATCGGAACAGATTTCCCTTTCAATAATCGCCGGATGCGTTCCCGCATCTTGGAGTGATAAGAGGGGTGAAAAAAATCAAACGGCGATCTTCCCACGATTTCTTTGGGGGACGATGCTCCGAAGAGTTGGATTGCCTGCGGGTTTGCAAAAACAATTTTATTGTGGTAATTGATGAAAATTGCTTCCGGCGACATCTCCACAAGAGATCGATACTGTCCCTCCCTTTGCCTTAAATCTTTTTCTGCCTGTTTACGCTCGGTAACATCCGTAATGACCCCCATCACAGCTCTCTCATTGGCATAATGAATCAATTTCGTTGCCAAGATGCAATATATTAATTGCCCTTTTTTGGTTTTCACCCGGTATTCACAAGCCGGCACTTCTTTTCCCTCCCGGTGCGATCTAAGGTTACGGCGAGCGAGCGCCAAGTCGTCCGAGTGCACCAAGTTTAGAAAATTGAAATCAGGAGCATAGATTTCCTTCACTTTATATCCTAGGACCTTTTCACACACCTTGTTCACATAAAGAACCCGCCCATTCAGATGGATAAAAATCATGTTAGGAGATTGTTCCGCAACCGATCGGAACTTTTCTTCACTTTCCAAAAGCGCCAAAGCAGCTGTTTTGCGTTCCGTGACATCGTAGGCATAACCCGATGTCCCGATGACCGACCCTGTTTTATCCAAAACAGCTGTTTTAAATGTTTCATACCACTTTCGGACCCCTCGATCATAAATGGGCTCTTCCACTGCCATAGACCCTTTTCTTCTCATAACCTTTTGATCATCCGTCCGGTATTTTCGCGCAAGAGCCAAAGGCCAGATATCAAGATCCGTTTTCCCCACAACGCGAGTGGCTGTTTGCAGGCCGCAAGCTTGAGCAAATACATGATTCACGGCAAGAAACTTTCCTTTTTTGTCCTTGAGCCATACCATCCCCGGCTGGTTCTCGATAATGGCGGACAAGTAGGACTCGCGCTGATGCAACAGATCCAAGGCGCGTTTGCGATCCGTAATATCACGGATGTTGCACTGAATGACTTTTTCCTGTCCCACAAAATAGCTATTACTCACGAACTCC
The DNA here is from genome assembly GCA_022711115.1 of Candidatus Omnitrophota bacterium. Classification (GTDB taxonomy): domain Bacteria; phylum Omnitrophota; class Omnitrophia; order Omnitrophales; family Aquincolibacteriaceae; genus JAKLFP01. Next base: position 136,078 of record JAKLFP010000005.1, on the reverse strand, counting down.
GCAGTAATTGCTTCGCCTTTTTTAGTTCTCAAAGGAAAATCCTCATAATGGATATATCCTTTTTTTTGCAAAAGATGGAAAGCCATTCTGCACTTTTCGGTATCTTTAAAAGCACTAAGCTGCCATAGCTTCTTTCCAAGAAATTCTCCTCTGGAGTAACCGAGCATATCGATTAGAAAATGGTTGACCTCTAAAACCTGACCTGTTTTTGAATTTAAAATCAAAATTCCATCCCGGGCTGCTTCAAAAAGCCGACGAAAACGAACCGCCGATGCCGCAAGACCGATTTCCATATTTCGACGCAGGGTCACTTCACGAAAACTCCAGACCCTCCCCACAACCCGTCCCTCAAGACGTTGCGGCCGCGAATAACGTTCAAAAACCCTTCCGTCTTTAAAGACCAACGTATCAAAACTGTTCTCTTCTGGATGGGCATACAGCCATTCAATTCTGCTGAGAAACTTTTTGGGTTCTTTTAATTGGTTTAGAACAAATGCCAAAAGTTTTTTATCATCGTGAGAAACAATGATAGGCTTAGGGATATTCCACATTTTCCTGAACTGTTCATTATAGCCTGTGATCCTCCCCCACTGACTCACCACAAGAATACCGTCGGCCGTAGATTCCAACGTAGCCTTTAAAAGCGAGAGGGATTGTTTTTGTTCGGTCTCTGCCCATTGACGTTCCGTAATATCCGTAATAATACTCAGAATAGCTGGCCCCGTTTTTAGATGGATCAGTTTTGAGGTCAGGATCGCATGAAGCGTCTTATGATCTTTGGTCAGCAACTTATATTCATAGGGAGGCACTTCTTTGCCTCCTTGGTGCGTGCGAAAATTACGACGAACCATCGGCACTTGTTCCGGATGAATAAGATTCAAAAAATTGAACCGCGGGGAATAGAATTCTTCGATCTTGTATCCCATGATTTCTTCACATTTTTTATTGGCATAGATGATCCGCCCGCCCTGATTGATAAAGATCATATTTGGCGATTGCTCGGCCACAGAACGGAATTTTTCCTCATTTTCACGGAGCAATTCTTCCATGGCTTTGCGTTCCGCAATATCACGACCTTCAGGTATTAAAAGCACTACCTTCCCTTGCACATCGCGTACAGGCTTCAGCGAAAAATCAATAGGCCGTGAATCTCCGTATCTTGAAGAAACAGTTGTCTCAAATCGGATAAACTCCCCCCGTGCAGCCTTTTTGATCGCAACACGCAATTTCGCCTGCGCCTCTTTGGAATGTTTCCACCATGCGGTTTTCCAGAAGACCTTGCCAAGCACTTCGGACGCCTTCACTCCGGCAAACTGCAAAGCTGTCTTGTTGGCTTCCAGGAGAGTTCCGTCAGGCTTCATCAGGCCGATAAATCCATAGGTTTGTTCAAAAATCGCATGGTAGCGAAGTTGTTTTTTCCGTAACGCGTCTTCAGCCCTTCTTTTTTCCGTGATATCTTGACCGGTACTCAGAGCCCCCTCGATCTCACCTTTCGCATTTTTAAGAACCGTATTATGCCAACGGATGATCCTCTCTTCCCCACGGCTATTCACAATCGGATTTTCATAATATTCCCCGGAAGGTTTGATTTTTCTTTTGATCAATAAATGAAAAACCGTTTCAACCGCAGGACGGATCCGGGCAGGAACAAAATTGCGAAACCAGCGTTTGCCGAGAATGTCTTTTTTAGGGTATCCTAGAATTTTTGCTCCATAGGCGTTCACAAAAGCCACTTTGCCATACCGATCCAAGACCATTAGGATCGCATTGCTAAAATCAAGATATCGCCCAAATTTTGATGCATGATGCTGAAGTGTGCTGATCGTCTTTTTTTGATAAAATATCTGGGAATGGAGTTTTTCGTTGATTTTTTTCAAGCGAAGGGCTTCGCGAGAATAGGCTGATAAGGAGGATTTCTGCTTACAGCGAAAAGAATGTATCTTCTTTTTTTTCGTTCTTTGGGGACTCATCTTTTCCTCAAAATTAGCGATATATAATTATAGCTTCTTTTCCAAATTTCGTTTAGAAAATAAAAAGCAGACGATCACGAAGGGCTTCATGCTAACACTTCAGAAATCCTTATCTCAACACCCATTCCGTAAAAGTCTGGATGCCTCCTGGAAAGAAGGCATTGCTTCAAACACCATGCAATCCTTGTTCGATGAGTATCTCATTCCACTTGGACTTTTCCTCGGAGCAACACCCATGGACATCGGTTTTCTTGTGGCTGTTCCCCACTTACTTAGTTCTTTTTCTCAATTTTTCGCAGTCAGAATCGTTGCCCTCCTCGGAAGCCGCCTCCGATTTCTGGTCAAAGCCACTGTTCTCCAGGCGCTTCTACTGCTCCCGATTGCTTTTTTTTCTCTTTTTTCTTTTCCTTCAAGAATTCTTGCCCTTATTTTTTTCGTGACGGCTTTCCGGATTCTCGCAAACCTTATCGCAACCGTTTGGGGTAGTCTGGCCAGTGATTATCTTTCTCCCGAAGAACGGGGAAAATACTTCGGCTGGAGATCGCGTATTGTCGGTTTTGCAGGATTGGCAGCTACGGTTCTGGGCGGAATTCTGCTTAATACATTCAAGGCCTTTTCGACGGGCACAGGTTTCTTTATTCTTTTTCTGATTACTGTCGTGGCTCGTCTGCTTTCCGCAAAGCTTATGGCTACCATGCAAAATATTCCGCACCAGCAAAAACAAGAGGATGCTTTCACATTTTTTATGTTTCTGCGGCGGTTTAAGGAAAGTAATTTCGTAAAATTCGTTCTTTATGTTTCGAGTATTACCTTCGCCGCTCTTCTTGCCGCACCCTATTTCAGTGTCTACATGCTCCAAGATCTCAGCTTCAGCTATTTTACTTACATGCTTATTCATTTAGGAGCCGTGGTTTCAGGCCTCATATCTTTCCCCATTTGGGGGAAACATGCGGACGCGATTGGCAACGCCAAGGTGCTCAAAACCACCAGCCTTCTGATCCCTCTTATCCCCCTGCTCTGGACTTTTTCTGACAATTTGTTCTATCTTTTTTGTGTGGAAATTTTTTCAGGTTTTGTCTGGGGTGGATTTAATTTATGTGCCCTGAACTTTATTTTTGACGCAGTCAGTCCCGGCAAACGCGTCCGCTGTTTGGGTTATTTCAGTTTTATTAATGGAGTCGCAACTTTTCTCGGAGCTTCCCTGGGGGGATATCTGGCGGAACGGCTACCGCCTTTAAACGGTTCCCGCATTTTGTCCCTGTTCCTTCTCTCCGCCGTTCTAAGAATGCTTTCGCACTTTGTGCTTTCCAGGAAATTTCATGAAGTGCGAAACAATACACAAAAGGTGTCAAGCTTGGAACTTTTTTTCAGTGTGGTTGGGATAAAGCCTCTTCTGGAAAAAGGCCGCGACTGGAACATTCTTTCCTTTTTGAAAAAAACACCTTGGTTTGAATAAAAAAACAAAGGAGCTCTTACGAAAAAAACCAGGACTCTTTCGACATATTCAATGTGCGGGTTTCTTCAAAGATTCAATGAAAAGCGAGCGCCGCATAAATTCCCTTTAAATCTTTATGGATTGCCTCGCACCGGAATATCCCAAATGTCCCGGCTGTATTCAACAATCGTTCGATCGCTTGAGAATTTCCCGGCTTTTGCCACATTGACAATCGCTTTTTCGATCCATTGATCCTGGTCGCGATACTCCTCGGAGATCCGGTCCTGAATAGCGCAATAGTCGTCAAAATCCGCACAGACAAGATAAGGATCGACGACGCTTAGATTGTGAATAAGAGGATCGAATATCCCGTGTTCCATTGGCGAGAAAAAATCGTGTTTCATCATATCGAAAATCGTTTGCAGATAAAGAGACTTTTGGATGTAACTTTGCGGGGAATACCCATGGCTCTTCAGCTCCATCACATCATGGCTTTTTAACCCAAACATAAAAATATTTTCTTTTCCGACAGCCTCCGCGATCTCAATATTGGCGCCGTCATGGGTTCCAACCGTCAAAGCGCCGTTCATCATGAATTTCATACATCCTGTTCCCGAAGCTTCGGTCCCAGCCGTCGAGATCTGTTCGGAAAGATCGCTTGCAGGAAAAATCTTTTCTGCCAGAGAAACCCGGTAATTTTCCAGAAAAACAATTTTAAATTTATCCCGATTAACTTTGTCATGGTTGATAACGTTCGCGACATTATTGATAAATTTAACGATAAGCTTGGCCATAAAATAACCCGGTGCCGCTTTCCCACCAAAGATAAAAGTACGCGGTGTTATGGACGCACCCGGATTTTCGCGAAGCTTCAGATATTGGGAGATCGCATAGAGTATAAAAAGCGTTTGCCGTTTATACTCATGAATACGTTTGATCTGAACGTCAAACATGGAATTCAGATTAACCGTAATGCCTGTCTGTTGACGGATGATATCCGCCAAAACCCTTTTGTTTTCCCATTTTACCAAATGCCATTTCTGTCTGAACAGCTTGTTTTTTCTTAAAGAAACAAGCTGTTCCAAATCAAAAAGATTTTTCTGCCAGTCATCTCCGATGTTTTTTGTGATAAGTTCGGAAAGCGGGCGATTCGCCTTGATGAGCCAGCGGCGATGAGTAATGCCGTTTGTTTTGTTATTGAACTTTTCCGGAAACACTTCATAGAAGTCCCTGAAGAGCTGCTCCTTGAGAAGTTTGGAATGCAATTCCGAAACACCGTTGACGGAATGAGACCCGATGATTGCCAAAAACGCCATCCGGATCTTTTTGGGGTTCCCTTCTTCGATAAGCGACATTCTCCTCATGCGATCCAGATCCCCGGGATATTCCGCGGAAATCTCTTTCATAAAGCGATCATTAATCTCATAGACTAATTGGATGTGACGCGGCAGCAGTTTTTCAAACATAGGCACCGGCCAACTCTCAAGCGCTTCCGGCATCACCGTGTGGTTTGTATAGGCAAAAGACCGTACGGTTAAATCCCATGCGGCCTCCCAATCCATTTGCTCATCGTCGATGAGAATACGCATAAACTCCAGAATCGCAAGGGCGGGATGTGTGTCATTAAGCTGGATCACGGCCTTATCGGGAAAATGTTTGAATTGCGCATTGTCTTCTTTAAAACGGCGTACAATGTCCGCGATGGATGCCGTGGTAAAAAAATATTCCTGTTTCAAACGCAGTTCTCTTCCCATGGATGTCGCGTCATTGGGATAGAGAACCTTGGATATGTTTTCCGTAAACATCTTGTCATACACCGCATGTTCATAATCGCCGCTATTAAAATACTGAAGATCAAACTCTTCAGAACTTCTGGCGGACCAGAGACGCAAGGTGTTCACAATATCATTTTGAAAGCCCGGAATCGGGATATCGTACGGCATGGCAATGACCTCTTCTGTGTTGACCCACTCCACACAAAGCTTGCCGCATTTGTCATGATACATGTTCGTATTGCCGTAGAACTTGATCTTTTGCGCATATTCGGGGCGGGCGAATTCCCAGGGATTACCGCGTTTGAGCCATTCGTCCGGCGATTCTACTTGAAAACCATTCACGATTTTCTGATTAAAAATACCATAATCATAACGAATGCCGTAACCATGAGCCGGAATGCCAAGCGTTGCCATGGAATCAAGAAAACAAGCGGCAAGCCTTCCCAAGCCGCCGTTTCCAAGTCCCGCATCCATCTCTTCTTCACGTGTTTTTTCAAGATCGAGGCCAAACTCCTCGAGCGCTTTCTGCGTCTGCTCCCAAAGTCCGAGATTGAGAATGAAATTCCCAAGCAACCGTCCGATGAGAAACTCCAGTGAAAGATAGTAAACACGTTTGAGATTTTTCTTATGATAATGTTGTTGCGTCGTAATCCAACGTTCGACCAACCGATCTCTCAGCGCAAGGCCAAGGGCCCAGAAATTATCGTGGGAAGTTGCAGTATATTGATCTTTGGCAAGACCGTATTGAAGGCCAGAACTGAAGGATGACTTAATCCCGTCCTTGGTCATATCTTTATGCTCGATATGCCAAAGTTCTTTCACTTCGTTTTGTCCTTTTTTTTTCTTCGCCTGAGGCATCCGAGCTCCTGATCTATTTTGATAATAAATGTATTTTGATTTTATAGTTTAGCAGATAATGACTTCCCTTCCAAGCATGGATTTACGTGACAACATCAAAGAGATGTGCCTGCCACGGCTGGAGATCTACGTAAAGCCCCTTCTGAAAAAGCTCCTCGCCTGTCCTGTCATATATTTTATCCGTTAGGGCATCGTGAAATTGGACAAAAAATCTCCGAGTCAAAAATTCCGGAAGATGGATGATGCCCTGGGTGCGTAGCATGGAATAATTGATAATAACCAGCTTGCAGTTTTGACCATGAACCCAAGCCCAAGCCATGATTCCCAAATACGTCTGGCTCTTTTCCCATGCGGGATAGCTAGCGAGAAAAGTCCAGTCTCCTTCATGGGTGATAGGGTTTTGGATAAATTTAAAAAGTTTCCGGTAAATACTTGCCGTTTCGGAATCCACGGATTCTTTGGGTTCGCGCCGCAAATGGACAGGCGTACGTATCCGCCGGCCTTCCATTTGACCTTCATGGAAAAACCGAAGACCCGGGATGGTGGCCATGACAATGCCGGCAGCCTGAGATTTTTTCTTACCAAAACTTACGGGGGCACGTTCCTCATCATGGTTCTCGATAAACCGCAAACATTTATCCCGATAAACCGGCTCGGCTTTCAGATGGTCTCGCACTGAAAGCGGCGAATCATAAAACAGTCGGTCGTAGAGCCGCTTGTCATAGGTAAAATCAAACCCGAGTTGCTGCAGTGTCCAGTCCAAATCCCAATAGACTTCGGCGATAAAAATAAAGCTGGGCGATGCTTTTTTAACCTCTGGAATCACTTCGGCCCAGAACTCCGTCTCAGCACGGACGGTTTGAATATGGTCACCCCACACCTGTTGAAAGATATCATTGAGCCCTAGCATGGCCATATCACAACGAACTCCATCCGCAACCCTAGCAATTTTGAGAAGTACCTCCAGCCAAGCATGCCGCAGTGCTTCAGACCAGAAATTGACCTGCACCGTATCGATCCACGGTGCAAAATAAGGATCACGGCCATGCGCAAGTTTTTTCCCTTCAAGAGTGATAAAAGACCATTCGGGATGTACTTTCAAGGTTTCCGGCTTACATGAGACAAAGCGCTCAGGATGCTGGACGGTCCAGGGATGATCAAAAGCCAAATGGTTCGGTACAAAATCCAGAATAAGCCCAATCCCCATGCCATTCAGCTTCATTTTAAGCTGCAAAAGTTCTTCTTCCCTTCCCAAATACGGATCTAACTCATAGCTGAAAATCGCATAGGGTGAGCCGGTCACATCCTCTCTTTTCCAATCAGGAAGTATCAGATCATATGCATGACAAAGGTTGGGTTCCTTTAACGCATGTGATCGAGAACCAGGACTCCGTTTCCAAACGCCCATGAGCCAAAGGTAATCAAACCCTTGGTCGCCAAGGGATTTCCATTCGTCATTGGGAACAGTAGCAAGCGTGAGTTTCCGCCCATATTTCTCCGACATCCGAGAAATAAAGAAAAAAGCATTTAACTCTAAAAGATGAGGGTATTTACGCATAGTTCTTTCTTTCAAAAGAATTTATCAAAATATAGTGCTTAAACTATAATATAGTATCGGTTTTAAAATTCTTTTCTTAATGAAACCCCTTGGACCGTCTTTTCTATTCAAAAACAACAAAGGCGTGAAGCGGCTTCGCCGCTCCACGCCTTTGAAAGGTTCTGGCGTCAGAGCAATAATTAATCTTTGAGCAATGAAATCTTAACGTTCTTACCAATTTTGCTGAAATTGATGTTATTTTCCCGGGCCAGCCAGCCGATCGCTTGATTAAAAAGATCAGATTCCACACCAATCTCCTTTTCAGCCTTCGCTAAGGTTTGTTCGCCTTTGAGCTCGAGAAATTTGTAAATCTTGCCTGCCGTTTCACCAATACCATAATATTGTTCTTGCATGAAAAATCCCTTTCCTTTAAATGATTAGGTTCATAAGATCAAAAAACTTCGTAATCCACATCCGGGAAAATATTATTCTTCCCTTCAATCTCCCTCAACCAGCCCTCATCCAGACGATTGTTCATAAGATCCTCATAGATTTTCGTAAAATTGAGCAGATGGTCTTTGGTCCGTTTGACGGCATAAGGCACCATGGTTCCTGTATGCATAATAAACGCCCAGTCGCTTGACTGCGCAAGGAAAAGCTCCCGCGCGGCTTGTTTCAAGGCTTGTGCGACAACTCCATTTTGACCGCGGAACTTGTGTGTCATCTCTGTCATACGCAGCGAAGCCTTGTGCAAATGACGATAAATCCAATCGTTCGCACCCGATAACCAAGTCTCGCTATACCCTTTCCAACCCCAACTTGAAAAACACGGCGTTGAAACCTGATTGACCGGATATTCCTTAAAATAATCCGAGGGTGCGATAAGGCGAACCGTTTTCTGGTCAAAGGCCATTTTTCGTACAAAAAAATTCAAAAATTCGGGTCCCTCGTACCACCAATGCCCATAAAGTTCCGCATCATAGGGTGCCACAATCAGCGGCTTACGGCCCATAAAATCATAAAGATATTCCACTTGTTTTTCCCGATTAAACATGAAGTTGCCGGCATGGCTGGCCGCTTTTTCCATGGCCCACGCACGGACATAAGGCTGTTTGTCATGTGTATTTCCGGTAATACGCTGGTATTTAATACCCGTATTCACACGCAAACCGTCCGGAGAGATGTAAGGACGGATATAATCAAAATCCAATTCAAAACCGATGTCGCGGTAAAACTCCCGATAATCCGGATCGCCTGGATATCCTTCAATAGCCGACCACACCTGTTTCGAGGATTCCACATCGCGACCGAAAGCTGCCACACCACTCGGACAAAAGATCGGCGCAAAAACACCGAACTTCGGACGCGGGGATGCATGCAAAATACCGTGCGTATCGGTCAGGAAATAACGGATCCCCTGTTCTTTTAAGTATTTATCTACACCCGCATAATAGCCGCACTCCGGGAGCCATATTCCAACGGGACGACGACCGAGGACTTTTTCATAAAGTTCCACGGCTGTTTTGATCTGCCCGCGAACAGTTCCCTCGTTGCGGCTGATTAAAGGCAAGAACCCATGCGTTGCCGCACAAGTAATGATCTCCAAATGGCCATGGTCCTGAAACTTTCGGAAAGCCTGCGTGATATCTTTCCCCCAACGGTTCAGAAACGTATCCTTCGCCCGTGTGAATTCCCAATAATAATGAAGTGCTGTTTCATGGAACTGCGGCTGGAAGCGAGTTCTTTCGATTTCTTTATTAGCCAGTTCAATAAGCTTGTTCAGATGATTGAGATAACGATCCTGCAAAAGCGGGTCCCGAAGCATCGACATAAGCGAAGGCGTAAGCGACATCGTCAGACGCCACGGCACATGATCCCTCTCAAGGGCTTCAAACATGTGAATGAGAGGGATGTAAGTTTCCGTGATTGCTTCGTAAAGCCAGGTTTCTTCGAGGAAAAATTCGTGCTCAGGATGACGAACAAAAGGGAGATGCGCGTGAAGTACTATGGAAAGAAATCCTTTTTCCATCGCTATTTTTTCTTACCTGTCTTAAAAACAGGCGCGGGCCTTTCGGTATTTCGACTCACAACCGGCGTGATGACTCGTTCTTCGATACCGTCCGAGGATTCGGCATGGCAATCAAAAATAAACCTTCCGTCTGGGAGCGCATAGCGAAAAGAAAAAGTTCCATCGGGGCGAAGCTTGACCGGTCTTCCCTGCATTGTCACTTTGGCATCGGGTTCCGTACCGCCGTAAATGATCAATTCACATTCCAGCCAGAAGAAAAAACCGCGTTTTTGAATCTTGACCGGACTCGAAATACTCGAAACAGCACCAGCACCAGAACCGGAGCTGATAGCGCTTTTCAGACGCTCCTCCATCATTTTGCTGAGTTCAGCCGAACTCTTACCTACCTGAAAACCACCCGAAAGCGCATACATCTTGTCAAAATCAATCCCCATCCATTGTTCGTCGATGATTTCGGACATGCCGGATCGAGGCGTGGTCACTCGATTTGAACGCGCAAGGCATATAAAGCGGCCATCTCGATGCAGGAGACCGATTTCCACAAAATAACTGCGATTCGGTTGGGTGTTGACATACCAGCTCCTGGCCATATTCTGAAGAAGGATGTCAAAAAAAGGCGTTCCCTTTTTCTCATCCGTAACGTCATAAACCCGTAAGACAGAAACCACCACATCCCAACTGCCCCCTAATTTCGCCAGATTTGCCTCTTGAAGATCTTTTTGAATTTCCCAGTAGGTATAGAGCCAATAGGGATCCCGTACTAAAAGATAAACCTGATTATCACCGTAATTATCCGGAAGCTCGCGAGGCATTTCCTGGAACGATCTGGAAATAATTTCCGGCTGCGCAGAAACTTCGGAAACTTGCTCGGAATCTTTTACTTTGGAAGGAACGGGAACAATTCTTTCTGTGACGGGGACCCGCTTAGGATATCGAACCGCAGCCTTATGGGCTGCATCAGCTCTTTTTTCAAGGGTTGGTTTTGGTTCTTTTTTCTGATTCTCTTTTTCTTTTGTTTGTTTCTTTTTGCGAAAAAACGAGGACATTTTCCCGATCCTTTTTAGAACATTTTAAAAACACTCTTATTGGTTCATGAACGGTAAAATTAAATAAAGAAAATAATTACAACTAAAAAAATAGTTCAAGTTCATGAAGACCGGGAGGAAACATGGATAATATATCAAAAGTTAAAAAACATAGCAACAACTGAAATTTAATATTGTTTTATATAGCCATAGCCCCATTTTCCCTAGCATTTTTGGAACATGAGATAAAACGCAACCAAGATAAGCGCAGATGCAGAAACCCTTGAAAGCAATTCATGATTCTTCTTGCTCCATCCCTCCAACTTTTCAAGAAAAACAAAAGTGAGTGGGAAAAACCAACCCAAAGCTCCGATTAAAAAACCGGAAAGAAAAAATTCCTTAAAAAAAGGTTGCCGCGCTTCAGGAAACTGAGAAAGCAAAAAGCTGATCACCCCTGCCCATATAAGCAACACGGCAGGATTAGTGCCCACCACAAGAAATCCTACAAGGAAATTTTTGCTCGGATTTCGTTTATTGACCTCTTCATCCTGCCTACGCGGGCGACCATGCCTCACTAAAAGTCTGGCTGCCAAAAAGAGCAGCACTGCAATCCCCAGCCACCGAATATTTCGCCACCATTCCGGATGATTGAGAAGGGGTTTCGCTCCGGTGAAAGCGACCCAGAGGAAAATCATATCTGCCGTCACGGCACCGCAACCAACCAGAAATGCCGCCACTCGTCCCCGCTGCAAACCACGCTGGATAGCAATCAGATTAATCTGCCAGCTTAATGCCGAGCCCAGAAAACCGGTTAAGACTCCCAGCAACATTTAGGCATCATCTCCTTCTTGATCCTCAGATGAAAAGCTTGCTCCTAGGGGGGCACAATAAAAAGGAGAAAGAACAAGAAACGTCAGAAAAATTGTTGCAATAGCACTCTCTAGATTTAAAAGATAAAAAATCGTTCCAAACACTACCACTTGAACAAAAAAAAGTGTCCGCCAAGTGCGGAATTTGATCGCTGATACCTTGGGGTAAGGGATATCGCTCACCATAAGAAACCCTAGCGCCGTCATGAGAAACACCACACTGACAAGCGAAAAAGAATGCTCCACCCAATGGTTCTCTCGAAAAGCCAGCATGGTCATCATCAGCGTCAGTGCTGCAGCGGGTGTCGGAAGCCCTTCAAAACATCCAGTACAAGTCGGATTGACGTTAAAACGTGCTAAACGAAAAACACCCGCGCAAAGATAAACAATAACCACTAGCAATACCACCAGAGAAGCATTCCCGAACAATGCCTTCGTGACAAAAATACAAGGCGCGACTACAAAAGAAACCGTATCGGCCAAAGAATCCAATTCGCGTCCGAATTCCGTTTCATTACCAAAAATTCGTGCCACATGCCCGTCCAGGGAATCCAACACCAATGCCAAAAATACAAGCCAGACCGCATACTCGTATCTTTCTTGAATACTCATGATCACGGAGAAAAAACCGGCGATAAGATTGAGCATGGTGATCATATTCGGAAATGCTGCTGCTGTGAAATAAAAACGGTTTTTCATGGCTTTATGCTTCACGAATCCATTGGCCAAGAAGGGTCGCACCGACTGACACATGTTGCCCTACTTGGATGCTCGGTTCAAAAAACCTTTTTGCCACAAACATTTCTACCCCCGAGCCATAACAAATCATGCCGAGCTTCTCTCCGCGACCAACAACTTGGCCTACCACCACATCGGAATAAATCCGCCGTGCAATAGCACCTGACATTTGACGTATCAAGACTCGCCTTTCATGATTTTCAATGCCGATCCAATTCGACTCATTATGTTCAAAGGACATCTTCCGGAGAGCATTCAAAAACTTCCCCCGGACATACTGCTGGTATTTCACAATGCCCGAAAACGGTGAACGCGTTACGTGAACATTAAAAATCGAAAGGAAAATACGGATACGCACTGCCTGCTCATGAAGAAATTTATCTTCAAAGATCTCGCTGATCTCCACTACCTTGCCATCTGCCGGTGAAAGCAGCCCCTCTTCATGCAAGGCTTGCGGCTCCAGGTCCCGAAAAAAAAGGAGATGTGCAAAAAAAAGAACCATAAGGATAGGCGTCGCAAACGGAATAGCCAGAAATAATTGCACGATCATGAGAAGACCGAGCAAAACAACCCCTGGCCAAACTCGTTTATCGAGAGGGATTTTATTCATTAGAGAGTTGCTGTTGAAACCGATTTTGATTCTACTTCTTCGGGGTGAAAAATCTTCTCTTTGAAATCATCACTTTTCAGAAAGTCCTCAGCAACAGCAAAAGGCGGATGATTCGGGTCCTGCCCTTCGGGAATGCCCTGAGTTTCGATGATGTATTGGCGAAAAGCTCGGTGGGTCGCAATCCAACGAAAGAACTCCAGCCATTTGCTCACGGAAAACGGCCCCCCCTTCGCAACACGCCAAAAAGTCCCTGTAAAAAACTTCATGCGTGCTAAATCGAAAGTCAGAAGATAATAACCTAGTAGTTTTATCAAAAGATAAGAAAATTTTAAATCCAGAGACGCTCGTTTGTGTTCGGGATTAAGATTTCGGAAGCGGTTGAGAGCCGTCACCAAACGGTCTCCGTAACTGTCGTAGCGATAAAGACATCGACTCAGCCAGTTGTACCCCTGATGAAGTTCTTCGAGCGTCATGTTCTTTGGAATAAAATTGCAGTCCGAAGAACCATGTCCGTTCATTTCCGTCCATGCCAGATCCAAGAGACGCCCTTCTTTTTCAAGCCTCTTGATCAACGGCGTATTCGGAAGCGCCATAAGCGTCCCGCAAGTCGTGAAAGGAATCCCGAGTTCTTGAAGAAAATCGTAGTGTTCTTTGAATATTCTTTTATCATCCGCATCGAAACCCACGATCATTCCAGCCACCACCGTAATATGATAGGCATGAATGCGCTTAACATCCTCGAGAATATTTTCACGCGTATTTTGAATCTTCCCTGATTCCACGAGACTTTCACGGCGCGGTGTTTCGATCCCAACAAATACCGAATAAAAATTCGCGGCCTGGAGCAATTCCAAAAGATCCGGGTGATGCGCCACATTGATAGTTAATTCACAGGAGAATTCTATCGGGTAGTTGTTCTTTTTTGAGTAATCTGCCAGCGCCTTAAGAAGTTCTCGCGCGAATGGAATATTGCCGATGAAATTTGCATCACCAAAAACAATATAATGAGCCCCCTGTTTGACGCAATGATCCACTTCGGCAAGCACTTGAGGAATCGTCTTAGTACGCGGGACGCGGCCATCCATGATGATAATGTCGCAAAATTCGCAGTTAAACGGGCATCCGCGGCTTGTTTGAAGTGAAAACATGTTGTAGCGTTCTCCCCGAATAAGGTCATAACGCGGCACAGGGCTTTTGCGGATATCCACCTTGCCATTGGCTTTATAAAGCTCCCGCGGAGTTCCAAACTCAAAATCACGAAGGAATTCCGGCCAAATCTCCTCAGCTTCTCCCACAATCCGATAATCACATTTCCCCTCGAACGCCTCCGGAAAGAGGCTGTTGTAGGGCCCACCCACCGCAATCTTCTTTCCTCGTTTCTTGAATTCCGCGATAATCTCAAGCGCCCGGTGATATTGAACATTGAAGGCGCTGATTCCAATCAAATCTGCCGTCGTCTCAAAATTAATGTCTTCAACATTCTCGTCGGCAATTTCCACGTCCCAGGAAGGGGGCGTAAGAGCGGCCACCGTGGCAAGGCCCAACGGAGTTGTGGAAAAACGAGTCCCGGTCAGCGGCTGCAGACCTTCGAAAGACCATATCGTGGGCGCAAAACGCGGGTTAATCAAATAAACTTTCAAGATGTTTTGGCTTTCTTGTTTTGAAGGATCGTTTTTTGAATTTTTCAGTGTTTATGGATAAAAAGGCCTGTAATCACAATGGAAATAAAAAACCTGCAAAATAAAATGAACTCTTCAAAGCCTACCCAAAAAATCCGAAAGTAGTTGATACGCAAAAACTCTCTCCTTCGAAAGGCAATATAGACCTTTCTCCAGAACCGTTCGAAAGGTTTTCGCGTCGCTGAGAGCGGATCCGTAATAAAGTTCCATTTGTGCAGCCAGATCTGAAAACGTGACGGAATGCGCAAACGATAAAGGCCTTTTTTCTCCAAAGCGATCGCGGCCTTTTGGTAGAGATGATGGATTTCCGAACACCGAAGATCACGCCATTCCCGAGCAGACTGTGTCAGACGCGCCAGTTCCGCAACCACGCGTGCCTCAAGCGGGCCACGGCGACGCGTCGCAAGCCAAACTTCTTCAATTTCCAAAGTTAACTTCCACCAGCCTTTGATTTCTCCGAGAATGTCATAAAAACGACGCTTGCAATACTGCCATCGATTTTCCACGGGATAATCAGGACGCCGTTCCAAACGTCCTTTAAGACGAACAAAACCATGAATCATAGGATGCCCGCCTTCCACCTCGATGCTATTTTTATACCATATAAAATTAGTGATCACTCCCCAGTAGTTTTCAAAGGGCATCGGCTGCCGTAAAATATTCTTCATATTTTCAATACTATAAAAACTCTTCCAGGCGGCCTCATAGGCTTCCTGCCACTCCCCCGGTTTCATTCGAGCATGACGGTGCGTCTCATGGAAGGTGTCATAATTATTAAGATCCGCATCCATAATCTGCCCTTTTGCCACAGCTTGTTTATAATCCATAGAACCTGGCAAAGGCGTCATCATAAAAAAAGAGGTTTGTTCGGCTCCAAGGGACATCAGCATTTCAATATCTTTTTTAACCGATTCTTTGGTGTCTAAGGGAAAGCCGATGATGTAGGCCAAATGGCAAACAATCCCAACATCATGAAAGGCATCCACAAGCGCTTTAAAATTAGCAATGTCATTTTGATTCTTCTTGGCAGCCTTGAGATTTTCCTGATTTAAGCTTTCCATTCCGATAAAAACCTGCCGGCAACCTGCTTTAGCAGATTTTTCCAGAAAATTAGGAACGAGGTGGGATTGCGTATCCAATTGCATCATGAAATGGAACGGGATTTTTTCTTTTTCACGAAGCTCGATGATGCGATCCAGGATGATTTCCCAATTTTTGTTACGGCAAAAATTATCATCCGTAAAAAAATAATGAGAAACATCGTGCTGACGGTAATCGTCCCTGATTTTCTGGATCAAAGAATCCACATCACGAAAACGCATGCGTCTACCCTGCACATTAATGACCGTGCAAAAACTGCACCCAAACGGGCATCCCCTGCCGCAATCCAAAGTTCCGAAATGCTTCAGGGCATAATTGTTTTGAAGTTGGGGGTTAATCTTCGGAAAAGCGGCCCTAGAAAGATCCGGCAGGTCATTCAGAAAATTATAAACGGGTAAAAGTTTGCCGTGGAAGGCATCAATAAGAATTTTTTCCCAGTGACCGCCTTCGCCTTCCCCAGCCACTAACGTCACGCCCGCATTCCGGAGTATTACCAATTCCGGCGATAAATCAGGAAGCGTTGACATAATCCCACTGATATGAAAGCCGCCGATCATAACCGTAACACCGGCCTTACGAAATTTTAAAGCCAGATCGGAAGCGCGCACAAATTGGTTTGTCTGAACACCCACGAGACAAACAACGGTTTTCGTATCCGTACAACGACTGTCTCGAATAATGCGCTGGTAAGGAATTTTCTGAACCGTGTCGTCAATCAACTCCGTTTTCCATTGCAGATCCTTACCAAGAATACCCCGTTCCCGCACATCCTCACTCAACCCATTAAGACAGCTGAGGGTATTGCTTGGAAGAACGCCTTTCCAATACCGGATCACGTACCCGTCATCATCGTATTTGGAGGGTTTAATCAAGTAGAGATGAAAATGCTTATACCGATGACCGGAGACAGGGCTTGCGCCTTGGGCTTCCCTTGAAGCTTCCGCACAGAGACAAGAATAGACCTGATTGGGATTTTCCTGAATTGACATAGAGATGGATTATACTCCAACTTTGATCGGACTACTAGAAATGGTTTTAGAATTCAATGCCCGCTTGAGCCGGAAGGGAATTCTGGAAAGGATGACGGATGCATTTCATCTCGGTAACAAGATCCGCCACATCTAAAATCTCTCCCGGCAAACCGTTGCCCGTAAGGATCACGTGTTTGGCATTGGTTTTTTTCCGGAGTTCTTGTATTACTTTTTGAGGATCAAGCAGTTTATATTCCATACAATAGTTAATTTCATCAAAAATGGCCAAAGCATAGCGAGGGTCCTTTAGGATTTCACGACATTTGCGCCATGCCTCTCGCACTATCTTTTTATTTTCTGCCGGAGAATGCTGCCATGTAAATCCCTTTCCCAAGCTCCAGATTTTAAAAGCACTCCCGAATTTCTTAGCCGCCTGGGATTCGCCGCTCCCTGATTTCAGAAACTGCACCATCACAACTTTTTTCCCATGCCCGATCATGCGCATGGCCACACCCAACGCAGCCGTTGTTTTTCCTTTGCCGTTGCCTGTAAAAACAATAATAAGTCCTTTATTTTTTTGTTTCTTCATAACTTTCTCCAAGGTATTACATAAAACCCGTCCGTAGTTCCGTATTTTGCTTCCACATGATAACTCTTCCGAAGATTTTCCGCTGTAAGAACTTCGTTGGGACGGCCTACGGCCAAAACCTTGCCATGGTCAAGAAGCATGATTCGATGACAAAAACGCGCAGCCAGCGTAAGGTCATGAAGGACTGCAATCACCCCACATCCCGAAGCAGTAAACTGTTTCAAAAGTTCCATCACCTGAAGCCCATGCGCCGGATCAAGCCCCTGAACCGGTTCGTCCGCCAGGATAATGGACGGCCGGGTTGCCAGTGCCCGAGCTAAAAGCACGAGACGCTTTTCGCCACCTGCTAAATGATCCACGGAACGATCCCCTAAATGAAAAACATCCGTCACCTTCATAGCCTGCTCAATCGCTTCTTCATCTTCCGGACCGAGTTGCTGCCAAGGCATAAGATGCGGGATACGCCCTAGCGAAACCAGTCTTCGAACACTGATCGGCCAATGGATCTCCTGAGATTGAGCGAGGTAGGAAACTTTTTTTGAAAAATCTTCAGCTCGGATGTGATCACCCATAAATACGGAACCTGTATCCGGCTCAAGAAGTCTGGCCAAGATTCTAAGAAGAGTTGTTTTTCCGGCTCCGTTCGGTCCGATCAGACCAAGCATTTCACCCTTTTCAAGATCAAGATCCACATTCTCCAGGATCGGAAACCCATCCAATGAAATGCTGATCTGATTCGCTTCGATCCATTTCATAAAAGTTTCCGCCTCATTTGTAAAATAAGTATCATAAAAAAGGGCGCTCCGACAAGGGATGTCAGGACTCCGAGCTTAAGTTCTACCGCTACAGGAATCAGCCGCACGGCAATATCCGATAAAAGCAACAGGATCGCTCCACCCAAGGCGCTTACAACAAGAAGTTTCCCGGGTTGATTCGCCACCAAAGGCCTTAAAAGATGGGGCACCACAAGTCCTACAAATCCGATACTGCCGCAGACTGAAACCGCTGCACCTACACAAAATGCCGTTCCAATAATCATCCGCAATTGCATTTTTTTCAGATTAATGCCAAGACTGGCCGCTGCTTCTTCGCCTAGACTTAAGGCATCCAAGGCGCGTCGATCCCACAGAAGCAACACCCATCCGATTAGAATAAAAGGTAAAATCAGGAAAACATGGTGGAAACTCCGATCTGCGAGAGAACCCATCTGCCAAAACACGATATCAAGCACCGCATACGGATCTTTAGACAGGTTGAGCGCAAGCGATGTTCCGGAAAAAGCAATGACATTCATGGAAACTCCCGCAAGTATTAATGTCTGAACGCTGCTCATGCTCCCTGCTAGGAGATAGAGAAAAAGGACAGAAAGAAATGCTCCGAAGATACCACCCAACGGCAAAGCCATAGAAAAAACTGAAAAGATTCCCGTGTAAAATACAAGCACCGCGCCAAGTGCAGCGCCGCCTGTCACACCTAAAACCCCAGGTTCAGCCAAAGGATTCCGGAGAAAACCCTGCATCGCAGCACCCGAGAGACCTAACGTCGCACCTACAAGCAATCCAAGAAGCGCCCTAGGTAACCGAATATCCCAAAATACCACAGAGGCGTCCGAGTGAGCTGGTTGAAAAAGCATTTCTAAAAAGGATATCTTGATATTGCCGACATCGATGGAAATCAAAAAAGCAGTGACTAACCCTATCCAAAGAGATCCATGAAGAAGCCATGGAGACATTTCTTTAATAAGACCTCGTGATTGGCTATCACTTTTAGGGTGTCTCATACGCTGGTTTCTCGGACAAGAATACGGACCGCTTCGATGGAAGCAGGCGATCCGCAATTCAGCATGGAAGATGGGATTTCCACAACCTTTAAATCGGGAAGCGCTTGGTTCATGGCAGGATGCGAAAGCACTTCCCCTCTCACCGTAGTACCGCGTTTTTGATCCCCCGCAAAAATCATCACATCGGGTTTTGCTTCAATGAGTTTTTCCAGAGGCAAATTGCCATATTCCTTGATACCAAGCGGCACAGCGATGTTCTCAAGCCCGGCTGCTTCCATGATCGCATTTTCAAAAGTACCGGAACCCGGCACATAATTCCCGCTCTGAAAAAATACCGCGCGCTTTGGCGTCTTTGATTTTATATCCCTCCGAATCTTTAAAAGATCCTCTTCCATCCCCTTGATGATCTGCTCTCCTTTTTCGGACTCGCCGACAGCTTTTGCCAATTTCTGGATATCTGCGTAAATATCTTCGAAATTCTTAGGCACCCCAAAGATAAGCACAGGGATTTCTGAATATTGAAAAAAGTGGAGCGTTTGTTTGTTGCTGAATTTGCCGCCGATCAAAAGATCGGCTTTACAGGACATCACATCTTCAACAGTTCCCTGGATCTTTTTGATTGTTGTCGTTTGCTCAGCAACGGTCGAGATCGAAGAATTGGCGCTGTGTTTGGTCACTGCGGCCGCTCGTTCCGGAGAAACGAGACGCAGCAAAAGTTCGTCGGTACACAAATTGACAGAAACAATCCGCTGAGGACTAGTTCCGGGCTTTGTTTGAATTTTGGCAGTTATAGAATCTGCTGCAAAAGCATTGGGCGTCATCAAAAAAAACAGGACTATCATCAAGGTGTTTTTTAGCAGCATAAGATCAGTTCCGGATCAGCTCGAAATTGACGGGGACTTCGATAAAGGTCCTAATAGGTCTGCCTTGTTTCATAGCCGGCTGGAATTTCCAGGTTAAAATGGATTCTACCGTGCTCTGATCAAGTTTTTCATTCCCCGTTGATCGCGCAATGCGCCACTTTCCGACATTTCCATCCTCAAGAATTTCTATCGCAACCACCAACTTCCCCTGAAAACCTTCGCGCCTGGCCCAGGAAGGATATCGGATGTTTTTCGGCATCGCGACCACATAAGGAGGAACGGTTTCTTTCGAAGCCTCAAAAGTATCTCCAAAACTTGTTTTTTCTTTTGAAGAAAAATCCGTTCTCGCGCGAAAATTCGGTCCCTCCGCATCCTGCTGGACTCCAAATCCTGTGGAAGGATCCAGAATAAAATTCTCCCCCGCCGAAGCCCTGGAAGCGCAAAATAAAAACAAAATTACTAGAAAAATTACGTGTTTCCGCATGACAATGTCCTCATCCTGGGTTTTAGAATTCCCATTTGGTTCCCAAGACAAATTCCCGCCCGGAACCCGGGTTGACCCAAGTATAAGTTCCTGCCGGGTAAAGAGAACTTCCCCACGAGGTCCCGGAATAGGATCGTGAATAATACTTTTCCCCAAACAGGTTGTTGATCTTGAAATAAATCTCTTGTTGTTTCCAGTTATACGACGTGATGAAATTCCAAACCGAATATCCCGGGATCCAGTGTCCTGCTTTTCCGGTCGTGTCTAAAACCGCTTGACTGGATGTCTCATAGTTGGATGGATGTTGCCTGCCCGTAAACTCACCGTTCATCCCGATCCTGAAACCCTCATAAGGAGAACCCCATCGCCGCAAAGGCGTGGACGTAACTCCAAGAGTAAACCGGTTCGCGGGGATCTGTCCCAGCGCGCGGCCTTCAACAAGACTGCTTGTTCCTCCGCTGAGAACATATGCGGCCATCCAGGTGTAACTGCCGTAAAGTTTTATTTCCTGGATCGGCATAAAATCCACGCGCTGTTCAATACCGTATCGACGCGTCTGGGCGATATTGAAATATTGGTTCCTCAAATTGTCCCATTGGATTTCATCATTCACATCAATTAAAAAATAGCTGAACTTGTAGGCCGCCATTTCCTTATAGCGCAGCCTTATCCCGACTTCGTAGCTGTCCGAACTTTCCGGTTTTAAACTGACTTGATTGGCCCCGGCATACGGCGTTGTTTCGTCCATGGTCGGAACCCGAAAACCCTGGGAATAGTTCCCGAAAACATCAGCCCATTGAAACGGCTTCACCGTCATTCCGGTCGATAAAGTGGATTTATCATATCTTTGGCTTACGTTATTCGTCGGAGTAATGGCATCCGCTGTATGCAGCCAGTTAAAATCATGCCGCATTCCGAAGAAAGGAATGATTTTGTCGCAAATTTTCAAGGTCTCGCGCCAGAAGATCGCGGCATTATTGTAGCGGGCGCTGTGGTCCGTGGTGGGAGGCAAAAACTCCTGGATATTCCCCAGATAGGCGTACCGTTCGGCGGAGGTCTGACGGCTGTTGCGGACCTCCATGCCTAAGAGCGATTCATTTCCCAGCCCTTTCCACTGATCGTCATATTTTAGCTGCCATGTTAAATCGCGATCGCGACTTTTCATATTAAGAAATGACGTGTAAGGATCAAACTGGGGGTAGAGCCAAGGAGTAAAGGTCCCGTAAGTCGTATAAATGTTCCGTTTATTCATGCGATCGCTGTAAAGGATCGAAGCAAGGATCCGGTCATCCCAAAAACGCTTGTCTCCGCCCAGCGAGACGATCGTATTAAAAAATTTACGGCCGTCGTAAGGCTTGTTACAGCTTCGAAGGTCTCCACTTTGAAATTTTTCCAGCGTGATCTCTCCGGGAGTATGATCTCCGTCGACCATGTGCTTGATGTTCACATAAAAACGTCCCTGGCCCTCAGGAAGTTCATACGCCGTTTTGATATCAAATGAAGTGAAGCGGAACTCCGAATGATTCCGGTATCCCTGCGTGTTATCACGTTCACCATTGAAATAGTAAGTGAAACGACCGCCGAGAGGCGTGATCTTGTCCTGGATCGTCCCGCTGACTCCTTGGTTAAAACGAAGACCGTGAAAACTCGTCCATTCCAAACCACCGAAAAGATGCATCGGTTTGGGGCTTGCTTGACCGGTCGTGATATTGACCACGCCGGCAAAGGCATTACTTCCATAAACAGCAGAGGAAGAACCCCTCTCGATCTGAATAGATTGTACATCCCGCATCGGGATCAGTGGAAAATTCACCGCATTGTTATCGACTTCGTTCACACGAACACCATCCACCAGAAAAACTACGGCGCTTGAATTGTTAAATCCCCTAAGTGAAAATGTTGAATCAACACCGTTACCGACCTCATCATAAAAAACAGCCCCTTCGATATCCCGCACCGCATCTTGAAAGGTTTGCGGGTGTGCTTCGTGAAGTTCTTTCTCACTTTTAAAGGTCACGTTCGACGGCATATCCTGGATGTTTTCTGTCACACTCGGAAGACGGGACGCAATAACGTCTACAGATAAAAGATCCGCGGATTTTAGGTTGTCGATATTCTGTTTCGCCGTGCTAATGCCAGGGCCGGATGTTTGCGAAGCTGATTTTGAATCTTGTGTGCTGGAGACAGAAGAGGTTTTGTTTTCTTCTTTATGAAAAAATGGGAAACTCCACCCCAACTGAATGAAACACAAGAGGAACAATACATTGCCGATTTTCCGGAATCGCTCGTTCCGGGATTTAAAACCTTTGAACACAAAAAAACCCTTTCCGCCTCGGCATGGGCAAGAAAGGGTTCACCTGGCTTTACCTCTGCTCGGAGGACTTGGAATTTGAATGTTGAGATCACAGGCTGGTATTCTGACTAGACAAGTACAAACCTACTCGCGAACCTTCCCACCTTTCACAAGGCAGTGGCATTTTCGCTTTCGTCCCTGTCGACAGCGGCGGCACCGTGGAGTCCCCGTAAATACTTGCGGGGCTCGCTTCCCTGATACGCCTGTTATTTAATTCTTCAAAGAACAATGGCCTCAGTATAAAGAAAAAAGCATGAAATGCAATTGATTTTAAAGTAAATCTTGCCGATCAATCCTTTGAAAAACCCCCAAGATCTACGGCAGATTGAATCCCCATGGCTACTTCAGGAATGATACCTTTTTGCGCATAGATAGGCCGGATCTTTGACCGAATCAAAGGAAGTTTTTTCAAAAAAACAAACGCTCCCATCATGCAGCAGATGCCCCCAAACAAAACGGTGACAGGAGCCCCGATCTTACTGGCCAAACCTCCTGCCAATAAACTGCCGAAAGGCATCATGCCCATAAAGGACATCGTATAAAAACTCATCACCCGGCCACGCTTGTCTTCTTCCACGATTGTTTGAAGAATGGTGTTACAGGAAGCCATATGGACCATCAATCCGAAACCGGAAACAAAAAGAATAAACATGGAAACTATGAAAGTCCGAGATATCGAAAAAACGATCATGGTCACACCGAATAAAACGGCCGCTAACCCGATGATCTTCCCAAGACCGATCACACTTTTCCGAGCGGCCAGATAAAGAGCTCCGACCAAAGCACCACAACCAGTCATCGCCATTAAAAATCCGAGGGTGTGCGCTCCTCCATGAAAAACATCCTTGGCAAAGATCGGCATCAGTACTTGAAAAGGAACTCCCATCAAACTGACCAGGCCTAAAAGCAGCAGGATCCATTTAATGGGTGGAAAATATAAAGCGTATTTAAGTCCTTCTTTTAATTCCAGAAAGATGTGTCGTTTAGAGGTATTGAACGAAGGCTTAAAGATTTTCATCGTGATCAAAGAAAAGAGCACCGCAATGTAGCTGATGGCATTTAAAAGAAAACATATGCCTTCCCCGACCAACGCAATCAGAAGACCGGCTATCGACGGACCGAGAAGCCGCGAGGCATTCAACAACGAAGAATTGAGCGCAATGGCATTTCCAAGATCCCGAGGATCGTCGATCATTTCAATGGTAAAGGCCTGGCGTGTGGGAACGTCGAATGAATTGACAACCCCGATAAGCGCGCTCAGCACGATGACATGCCATACCTGGATCTGGTGAGTCAAAACCAGTAACGCTAAGAGAAACGCCTGCAACATGGAAAGACTTTGGGTGATGATCAACATTTTTCGGCGATCATACCGGTCCGCCATCACGCCAGCTACCGGGGAGATCATAAATGTCGGGATCTGCCCCACAAAACCAACGATCCCCAACATAAACGGGGAGTTCGTCATCCGGTAAACCAGCCAGCTCAATGCGATTTGCTGCATCCAGGTTCCGATCAGAGAAATCCCCTGACCGAAGAAAAAGAGACGGTAGTTGCGATGGTTCAAGGCGCGAAACATGATTTTAAATTTTCTCTGGAAAGAAAGCAAAGTGAACGGAAAACCCATAAACAAAGTTATTCGTATCGCAACGCCCGGATCGGATCCAGACGGGCAGCTTGTTGGGCCGGCCAAAGACCGAAAACAATGCCCACGGATGCGGAAAAACAAAAAGCCAGAAACAAGGAACCTAGCGTAATCACCATTTTCCAGCGTGCCAAAGCGGAAATCAGCCAAGACACGCCGACGGCAAGCATGATCCCCGTCAGTCCTCCAAGAAACGTAATCATGACGGCCTCCACAAGGAATTGCATCAGGATATCACGAGGCGTCGCACCAAGGGCTTTCCTGAGACCGATCTCACGCGTCCTTTCTTTCACCGAAACTAACATAATATTCATGATGCCGATTCCTCCGACTATGAGTGAAATCGCCGCAACACTTCCCAATAGGATCCCGAAAGTCCTTGTCGTATTTTGGAGAGCCTCCTGAATATCCGCAAAGTTGCGGATATTGAAGCTTTCATAACGCTCGGGAGTCAGGCGATGCCGCTGGATGATCAGATCATTGATCGCCTTCTGTGCGGCCGGCATCTGGCTTAATTCGCTTATTTCCGCGTCAATTTCATCAAGATAATCCTTCCCCAAAAGCCGCTTCATCGCGGTCATAAGGGGTATCACTACCACGTCATCCTGGTCATGAAACGGGCTGGCCCCCAAGGAAGGCAGAATCCCGATCACTTGAAAGCTGACGCGATTGATTTTGAATGTTTTTCCGATAGGATCCTCTTCACCAAACAAAGACCGCTGGACTGTCTGACCAATTAAAGCAACCCGTCGACGGTTTTGATTCTCTTCAGCGGTAAAAAAACGGCCGGCCACGGGTTCCTGATTTTTCATTGGGGCATACTCTGGTGTCGATCCAATGATTCGGGTATTCCAGTTTTTATCTCTAAAAATGAGTTGTCCCTGTCCCGTCACTTGCGATGCTACTCGTTTCACTAACGGGATTTTTCCTATGGCCTTGGCATCTTCATGCGTCAATCTTGTTGCCGCTTCAACGCTTGCCCCATGAACTTTGGTTGATCCTGGCCTCACCACCAGAAGATTGGATCCCATCCGGGAAAGATCCTCTTTGATTGATTCGCCGGCTCCACGACCAAGGGCCAGCATGGTAATCACACAAGCCACTCCGATCAGCACCCCCAGCATGGAAAGAAAAGACCTTAACTTGTTGGTTAGAATCACCCGGCTTGCCTGTTTGAAGTGTTCCTGGAATTCTTCAATATTATATTTTTTTTTGGGTGCTTCCCGCCAGAGATCAACAATACCATTTTCTTTTGAATCCTGTTTTCTTTGTTGGCCTTGCCTTTCATCGCTCACGATCCGGCCATCGTGCATGCGGATGATTCGCTCAGCCGCTGCGCCCACCTCCTCGGAATGTGTTACAAGGACAATGGTCATTCCTTGTTCATGGAGGCTCTTAAAAATTCTGAGAATCTCTGCCCCTGATTTTGAATCCAGATTCCCGGTAGGTTCATCCGCAAGGATCATCAGCGGCCGGTTGACCAACGCTCTGGCAATCGCTACGCGCTGCTGTTGCCCGCCGGAAAGTTCATTCGGGCGGTGTTCCATTCGAGCGCCGAGTCCCACGTTCTCAAGCATTTCACGGGAACGGGAAATATCCCCGATCCGACCATCGGAATAAAGAAGCGGGAGACAAACATTTTCAAGGGCCGTGGAACGAGTCATGAGATTAAATTGCTGAAAAACAAAACCGATGACGCGATTGCGAAGAAAAGCGTATTCTTCTTCCCGTAATCCTGAGGTGTCTTTTCCTATCAAACAAAAATTTCCGGAATCCGGAGTGTCGAGAAATCCGAGAAGATGCATTAGCGTCGATTTTCCGGAACCGGAAGGTCCCATAATGGCAACAAATTCCCCTTTTTCAATGACAAGAGAAACATCTTGAAGCGCCCGGACTTCGACTTCCCCGATTTTGTAGGTCTTCGATATATGCTCCGCTTCAAGCAATTTCATGAGGATTTTGCCGGGGCGTTTTTTCTGGAAAGCCTGGGAGGACCAAAAAGGTTGGCGGTTTTTTCCTTTTCTTTTTTTCGAACCACCACAATTTCCTGACCTTCCGTCAGCCCCTCTGTAATTTCGGTCATCCCTCCATCGCTTGCGCCTGGTTTAATGGCTATGGGTTCTAGATTTCCTCTGAAAGTTTTTTTATAGACAGCAAAATCCGCATTTTGAGGATTGGGTTTATTGGGGGGCCACGTCACAACAGCCTCGGACGGAACCAGCAGGACGTTTTTCCGGTCCGTGACAATAAACGTGACATTCGCGGTCATCCCGCTTCGAAAAGATGCACGCACTTCCCTTGGAGCCACATCGACCGCGTAGACGTTTACGTTATTTTCAAGCGTGCTTTCAAATGAAATATGATCCACTTTGCCAGGGATGATTTCTTCGCGATACGCGTCCAACGTAATTTCAACAGATTGACCAAGCTTGATCAATGCAAGATCGGTTTCATCCACCAAGGCTTCAACAATCAACCTGTCAGAAAGCACAATCACGGGATCGGCCGTGGTCACTGTCTGTCCGGGTTCCACGGAGCGAACAATAATCGTTCCATCCAGGGGCGCAAGAAGCGGCGCGGACTTATAAGCCTCTTCCCATCGCCGGACCACATCCTCCCCTTGGGAACGCGCGGCATCAAGCAGCACAGCCCGTTCCGTAGAACTCATCCGCGCCAACACCTGTCCTTTCTTGACCTCCTCTCCTTCGCGAACCAGCACTTCATCGATGCGGCCTGCGATCGGCGCCTTGATTTCAACACGATTATAGGGTTTGACGGTCCCTGTCGCATCGACTTTGGCGGATAAATCGCCACTTGAGACCTTTACGGTGCGGACGATCTGGAAATTACGGTCCGCAACCTCACACGAGGAAAAAATCTTTATCAAGCCCACTAGGGCGACAAACACCAACCCCATTTTCGCCCAATGCGACAGTTTATTGGTTTTGAATTTCATCATAAGCATCCTCCAAAGTAGCACCTTGCGTCTTTTCCCAGTTGGCTTTCTGCGTAAAAACCCTCGCAAGACTTTCGACATATTCTTTTTCAGCGTTCGCATTTTCCTGCTCAGCCGCATCAAAATCCGTAAAATTCACAAGTCCGGTTGTGTATTCCGCACGAATAATTTCGGCACGTTTTTGTGCCGCATCAAGAAATTTCTTTTTAACCTCCACGGACTCGATTGCGTCTTTATATGGAACCCAGGCAGCCGCAAGCGCTGCAATCGCTTCATCACGGGCGCTTTGGGCCGCTTTCTTGGCGGCATCATAATCGGATTTCGCCTTTCGGATCGCAGCCACATTCTTTCCGCCTTCAAAAAAAGGAACCGTGACGCTAAGCCCCAGCGAACTTTTATCCCGTAAATGTTCGGCCCGGTCGCCTGTATAGCCATAATCATAAGTACCATTCACTTGCGGCCAGACATCGGATTGCGCTGAAAGAACAGCCGCTTTGGCCGCTTCGGCAGTCTTGACGATCCGCAAAACCGTCGGCGTTCGTTCGGCCAAAACCACATAATCCGCCTCAGCCAACCGAACCTCTCCCAGCATTTTTTCTAGATCATCCTCGATGCGGATCGGAATCACAAATTCCCCACCACTTTCACGCGCAAGGCGCAATGCTTCGCTTTCCAAAAGTCTTCCGGTCTGCCGGACGTCAAAGGCAGCCTGTTCCGCAATGGCTTCCGCCCGCAATGCGGATCCGACATTCTCGCGTCCCGCCTCATAGCGCAAGCGAACCAGCTCCGCATTTTGTTTCCGTCTCTGATAAATCAACTGATTCGTTTGAAAAAGTCTTTGAAACCGGATCACGTTAATATAAGCAGACCGCAGTTGGTACCTCACATCCGCGCTTGTTTCGATATAGGCAAGCTGTACGGCTTCGAGATTTTTCCGTGCCTTCATCCATTCTCCCGTTGTGCCAAAGCCGTCAAAAAGCGACTGCCGCGCACTCAGATTCAGGCCTAGAGTATCTGCGGTGGAGCTTGTGTTGGTTGTTCGCGCCACAGTTTTTTGAAGTCCTCCCTCGACTGAGGGTAAATAATCTCCAAAAGCGATGTCGCGGCTCCGAGCACTGGAACTTACAAGGGACCGGGCCTCCTGGAGATCCGGATTATAGGCAAGCGATTGGCGTACAAGAAATGGCCATGTTAGCGATTTTGATTCTGTTCCCTTGTCGATTTGGACTTTGGGCAACTCCACAGTCAAACAGCCTGAAACACCAATGCCGATTATCAGAAAAAGGAATTGCCCCAAGTGTTTCATCTTTAAAAAACTCTTTTGGATAAACTTATTACGACGAGGAATTATTTTCACCTTTTTTGACCATATAATTTTGAAGCAGTTGCATTCCAACTTCAGCCAAGGCACTCCCCTGACTCTGGGAAGCGTTTGAAGAATTATCCTCTAAGCCATCATAAGCGCTGTGCCGCCCGCGGTGAGAAAAAACCCTTGGCGGAGGCGGCGGTTCGGGGAAACCGGACCTTTCCGTCTCTTGTCCATATGATTGAGAATGCATGGAAGATGTTGTCTGCTGGTTAAGCATATTTTTCTGCGCCGGCATATAAATATTAGACACCGCAGAGGTTGCAACAGTTCCGGATCCTTGCTGAATCATACTCGAAGTTGTGGGAGCAGGATTCTGAAATGCCCCGGAAGAATAAACCGACCTGGCATTCTGCGGGACCGTTTCCAAGGGAAGTCTCACTGAAGGCTGCTCTTCAGGAACGAGATCCACGTTCACGGTAGACGTTAAATCTTTTTCGATTTTCACAGTTTTTGTCTGAACCACATGGCGTGGGGCAATAAATTTAATAACATAATTTCCTGTCTTAACAGCTTCGATCCGATACTGACCATTCTCATCCGTATTAACCGTATTCACTACGGCCCCATCCGTTCCTGAAACTTCGACCGCGGTAAGCAATAAAGGTTTGGCAATTTTTTCATCCCGAACGGTTCCTTGAAGACTTCCATACTGCTGGGAAGAAAAAAGGTTGGTCTTAAGGGTAAAGATTCCGCCGGTGATCGAAACAACTCCGGCCAGAAGGGCAACTATCAGATTGAGAGCATGGAGATGCGAAGTTGGATTTTTAGGCGTTGAATTTTCAGATGGACTCATGAATATACTCCTTCAAAGAAGAATCATTATGAAAAAAAATACTGAGATCTATTTTATTATAGAAGAAATAAGCTGGTTTGTCATGAAAGCTTCAGATCTCCGGTAAGATAGCGGATAGCGTGGTGGGCAAGCGCAAGGCCGAAAGCTGCAGTCACGGTCGGTAGGCTGCCGAGTTTCTGGCGCTTGCGACCGCGGTCATAATTTTCTTCCTCATTTAAAAGCTTCCGCGCCTTGAGATTTTCCCGAATTTCCAGTGACACCGGATCATCGGAATAAATACAGAAAATCCCTTTTTTGATTCCCCGCCGTCGAAGACGCGAACGCATCTGCTTGGCAAGCGGGCAACCGTGCGTCTTGAAAAGATCACCGGCTTTGATGCTAAAAATATCAGTCCGAAGTGCGGCCCCCATTGAGGAGATAATCGGGATCTTTTTTTGATGGCAAAATGCGAGGATATAGGTTTTGGGATTTACGGAATCTACGGCATCGACCACAAGATCCGGATTTCCGCTGAGAAGCTGTTCCATGGTTTCTTCAGCTGCGAATTCGGCGAGAGCTTCAACCTTGCAATGCGGATTAATTTGTAAAATACGTTCCTGAGCCGCCTTTGCCTTCAGTTTACCCAAATTGGACTCGATCGCGAGGATGTGACGGTTAAAGTTGGTCTCCTTGATCACATCAAAATCAATGAGCCGTAGACGACCGACACCGCTGCGCGCCAAGGCCTCGGTCGCGTAACTTCCTACCGCACCGATTCCAATAACGACCACGAAAGATTTTTTCAGCCGCTCGACCTTTTCTTTACCGAGCAGTAGTTCGATGCAAAAAAGCCTGCCCATTTTCCCAAACCGCCTTTTCTAATTCTGTTTCGTTCATTCCCTTCGCACGCGCCGCAAGAGCATAGGTCCCGCGAAGACATTCAAAATATCTTTCAACACTGATGTCCGTTCCTATTTTATGGGGCTCTATATACGGAAAATCCGTTTCTAGAAGTAGTCGTTCCAAAGGTACTTCCTTAATAAGGTCGTTCACAGTACCTGTTTGATGCTGAAAACTTTTCCATGAAAAAGAAATATAAGCCCCAAGATCCAAAAGTTCTCGCATGACCTCAAGTGAGCCGCGATAAGAGTGGGTCATAAATCTCATTCCGGAAGAAAGATGTTGTTTCAAAAGAAGAAGCAAATCGCCCCATGCGCGCACACAATGAATCGCCAAAGGTTTTGAAAGTTCTTTCGCGATTTGAAGCTGCCGCTGAAAAACTTCGATTTGTTTCCTCCAGTCGATTTCTGTTCTCAATTTATCAAGACCGACTTCCCCGATTCCGGCCTCTGTTTTTTTTAAGAAATGCTCAAGCACCGCATCCCAACCCGAAACAACTTTATCGGCATACCAGGGATGCACGCCGAAAAAAGGAAGAACCCGTTCATTCCCTTGCGCAATTTCATCCACCCCGCTCCAGTCTTCTGGCTGAATACCATTGCATATCAATTTTTCGACGTGAACTTTCGCTATTTGATCTAGAAGCGTCGTACGTGTTTTGAGATCTTGAATGGCCTGCAGGTGTATGTGCGCGTCGATCAGCATCATTTATTTAGAACTGGCTATAGTGGTATAAATAGCCGTCAGACAGGATTCGGACACCGGACCACGGAAGACAAGCGAAAGACGCCTCTCTGTAACATCTTCTACTGTCCGCGCCATTTCAGTTTGAACGCTGTAGACAAGCTGGGCTTTGATGACGGAGGGATGGTCGGATATTTTTTCCTTGAGGCTCGGATCTTTCTCAATCAGTTTGAGAACATCCCCATACCGGCTTCCATACAGATCCATCAGAGACTGAACAACGTCTTTTTCCAGACCATAACGGCCCGCCACTGTCCCCGCGGTCTCTTGAATCATGCCGCTTCCATAAACTTTAAAACTTTGACCCTCAAGCGGCCCCCAAATCTTGTGGATACAATCTTCCGCCACTTTACGATAAGTCGTATACTTTCCTCCGACTACTGAGATAAGTCCGGACGGTGTCTGGTAAAAAAGATGCTTCCGGGAAACTTTGTGTGGTGAACCTTTTTTGCGAATAAGCGGCCGCAACCCCGCAAAGGTTGTTACTATCTTTTCCCGGTCAAATTCAAGGCCCGGGAAAACACGTTTGGATTCATGGATCAAATAATCCATATCTTCTTTCTCCACTTTGACGTTATCGGGGCTTCCGGTGTAATCCGTGTCCGTAGTCCCGATCAGCGAATTCCCCATCCATGGAATGACAAAGAAGATCCGCCCATCGCTTTGCGAACCCAAAAGGAGCGCATGGTTGGAAATCTGTCCTTTGTAAACGATATGGATCCCTTTGGTGGTGCGGACCTTTTCCTGAGCCCGCGGAGCATCCAACCGAAGCAGTTCATTGGTCCATGGACCGGCTGCACAAACTACTTTTTTGGCACGCACCTCGAATTCATGAATACCAAGAAGGTCATGCGCCCTCACACCCACGACCCTGCCATTTTCTTTCAGGAAGGAAACAACCTTTGCATAATTGGCTACATGAGCTCCATACTCCCCAGCCATCATGACATTTTCCAGACAAAGTCTTGCATCATCCATTTGCGCGTCATAGTAAATGACCCCGCCCTGTAACCCGGCTTTTTTGATTCCCGGTTCAAGCTCCAAGACTTCTTCTGCAGTCAAACTCTTGTGCGGTTGCACTTTATAAGGTCCGGCCAGGAGGTCGTAAAGAAATACGCCAAATCGCATCATCCAAAGAGGCCGCCCGCTCCCCTTGTAAACTGGAATCACGAACCCAAGAGGCTTCACGAGATGCGGTGCAACCTGAAGCTGAAGAAAGCGTTCGCGGAGAGATTCATAGACAAGATCGAGCTCAAAATTTTCGAGATAGCGGATACCACCGTGAATGAGCTTGGTGGATTTACTTGAAGTGCCGCTTCCAAAATCGCCCTGTTCCAGCAAAGCAACCGTCTTGTAACGCTTGGCAGCCAAATGAGCGATCGCAGCTCCGTTGATGCCGCCACCGATCACAAGAAGATCATAATGATTTTTTTTAAAACGAAGGATATCCCGGATCACAGCATGGCCCTCTGAACCGCTTTTTGCCATCCCCTGTAAAGTTCACCTCGTTTTTTCACGCTGATTGCCGGGTGGAAGACTTTATCGATCCTGTATCTTTTTTTTACTTCTGTGGCAGATCCCCACAAATTCATAGTCACCGCTGCAAGATGCGCCACCCCTTGGGCCGTCAGTTCCACCACCGCAGGTCTTATGATTTCGGCTCCCAGGACATCGGCCTGAAATTGCATGAGAAAATTATTTTTACACGCACCGCCGTCCACTTTAAGTTCCCGTATATGGTGACCGAATTCTTTCCGCATCGCATCAAAAACATCTTTACTCTGGTAAGCAATCGCTTCAAGACTCGCCCGGATGATATGCTGCAACGTGGTCCCACGCGTGATTCCGGTAATAAGTCCACGTGCTTCGCTGGCCCAGTAAGGGGCCCCAAGTCCGACAAAGGCAGGCACAACATACACCCCTCCTGTATTTTTCAAACCTCGAATTGCGAACTCGCTGTCCGAAGACTTTTTGATCACTTTCAATCCATCGCGCAGCCATTGGACAACCGCGCCGGCGATAAACACAGCCCCTTCCAAAGCATATACCGCTTCGCCTCTAAAATCACACGCCAGCGTCGTGAGAAGCCCATGCTTCGAATAAACCCGTTTCTTGCCGGTATTGAGCATCATAAAACAGCCTGTCCCGTAAGTGTTTTTGCTTGTCCCTGAATCATAACACCCCTGGCCATAAAGCGCAGCCTGTTGATCGCCCATAACCGCCGCGATTGGAATTCCTGACGGAAGTCCTTTAATATCTATGGTCCTTCCAAAAATGGAACCGGACTTCTGAAGTTTTGGAAGAATTTTTTTCGGAATATCAAAGATCCGAAGAAGCTTAGGATCCCACTTTTTCGTTTTGATATTGAGAAGCAAAGTCCTGGAGGCATTTGTGAAATCCGTCACATGCGACTGCCCTCCGGTTAACTTCCAGATGAGCCAGCTATCGATCGTGCCAAAAGCCACAGTTCCCCGATCGGCTTTACGTCGCAATCCGGGGACATGCTCCAGGAGCCATTTGATCTTGGTCCCTGAGAAATAAGGATCCAGGACAAGCCCTGTTTTTTCCCGGAGTAGGGGCTCAAATTTTTTATATTCTGGATCTTCGCAAATCGGTGTGGTGCGGCGGCATTGCCAAACGATCGCATGATAAACAGGTTTGGAAGTCTTGCGGTCCCAAATCACGGTGGTTTCACGCTGGTTGGTAATCCCGATCGCGGCAATTTCTTCGGGATGGATCTTGCTTTTGACAATTGCTTTTTGGATCACGGCCACACAAGAGAGCCAAATCTCTTCGGCATCATGTTCGACCCAGCCCGGTTTAGGAAAGTATTGCTTGAATTCCTGGTAAGCGCTGGCAAACACTTTACCGCTTGCATCAAAAAGAAAAGCCCGAGATCCTGTTGTACCTTGGTCAATGGAAAGAATATATTTTTTGTTCAAGAAAACCACCTTCCATGGCTGCCTAGTAATCGCCCAAAATCCCGCCCAGAAAAAAGATCAGGCTAAATCGTTCAGGATCTTTGTGGTAACGATAAATCTCGCGTTCTTGAGTTTCAGGATATTTCTTCCTTTTAGAACCCATTGCATCGCTTTGAAGAATTCCTCTTGGTCACGGATATGAACAAGACACCCGCGATAAGCGATGCTAATTTGCCCGCGCTCTTCTGAGGCTACAAGCGCGATGGCATCTGTTTTTTCAGTAATCCCGATTGCCGCGCGGTGTCTCGTCCCGAAATTCGGCGCAAGGTTCGAAAGTGACGCCAATGGCAAAATACCCTTTACGGTTTGAATCCTTCCTTTATGAACTATCAAAGCACCGTCGTGCACAGGAGAAGAAGTCAGAAAAAGCGGCACAAGAATCTCCGAACGGATTTCGGCGTCAAACGACATGCCTCCTTTCATGTAGGGACGAAGAGGCTGTTTGCGCTGAAGAATAATCAAGGCTCCGACTTTGCGGGATGCCATCCGCTCCAGAGCCGTCCAGATTTCCATTAAGTATCCCGAAAGCTGGGGTGATTTTTTTAAAAAACCCCACACCCGCTCAACAAACCACAAACCTATCGAGCCAAGCATATCCGCACATATCAGACCCCCTGCAAGCAAAAGAATAAACAAGCCGGTCATATGAGCGAACCTATCTTCCACCACCGGAACGGCAAACAACAATGCCGCCCAAGCGCAAAAAACACCGATCAGGTATTTCAGGGCTAGTTTTAGCCAGGCGAATTTAGGCGGATAGAAAAAATAACCTAACGCAATGATCATCGCAATAATCGTAATCAGCATGAACCTTTTCCTGAGTCAGTGAAAACGGATGCTTCCGGAACACTATTTCCAGCGCAATCCTCAGCGGGTTTAAAAAAATTCTGGATCAGTTTATATTACGGCTAAACCGGCCTCAAAATTGATAGCAAGCCATTTTAGGTTGTCTTTCTGACGATTAGTTTGGGCGGGTATTTTTGAGTTGCGGGAGCAAGCTCTGGCCTTTCGATCCTTTTGATCAAAATATTGATGGCATCTTGCGCCATTTGGAAAAGCGGCTGGCGGATTGTCGTCAGCAACGGCCTAGAATTCTTAGCATGATCATTGTCGTCAAATCCAACCACCGCTAGATCCCGAGGAACAGCTTTACCGAATTCTTTCAAAGCTTCCAGAACACCCAGCGCGAGATCATCATTGCCACAGATCATCGCCTCAGGCAGTTTCTTTTCACGAAGCCATCTCCGCATCACCCGATAACCTTCGGGTTCAGTATTGGCCATGGTCTCCCGAATCCATGATCCTCTGACTTGGAACCGATGTGCTTTCATGGCTCTTAAGAATCCTTCTGTCTTAAGATGGGTATCAATAAAAGGTGATTTTATTTTTTTACCCTTATCTTTGAAGATCACATCCCTGGGACCATGCAACATACCAATCTTGCGATAACCTCTTTTCGCAAGATGTTCGACAGCCTGCGCCATGCCCGCTTCTACATCTGTATAAAGAATATTACACTGCAAGCCCGGCACGGGATCGTTAAAAACAAGCACGCGTTCATGCCGGGTGGTTTCAATGAGCTCGGCAAAATCCGGACGGATCCAACGCCAGGTCAAAATGAGCAGTCCATCCAAATCATATCGCTGAAGCATCCGCTCCAGAGAAAGACAAGGTTCGTCGGAAAGTGTGAATATCTTCAGTGCGTGCCCAAGCGATCCGATCCGGTGAAAAATCCCGGAAAGGATTTCAGCGTGATAGCGCGAGCGAAAAATATCTTTGGAAACGGTGGTGAGCAAGCCGAAAGTATAGCGCGAGGTCTTGGGGCGTGTCATAGCCCCTTTTTAATCTCCCGCTTCCGGCACTTCTACAGAAACGGCTTTCCAGGAATCGCTGGGTTCATCGTATTTGGCTTCAATCGAAACATCGTCATCTACATGGATTTCTTCCAGGGATTTCACGCCTGAAAAAACCGTTTCACTTCCGACAACGAACTCTTCGGACTCTTCGGTTTCTGTGATGGGATCAATCTCACTGATGGTGATCATTCCTGTCTTGATATCGACTTTTTTGACTTCTCCATCGAACCACTCCGCGTGAGCCGCGGCCGAAAAAGACATCCCCACTAAAAAAAAGATGAGAAGGATTTTAAAATACTTCATGGTCGTTCTGAGCCTCGAGATTGAAAAATACAAGCTGAAACAACACAGTCATAGAATACTAAAAAACGAACTATCCGACAATTAATAAATGACAGCTTTTGTGAAGATTATGAGCAAGCGCACGCAGCACATCGCCGCGCAAAAGATTGATGAGCGCACTCCGTTTGGTGGAACCGATCACGACCGTATTCACGTCGAGGGTCTTGGCAGCGCTTGCAATCAAACGCCCGGGATTTTCTCCAACCTGCCAGACCGGGACGGCGGTAAGACCCAGTTCTTCCATTTTGACTTGCGCTTTCGAGAGGACTTCCAGCGATTCGCGTGAAGGCTCCATTTCCGTCGGCAACTCCGGAGACGGCGGAGTTTCTTCCACATAACTCAGATAGACTGAATTCTCCCCGAGGGCTTTCACATGAAGTGCGGCTTCTTCAAGCAGCACAGGGTTAAAAGACTTCAAGGCAACGAGTGAAGAACTTTTATAAAGCGACGCAAGCTCTTTAGCCTCACTTACAGTCAACATATTGACCGTCGAAGCAAGTTCCGGCATCGGTGCCGACACAA
This sequence comes from Candidatus Omnitrophota bacterium, assembly GCA_022711115.1. Taxonomy (GTDB): domain Bacteria; phylum Omnitrophota; class Omnitrophia; order Omnitrophales; family Aquincolibacteriaceae; genus JAKLFP01. Next base: position 99,325 of record JAKLFP010000005.1, on the reverse strand, counting down.
CCACTTTCGCAACGTGACGTAGTACCAGGCCTACTCCCAAAACAGTCAGAACAAAGAAAAGGGCATTTTGCTTCTCAATGGCGATCGTCAGCTCGATGAAAAGCGTAATGACCGCACCCAAAAGAAGAAGGATCCTTTCCCAAAGTTTCAACGGTATTGAAAAATTTGTGGCGCTTGTCGCGAGATTAAGTGCGATAGCTCCCACAACACCGATGGCGTACAAGGCTGCCAGGTGAACGATATCTTTTTCTACAACAAGGACGACAATCGGCACCAGCGTAGCGACAATCAGCGCAAGCCATGGCATGCCGAAGCGGTTAAGTTTCGAGAAAATCGGCGGCAATTCGCGATCCTTAGCCATGGTAAATTGAATGCTCACAAGACCCATGATCGCCGTATTTCCGGCCGATAAAAGTAGGAATCCGAAAATAATTGAAATCAAAGTTCCATACCACGGACCAATAAAATGGTTCCCGATTGCCCGCAACATATCTTCCGTATGCCCCGTCAACCCCGGAATGGCATTCATGGCAACACCCAAGAGAAATGTCAGAACCGCTACTTCGATCAATACAGGCATAATCGCCCGGCGTGAGGTCTTTTTAACGGGTTCCACCATCACACCGGTCAAGTTCGCGATCGCTTCCACACCCGAAAGTGCAAGCACAATGCCGACAAATACCGGCCAATTTTTTATAAATCCCCCAGCCGGCATTGTAAGTTCAACGTGCGGAAGATGCGGTACGGTAAAAACAAAAAGGATTAAAGCTGTCAGTGAAGCAAGAACAGCGATCACGGCCGCAGCAGCACCTCCTTTTGCAGGTCCAACCCAACTCATAGCGCCGATGATAAGAATCGCGATCACTGCCCATAATTCCGGATTGGGGACGTTAAAATAATGGAAGGCATCCAACACGCTTAGAGAAGCGGTAACAACATAATCCGCAATTAACAGAAAAGCGCCGATCACCGCAAGAGTCTGGGAACGCTGTTTGACCGAAGAGTAAACACCGCCGCCATCGGGATAAATGCGGCAAATGATCATGTAGCAAACTCCGATCAAAATCATGAGAAGCGACATAAGACCGAGAAAGAACCAAGAGGCATGGCCGGCCAGGGCAAAGGCAATGCCAAGCACATAGGCCTTGCTCGTGCCCCAGTCGCCGTAGAGCATGGCGCCTGCATGATACCACTTGAGTTCACGCGGTCTTTCGACCCGTTTGATTATCATTGCCATAGGAAGGCCTTAATATAGCAGAAGCAAATACATAATCAATAATATAGATGTTGACGATGTTCATCCAACTTTGTTCCGCTTTTTCATAAGAATAAAATTTGGATGGTATTTTTTGAGCATTGCGCTATCATAACAATTTATTCAGCATGTCATGCTTTAAAAAGCTTGTTTAACCTAAAAAAAGATAATTCTTAGCTTAGGTTTTGTGTTGATTTGTGAGCTCCGTATCCATTGAAATGAGAAGTCATGCCTCACAGCCCGCAAAATTTGAGTTATTAATTAAGCCGGAGAAATATGAAAAAACTTTTTACACAACTCTCAATAATAGGCGTATTTTTCCTGAGACAAACTGTTACATGGGCCAGTGAAGCGGATCTGAAGATCCCGGATCTCCATGAGGGGCATTTCAATCTACTGGGTGGTCTTTCGGGCTTCCAGATCCTTCTTTACGGCGCCCTAGTGATCCTCGGGACAGTGGGCGTTTCTCTTTATCAATTCATGAAAGTCAAATCGCTTCCGGCTCATAAATCAATGCTCGATATCGCGGAAACGATCTTCCAGACCTGTAAGACTTACCTTAAACAGCAGGTAAAGTTTCTCACGATCCTGTTCGCAATCATTGCATCTGCGATGAGTTATTACTTCCTGGGACTCAAGCATGAGCCTCTCACAACCCTGGGATTAGTCCTCTTTTTCTCGATCGTGGGCATGGCGGGATCTTCCCTGGTGGCGTATTACGGAATCCGCGTGAACACCTATGCCAACGCAAGAACCGCGTTCGCCTCCCTGCGCGGAAAGCCTTGGGATGTGGTCAATATCCCCATGCGCTCCGGAATGTCCGTCGGTCTTTTCCTGATCTCTATCGAGTTGGTCATGATGGTCATTATCTTGCTCTTCGTGCCGCGAGACATCGTCGGATACTGCTTTTTGGGGTTTGCCATTGGAGAATCGCTGGCGGCAAGCGCTTTGAGGATCGCGGGTGGCATTTTCACCAAGATCGCCGATATCGGCTCGGACCTCATGAAGATCGTCTTCAAGGTCAAAGAGGATGATCCTCGTAACCCGGGCGTCATTGCCGACTGCACGGGCGATAATGCCGGGGACTCAGTGGGACCTACCGCAGACGGTTTTGAAACCTACGGCGTTACCGGCGTCGCACTCATTTCGTTCATCACCCTCGCGATCAAAGATCCCTCGCTTCAAGCAAAGCTCATTGTTTGGATTTTCGCCATGCGCTTTTTGATGGACTTCATGTCAGGCGTTTCGTATTTCATCAATCAAGCCATTTCCGAGCGTAAGTACAAGGGCTTGAAAGAATTTGATTTCGAGGAGCCGCTCACGCGCCTGATCCAGATCGCGTCAGCCCTCTGTATCACCACCTCGTTCGGGATGTCTTACCTGCTCGTGGGCGACCTCCCGGATCCAACTCTCTGGTGGAAACTTGCCTCAATCATCACTTGCGGAACTTTGGCAGCTTACCTCATTCCGGAGTTCACCAAGGTCTTCACCTCTTCCCACTCGCGGCATGTTCAGGAGATCGTAACCGCTTCGCGCGAAGGCGGCGCATCGCTCACGATCCTCTCGGGACTTGTGGCGGGATACTTCTCGGCATTCTGGAAGGGTATCCTCATCGCGGGTCTGATGTTCGGGGCCTTCCTCATCGCGGGAACGGGGCTCCAGAACATCATGCCACACGCGCCCATTTTCGCTTTCGGCCTTGTGGCTTACGGCTTTCTGTGCATGGGCCCCGTCAATATCGCGGTGGATTCCTACGGCCCGGTGACGGATAACGCCCAATCGATCTTCGAATTGGCCCAGACTGAGTCGATCCCCGGGATCGAAAAAGAGATCGAGAATGATTTCGGTTTCAAACCTGACTTTAAAATGGGAAAACACTACCTGGAGGCCAACGACTCGGCAGGCAACACCTTTAAAGCTACAGCCAAACCGGTGCTGATTGGAACCGCGGTCGCCGGAGCCACCACCATGATCTTTTCGATTATATTGCTTCTCCAGGAGCATCTCCAGACGGCCGCAATCGCGGCGGCGGGGGGCAAGCTTCTTCCCACAAATATAGGAGAAATTCTTCTAAACGAAAAAGAATCCCTTACGGCCGCACCAGTCCTTTTGGGAATTCTGTGCGGCGGCGCTGTGATCTACTGGTTCTGCGGCGCTTCCATTCAAGCCGTGGTGACGGGGGCCTATTCTGCTGTTGAGTACATCAAGAAAAATTTGAATCTTGATAAGAAAGAGGCCGATCGCGCGGATTCGATCAAGGTCGTGCAGATCTGCACCGAGTATGCTCAAAAAGGGATGTGGAATATTTTTGTCGGTCTGCTTATGCTCACGCTCTCCTTCGCGATGTTCGACCCTTACTTCTTTATCGCCTACCTCATCGCCATCGCCACCTTCGGGCTTTTTCAGGCTATGTTTATGGCCAACGCGGGCGGCTCGTGGGACAATGCAAAGAAGGTTGTGGAGGTAGATTTGGGAGAGAAAAACACGCCGATTCATGCCTCAACCGTTATCGGCGACACGGTGGGAGATCCGTTCAAGGACACCACGTCAGTATCCCTCAACCCGATCATCAAATTCTCGACCCTCTTCGGCATGCTGGCCGTCGAGATCGCGATCAAGATGAACCCGGCAACGACCCGCATCAGCGGTGCAGTCTTTTTTATTGCAGGACTGTTCTTTGTCCGACGGTCCTTTTACAAGATGCGGATCCCGGTAAGAACAAAGGCTTGACCCTTTCTATCAAGAGGATATCGAAAAGCGCAGGATCCGTAGATCCTGCGCTTTTTTATTATTGACTCACTTCCATAATATTCAAAAATATCTGGCTTATCAAACGACTCCCCAGAACGATCCATCGGTAACGGCTTTCCACGACGAAGTGTTAAAAACTCTCCGAGAAATATAGGCAGCTTTTGAAATGCGGCAAAAATGCAGTTCTTGTTCCGAAAGGTCAGGAACTCGGGTTTGTTTCGCCTGATTTTTGAGGCCAAAGGATAGATGCGATCACCGAAAGCACCAAGATTAATAATATACTCCCTAACGCAGCCACAGTCGGCAAATGATAAAAATGAGCGATCAGCATCTTAACACCAATCAGCACTAAAATGAGCGAAAGGCCGTAATGCAAGAAGTGGAAAAGCTTCATCAGTTCTGCGATGGCAAAATAAAGCGAGCGAAGACCCAAGATCGCGAAAATATTGGAGGTGTAAACAATAAAAATATTCTGCGAAATAGCGAGAATAGCCGGTATGGAATCAATGGCAAATACCACATCCGTGGATTCAATCACCAGCAAGATCACCATCAGAGGTGTTGCGTACAAAACTCCGCGAATTCTCGCAAAGAACTTCCCCTCGCAATAATCATCAGTCACGGCAAAAAACTTTCGAAACCACCGCACAAAAATATTTTTTTCAGGCTCGACTTTTTTGTCTTTTTCAAGAGCCAGCTTCGCTCCTGTCCAGATCAAAATGGCTCCAAAAACATAGATCATCCACGTAAAATAGTGCAAGAGACCTAACCCAAACCCGATAAAAATGGCGCGAAATAAAAGCGCCCCGAAAATCCCCCAAAAAAGAACTTTATGATGATAGCGGGCAGGCAGTTGAAAATAATTAAAAACAAGAAGAAACACGAAAAGGTTATCAAAGCTCAGTGTTCTTTCCAGAATGTAGCCTGCGAGAAACTGCATGGCAAGTTCCCGCCCCTGGACCAGATAAATACCCCCGTTAAAAATCAGCGCTACAACCGTCCAGAGAACGCTCCAAAGGATCGCTTCCTTCATCCGGACTTCGTGTTCCTTTCGATGGAACACACCAAGATCCAAGGCTAGCATCACTGCCACCAACACACCAAATCCCAACCACGCGATCATTTTCAACCCTTTCTGCGAGTCCGCTTTTTCTATCCCCTTTAATCATGACAAGAGTTAGCGGATTCTAATGCATTTATCGGTTTTAACCAAGAGACTCATTTAAATATATTTATCACTCGGGGTTTTTAAAATCATCCTTGCTCTTTTTGAAAAAGCTTTAAACAGGCTCGGTTTCTTTAACAGCTTTCTTGATCACCTCTTTGACACTATTTTCTGAAGATCCAGAGCGTTCTTCCATGGAAGCCGCTTTTTCTTTACCATAACCCGCAACCAAGGAGCTCTCTGTTTCTTCAACCGCATCCTCCGCCACCGCTTTCACATCTGTAATGGATAGGGCGAATGCAGACCCTTGAAAAATCAGCGCTGTCACCGTAAAAACCACCATGATTAATTTGAGCTTCATATTTATTCTCCTTTCAAAATAGATACTTCCATAATCTTAAAGTCATAAAAGGCGCCTTTTTTCAGATACCCAGAATTCCATCCTGCGATTGAACATTAACCGTGTCTGTGCATCCAACGCCGGCATGGCACTTAAAAAAACGAGGATCGCAGGCACCAGAAGCCATTCCAGAAAATGAATTAGGTTCCAAAGCAAAGAGAATTTTTTCTTCTTTTTAGGCAAAAGCCATATACTTAACACCACCGTACTCAAAAGTGCCAGCGAGGAAAGGCTGAAAATGATTTGCGTCAGCCTGCTCGAGCTGTAATAAAGGACGGTGCTTGAAAATTCATTCCCCGAAGAAATCAACGGCAGCCATCCGACAAGCGTCAGCAGGAACGGCAAAGCCGCCCAGGTGATATGCCCTTCAAATAATTTAAAACCAAGTCGCAACTTATTATAAAGTGATATTTTTTTACTCTTCATAAATCCGCGCATCACAAGAGGAAAATTCTCCACCCCCCAAGCCCAGCGCCGTTTCTGTTTATACAAACTCACCACCGTTCGCCACCATGCTCCCGCATCTACAACGTCCATGGATAATGTGGTCGGTAACGGGATCACTCGATATTCCCCGTCAAAATAGAGATAGGATTTCCAAAAAATCCCAGAATCATCCGAAATCATATCGACCGGCCAATACCCCACCTCTACAAGCGCCTGAAAGCTCATGCTGTGGCTGGAAAAGGTCACGAGTTTCTCAGGATCTGTCGTCTCGACTAGTTGAAAAAAAGAAGACCCTATCTCAACTACTCGCGCGAATCCTGGCACTTCCCAGATATTATTGTAATAAACGGGTATCGGCTGAAAACTTGCCCGCTGGCGGTCCGGTGAAATCATAAAACTGTACGTCAGACAGCTGAAATATTGCGGGCTTACGACGGTATCCGCATCAAAACAAGAAACAATGATATTTTTAAAAGGGATATGTTTCTTTTCATAATATGCTGCCGCAATTCGTGCCGCATAACTTGTATTGGCGCCCTTCACCCGCGCTTCGCCCGGCAGACCATCCGGATGTTCCACAACCAGAAGATCCATGAAATGCTGCTGCCATTCGGCCGCAATTTGGCGGATGGCTTCCTTCATCGATTCTTGAGCCCTTGATTCAAGCGCCACCGTAATAAGAATTTGCTTCGCTAAAACCGTATTGCTGGCAATTCCCGCAATATTACTCCTCACCACTTCCGGCGATTCCTTAATCACTGGAATCACAACAAGATGGTAAATATCCCCGGAACGTGGCGGCATATTGCCTGATTTTTTTAGCCGTTCAAGGTCTTTCTTGTGAGCCCAAAGTGAAAGTTTGTTTGCCCAATCTTTTCCCCCACCAAGCCTACTGAGTTCTTTTCGATAGACATCCAAACGATCCAAACCACGGATCCTCGCAAGCCAATCCGTATTTTTTTCAAGGGACAGCCTGCAATAGGAAAGCATCAAAATGATTGTGAGATAAAAAAGCCGGAGGAGCCATCCCAACAGAAAAGCAATCACCAGAATTGAAGAAATGATCGGCTTCCAAAAAGAAACCGCGATGATCCCTAAAACGAGAAACCAACTCGTTAGACCAGGAAGAACCTCAAAGACACGTTGAAAGAACATGTCTTTACCTTTCAGTCCTCGACGAGAATAAACAAACTTCACTTCAAGACCTCTTTGGTTTCTTTTTCAAATTCGCTGAGAACACCGGAGAAACTAAATCCCTCCGGGAGAATCTCGGTTGACGTCAAATATCCCGTGTTAGGTTCAAGATAGAAAAGACGGCCGGTGTCATCAGAATAAAACATAGAACTATTTCTGAATAATTTTACAATTTTTTGCAAAGAACGGTCTCCCCGCCTTAAAGCAAGCATCATCACTTCATCCTGATCCCGAAATAGCACGTGGGAGGCATCATAAACAAAATAGGCCTGTTCAATCATCGTCCCATCATTTAAAGCCCAATCGATCTCGGGTCCCGGTTCAAAAATTTCCCTTCTCCTTTCGGACCTGCTGAAATCAAGAATACCCAGTTTTTCATCCTGCCAAAACACGATTTTCTTCCCTGCGGCATCCTCCTGATACCCCTTCAGTCCCTCTTCGATAAAACGGTAAGGAAGCACATTAGCCAACAATGCTCCATTCTTTCCTAAAAAACAGATCGTATTTCTTGATAAAAAATCGATTTTGTAATGGCCCGACTCGTGAAAAAGGTTTTCCAGAAAAGAACCTTTTTCAACCACCGTCTCTTGGCTTGTTTTGGCATTAAAGTTCAAACGCACGATGGAAAAAGACCGAAGCGCATAGACCTTGCCTTTATAAAGTCCGAACCCCTGGATTTTTTTCAAAAAATTCGGAAAAACGATCATTTTTTCAAGATCGAATCGATAAAGGTGATCGCCATAGGCCGCAAAAAGGTAATCTGGCGCCCCTCCCTCCCACCGGATTTCCGACGGTTCTCCTTTTAAAAAAAGCCGTGAGATATCCTTGATTTCCGGTTTTTCTTTATCCAGCTGGCAGCCAAGAAATTTCACCGCGTTATTCCATTTGACCTGAAGCAGAACAAAAGGACTTTGCTTCGACATATAAAACCGACTAAGCTCTGCATCCTCCAAAGGTGATCCTTCCGACAAGAGAGGGCGAGAAGCTTCGCTCTTCCAATCAAAGACAAAAAAATCTTTTATCTTTTTGGATTTCATGAGCAATAAAAAACGAGTGCCCGAAACAGGAAACAAATTCGCAAATGATTCCTGGATCAAGGTCTTTTTTTGAAGTCTCTCCCGGATCAGCAGCACCTTATCAAAAGCCACCGCTTTCCCAGGCTCCACGACTACCTTTTGGATCCAGGGACGATATCCGCGCAAGGAAATCCTGATTTCATATTTCCCGGCCAGAAGGTTCCGAATAGTCGCAGGCGTTTTTTCGGCAGAGTGTTTATTTGCTATGGAAATGGAAGCCCCCTCGGGCAAGGTTTCAAGATGAATCAAACCGGTTTTAGCAAATCCCTCTTCTACCTTAGGCGTAAAAATATACCCAAGCGCATAGAGAATGATCAGGGGGCATAAAACTAAATAAACCGAAGCAAAAATATAAAAAAGGATTTTCCTCAAAATTAACATGATTTTATATTATGCCACAAGGCATCTGACCTATCATTAATTTTCAGGAGCATTTTCCACCAAAAAGATAAAGGCGTGTTCTTTTTCTGCCGATGCTTTACCAAGATGAATACCTTACTCGATTTCACGATTTTATCATTCGCTTCTCTTTTTGTGATCGTCGATCCCATCGGCCTTATCCCCGCTTTTTTGGCGATGACTCATGAAAACACTATTCAGGAACGGGCACGCATGGCGCTTATGGCTGCCATGATCACTTTTTTTATTTTAATGCTTAGTTTTTTTGCGGGCCAGGCGCTCCTTAATGCGTTCGGAATTTCATTGCCCGCATTTGAGATTGCCGGCGGTATCGTGCTCCTGCTGGTCGCTTTGGATATGTTACAAGCTCGACGCACCGCGACCAAAGAAACCCAGGAAGAAAAAGCTGAAGGCATGACCAAACATGATGTTGCGATTACCCCGATGGCCATCCCCATGCTTGCGGGGCCAGGCGCCATCACTGCTGTGATCCTTCTGAAAAACAAAGCTGAGACTCTTGCCTTTCATTTGGTGCTCTTGGGAAATATCGTTTTGGTCTCGCTTCTGACTTTTTTCATCTTATGGATTGTAGCCATCAAATCAAAAAGCTTAAGCGTTATTGCCATTAAGATTATGGCACGTTTGATGGGACTCATCCTTGCGGCCATTGCAGTTCAATTCATTTTGAACGGGCTTCTGGCCACAGGACTTTTCAGCTAATCCCACCGCCCTCTTTTGTAAATAAAACCCCTTGTTTTCCTTTTTTCTTTGCATATAATTAAAAGCATAAACAGTTTAATATTTTAACTATTAATTGAAACAACAAGGTAAAAGCTTATGAACATACGCGAAGAATTCGTCGCGAATTTCAGAGAAATTCATCCGAAATTCACCCGCCTTTACACCACCATCTTGAACAGGGTCAATCTCACTCTGCCACAGTACGCGCTGCTAAACCAGCTGGAACATTTGGGGCCAATCTCCATGACCGAGATCAGCGAAAAGCTCCGGATTACCAAACCCGCCGTTACAAACCTTGTGGATCGCCTTGAAACAAAGAGGTTCTTGAGACGTAGTCCCCACCCCAATGACCGCCGCATCATTCTTCTCGAGATCCTTTCTAAAGGGAAGAAAATTCTTGCGGAAATACAGACTTCCAGCTTGTCTCTTTTACTCAAGGCCTATGATCAATTCAATGTTTCGGAGCATCAGACCATCAGTCGCTTTTATGCCGCTCTTTCAAAAGCCATGGATGAATTTCTTGCGAGAACAAAACATGAAAAATAATATCTTCTTTAAGTCCTTCGCATTATTTTTGATCTTGTCGGTTTGCCTCTTCAATGCTCCTTTATTTCAAACCCAGGCTGCGGAATCTCAGTCCCAAAAAGGATCCTATTCCCCATACCCGGCAACAGACGCTCCTCCGCTTACTTTGGAGGATTGTTACAGACTGGCGCTCGAAGAAAGTGATGCCGTCGCCATCCAAAAAGAAGCCATCGCTCGTGCTAACGCACAAATGTTCACCGCCGCAAGCCAGGCTCTTGGAAATGTGGACTTCATTGTCTCACGCTCCCTTCAGGAAAATATGGAATCGGGAAACAGCGCCGGCGGTTCTTTAGGCAGTTCTTTTGTCGATCCGGATAGAACAGAAAATAAATTCACGATCAGCCAGCCTCTTTTTCAAGGATTCAAAGCCGTGGGAGCTATCACGGGTGCCGGGAGCTATAAAAGAGAACAAAAAGAACTCTGGCTTCGATCGAAAGAACTTCTTTATGAAGACGTTGCCCGTGCTTTTTATGGCATCCTCCGCTTTCAAAAGGAGATTAGGATCATTCGGGAAATCCATAAGCTTCTCGGTGAACGTATTAAGGAACTGGAGGAACGAGAAAAAATAGGCCGTTCCCGGCTAAGCGAAATAGCTACGGCTACCACAGGGATGAAAAATCTGGAGTCGAATCTGGCAGGGGCAAAAGGCACACTGGCAAACTATCAATATCTGCTGGAATTCCTGATCGGCATGAGTATTGTCGACAAAAAACTTCAGGATGATGACGATCAGGCCCCTTCTCATCGAGCGATGACGGATTACCTCAAAATAGCTTACAGCCGTTCCGATGTTCAGGCCGCAGAACAAGCTGTAAAAACGGCCTGGCGCGGAATCCTGGTGGCCCAAAGCGGGTTCTGGCCGACTATCTCGCTTGCCCATAATCAATATATGCGTCGCGAAGGTTTTAATGCCAGCGTCGACTGGGACACGCTTTTTAAATTTGATGTTCCTCTTTTTTCAGGCGGAGCCACGGTCGGTCTGGTCAAGGAATCGATCAGCATCCTCAAGCAAAAAAAACATTTACTATCCATCGCAAAACGCCAGGCGGATCTGCAGGTTAAACAAAGCTATGAGGGCTGGCGCTACTCTAAGGAACAATATCTGGCGTTCAAGGAAGCTGTGGCATCCGCAGAAGAAAATTATAAATTGCAAAGTGATGAATACCGGCGAAGCCTTGTCAGCAACCTAGACGTCCTTACAGCCTTACAGTCACTGAGCCAGGCACAACAGAATGCCAATCAGGCTTTCTATCAAATGAAACAGGATGAAGCACGGCTCAAAGTTGCAATTGGAGAAGTATCATGAGTCTTTCGGATGTTTCAATAAAAAAACCGGTTTTCGCCTGGATGATCATGTCGGCGCTCTTGATCTTCGGCGGCATCAGCTTTATGCGTATGGGCGTTTCTCAGATGCCGGACATTGACTTCCCTTACGCCAATATTAGTGTGACCTGGGAGGGTGCCGCTCCTGAGGTCATGGAAACCGAAGTAGTGGACATTATCGAGGAATCGCTGATGTCCATTGAAGGAATTAAAAAGATCACTTCTAGTTCCCGGTTTGGCAGTGCCAATATCACTGCGGAATTTGAGCTGTCCAAGGATATCGATGTGGCCGTCCAAGAAATTCAAACGAAGATCGCGCAAGCACAACGTAATCTGCCAGAGGATATGGATGCTCCGATCATTACCAAAGTCAACCCCGATGACCAGCCCATCATTTGGGTGGGACTTTCGGGAGATCGCTCCCTTCGCGAATTGGTCGAATATATCAAGGATCATATTAAAGATCAATTCGCAACAGTTCCCAATGTGGGAGAAATCACTCTTGGAGGGTTTGCCGAACCAAGCATGCGTGTCTGGCTGGACGCCCATAAGCTCGAAGCGCTGTCCCTCACCGCAGAAGACGTGATGGCCACCATTCAAGCACAGCATACGGAACTCCCTGCCGGCCGTCTGACCACCGAAAAAACAGAACGGAATATCCGGGTATTAGGAGAGACTAAAAATGTCGAGGAGCTGAGCAGATTGGTAATCCCCAGCCGCGTCAGGGAAGGCTATCTTTGGAAAACCTTCCGTTTAAGCGATGTGTCAATTGTAGAAGACGGTCTTGAAGATGTCCGACGAAAGGCTCGCGTCTTAGGAAAAACTTCGGTAGGGCTGGGCATCCGCAAACAGCGCGGAACCAATGCCGTCGAAGTAGCTAATGCCGTCAAAAAACGCGTCAAAGAACTCTCGGCCGAATTACCCAAAGACCTCCGATTGACGATCAATTTTGACAGTACGGAACAGACCAAAGAAACGGTCCATGAACTGGAATTGACGATCATTTTGGCAATACTTTTCACGGGTATCGTTTGCTGGTTTTTTCTAGGTTCCATTAGTTCAACGATTAACGTCGTTTTGGCAATTCCCACGGCCTTGGGCGGCGCGTTTATTGTCATGTATTTCATGGGATTTACGCTCAATAATGTAACGCTCTTAGGACTTTCGATGGTGGTTGGAATTGTGGTGGACGACGCGATTGTGGTGCTTGAAAACATTGCGCGCCATTATGAAATGGGAAAAACCCGCGTCCTTGCAGCTATCGTAGGCTCCAGGGAAATCATATTTGCCGTCGCAGTCATTTCGCTTGCAGTCATCGCCATTTTCCTGCCAACGGCATTCATGCAAGGCCTCATCGGTAAATTTTTCTTTCAATTTGGCATCACAGTTTCCGCAGCCGTTGCCTTTTCGCTCTTGGAAGCCGTCACCTTGACACCCTCTCGTTGCAGTCAATTCTTAAAAGTTGGACATGATACACGAGTCGGACGCGTCGCAGATAACATTATGAATCATTTGCGTTCTTTATATTCGAGCGCGCTCACAGCAGCATTACGTCATCGCGGGAAAGTGGTGGCTTTCGCCCTCGTTTTTTTTGTAGCCTCGCTTTTTTTTATGCCCCTGATCCGCAAGGAGTTCATCCCCGTGCATGACATCAGCCGTTTTCTTGTCCGTATCCAAACCCCACCAGGCTCATCTTTGGCCGCAACCGATGAGGTCTTGAAAAAAGCAGAAGACTTTCTTTCAAAACGACCCGAGGTTGAAATCTATTTTGCGGTCGCCGGTGGAACTGGCACGGGAAGTGACGTCAATGCCGGCATCTTGCTTGTTACCCTGAAAAAACCTCACGACCGTCCCAAGGATAAAATCCTAGGACGCCGCCTGTCACAAAAAGATCTCATGGATATATGCCGCAAGGAGTTTAATCTAATCCCGGGGGTCATGCGCGCGACACTCCAGGACCTCTCAACGGCCTCGGCTGCCGGGGCGAGAGACTACCCCATCGACATTTCCATTAAGGGACCTGATTGGAAAAAACTGGGTGAACTGGCAAACCTTCTCATATCGCGTCTCCAAGAATCGGGATTGGTCATGGACATGGACACGGATTATCTCATCGACATTCCTGAAGTGCATGTCATCCCGGACCGCGTCAAGGCATCGGAACGCGGGGTTACCACAGAATCAATCGCAACAACCATCCAGGTCGCCATGGGTGGTGTCAAAGTCGCAAAGTATACGGAAGGCGATCGCCGTTATGATGTTCGGATTAGTCTTACGGATGAAAACCGGCGTAAGCTTGAAAATATCAATCTGCTTTGGGTGCGCAATCAGCGGGGTGAAATGGTCCGCCTTTCGGAAGTGACACACACGGTTGAAACTCCGGAACCGATGCTGATCTCACGCGAAAACCGCGAGAGGGCTGTGCATGTGTTCGGAAATGTGGCTCGTGGAAAATCACAAGCAACAGCCTTGGAACTTGCTGAAAAAATTGCCCGAAAGGAATTCCCCAAAGAGTACCATTTGGTGATGTCCGGAAGTGCTGAACGGTTCCGAGAATCCTTCCAACAGCTTTCTTTCGCGTTGATCCTCGGGATCTTTATTGCCTATATGATCCTGGCAGCGCAGTTCAATTCCTTTCTCCATCCCTTGACAATTCTTTTAGCACTCCCCTTCTCCGCTTCCGGTGCATTTTTGGGACTCTTTTTAATGAACCATTCGCTCAACATGTTAAGTTTCATCGGTCTTTTGTTACTCATGGGAATCGTAAAGAAAAATTCGATTCTCCTCGTAGATTTTACCAATCAAAGACGTGAGGAAGGTCTCGGTGTCAACGAAGCTTTGCTTGAAGCTTGCCCGCTGCGCCTTCGTCCGATTCTAATGACAACATTTGCGGTCATCGCGAGCGCCCTGCCGGCAGTCATGAATCTGGGGCCAGGCGCTGAACAACGCGCACCGATGGCGACCGTGATCATCTGGGGTACGGCTGTTTCAACATTGTTAACCCTGTTTGTTGTGCCGTGCTTTTACAGTCTTGTGAGCCGCTTTGAGTCGCATCGTCACGAAAAAGAACATCGCGAAGCCATTGAGATCTTAAACTCACTTGCCACCGAAGAAACCCATTCAAAAAACTCTCTTTAAAGAATTTGTCGGGTGATTTGACCGTCGCGATTTCCAACAAGATTTAAAATGAATATTGTCTACTTTTTTATCCCGACTGAGACAAATTCATTATGTCTAAAAAACTTTCCGCAAACTCTGGGAAATGGGAAAGAATATTGCTTAACAATTTGAAACCCAAGCGTTTCCGCTATTTCCCGCATTTTCAACAAATCCATGAATTCCACATGCGAGGGATCCTTCTGAAAACCCAATTCCTGAGGTGTGATCAGGATTAATTTTCCGTGAGACCTTAAAAGGCCGACGTACCGGCTCAAAAGATCGATCACTTGGCCTTTTGTCATATGTTCTGCAACATGAGCTAAGAGCAAAGAATCGAAACTGCAAGGTTTGTTAAAAGAAGAAGCTTGAAATTGTTCCGGAGTAAAAGCTTGAAGCCCCTGTTTTCTTGCGCCCTGAACTGACGCTGCGTTGTGGTCAATACCGACTCCATTCCCGTAAAGATAAAGCAACTGGCGGCCAATCCCACAGCCTATTTCTAAAGTAAAACCTGGTTTAAGCCGTCGTAAATTCCAGGCATAAGGTGCCTGAACATGAAACAGACGTTTCCACCATATTTGTGAATCCTTTGCAAGATAGTCTGTGTAATCTTGAGAGCGGGTTGCCTGGGTCGAAGAAGCGTGCTTCATGAAAAGGTTTACCGCATTAGCGAAATATGTTCAAAGCTGCTTTGATTTTATTGATAAAATCCAACGGACTTTTGACCTTGCAAAGCTTCTTCCAGAGATAGCTTGGACGGAAATAAAAGCCGATATAAACCCGTCGCAATAGCTTTTCGATTCTCTCCTTGGAAAGATGCGAGTAAGATATGAAGGCTGATTTCATCGGATCTACAGGCCGGTATTCAGGCTCAACCATCCACCCTTTTTCCCTGGCGATTTGATTAAATTCCGTATAGGGAAACGGCGTACATGCGGAAAAAAGCACATAATCCGGATCCAATTGTTTCAGAGTGCGGTAAGTCTCAAGGATTGTCTTTTCGGTTTCTAAATCACAGGAAGCAAAAAGCACATTGATCACAACTTCAATACCCGCTTTTTTCATATTTTGAACCGCTACTGGTACGGTTCCGAGATCCAGATCCTTTCTGACAAATTTCAAAATATCCTGGTGGAAGGATTCGATCCCCATTGCCACAAATTTACAACCCGCCTTTCCCATCGCCTGAACCATGGCGGGATCCGTCATGTGATCCGCACGAGAAAGACAGGACCATTCCATCCTGAGATCTTGAATCTTCTGGCAAAAATCGATCGTCCACTGGTTATCAAAAGCAAACAGATCATCCAGAATGGAAAAAGAACGATAACCCTGGCGGGCCAACATCCTGACCTCCTGAACCACATTGTCCACCGAACGGGAACGAAAGCGAGGCTTCAGGAAAGCCCCAGTCTTTTTTTTAAGATCGATCTCTCTGGAAAAAGAAAGCGAATTCGGGACACAGTAATAGCAGCGATACGGACATCCCCGGGAAGTAAGGATCGTGGTAAAAGGATAAACCGATAATTTGGGATTATTGTAATTTCTTTTTAGCAAAAGGGAGCGGTCAGGAAAAGGTAATACGTCCAAATTTTCGAGAGGTTCACGATATCCCGTATCTACCAACTTCCCTCCGGAAGAAAATACGATCCCGCGGATATCTTGCAGCAGCGTTTTCTTTTCCAATGCGGCAACAACCTCTTGCGAGGTCATTTCCGGTTCTCCACGGATGATCACGGTATCTTCCGCAGCAAAATCTTCCGGATGAGCTGTCGGCTCTGTGGAATAGTAACAAAATCTGGCATGCGGCTGTAAGAGACGGATCATTTCTCGGGCTTTTAAATCAGTCGTTTTGGAAAGAAATACCGTTCCCAAAAAATAAATATCAGAAGAGTTCTCAGTGATGAATTTTTGAAAAGCACTCACAGAAGCATGCTCAATCACACAATCCTTGATCAGCACTTCATGCCCGGCTTTTTGAAGGACTGTCGCCACATAAAGCATAAAAATATTAGGCTGGTTGTAAACCCCGTAGTTGCAGCCAAAAATACGCTCCGCGGCTGGTTTTCCATCTAGGGGCGGCGGGACAAGGAAACAGATTTTCATTTACTGGACTCCATGGAATTTTCGGTATAAAAAAAGGATTCCATTTTTCGGCAATAGCATCAAGATCATTTCCAACATCAAATTACCATAGGACGCAAGATCCGCATAGCGCAAATACCTCCATTTCAAGCGAATGGTGCTCCAAAGCGCCGTCTTGCAACGACGAACCGTGAGAGCATCGCTGGAAAGCCGGTACCGAAGAAGCGGTTCTCCGACATTCGCAAACTTCCCATAAGGCATAAGCCGTAGCCAAAGGTCATAATCTTCTGCGGAAAAATATTTGCGCCTGTATTCTAAATGGTGGGCATTCAGAATTTGCTTTCGTATCACAACCGATGGATGGGCTACAGGGCTCCGGCGCATAAATCTTTTTTTAATGACCTCACTATCCACATCATAATCACGTTTTCCGATCTTTTTCCCGTTTTCATCGATCAGGGTAAGAAAAGTACCGCACACAACAATTTCCGGATCTCTGCGAAGTAAAGCGACTTGTTTCGCCAGACGCTCCGGTTCCGCAATATCATCCGCATCCATACGGGCGACGAATTCCCCGCGGACAAGGCGCAGGCCTGTATTCAGCGACTCACTCACGCCGCGGTTCGCCACGTGCTCCGCATATACCACGCGCCCATCTTTCGCCTGATATTCCATCAAAATTTCCTTGGTGGCATCCGTGGAAGCATCATTCACAACTATGAGTTCTAAATCGCTAAAGCTTTGCGACAAAATACTTTCAACGGCTTCTCTCAAAAATCTTGCCGCGTTATAGCAAGGCATCACAACCGAAACAATAGGCATACGTTCCGTCGACATTTTCGCGAACCTCGGTTTTCTAAAAAACATTGTTTTTAGGATTCTAAATTATTTTAACGTTTTTAAAAAAGATACGGCATATCGCTTTATATTCACGGGATTGAGCATGCTTGGTAAAAGCGTCATGATCTGTTTTGGGCGAAGAAAGAAATCCCGGTTCGCCTTTCGAATCATAAAGAGAATATCCTTTCCGCTCCAATCGGGCGTCTGCAACGGGGGTCTCATATTTTCAAGACTCATCGTGTAATCCTCATAATCACTATGCGCCAAGTAACCTTTCGCTTCCGCTTCCTTACGCACTTCGGTCCCAGGAAACGGCATCACGAGGCTGAAACAAGCGCTGTCTAACGGTAAGGATATCGCGAAACGGATCGTTTGTTTCATATCCTCCAGGGTTTCTCCCGGAGTTCCGAAAAGGAATGAGGAGGACACTTTGAAGCCTGCCTTTTTGCAAAGATGAACTTTCGCGACGATATCCTCCAGTTTTTTTCCCTTTTTCATGAGGTCCAAAACCTTCTGGCTGCCGCTTTCGATCCCGAAATCAAGGTGATAACATCCCACGGATTTAAGGGCCTCCAAGATCTCCTCATCCAGATAATCTTCCCGGACACCGTTCGGAAAACGGAACTTGATATGGAGTCCTTTACGGTGGATCTGATCGCAAACATCCAGAACGTTTTTTTTGACAAGTGTGAAATTATCATCAAGAAAGTTAAATTCATCCACTTGGTACTTATCCTTCCAATGCGTCAGTTCCTCCACCACATTTTGAGCGCTACGGATACGGAATTTTTTTCCTAAAAACCGCTGGCAGAAAGTACAGTTGGACGGACAACCCCTGGAAGCCATGATGGGCAAGCTCCGGGCTGTCCTCTGAGTGATACCGAAAGTATTTCCCTGACTCAAATAGGTTGAGATCGGCATATGTTCAAAATCCGGAAACGGAAGCAAGTCCAGATCTCGGATGATATCCCTCGCGGGATTAATTTTCACCTGCCCGCCCATCTCCTTGAAAGCACAACCAGCAATACCCGAAAAATCGCGCGAACCTCCCAAAAATCTTTCCACCATGGGGGGAAATGTCTCTTCCCCTTCTCCCATCACAACAGCATCGGCATAGACAAGTGTTTCTTCGACAGTACAGGTGGGATGCGGCCCGCCAAGCACCACCAGGATCTCGGGATCAATACGTTTGGCGAGTTGGACAATCGCTTCAGCTCGTTTGATCATCGGCGTTGCAGCATAAAGACCAATGATCCTGGGCCGAAGTTCCCGAATCAGGGCTTCCAATCGTTTGTCATCAAAACCAAGAAGGGTATTATCATGAATGGCAACGGAAACACCTTTTTTTCGAAGAATTGAGGATAAGTATCCAAGCCCGATCGGTGGCATGATCGCGATATCATGGAAATCAGGCTTGATCAACAATAAATCCGTATTCATCGTCGCTCTTTTTTTATTTGCCTTTTAAAAATCATACGCGCCTCATTGGGGCATTATACAAAAAGCTGGCAGACAAGTGGAGTTTATACGGCACGCAAGAATCTAAACAGTTTCTTTGCATTATCACGCCTCAGCTTCTTTTCTCGATATCAAAAAGAAGATTCTTAAAGATGATATGGTGAAAAGGAAGGCAGGCATACCAGTAAATTTTTCCCCAAAGACTCTGGGTATCATAGAAAGCGGTCAACGCTAATTTTCTTTCATCACCCTTATCTTCAATCGTGAATTCAAGCCACGCCTTACCGGGTAATTTCATTTCGGATCGCAGGAGAAGCCGCTCCCCGTCCTGAAGATCTTCGATGCGCCAAAAATCAATCACGTCGTTAATGATTAGCTTGGTATAGCTCCGCCGGCCCCGGGACGACCCCACACCGCCTAAGATACGGTCGATCATCCCGCGCGTGCGCCATAACCAATTATGGTTGAACCATCCCTCCTTGCCGCCGACATTACAGATGGATTTAAAAATCGATTGGGAATTCTTTTTCGTGGCCAAAAAATAGCGAACGCCGAAAGCTGGGCCGATACTCAGTTCATGAAGTTTGAGCGCAAGTTCATGGGCAGGAGGATAAGCATCCGACCATCTCGTATAGACCCGGTCCTGGTCTTCACGCGTCAAAGCTCTCACAATCGCCTCTTTGTAGGACATGGGTTCGAACGGCACATACCGTTTAACATTATCTTCCTGGCAAACCACTTCATTTTTCAGACTGTCCATTAAACATTGCGTGATGGAAGCCGGCACTGGCGTGAACAAGCTTGAGAGATAAGCAAAACCGCGAGTGCCGGAAACCGGAAAGGGAATGAAAAAAACTTTTTTATTTAAAATCCCGCTTAACTTTTTCAGCATGGCTTCATAAGTCAAAATATCTTTCCCACCGATGTCGAAATTTTTACCTTCGGTCTCAGGAACTTCCAACATCCCCACGAGATATTTGATCACATCCCGGATGGCAATCGGCTGGCATCTGTTTTTAGCCCAAGAAGGCACTAAAATTATGCTGAGTCGCCGCACGAGATGCTGAATAATTTCATAGGAAGCGCTTCCCGAACCGATAATGATACCGGCCCGAAGGATCGTCACGGAAATTTGACTGCGTTTCAATTCTTCGGCCACTTCGATGCGACTTCTCAAATGCGAAGAAAGAGAACTTTGGATATCACCGAGTCCTCCTAAATAAATTATCCGTCGGATTTGCTGTTCCTGAGCAACTTTTCTGAAGTTTTCGGCCGCTTTGATATCAGCGGCTTCGAATTGCTCCGGCCCCAAATAAAGAGAATGGAGCAAGTAATAGGCTGTATGGATCCCGGCAAGCGCTTTTCCAAGAGCCTCTGTTTTTTCGTCCAAGGCATCCGCAACAACGATCTCCGCAAGGGGCCAACGCGCCTGATATTCCGGCGAGGCACGCCGGACCATGGCCCTTACCTGATACCCGCGTGACAATAATTCAGGAACCAACCTGCCGCCTATATACCCGGAAGCACCCGTCACCAGAATTTTACCCATCCGGGGATTGGGCCTGCAGGGCAGATCGCTGCAAAAAGGGTCGGAGGAATCTTCTTGAGATTGACTCAAAAAGGCATCTGTCATACAAAACTCCGCATCGAAAAGTTCTTTATTGTTTTCTCATTTTTTTAAAAATATTCCGAACAGCTTGAAGGGTATTTTCAAGATCCTTTTCGGAATGGGCAACAGAAACGAAATTGGCTTCAAAAGGTGACGGCGAGAAATAAATATTTCTCTGCAGAAGTTCTTGATAAAACTCCCGAAAAGAATCCGTATCCTGGCAAGCTGCGGACTGATAATGAACTACTTTTTGATCTGTAAAGAAAAAGGAAAACATGGATCCTGCCGCATTGATACGGATCTTAAACCCTTCAAAATCTGCCGCGTCTTGGATTCCTTTGCACAATTTTTGAGTTGCAGAGGCCAACTTCGAGTAAGGCTGAAGACGATTCAGACATTTCAAAGTCGCAATGCCTGCTGTCACCACTATGGGATTCCCGGACAAGGTATCCTCCTGGTAAGCGCCACCCAAAGGTGCCAGCACTTTCATTATCTCACGTGGTCCGCCGAACGCTCCAATCGGCATGCCCCCACCGATGATCTTCCCAAGACAGGTCAGATCTGGCAGAATACCGAGATAATTTTGAGCCCCGCCATACATAAGCCTAAAACCCGTAGTCACTTCGTCAAAAATCAGCAAAGCTCCGTGTTCATCACAAAGCGTTCTAAGTCCTTTAAGAAAATTTGGCTCGGGCATCACGACTCCCATACTGCCTGCCACAGGTTCGACAATAACCGCCGCGATTTCATTGTAATACTGCTGAAAAGTTTCTTTTACTTGCTCGATATTATTGTAAGAAACAACCAGGGTATGCTTGGAAAAATCAGCAGGAACTCCAAGGCTATCGGGAATTCCCAAAGTGTTCGCACCCGATCCGGTTTTGACCAAAAGATGATCCGCATGGCCGTGATAACAACCTTCGAATTTGACGACCTTGTCCCTTTGGGTATGAGCCCGGGCGACACGGATCGCACCCATTACCGCCTCGGTTCCGGAATTTGTTAGCCGGACTTGTTCCATCGAAGGAATGGCATCAACAATCAATTTTGCTAATTCGGTTTCCAGGCAAGTGGGCATTCCATAACTGGTGCCTTGTCTCACCGCATGCTCCAACGCCTCAACAACTTCTCGATAAGCATGTCCTAGGATCATCGCCCCCCAGGAAAGACAATAATCGGTCAGTTTACGTCCGTCTTCGGCGTAAATCTTGGAACCTTTGGCCTGTTTCAAAAAAACCGGATCCCCCCCTATTGGCTTAAAGGATCTAACCGGGCTATTCACACCTCCGACAAGATAGCGATGGGCTGTTTTAAAAAGCTCAGCGTGATTTTTCAAAATATGTCCCTGATAAAAATTTTTCATAACCACCTTTCGTTCATTAGCTTTATCGGTGGCATTTGGACCCGTATTGAGAACTTTTTGTGATTGTAATCGTTGATGATTTCTGCATTCAATGGCTTCCTTTCCGCATTATATTCCCACAATCGCTCTAAAGGAGCTCTTCCAGAAAAGGAACGTTTTCTGTTACTATAGAAGCCATGACAAGCGAGATGATCTTTCAACCTTTGCTGGCCGGACTTTCAGTGGGGGCTTTCTGCCTGACTTACTGCTTCCCTTTCATGGGCTCCTTTCTCACCGTTGAAGACCGCCCCTTTAAAAAAAACACATTGATTGTCTTGCAATTTTTGGGAGGACGCCTTGCGGGCTATCTTTGCATCGGGATCCTTGCAGGTTATTCGGGAGAGAAATTAAACTCTGGATTGCTGCGACTCATGACCGATATTTCTTTTCTCCTGTTATCGCTCATCCTGTTTCTTTATTTGGTTGGTTTGGTCCGTGAAAAAAATCCGCTCTGCGCTGGCTCTGCTCGTCTCAAGGGGAAAAGTCCTTTTACCATGGGATTTTTGATGGGAATCAACCTCTGTCCTCCTTTTCTCCTGGCTGTTTCCTATGTCATCTCCCAACATTATGTCCTGTACGGCATGATCTATTTTTTTCTTTTTTTCCTTTCAAGTTCTATTTACTTCCTGCCGCTCATCTTTGTGGGATTTCTGGCGCGGACCAAAGAATTCCGATTCATGGCCCGACTCAGCGGTTTCGTGGTCGCAGGGATCTTTTTCATTTACGGAATTTATTCGATTCTTCATAATATTCACTGAGAAAAAGAAGGAAATGGATTTGTTCTTAAAAAGAGGATTGAAAAGATGGCGTCTTTTTTAAAAAAAACAGCTTCATTCCTGTTTTTTGCAGCGATGCTAGGCGCTCTTATTTTATTCATCTGTCGACGTGAACGCTCGTTTCGAGCCGATGCATCCCCCATCGTTTCATCTCTTCAGATAGCCCGCTATTATGAATCCTTGTCCGACAAATCCGTGCAGTGTTTTCTTTGTCCCAACCGTTGCGCAATAGCACCCGGAGGCTGGGGAGCCTGCAAGGCCCGGAAAAATATCGATGGAAAATTATATTCCATGGTCTATGGCAAGATCGCGACCGCCCATGTAGATCCGATTGAAAAAAAACCGTTTTTCCATGTACTCCCGGGCAGCAAGGCTTTTTCTGTGGCCACCACCGGATGCAATATGCGTTGTCTCTTTTGTCAAAACTGGGAAATCTCCCAGTCATTTCCAGGGGATATTTCAGCCCAGCCTATGACCCCCGAGCAAGTCGTGTCCGCTGCCAAGGCTAGCGACGCAGAGTCCATCGCCTTCACCTACAATGAGCCGTCGATTGCTTACGAATATGTACTGGATATCGCCAAACTCGCGAAATCCAAAGGGCTGAAGACATTGATGGTCTCAAGCGGTTATATTGAGGAGAAACCGCTTAGAGAATTACTGCCTTATATCGATGCTTATAAAATAGACCTGAAAGCATTCCAAGAAAAATTTTACAAAAAACTTACGGGCGGACATTTGGATGCCGTATTAAATACTTTAAAGATAATCAAGCAAAGCGGTGTCTGGCTTGAGATCGTAACCCTGATCATCCCCGGCGAAAATGACAGCGATGAAGAGTTCCGAACCATGGCCCGCTGGATCAAAATAAACCTCGGCGACGACGTACCTCTTCATTTCAGCCGTTTTTTTCCACAGTATAAATTACAGAACCTGCCACCCACGCCGTCTGAGACTATGGTCCGTGCACGCAAGATTGCCATGGAGGAAGGTTTGAAATTTGTTTATACCGGGAATATTGCAGATATGGAAGCCGAGGCAACTTACTGCACGAAATCTAAAGAAAAAATTATCATCCGGCAAGGACATTTTGTCGTTGTTAATAATCTTAAAAATGGAGCATGCCCCGATGGAGAAAAAATTCCTGGTATTTGGAAATAAAATATTATTTTCGATCCTTACCTTGTTGTCAGTTTTTCTTTTACTAACCCTGGATAGTTCCCTTAGCAGTGCCGCAGACTCGTCTTTACCGATCAGAAAAGCTGCCGTCGCCGGGGGATTTTATCCCGGTTCAAAACCGGAGCTTGAAAATTTCGTGGATACCATGCTACGCCAGACCACCCCCCCTGTGATCAAAGGAAACATCCGAGGCATTATCGTTCCGCATGCGGGTTATATCTACTCAGGCCCGGTCGCAGCCTACGCTTATAAAGCATTGAAAGGCCAGGATATCAAAACCGTCATTATCCTTTCCAACAGCCACACCGATTGGTTTAGCGGGATTTCTATCTACAAAGAAGGTTCTTTTGAAACACCGTTAGGTCTCGTCGAAATCGACAAAGCTTTCGCAGAAAAGATCATGGCCGCAAGCCCCAAAGTCATTATTGAACGGCCCAGCGCTCACATGCGCGAGCATACCCTGGAAGTCCAGCTTCCTTTTTTGCAGCGTGTGTTAAAAAACTTTAAAATTGTGCCGCTCGTTTTTGGCAATGACGATTCGGCACTTACGACGCTGCTGGCAGATGCGTTAAAAAAGAACATTGATGACAAGACGCTTATCGTGGCCAGCACGGATATGTCTCATTATCCTCCTTACGATGCAGCCTCGACTGCTGATCACCAAACTATTCAAGCAATCCAGACAGGGAAGGCCGAAAATCTCGACGCGACACTGAAAAAGCTTGGCGGTGAAAGAGTCCCGAACGCGGAAACATTTTTATGCGGAGTGAGCGGCGTCCGAACTTTATTGCTGGTCTCTCAAACCCTTGGATTTTCGAACGTTCATTTTCTCAACTATGCAAATTCGGGAGACTCTTTCATGGGAGATAAAAGCCGCGTAGTGGGTTATTCCTCTTTTGCCTTTACAAAATCCGGAGAAAGCGAGGCCGACAAACCCAAACCTTTGTCAGAGGAAAATTTATTAAATAATGCGGAGCGGGAAGAACTTCTTGCCATGGCACGGTCCACGGTTGAAAGTTATGTCCGAACACAAAAGGTACCGACGCTAACACCGACATCTCAAACTTTACAACAAAAGCTCGGAGCGTTCGTAACCCTGAACGAATATGGCCAGTTACGCGGTTGTATCGGTCGATTCGAGCCGGACATACCGCTTTATGAAGTGATCTCACAAATGGCCATTGCCGCCGCAACCCAGGACCCACGATTCAGACCGGTAAGCCCTGACGAACTCGGCAAACTGGAGTATGAGATCTCTGTGCTGAGCCCGCTCCGGGATATTGAAAGCGCAGACGAGATCGTCATCGGTAAACATGGCGTCACGGTCTCCAAGGGTTTTCACCACGGCGTTTTTTTGCCGCAAGTGGCCACGGAAACAGGCTGGAGCAAGGAAGAATTTTTAAGCGAACTTTGCTCGCAAAAGGCTGGATTGCCAAGAAACTGCTGGAAAGATCCGTCCGTAAAGTTACAGGTTTTTACGGCCGAGGTTTTTTCCGAAGAGAAGAAGTAGACTGATTCCGCCGTTCAAAAAAGCAAGAAATATCAGTGTCCTGTAAACACCCCACACAGGAATGAAAAAACTTGCCGTAAGGAACGCCCCAAGGCAAGATCCGAAAAGATCCGCAGCATAGACTTTTCCCGTTCTCATGTCTTTTGCGCCGGCATGATCGACAAAATATTGGGTCACCCATGAAAATTCAAGGCCGACAAGACCGCCTATAAGCCCTGCCATCAAGAGAAAAGCACCTTCTCCCAATAACGGTCCTGCGGCAGAATGCTGCGATAAAAACCACCATCCTACCGTAAGAAGCAGAAAATAACCTGCCGTCAAAACATGCAGGCGGCTTAACATCCGGCTTGGGTCTCTGAGAAGTTTGCAATTCCCAATCCATACCCCGAATCCCATACCCGCCATGAAAGCCGTGATGATCCACGCGATCCGATAATAAAGATTGCCGAAAAAAACCTGAAAACCGTAAATTAAAATGATCTCGGTTGCCATCAGCGAGAACCCGCCCGAAGCCATTGCCGTACTTGCCGGCAGACGTGCTCTAAGAAAAAATCCTGCCCCTAACATCCCCGACAACAGAACACCAAGAACAACAGCAAAAGGTACTTTCAAGATGAAGAAAAAAAATCTCGCAAGTGTTAAATGAAAAGAACTGACCCAGTAAAGAAATTCGTAAAAATAACCCCGCGGCGTGGAATCCTCGTTGATCTTTGCAACGCTGTTTTTCTCCAAAAGATCCCGCACCTTAGCAACACGGTCATTCCCCAAGCGGTATCGAATATAAGCCGACGTCACAAAATCATTTCGAATCCCGCGGCTTTCAAGGCGGTTTACCAGAACCGTGGGATCCTGCATAAGCGGAACCATGGAAGCCATGACATAAAGCGTGTCTTCAGGCAAGAGAAGAACGTTTGAGAATGAACGCTTCAACGTCTTGTAGACTGATGCCGCCAGGTTTTCAAGCTCGGAGGTTATATAATCAGGAGCGAATTTTAAACGGACTGCGACAATCCCGCCTGGCGAAAGATGCTCCTTGATCCACTGAAAGAATTCCGTAGTGTATTGGCGATTGATGAGGACCGTTGAAGGGTTGGGTTCATTAACGATCACCACATCAAAAGCATTTGAAGATTTCCTGAAGAAATCTCGAATATCCCCTGTCCAGATTGCCACACGCTTATCATCCAAGACACGCCGTAATTCCAAAGAAATATATTTTTTTGCCATTTCCACTTGTGCAGGATCGAGTTCGACATCCTGAACCCTGTCGGGTTGATATTTTAAGATTTCCCTCAAAACACCGTTGAATCCTGTCCCAATCAGGAGGACTTTTTTAGGTTTCTCATGGATCAGCATCGGAAAATGAACAAGATTTTCACTCGCAAGCCTTTCATCCCCTGCGCCTAAAAGAAGACCGTTTTGGTAAAAATTATATTGGTGACCGACCCGCGTCACCGCGAGATTGCCATGCACGGTATTGCGCATCTCTACAAATTGTTCCGTCGGAAAATGCCATCGGGCCGTTTGTCGCTGTAAAAATTCGGCGGCAAAAAATATACCCACAGATGCCCAAGTAAAAATCAAACAGAGTCCCAAAAAGATTTTCCGTTTTTGATTTTTCGTTAAATAAAAAAGAATGCCGGCACTTGTAAAATTCATGAGCATGAGAAGGAATGCCACTTTAAACTCATTGGCAAAAACAAACGCATAGCTGAACAGAGTGCCCCCTGCAATAAAACCAAACGTTTCATACAGATAAGACCGGCCTAGAACGGACGAAGTTCGCGTTTCGGGATCCTGAAGCACCCAACATCGTGCAGTTACCGC
The DNA here is from genome assembly GCA_022711115.1 of Candidatus Omnitrophota bacterium. Lineage (GTDB taxonomy): Bacteria > Omnitrophota > Omnitrophia > Omnitrophales > Aquincolibacteriaceae > JAKLFP01. The sequence continues at coordinate 72,150 of JAKLFP010000005.1, read as the reverse complement.
AAACTGAAAACCCAAAATTAAGCAGAAAGGTCCGAGAGCAAGGCAGGAGAAAGCAAGCGAGGAAAAAAGATCCGGAACCGCACCCGCCGGTGTTCCGAGAAGCAACTTTCCTGAGCGAATCAGTGCGAGCATAAACGGGAAAAGCAGGGCGACCGCAATGTGGCAGAATCCCCACCATCGGAAGGCTGTTTCTGGAGTCTTTGAAAACCTGTTTTCGAGATAACTGCCAAATCCTGTCCAAAAAAGCCAGACAAAAAGGACCCAGCCGATAAAAAATTCGTTTCCATAGAAGCTCATCGCAATTTCCCGAATGATAACTACCTGCGAAATGAGCGATGTAAAGCCAAGAACAAAAAAGGAGAGGACAATTACTTTCTTCATCAACGAATCATGCCCCCTGTCAGTCTTTAAATCACTTTGATAAGGAAAAAAATGGCAACCACAACCTGAACACTCTTCTTGGTGAGAAAAGTCATAGCCGCGTTCATAAGCCGCCCTACTAAGCTGGTATGCCTATGACCAAAATCTCTTCTAAAAATAATCGGCTCTTTTAGAAAAGAGCTTCCCTGGAACCAAAAATATTGGCGGCATCTCCTTGGAAAGATGCCCTTCAAAATGGGATTTTTTTACGCCCCTTTCCCTTGGTCCAGATTTTTCATGCACCGACACAAGATCCAAAATAACCGGTAAAAGGCATTTTACCCTGATTTAAAAACCGCTAGGAAGTCTTTTGAAGATGTCTTTTTCGCTGCAACCGTAACAAAAGGTTCAGATCATTACTTGATGATTTTTTATAGAGAAAACATCGCAACATCAGCACCACCCACGACGTTTATAAAAGAAACTAAGACTTGGGCGGTTTATTGAAGGATTTTTTGAAATCTTCTTCCTGCTGTTTCATTTGAACGGATAGCTGTTGGAGCGATGCCTGGAACCGCTTGGCAAATTCATCCCATTGTTTTTGAAGATCCTTAAAGAGATCCTGGGCTTCCGCTTCAACTTTTTTGGATGCCTCAGCAACTTTGACACTAGCCACTTCAGCTTTATCTTTTAATTCTTTGGCGGTTTCCCCGGCTTGTGCGCCTAAACTCTGAGAAGAAACTTGTTCGTTTAAAGCTTGGGAAGAAGCTTGAGTCCCCGGAGAAACCGCATCTTCTGCCGCCTGAACCGGTCCGAACAGGATCATAAGCATGAAAATAATCAACAAGAAACTTGACGCGATCTTACGCTCCATACGTTTTTCCTTTCGTTACTCAGAATTTATGATCTCCCAGACGCATTGCAAGATTTATGAAATTCTTTCTTCTTGGAAACCGGACATTCCCCCGTCCAGCAATAAAGGCATAATTTTTCTTTCGGTAAACCGATCGCCTCGACCATGTCGTCCACAGTCTGGTACCGGAGTGTTGTGACTCCAAGATCTTTTGCAATCCAATCAACCATTTTCCTATACTTGGGAGAATCAGGATCCACATATTCTGAAACATCCTCCACGTCCTGGCCCTCAATGCTGCGGATCGCCTTGCGTGCGGCCAATTCATGGGTACTGCGCGTGGAAAGACAGAATTTGCACGGAAACATCAATGGCGGACAAGCGGGCCGAACATGAATTTCTTTGGCGCCGGCTTCCCAAAGTTTATTAATCGTGAAGTTCTTGAGTTGTGTCCCACGAACAATAGAATCATCGCAAATCGCAATCCTGTTCCCGGCAATGATTTCGCGGATCGGGATCAATTTCATCTTTGCAACAAGATCACGAATTCTTTGTGTAGGTGGCGTATAGCTGCGCCCATAACCTGGTGTATATTTTACCAGCGGACGTCGTAACGGCTTTCCGCTTTCCATGGCATACCCAATCGCATGACTGGTCCCGGAATCCGGGACGCCTGCAACCAGATCCACCTGAATATCCTTATCCTTCCTTGCAAGAGCTCTGCCGCAGCGTTCTCTTGAAGCTTCCGTGTTGACACCTTCATAGTCCGAAGCTGGAAACCCGGTATAGATCCAAAGGAAGGTACAGATCTGCATCTCAGCATTTCCTTCTCTCTGAGTCGAAAGACCGTTTTCATTGAGCAGCAGGATCTCTCCGGGAGCAAGATATTTCAGAATTTTGAAATCATCGTTCGGAAAAGCCGAAGTTTCGGAAGCCACCGCATAAGCATCCGCACGTTTTCCAATGACAAGCGGTGTATAACCAAACCGGTCACGGGCGGCATAGATCCCGTCCCGGTTGAGGATTAGAAGCGAACAAGAGCCTTCGATCATGTCAAACATATGATCGATCCCATCAACGAGGTTGTCTCCAAGCGTAATGAGCTTGGCAATAAGTTCGGTCGTATTGACGGGCCCCTTGCTGCTCATCTCAGCAAATGAGTGCCCACGGTGAAGAAGTTCTTCAACCAGCTCTTCGGAATTTTCAATGAGTCCAACCGTAACAATGCAAAACGGCCCGAATTTGGAATTAAAATAGATCGGTTGCTCATGGCAGTCACTGATCACACCGATGCCCTTATTCCCCTTCAGGTTTGGCAGATCCTCAAAAAACTTAGACTTGAACTGGCTCTGCGCAATGCCATGGATCTGCCGGCTGAACTGATCCCCGTCCATCACAGCAATCCCTCCGAATTCCGTTCCAAGATGGGAATGATAATCCGTTCCGTAAAACAGGGAATCCATACAATCTTTTTTAGAAATAATTCCGTAAATACCGCTCATACTGCCTCCCTCAATTTAAAATGCATGACGCGCAAATCATACGCTATGCGGCAAAAAAAGTTTTTGCTTCATGCCGCATATTTTATTTCGTGCTAGTTTTTATAATACTTTTCTGCTTCGGGAACTTCTTTGTTGATATCCGCGATCCGGCGCGAGGTCGCTGGATGGGTAGAAAGAAACTCAGGCGATTTCATCCCGCCCAAAGCATTCATTCTTTCCCAAAACGCGACCGCTTTCGCGGGATCATATCCGGCACGAGCCATCAGGATAAGACCAATATGATCGGCTTCAGATTCATGCGAACGGCTGTAAGGCAAAAGAACACCGACTTGCGTTCCGGCGCCATAGGCTTGCATCAAGATCTTTTGAGTTGCGGCAGGCTTAGATTTCATGGCCTGTTCCAGCGACATCCCTCCCAATTGAACAAGTAATTGCTGGCTTATACGCTCGCCGCCGTGATTGGCAATGGCATGCGCAACCTCGTGGCTCATCACCGTTGCGAGACCAATTTCATCCTTTGCGACCGGCAAAATTCCCGTATAGACCACGATCTTCCCGCCCGGCATGCAAAAAGCATTCACAGTCTTCGGGTCATCGATCAACCTGAATTCCCACTGATAATTCTGGAGCTCTTTTTCCATGCCGTTTTCACGCATGAACGTTTCAGCCGATACCGCGATCTTTTGCCCGACACTTGTCACCTTGGCGCTCCAATTGGCATCCGATGAAATTTTGGACTGGCTCAGCACCTGTTTGTAATTTTGATCACTAAGAGTGAGCAATTCCCCCTGAGGGATAAAGGAAAGCTGTTTGCGCCCCGTAATAGGCACGGTAGTGCAACCGATAAGAAATAAGGATATAGCAAACAGAGTGATCTTTTTCATGAAAAAATCTCCCTTTTTGTATTTTGATAAAGAAGATAAGATATTAGACGTTGTTCTTAATACGTTTGTATTATAAAACACAATACTACTGAACTCCACTAAAAGGTACTTTCGAAAAAACGGTTAAAAACATGCCCGGAATAAATCGGATCAAAAGGATAAAAGAAGCAGTCGTCCCTTTTCTTATTTTGGCGATGTCTTTTTCAGGTTGCATCTCCTATCGGCCGAACATCACCGACCGCAGTTCCTTCATGCAGCGAGCCCAAACCCAGGAAAAAGATAACCTCCGCGCAACCATCACGGTCTTAAGCGACAAAGAAAGCAAAAAAACCTTCGGGGTCAATCTTGCCAAAAAAGGAATCCAGCCTGTCTGGCTTGAGATCGAAAATCAAGGAATAACCCCCTATGTTTTCATACCGCACAACATGGACCCAAATTATTATTCAACCGAAGAAGCCTCCTATATGGCTCATTTCAAAAAAAGCCGCCAACTCTTAGAGGCAGGATTGATCGCAATTATTTTCTTCCCGGCACTGGCGATCATTCCAGTGAACCTTATTGCGGCTAATTATAACAATAAAAAAATGGACACTTTTTTTAATAAAGTTGCCCTACCCAGCAATATTATCATGCCAAAGTCCAAGGAATCCGGATTCGTCTTCACTTCCGTGGACGAAGGGACCAAACACGTAAAAGTAGAACTCCTTGGCAACGAAGGCCCCAAAACAATGGATTTTGTAGTCACCGTTCCGGGGATCAAACCTGACTACACGACAAAGGATTACGAGGATCGTTACCCGGAAGAAACAGTCACGGAGTGTTCGACGGCACAGATCCCTGAACTTTTAAAAAAAATCCCTTGCTGTACCACGAATAAAAAAGGTACGAAGAACGGAGATCCCTTTAATCTTGTGGTGCTTGGGGAACTTGAAGACGTCATAACGATTTTCACCTCAGCCGGTTGGGATGAAACCAAGGCGCTTACGGCCGGTTCAGGATTTGCCATGGCCAAGGCCTTTTTTACAGGAGAAAGTGACCGCTACTCACCGGTGAGTCCTCTTTATTACAAAGGACACCCACAGGACATCGCACTTCAAAAAGCCAGAAACACCATCAATCAACGGCTTCACCTGCGTCTCTGGTATACTCCCATCCGTTGCAATGGAAAACCCGTTTGGATCGGCACCATCAGCCGCGATATCGGAGTAAGGCTCACCACCAAGACTTGGTATCTGACAACCCACAAAATTGATCCGAACCTCGATGATGCGCGGGATTATCTGCTAGCAGATCTGATGCAAGTATTCAAGGTAACAAAATTCGGCTTCATCAAAAATCAGGCATTGGAACAATCTACCCACCCCCGTAAAAACCTTACGGGAGATCCCTATCAAACGGATAATAAATTGCTCGTGCTTGAACTTTCTACCCAGGATGTTCCCGTAAGTTCTTTTAGCTGGAATGATTTGGTCGATCATCTAAGCTGAGCGTGATTCTTCAAAAAACGAAAGGAATTTTTCATCTCAATGTCTTTCTTGCCGCATGTTTTTGAACCGCCAAAGGGCTGCAAGAAAACTCCCGATAAGACAATGTGTCAGGCTTGATATCGCAGAAGGAATTGCGGTCGCGGGATCTGTGAAATTATTACGCGCCAGAACGGCACCAAGTCCGGAATTCTGCATGCCTACTTCCACAGAGATGGTTCGTGAAACAATCTCATGATGGGTCATCCACTTGCTGAAAAGATATCCCAGAAAAAAACCTCCGGCATGAAGACTAAAAACTGCTCCAAGCAGTGACGGACCGCTCCGAAGGATCATATCGCGGCCGGCGCCGATGATGGATGCCACAATCAAAGTAATGAATACAACGGCAGCAAACGGGGCTGCCGGTACGATTTTCTGCGTGAATCTTGGAGCATATCGGTTTAACCCTATCCCTAACGCTACAGGAAATATAACAACACAAAAACAATCAGCAAGAAGACCCCAGGCATTCACTTCAATGCGGCTGCCGGCAAGCAGTGCGGTGAGAAGCGGCGTTATCACAACACCGAGGATCGTGGAAATGGCCGTCATCGTCACAGAAAGCGGCACGTCTGATTGGGCCAGGTAATTGACCACATTCGACGCCGTGCCACCGGGGCAACACGAAACAAGAATCAACCCGACTGCAAAAACAGTCGGGAGATGAAAAAGATAACTCATGCCCCATCCCAAAAGCGGCATCACGGTATACTGGAGAAGCATTCCGATCCCTACCCACGCTGGGAATTTCACAACTCGCTTAAAATCCTCAAGCGTGAGTGTCAGCCCCATCCCAAGCATGATGATCCCCAACCCAATCGTGATCAGGCGACCGGCAAACCACGTAAAAATCCAAGGCTGCCATAAGGCGATCAGAGAAGCCGCGAGGACCCATACCGGAAATCCATTCGCGAGCCAGAAAAGAATTTTTTTCATGAGAAACGTCCTTTCCGCGATGTGAATAAACTAACGATGATCAAGCCTAAACAAGAAATTAAAAAGCCAAAGAGATGGGTCGGGTAACCCTCCGGTAAAAAAACAGAAAACAAAATCCAAGAAAACGTTCCGGACAAAGTTCCGGCCACTGCGCCCGCAGTGCTGGCCTTATGCCAATACACCCCCGCCATCATCGGGGCAGCCACTCCCACAAGAAGAATCCCCCAGGCATGTGTGCAAAGCGTGTAAATATTTCGAAAATAAAGCGCAAGGACAAGCGACAACACCCCTACGATGAGAATGCTTCTGTGGCACCACTGAAGTTTCAATTTCTCACTGGCTCCGGGGCTGAGATAAGAAACAATATTGTGACCGATAATACCTGCCGGCGCAAGAAGCGCGCTGTCCGCGGAGCTCATGATGGCAGAAAGAAGCGCGCCCACCATCAGCGCCATAAGTGGCGGCGAAAGGTATTTTTGGGCAAGATCGATCAGAATCGACTCTCCGGTACTTTCCGGCATCGCGAGCCTTCCCAAAATGCCGAGCATGACCGGAATAAACCCGATCACAATGTACATCATTCCCGAAAGAATCGCGGCCTTTTTTGCCATCGCCGCGGTTTTGGGGGCCATCATCCTCTGAAAAAGGTCCTGTGCGGGCAGCGAACCGATCCCGACCATCATCCAGGCCTGAATATAGTTCAACCAGGTGAGTTTGGAATTTGTGTGTGGATAGAAATGAAAATAGGATTCTGGCGTCTTGGCTACAACGGAGGAAAATCCTCCGAGATCATGTACGAGTAATGGAAAAAGGATCAAAAGACCCAGCAGGATAAATATCATCTGATAAAGATCCGTCACCGCGTCCGCCCACATCCCGCCCCAATAGGTGTAAAGGATCACCACGGCAGTTGAGATCAACACCGACAACATGACCGGAAGCCCCGTCAGTGCATGGAGAATGATGCCAAAAGCGAGTAATTGACCGCCAATCCAACCGAGATAAACGGGAATATAAAGAAGGCTCAGAATGGCCGCGACATTTTTTCCGTACCGCTGCTCAAAAAAATCAATAATCGTTTCGGTTTTCAACTGGTAAAAAATCTTGGCGAAAAAAAGACCCGCCAAAATGAGACAAAGCCCGGCGCCAAACGGATCAGCAATGACACCAAGAATACCTTTTTCAAATGCCGTACGGGAAGAACCCATGCAGGTCTCAGCCCCAAACCAAGTCGCGAAAATGGTGCCGACAGAAAGCCACCAACCCATTTTGCCACCTGCGATAATGTAGTCTTTGGTATTATGGATTCTTTTACTCGTCCAGAAACCGATCCCGAGCATGAAAGCCATATACATCGCAACGCTAGCAATCAGCCACACCTGACTGGAAGTCACGGATCCTTTCCTCCCAAATTGTGGATAGTATAAAAAATTGCATTGGACATAGCAAGAATGGACAAAAAAAGGCCCGACAGCTTACGCCATCGGGCCTTTTTGATTTGTTCAGTTGTGGTGTTAGATCTTCACAACGTTAGAGGCTTGTTCGCCCTTGGGACCGCGGGTCACTTCGAATTCGACCGCTTGGCCTTCTTCCAAAGACTTGTATCCTTCCCCCTGAATCGCGGTGTGATGTACGAAGACATCAGCGCCACCTTCACGAGAAATGAACCCAAAACCCTTTGAGTTGTTGAACCACTTCACTTTACCTTTTACCATGGTTGTCAGTACTCCTTTCGATAAAATTATAGTAACGCATGACAAGACCAACTTTCTCTGTTCGGTACTGAATTCAACCACGTCCAGTTGGAGCTAGCCCGCTTCTTTTTCCCTTTCGGGAAGTTAAAAACAGGGTAAAAACAAAAAACCGCAAGGCGAACTGTCTTACCTTGCGGTACAAAGCTTGTTCTACCTCTTTGCTTACTACGGTGTTAATATGCCCTATCTCGTTCCGTTTGTCAAATTTTAATTATTGCCTTATAAAACTACCGGCGGTCTGCCCGAAGCCTCCCTGAGCTTGATGTTGCATCAGATAAATTCTACTGACACCGCAAAGGCAAGCGAAGCAGTTCCTTCCAGTGATCCCTCCAACCGTCTTTATGGGAAGCTTCGGGAAGAGATTGAATCTGAAAACACCGATCATTCCCCATTTTTTCCAAAAAAGAACCTGTGACTTCCAAAGGAATAACCGTATCGTCGCCCCCCACAAAATGAATCTGCGGAATGGAAGCAACACGGTCAGCAACATCAAGTGGATCTAAAGATCCTTTAAGTTGGTTCACGCCATGACGTCGATTCACGAGTTCAGGATCAAGATTGCCCGCGATAGTCCGCAAACTTTTAACGTCCTGCCGCCTAGCAGCGATCAATACTGCGACAGCCGCGCCACCGGAATACCCAATCAAATGGATCTCAGAAGATTTTACGCTAGCGGCGACATAGGAAACAGCTTGGCTCATGGACCGCACCACTTCTTCCGAAAACCGGCCGCTCGTCCAAAAAAAAGCTTCACATTCCGGATTGCTTCCCATAGAAGTGTATTGGCATGGTCTCGCTAGATAAACCACATTAGAAGCGGGATCTTCGGCCGCCAACGAAAGCACCATGGGATCACGGGGGGTCGGATCCCCGGAAACTCTTGACGGTGTTACCCAAGCATAACCGTCCCCTTCAATATAGATGTGAATCGGTTTCCCGGGCTCCGAAAGGCGCGCGTAAGCAGTTAGAAGGAAGGGATCGGTTTTAACCATCTCTTTCTTGAAGCCGGTTAATTCTGCCATGTTGTCCGCTTTAGAACGCCGGACATCCGGCGAAATCGTCGCACAAGAGCTGGACAAAAAACAAAATAGGGTGAATATTGCAACCCAGTGCTTCCGTGTCAAAAAAGAAGTTGCTTTCGGAAATTTTTCTTTGAAACACGTGCCTGCTTTAAGTTTAACGGAATCTAAGAAATTCAAAATTACATCACTCGGGGTTGACCCGTCGAGGCGAGAACGGTTTCCCATAACCAACCGTGAAGATCGATTTTTTTACGCTTAGAGATTGCCAAAGAAATGGGAATATGCGTCGCTTCCCCTTTCCAGGAACCCACCATCATATCGGTCCGACCTGACATGCCGGCATGGACTGCGGCATGTCCTAAAAGAAGACAGAACGCGGAATCATGGGCATTGGCCGGCATACTTCGGATGGTATAGCTGGGATCGATATATTTGACGCTGGTCTCAACTCCGATTTCCTTGAAATAGGCTTTGATCTCATCGCGAAGGAAACCCCCTATGTCTTCATGAAGAATATTCCCCGACATATCTTTCTTTCGCGTCACATCTTTTACGATCAGATCCTGTCCGGCCCCTTCCGCCACCAAAATCACAGCATGCCCCTTGGCTTCGATCCTTTTTTGCAAGGCTTTTAAAAAACCTTCGAGCGTAAACACCGACTCCGGGACCAGACAGAAATTGACCTGACTGTCCGCAAGGGATGTATAAGCCGCAATAAATCCGGAGTCCCTCCCCATGAGTTTCACAAGTCCGATCCCGTTGCGGGCACCCGTCGCCTCACTGTGGGCTGCATAAGTGAAACGCCGAGCCTCGCTGACGGCTGTTTCCAATCCAAAAGTTTTCTGTACGAACGAAATATCATTATCGATCGTTTTTGGAATTCCGATAACCGCAATGTTCAAACCACGCCTTGTGATCTCTTCATAGATTGCATGAGCCCCCCGCAGTGTTCCGTCCCCTCCGAGCGTGAATAAAACCCCGATCTTCAAAGCCTGAAGCCTGTCTACCATTTCACACGGGTCTTGATTTCCGCGTGACGAACCTAAAATCGTCCCGCCCATTTCATGAATCCTGCTAACATTTTGCGGCGTCAACTCCGCAGGAATATGTCCGAACTTTTCCACTAATCCTTCATAGCCATAACGGAACCCAAGAACTTTTTTGACACCATAGCCATAGTGAAGTTCCATGACCACGGCCCGCACCACATCATTCAGCCCTGGACAAAGACCGCCGCACGTCACGATGCCGCAATTCAACTCGTTCGGATCAAAAAAGATTTTATCCCTGGGGCCCGCCAATTCCATGGCCGGTAAATTTTGCCACATATCGGAGTAGGGCTTGAAATCTTTTAATTGGGAGTGATAAAGCAACAGATCGTTATCCGTCAAAAAATGTCTGTCTGAGACAGGTGAAGAGAAACGGCATTCACCAAGTTTTTGTATTGTAAAATCAAGATTCGATTCGGTCATAGATTAAGATCTCGTAATAACTATCTTCAAAAAATCTTTATTTCTTGGTCTCTTCAGGCTGCCAACCGCCGCCAAGCGCTCGATAAAGTTGAACATAATAGATCAACTGAGAGCCTTGGGTTTTTGCAAGAGAAGTCTGTGCGCTATAATATTGCTGGTCGGCATCTAGAACCTCGATGTAGCTGGAAAGCCCGGCGTCATAGCGTGATAGTGAAAGCTTGGCAGACTCTTTGAGTGCCTCTACCTGTTTCTCTTGTTCTTCACGGACCTTTTTTATCTTTTCAATACCGACCAACGCGTCCGCTACCTCATGGAATGCAGTCACTACCGTCTGTTTATAATACGCGACCGACTGCTGCCATTGCGCTTTAGCGGCTTTATAGTTATAGACATTTTTCCCACCTTGGAAGAGAGGCATCTTCACATCTCCACCGATTGTCCAAGTATACCCATCCGAATCAAAAACCTTTGAAGGGCGTTCGCCAGCACCGCCAACAAAATTGTTTAGATTCACGAGCGGTAAGAATTCGTCGACCTTAACGCCCACCGTCGCGTTCGCCGCACGCACCATTTGTTCCGCTCCCATAATATCCGGACGCCGCTTCAATACTTCGGACGGAAGACCGGATCCGGGCATGGCGGGCACGAAGGATTGCTTGTCAAGGGTAGCCGTTCTCTGGATCGGCCCAGGATTCCTTCCCAACAACGCCGATAGCTTATTTTCCTGGATCGCGATCTGACGTTCGATCTCGGGAATATTTGCGGCGGTTTGTTGATAGTCTGCTTCGGCCCGAGCCACTTCAAGCCCTGAAGCAGTACCACCTTGAAAGCGCTTCCTGAATAGATCTAAATTGTCACTCCGAGTTTTAAGCGTCTTAGTGGCAATATCCAGTTCAAGATCAAGCTCAAGGATTGTGAAATAAGTTTGAGCCGCATCGGCCACAAGGGTCACCATCACACCCCGACGCGCATCTTCGGTGGCCAAAAATTCAGCCTTGGAAGCCCGGATAGACTGACGGATCTTTCCCCAAAGATCAACTTCCCACGCCGTATTGAACCCGCCAGTATAGGTGGATGTAAGTGGCTCCAACCATGGATAAAGATCTTTGGAATTGCGATCCCGCGAAACACTGCTTGTCAGATCGGTATGAGGCATGATCTGAGACCGCGTCACGCCTACCTGGGCTCGCGCCTCATCAACGCGCGCAGCTGCCGCCCGAAGATCGTAGTTATTGGCAAGAGTTTCCCGAATCAACTCTTGCAGGGTCTGGTCATTGAAAACTTTCCACCACGGCATATTGACCATGGCCTCACCCTGTTCTACGGTCTTGTAACTGCGGTAGCTTTGAGGTAGTTCCATTTTCGGCTCACGGTAGCGCGGCCCGATCGCACAACCAGAAACGAATACGGCAAGAATAAGAAAAAGGGTCGTCTGCTTCATTGAATGTTCTCCTCTACGATGATTAAACTTATTTCGTGACTGCGATTGATTTTCTAAAAAGCGCAAGACTGTAAATGAAAAATCCGAGACCCATCGCGCTGACCATCAAAAATTGACTCCAAACCGCATTCAGCCCGCCGCCACGATAAATGATCACTTGTGAAAAACTCACAAAATGTCGTGACGGTAAAAAGAAAGTCAGGCGCTGAAGCCACTCGGGTTGGCTTTCGACAGGCGTCGATCCTCCTGAGAGGAGCATCAACATAAGAATGACCAAGATGATCAAAAGAGCGAATTGAGCCATCGAACGCGAAATGGTCCCTAAAAATATCCCGAGTGCCGTGGCAAAGAACAAATAGAGAATGACGCCAAAAAACCACAGCAAGTGCGAACCGGCAAAGGGCACTTTCAGAGCCATTTCCACGACACCAAAAAGCGAAACGGCTGTAGCGATCAGAATCACCAGACCATTAGCCCAAACTTTTGCCATTGCGATCTCAAAAGCGGTGAGCGGCATGACGAGCAGGTGTTCCAATGTTCCATGCTCACGTTCGCGAATAACCGCAGCACCCGTCAACACGATCGTCAGCAAAGAGATCTGATTGATGATAGCCACCACACTCAAAAACCAAGAAGACACTCCGTTGGGATTAAAAAGTTTGCGAACGATGAGATTCACAGGCATCGTGGTTTTTTCATCTGTACGTTTAAGAAAATTTGAGATGCGTTTGTTAATGATATTTTTGATGTAATTCGTGCCAATGCTGGCTTGTTGCATCGCTGTGGCATCGATATTAATTTGAATTTCCGGATTACGCCCAGCACGAAGGTCGGATTCAAATTGAGGCGGAATGACCACCACAAACATAAACTGCCCTTTATCCATAGCGGTTTCGACCTCATGCGCATTAATTTTCTTAGGGATCTGAAAGCGTGGTGGGTAGAACGCATTGAAGAGTTCTTTTGACAAGGCGGAATTATCTTCATCCACAAAAGCAATCGAAGCGTTGTTGACTTCATTCGAGGTCCCAGTCGCCTGAATGTAGACGGCCATCGTGAAAGCGTAAATCACGAATAAAAGCATCACTTTATCGCTAATCAAACTGCGAATCTCCTTGAGCCCAAGCCAAAAAATGTTCAGCAACGAATTCATGGTTATTTCTCCTGCTTTCTAAGGCCAAGCATACTGATTGCCCAAAGAATCGGGATACAACAAGCAAGATAAATGATGTCCGGCATCATGAGCCAGGCACTGATTCCCTTGGTATAAGCTCCCACACTCGAATGCATGTAATAAGTGGTGGGCCAGAATGTCCCAAAGAGCCGTGCTCTTCCCATCAGTGTCGAGACGGGTTGCAACAAGCCTGAAAATTGAACCGTAGGTGTAATCGTGAGAATCGCAGTCACAAACACAGCCGCAACCTGGCTGCTGGTAAAAGTCGATATGACCATCCCGATACCCGTGGTCGTCGTCACATAAAGCAACGTGCACAACGTCAAAAATAGAAAACTGCCTTTGATAGGCACACCAAAAACAAATCGCGCCATTATGGCTAGGATCACAAAGTTGAGCAACGCTATCGCGATGTAGGGTAATTGTTTTCCAAGAAGGTATTCCAGTTTTCCTGTCGGCGTCACATAAAAGTTAATCATGGAACCAAGCTCTTTTTCGCGCACAATACTCACTGCCATGAGAATCGCCGGAATCAAAACAAGCAACAAGGCCGGAACACTCGGCACGATTGCAAAAACACTTTCGAACGTTGGATTGTACATATAGCGTTCTTGAAATTGAGCGGTGTATTTCGGAGCACCCGTTTGCAATCCCATCGCAGGATTCTGCAGCATCTTATCATTGACGCCTTGAACATACTGGGCAACCGTCTCGCCACGGAATGTCATGGCGCCATCCACCTGAGCCAGGATATCGGGACTATTTCCCCTGCGGAAATTTCTGCCGAAATTAGGCGGAATTTCAAGAAGTACCGAAATATCATCTGCTTGAAGCCGATGCAAGCCTTCCGCGGAAGATCGAACCTCTGGCGTACGAGTAAAGTAACGGGGCGATCCCGCGAATTGCTCAAGATACGCACGGCTTTCTGGTGACTGGTCAAGATCGTATGCGGCATAGCGAACGTGTTCGACGTCGGTCGTGATCCCAAAGCCGAAAACAAGCATCAATAGTGCCGATCCCAAGAATGAAAAAACCAATCGCACGGGGTCACGAAGAATCTGCATGGTTTCATTACGAACATAAGCAAACATGCGCATAAGTTTCAATTGAAAAGAAGACGGAGTTGATGATGTTTGAGAAAGTCCGGACTGCTGGACTGAGGAAGCATCCCCTTTCGCCTTATCTTTACCTTTGCCACCGGAAGGGCTTTCAGCAATCGCGTCTTCCATATAGGCGATAAAGGCATCTTCTAAACAAGTAGCACCACGCTCTTCGATCAGTTTCTGTGGAGCATCACATGCTAGCACTTTTCCCGAGTTCATAAGCGAGATTCGGTCACAGCGCATACCTTCGTTCATGAAATGCGTGGTGATAAAAATCGTCACACCCTGTTTCCTCGAAAGATCGATCAGCAGCTCCCAAAAACTGTCGCGGGCAACGGGATCGACCCCCGAAGTGGGTTCATCAAGGATCAATATTTTAGGTTCATGAAGTACGGCAACTGCCAGCGAAAGCCGCTGCCGTAAACCCATCGGTAAAGAATCCGCCAACGAATCGAGGTGTGGACCTAAGCCAAATTTTTCGACCAACTCTTTAATACGCGTATCTGCCTTTTCCTTTGGAATATGATAAAGAAGAGCATCCAGAACCAGGTTTTGGCGAACAGTCAATTCTCCGTAGAGAGAAAACGCCTGCGTCATGTAACCAAGCTTCTTGCGTACTTCCATGCTCCCGGCTTCGACCGAACTTCCAAAAAGAGTTGCGGTTCCTTCAGTAGAAGGTAACAATCCGGTTAACATTTTCATGGTAGTGGACTTGCCGCAACCATTGGAGCCAAGAAAACCAAAGATCTCGCCGCACTCTATCGACAAAGTGACATGGTCCACTGCTGTAAAGCTGCCGAAACGACGCGTTAGACCTTTAGCATCAATGACAATTTCAGATTTTTCGATGGTGAGTGGCGGGATAGCAAGTTCGGTATGTCCTCTGCGTTTTTCTTCCGGCAACAGACCAATGAAGCATTCCTCAAGATCTTTAGCGTTAGTCCGCTTCATCAATTCTTTCGGCGTACCTGTTGCCAGCACGCGGCCGGCATCCATGGCGACGATCCAGTCCCACTTTTGCGCTTCATCCATGTAGGCTGTGGAAATGAGAACACTCATACCAGGCCGGCTAGCACGGATATCATCAATAAGCGTCCAGAACTGACGCCGAGAAAGCGGATCGACGCCCGTCGTGGGTTCATCAAGAATGAGGAGGTCTGGATCATGAACCAACGCACCGCAAAGACCGACTTTTTGCTTCATACCACCTGAAAGCTTGCCCGCAGGACGACTGGCAAAAGGGCCAAGCCCCGTAGCCTCAAGCAGTTGCTTTACGCGTATCGGAACTTCTTCTTTGGAAAGTCCGAAGAGTTGCGCCATGAAAGCAACATTGTCATAAACACTGAGTTCCAAATAGAGGTTTTTCCCCAGTCCTTGAGGCATGTACGCAATCTTAGGACATACGACACGCCGATGTTTGATGTCTGCCATATCACCATCCAAAACTGTCACGCTTCCTTGCTGTATTGTTTTGGATCCGGCAATCAACGCCATAATCGTTGATTTGCCGACACCGTCAGGGCCGATAATCCCAACCATGAGTCCGCTTGGAATATCGAGAGAAATGTTATTGAGTGCTACGGCTTTGCCATAACGATGGATCACATCTTTAATAGAAACCACGGGTTTTCCAGGTGATTCTATCGAAGATGTTCGGAAAGCAGAAGACACCATAGGTCAGATTCCTCTAGTCATGCATTTCATTGGGGTTAAATCGATGTTACCCCACAAAGTGATTCCTTCTAGCACCTTGAAAGGCCCCAGCAAGAATAACATTTGCTTTACTTCGTTATTGCTGTAGCAGTGGCCGATTGTCGAGTGGGCTCTGTGTTCGGTTGGCTGGGGGGAACCCATAAATTCTGCAACCACTCTGGCCAAACTGCGGAATCCTTTATTTTGACATACCCGACACCACGTATCCCCGTCTTGATGCGTTCCACAGAGGCAGACACCAACTCTTTGGGAACCTGAATCTTGACCCGAAACATCAGTTTATCCCGTTCACTGCGTGTTTCGACCTGTTTAGGAGTAAATTGCGCCTCGGGAGATACAAAACTGACATACCCGCGAGCCGCGCGGCCCGGAGCAAAATCAACTGTCAATCTAGCCTCGGCACCGACTTTAAGACCGGCGGCTTGTTCGGAGGGAAGATAGATCTCCATATAAACGTCTCCCAAATTTACTAACGTCAATGCTTTTCCTCCGGCAGCAAGCATTTCCCCTGGCTCAGCCAAGCGATAAAGAACTCTTCCGGTCACGGGAGACTTGAGCGTGGCATCATCAATATGGGTTTGAATGGTTATGATATTCTGCTTAGCCACTTCGACCTCTTGTTTTGCCGTATTCAACTTCGCTTCTTCTTCTGCAAGAGCAGCCGTATTGGTGGCTAGAGATGTTGTGCGGGCATCGAATTCCCTTTGAGAAAGGGCATTCTGTTCGACAAGCTTTTTTGTACGCTCGTACTCGAGCTTTGCGTTATCAAGAAGGCTCTTTTGCTTGATCACGGCAGCATTAGCGGTTGCGACGCGTTGTTCCGCAGCGACAGCATTGAGCTTGGCTTCTGCTAATTGAGACTCAAATGTAGCCGTATCCAGAACAGCCAATACCTGACCCGGTTTAACAAGATCTCCTTCATCAACAAGGATTTCCTTGACCCTCAATGCATCCTTAGCGACAGCATCAACCAGTTTGGCCTCGATCCTCCCGTTCCCCGAGGCGATGCCCTTTGGCAATTCCGACTGCTTCGCCTTCCAATACTGGACACCAAAAACCACGACTGCCGCGACGGCAATAACAGGAATGATTTTTTTAAAAGACTGCTTGGAAATTTTTATAGACATAGTTGACTCCTTAATCGTTGATGATTTTAAAAAAAAAGTTCGTGCTGAGCCTTGGGAGTAAACTCCGATATTCAACGCATCGATGGAGATTCACAAAATGGAAATTGGCATTTATACTAAACGTAAGCCCTTTAAATTCAAGTACAAAGGTTGACTCCTCCATCATCAAAAAAACGCTGTATCGGAATATTTTTATTATTGCCAATCAAACCAACCCGGAGGACCCGCGGCAATATTTTCCGAAAGTAAGATCACAACCCTTTTCCCAGAAGTGAAATAGGGATCTCCGGTCAGGTTCTTGGCGGGTTTTTCAGGAGTGCTAGGAACACTCCCCCCTACAGGACCCTGCTTGGCAATGCGATGGTGGTACATTAAATCCGAAAGAACATAAACGGCCGATTCATCAATATCCGGATCGATCTTATGCGTCATCAAATTCCAAGTCTTGGTCGTAAACCGAACTCCTATATCCCGGCTCACCTGCCCTACCCAGACCGGTTTTCCTTTATATCGGATCGGGCTGTACCAAAGTCTGAGGTGTAACCGTTCATTCATGTTGCGCGCTTTTTGAAGCCCGATATCCTGACTGCGTCCGTAAAGATAAAGAGAGCTGAACGGCGAATAGTCATAACTCTCGCCGAAAAGAAACGAACCCGCCATCTTCATCGCTGTTTTAAATGACAAGATCTCGGTCTCGTCCCACTTGGCGGTCGTGAATGCCGACAACAATTCATCCTGAGTCCCGATCACAACCAAATTCACAGGATCTCCGTTCTTTGTTCCGCTCGCGTTCGTCACACAGCACGGAAGTGCTACCACTTCCTTTGCGAATTCCTTGTCATCGGCGATCTCTTTGATTTGGTCCGCTCTATAGTAGCTTTCGAATTTTTTGGTGCGATAATCCGCCTGGATTCCTGGAATCTGCACAAAGAAATTGAAATGCTTCAGGCCTTCCCCTCCCGTCTTGATCTCATCACCATAGAGATCCACCGTCACCTGCTTTGTTCCGAGTTCGAGAGGTACAAAAATAAACCCGGACTTCGTCTCTCCCGGTGCGATCCATCCAAACCGGATCGACTCGCGCGTAAAAGTCTCTCTCATTTTGTCATTGGCAGGCTGAACAAAAAAATGGTCAATCGGCATCGCGAGAAAACCCAATGGTAAAAGCAGCCGCATGAGAGGCCGGTCGAATAACCGAATCCCCGGCTTTACTTTGAGCATATAAGCCGCTTCTCCCGCAGGGTAATAGTCGGCATCGATTCCCCGCTCCCAAAAGAAGTAAGATTTCTTGGGATCGCGGTTCTCGATCTTGAGCCACAAAGGAAGGATTTTCTTCTTGGCAAGCTTTGCTCCAAAAGTTTTCTTGCTCTCCTCCGCGCTCAATCCGACCACGGACACAGAAACATTGTCTTTCTCCTGGGTCTGTACCCGTTGGAAGTATGGTGCATTTTTGGAAAAGTCAGGCCGATAGCGCGCACACCCTGCACTTATAACACCTATAAGCGAGATGACAAAAAGACAAGCCGCGAAACGCAAAAAAGTCGCGTGAAGATTTCTTGAAAGCATGGGATACACCACCTATTTTAAGGTGGCATTTTACTTCTTTTCGACCAAATAGGCCACATACAAATCGGCATCAGCTTTTATAACACAAGATCATAGATCACAACTTGGGATATTCTGCGATCCAAATGGAGCGATGCAAGTCTTTGGAAGAAAACCGGGGCCCTTCGTTTGAGAAAGATGCGGTTTGTCATTCGGCAACAGCCTTGTCTGCTTTGCTGAAAACTATGCCTTTATGGCAATGCGTTTTTCCAGCCCGTGAGCTTCCGATCTCCCCCAGATATGGCCCACAATAAGAGCTACGATTCCAAAAGAAAACAGATAACTGCCCACATAGGTTCCATACGCCGGGTAGAGCACCTTATAACTCTCGATTTCGGTGGAATACATTTTTTCACTACGGACATACTGAAAGGCAAAATCGGTAGCTTTACGTTCTTGATAAAGATCGGCAAAGGGCACGATCCGGAATAAGGCGTAAGAGCCACGGTAACGGCGTTCTGCAAAGTCCTCCGCGTGGCCAAGTTCATGCAGAGCGATCGAGGGAAGATCAGAGTAAAGATGGACTGTATGCGTGAAAGGATCGTATCGATCACCGCCAAAGATGCGCCCAGGCAGGAGCGTATCCAAAATTAAAACACTGAAAATCCCCAAAAAATACCGATACGGCCATTGGACTCCCTTATTTTGAAAAAGACGTCCCCAGGAATCCTGAGGGGCATAACGGTTCAACTGAACCAAAACATTTCCAAGCGTATCTTCGTGAGCTCGTAGGTATTGGGCCACCACTTCTTGGGTATCTGCCTGAATATGATGGCGGTCTACTTTCCAATTCCAGAGAATCAATTTTGAAAAAGCTCCAAAAAAATTCCCGAGCCAATCAATCGGCAGAACTCTTTGGCCTTCTTTCGTTTCAGCCTGGCCTTTGTACCCAAATTGGGCATACTCATCTGTTTTTAAAACCGCGCAACCCGCCATCCCCAGGGAAAGGCAAAGGAATACGGCTATCGCTTGATGCGCCCTTTTTTTATTCCCCATAGGCTTTACAGACGGCTCCATTGACCAAGCAACTTTGCTCTTCTCATCACCTGAGGGATGCAAACCAAAATCATGCGCTTTGCGGGATTATCTTTTGCTGATGCCAAGAATGGCGCTTAGTCTCATAAGACTTTTTCTGTTGCTGTAGATGCTGGGTCTTCGGAAAGAATTTCCTTCATACCTTGCCGGAGCAGTTCTCCAAGCAGTCCTGCCTTTTTAGTCGGAGATTCCGCAGTCACCGGTTCAGACTTGGCAGATGTGGTCCTTGGATCTGCTGGGGTTTCTTTTTTGCCGAGCGCCTTTTCCAGATAACCGCCGATCACTTCTTTTGCCTTCTGGGCCGCTATCTTGGAAGCTACAAACTGAAGATCCGGCATCACCGTAACTTTCGGGATACGGCCCTGAATCGCCAGAGGAACCTGAATTTCCTTCTTTTCATTTGTCAGATACTGCAGTTCTTCTACACTACGGATCATCGCCCCGGAAAGATCCGGTTCGATGGCAAGCACAGCGGTTCCGGCCACATCACTTTGTACCAAGCCATAGGTCCCGGAGCCTGTTACCTGAAAGGAATCTGTACTCACATCTATTTGCGGCAAACGAACTACTCCGCTCTTTACTAAAAATGGAAACTGAACCGTTTTTAGTTGTGTATCTTCTGTTTTTAATTTTTCCTGGTAATTCTTCGGTAAACGCATCAGAAGTTTTTCCACCAGACCGGGAATCACGGACAGTTTTTGAAAGACTTCCCTCAGAATATTCAGATGGGTGATCACAGCCTGTTCCAAAGTCACAGTCCCCTCCGCAGTGATCGTCTGTTGGATATCCTCCGGAGTTTGTCCGGTCAAGTTCCCTCTCACCACCACTGAAAGCAATCCTTTAGCTTGGGGACCGGCTTGTGGAAGCGATGTGGTCAGATTCTCGATTTTCAATTTATCTACTTTTACATCAAAAGCGGTTACCGGGCTTGAAGGATTTGTGATGTTAACTGCACCTTGTCCTTCAATTTTTCCGCCGGCAAGGTCGGCCGTGAATTTTTGAACCTTGATCATGGCAACCGTCACAAGTGCATCCAATGAAATATTTTCAACCGGATCTTTAAGCGATTGCAAACGGATCTTGCCGCGATTCAAACGAATTTTTATGGGTTCATTTTTAAGTCCTTGATCATCCATCTTCAAGGAGTCGGCATCGACCGTCAGGGTTCCCTCAAGCGGAAAGACAATCCCCGACGTCTTGAGAGCCGGGCTGACTTTGACCATTTCCTGGAAATCCATTGGCGCCAATTGCAATGCGGCGTGAAATCCCTTTACGGTATGGGTTCGCTCTTGTGGAGAAATCGTTAGTTTCCCTTGGGCGTTCAGATTTTGACCATTGCTGAAAACCGCTGCTGCGATTTTGAAATCGATCGGTTCATTCAGCGCGACATTGGCAAGGGTCACATGGATCTTGCGAAGGTTGATCTCCATCGGTTCTTTACCCGAAACATCTTTAAAAATAACTTCTCCGTCGTTGATCCTGATGTCATTCACAAGAAAGGCAAGGGCCGCTGCTTGACCCGAACTGTTCCCGTCTTGTGGCCGGCTCGGCGGTTGTACTGCAGATTCCAAACCTTCGAACGTCCCGTCCTGTTTTTTGATGAGATGGATTAAGGGATGATCCAAGTAGATAGTCGTGATCTGGATCTGCCGGGAAAAAAGTGGCGCGAGTTTCAAAAGGGCCTTGGCAGAATCCACTTTGACGAGCGCTTCAGAACTTTGCTGGCTCTTTAAAACAGCAAATCCCCGAAGCTCCAGGGCCATACCGGATTGCCAGCCCAATTTGATTTTATCCAAAAGGACAGGTTTTTTGATGGCATTTTCGATCTGGCTCACGATCTGAGGCCTGAATTTATCCACGTCGAGCGTCATTAAAAAAACAGCCCCCCCCACCATGATGATAAGTATGATGATAAAAAGAATCATAAGAAACTTTTTCATGTTCAATCTCCTTTTCATGTTGAAGTGTCGAAGAAACTTTTGCATCAAGCTTTGAATCTGCTTTGTGCTAGACCATGCCGGAATATTTCTTTAAACGAGGCCGTGATTGGACGGGGAGACCGCCGGGGCTGTTTCCCGGCACGTGCTGCATTCTTCGGGAACAGGTTTACTGGCACATCCCGCAATCAACATACACGCCATTACACAGAATATCCAGTGTTTAAGTGTCATCATAACTTGTTGTTTTTTCCGGTTGAGGCAAAAACGCTCTTCAGAAGGTCAGTGATACGGGCTTGCGGATCGGTCCGGATCTTTTTCTCTTGCTCGGCAATCAGAACAAAAAGCCCATCCAGCGCTTTGGCCGTGGCATACTGATCTGCTGAAATGAGTTTCGGCTTCGCGGCAAGAGGGATTTTGTTGTACGCCCCAAGCAACTGATCATATTTCTGAGAAACACTGTATTGGTCGAGGGTCTTTTTCATCGAGGGCGCCACCATCTGGTAAAGCCGGTTCCAAGTCTTTTGCTTGAAATAATCCGTGGCGGCCGTATCACCTCCTTTAAGAATCGTTCGTGCATCTTCAAAGGACATCCCCATGACCGCATCCAGCAAAGCTCCTTTGGCTTGAGGGGCCGCTGCTTCTGCCGCGCGATTGACGCTTTTCTCAAAATCATCGATCTTCGAGCCCATCCCGATCGTTCTTAGCCCTTTTTCAACCATGGAAAGCTGTTGCGGGAACTTGATCTTGATTTGTTCGTTTTGGAAATACCCGCCTGCCGCACTTGCCTTTTTGACCGCATGATCGACACCGGTCATTAAAGCTTCTTTCAACCCCTGCCCGATTTGGGTATCGCTAAGACTTGCCTGTTGCAATGGTTTGAATACCGTTTGCAGCTGTTCTCTCCAACCCGCTTGAACACACGAAATAGCCGCAAAAAAAACAAAGCAAATAAAGCAGGCTGTTTTTCTATGCATCATATTTCACGACACAGGTGAAGAGATCGCATGCAAGTCTTTCAGAAGTTTATTTTCAGGCAGTTTTTTGACAGCAACGCCAAAGGCCATAAGCGATCCCCGCAATTTATCAAGCTCGGGCGTTTCTATGACCGGGATATCGCTTGTCCCCGCTTTCTCCATTTGTTCGATCACGAACTGGACCGTCATATCCCCCACATCACGGGCAGGCTGGTAACGGCGGTCACGTTCGTTTTCTCCTTGAGCCGTCGTCAAAATATTCGCCTCCGTCAAATGAAAGATCAGGTCCCGCGCGAGCCGCACCGGCATTTCCAACTGCGCCGCAATTTTTTCGGCAGTAAGAGGCGGCAGTCCCTCGGCAAAACGGTTAACACAGATTTGCGCGATCCGGAGCGAAAGAAGTTTTTTGACAGCATAATTTGCATTCAGACAATCATGTTCGAACTCAAAGGTTTGTTCGTTCTGATGCGAGAACGCAAGTTCTCCGCCGTAAAGCACGATCCGCCAGCTCATCTGCAGCCAAATCAAAAAAAGCGGCAAAGCCGCAAAGCTTCCGTAAATAGCGCCTGCACTCGAGACTCCGATCTGAAAACGGATATAAATCCATTGAACAATTTGATACATCGTGCCGGCTACAATACCTCCGAGAAGTGCGGATTTAAAATGGATTGTTCCGTTAGGCATGGCAATGTAGAGATAAGTCAAAAGTCCCCAAAAAATAAAAAAAGGAAGGATTTTGAGGCTCATAATAATAAAAGGCGCCACGGGGCCAAGAAAAGCTATCTTTTCCATAATCAGGGTGATCTGACTCGTCACAAACACGGTGGCGCTGCTTGCGACAATATAAAGAATCGGAGCAATCAACATCATGGAAAGATAATCCGTGAATTTCCTTCCTAAACTGCGCTGCTTTTTGATACCCCATATATCATTGAATGAGGATTCGATATTTCCAAGCACCTGGATCACGGACCAGAGAAGAAGGGCGACACCGACCCCTGCGACCAACCCGCCCCGTGTATTTTCCAGCATGGTTTCCGCAAACGTAATGACCCGATTCAGAACTTCCTGCTGGCCCTGCATGCCCTCGATTAACTTTTCCCGCAAAAGCCTATCCAAACCGAACCCTTTGGCGATGCCGAAAGACATGGCGAGCACCGGAACGATGGAAAGAAGGGTATAGAACGTAAGCGCAGAAGCGCGAAGCGAGCACATATCGCTTGAAAACTGACTGAAAGAGAGTAAAAAAATGCGTAGCAGGCGGATCCCTTTTCCTCGAAACCCCTTGGCTTCCCCGACTCGAATGCGCCAGATATCCTGTTTTAAAAATCGTTGCATTTTCTGAATCATGCGAGATTATCCTTTTAAAAGTGATGCGATTCTTTGATTAGAAAAGGAAAAGAGGCGCCCAACCAGTTAAAATGGGGCACCTCTTTAGCTTGTTTTCTTAAATCGTAGAGGCAGGAGTGTTCGTTGAATCCGGCGCAACAGCCTCACTAACGGCATTGGCAACATTTGCCGCAGCCGGCGTCACAGGAGTTGCAGGTTGCACTGTCTCTGTTGTTATCGGAGCTGAAACCTCTGCGGCTTGAGTCTCGGCTGATTTTGCCATACTATCAACCGCGGCAACAACCTCTTCTTTTACCGGCTCTACCACAGCATCGAGCGTGTCCGGGACCGAAGGTGCCGCCACCGGAGCTGCCGTGTCTGCAACTGTGGCGCCAACTTGTTTCGCCTCTCCCTCCACAACTGCCTCAACCGCCTGCTCGGCTTGACTCACCACAGCATCCGGCGAAGCCGGAATTGAAGGTTCCGTAATGGGGGCTGTCGCTTCAGCGGCCTTAGTTTCAGCCTGCGTTACCGTGCTGTCCACTGCCGCATCAACTTTCTGCGCAAGATCTTCCGTAACATTTTCTGAAGACTTGACCATATTATTCAGCTGGTCCTGGAAGGCCGTTCCCGCTTCTGTGACTTTTTCTTGAACATTTTGCACAACCTCATCCGCCTTCGATTGGGCTTCCGCAGCAACGGTTTGAACTTGTTCGGTCGTTTGGTCAACCACGTTCTGCAAAGGCTGTTCCGTCGACGGAACAACCGGCAAATTCTGCACGGGCTGTTCTTGCTTGGAACAACCGGACATGCCTGCCAGAATCATCCCTCCCACCAAAAACACCACAAAAAGTTTTTTCATGTTAATGCCTCCATTGATTTTAATGTTAAAAAACATCTGAAGCAACCGATCAGACCTGAGATGTGCAGTTCGGACAGCGGGTCGCCTTAATCGGAATCGTAGAACAACAAAACTGGCAGTCCTTGGTCGTCGGAACCGCGGGTGCCGGTTTCGGTTGACGCTGCAGCCGATTGATCTGCTTGATCAATATGAAGATCACAAAGGCCACAATTATAAAATTGATCACGTTATTTAGAAAGATCCCGTAGTTCAAGGTCGGAGCACCGGCTTTTTGAGCTTCCGCCAAAGATTCAAACACTTTTCCTGACATGTTGATATAGAGGTTGCTGAAATCGACTTTACCGAGCAGTAGTCCGATCGGCGGCATCAAGACATCGTTCACCAAAGACGTCACTATTTTCCCGAAAGCAGCACCAATAATCACGCCGACCGCCATATCAATGACATTGCCGCGCATGACAAAGGCCTTGAATTCTTCCATGATTTTCATAGTTTCATTTCTCCTTTTTTGAAATAAAAAAAGCTTTTCAAAACAAACGCTTCACATTTAAAAGTTTAAGAAACTTTCCCCGCTTCTTTTTCAGCCTGTTGCTGGGCCTTTCGGGCTTCTTTTTCTGCTCTCTTAGCCTCTTTTTCTGCTTTTTTCTTCTGCTTCTTGGCTTCTTTTTCAGCTTGCTTCTTGGCTTTCTTGGCATCTTTCTCTGCTTGCTTCTGAGCCTTTTTGGCTTCTTTCTCTGCTTTTTTCTTTTGCTTGTCAACTTCCTTTGCAGCCTTTTCAGCTTCTTTACTTATCTTTTTGCTTTCTTTTTTCGAAAGCCCGGGAGGCATATTCCCCTGCCAGCCTTTTTTCAGCCCTTTGCTCCAACCTTCGGGGGTTTTTTCCGTGACATCCTCACCGTAAGCAACAACGCCCAGCGAAGCAACGCAAAACATGAGAAAACAGAGACTCGCTATTTTGAATATATTTTTTTTCATTGTCTTCCTTCCTTTTTTTAAAAATGTGCTTCCCTTGAACGTTATAAAGCAGGGGTTAGACTTTCCTTGTGAAAAAGAAGGCACGCTTACCAAACCAAGGAGGAATAGCGTGCCAACTTTTTTTCAGAAATCGCCTTGCTCATAAATTCGTAAAACAGCAAAGGCGCCGAATTGCTGCCTTCGGCGCCTTTGCTGACTGACAGCACAATCCTCGAATTAGTAAATTCGAGTCGCTTCCGTTTCCTGAACCGGCCGGCTGATCACATCGCTCGTCATAACAACCGTCGTGCGATGATCCCCTTCTTTGACCGCTTTCGCAGTCACTTCCCATGTTGCCCTTTGGCCAGCTCCGAGTGTTGCTAACGGAGCAAATGCGACTGATTTGACATCCCCGGACTGACCTTGGGTCGGACCGGAAGAAGACACATAGTCGAGATTGTCTTCGAAATTCACTTTCACGACAATGTTGTTATCCGGAGCAGATCCCTGGTTGGTAACCGTGATGTAATACTTTTCCGCCGCACCAACCTGAATAGGATCTTCCGTATCAACAACCTCCAGCAGGATCGCCGGGATTCCTTCGACATCGGATTTGACTGCTGCATTTGCTTCCTGGCAGCAAGTACCCGTGGCTCTGGCAATGCTTTCTCCCGTTCCACCCGACACAGCATTGAAGGTCATGTCAAGAGTAGCACCTTTGCCGGCAGGCAACGTCCCGATGTTCCAAACCACCGAATTACCAGAAACAGCACCACCGTTGGAGGCGCCAACAAACCTCATCCCCGCGGGAATGGTCGCCATCACTGTGGTGTTTGCAGAATCAGCATTTCCGGTGTTCTGAACATCAACCTTGAAATCCGCATTTTTGGTCACAAAAATCTTGCCTGGACCAGAAACGCCAACCTTGAGCACAGGCTGCACAACGGAAGTCGTCACAGCTCCTGAAGCGGCCGTAATACCACTCGCGGCAGCCGCTGAAGCGCTGTTACTATAATCACCCGATTGTGCGGCTTTCAGGTTTACTGTATAGCTCTTGGAAGCCCCACCTGCAAGTGTCCCCGCATCCATCACAAGGGATGTCTTTCCATCATGCGTGGTCAATCCCTGAGGTAAAGCTTGTGTTACTTTCACATTCTGCGCATTGCCCGTACCCGTATTCGTCACCGTTACTTTCACGGGAATGAGATCGCAGAGTAACGCCTGACTCGGCGCTTCAAGAACAACTTTCAAACTCGGTGAAATCGCTTCCAACCCGCAGCAAAGCACGGGTTTGTAATCCGCTTTAGTGCAAGTCGAGGGAGTCCCGCCCGCATTGGCAACAGCGGTCATCTTAATCTGACGCACCTCATGCGGCTTCATAGTCCCGATCTTCAATTCCGCTTCACCTGACTGAATCGTAAGCCCTTCTGAAGCTCTCTCACTAATTGCCACATCCTCCAACGCACACGACCTCAGGTTCGTCACCTGGATGGTGTACTCGAAGGGTTTCCCGACAACGACCTGCTCCGGCATCGATTTCTCGATCCAGATGGCACTGTTACCTTTATCGCACCCTTGAACCCCAAACGCACACTTGCTGGCTTTCACGGGAGCGGGGCCGCCGCAGCAAGTCGCACAGCCCGACATCACAAACGCCGTACCGACGACAAGCAGCAAAACGAGAACACTCATGAATTTTTTAGAGTGAAACATTGTTAAACCTCCTGTTGTTGTTTTGAAAAAAACCTTTGCTTAGAAATCATACCGGATTTTTCCGTAGCCGACATTTCCAAAATTCCTGTTCTGAATGTCCATATCCCAGTTGGCCGACCAGGTCATGTGCCCTTTGCTCAGAAAGATGATCCCGGCTCCAAACACTCCGGTGTTCCTCTGTCTATTCTGGCTCTGGATATCGTGAATATAATCGATCAACCACTCGGCTTTAACATAAGGGATGAAAGTACCCATTTTCTCGGAAACAAGCGACTTGGCGAGTTTGACGCCAAAGCCTTGCTCAAGACTATTGGATCCCCCCTCTTTGAGCTTGTAGTCATTGACGCCCAGACCTTTGACTTTCAGCACATTTTTATAGAGATGATCATATGACAAGGACGTAAAGGGGGTAATATGAATTGTGTTCTCCTTGCCCGTATTGTAGATGTATCCTGCTTCTGACCCGACGAAATATTCCTGCCCGTGATCATCACCTTTTCCAACCTCCAGATTGGGGGCAAGGGCGCCATTGAACCTTTCCGTACGCAGATCATAGTTATGCTGGGTGAATCCCATAGCGCTATCAACATACCATCCGTCAATGCCTTGATTCCGAACCGCTTCGGGCGAATACTTCCCCCTTGATCGGGATTCACAAAGATTGATCGAATCGTAAGTCACTGTCCCTACCACACTGAACGCATCGTCATTCAATCCGTAACTTCCATACCCGGGCATATTCACTTTGTAATTTTTATTGGAATACCCGTACCCGAAATAGCTCCCAAGACGAACATGCGGGGTCACGATCTTGTCAAACCCTGCTGACGTTACCAGTGTATTGTCCTGAAAGGCTTTGTAACCTTTATTTTCTCTCTGATCCGCATGCCCGCCTCCGGTCATGCTCCAGATACCCAATCCTCCAAGGTCATTTTCATACTGGCTATTCTGATTTGTTTCGGCGGCATACGATAACGTAGAAGAGGTTAATAGGGGGATACCTACAAGAAGGGAGAAGACGACAAAATAACTCAAAACTTTTTTCATGATTTCCTCCTGGTTAGAACTGCAGAAAGCTTTTGAGTTGCCCATTTAAGGGTTGCATTATGGCACAGTTCGATGTATAAAGTAAATGAATAATATTTATTACTCATATGAGGAATTTCTCATGTTACATTCTTTGAAAATTTTTTGCGACCTTGTAAAAATGAGCAGTTTTACCAAAGCAGCCTCAATCAACTACATTACCCAATCCGCCGTCAGTCATCATATACGTTCTCTGGAAGAAAATCTCGGCCACCGCCTCCTCAACCGGGCAAGGCGCTCCATCCAGCTTACGGAAGCAGGAAAAAAGGTTTATAAAACAAGCATCGCTATTCTTCGTGATTATGAGAGGCTTAGAAAATCGCTTGCGCAAGACTCCGCTGAAATTGCCGGGCCGATCCAAATCGCCACGAGCATCACCGTGGGAATACATGAATTGCCCGTTTATTCCGGCCCCTTTATGCAGGAATATCCCAAAATCCATATCAACATTACTTATGCCAAGATGCCTGATATTTATGAGCATATTTTAAGCGATAAAGCAGACCTGGCGCTTGTGGCTTTTCCTCAAAAACATCCTCAAATAAAGCTTCAAATATTCAAAAAAAACAAACTTGCTATCATCACTCCCCCAACATACCCGCGCTATGCTTCCACCTTATCGGGTCTGAGTAGGCTTTTTCAAAATCCGACTATTTTCCCTGATAAAACTCTGCCGGCACGCAAGGTCATCGATCAACTCTTAAATGAAATGGGTATTCGCCCTAATATCGTTCATGTTTTTGATGAAGTTGAAAGCATGAAACAAGCTGTTGAGAGCGGACTGGGTATTGCGATTGTTCCAGAGATAGCGGTTGAAAAAGAAGTGGAATTAAAGCGAATCAAGAAAATCTCAGTTCCGCAAAGCTCCTGGGAATATCCCCTGGCCATCGCAACAAGAATGAATGCGGAAATGAGCTCCGCCGCTCAGGCCTTTATCCAGTTCATTCTTTCCAAAAATAGCAGCTAATCCTCTTTGAATCACAGTCGCTACCTTTTAGAAGCGCGCTATTACCATTCTTGAAAAAGTTTTAATTTCCCTCGCTGAAGTATTTGTCGACAAGAAGCTTCCTGTCTAAGGCAAGGATCTCGACAAAGGTCTGTGTCTTTACATATTTTATGAAGGGAATAATCCCGCGAAAGGAAACACTCTGTCAGGAAAGAGTATGGCGAGTGATATGAGGATACTGTAACGCTGAAAAAACTAAGCGGTTTTAGAAAAGCCTGCGCCTGATCACTAACCCTAACAGACCTGTCCCAAGGAGAAGAACAGTTGCAGGTTCGGGAGTGACCGTCCTACCGGTCGTAAAAGCACCCGAAATAAAAGATTCCTCCCCACCTCCATCCAAAAGTTTCATTTGGGTGTTAATATGAAATTCATACCCCTTCCCTGTATACTGGCTAAGATCCATGGTCGGAGCATAGACAAGAAAATCGTACTTCCCCGACCCTGTATTGTCTGCTGTATAAACAGTGCCGGACAGTCCTTGAAACGATAGTTTTCCGTGAACAGTAATAAAATCATTGGGATCCCATGAGCCATTGTTGATACCGTCAAGCGACCAAATTGCTTTGTCCGTTTTAGTGACAGGATCATAAACGCTAAATTTTGCTACCATTTGTAAATCAATCGGACTTGGAGGAATCGGGATTCCAGAAAATGGATCACCGTTGCCCGGCTCTACTATATCAAAAGTAAATACCGGGATATTATTGGTGGGACCAAATTGATTATGCAAATATCCGACCAAATTATCGACAAGTACAGGGCCGTGAGCTTCATTGCCAGCGCCCCATGTGCCTGACAATGTGTCCGTGCCACCGGTAGCAGAAGGTTGGGGATCCTCAAAAACAAAACTTCCGTTTACAGGATCATTGTCGATACCGCCGGCCTGCGTAAGAAGCACAACATCGAGTCCTCCGACGCCCGCCGCATTGGTAAATCCTGAATAACCGAATTGGGTAAGTAATTTCGTTGAGTAAGAAAAAAACTGATCATAGGGTAAGGCCACCGGAAGTCCATCGTATGTCGTCGAAGGATCAGGAAGAACCGTAACGGCAAAGGCCGCCGGTACAAACGAAAGCATTATAAAGCCAATGATGATTAGTTTTTTCATGTGATGAGTCCCCCTCAGTTAGTAATTCGAATTTTTTCAATACGGAGGAAGTATAAACAATCGATGAAATTACTACAATAGGACAGACCGGGACAGACCAGGACATCCGAGAAAGTTCTTTCTAGCAGAATATAGCAGGAACTAGCCTTACTTGAAAATACTTTAAGATTTCTCTTTTTTAAAGAATGATTGAACAAAAACGTTTCATATTTCTTTTTCGAGAATAAGTAAACTCGGCAGGTTTTTGGCTGGTATTGGATTGGATTGAGTTGTATTTACATCGATCAAAATCAGTGAAACAGAATGTATTTTTGAAAAAAGATATGCTTTGGCAATGATTTTAAAAATAAAAGTTCGAACACGAAAATGCGAAAATTTGTTATTCGTTTGTTCTAATCGAAAAGATGATGTCGAAGGTGAGTTGAATTTTGTGTTTCAGTAATATTTGCAAATAAGGAACAACCAGAAGGTGGAATATTGAGAAGCTTGATGCGGAATTTCAGAGAAGCTTTTTTTTGTCTTTGGGGTTCTTATGCCCCGTAACAAAGTAATCCCCGTTGGCGTACAAGGTCTTTTTAAATTCCGCCTCTTCAATATCTCGGCCCTGCCTTGCCAGGGTATAAGTTTCCCGGAGCCGGGCAAGATATTTGTCGTAGCTTGTGACGGCTTCGATTTTGCGGTTCTCCGAAAAAGGATAATCCGTCCCTACCAGCAACCGGTCCAATGGCACATCCGCCAAAAGATTCTTGATGAACTCTTTCCCGCTGGCAAGCTGCCTGTGGGAAAACGAGATAAAACCACCGAGATCCAGCAGTTTTTTCAGCATACTCGAAGGTCCGTCATAGGCTTTGATCATAAAGCGGGAGCTATAAGTGTTGATGCCGCTCAAGACCGAGTAAAGATCGTCCCACGCCTGGACACAACTGATCACCATCGGCCTGAGAAGCTTCTCCGAGAGATTGACCTGAGCTTTGAAAATCTCCTTCTGCTTTTCGTAATCCGTCGCCTTTGTCGCTTTATCAAGCCCGATCTCCCCGACCCCGGATTCGATGTGCTTGACACAGATATTCTTAAGCTGATTTTCCCATCCGGGCGGGGTGTGGTTCACATGACACGGATGGATCCCAAAAAAAGGAACGATGATGTCGCCGCTCTCATAAACGATGTTACTTACCAAAGACCAGTCTTCAGGACTGACGCCGAGACAATAAAGTTTCATGGACTCTGTCAAAGAGTTCATCTTCTTGAGCGGAGAGACAAACTTATCGTCTGTCATGTCTTGTAAGTGGGTGAAGGTATCAAGTAACATGGGGATGCATTATACTGGGAAGTATACAAATTGCAAGTTGAGAAGCTTATTCTTTTAAAAAACAATCGATGACAAAAACAAACACCGGATGCGCCTGCCCTTTGTCAGCTTTTGCCTTTCATCTTTAAAGGAGGCTCGATGGGATTGGCATTGACAGCATCCCATGTGATTTCGACGACTTTTTTTGAAAGCAGCGCGGCCACGTAAGCCTCCCGGAACCTTTTTTTGAGGAATTTCCGGATCAGAAAAACAGGATACTGTTTCGCAAAATAGTAGCCGTATTTTAAAAACAGAAAAAAGCGAATCCCCATTTCCCCAAGCCAACCATAATATTTCCTGACAAAATAAATCTCACTGCGGCGGTATTCCGTCATGGCCAGCATC
This sequence comes from Candidatus Omnitrophota bacterium, assembly GCA_022711115.1. Classification (GTDB taxonomy): domain Bacteria; phylum Omnitrophota; class Omnitrophia; order Omnitrophales; family Aquincolibacteriaceae; genus JAKLFP01. The sequence continues at coordinate 39,978 of JAKLFP010000005.1, read as the reverse complement.
AAGTTTTTCCGGGCAGAGCCGCCCCCATAGTGAATCACGCTGGTTTCCGGGAAATAGTGAACTTCCCACTTTTTTTTCCACAAACGGCTGCAAAGATCAATGTCCTCAAAATACAAGAAAAAGCTTTCATCCAGCAAACCGGCCTCATGAAGCGCCAACCGGCGCAGCATCAGGCAGGAGCCGGATACCCAGTCCACGTCTTTCATGATCGCGTGCTTTGAATCAAGATAATCGCGCAAATTATAATCATTGATCGAAAGACGGTAGTGCCAAACTTTTCTGGTCAATTCGGAAAAAAAAGTCGGGAAAGAACCACAGGAAAGGCGAAACCGTTGTTCACCGTCCACTTCTCTGGGGCCCAGTGCTCCGACATGCCGGTTTTTGGCTTCTTCCATATAGTCCAGCATGGCGTCAAAACTCCGATCGATCAACTTGGTATCGCTATTGAGGAGAACGATAAAATCACCCAAGGAATTATAAATCCCGAGATTATTGGCCCTGCTGAATCCCAGGTTGCTGCCGGTCTTGATCATTTTAATCCCGGGAAATTCTTTCAGATGCTCTGCCTCGATTCCGTTCGTACCATTGTTGACAAGGATGACTTCAAAGGGGCATGACGGCTTGAATTGATAAATAGAGTAGATGCAGTCCATCGTCAATTCCGGAGTATCGCAATTCACAATGATAATGGTCAACTTGACTGTTTTATGTGGGACGCGGTCCATGAATTTTGTCGCCTCTTTCTAAATGGCTTTGTGCCCAGGATTCTATCGCATCTATAAAATTTTTCCAAGTCCACTGCCGTTCTACTCGTTGTCGTCCCGCGGTTCCAAAATTTTCCCTCATCTCAGGTTCTTTAAAGATTTCTTGAATGTGTTGGACCCAGAGCGCCGGATCCCGCGGCAATAAAAGGCCTGTTTTTCCATGAACAACCGTTTCCCGATACCCCCCCTCATCCACTGCAATCACCGGCGTTCCGCAAGCCATCGCTTCCAGCGGGACCAATCCAAAGGGTTCCCGGTGGGAAGCACAAAGAACAACCTTGCTTTCCTGATATAAACGGCAAAGCTCTTTTTCATGAATCCGTCTGAAGACACGCAAGTCAACCCCGTTTTCCTCAGCCTGTTTCTGGAGTCCCATCGAATAGGATGAAGTTTCATCATCACAAACGATGTCCCATCCCGGTCTCACGGCAACAGGAATTTTTGTGATGGCTTCTAAAAGCAGATCATAGCCTTTGATCCGGCTAATCCGTCCCACTGAAAGAACCCGGTTTGTTTTTTTAAGACCGGGTTCGGGTTTGAAGCATTCCACATCGATCCCCTGATAAACCACTTCCGCACGAACATTATAGACACGCTGAAGCCACGCCTGGCTAAAACAGGAATTGGTCCAAATATTTTCAGCTTTGCGTAAATTTTGCCGATCGATTTTTCGGATCATCAAGTGATCAAAGATCTGCCCCAAACGGAACCCTCTGCCGCCCGCCTGTATTGGCTTTTTTTTATGGATAAAATTCTTTGCTAAAAAATCAGGGGGCGCTAAACGTTCATGTTCTTTGTACCGTAAGGGCTCCTGCGTGTAAAAAATAAACGGTTTCTTCAAATACCGCATCATCGTCGGCGAACCCAAAAACCGGCACTTGTCAACAAGCACCATATCCACATCCGACTGATTGATCCGTCCCGCCAGTTCTTCCGAAGCCTTCTGATACGCACGGTATTTTCCGCCCCCCCTAAACTCCAACGGAATCACGACTTGATGATCCGTGACATGATCCCATAAGCGAGGGAAGTCCTTCTCCGCGGAACTAAAACTATAAACGACAATCTCATGCCCTTTTTGCCTGAGACAATTTGCTTTCTGACAAAGCGTTTTGAGACCGCCGCCGGACGGAAGATTGTGGAAAAAAGCAATTTTCATGATCGGTTATTCCACTTTAGCTTCGAGTTCAAGATCGACAGTCATATTCATCAACCTCTATGCTTTTCACTACACCGCACTTTAAGTTATTGTGAATTTCGCCTAAAAACGCGAGAAAGGGTTTTATTTCTACGTTAAAATTTTAGGCTTGGTTTTGTGTAACGTTTGCTTTATGGCTTTTGTTTTTCAGCTGGATTGCTTTTTGAAAAATTCCTTCCAGAGCCGAAAGATATCGTTCTTTCGAAAAAACTTTTGCGGCTCTTTCATATCCTTTTCTGCCCATTTCACGGGCAAGTTTTTCATTATCAAGCAATGTTTGTATTTTCCCCGCGAGCGCTTTGACATCCCTGACAGGCGCCAAAAGGCCTGTTTCATTGTCTAGAAGCCAATCCGGAATACCGCCTGCCCGAAAAGCAACAACGGGTTTCCCGTTTGCCATCGCCTCAAGCCCCACCAGACAAAAAGATTCCATCCAAACAGAAGGAACAACCACCACATCGGAGCGGGCATAATAGGTGCGTGTTGTTTCATAATCATGAACTCCGGGGATCTCTACGGCATCGCCAAGATTCAAAGCCTCGATCTTTTCACGCACCCGGCCGAGATATTCCCCGCCCGTCACAAGGACCAGCTTCCACGGCCTAGGGATCAGCGCCATGGCTTCCACCAAATGCTCTATTCCTTTTTCGTAAGAAGCCCTGCCCACAAAAACAACCACGCGTTGTCCTGGAACGTGATAACGCCGGTTAAATGCTTCGACCTGCCGCCATTCCCCTTTTTTCTCCGTGTAATTAGGAAGCAGAGCAATCTGGAGATCGGAGAATCCATTTTGCCTTAAACAGGCTTCCACGGCATGAGATTCCGCTATCAGCATATCGATTTTTTTGTTTTCGCGCAAATGCATTAACTTGAACGGCGCCCATTTTTCAGTGTTCGAAAGCCTCAAAAAGTTCCACGACAAGCATTTTTCTTTTAGGCAAGCCTTTCCCAGAGGATGAGGACAAATTTCGTTATTGGGAAGCAATCTCCAGTTCGTAAAACAATAAAGCCTTGGATCATGAACAGATCGCACCGTAGGAGCCAATGGAGTTAAGATTTGAATCACATAAGGATTTTGCAGATTGTGGATATGAATCACATCCGGCCTGTGTTCCCGGATAATAGCTCCGATGTTTTTTTGAAGCTGTTTCATATTTCGTGCAAAAATTCTCCACCGGGGCAATAACGCGAAATTGATTTCGAGATTGGGAAGGAAATATTCCAAACGCTTACCCGTCCTCATCTGCGAGGGGTGATCCGAAGTGATTATGATATTTTGATGCCCTGCCGCCTCCAAAAGTTCCAATGTCCCCAAGAGAAGCCTTTCCGCACCTCCAAACGGCCGATACCAATCACAGACATGGAGTATTTTCATTTTTCTCCGTTTTCCTTTTGAAGAGCTTCCGATGAAAAAGGCTTTCGGAAATAGAGATAACAACAAATACCGGCATGAATGATCCTTTGAAGGACGCCTTCAAAGATACCGCTGATGCCGTCGAGCAATATCCAGGGAATGTTTGGGATTTGCTTTTTTATGTATCTTTTCAAAAAAGACCGGAAATGGGGGCTTCGCAGAGAGATTTCCACAAAACGGCTCCCCTCAAAATCATAAAGCACAGTATGTTTCGCACCCACAATCGCCCAAAAAAATAAAAGGACGGATTTTCTTCTTTTGAACGGGAAAAAAGCCAATTGGTATCTTTTTTTCCGAAGAAGCCAAAAATGACTGACGAGTTCTCGAATCATCCGCCAGCGATACAAATAATGTTGGTAGGAATAGACCTGCCGCACCGATCCTTCTTTTTTATCAAGCTCAAAACAGCCGTCAAAAATCGCATTGATCAAAAGATCCATCCCTCCCTCCACCCATCGAGAAAACCTGCGAAAGGCATAGGTCGGCGGATTCATTTCAACAAAAATAACATTTTTCAAGGAACCGTTGATCTTCCATGTTTCGATAAGATCAAGCAACTCCCCCGCAGATGCCAAATAGTAAGCCTCTTCTATCTCTTCTTTTGTAAAATAAGGGTATTCGATGGGAACTTGTGGCCGGTCAGAAAAATGGCTTGTTTCCCTAATATCCCGAAGGATTCTGCCTTCCCTTAAGACATCCTCTTCTCCCTTGGTCCCGGGGTAAGGTATAAAAATGCCATAGATATAATGGTCCAGCTTGAGAGTTTTCTGGAAAGCGATCGTTCTCTTCACCGCCTGCAAACTATCCCCCGGAAGCCCGATAATAAAATATCCGACCGTCTGAAGCCCTGCCTTTCGGGCCGTGGCAATCGCCTGTACAATCTGCTCCAGTTTTTCGCCTTTATTGATCCTGCGGAACACGGCCTCATCACCCGATTCAATACCAAAAGCAACGCTCGTGCACCCCGCTTCTTTCATGAGTCCGGCAAGTTCATCGTCAAACCTGTCGGCACGGATACCGTTATGGCAATACCATGAGAGATGGAGATCGGCCTTGATCAACTTGCGACAGAAATCTTTTGCGCGATCCATCAAAAACGTAAAATTGTCATCGAGAATTTCGAACGATTGGATCCCTTTGTCAGCTTTAACGCGAGCTAATTCTTCGATGCAATTTTGCGGTGATCGATAACGAAATTTTTTTCCTGATAAACGAGGAACGGAACAAAAATTACACTGATAGGAACATCCGCGGCTTGTTAAAAGAGGGTAACGAAATCCAGCCCAATGGAAACCTTCCATAACATCAAAACAGGGCTGCGGCAAATGATCAAGATCAAGAATCGGTTCCGGTGTGTTTAGAATGATTTTTCCGTTTCGCCGGAAGATCAGTCCTCCCAGGCTTTCAACAGATTCCTTTTTCTGAATCCTTTCGCAAAACTCGGGAAAACTGCGATCGGCCTCTCCCGAGAATCCATATTCAAACTCCGGATTCTCCTTCAGGTATTTTTCATAACAAAGCGTCACATGCGGCCCCCCTGCCACATGAAGCGCATGAGGAAAAATTTTCTTTATAGCCTTGGAAATTTTAGATGCGGTATTAGCCTGTGCTGTCTTTATATGTAAGCCAATGAACTCAGGCTCCCACTCTCTTGCCATCTCGGCAATGGCTTCCGGCGTTGTGTTTTTCCCGGTGAAATCAAGAATTTTGACCTCGTGACCTCCTTGAAGCAAAGCGCCTGAAAGATACGCCAGCCCAAGACTGACACTTCCGTCCTGCCACCCCGGCGGGTTGATCAAAAGGATTTTCATGATTTCAATCCTGATAATTTCATTTTTAAAATCTCAGCGGTTGATCTTTGTAATATGTGGTGAGTTTTGATCTTTCTCAAAAAGTTACTGGTCCAAGGGCTGATCGCTCTGAATCTCATGACTCCATACATTTGAATCATCGGGAAAAAACCATGATAAAGAACGGGAAAAGCGAAGAATGAGTATGTTCCGGTTTCTTTGGTTAGCTCGTTCAATCTCAAATGAATATTGACACTATTTTAATTTCCAGCGCCCGTTGATACTAGCAATTCTCTCAAGAAGGGTAAAATAGAATCCGCTGCGATCAAATGCGCCTGCGCATTGGGATGTTGATCGTAATGAGATACCCATAATTGAGCTCCATTTTTCCCCATAAAAGCAGGCAAAAGACTATGGACAGGAATATGATGCCGGATCCCAAATTCACTAACAGCTCGATCAATGTCTTTGAAAGGATAATTTCGATTTAATTCAACAAGTATTGGAAAAACCACCAGCGCCACCTTGGCGTTCATTTCATCTCCGAGCTTCTTAATCTTCAAAATATTTCTTTGCGCATTTTGCCATTCCTCTGTTTGCGTGGTATCCCCAAAATAAGACTCAAGCAATGCGGTAGAATATTTTTTGGATAACCAGACACGGTCTCGGTATTCCTGAATGAATCTGAAAAAAAACAGGTGCTGGTATAGAAAAGATTGCTTGTCCCGCAACTTCATTTCTTCCCGTATGGGTGAAAAAAAGCTTCCCATGGAACTGGTTTTTGTTCCATCGCGCATAAAAAATACCACCAAAATGATATCGGGCTTAAAAGGGTCTTTTAGTTTTAACAAAAGGTCCACCCAATCGCTCGTAAGACTTCCGGGAATACCGCCATTTAAAATTTCGATTTTTTCCCCTTGCCGCAGAAATTCCATGCTGAGTTTATTTTCCAACACTTCCGGAAAGATCGCCGCATCATCGCCGACTCCCGAACCAAAAGTAAAAGAATCTCCCAAAACAAGGACTCGCATACAATTCGGTGCTTTTGTTGCTTGGTAATCTCCGCCCCTCAAACCTAATGCATTGATGCGCGGTTTGATTCTTAAATAATTGGCTTTTTGTTCTTCAATTAATTTCAAATACCATGGTTTCACATAGGTGATGCGGGCTATAACTTCCCCAATACCCAATACCCAATATTAATGCTATATTCAAAAAAATTATTAGGATTATTTTTTTTGCCGCTATATGTTTATTCATCAATTACACATTTATAGCCCCACCAAAACACGAGCTCGGTTCTACAGTTTTTCACTCTTGCTTAACGGGGAGCATTACAGAAGCTTCAATTATTTTTGATTGATATTACGGTTTTCCATCTTCTCATGTTTGGTACTCTTTAATCATAAAACCAGAAATTCCAAAGGATATTTTACGCGAATCATTATTCCCCGGATATTGAGGAGGGACATCTGTATCAATAAACAAGGAATTTCCACCAGGATTCAAGGTTACGGATACCAATTCAAAATATGGCTTTGCATTAGTGTTGTCTAGCGAGGCAGTTTGTAATGTTGTACCATTAATTCCGATTCGTACATTTCTCGGTTTTAAAGTGATTAAGGCGAATTTTATAGTTACCTGCTTTGGTTTTTTGTCATTATTAAAAATGTTGATTTCGGCATGCCTTGAGATGGCCCATCTGTGAGTGCCCTCATCTAACGACCAGCCAGTGCTATAAAACGGGGGTATCTCTGGAAGAATCGGCTTTGCCATAGGCTTTAATTTGATCGCAACCAATTCACCGTTATCCGCAATGATGGACCGACCCGTAGCGACTATGCCCTCAAGTAACTGTACAGCTTTGTCTTCATATCCCTTGCGGTTAATGATAATCGCGCCAAATCCATAAGATTCTAGTTTAGCAATCATATCTGCTGGAGTTAATTTATTGACCACCACTTGCCAATCGGCATCACGCCGGCCCTTATTAGTACCATAAGAGTAATGCAGGTGTCGTGTAAACAAATATGGTCTAAAATGCTCATAATCAGTCATCTGATATATGGGGCGAGTCTCTGGAAAGGCGACAACAGGCAATTGGAATACCATCGAATCCTGAGGTAATTGCGCTTCTAATTCTTTTGAAAAATTACGTTCAGATTTCATAAAATTAGCTATGCGTTGAATTTCGGCCGGTGAATCTTTAGGAGGTAATTGATCCCATAAGCCAATAACGATAATTCCACATGCTAAGGGTATAGTCCATTTGGGGGAACATTTCCGAGAGAGTTGGCGTACTAAGAATAATAAAACAAGAGCGAATATGAAAAGGCCATACCGAAACGTACAGCGAAATAAAACAAATCCGAATGTCCCTAAAAGAAGATTAATGCCACCCGCAAGAGAAAACAGCAAAACCCAAAGGATTTGCCATGCATGTATAGGAATCAGGTTCAACTTACCTTGGAGGAGGCGAAACAAACTTGTTCCCGTCAGCCACATCAATCCAGCCAACCCAACCAAACCAAGATACCCCCCCTTTTTTTCCCCTTCTATCATTGTGGGAATAAAGTAATGGCTCTGCCCGTATTCAGCCCAAGCATGCCAACGGTGATGATCTTGAGGAAATACCAGTGAGGGAATCCTTAAGGCAAATTTATCCAAAGATGTCAAGTTACGAACAATGGCTTGAGGGTTTTGTCCGTGAAACCATGTATAGCTTAGAGTATCAGCATTCATAATTAGAAAACTAGCCACAGTGACTCCGATCAACAATAGGGGAAAGGTGATGAGACGATACTCCTTCCTGGCAAGATGCAGCAACACCGTAAATCCGAGAAACTGCAGAAACATTCCTGTGTAGTATACATTAAACGTGCCCGAGATCGCAGCAATGACAACCGCTATGGACCATTTTCGGCTCTTAATTTGGGGCGTCGTCGATGAAAAGGCCCACCAGCTCACTAGCAACATTAACGGTATATGCCCGTAATAGGAATACATAATATTTACTAAATTGTGTGGGAAACTATAAGGGAAAAAAGTAAACAGAACGGCGCCCGCGAAGACAAAGGCAAGACGATATTTTAATTTTCTGCCCACGTAGTAGAAGGATAGCCCCGTCAATAAATGCGCCAAAAGAACCATAAGATTAGCCGCTGGGAAAAGGCCTATCCCCTTACCAATCCAGCCCATGGCTGCGTAGATAAATTCATCCGTTACAGGATAGTCGTTCCAATTGGCAGAAAAAGGGGCATTCAGATGCGACACCCACTTAGACAAAACAGGGAAAATATCACCATCCATGAATGCCTTTGCATAAGCTAGAACGAATGCAACATCTTTCCCCCCTTCATAACGCAGCGGTGTTTGCCAAGCGACCATCGAAGTACGGCTATGTACCCAGGACCAAATTAAAAAAATGACCCCGCATAAGACAATCCCTGACAACCATTTTTCTTGCCGTTTTAATGCCTTTAAAAAATCTAAATTTCCGGAAATCACTGGATGGTTCCCCGCTTCGTTAAGCTCAAACAGATAGTTTTCTTTTTAAAATTTCGTCAACATACTTTATGATAATTTTCACTCAGAAAACCCCCGAAATTTCGGCCTCAAAACTCTCAAACATCCTCTGGATAGCCCCAATATTTCAGTAATTCACCGGCTTCGCGCATAAAGATTTTGTGCAACTCCGGAGTAAATTCTTCCCGCCACGAATCAATTTGACCTTTATGAAACGTATCTGCCTTTTCATTGTAAAGGATATTGGCGACTTCTTTCGGATCTAATCTTCCACGAGGTGTCCCCGTGAAATCCATTAATTCACGAACGACTTGCAACTGTCGCTCAGCGCTGCCTCCGCCCTTAGGACCCACCAAATCCTCAAAACGGACACAATAGCAGTTGGGTGCTTCAAGCCACGGGGCGTAGGTACTATAAAGCGCGTTAATCCCTCCTCGAAATTTAAAATCAGGACCTTTTTTTCGAAAAGAAATAGGGTACATGGGCTTCTGGTAAATCTCTTTGTATAGCTTATCCTTGTCGGGATCAAACCCCTGAATGAGCAGTTTGATTCTGTCTTCATCATCGGTCATATCTTCCGTAAAATGCCGATGCAATATGTGGGAAGGCGTTTTTAGGATATAATTCTTATTTGAGCAAATTTGTGCCCGGGGATCACGATATAAAAAAACGGTTTTAATGCCATTCGATCTGATGATTTCTGACAATTCTTCCGTCAAAAGAAAATGATAGGCGCTGTAAAACCCTTCTTTTAAATTTCGAACATAATCATAAAATTCTATTTTGAATGAAGCGGCATCGTACGGGCCTTCATACTTAAAACCCACAAAAGGGAAATATCGCCATAAAAGATGCGTTCCGCATTTCGGGATACTCACAAAAAGCACTTTTTCCATCAGCTGCTTTCCAGACGATTTTTATATGATCCCTGTTAATTAAGATTTCCATGTTGCCACATGAAATTTGCTGGTGGCCTAGGCCCATGAATCGTTTTCTGGTCTTACTGACATGCCTTAAGGGGCATATCCCCAGACTTTAAGCAATTCACCGGCCTCCTTCAAAAACAAGTCGTGGAGTTCGGGGGTAAAATCCTCACGCCATGAGTCGATAGTTCCCTTTCGGAACGTCTCGACCTCAGAAGAAAAAAGCTGATCGATAATCTCTTCTTTAGTGACCGATTCATTCCTCACCCCTGTAAATTGCATTAATTCACCCAAGACACGCAGTTGCGTTTCTTTATCTCCGCCGCCTCGAGGCCCTATAATGTCCTCAAAACGTACTTTATAAACATTGGGCTCATACAGCCATCCCTCGTAGGTATGCCAAAAATTATTCATACTTTGAATTGGAGGGGAAATTGCATCGCTGTTCGAACCCTTGATCAATACTTCAATTCTTTCCTGATCAGTCTTAAAATGGTTCGCAAATAATTCGTGAAGGGGGTTTGTCGGTGACCGCATGATCCAATGCAGCGTAGAACTGACCCAGGCACGGGGATCTCTATAGAGAAAAACAACTTTTGCTCCTACGTCACGAGTGATCGCGGCAAGTTCTTCACTCCAGTGATAATGCCACACGCTGTATTCGCCAGATTTTAAATTTCTGATAAAGTCGTAAAATTTTTTGTCAAAAAAGGGGACAGCATAGGGTCCAGCTTGTTTAAAGTTAATAAAATAAAAATATCTCAATAAAAGATGCGTTCCAGTTTTAGGGATACTTGTAAAAACCACCTTTTCCATCATGCCTCCTGTTTCGTATGATTAAGCACGGTTACTTTCCCTTGAAAATTACATATTCCGGCGTAGGGATAAGGACCGCCGGCTACATTAATGTGAACCGCATCAACAAACCGATCGATATGGATTACTTTCCCATGTTCACCCCATTCGGCAAAAGCGAATGTCAGCAAATAGCTTCCTTGATTCAGGTACAAATACTGCTCAAACTCCACTTCAATCTCATCTCCTTTTGAACAAGACTCCAAAGAAACGTTAGCAAAGGTCGTATTATTGCCATAGATCTGAACACCTGTAACAGTATTGATACGAATAGCCACAAAAGGTTTTTCTATCCTCGCATGTGTTTTATAGGTCAACCGGATCTTTAAAGAAGCCGCGGATTGAACCACTATCTGCTTGCAATTATTCAAATCATTGACGACATATTTTAGAAGCCTCGCTTTGCCGGTCCCATAACGATTCGTTGCTGAAAAACGTTCATCGCCCAGGTTGTCTTTCGAATGATCTTCCGCGGCGACCGTTTCCTTGACTTCTTTTTCAATCCGTATATCTTCTTGGATCGTTGCCATATCCCTGGCTCCATGCAACGTGGCAATATGACGGATGTAAGCCTCCACTGTGGTTCTGGAATCTCCCTGGCAGACAATCCTTCCCTTGTCGAGCAGAATAGCCTTTTGGCACACGGATTGGATCGTACTTAGCTGATGCGAGACAAATAAGATCGTGACACCTTTGTTGCATAGCTCTTCGATTCTTCGAAAACATTTCGACTGAAAAAAAACATCTCCCACGGAAAGGGCTTCGTCGACGATCAAAATTTCGGGATCAATCTGAATCGCCACTGCGAATGCCAAACGGATCATCATACCGGACGAGTATGTTTTAACCGGCTGGTCCAAAAAATCACCGATATCCGCAAATTCTACTATCTTGTTAAATTTTCTTTTCATTTCTTGAGGCGAATATCCCAGCATAGCCCCTTGCAGATAGACATTGTCACGGCCGGGCAATTCAGGATTGAATCCCGACCCAAGCTCCAGGAGCGCTGAAATCCGTCCGTTGACCTCCACCTGACCTTTCGTGGGTTTCAATATCCCGCAGATGATTTGAAGCAGGGTGGATTTACCGCTGCCATTCACGCCAATAATACCCACGCTTTCTCCCCTGCGGACTTCAAAAGAAATATCGCGAAGGGCCCAAAAATCACGATGATATTGCCTCCGGAAGGGATCCGCCAATTCCTTCAACCGGTCAAACGGCTTATTATACAATTTGTATTTTTTCGATATCTCATCCACCGTGATCAGTACTTTATTTTCCATTTCGATCTTTCTCGTGTCTAAAGAGAGTCGGCAAAATCGTACGATAAAATCTTAAATAAATAAACCGCAGCAGACAGAAAAAGCGTGATCCCTGCTGTGACGACGCATAATTCAAAAATATTGGGCAGCTTGTTCAGCAAAATAATCTCTCGGTACGCTTGTAAAAGATAAAAAAACGGGTTTGCTTTGACAATCATTCCAAAAACCGGCGGCACAAGATCCTTAGAATAAACAATAGGCGTTGCAAAAAAACAAAAGTTTAAAATAACTCCCACCATTTGACTGATATCACGCAAAAAAACATTCAAAGCGGCAACGATATAGGCCCAAGCTAGCGTCCATAAGAACACGATCACGCTCACTAGGGGCAAACACAAAAGGGTCCATCCCGGACGGATTCCGAAAAACAACATAAAAACCAGCAGGACTGAAAGAGCGATACCGTGGTTGACAAGACTGGTAATAACCGAACAAAGCGGTAATATCCTTTTATCAAACATCGTCTTTTTGACAATGTGAGAATTCCCGGTAATGGAACCTACAGCCATCCCCAAACCCTCGCTAAACATGTTCCAAGGAAGTAACCCTGCGCAGAGCCATATCGGAAACGGCACATGCTGGTATTCTCCAAGGGCTTTGGCATGCATGATGACAGAGAATACAAAGGTATAGATACAAACCTGGACGAGTGGTAAAAAAAATGACCAGAGTATTCCCATGGCAGTCCCGGCAAATCGGGCCTTTAGATTGCGCGCAACCATCGATGCAATCAGGTGACGATTATGGCGTATTAATTTAATCATTATTAAATTTTTATTTTAAAAACAAAATTCAGGGGTTGATAAATAAATATCATGTTATTTTTTTACTTCGGGCGGTGAGGACAAGGCTGCGACTCTACACATACACGAGCCACACCATGAGCCAGAAATTGCTCCCGAGTTGCTACCATTACATCGGAATTCCAAATGTTCATAAAATTGTTCATCCGAAGATATCCAATGTAGAATTCCCTACCATGGAAGCAACAAATTCTTGTTGCCCCGTCCGGGAGAATAGCTATTTCCTGCCAAGGCTTAAAACATAGCGGAATATGGGGTGCGATCTTATGATGATACCGCGAATCCCAATGCTTTACCCCTTGACTCTCTTGAAAAGGAATTTCACAAGGAGTTTTGAGCATTGACTGATTATATTTTTCTGCGTTTTTTCCGATGTAGGGACGATTCGATGGCAGAGAAATGACTATCCCATTTTTTTTCGCTGTAGTATAGGCTTCAAAAAGTAAATCGTCATGCAGCTCCTTGTTTTTAAAATTCATCTGTTCGACATAATCCCACTCCCAACCCTCGACTGTCTGAACTTTGTGGTGAAGCCCGATATTAAGATGAGTATAACTTATGCTGCGGGCACCAATTTTCTTTGCAAGATCAACCAGTTTAGGGACATCCATGATATTGGAGTTGCAAAGCGTCATATTAAGATCAACATTAGAGTGATGTCGATTTAAACTTTTAGCCTTGTCAATATAATAAGCGACATTTTTAATCACGGTTTCAAAGTTCGAACCTGGCCTCATGAGCCGGTACATCTCCGGCGTAGCCGCATCTAACGATATGACGATACCGGCCATAATATCCCTCTCAAGCATCAGATCCGCCCGTTTAGGCGTCATGAGCATGGCGTTTGTAGCAAAAGAAACTCGTGTGGGAGGATTAATTTCTTTTATTAGTTTATCATAATGTCGTGAGAGCATCGCCTCCCCACCAGAATGTAATAATACATACATCGCGGTTTTAAGCAATGGACTGGCACTGTTAATTATTTCTTCACTGATGTCGCAATCAGTGACCCTATTACGGGTAACCCTGTCACAAATGAGGCACGGGATCTTATTGTTGCAATATGTCGTCAAGGCTAATGTTACCACAGAAGGAAGACTTCTCAGAATCGTTCGCCCCTTCTCATATTCTTCTCGATTCAGCCTAGCGTTTTTAAGGGGTGATCCAAGATATGTAATCGACGAAAGATCGAATCGTTGCAAATGGCGGTTCGCATTTACATCGCTAAAAAGAACTTTGAATTCAAAAAAGATTGCCGCTAAATCTCTTGCGTCGTCAGGATAAAGCTTGAGTGATTTATTTGTTTTTTTATATTGCAGTACGATTTCGTTACTGGCATGCCCCTCAAAAGAGTACCGTTTTTTTATTCTGGCCCCGGGATGAATATCATTAAAAGATTCCATGACATGGCCATTGATTATGACCGATATGCTCTGGTTAGGAAAGGTGTTGTAAAAATCCAGACAGAGTTGCATATTTTTTTCCTGAGGCAACTTGAATCGGAGTATTGTCTCACTTCCTGAAAACCAGCGATACAAACCCTTATCACCTTCTTGCAGACCACCAACACCATTGACTGTCATCCCATAAGGATGCTGGGAATGAATTAAATTAATAAATGTCGGTATCGCATCATTTCTATTCTTTGCTTTTAAAAAGTATCTAAGCAACATTGCAAAAAAATTGTTCGGTTTTTTAAATGCGAAATTAAATCGTGAAAGAGCCAATTCGATAAGTGTAGTTTTTTTGTTTTCCATACTCTTCCTTTCTTGGAATGAATTGCCGGTTATTTAAAAAAATTTTTTTATTTTTTTAATTATGAAATTTTTTTGAAAAAATTGCTTCGGCTGAACCCTAAGCGCGGTTTCACGCAAAATCTGTTCATTTTGGGCTAAAATAATTCTTGTATTAGTAAGTATTTCTTGCGCATTTTCCAGCTCCGATCTTTCTTTGTGTAATTCCAGGCGCATTTCTCCAAGAGTCTCCTTCATCAAAATGAGTTCCCGCTCTTTTTCATTGAGTCCATTTTGCGCATCCGAAAGAGCCTCTTGGCTTTCCTCGAATTCTTGCTGATTGACACGTAATTGTTCCTGCGTCTCCGAATAACGCTGATTGATCGCAACCAACTCCTGGCTCTTATTTTCAAGTGCAGTCTGGGTACTTGCTAAAACTTTTTGGCTTTCTTCAAATGCTTGCTGTTTGACGCGTAATTGTTCCTGCGTCTCCGAATAACGCTGATTTATCGCAACCAGCTCCTGCCTCTCAATTTCAAGCGCAGTCTGGGTGTTTGCTAAAACTTTTTGGCTTTCCTCGAATTCCTGCTGCTTGACACGCAACAGATCCTTCGTCTCTGAAAAACACTGGCTTAGCGCCGCTAGCTCCTGACTCTTACTGTTGAGCTCAGTCTGCGTACCCGTCAAAACTTTTTGATTTTCTTCGAATGCTTGCTGATTGACACGTAATTGTTCCTGCGTCTCTGAATAACGCTGATTTATCGCAACCAACTCCTGGTTCTTACTGTTAAGCGCAGTCTGGGTGCTTGCTAAAACCTTTTGGCTTTCTTCCAATGCTTGCTGATTGACGCGTAATTGTTCCTGCTTCTCCGAATAACGCTGGTTTATCGAAACCAGCTCCTGCCGCTTATTCTCAAGTGCAGTCTGGGTGCTTGCTAAAACTTTTTGGCTTTCTTCAAATGCTTGCTGCTTGGCGCGTAATTGTTCCTGCACCTCCGAATAACGCTGATTGATCGTAACCAGTTCCTGCCTCTTATTTTCAAGTGCAGTCTGGGTGTTTGCTAAAACCTTTTGGCTTTCTTCAAATGCTTGCTGTTTGAGACGCAACGACTCCTCTGCTTCCTGAAAGTTTTGTTGCACGGAGTTTAAACGGTGAGCGGCATCCTCGAGCAACTTTTTATCATGGCGAATAACATTTCCACTATTGATCACATATTGTTCATGATCCTTACCTAAAACTAGCCGGTCCCGTCGCAGCATTCCGAACAGTTTTGCGGACGCTTTAGCCACCCTTTCCGTTGCCGCAGCTGTCGCATGATTCCATGCTGAAAGATGTTTTTTTCTTATGCTTGCAAGCGGTTTTTTCCCAAAATCCTCCAAAAGCCCTAACTCTTCGAGAAGCGCATCACATTCCATTTCGGCCTTAGTAAACCAGCGCCCATCGATCAACTTTCTCCAACCGCCAGTTTCGGGCATGACCACCAGCTTCGCAAGACGTTCGATCTCCGCGTTGTCAGCTCCCACAAGATCTGTGATTAATTGAAGTGTCTTCTCCCGGGTTCCAAGCAGATCACGATCAAAATCCAGCGTCATGTCAGCTTGCTGTGTCCCCATGAGCCCACTGAGCCGCCAGAGAAGATAATGACGATGATAGGTCGTTTTAACTTCAGGACTAAACAGAAACGGAAACTCACTGGAAAGAGCTACAGACCACAGCAAAAGATCATAGTTCGTGTTTTCCAAAGGATCCCGCCAGGATTCACCCGAGAGACCTCGTATCATGGAAAACCACATATCTCTGGAATTTCTGGTAAGGTGTAAAATAAATGCATTCGGAAAGCGTTCGCGCAGCCATGGCAGACGAAAATCTATTCGGTTAAACTGGAGCACCGGGACTTTTCCCGAAGCTGCTTTCAGCAAAAAACGGATATAATTCTCAAAATCAGGATACGTATCCTGGTTTTCTAAATACAAATGGTTCAGACCGAATTCCTGACGATACCGCAAACGCAACTCTTCCAATATAGGTCGATACTCGTCCCAATAGGAAGTCACTCCCTGATGTGACGGAGGGGGTTTGGTATCTATCTCGATATGAGTGGTGAGAAGGTCATTGCAGGGTTCATAAAAAGCAAGGCAACCCGGTAGGTTGCGAAAAAGATTCCAGAGAAGGGTGGAACCGCTTCGAAACCTTGCGGTGATAAAAATAGGCCTGGTATGCGAACCTTTTGAGCTCATGATCGTAATCCTCCGGACGGTTGGGAAACGATCATGATTTTACGTTTTAATTTCCGGGGTGCTGCAATCACTTCCGGTAACCGCTCGAGAGGAAGACTTTCAGGGGTCAGGAGAGAAAATAAATCCTGATTTTTCTGGAGAAGATGAACCGCCTCCGCAAGGTAAAGACAGGGAACCGGAAAAGCACTCATAATTTGCATTCTTTTAAAAATAAGCCGCGATGCATCCAATGGCATCTCATTATCTTTGTCGCTTGCAGACAAACCCAAATTCACGACACAAGAATCATAGGGCAATTTTTCAATATAAAGAGGCATGAACTTGGCGGGAGCTGTATGGATGGCCACAACACGTCCTGTATGTTCTGCGAGTTTTTGTGCAAAAGTCTCTGGCGCTGCCACCGTATGTTCTCCCACTGCAAGCCATGAAACATAATCCCCTCCTGTCGATGCCAGACAGGCATCCAGCAGCGGATGAGATTTGCGGCTTAATACCAAGGGATGGATCACCCCAAGAATCTTGGCGATCAAAAGAGCGATACAGGCGATAAAACCACCGCCAATCACTACTAATTTATCTTCCGGTTTTAATTCAACAAGATGGAAAGCATCCAACACAACGGTAACAGGCTCTGTGAAGACCGCTAATTCAACCGGAAGGCGAGGCTCCACTTTGAATAAAAGGCGGGTATCTTTGACCAACAAATAATCTCCAAAACCGCCTTGCTCTGCAATAATAAGACGAGAACAATGTCTTGGATGACCCGCTAGGCAGCTTTTGCATGTCCCACAAGCAACAGAGAGCGCCACAACCACTTGATCTCCCACCGCGAATCCTTCTACCCCGTTTCCTGTAGCAAATACTGTGGCGGCTATTTCATGACCAAAACGCTTCCACGAGTGCGCCCAAGCCGTCGCCTCAAGATAGTCGCTACCGCAGACACCACAAGCATCGATTTGAAGCAGAACCTCACCCGGACTCGGCACAGGTGTCTTGATCTCATCCAGACGCACCTGGTTGTGTGTCTTTACCAAAGCGACCTTCACAGACACCTCTCAGCATTAAAATATTCGATTCCTTTTGAATAAATTTCTAACAAACGAAAGGTATAGAGATCCTGGTTATAATATGTTTGTACTCGCCGATACGCACTCTCACCCATGGCTTGAAGACGTTCTTTGTTCTCGAATGCGTTATCGATTCTAGCCGCCAGATCTTTTGAATTCCCCGGCTCAAAAAACCATCCTGTCTCTTCCTCTTTCATCCAGTCGCGGATACCCCCGATACGAGAACCAATCACGGGCCTCATATTGGCAAAGGCCTCCAGACCGACCAGACAGAAATTTTCAAGCCAAACCGATGGGACCGCCACCACGGAGGCTCGAGCATAGTAGACCCGGGTTTCTTCATAAGACAGCCCGGGAATCACCTCAATGCGATCGCCAAATTCAGCAGCTTGCTGCTGGATCTCTTCAAGCAAAGGACCCGCTGTGATAATTACAATCTTGCAGTCACTGCGAAGATACCGACAAGATTCCACCAGCACATGAATCCCCTTTTCATACGAAGCCCGCCCGACAAACAGAACGATGCGTTCATTCGGGTCATGGTGTTTTTCCACAAACTCCCGCACCTCGGTTATGGGCTGAATCGACGTCGAATTAGGCAGCCAGAAAAGCTGTTTCGGTGAAAATCCGTTCTGGATCATACAGTCCATTTGCATCCGGCTTTCCAGGATAAGCGCCGGCATCTTTTTATGCAGGTTGTGATGCCTCAATACCCAAAAAGCGTTCCTATCAAAATCGGTCTTCGGCTTTAGCCCGGAAGACAAACAACCTTGTCGAAGACATTCAACACCAAGAGGGTAAGGGCAAATACTGCGATCCGGCAGTAACCGCCAGTTCGTAAAACAATAGAGGCGAGGATCGTGAATAGAACGAACGCAGGGAATTTCTTCAAGCAAAAATTCTGTCGCATAGGGATTTTGAAAATTGTGGATATGACAGACATCAGGGGCATGCCGGTCAATAATCTCCTTGAGTCGCGGAATAGACTGCATTGCGAAAGAGGGTGCGTCAGGATGAAAATACACAAAAAGCTCCAGAAACTTGCAGGCATACTCAGCACGCTTCCCCGTCAGGCCCTGATGGGGATGTTCGTTGAAAACCACGATATTTGTGTGGCCTTTTTGCTCCAGCCTATCAAGTGTCCCGAAAAGAAGTTTCTCGGCTCCCCCAATAGGGGTATACCAATCACAAATATGAAGAATTTTCATCGTATGGAAAGTTTTGTTTCGATTTTCGTTTCATCAAGAGTTGTATTTTTACCCATAAAAATTTCCGGTCCGGCTTCAGTGTTTGCAGGATTTTACCCATACCGGCAATATTTTTTTTAAGACTTTGAAGCGAAGTCTTTAATGAAATTTTTGAAAGAAAAAAAGATCTAGCATTTTTCATCATAAGGCGTAAACCGCATGGTGGCTGGTCACAGCTATGTCCGGATGGCATCTTGTGATCCATGCTCATGGATGAATACCCAAAGCATCCAGTGCTTTGGAAAACACATTCTTCTTTTCATCGTTTTTCAAATCACTGTCAGGTGCTCCGCGCGCACCCAAAGATCCAGCCTTGGGAAGCCGCACTAGAGTCAAATGACGAAGCGGCCGCCTCGCATCGAATAAGACAAGGCCGGAATCGGGAGAAATGCGTTCCAATATATTAGAGCCTTGATCGACGACAGCTATTTGATTTTCAAAAGGAATGTCTGAAGGCATGTTATCAGAAAATAATATTTTGGTTGTGTTTGGTACCTGCGTGAAAGAAGGCAGTGCCCGCACAACAGCCTCATCCCCGCCAACGACTACATGGCAAATTTTCGAGCCTCCGGCAATAAACATGCCCGGCAGATGACTTATCATGGGAGGAGAGACATGATGGACCACGGTTAGGTTGACGCTGTCAGCAACCTGCCGGATTGCATCAAACAAGTCGAAATATTTGGCAATATAGAACGCTCGAATCATATCGGCTTTCGGAAAATCTGGCAGCTCAAACGAGATTGGAACCATGTCATCGCTGAAGTGTTGTGTTTCGGTAATTTCGCAGAACATAGTTCCATGAGTTTGTACTATTTCCCAGAGTTCCGTATGGGGATAAGGGATGAGCATGCCGTAGACATAATGATCCAACTCGAGGGATCGTTGGAAATAAACCGTTTCAACAAACCTTTCCAAAGTGTCCCCAGGAAGTCCTATGATGAAATAGCCAACGGCTTTGATACCGGCCTTTTTGACTAATTTCACAGCGTTAATGACTGCGGAAAGGGGTTCTCCCTTTTTAATGGCGGCAAAGGTGACAGGACTTCCGCTCTCAACGCCAAAAGCCAGGCTTGTGCAACCCGCCGCTTTCATCATTTGAGCCAGCTCTTCATCAATGCGGTCGGCCCGGATTCCATTATGGCAGTACCAGGATAAATTAAGCTTGCGATCGATAAGTAATTGGCAAATTTTTTTCGCACGCGACAAGTCCAATGTAAAGTTATCATCCCAAATTTCAAAAGAAGTGATGCCTTTCGTTCGCACAAGCGATTCCAGTTCATCCACCACATTTTCCGGAGTACGGTAACGCCACTTTCTGGAACCAGTCAGCTTATTCACACAGCAATAAATACAACCAAAAGGACAACCTCGACTGGAAAGTATTGGGTAGCGAAAATTTTTCCAACTAAACCCCTGAATCACATCAAGGTTGGGAAACATCAGAGCATCGAGGTTCTCCGGCGGCATCCATTTATTGAGGAGAATTTGACCGTTCTGTCTCCATACGATCCCGTTGAGTTTTTCCACTTTTCCGCCATTGCATATTGCTTTGGCTAAATGGACCATAGCTTCCTCACCCTCCCCCATAACACCGAAAGAAATGGAAGGATAATCTCGCATATAAGATTCTGGGCAGAGAGACATGTGGGGTCCGCCAGCAACGGTAATCACTTCAGGCATCGCTTCCTTCAGGAGTCGCGATAGTCGCCCCCCTTCTCGTGCTGTTGCAGTTTTTATGGATATTCCAACCAAACGAGGACTAAACTGACGGACATTTTCCAAGAATGCGGCATCGCTCATTTCATAACGATTCAAATCAAGAATGAGCACATCAAACCCATGGGCCATTAAAGAAGAAGCTAAATAGGAGAGTCCTAAATTAATGCTCTCCTTCTGCCAACCTGATGGATTGATCAGAAGTATACGTTCCATTTTAAATCCTTTAGTGCTTATTTTTAAAAAATGAGTGGGTCAGTGTAGCAAAAATAATTGACGTACTCAATCGCATTGTCCGACCTTGTCAGATTTCCTCAGGAAACACCAAATTTCCGCAGCCTTTAAGATCCGGCAACTTTGGTTAAGGTCAGAAAGCCGAGCAGCAGCATCATAATCCCGACATACCTTTTCAAAGATGCGGAAGGAGCGTGCTTGACGGTCATGGCCGCAACCGGCACAGCCCCTGTCGCAAAAATGATCAAAGTAAGCGTCAACTTCCAATCAATAGCCTTTCCTGTAATAATATAAATAAGAAAACCCGCGAGGCACGTAATGGCTTCGGCAAATGCCGTAATCCCGACGGCACTCTTGACGTGAACGCCGGAGAGCATTTGTCCTCCCATCACAAGCGGTCCATAGCCGCCGCCTGAAATACCTTTATTGAAAGAGGCCAAAAGGCTGATGCCCATCAATTTCTTCCAGGAGAACTTCATGGGCCGATTCGTCGTATAAAGGACAAGTGCTCCCATGGATGCAACAAGCAACCCGATATACAGGGTCAGGATCTTTTTTGGAATCTTGACCGCCACAAAAACAGCGATCACGACCCCAATCACGCTCATCAATCCCAGAAGGGATGCTGCCTTGAAATCCTGTGAGCCCGGCTTCAGATCCACATTGAACATTTTATGATGGCTGATGCAGGCGGCGATGTCAGTAAACAGCTGGGAAATAAGCACTGCCGGTACGACCTGAACCGGGTCGAATCCCATCAAAATAAGAATCGGCGCGAGCGCCGTCCCGTATCCCATGCCAAGGCCGGAATCAAGATATTCACTCAAAAAAGTAATGCCTGCTATAATCAAATAGGTCATGACATTTTCTCCTTTTTAAATGACATTCAAAAAAATTTACTCGCAGGCCTCCAGACACCCGCGTTCCTTCAAATACTGGTAAACTTTTCCCGCGGAAAGATCCGTACTTTCTTCTCCGGTCTTCAGATGGACCTCGGGCGATTCCGGCACTTCATAGGGAGCATTCACACCTGTAAATTCCGGAATCTCTCCCCTCTTCGCTTTTTTGTAAAGTCCTTTGGGATCTCTTGTTTCGCAAACCTCGACCGGCGCATCCACGAAAACCTCGATGAATCGTTCAGCCCCGATGATCTTTCTTGCCTGTGCCCGGTCTTCCCGGTACGGCGAAATAAAAGCTGTGATCACAATCACGCCGGCTTCGTTAAAAAGATTCGCAACTTCGGCTACGCGGCGAATATTCTCGCTCCGGTCCTGCGGCGAAAATCCGAGATCACGGTTCAATCCATAACGGACATTGTCACCGTCGAGAACATAACACAAGCGACCTTCAGCCATGAGCCTTTTTTCCAGTTCAAAAGCAATCGTGGATTTTCCCGAACTGCTCAGGCCGGTCATCCATAGCGTTGCTGGTTTTTGGCGCAATAAACGGCTGCGATCTTTGAGAGATATGATCCCTTCCTGCCGGTGCAGAAACGGACTTTTGACCGAGGCCTTTTCATCCGGTTTGGCCATCAAAGGAAGATGCCCTCTCTCGATGATCATTCCTGAGGCCACAGTCGCATGGGTCACCGGATCGATCATGATAAAACTTCCGGTTTCACGGTTCCTCGCATAATCATCGCAGAAAACAGACCGAAAAAACTGAACCGTCGCCCTGCCGATTTCGTTCATCTTCAGTTCTTTGGCCTTTTTTCGCTTCAGATCATCCGGGTCAATGCTGAAATGAAGATGCGCAACCGTCCCTTTGAGAAGCTGCGTGGTATGTTTGATCAGATAAACCTCTCCCGTTTTTAAGGGTTTTTCATCCATCCACACGAGGATGGCATCCGTTTCACGCTGGATCTTCGGCAGATTCCCTGAGTGAACTACCATATCGCCTCGCGTCACATCGACTTCGTCTTCAAGTGTCACGGTGATGGATTGAAGCGCAAAGGCATAAGGCACTTCTTTTTCGCCGGTAGAGATGGATCGAATGTGCGTTTTCCTCAAAGAAGGCAAAACCAGTACTTCGTCTTTTTTGCGCAGCACTCCTCCGGCAAGTTGTCCGCAATATCCCCGGAAATTTCGGTCCGGCCTCAGGACATATTGCACTGGGAACCTCAGATCAATCAGGTTCCGGTCACTTTGGACATGAACAGTCTCAAGATGAGACAACAGGGCCGATCCTTCATACCAGGGAGTGTTTCCGCTTTTTTTAACGACATTGTCCCCTTTCAGCGCGCTGATCGGTATGAACATGAGGTCGGAAATTCTCAGCTTTTCAGCAAAAATATTGAAATCTTCTTCAACTTTCCGGAAAACCTCCTCGGAATAATCCACAAGATCCATTTTGTTGACGGCCACCACCATATGCCGGATACCGAGAAGCGAAGCGATAAAGGCATGACGCTTGGACTGAATGGAAACACCGTGGCAGGCATCAATCAGGATGATCGCCAGATCGGCCGTGGAGGCGCCTGTCGCCATGTTGCGCGTATACTGTTCGTGGCCCGGCGTATCGGCAATGATAAAGTGGCGTTTCGGCGTGGAAAAATAACGGTAAGCAACATCGATGGTGATTGCCTGTTCCCGTTCAGCCTTCAGGCCGTCCATGGCAAGCGAGAGGTCAAACTCTTCGCGCTTGAATCTCCCGGAGTCTTTGCGAATCGCAGCCAGCTGATCCTCATAAAGTCCCCCCGCTTCATAGAGTAATCGCCCGATCAACGTTGATTTTCCGTCATCCACGCTTCCTACGGTCGTAAAACGGAGAAGATCCGCTTTTTCGCTTTGCTCAAGAATTGTGTGAACACTCTTGGCCCCTTGCGGCACTAGAAATATCCTTCCTTCTTTTTTTGTTCCATGGAAGAATCCTGATCATGATCGATGAGGCGCGTAATTCTCTCGGAATTTTTTACGGTCATGATCTCCTCTATAATCTCGGGCACTGTGGCAGCCGCGGAACGGACCGCACCCGTACAGGGATAGCAGCCCAATGTCCTGAATCGACAAAGAACCTTTTGGGGTTTTTCCCCTTCCCTCAGAGGGACAGGACCGTCCAGCGGGATCAGCTGCCCTTCGCGCAGGATCATTTCTCTTTCTTTGGCAAAATACATCGGAACCACAGGGATCTTCTCAAGATGAATATATTGCCAGATATCAAGTTCTGTCCAGTTGGATAACGGGAAAACGCGGATGCTTTCTTTCTGGCCAGCCAGGGTGTTATAGAGCTTCCAAATCTCGGGACGCTGGTTCTTGGGATTCCACTGCCCGTATTCGTCCCGGAAAGAAAAAATACGTTCTTTGGCCCTGGATTTCTCTTCATCCCGCCTGGCACCTCCAAGCGCGGCTTGATACCCTCCCTCTTGAAGGGCATTCAAAAGGGCCTGGGTTTTAAGAAGGGCACAGCATTGGATTGTCCCGAGATCCCACGGATTAGTTCCCTGGTCCATGGCCTTCTGGAACTTATAGACACGCAATTCCGCTCCGATTTCTTTCGTGAACCGATCCCGGAATTGGTACATTTCTTTGAATTTCATGCCGGTATCCACATGAAGAAGAGGAAATGGAAGTTTGCCGGGATGAAAAGCCTTCTGGGCCAGCCGCACCATGACGGAGGAATCTTTCCCAACGGAATAGAGCATGACGGGACGCTCGAAAGACGCGGCCACTTCACGAATAATGTGAATACTTTCGGCCTCAAGAAGACGAAGCTTACTTATGCGATAATCTTCCACAATGCTCCAGCAAAAAAATAAAAGGGTTCAAGGCTTTCCAGCCCGGTTGTTTTTTGCCATATTTCTCATTTTTATTCCGACGGTAACGGAGCCTCCCGTTGCCCCAACTGGCTCAAAGCTGCCCCTGCAGCCAGAAACGCCCAGATATAGAAAAGCAGGAAATAGGTTTCTACATAAGACTGGATCAGCCAAGCCGTCACTCCTGCAAAAACACCCACCGCCGGATAAACCAAATTTTTGCAACGGCTTTGAATTATAAAACAAAGCACCTGATAACACCAGAATAGAAGAAAAAGGAAAAAACACCCCGCACCCAACACCCCGGCAGAATACAAAACATCGACATACACGCTGTGCCCGTCGAGATAGAGCCCTTTACCCCAAAAGGGATTTTTCTTTATTTCCGAAATCATATCGCGCCACGCAAGAAACCGAAATTTCAATGCCGCATCCATTTTTCCTTTTACCGAAAATGTTCCTAGAACCGGACCGTTTTGCATACTCTGATATCCGCCGCCGATCACGAACGGCGTTCTCTTTTCAGTGCCCACAACCTCTCCGGCCATTTGAACGCAGCCGATGACCCGTTCTCGAAATGTCATCGGTGGATCTCCGAATTTATGCGGAAAATACCAAGCGACCAAGAGAGGCAAACATAAGGCACCCAAAAGCATTAAAACCTCTCGCCCACGCTTTTTCAAAATAAAGAAAAGTATCACGCCTAAAGAAACGGTGAGGCACGCTATAAGCGCCGACCGCGAAAAGGAAAGAAAAAGATTGGGCAGCAGAAGAGAAAAAAACAACCAAAGAAAAAATTTCCTAACCCTGCTTTTTGTCGAAACAAAAAAAACTGCTGTTAAAGGAATGCAAAAAAGCAGAAAATCGCCGTAGGCATTATGCCCTTCAAAGATGGAGTAACCACGGTCTAGCATTCCTTTCAAAGAAATACCGCCCACGATCAGAGCACTACCGGCCAAATAGCTTTTAAGGCAGGCCTCAAAGAGCAGCGGAGTTCGGATCATACCAGAGGCCAGAAAAAACCAGGCGATCAGCAGTGTCAGATTCAGGGTCAGCCGCACACTTTTTTGATCCGCGTGATTCAAGAAGATCGCGAGATATAAACTTAAAAGAAATCCCAGGAGAAGCCAGTTTTTGATGTCTTTACATGTGAGCTTGATGGCATGCCCAATTATCTCTCGCTTTGAAAAAAAACAAGCCAATACAGTAAGAAAAAAAGTCAGTTGGAAAGGTTTTAACGTAAAAAACAGTTTGAAGGAACCTGCCGAATACCAAAAGAAGGGCGCAAAGAAAAAGCAAAGCGCCATGCCCTGTTCCGGAGATTTCAGGATAGCCCCAGAGATCAAAAGCCAGCCGGCAATTCGGAGCATGAAGTCATCCTGGAATACCAGTAAAACGGCCAAAGCAAGCGTTAACAGACTTTGCCGACTAAAAATCTGCCTGTCTCGTTCGAGGGAATTTTCGATCATCACGAAGAGAGTATAGACAAGAACTTCCTGCCTGTAAACTCTCTATAAGGGATGGAGGTCAAGCTAAGAAATATTAAAAGGCTGCTGTAACAAAAATTATTTTTTCCTGCCCTTTATCTCCCTATTAATTCCATGGCTTTGATAAGCGGGGCACTGGAAATTTTCATCATGCCCGCAAGAGGACTGTTCATTTCAAGGATCAGAAACATCGCGCCGGCCACGGATACCGCGCAAACGAAAAAAACGACGATGACAGTTGTGTTTCTTGGCGCCAACAATCCAAAACACATAAAAAGAATGGTAAGCCAGGCAAGCAGGATCACGAAAAACACTTTCGGCAGCGCAATCTGGGCTTGCTCGATCATCAACCACCGAATCTGTAAAATGTCATTGCTGAGTTGGATCGCCTGCACTTGAAGTGATCTTTGGGGATCGCTCTGCGGGGCGAGTTCCCGAACCCGGTCCTGAACCTGCTCCATGCCCGTTTTTTTCTCAAAAGCACTCAACTTCGGCATTTGTGCCTTTTTTTCAGGCCAGAACATCGCAATACTCGAAGTTAAAGACTCTTTCAGTTGCTCCCGAGCTTTTTGTGTCTCCGGTCCGTATTTCGACAACGTGCGATCCAGCAAGATGATCTTTGCGCTGGATTGCGTCAGAGCGGAATTCACAGAATCAAACGAGTCTTTTGCCGAACTGATCAAAAGTCCAAGCACTAAAGCCGTCAGCGTGGCGATCAAACCGGCCCCCAATTTCACGGCATCCCTGGACTCTTCGCTCATATGATGGCCCGGAAGAATCGTCCGGATAAACAAACCGGCAAGCGCGCCGCCGAAAACACAGCCAAAGACAAACAAACTATTCAAGATTGAAAGCATACTGACTCCTTTTCAAAATCTAAAATGCTCATAAACACTTCGCTAGCGCTCCCCACTACGTCGCGCCATACTTTCCGACGCATGCAGGGCCACAAGGCGGGATATCAAAACCGCCACATAAAGCACACCCGTTACCGCTTCCATCGCGGCAAGCATTCTCGCCAAACTGGAAACCGGGATAACATCACCATAGCCTGCGGTGGTTAAAGTCACCAAGCTGAAATAGATCCCCGTAAAACCTCTCATGGAAACCTGCGCCATCGGTCCGCTTGTGAATCGGAAAGAACCCGGATCGACGTTACTTAACAGGATATAGATAAAAGCCCACATCAAACCCAGCGTGAGATAAGTCGCGATCCCGGCGCACAAAACTTCTTTATCCACGCACGGCGCTCGCAGAATAAAACGAAGAAGATGCCAGATCACATAAACCATGAAGATCACCGCGGGTAAAAAAACGCTTTCCGGCCACAGACTTTCGGGAGAAAAAAACCGGATCCATCGCATGACTAAGGGAGGGATGACAAGTACTGATGCAATGATCAAAGATCGCCGGTTGCTGGCCACAGCGAACACCGCGGACAAAAGGACAAGTGTGAGCAGAAGCGATTCAACAAGAACACCAAAAACCCATTCCTCTAACAAAGGAGTCGCGGCAATCAGAAGAATAAGTGAAAGAAGAAAATATTCCATGGAAAAACGAAAAGCACCGACGCGCGACGGCTTGGATGCAATTCCCGAATGGTGTTGTGAACTCAACATGCAATTCTATCCTGTTGCTTTTTGGTGGCCCATAATGATTGTTTCTGGAGACTGATCACGAGAGGTCTCTTGATCGGCAGCATTATATACGAAACTGATAGCCAGTTCTTCAAAATTCATGGCATGCCCTGCAGCTGTTTGTGACCACATGAAAGATGCCCCTCTCCAAAGTTCCATGCTTGATTAAAAGATATCATTTCCGTAGAATCATGAACCAAACTAAGGAAAATATCCTATGAAGAGAATATTACTGTGGCTGTTCCTAGCCATATGGTTTACGTCTTCAGTCCCGGCGCATGCGGCTTCCACCGCTTCGCGCGGTACTCATAAGGCCGCTCTTCCGGATTCAAAAATCCTTTTCATCTTTGTTGACAGCCTTCGGCCCGATGTGGTGGATGACATGGTCGATAAAGGCCAGCTTCCTACGATCAAAAAACTTTTCTATGACCAAGGGCTTCGTTTCCCGAACTTTTTCAGCACTTTCCCATCCCTCACCATCACCGCCTTCACCTGTCTGATTACCGGAAAATGGCAGGATCAATCCGGTCTCAAGGCGCAATCCGTTTTTGAACGCTTCCCGGTCCGAAAAAAAAATATCATGAAACGAATGTTTTTCATTCCCGAGCATTTCCCAAGATATTTCAATCTCCTGAGCCGGGTGGATAAGCCGTCCTTCATTCTCAAGCAAAACGGGATCAAGGCATTTTATGATTACTTGGGTGAGAAGTATCATTCTTCGGTCGTTCCGGTCCATCCTCTGATAGCACCCTGGGCCTGGCCGCACGTCGCGGCCAATGACGTTGAACACCCTTACCGCGTGACGATCGAAGCCGCGGAGCGTTTAGACAACGTCAATGGCTTGTACGGTCTCCGTTATATGGTTCCGGACACACGCGGCAAACTGTTTTTGCTTTGGTTCACCGAGATGGATGAGGACCAGCACCGGTACGAGTGGGGACAATTTAGCCAGGAAGTCCGGAAAAAAATTGAAGGCGTGGACAAATGGATTGGAAAACTTCACGAAGCCTTCATGCGTGAAGATAACGGCCGCGCTCCTTATGTCGTCTTTTTTTCCGACCACGGCTCTTATGGCGGCATGGGGGGGATTTACAATCAGCCTTACTATCTCGACCGTGATTTTTTTTACAAAACCCTCAAGATGAATGTCCGCAGCCCGGATTATGTGATTTCTCATCCCGGAACGGACCTCTCGTCTTTCACCTTTATCGATAATATGGGAAGAGGGCAGGCAAGGATTTTTCTCCCGGTTGGGGACAGCAATTCCGGAAAATGGGACCGGCCCAATACCTTGTATGAGTTACAACATTACGGCCTGGGTCCCAACCGAGAACCGGTAAATCTTATCCGGGAGCTTCTTAACATTGACCTTTCCCAAAGAAATAAATTTCCGGAAAAGATCGACCCCCATCCCGTGGATTTCCTCATTATAAAACTTTCAGAAGAGCTTATTTACATCGCGAAACGAACGGGCAATGACGCCCTGATTCATATCGAATCAACCGAGGGCAAATTACGCTACCGTTATGAACCGGCCCATAACGTTTCTCAAGACGCAAAGGGATCTCTGAATTATGAAGCAGCCTCCGCAGACGATCCTTTCGGCTATCTCAAACATCCCCATTTTCATACTCCCGATCCCGAAAAATTCATCGGGGAATTCCATAACGATCAGGAATGGCTTGAAGCAACGTACGAAACGGACTACCCGGACGCTATCAGTGCGATCGTTCACGCCTTGATGTGGAAACCGGAATTTGCTCCTATGGCCAAGGCGCAGGATCCGGATATTTGGTTATCCGCCACTCCCGGCTGGAATTTCAGGAGTGAGGATATTCATGGTGCGGACCACGGATCCGCTTATAAAGATTCCCTGCGATCGATTTTGATGCTCTCCGGACCCAACATCCGTTCCGGGATCGATCCTTCCCCTCACCGGATCATCGACGTCACACCCACTTTGTTCCAGATCCTGGACCACTCCGAAAAAACAGATTTTGATTCGGAACCCATCGGAGGGATTTTTGCAAATTAAAAGCATCGCAGGGATCATTGCGTTCGGATTTATCTGTTTTGTTTCCACGACGCTTGTGGCATCCCCTGTCAAGGATTCGTCGGAAGATCTTTTCTGGACGGATCCTATGACGGTCCATGATTATAAAAAAGATACAGACCTTCACAATATCGCCGCTTCCGCTTTCGCTTTCACGGAACTGGAATTTGTGCGGTTGGGTGACGGGATGATCGGACTGATTGCTAGGAATAACAAAAGCCCTATTTCAAAATCGCTCGATTCGCTTGAGTACGCTTATTCTCGATTACCACGCGTTCAACCGGTGCGGCGTTTCGGCCAATTTTGGGACGCCTTACAACTGCGTCAAATCTCGCTGTCCGATGCCCGTTTGGCAAATTCAGTCATAGGGGGTGACAGCCTGGGCGGGGTCACTCCATTAATGCAAGTCCGTGCTTATTTGTTGGTTGTTTTGCTCGAGGACATCCTGTATGACATAGACAAAGCTTTTATGTCTCCTATCAACTGGGGAGCGTCTTCTCTCAGCAAAAAACCGGTTCGCGTGAAAAGTCTCGGCTACGTTGCGGATGGCATGGGTTACTTTCGCTGGCAAATATCCGCGGGACTCAAAAGGATCAACCGGGAGGTGGTAAGAGTCAGTTCGAAAGCCATCACCATGATTGAAAAATCTCGGGATGCCATGACCCGGAGAAAACTCAAAAAACAGAACCAGCACGTACAAATTTATTCCAAAATGCCGCTTTCTGTTTTTATGGCAAACCGAGATTATTTTAAAAATAAGAAGCATACGGCCATGGTCAGCACGGTGCAAGATTGGCGCGATCGGATCTACCGCTCGCCTCTCGCTTTGCCGGACAACATCCGGCAGGAGAATTTTTCCATGGAGCGCTTGTCGACGCTGGACCCTTCCCAGGAAGTCATTATCGCTACTCCCTATGCCCTTTGGGAAAAAACCCCGCGCGCACTCAAAAAATATGTGATTACTTCAGAAGAGTTGGACGAGGCAATGCGTGAAGGTATGACAAAATGAAAAGACCAGCCTTGAAAGCTTTACCTTTTCATTGATGTGCTGATCCGAAAATCACCATAGACTCAGATCAATGTTGGAGGATCCTTCCACGACCTGCCCCGGCCGGCGATTCAGAGTCTCGACTAACTTCAATGCCCACTGGTCCACTCTCTTTTCGGCAAAACCGTACCAGGTCATCTGATTGACATTCACAAACGTGAGTGGTTCGTTCTTCTTGTCCGCGAATTTGGCAAGGATTTCCCCTGTCCGAGCGTCTTTCAAACGGATTTCGATTGCCACATAACTCGTATTCGTCTGGTTCACGGCTTTGGCCACCAAACCATAAAGCGGCACATACCCAGCGGCTTTCAAAAGCACCTTATTCGGAGTCAGTTCCGTCAACGCCATTTCCAATTGAAGGGTATCGGGATTCGGCTCCATGCTGTACGTGACCTTAAAACGCTTGTTGGGATCCATAAAAAATTCGCGCAGAAAAGAGGATCGGGTATACAGCGCGAGTTTCTTGATGTCCTTCTCGATGTCGTCACTCCGTCCCATCTCCTGCCAAAAATCCGCCTTCATCAAATGCGTCGTATCCACAGGAGCGATAACAATCTTCTTATATTTAGCCCACAGAACACCGGGTTTGATCCAGGACAACTCAAACGGCAAATCCCCCCGAATCGTCATTTGCTTTCGATCCATGAAACCGCTGGGCTTAGGATCTGCCGCCGAAACAGATAGTGATATCATGGAAACGACCCAGCAGATCAAAACGACTTTTGCAAGCCAACCCTTTGACCTTGTGACGTATCCTTTCATAATCACTTCATTCTCATACACACAGGTTGTTGGGTGCTTCTTTAAAATATCAAAACCAACCGGCCACCTGGGCCTTTTCCTCCACAGTTGACAGTGCCCAATCCGAACCAAAGCTTCTTATTCCTTTCATAATTCTGCCGAAACAACCTTTTTCTCTTGTCCTAAATTTCCCTGGATATGTGAAAGCGCTCCCCGGCATTTTCCTGAAACCTTCTCGTTGTTTTTTTCAAGACAAGTCAGGATACGGCCACCGCCTGCCGCAACTTTCGAACATAGTTTTTCAATATCCGCCTGACACGCCCCGACAAACGCACTCAAATTTTTTGCGGCATTCTGAAACTCCTCCGAAGAATCATAAAGCGCGTTCTCGCACTTGCTCGAAAGTTTGTCATTATGCGCGTAAATACAGGCCAATCCTCGGCCTGCACCAGGCGTCACGGTTTGACAGTAAGTTTCAAGTTCGGTCTTGCAACCTATCTCCAGGTTATCGATCTGTTTAGCCGCAAATTTTTCCATCGGACCCTGTCCTTCCACCGCCTCCACGAAAAAACTGACCGAGAAAAAAAGTACCCACACGATACTGCCCCATGTTGTTTTCTTCATGTTTGACTCCTTTTATTTTTCGTGGATTTTTTTATTGAGGGGTGTTGGAAATTAAAGCCTTCAAATCATTTTCAAAATCCGCCACAATTTGACATAGACCTTTGTTCCAACCTTCGGTCAAGATCAAAGGGGAAATATGGCTCATGGAAACTTCCTGAGCATAGATCTTCTGCCAAACAACACCGGCAGTATCGCCCGTTTTGCTGACTGTCAATTTGAGGCGCAAAACTGCCTTCGGGGCATTTACGTTACGATAATCCCCATAAAGGTCCAATAAGGTTCCATCAACGATATAGGAGAGACTGGACGTTTCCCCGGCCTTCAGGATATATTTAACTAACGGTGAGCTTTTCAGCCATGCCGCCGCCTGATCCTGAATCAGTTCCGCCGGAGCGGTAATAAATTGATTGTAAAAATCAGATTCGAAGGTTGTTTCTCCGGTCCGATAAGCCAGATATCGGTCCGCAGCCTGTGGCACCGCGGAGAAAGTATTAAAACGCAGCGAAACCGTAGAACCCGCATAAGGAACATGCCCCTGAGAGCTGACATCCAAAGAATATGTCCTGACATCCGGATAGGGTTTCTTCAAGTCAACGCTCACACAACTCGTCAGGAAGACGGAACTGATTAATAAGAAAAATGCTATGCTGGATTTGAAGGGGGATATTTTCATCGGTCATACCTCGATTTGGAGGGTGCTTCCCCGAAGATCATTTGGGAAGGATATTTCTTTCCGGTGGAAGTAATGTCTGCCACATTTTTCGCAATCACTTCTAAATGCGGCATCGTGTCATTCAGTTTGGCGACAAGCGGCGGCAACTCTTTGGAAGCCTTGTTGATATTTTCGATCATCGGATAAATATCGGTATCCATCTTATTGAGCAATTTGTCGAGCGATTCTCCTAAACGGGTCGCCACGCCCGGCGCGGACGGAATATAAACCCGTAGAGGCTCCCAGGAAAATTGCATGGGCGGAGGCGTTTCATCGGGATTATAGAAACCCAGTTCCACATAAACAAGACCCGTGATCCCTATAGATTGGAGTTTTGCCCGAAAGCCATCTTCCTTGACCATAAGGTCAATGAGCGTTTGAACTTCACTTTTGCTTTTCCCCTTAAGCCCCGGGAAAAACTGGCTTTCAATTTCCATGGTCACATAGACCATGGTATATTTGGAATTCATTTCCGTGATCGACTTGCCTCGGCCGTAGATGTCTTTCACAAACAAAATGTCTTTGACCTTTCCCACTTTGACACCGTTCATTTTGACCAGGGCCCCGGCATCCAGACCCTGCACCGACTCGGTAAAATAGGTTTCCGCAATCAGCGGCGGCGCCTGGAAATAGGAACCTGCCCCGAACATGATCAAGCCGGCACATAAAAATACCATTGAGATCAGCGTGAATAAACCGATCTTGAAATACCTTTTTTTCTCACTCATAATTTTTCTCCGCGCTGCAAAGTTTTAAAAATGGTTTAAAGTTCATCCTTGGAAACTTGACGATTAAAGAATTTTTTGACGTTTTCGTTATCCGCGTGTTCTTTCAAATATTTCGGGTCCCCTTCCGCGATGATCTTCTTGGTCTTCTTGTCGAGCATGATGATGCGATCCGCGATCGAGTAGATACTGTCCAGTTCGTGGGTCACGATCACAAACGTGATCCCCAAATTCCCGGAAAGCTGAAGGATCAGCTGGTCCAGTTCCGCGGACGTGATCGGGTCAAGACCCGCGGAAGGTTCATCCAAAAACAGGATCTTCGGATCCAAAGCCATGGCGCGCGCGATCGCGGCGCGCTTCTGCATCCCCCCGGAGATTTCCGAAGGCATATGACTTTCAAACCCTTGAAGACCCACCAACATCAATTTTAAAGCCGCCACGGATCTCCGTGCGGCCTCCGGGAGATCCGTAAATTCCTCAAGCGGAAGCATGATGTTTTCCAAAAGTGTCATCGATCCGAACAAAGCACCGCTTTGATACATGACGCCTATACGGTTCAGGATCTCAAGCCTCTGAGTCCCTTCCGCTTGAACCACGTCTTGTCCTTCGATCAGGATCTGCCCGCTATAGGGCTTATAAAGACCGATCAAATGTTTCAGCATGGTGCTTTTCCCGCAACCTGAACCACCGAGAATCACAAACACTTCCCCTTTTTTGATATCAAAGGAAATATCATCAAAGGTCAATCCTCCGCCGTAACCGGACGAAAGGTTTTTGACTTCAATAATCTTTTCCGCTTGTGCCGTTTGTACCATTGCTTAAATCCCCAAGGCGTAATAGATCGCTGAAATAACACCATCCAGAATAATGATCATGACCATCCCGGTCACCACGGAGGAAGTCGTCGATTCGCCGACGGCAGAAGCGCCTGTCTTGGTCTGAAGACCGCGCAAACAACCGATGCCCCCGATCGCAAGAGCAAACGGGATCGATTTAAAAATACCGCCAAGGACATCCCCAAGATCGACTGTGGAAGTCACCTGGTTCACATAAGTCGTTGCGGAATACCCGAAGGACTGGAAAACCAACGCTCCCCCCAACATCCCGAAAAAATCGGACAAAATCGTTAAAAGCGGTGCCAGGAACAGGATCCCGAGCATCCGGCTGACCACCAGAAACCTCACCGGCTCCAATCCCATGGTCGTCAGGGCATTAACTTCTTCGTTGATCTTCATAGTGCCGATTTCAGCCGCGATCGCAGAACCGGTCCGACCGGCAAGAATGATCGCCGTAATGAGCGGACCCAGTTCCCGTAAAACAGCAAAAGCAACCACGTTGGCCACAAATACATCCGAACCCATCTGCTTCAGCGGAAGCGCGGATTGGAACGCCATAATAACCCCAATCAAAAAACCGGCCATGATGATGAGCGGCATCGCATTCGCCCCGCCTTTTTCAATGAACACCCAAACGTCTTTCCAGCGAACGGTCGCCGGATGCCTCAGCGCATGGAGCATCTGACTGATGACTTCACCAACGAAAGCGATCTGTCCATAAATATCTTCTCCAATATGCGCAGTCGTCCGTCCCAGTTCCTCAATAAAACCGGGGCGTGCGATCGGCTTGGAAATAACGGGTTGCGCACTTCGACGGTTCACAAGATCAAACAAGGTCTGCTGGTCAGGCCGTAACCCCAAAATCTGAAAACCAGCTTTCAAGGATCCCTGGAATGCCTTGAGTTCCCGGATCAGCCCGATACCGGTCATGTCGCAGTAAGTCAGACCGGAAACATCCAGAACCAATTCGCGGGGTTGGGTGGCATGAAGAAGCGTTGTGGATTCCTGCCAGACCCCGCCTGCTGTTTTTGCGCTGAAGTGGCCTGAAAGGAATAAAAGTATTTTCCCGCCTTGAGGATCTTTTTTGATTTCTAGTTTAAGAGCTGGATGGGTCAAGGTCATATTCATTTTTTAAAAAAGATATTCATGGAATCGATCCTGCTTTTTCCGTAAAAGGTTGATGTTTCCTAGGGGCAGATTATAGAAAGTGTTTTCGAAATAGTCTATAGAACTTAATGCTTATAAAACTTGCTCAAAAAATAAAAAAGGGACAGCTGCTTTTGTCTCAGTCAAGCTGTCCACACGGTATTCGCCGGTATGATGACAGAACGCAGTCCAAGAACCCTCTAAAAACAGAAAAGGCTTAGCGTTATGGCCAGGAAACTTGGGCGGCTATTCTCGCCCAATGCATCAACCAAAAGCTAAGCCTACCGTTGAAATCACCGGAAGGACGCTCACCTCCTTCATAACGCTCCCTAGCACGGGTCGCGCTGCCAGCAAAGCGATTTTCTGGCGTCAGCAACTTCAAAATATATAAGCCTTCGATAGGCCCGCGAACCAACCCGCTTTTATTGCGGGCAATGCGGGCCACCTCAGGCTCCATACCGCTGCCAAGAGGGGCTTGGTTCCGTCGGGGGGTCATCGCCCCCAAGCCAGATCCGCCTTCTCTTGGCCTCAATCAAACTGTAACTGACGGGTGATCAAAAAACAAGACCTCCACGTAAAAAAATCGGCTCACCTAAACTCCGCACACACCCTATGCAGCACTACAACTAAGGAGGCCAACTAAGCAACTAAGGAGGCGTTACTACCAGTGCCATGCTAGCTGACTGCCTGGTACGCACAGTAACGCCTCCTTTTTTTTCAAGGGAGAAATTCTTCGCAACTCCTTGTTTGCTCCTGAGGGATCTAGGACATAGCCTTTATTTTTTTCTCCAGATCAACAAAAAGCTCTTCCAAATGTTTGGCGTGATTCTGGGCTTTAACGCGCATTCCCTTTTCTTGTTTGAGTTCTTTTTCGAGAGAGGCTTGTTCGGTTTCCCTTCCCTTGAGAAGCGCCTCCATCTTTGCAACCGTCTTCGTGAGATCCTCGGCCAAGCAAGCTTTCTTATCCCGTTCGTTCTTTGTCTGATTTATCACATCGTTTAATTCGGCGCATTGTTGCGTAAGTCTTTCCAACTGAGCATCGGTCTCAACGAAACGATCGCTCATAGCTTTTTCAAGCCGTCCTAGTTTTCCTTCAAGGCTCTTTTTCTCGGCCTGTAATTCTTTGAATTTTTTATTCGTGTCTTGAAGTTCTGCATTCAGCTCCTCTAATGTCCCGCGTGTCTCTTGAAGACTTGCCCTCAACCGAAGTTCTTCCGCAGCTTTCGCCTCAAGCTCCTTGCCGAAATGACGCTTTTCCTCCTCAAGCCGTTTCTTCTCGAGCTCAAGGCGTTCTTTGATTTCTCCCAAAGCCGATAAAGCGGCTGCCTTCTCCGCATCCGATTTCTGTGCGGTTTGCTTTTCCGTCCCTAAAGTTTCTCTCTCGGATTGCAACACCTTGAGATCTTGGTTGGTATTTTGAAGCTCGCACTTTAACTCATCGATACGGGCATTCAGTTTCTCAAGAGTTCCGCCGGCTTCTTGAAGGCTTTTCTTCAGTCGCGTCTCTTCGGTAGTCCGTGCGCTGAGTTCCGAGACAAGGGCTCTCTTCTCTGCCTCGAGATTGCGTTTCGCCTCTTCCGCTGCGCGCTGCTTGGCTTCATACTCCTGAAGCAAAACACGATGTCTCTCGGCCCGCTCGGCATCACTTGTCTTGAGCTCTGCTTCTTTCTGTGCGTATTTCGCTTCCAGAGCCTGGATCTTTTCTAAAAACTGGTTTTCTTTTGCGGTTTTATCGATCCGCATTTTTTTATTTTCAGATAACGCTTTTTCTAGTTCCGCCTGAATCTGTTCCAGTTCCGCGATTTTGTTCTCTTGTACTGCATATTTTTTCTCAAGAACACTAGTTTTCGCACGCCAGGCATCCGTCGCCTCTCGAAGCTCTTGGTTCTGCTTTTCAGTCGGTTGGATACCTTCCCGCTTCAATTTGGCTATTTTAAGAAGCCGATCATTTTCTGCTTCCAATTTTTTTAATATCTCTGACACAATGCCTCCCACCCTCACTTATGACGGTATTTTACCTCTTCAGGTATCGGAAACTCTAGAAGAATCCTAAACCGCACGCAATTCCAGTAGTCGGCTATCACTAAGCCGACACGGGATAGTCCTTACACACGGGTGTCAGGGCACCCTGCAAGGTCAATTTCTTCCTTTTCTCAAACACCCCTCCGAGGAGAAAGACTGCGTAAAGAACCGTTCAATTAGCATAATTCTAGCATCGCCAACCCAATTTCTTCGGAAAAACAAAAAAGGAGTTACAGAAAAATTCTCCGTAACTCCTTTATTTGCAACACAAACTGGTCGGGGCGAGAGGATTTGAACCTCCGACCGCACGCACCCCAAGCGTGTGCGCTACCAGGCTGCGCTACGCCCCGACGTACAATTTAAAAATTAACCGATCGTCGGGACTGTACTGATTACCTTTAATTTCAATCAAAATCAGTACGCCCCGATCAACTTTCAAAAAACCTGACAAAGATCGAGGGCAGTCATGATTTCCTTTGGATCTTTTTTATAGAAATCATGGCGCCCCAACACAAACAACTTGTTTCAAAAATCGCCGCGCTACCACACCAATTCCCAATGAATTGGTGCAGCCCGTATCGCAACTTGTCGTTGCTCTCGGGACTGGGCTGCGCTACGCTCCGACGTACAATTTAAAAATTAACAGATCGTCGGGACTGTACTGATTACCTTTAATTTCAATCAAAATCAGTACGCCCCGATGAACTTTATAATCTTCTCTTAACAGACATCGGTGACAGTCCTAATCCCTTTAAAATATTTTCAATAGAAATTAGGGCGCCCCGAAAATCAAAGTTTTAAGAAATGGAAGTATACCAAATTCTGCTTATTCT
This sequence comes from Candidatus Omnitrophota bacterium, assembly GCA_022711115.1. Classification (GTDB taxonomy): domain Bacteria; phylum Omnitrophota; class Omnitrophia; order Omnitrophales; family Aquincolibacteriaceae; genus JAKLFP01. The sequence goes on along the minus strand of JAKLFP010000005.1, from coordinate 1,531 downwards.
GTCTTCAAGACTATCGTAGCCCCCTAAAAGACAGGACCCCTGGAGCTGGCTTGCCGTTCGCCTTGCGGCGCCCGACCGAACTGCCCCAGGGGCGTGCTATGGTAGGACTTGTTTTAAAATTTTAAAATTAAACCATTTTTAACACGTTTTGGCGCTTCACTTCTTTATTAGAAATTGTTGTTTCTGTTTTGGAAGCCACTGTTGTCGTTATTTTTGGAATGATTATCTTGGGTTGTAAAACACCAACACCCGGATTTGTATAATGATGATATTCATAGCTAACCCCGCTCACTTGCAAAATCACTTTATAGCCTGGGGTCACAACTTGGGCGCATGGATTTAATCCTAACCACCCGTAATTACAGGGATCGGGCCAATTGGCTGGTTGAGCCGCTTGAACCGTGACCGTCATCGTACTTAAACCAAGCTTCGTTTTCAAATCGGAGGCGTCGGCATAGACATCCGTCAAAAGAACGGGCGACGTCACAATCGATTGCTGTACGCCGGATGCGAATGAGAAACTAATCCCCGCAGGCGCTTGTTGAGGAATTTTCGTGAAAGTGCCGTCCGGATTCACTAGGTACCAATCATTGATAGCCGCAATCCCGCCCACTTCATTTTTTCCGATTAGTTTGTTGCCGGCATCGTAAAACATGTAAATCGTTTTGCAATCAGCCCCTCCCATCGGGCATGCAGGATCCGAGACGGTTTTCCCTTTTGCCACAACCAAACCCAAAACTCCAAAAACACTTTTGGCTGTATTCAAAACCGTCGAAGGGACTGTCTCCCAAACAACGCCCAACAAACTCCCGGTCTGTGTGTTATAGCTCAGTGTCGAAAAAAGCGTCCCATCTGTTTTATACACTTTGACTGTTGCGGGAATTTGGTTCGCTGGCACATTACCATAAACTATTAGCGGTTGAACCGGCTGCCCGCTAGCATTTAATGTTAGCTCCCGAAGTAAAACACTATTCGCACCGTAGTGTTTGATCTTCGACGGAAACACCATGGCATTGGCCGGCGCTTGAAGTTGCGGCAAAGAGCTCCAATTGTATTGATAGAAAACTACTTTCGACACGTTTTGTCCCATCGCATCATAATAAATGTCCGCGTAACGGGCACCGCTCAGGTTCGAGGTTTTTACCAAAGAAGCCACCGGAGGCGGAGTGATCTGTGTCGACTCGATCGAGTTGACGCTCAGAAGAAAATCATTTTGTCCGAAAAACTGCTTCGCTTCAAAAAATGGGACCGCAGCACCCGCTGCATAGACCTGGATAAGACCGGGATTGGGCATGCTGCCACTGGGAAGATACATGGCTTGCGGCTTCCCCGCACTGAAATCCCGTTTCGCGGGAGCACAGTCATACTGTGTCCATTGGAGAATTCCATTCTTTATTCCCTGTGTCCGGTAAAACGCGGCCGTCGCGGGTAACGCGTTGATCGCGGCGATCGCGGCAGCCTGATCCGCAGCATTGACCTGAGCCGACACTACGCTCAGCATTTCAGCCTTGCTGAGTTCCTGGATATAAAG
>JAKLFP010000004.1 GCA_022711115.1 Candidatus Omnitrophota bacterium | reverse complement strand
CTTTGCGGATTCATAGAAAAGATCCCACACCAGTGACCCGTTCGGCCCTCTCAAAAAATGCGCCAGAAGCACATGCTCCTGCAAATAGCGCTGCTGAATGAAATTGAGGTCCCGGAGATCTACATATTTGACGAACTCGGAGAAAAAGACGGTTTTCGCTTCGGTCACGTTGATGTCCTCAAATTTCACGGGACGGCCTTCTCGTACCAATTTCGCCTGATACCATTTCTTGATCCCGTACGTGAATATATAATCAAAAAATTCCTGGTAAGGCTTGGGTTTCTCCCGGAATTCTTCCACCAACGCATCAGGGTTCACCGCCGCATGACCCAATCCCATCAAATACTTCAGACGATCAGTCGATAAGGGGAATTCACCGGGAATACCCTCCTTGTTCAAATCTCCAAAAACTTGTTCGTTCGGCGCATAAAGAAATAAGCCGCGGCCTTCTTTGTATTCCGGCGCCTTGGCAAGTGCGATATTATCCGAGGAGGCCACGATAAACCATTCCCCTGCCGGCAATGTCTTCGCGAATACTTTCGACTGGTCCACGACCTGGGAACTCAACTGGTGTCCCAGCATTAAAATCGCTCCTTTTACTCCGCCGCTAGCCACCGTGAATAATCCCGCGCGAGTCCCTACCCCCGTATCCAGCGACAACACCCAAACACGTTTCTTCCCGTTTCGAATTTCTTCGGCCGTAAGCGGCGGATATTTCTTCGTGATCTTATCCACCATGGCCAGAATGTCCGTCGTGTTGCCCACCCGCTTGACGCCTTCGGGACGACCATTGACCCCTCTGCCATAACTCATGATTTCCTCGATTTTGACACCCGGGAAATGCTGTTCTTCATGCCCTGAAAGATTACGGGAGACAGGTTCAATCATGGAGGGCTCTGCCAGATCCACCATCACGCGCATGTTTAATTGCCCGCTCCTGACAGCTTCATCGAGGGCCGCGTGGTCATGAATTGTTTCAAGCATGCCCGCATCGGCTTCGGATAATCCGTAATGAGCTACCATGTCCGCGAGCATGGCCTTTTGGCGATCCGGATTCGTTTCAGCCAAATAAGGTTCCATCACGGCACGTATATCTGCCAAAGTAGGAGTACGCACCTCGCTGCGCCGGAACATGATCTCGGTTTCCATAAGCGCATTTTCAATCGAGTCCGAACCATGGATGCGATTCTTGAGTTTCGACGTCGTTTCCAGCTGTTCTCGAATCGATGGAACCACAGCGCGAAATTTTTGAATGGCATCTGGCGTTTCGGAAACCAAAAAGATAGGAATCACGCCAGGTTCCTGGGTCATGTACTCGTTCAAGCGGCCATCCTTGAAAAAATCTTTATCCTTGTGAACCGCGTAGAATTCAGAAACCATCTCACTTGTCATCTTTTTGAGCGGACCGACATACACATCAAAACCAGCCGCTTTAAACAAGGCAACTATCTTCTCTTTATAAACAACGCCATCCGGTTTGATCTGCGCAAAGGCAACATACCCTTCACGGATCCCTGGCACGAACTGGTCGCGAAAATCCGGTGAATCCGCTGAAATCGTATATTGCTTCTGTTCGCGAACCTCGGCACGGACAGGAATCAGTTGATCACGAAGGCCATTGATGCCAGCAAGTTCCGGGATTTCCGGCACATCCGAATTGAGTTTTTGAACCTGCGCAAGCGCCGTTTTTTCAATTTTGGCGCGTTCCGCTTCAGATGCTGTTGCTACGTCCGGCACATAACCCGCATATTCATAAAGCCGTGTCGTCATACCCGCCTTTTGCAACGCACGACGGAATTCCTGCGCTCCTCGCAACACATGGTACGGGCCATGCATCAAGATGACGGTTTCAGGATTCAAACCACGAGTCTGAAGCAACGCCACGGTTTTTTCCGCGTTTTGCGTCATATCCTGCGACCGGTCCTCGACAAGGATCGCCTCTTCCGGAACGCCAAGATCCATCAGTTCTTTCTTGAACACAAGCGCTTCGGGTTGGACCATGGATCCATCAGGCATGCGGCCGTAATTCTGCCCCTCAACTTCAGGCACTGTTTTGCCAAAACGCCCAGAAACCAGGATCCACGGGGCTTTTCCCTCTTTATAAAATCTTGCCGCCTCGGGAGTGATTCTCTTGCTCGAACTTCCGAAGATCACGATCCCACCGACCTTCTCGGGCAGCACGTCTCGCTTGGCCATCGCGGTCACAAGTCTGGAAAGGTTCTCAGTTCTAAGTTCAGAACGGGCAGCGGAAAACCCCGGGGGCGGGAACTCCACGATAATGCCGGAACGCGATTTTTTCATGGCGATATGGAAGTTTTGCTTAATCTTCTCAAGGCTCATGTCCGGCGCTTCCGTCAGTTGTTTGATGTCCCGGATCGAAACATTTCCGAACACCGCTTTAAAAAACTCAAGGGCATCATCCGGCTTCACGTTTCTTGTCGGCCAGATGATATTTTGAGGCCATTCCCCGCCGGGTTGTTTTTCAAGCCACTCCGAGATCTTGGTCATCAGGTAGAGATATTTGACCAATGTTCCCGAAGACGGGCTTACCGCAACTTTGCGGATCCTCGGGAAATAGGTCAGAAAGACATCCTGGAATCGTAAAAAGGATGCTTCATCTCCAACCGCTTTGACGGCTTCCCATTCATCCAGGATCCCTTGAGAATCCTTATAAGCCTCGGCCACGTTGAAACTCTTAGGATCATATTTCGAAAGATTGATCAGGCCATGCTGAACAACATAACGCAGGTAAAAATCATACAGCCCGAAGGGATATTGGGCCAACGCACTCAGTTTGTCGGGCTTGGAGAGCCACAGGACATTATCTAAAGTATCGTTATCAATCGTTCCGGCATAAGCTCCCCCGTTATCGGCAAGGTAAAGGATCATCGAAGCTTCGAGGAAAGTTGAGGGAGCGATATTGTTCTGGTGGATATAAGTTTCAATGATGCGAGGCGACGATTGGTAGTAATTGAACGAACCGATGTCCGTGTGCAGCCGGGTAAGCGCGACGACAAAAGTCGCTTCAGCTTCCGTCATGTGTCCCGAAGCCACAAGGCGTTTCAAGAAATCCCTCGTAAGCCGCTCGCTCGCAAAAGAATCGTCGCCGGCATTCAACACCTTGCCAAAGTCATGAAAAATGATCCCAAGATACGTCAAGGCCAGAAGCCTCGGAGAACGCCGAAGAGAGCCGTAAAGCTGAGTAACTCGCATAACTTTTTCTCGATCCAGAACAACATCCGGCTTTCGTTTACGCTCCATCATGAACGCATAGAGCTGATCCGAAGAAACAGATCCTTTCGCGTGTTTTTCAAGCTCATCCGCGAAACGCACCACTTTATCCACATGGGCAAAGGCTGTTTCCGGCCGCCCAAGCTCATCGATATCCGTCAAAAGGAACGCTGCGCTCACTTTCCGTGCTTCCTTCCAAAGCTCATAGATCCCTAATTGTTTGGCATGACTCAGGGCATTCCCGAACGCGGCGATCGCCGTTTCCGGGATCTCCCGGTGATATTGTTGAATCGCATCTTCAATTTCATTAGGCGAAGCACCCCGCGCCACCAGATCTTCAAGCGTGCTTTGCTGCATGCGGACTTCACTGCGTTTCATTGCCATGACAGCCCCCGCCGCAACCATGGCCACCCCTACCGCCGCGGCAAACTGAGGCTCCACATAACGAGGCTGGATTAACTCCACTTTCACATCCAGACGAGGTTGCATCTTCTTAAGCGCCCTCAGGACCTCTTCCAGAATGCGCTTTCCAAGATTTTCCGAAGCTAGTCCGCCCGAAAGATAAAAATGATCAAAACCCGTTTCATAGACCGTTCCCCGAATTAATTCCGCAATCGCGTCTGAATATTCCAGAATCATTTTGTCGGTTCGCTCGTCTCCGGCTTTCAGAGCGCGGGCAATATCGACACCTGTGATTTCACCTTTCCCCTTATGTATGGACTGCTGTTTGGCTTGCGATACCAGAAACTCCAGAGAAGCTGAATCCGTGACACGTTTTAATTTGGCACCTAATCCATACACCAGAAACGCGAGTTCCGGTTGATCTTCGGATAACTGGTGATCCCATATGAATTCAGACCCTACATGGGTCCCCAGGGCCAAGGATACGGCATCGGCAACCCCCTTAGCACCCACCAGCCAGGCTGCATGGGACTTACTGTCGTTGCGCAACACTACGGGCACATTTAATTCGCCCTCAATACGCTGTGATAATGTCGGAAATAAACGGGACGCATTGCCATTTTCATCGACATACCCTTTGGAAGTGATCCCGACACCCAAAATAGGCCGCGCCGTTTTTTCGGTTTGAAGGACTTGTTTTTGAATTTGCTGTAGTAACTTTTTAATCTTCGCGAAAACGGCATCTTCGTAGACATCCAATTCACCCACATCGACCGGCACGGCAACAGACGGGACCGTCTCTTTATATTTGATACTCCCGCCCTCCACGATGACCACTTTGATCGTATTCCCACCGATATCGAGCCCGACAAAAATTCCTTCCTGATTCGCACGAGGCTGCACCGAAACCGAAGATAAGGCCGTTTCCACCTCGCGTTGTTCTTCCGCGAAACCATCATGCCCGGCAATAATTTCATAGCGTTCGTCAGGATTTCTGGAATCTCTTTTCGTCCTGAGGGAAAGGTCTGATTGTTCATAAGCTTTCGTTATTTGCGTGACGAGTCGGTCACTCAAATCAGGATCCTGCGTTCGGATAATAGCACTTCGCGCCGTTAGGAATTTTAAATGAATACGGTTATAAACGCGTGCGGCCAAATATTGGTAAAGCATGTCCGGATACCGTTTGATCCATTCTTCGGCTATCGGTATCATCACTTTGGAAAGAAGCTCGCCCGTCTCCCCTTCGACAGCAACGGAAATAGGGATGACGCTGGCAGGATTCACTCCCGCAAGATAATCGAAAAATGACTGGATCTCATAGACGGAAACGGCCGAGGTCTTTTCGCGGCTCGATTCAAAAAATTCTTTTCCAAAATAACTATTGAACTGCTCGATCATCAATGCCTTGAGATGCTCGTTCGCTTCTGCCAACATTCTGACATCCTGAAGGTGTTCCATTCGCTTCATTTGTTCTTGCCCAGACATACCATAAATTTCCTTAAGTACGCTCCAGACCGGCATATACTGGGGAAATTTTTCTGCCGCGTCACGGAGTGCGTGTTTTAAGATAAATTCCGGCACTTCCCTCATTTCCGATCTGGCACCCAGCAACGTCAGAAGATCCTGCTTCGCAGCCAGCACTTCTCTTCTGGCGTCCATGATGGCCTTCCAGTGTTCCATGCTCACCCGGAAGTTCAGAAGCTCTCTGACCTTACGTTCGATCTCCGCGGGATCAGGATGATGTACTTTTTTCGCCAGTGATGAGACTGCCGCTGATTCAAGAGTGAAATTGCCGGCCACCTGCTTAAGGAACCATTTTAAATGATCGATGCTTCCCTGAAAAACGGCCCCATCCTGATTCCACCAATACTTTGTATCCTCCAAATAACCTTTGGCGTTGATTTCTTCGAGCATTTTCCGGACGCCGATCATAGCCTTCTCATAAACATTCCACCGCTCTTTGAGGAGTTTCTTGTAAAGCTCGACGAGTTCGGGCACTGAGGCTTCCTGAAGCGCGCGCGCCAATCCTTCGGGGTCGGTCACTTGATAACGATTGAATAAAAAGGCATAGATTTTCTGGATCACATACCCTTCAAACTCACCAATCAATTCTTCCCCCCAATCAACCTTTTTACCTCTTTCAAAAAGAACATTCTCCCGAAATTCTCTTCCCCGGTGGTGCGTAAACGGAAGCGGAGTCAAGACAATGGAAGCACCGAATTGTCGAAGCGCATAAGTAAAAAGCGAATCTCCCCGCCGCTTCGCAGAAAGGAAGTAAGGAATGTCTGTTAAAAAATGATGATTGCGATAAAGCGTGTTCCCTCCTGAAAAATAAGGATTATCCATAGTAAAAGGGATCATTTCCTGAGTCTGGGTATCATAATGAGCCGTCATGGGGTGGTAGAGTAGCGGCCGCGTCAACGGCGTTCCAGTAAAAATATGATCAATGACAAGTAAATACCTGTTAAAAAGATCGCCCAATTTTTCACCCGGCTCGGCAAGCACGGGCCTCGGATGAGCGGCAATCTCGTCACGGTCTCCTCTGAGTCCGTTGAAATCAATATTGGATTCCGGATGGGCATAATCTCTTATGTCAGGCAATCCCTCCATCGCATCGTCCCCTGGTTGGCGATCCTTCGCCCGTTCAAAGAAATGAACCAGATCCACCATTTGGCCATAGATAAAAGAACTGGGCGGAACCGCGGGGTCCCAATCCACGGCACCTAGCACAACATCTGCCTGAGTACTATTCAATAATTGCAATGCGCGATGAAAGGTGCTAAAGGCTTTCGTTTCTATCACACCGCCTTTTTTATTTAGCGAAGTAGCCGCAAAAATCTGGTCATCGTCCACTTGCCAGATAAGCGTGTTCTTGGGCATTCCGGCAATTAATTCCTGCGCGGCAAACCGGGTCATCTCGCGGCTGCCATAAACGGTTTTGAAAGACATAAATCTGACATTCGTAATATCGCGTGGGGTGCTGGATTGAAGAAATTCTTCCAGGAACAGCTCAGGGTGTTTTTCTTTCATGGATCGGATGAGTACTTGCTGACGTTCGAGGCCCCAATAATCAATCTTGAGTCCGGCCTTCCGGAATGCCGCGATCGTTTGCTCATTTTCTTCACGATCATATTCAAATTCACTGTTTTCGATGATGACATACGTCACCCGGGAATAATGGTAGGCCTGGCGTTCGTCCAGGGCGCTCTGGAAGAATTTTTTCAGAGACGATGGGCGGTTCGTCGTCGGCACAAGCACCAGAAAATGCGATCGGCCATCAGGGATGGAACTGTTTGCGTAAAACTGCTCGAGCTCCTGCAAGATCCTTTGATGCAAGGTTATAAAGGCAGAATCAAATTGGCTGGCAGCAATCAAACGCTCACAAAGGTTCGCCGCAAACTGGTATTTTTCGATGATCTCGTTATACTCTTTTGTATTTTTGCTCTGAAATTGAATGAAAGTCTTCGAAGCTTCCAGGGCCTTGCGCTCAACATCTTCCACTATCTTCCGGGATAATGCGATCTGCTTGTCCAGGAATCCGTCCCAGACATTTTCAAGTTGTCGCGATAGAGCCTGACGTTGTTCCGGAGTGCCTTCAAAACCGAGAAGTGCTAAGGCCCGGTCCGAAAATTCCTGCCGCGAAATCAGCAAGGGATCCGGTGTTGTGGTCGCCTCGGGAACCAATCCCTCCGGAGCCTCGAGGGCGTCGAGCACCAGGTTCACAATCTTGTCAGGATTCTGTGTGATCGTCTCCGTTAAGACATCAAAGGCCGGGACACCCGAAAAATCCCGCTGCCGGATCTCCTGAATTTCAGCCTGAAATTCCTTATCCTCGGAGTCCGACTCTAACAGGCTCATAAGTTCCGCGAGCTTGCCATTCAACACACTCTGAACTTCCCTATGTCCTAATTGACTTGTGTCGATTTCGATCCGGCGAGGCAGTTGAACCATTTTTTTTCGGAACTGGTCGTCTGCCTTATCCCGGGCGTTGTTTGCAGCCAAAACCATTTCATACACTCTTTGCTTCACGCCTTTCGCGCCTACCCGATGAAGAAGCGATTCCCAAGACTCGTCGGAAGGTGCGCGCAATTTTTCATAAAGAGATTTCAAACTATCGAATCGGATGGCGGCATCAAAGGCACGCTGCGCACGTACCTCTTCGCTCGCTGTAAAATGCACTTCAATATCGGTGTGAGCGGCAATCGCCTCGGAAATTCCACGTTTGGAATCGAGAAAAAGGTGTTTTCCGGAACGCTCGATCGCCCGGACAATTTGGAAGAAGATGTGATCCGCGTAACTTTTCGCGATAAACGGACTCACTTTGCGGAGATTCTGAACGACCTCAACCGACTCCAATTCGGTTTTAAGAGGCTTCCTTTCATATAAGAATTCGACATCATTAGCGCCGATACGCCAGGATAATTTTTTCTGCAACACCTCGGCAAGCAATGCCGCACTATCGGGATTTTCCAACGGAATTTTTTCAGCCAAAGCCACATAAGTCGCGGCCCTGAAGATCTCCCCCGCAGAGAAAGCCACACCGCCGACCCGCATGGCCCCCAAACGGCCGGCTGTGCTTTTGCCGGACCGCGAAAGTCCCGTCAGGACAAAGGTCATCCGACCGGTCAGCTTGACCCTTTCCTCAAAAGAACGCATTTCCGAACGCGCCGGAATCTTAGGCGCCTGATCCCGGGTACTGAGAATGTTCTGCCACTCGGTTTCCGTCGGGATCCTTTCAATCTCTGCCGCGTTGATATGGAACTTGCTCCCTTCCCAGCGTGACTGGAACTTTTCCCGCGAATAATCGATCACGACCGGTACGTGAGCGTTTGTTGAGATCCCTGATTTTTCAACCGCGCTCCGGAAAGCCTTCAGAAAATCGGGAACATAGATCACTTCCCGGGCTGCTGTATTGACTTCCAATGTCACACGACCCTGCGATTTGTTGAAATTCTCAACTGCCAGTCTGTCCTTCCGCGCGGAAATCTCATCCTCAAAGTCAATCCGGTCTAAAGTTTCGGAGGCTTCGCCCACCAAAAGCTCATACTTTTTGACTTGCATCTTTTCCGCTTCGGTCAATTCTGGTTTCGAGGGATTCCAAAGTTGCGCGGAGATGAGACGGCCGATTCCTCCGTTGGCGAAAGTATTATTGACCGACCTGACAACAGTGGTGAAAAACGCACTGCCAATGGCTTGTATTTCCTCAATATGGTATCCCACTTTAAATGGTGTATGGATTTCCGGCGACGGAATTGCCGCACTCATGAGGATCAAGCCGAGAAACAACCCGCGAACCACACCCCAGAAAGTCTTCCCAATACCCTTGTGGGTATAAATCCTGTAATCAATATGCTCAAGTGTTCGAACAAGAACCGGCAGAAAGATCAACGATAACCCAAGGACAACATTCCAGAAAACAAAGCCGAAAGTGAGCATGGAGGTAAAGCCTAGAACTGAAGCAATCACTGTTGGGAGCAAGATGCCAAGACCGATCAGAACGCGACTATAGGGAAAAGTATAGACCCACGTTCCGATGGTTCCGCTCATGGTCTTGAAAAGTTCTTTAGGTCCGTTCCAAGCCTGCTGGTAATCTTTTGCATAACCTTCATCATTACGGAATGCGCTCCACCAGCCCTTTGGTTTCTCCCCGCGCGCACCAAACCAGGAAGGCGCTTTTCCATCGCGCCATTCGCGGGCAAAATTGAGCCATCCCGCGAAGCTTTTGCGGCCGCTGAGATAAGAAAAAACACTCGCAGCAGCTAGCGAAGCGAAAATGGTATAAGTCGCAAGCTGCATGGCCAGATAAACCATGCCGCCGATCGGAAATACCGCGACCACAAACAACTGGATTGCAAAATAGAACATCACGGCCGGCCAGAAGAGATAAAGGTATTGGATCAACGTCGCGGAAACAAGCATGGACTCCACAAAAGCCTGCGGAATCCACACGCCTTTGGCTTCCAGGAACAGTTTGCTCAGCGTAGACCACTGGAGGCGGATCTCCAGAATAACATTTTGGAGAAGCAACCCCGTACTCCACCGCAATTCCTTGGGCGCCCGCAACACACCACGCCCAGCCTCTTTCAGATCGCTCCATGCAAAACCAAGCCATTCGCGTCGATTATGCCCGCTGGACATCACAGCCCTCGCCAGATTGCGAGCCGAAAGGATCAAATGCCTGAAGACATCAAATATTTTGCCCGTTGTGATTAAAAGCCCAACGGTAATAAGCATGGACAAAGCAGCAAGGCTTGGAACACCCATTTCCACGCCGCCCGGCCACGCAGAGGAACCCCACTCTAAAAGAAGATATGCGAAAAATCCGAAAGAGACTAACGGCCCGATAAACGGCTGGATCACAAGCCAGAACGCACCCAGACTCATTTTCTCGCGATGTTTATGCTCCGAAGTAACTAGCGGTTTTCCAAGAGGCGCTTTATTGGACTTGTCAATTTCCGCTTTGACCCGTTTGGACACTTCGTCAAATAGAATCTTCCTGAGTTCCTCCTCAGTCAGCGGTGCTTCTTTTTCAGCGGTCTGACCTTCAGCGCGAAGTTCACTGCGATTTCTTTCAATTCGCGCAAGAAGACTTTTACTCGTATGGATTTCCTTGTCTTTTTGTTTCCCGGGATTCGTCGGATCCGGAATTTTTTTTGTAATCTTAAATTTTTTACTTTTTTCAAGCGCAGCTTTAAGCTCCTCTAAAGAAACCTGATTGGGTCCGGAAATCTGCTCCGGAGAAAGCCCGATAGCGCCTTCAACGGCTTTTACAATATTCTTCTGATCCGCTATATCTCCCGTCACATCCTTTAAGTATGGAAGCAGGGTCTTCCAGTAGAATGTGACAGTATCCTTGAACCATTCATGCTCTTTGAAGGTGTTCGCAAATTCTCCGAGTGCCCAGCGGCTCTGTTTGAAATAGAGCGCGAGACGGTTCAGAATACCGCCCTCACTTTGCTTAAGAAAACTCACATAAAGCGGCCGCAACCAAGGTGCTTCCATCGTGTCATGGCTCAGATTCCCCAAAAAGATCTTCATTTTGAAAAGCACGTGGATGATATAGGAATAGTTCTGAATGCCGCCTTTTCCAAAAAACCCCCAGCGTCCAAGGATCGCGGCTTCGGTATCTGAGCCTGAGGAGAGTTCACGGCGGGCCTGCTGTTCGAGTGAGTTATCAAGCGTGTCTTCAGGATTTCCAATCTCAAGTGCGGCTTCCACAATGGCGTGTTCTGGATTGGCCGCTAAAAGGGCTATATTGAGGAGAGTATTTCCGCCGGGGTAATATTTTTCACCGCGGCTTTGCATTTCAATGACCTGGGCGAGCAGTTTTTTGTATTCGTCCAGATCAGGAGGTGCTCTGCGACCAAAAAGACGCGCGATCAAGACACTCGGAGTTTTTCCCTCATAGGCGTATATAAATTCCATGAGATAACGTTTCAAGATATCCAAATCCAACGGCATCCATGCGTTGTCCGGATCCGAAAGTAACGTAAAAGCACCCGGCTGCGGACTTTTACCTATTTGGAGCAGCATCTCACCGTAATCCCCTCCCTGGCTCTTCTTGGCAACAGTTGCGAAATGAGTCACACGCTCTTTAATGTTTTTATACAACAAATCCCGCAAATCTTTATCTTCCATAGCAAGAAGCGCTTTTGTATTTTTAATAACCTCACCCGTTTCAGGATCCCGAACAACATACTTATTTTCTTCGACTACTTTCCGAAGTCTCGCCGTGGACACCTTGGACTGAACTGTGATATCTTTGGCTTTTGGATTCTCCTTGTTGTCCGCAAACGGCGCATCAAAACGGTATCCTTCTGGATCAATTTTAAAAATAGCTGAAGTTGTTCTCAACCCAGGGAACTCGCCTATTTCACTCACGTATATCATCTTGAGACAAGCCATGTTCAACTTAATAATTTCGAGCTTATTCCGTGGTGAAGCCTTATCTGCCTCAGCCTGCAAACCTTCCAGTACTGCTTTCTGTTTATCAAGGCCCTTGAGCTTTTTGGCTGTATCGTCCTGAAGATTTTTGAGCTTTTGGGCTGTATCGTCCTGAAGTTTTTTGAGTTTTTTTGTCTGGTCGGCCTGTGTTATTTTTTTATCCGTTTCGATTTCTTCCTTCTTTTTCAAAGCTTCCGTTTCGATTTCTTTCTTCTTCTCCAAAGCTTCCTTTTCGATTTCCTTGCTTACATCCTCAATCTGCTGCGCTATTTGAGCTTTGACCCTCTGGTAGAAATCTGGCATTTCCAGAACACTGTTAAGCGCGTCAATTAATTGTTTCAGCGATAGATCTTTCAATGCGTCCACATCCATTTTCAGGACATCTAAAATAATCTGATCGCTCGTCCTGTTTTGCAATAATGCCTTCGTCTTAAAATCCTCCAGCTTTAGATCATGATCCATTTTGAATTTGGAGGTCCCCTCCTGATAAGCCACAGGCCTGTCATTCCCCAAAGTAAATACTTCCATCAGGTCATGGTAAACACCTGTTTTGGCACGCGGCGCTGAATCCGAGGCCCGCACAAAACCCCATTGACTTCTCCACGCCGGATCAAGAAACTCGCGCATGCCATTCACAAGAGAAGCTTCGAATTCTGCTATATCGATGTTCGAACCGATCTGAACGTGGACCGCGTAAAGGTTATGATTGTGGTCAACCCCCTTGATTTGTCCCGCCTTCTCACCAAGCGCATCTTTCAACCATTTTATGTAGATCGCGGCCCTCTCTCCAACCTCCGAATGCACCAATTCTTTCTCTAGTTCCTCAACATTGATATCATCAATACTTTCACCTGTAAATGAGCGGAAAAGATTCAGCAGACTTTCCCAGGAAGATGCCGTGTTTTCACTTTTCGCAGGATAAATAATAGCTGTCTTCTGATCCTCTCCCAATCCTCCTTCAAGAAGGACTTTGGGATCGATCCGCACATGCGTTTCACGCCGGAAAAGCCCGAGTGTGAATAAAATCCCCATGCGGACAATGTTCACAACAAGAAGCGGATAGAGAATGACCTTGGGAAGAGTAAAGAATAAATTCGTAATACTCCAGTCCGTAATAGCGATAAAATTTGCGGCGTAAAAAGCGACTACACCGGCAAGAAATCCGAAATACACAAGTGTTTTCCAGTCTGCCGTAGTATTGCGTTTGATAAATTCTTTCATATAAAGAAAATGCTCGGGCGAAAGGTCTTGTCCTTCCCCAGATTTTGTCACATCAATACCATTAATCTTCTCGGGAACCTTATACGCCTTCGCCCATAATGCATTAAACCGAGGAATAATCTTTTGGACATCTTTTTTATAAAACGGATTATTATAGATATCTTCAATATCCTGCTTACCTTTTCCAAAAACCCCTTTCAACCAAACGGCGACACCGGCTCCCAAAATAGCCGCGCCAAGCGCGTTGTGCCAAAGCAATGGATTGAGCGCAAGCAGAACCTGATAAGCGGAAACCGCACCCGCCACTGTCGCCGCCATGGCAAGCACGGAGTGCGCAAGCACGACCACGCCAAACAGCATGATCCCGATACCGGCATAGGCGTACAACCGCTCTTTCCATGATAATTCTGAGGGCGTGAAAAATCCGGTAGTGATCTGCTTCCCAAGGAAAAAGAACGCGGACCCCAAAAAGACCGCGGGCTTCACAATGGGTAACCAGATAAATTTTATAGGCTTAAGCCACGGCCATAGGGCATTATCAAAAATCTTCTTCGCGCCAGCCTGCATTTCCTCCAACTTCTTTCCACGCAATTCAGACCGCGCCTCCCCTGTATCCGAACCTTGAGTTCCTGGCGCTTTGTGCGCTTTTGCCTGCTCGAAAAGCTGCGCAAATCTTGTTCTCGCCAATGAAACAGCATCTGCATCACTTAACTTTTCCTTCATAATTTGCATCGAAATTTGATCCAGCAGATCCATAGCATCAGCATATCTCTCCGAGTAATTGCTGGCAAACCTACCTAGAAATTCCATAAAATCCTTGAATTGTAATTCCGAAAAATGCCAAGAACGGGCTTGATTCAAAAATCTAAATGCTTGAGTCATGCGTTCTTGGTCCAATCTAGAGGAATATTCTACATGCGTGGAAATCTCGTCATAATTCCATGCGGCTTTTGTGGCGTCAAGATCAGCATAACCAGACATATCGTCCCTAACCCAATCACCTGCCTTAATCGCATCCTCAAATTCTGCAAGCAGTCGATCTCTTCTTTCATTTTCTAATTCCGCAGCTTTTCGTTGCGTCTCTATTAATTTCCAGATCTCTAGAAAAACCCTTTGCGCATGATCTTGATCACTAAAATGTTCTATATTAGTTTGTTCTTCAGCATCAGGACTAGCTTGTTCCTCAATGTCAGAAGAATCAGAACGCTGCAAAGCCGCCACCCTTGGCGCAAAACGTTCATCCGCTTGCACAAAATAAGTTAATACCTTTAGCGCATATGACTGACGCTGCCGTGCGGCAAATTGCTCTACTTCACTGTTATCTTCACGAGGGGTATTCGCAAAGAAATACATTTTCACCTCCGAAAACAGAGCCTCTGAAAAAGCATTTTTGTTCGCTTGAATAAAAAACGGCAACACGCTGAGTCTGAGCTCCTCATCTCGGAATCTAAAACCAAGTTCGCGCTGAATGTCTAAAACTTCTTTAAGAATCGTTTCTGTTGCATAGCTATAATCCGCTTGGATAAAAACAGGAAGAACTTTAAGCGCGATTCTACGCTGTGCCTCATCAGAATCTCGGAGAGCATTCAGAACCTTAGAAAACCCAGTTTTCGAAAAGGCTTCTTTGTTCGCTTGAATAAATGCTGGAAGCGATTCAGCAGCATAATGAGCTACTGTCCCTGTCTCATCATGCAAACATGCGTCTAAAACCTTGGACAAATTAGATTCTGTTGCATAAGCCGCATTCGCCTGAATAAACAAAGGAAGGACTTCAACGGCTGCTACTGTTAATTCATAATCCTTATTACTAAGCTTGACTAAAATCTTTTTGAAATTCGATTCAGAAAAAGCGCTTTTATTAGCCTGGATAAAGAAAGGAAGCACATCGAGCGCCACATTTTTATAATCGCCAGATGAACGGCTCGCATGATCCAAAACTTTTAGCAAATTCGCCTCTGAAAATGCTGCTTTATTTGCCTCAACAAAAGCAGGCAGTGCTTCGAGCGTAAATGCGCGAGCCCTGCGGTCTCCAAGTGTGGACAAGATCACCGCTAAATTTTCTTCGGAGGCATTGCCGCGATTTATCCTTATAGCCTCAACGATCCCATTGATTTCTGATATTTCCACAGGCACCCATTTAATTTTCCTTAGACTTTCTACCAGAAAAACCTTGACCTCTTCCCACTTTTCACCAGCATTTAAGCGTCTAGATGCCTGAGCAAACAAGTCAAAAGCATCTGTACGAGTACGAAAAATGGACTGGAAACGCTTAAAAATTTCAAAACTCTCTTTTAATGTTTTCCCGGAAAATCCCCACTGGAGAGCTTTGTTCAAAAATACGAAAAGATCATTTTCATTAATAAGAGAAGCATGAGTCATTGCCAAATGCACATGCTTTTTATTGTAAAAATCAGAATTGCGTTCACCGAAAAGGTCCAAAGCTTTTATTGCTTTCAGCAGACGTTTATAATAAAAAGAGCTAAAAATAGCACCAAGTTTCGTAGCAACATGGGCAGGTAATTTTAAAAATGGATGGTCATTCCCTTCATTCATTATTCCAATAAAAAACGCTATCAATCCCTCCCACCAGAATCCAAGCCAGGTACCGACCCACGCCGGCACTTCATGTCCATTAAGAGATACTAACTCTATTGGAAGAATGACTAACAAAAATAAACAGGCCCCTACAGCCAGAGATAAAACATATATACCACCAAAGAAAAAGGCCGCATTCCCAAGCCAATTGGCAACACGTGAAATCTTGTTAGTAGGTCCCTCGGTAACACGTTCGATCGTCTGATGCATCTTTCGAAACTTTTCGTCTTCCCCTGCAAGTACTTTTCTAAACGGTTCAAAATTCTCTTCCGTTGCATAGTTAGGATCTTTCGCAAGCCGTTTCTCAATCGTTTTCAAGGATGGCAAGAAAATCGGTGCGCTTTCACCACGCAATTCGGATCGCGCGGAAGGCTCGCTCGGACGCCCAACGCCAGGACCTTCACCGGAAATTCCGCCTTCTGTACCAATGGAGTATTTCTTCCTCAGATAATTTTGAAAATCAGTCAAACCCCGTAGATTAGCCGCCAATTTGAAAACTGCAACGCCAACAAACGGCAATAGCTCAGCTAATCCAACAAGCAAAATTATCGGAAAAGAGACAACAGAAAACACACCAAGAATAATTGCTGTCATTGACGCCAAGAAAATGGCACCGGCCCCCGAGAGAAGCCCAAAGGCTTTGAGCTTTTCAAGATCCAGAGCCTTCACTTTTTGAGCAATAAAACCAGCTTCCGTAGATTCTAAATCCTTAAACATCTGCGCCAGGTTCTGCTCTGCGCCAGCCACTTTTTTGTCCAACTCTTCTATCTTTTTTGTGAATTCATCCGACGGT
The DNA here is from genome assembly GCA_022711115.1 of Candidatus Omnitrophota bacterium. Classification (GTDB taxonomy): domain Bacteria; phylum Omnitrophota; class Omnitrophia; order Omnitrophales; family Aquincolibacteriaceae; genus JAKLFP01. The sequence goes on along the minus strand of JAKLFP010000004.1, from coordinate 265,002 downwards.
TCTGTCCCAGCCTCTTTTCTAAGTTTGGTAAGTTCGCTGCTAAGACGCTTCCAATCATTAAAACTATCATTGAGAGATGCATTAATCGCTGTCCGAACACTTTTCTGTTCCTTGTTCAACGCAACCAGTCTTTTATTCTCTTCCGGCTTGGACGGATCAAGTTTTGGGATAAGTTTTATTAATTCTTGGAATCTCTCTAGAAGGGCTTTGAACGCAGGTCTGGCACGCGCCCCTAGGATCTTTGATATGTTGGAAAGAACGATAATCGCAAAGCTGAAAACGGAAACAACGATGATTGATGACCACAAAAGAACTTTCCTCTGGGATTCCGCCGCTTGGGGCAGATGATCTTCGGTCAACTGCGCGGCCTGCATGATTCTCTTTTCTTTAAAATCTAAGGCAACCCTGTCTTCATAATCCGCGCGTTCCTTGATCCTCAAATACTGGGGATTCGTTTGGATAAATTCTTCCACGATCCTCGGCAGTGTCATGCCATTTTGAGCAGCGTGTTTGCGCATTTGCACAAAGGAAAGCAGGATGTTTTTATCCTCACGGTGGAGCCGTATGTGCCTGAACTGTTCACGGATTTTGGCGCGCTGTTCCAGGTTTTCAATCTGCGCGATCCGGGATTCGATATCCTCAACGACTCCTTTAAGCTCCACGGAATCAATGGAAAGCTTTCCGTTCATATCGATGAAACGGCCGGCCAGACGGCTTAACTCCTGATCAGCGCCCGCTTCCAGCATGAGCTGATAAGCATCTTCCGCGCCGACTTCGACAAGTTCCCGGCCCATCAGACTCTGATACAATTCCTTGATCACGCGGTGAGTCCGCCACGGCACGTTCCAAGCCAGTTTTTCATATTCATGATGCCGCGTTTTAAGGTACTTGGCATAATCGATACCGGGATCAAACAGCATTTTCCTCGCGAAATCCATCACAATGCTCGGCGGCATCACATCGCCTCCCATCGTTGCCTTCAGGTCTTTCGCGGACTGCGCGATATACACCGCTATCTTCTTGTACTCTTGATCCGATAATCCGCCTGCGTGGCGCTGCAACGCCAGAGATCCCGCGATCGAATCCGCATAGCTTGGATCTTTTTGATCGAGCTCTTTGAAATAATCCTGCAGAATCGGTTCCTGACGTATTTCACGCAAATATTTAAAAAATGCGTCCATTGCCTTTTTCGTCTCTGCCTGGACGTCCTGTTCCATGAGGTCTTTCAGGTGATTAGAAAACCGCAGACGCGTCCTGGCCCAGGAAGTTTCCATCCCGCCGGCCGTCGCTAACACGGAATACTCTGCCATGATTCTTTTACGCTCATTGCGATCTCTGGCCGACAAGAGCTTTTCATTCACTTGCTGCTCCTGGCGCAGTTTCTCATCGTTGGTGCGCCTGGAAGCCGCGATGGCCTGATAATCCGTATTTTGACGGTTCTCATTGACCGCACTGAAGAAATTTTCACGATAGCCCAGCACATCATCCGGCTTCAACCCTTTCCTCAACTCGTCAGATCCTTTGCCCATCCAGTATCCGATTTGCCCGGGCATTCTCAAACGCAAAGCCTTCTCCTTGCGATTCATGGCCGTATCTTGAAGCAGGAGTCTATCCGCTTCCAAATCCGGGGCCAGATAATCGAGGAAGGACCTGCTTACCAAAAGGGTGCGCGCTTGTTCGAAATCTCTGGCTGCCTGCTCTTCACCGCGGTCCAATAGCTGGTTCATCAGAGAACCGAGAACGATACCGCGATCCTCCCGGTCATCAAGGTCCAGCGGCGAGGCAAAATTCGCGGGATTAATCTCACTGATATTGCCGTCAAACTGCTGCAGGAATTTAACGCGTTCCCCCACCCACAAAAGATTGTCACGGTTTTCTTTCTTGGACATGAAGGATTTCAGGCGATCAGCCAGCCCTTCCGTCAATTCAAAACCGTCGACAAGCCGTGATACCATCCAGCTCAAAACCCGGCCCTGGACTTTTCCGAGATCCTGCCGAAAAGCGCTTTCACTGAAATCCCGCTGGGAACCTTCGACCAGTAATTGTTCGATTGTTTTGCTTTCGTCGAGCAATTTAAGGAGGGTCGGCCGGTCTTTGATCAAATAAATAAGCCGGTTCGCGAGATTACCGGTCTGGTCCCAACCGCCGTCGATGCGGGTCATCAGCCAATTGATTGCCAATGCCTGAACGTGCGGGCTGACCACCAGATTGTCGCCGGAAAAACTCATATTCAAGTTAGGATTAATCGCCGTGTAAAGCCTCTGGGCTTCATCTAAAAGTACGGCCCTCTGCTGCGGATCTTCTAGACGTCTGACGGCTTCATCGCTTTTCTGGAGCCAGCTGATCCAGCTTGAATCACGCTGCCCCTCTTCCGCGGAAGCCCCAAACCACCCCAGTACCTGGCCGCGAAGGATCCGGTCCGTTTTAAAATCTTCATTCTCCTCCAGGCTTTCGTTAAAAACATTTTCGTTTACGAGGTGATAAACGCCTGCGCCATAGAGAGCATCGAAATATTTTTGGGCATGTTCCATGCCTGCTCTTCGCTTTTGCGGATCACTCAGGCGCTCCAGCGTGACACGGCTTATGTCCACCCATTTTTTGACACCTTCTTTGTCCGCCATCCCGACCAATTCTGCAAAAACACGATTCCACTGGATCTTGTTTGTGAGGAATGTTTCCTCACTGACAGGCTGGAAGACAGGTTGAAAACGGCCTTGGCGGCCGGATATCGCCTCTTCACGCTGATTCGCAAGTGCCACAGCCCATTGCAGAGGAGTTTTCCCTTCATAGGTGCTGTTGTCTTTTAACAACCCAAGGGCGTCGTTGAGCTTATTCAGAAATCTTTCGGGGTTCTCAGAAACGAGGTTAAAAAGATAGCCCATGATCTCACCGCGGTGAAAACGTCTCTGGCTGATGCTTTCGCGCGTGATGCGTTCGTCAATCCCTCTCGCGGCACGCACGCGGTTGGCTAGGTCGATGACTGCCGACACAGTTTGCGGATCCTTCTCAAGAATCTCCAGAACACGTTCGTCTTTCCAGAGAAATTGGCCATAACCTTCTTCCGCGGCATTCAAGAGAAAACTCATGAAAATGCCCATATCCGTGCGGCGTGTAAACTGGAACTTCGCATCCGCTCCTTTTCCGGGGTATAAGGCATGGAGTTCGCGTTCTGACTGCCCGATGACTTGCTGCACCTTTACGGGATCCTGCAAGAATTCTCTCATTCTCTGGGCCAAGCGGCCGATTTGAGCCTGGGTAATCAGAGGATTCAACAGCTTGTGCTTGGCAAAGCCAAAGGCTACCGCATCTATAAAATCTTCCTGCTCGGTGCCGAAACGCAGCTGGGGCGCTATCCCCAGGAGTTCCCGGGCAAAACCGATCACCTGGGGATTCCTTTTGATTTGAGAATAATCTCCGTCAGGTTCGTTGAAAAACGCGCGGACTTTTTCGACATCCTTGACTTTGCCATCTTGATCGAACATTTCCTGCCATGTCTCATAGTCTTCGATAACATCTTGGGCGCGGCCCATCAGCCATCCGGAGCTCTTGCCGGAGGAGTCCCAGGGATTCAGATCGCTTCGGATGCCATTTTCCTTGAACACGTGATACAAATTCGCGCTGACTCTGATCAAACGGACAACGTCGTTAAAACGCACCTCCGGAGACTTCTCCTTAAGAAACTCTTCCCGCTCCTCTCTATCATCAAACTGATAACCTTCCGTCTGCCGCAAAATCGCGATCGCCATTCCGAGAGGCCCAGCCTGCTTGAATTTGGCGATCTCGGCGTTCTTCCTCTTTTCCAGTTCCGTGCGCTCTACCCCCAATTCAACCAGGTTCTTTTCAAGAGCTGCCCTGGTTTCAGGAGATAAATCTGTACGCCCGAGCTGGGCTTGCACTTCGCTGAATTTTTTATCGATAGCCTGCCAGGCTCGGACGATCCTTGAATTCATGAGTTCAAGCGGAGGTTCGCCGAAAACTTCAGGATTACGGATGACTTCCACCAACTCGTGAAGCTTTTGTGCGCGGGCAAGTTCTTGATCTTGAACTCGATGGACGGCCAGTTTATGCTGCGCACGAAGTTTCTCCAACTGATCCTGCTCTTCAGGTGTGAGAACTCGTGTTTTCTGTAGGGTCTCTAGGGATTTTATCTTTTCCTCGATCCCAACGACTTCCCCCCAGACATTCCTTCGGAAGGAGTCTTCAAGCCAGGCCGTAATCCCGGAGGCCTGATCAAGGTTATTGTCGATATCATTAGGAAAGGCAGCCTGATCCCCCATAACCGCAAGACCATACGCCCGGCGCGCAAGTTCCACACCACGGTGAACTACTTCGGGGTCCACCCAATGGAATTCGACCAAAAATGCGAAATTGTCTTGCGTAAAATTTTTCGCCGCATTATGGACTTCGTCAATACGGCGCTGATCGTTCATATAAGCCGCATCGAGTTTGAGAGCGGGGTTCTTCGTTTTCTCTTTTTCTTCCACAAAGCGCAAGGCCCACACAAAAAGGATCCAGTCGCCGGAGTCATTGATGCTATGCTGCCACCCATACCAACTTCTGGAATCTTCCGCAGCCTTCTTGGCATCCCACATCGCTCGCATGACCTCCGACCACTTGGCGACAAGCTGCTCTCGAGACGGATTACCCATTTTTTCCATAAGTCCCATAAAATAGGGATTGGTCTCCAGCATCTGCGACATTAAGGCAAATCGTCCAAAGAAGTGGAGTAGCTTCAAATCAATCCCCATAAGCTCGAGCTGCTTTTTTGACTTATCCGTCAAAGAAACCGATTTTTCAATATTGGCCCAAAGGTTCCCGAGTTTTTCATCCTTTGCCACCAGCGACCCCAAATAGCCGTTCGCCAACAGCCCTTTTTGCTGGGCATCTGCCCAAAGCGCCACCAGCGTCTGCGCCCAAGGCTTTACCGGGATCTTGTGCTTGGCGGCGTAGACTTCAAAAATATTCGCGAGAAGATTTTTGGCCCGAAGGAAGTTCTCGTGATCCGCGATCATGGCATCCACCGCAGCCTTTTTTTGACTGGCATCACGACGCGCGGCATCCGCGGCCGTCTGAGCGTCAGCGGCTGCTTTTTGTTTGACTTGAAATTCCGACTGGAGTTTTTGCGATTTCTCGGCCAGGATGGTGATTTCCAATTCTTTCTTTTTAATGCCTTCCTCTAAATCCTTGATCTGCTTATCCAGTTGGACTACCTGCTCGTCCTTCAAATATTTTTCTTCTTTCTTCAGATCAGCGGCCTTTCTTGCCTCCCCTCCAAAAATCCAACCCCATAGCCGCTGAAAGGCATTTTGTGACTTGGCCAGCGCCGCTTCTGCCACCGCGTCTTTAGCGCGCAACTCCCTTAATAAAGCAAGACGGTCTTTTTGTAATTTCTGGGCATCTGTTTTTGCCTGCTCGACGGCGGCGCGCAATGTTTGAATTTCATTGAGGGCCTCAATGCTATCGTCCAAGTTTTTCTGCAGTTCCGCGGCCGCCTTTTTCGCAACGGCCATTTTTTCCCCAGACTGTTTTTCCGCATCAACTGCCTCTTGCTTGGCCTTTTCGATTTTGCCAGCGTCCTGGTCCTCGACCTTGAAAAGGTTGACGAGGGCATCTACTTCGCTTTGGATCTCAGGATTTTGAACTTTTTCAAAGGAAATCAGTTCCTCGGGCACTGCGGGAGCCATTTCAATGGGAGGTTGGTAAGGGATGGGAGACGGCTGCTTCTGTAATCTTTCAAATTCTTCAGACAGTACCGGCGGCGCGCGCGAATCTCCTTCAGAGCCCCTGTCCTCTCCCATCAGGAATGTGTCTTCAGGCAGGCCAAGATCCACGGCCAACTGAACAAGATCGAAGTATTCTTTCACAAGTTCCGCTTTCGCCTGGCTGTAAGCATCAAAGGCTTTTTTGGTATTATCCAGAAAAGTCGCTGCGGTTCCGGCGACCATCGCTTCCCGGTCCATTTTATCAAAAATCCCTTCCAGAATAGCTTGGTGCATTTGCACCCGCTCTAACGCCATGATCATTTTTCTTTGGGAGTGCTGGGCCTGCGCCATGACATTTTGTTTTTCCAGAATTTGAGCGACTTGGTGCGCTTCCTCTTGGACCTTGCTCATTTCAATATCTTTTTTCGCCATAAGGATGCGCGCGATATTCCCGCTTCCCCAAACCACCCAACTCCCCCCTATTTTGGCAACAGGACCGGTATAGTTTTCCGATAAAGTGACTTGAAGATACATGGCGGCCTTTTCCCCCCACGTGCGCGTCAGAACCGCGCGCTGATTTGCCAAACGTTCTCGAATTTCCTTAAGCTCCGGACTCTGGCGAACATCCCCGCTCTCCTGAATGGAAACCATGAGACTGTTCATCAAAGTCATCAAATCTTGCCCCTGCTGGTCGGTGAGTTTCTTCAGGTCCAGCTGGACATTGAATTTTGAATTGAATTCCGATTGCGCCAGCTCCAGTTCAATCTGAGCTGTTTTTTCATCTTCTTCCGCCTGGTTCACAAGCCGCTCTGCAATCAACACATCACCCTCTGTCACATCCGCAGCGTGACGCAAACGCGCCTGGCTTTTCAGAAGAAGCCGGCCCGCCCGGGTCTTTTGCATTTCGCGATAATCCTCAAGCGTCATTTTTGCTTGAAGGTAAGTCACAAGTTTTCTGGCCACCTCGTGCTGTTGGGCGTAAAACTCAGTCTGCAGGCCTTGCTCTTCAGCGCGCGCTTTGGATAGCCGCAGCCGCTGCAGCTGTCCGGCCAAATCCATTAAATTGATATTGACGGTCCAGACCAGCGTCGGCGCAAAAAAGTCTTCGAGATTTTTGATATAATCAAAACTGTTTGAAAAACCAACGCTGAGATTGCTGCCGATGGTCGCATCCGGCAAAACATCCAAAACACTGCTGCTAAGCAACCGGACACTTTCTCGATCCATCTCGGCCTGATTTCTCTGGAGCGCAACTTCGATAGCGTTCGCGGCCGTCCTGCGGGTTTCCTGATAGGCGGTAACACTGAATTGCTGATCCGCTTGGGCTGCCGCAGCTACCGCCGTTTTGACACTCTGGACATCCGCGTGAAGCTTGGCGCTAAGACCATTTTGGTTCACGCTTGTTCTAGCATGTTCAACGGTAGACCAACCCCGCCGACGGATTTCCTCTTCGACTTTCGTCCGCGCCCATTGGAGCTCGTTCAGTTCAAGATCGATGCGCCCCCTGGAATATTCGAAGTTTTCGTCCGCACTGTAATACCCAAAAAGACCGGCTTGATACATCCGCCACCAGGAAGAATGCTGTTGTTCTCTATCGATCGTCTCCCGTTTTATTTGCAGAAGTGCGATGCGCTGGGAATAATAATCATGGTATTTCGTCAGATTTTTAAGCTCCACGCGTTCGGAACGGATAAAATAGTCGAATTGAATACGCTGCTGCTCCGCTAACTTTTGGAGTTTTTGCATTTGGTCCCAAGTGGTACGAGGATCTCCCCCTATCACTGAATTCACAAGCCCAAGGATCGCGTCCCCACCCTTGCCGACGACCCCCGCGTGATCTTTCAGCCAACTTCCGGCATGAGCCAACGCCGAACGAATGGGATAGGTGACGGGATCGGGGCTGGGATAGACGCCGCCGCTCCATGAACCAGCTCCATAACCCACATTTCCGGAAATCGCCACATTGAATTGACGAACCTGCTTGATGCGAGATTGGGAGAGATAGTTCCAGGCGTGGTTGAGATATTGCATCATGACAAGGTGCTGGTGTGCTCCGGAAAGATCCCCGAGAATCAGCCGAAGCCGCAAGAATTCATCTCCCAATTGATAAAACTGAGGCCCTTGAAGATCACTGTCGATCTCAAGCAAGTTCAAAACGATCATAGTGAGTTGGCCTTCTTGCTCTTCACTAGGAATTTTCCCATTCATAAGAAGATCCAGGGTCGCCTGGATATTTTTCAAACGTTCCTGGGCTTCTAAAAGCGCCGCAGGACCCGTTGGTTTTCCGTCCTTGACCTTGATCATTTTCTGCATCTGCTGCTGAATGTCTTCCAAGGCTTTACTCACAGCCATCATTTTTTGACGCCCGTGCTCTGTAAACTCCTTTTTGGAATCAAAGATATCGGGATAGGCCTTAAGAAAGGGAAACTGCTCTTCAAGATTCGCCATAGAAAAATCATCGGCAAATTCGATGTCCTGATCTTTGGGCAACAGCAGAATCAACTTGAGTTTATTCTTGGTCTGTTCGATAAGGCCCTCGATCTGCGCATATTCTCTCTCATTGAGAGCCACTTGAGCTTCGGCATTTACCACGGTCTCCCGTTCTTTGATATACGGCCGATTCTTAAAAGCCTCACGATTGAGAGCATATGCCTCACGGCTTGCCGCCAGGTTTTTGGCTGCGATCTCCTCACGCACTTTAAGACGGGCGAGTTCATGCAGCGTAAAAGCAACTTGCCAGGTGAGACCGACTTTTCCTGCCTCCGCTATGAGTTTCCCGTTTTCTCCCGCCAACATCTTTTGGAATTTGATGGATCCCCGGCCCCAATCAATCAACGTTGCACGAACATTGGCTGAAAGCTGCAGCATATTTCTGACATCGGTAAGTTTTTTAGTCTCGCCTGTCTGAGTATTAATCAGCTGCGTCGCACCGTCTCCCAAGGTATAAAATTGATCGCCCCCTGTAAGATTCAGGGAATTCCCAAAAGCCAGCAGCATCAACCCCAGTTCGACGCTATAGCCGAGAAATTTCACCCGGCCATGCTCGAGTTCCCCGACGCGGGCTTGAGCCATAATTTCGTCCACAGGAAGTGTCGCTGACCGCACAACATCGGCGACATTATGCACAAGAATCGTTTGCTGCATTTTTTCCGGTTCTTTCGTGCCGAGTTCTTCCAATTTGATCCCGGCCTTTTCGAAACGCTTGCGATTTTCTTCCACAACCTTCTGAGCGCGAGCGATGGCATCCGTTAGGGTCACATTGTGTACCTGCTCGAGCTCGAAAGAAGCCTGGAAACGAGCGAGGTTAACCTCTTCCTCCGTCGCGGAATCCATCACTTCGAGCATATGCTGGAACGGCCCAAGGATATTGTCGCTTTGATATTGCTCCTGATAAACAGCCACACCCTGTTGCATTTTGGCCACGACTTCCTTTTGACGTTCGACAATATCTGCCGCCGATTGAAGGCGCTGATCGCTCGCCTCTTTTTCAATTTGAACCTGGCGAAGCGTACTCGCCAGGCTTTGGAGTGAATAGACCCAAGCCGCACGATCTCGTTTCCAAAGCTGGAGCCTTTCATCCAGATCTCCCGATAATTGAAAAAGAACGGCCACAAGCGAATACTTGTCACCGATGGTATTAATATCTAAAGCCCGGGTCACATCATAATTAAATCTTAATCCTGTCGCGGTCCGTACGCGGTTGATCCTTCCGGCCTCGGCCGCCAAGGCCTTTTCTAACTGCATTTCGATCCGGTAAATGACCTTTTTATCGATCCCGGAATCGATAAGCGCTTGAAGAAAAGCCTGCGGCGTTAATTCTCCAGGAGGAATTTCAAATTGATAATCCAATCCCTTTGTCCCCATCAGGGCGCGGATCCTATTTTCGGTCACCTGCAGCTGGACCTGGACCGACTGAGTACGCTCTTTGCTTTTTAGATATGCATCCCAAAGGTCGACAAGATTGGCATCGCTGATACTGCCGGTCTTCCTTTTCGCATCCGCTGCATTCCACATGGCCTCCAGGATCTGTTGCTGTCTCTGTACCGTCGCAAGTTCTTTTTTAAGCAAACTTGAATCCGCGACATAACCCGCAGCTTCTTCTAATGCCTCCACTCGTGTTGCCTCCACCTGTGCCTTCGCCGCCTCAGTTAAATGGGTCCGCTTGTGTTTTTCAGTATAAACATCACTGTCTAAAAGAAGCTCGACCCTGCCCCCCGCATAAAATTCAGCTCCCATCAAGGCTTCCTGGACATCGACTCCGGCAAGATCCAACTGGGTAAAATAAGCCAAGGTACCGGCATCTGCCGTATTCCCGCTTACATTCATCTGCCGTGTATACGCTCTTTGGACTTCGGGTAAGACTCTGCTCATGGATTCAAAAATCTGCGCTATGGATTTATTGCTGAAAACTTGCCGGAAATTTTGCTGAACTCTAGGATCCGGACTGTAGTAGCCGCTGACATAAGCCCCGATCAGACTTCGCACTTCTTCCAATCGCTTTTCTTGATCGGTCATGGGACGCGTTGTCGGAGGTGCGATAAGAATGTCCGTATAGGTCACATTATCAGGGAGACCATAAAAGTCGCGTATCCCGGCTCCCGACCGCGGATCGATGATCACGTCCATCGCTTGTTTATAAGCACTGAGCCATACACTGGCGGAATTCTGAAAAACAACGTTTCCATTTTCAGCGTTTGTGAGTGTCAAGGTCCCGTTCGAATCCATATGCGTCGCTAAGAAAGCGCTCAACCCTTCCGTATCACCGTCGGAGAAGCCAAAATGAAAACTATCAACAAGTGCCGTAGCCTGGGTGAGCCGCGGATCAGAGACCACCGTGTAACCTGAACTTAAATTGAGCTCCGAAAGCCGGCTGGCATCCGTGTCAAGCACATAGACGCCATATTGCCCGTTTGCAATAGCCTGTTCGGCATAGTAATAATTGACATCCGGTTCAATTCCTCCTTCGTAGATGGGAAGAATGACTGAATATTCAAGGCCACTTTCATTAAAAACAAGTTTAAGCCGATAACCTTCAATTTGCATGTCTGGAATCGGCAGTGCCTCTACAACTGGAGAGGTCGTTTCCAACGGCACTGTCACAAGGGGTGAGCCGCCATCGAGAGAGAAAGTTTCAGGCACGCTATATCCGGGATCCTCTATTTTCTGATAAGAACGGCGGAACGCATACCACACTTCAAAATAGGCTTTAAGAAACGAGGGTTCCCTGATAGAGATCTTGTGTTTTTCAGCCAAAATCTCCGTCATGCGTACGTTTGGATTATTTTTCCGGATATTTTCAACCAATCTTTTTGAAGCTGTCACTTTATCATCTATCACCGTAGCAACTGTCCCATCAGCCGGCTTGGTTTTATCCGAAATTTCCCTGCTCGGAGTCATATCAGCCGGCTTTGCCGCAGGTGGCTGGGTTTCTCCCATCTTTTCCCTTAAAGCCTGCCGTATCATGGCTTCTTGTCCCAACATCAGTGGCCTATCTGGCGGGAGTTCCGAAAACTTGGGTTCCACAGGCTCGGTTGGCGGCGGTACTTTGCGCTGATCAATTTTAAATATATCCTTCCCGATACGAACGTGGGTAGCGCGGGCATCCGACACCTTAACCAAAATCTTGGTGCCCGCTTTCAAAAACCCTCGGCCTTGATAAAAGAAAAATTCGGCACCATCCGGTATGTGCTGGCTGTCAAATCGTCTGACATCTTTTTTTGATTTCATCCATTCCCCTGCTTTTGAACCTGTCTTTACAAAATCGCGGCTCACCACAAAAAGTTCCATGGGGAGTGCTGGACCCGTCGAGGCTTCAATGACTGGTTTTGCTTCTTCCTCATCGGGTGCCGACGACACTGTTTGCGAAGCTTGGGCAAGCGCATCAATCCGGAGCTTTAAGCCTTCGATCCTGGCTTTAAAGGCAGTCGCAGCATCTTCTCCAGGCAATGACTCCGCGCTAATCTCATAAGCCGCCTGTGTGAGAGCCTCTTCCACCTGCTTGCGGAACTTCTCCTGATCTTCTTTGGAAACATCCTTAAGCACATAAAGGATGGCGGATTCTTTTAATTGATCGAAACTGGGAATCTGATCCGCTGATGATACGGCAGGAAGCAGTTCCTTTGTTTTGATGAGTTCCTCAGATTTTTCTGGAATGATTGCCGGAACAGGCGCCACCACTTCCGGTATTTCTGCTTCAGGAGGCAAAGTCCCGGTCACAACCGTCGTGGGGAGCGTCACGGGTTCTCGATCAGGCACCACAGGCGCTGAAACTTGAGCAAGCATCGGAGCTTTCGCAGTCGCTCTTCTTGCGGACTCAAGTTCAAAAGCCAGATTTGGCAGATCAGGAACACCTGCGGATCTATTGGAAACCGGCGGCCCTTTTCTAAATGCTTGTATGAATTTTGAAAAATCCATGCTAGGGGTTACCGTCGCAAACATAGCTCCCGTAGTACCGGTCACAACTGTACTTTTAAGTGCCCAAACAATTCTGGCAAAAAAACCGGGGCTGGGTTGTTCCGCAGCCTTTTGAGCAACAGTCGTTTCTTTTGGCAAAAGCATTTTTACTTGTTGGGCGAGATCCGCCAATTCCACACGGGCTTCCTTCCCGCGCAACGGAAACTCAATTTCACTCAAAGCAGTCCTGATCGCTTTAGCAGCTTCCAGAACTTCTGCCGTGCTCTGATAAACAAGCGGAAGTTTTGATATGTTTTTTTCGACAGCAGCTAACTCAAGACTCAACTGGATCCGTTCAAATTCCCTGGCACGTTCCGCAGCAGTGAGAAACTTGCCGTCCTTCAAACCCTGAATTGTTTCTTGTGCTAACCCCGCATTCAAACCTTGATTCGCAGCATCTTCGGCTTGAAGCCGTGCATACTGAAACATCGAGATCTCGTTGATATTCCATCCGCTCAAAGCAAAGTCCCCGGCTTCTGTGTGAAAGCCAAATGCCCCCAACAAACGAGCCTCACCCTTCAAGACGGTGTCCGAAACCGGAATATGTGTCACATGCTCCGCAAACTGCAATAAATTCTGACCCCAGCCAATAGCCTGATGTTCCACAAACGTCACGGGCAATGAAAGGCCCTGTATGATGTGCTGATTATCCGTAAACTGGGAAACAGCCCACTGAACCGCGCCATACTCCGCTGGATTAACCGCCGAGCCTTCGCCGCCGGCAAACGCCGCAATTTCGCCGCCCACAATCGCCATGCCCCACGTACTCACCGCCCATGCTCCGTAAAAACCCTTTTCAGCAAAAGGGTTCGAAATAAGTGCTTTTAAAACCCCCATGAAGGGATAAAGGATTTGGCGTTTGAAAAAACCCGGCGTTTTTAATTGAATCGTAGGAGGCGCACGCGCCTGGGCCGCGGATTGTTCTGTCAAGTTTTTCAATTCTTCATGGATCAAATGGGTCAGGAGAGTCCGCTCCACAGAATTCTGGTAACGAACTTCAGGAAGAATGGCTTGAAGCTCTTGCAGTAAAACCAATTTCTGATCTATAGCTAATTCAGCGCCAACGATTTGTCGGACAATCTGGCGAATGGTCAAGAAATCGAGGTTTTTAATTTCTCTCAACCCCTGCAACTGCCTAAGAATCACCTGATCAATTTTGGCATTTGAATATTTCTGAGAAAAAGATGGCACGACTAATTGAAATGAAAGAACCGCAGTTTTCAAAAAAGCGGCCAACGCGAAAGAATGAACAAGAGCACCGACGGTGATTCCGATCACAGGAACACCGGCCGTTGCATGAATCGCCCACACACCAAAACTGCCGAGGAGGCTAACGCCCACAAGGCTGGCCGGTAAAAAGAAAGTAACGATCGCAAGACCAATAGCGCCGAAAAAAGCCAATTTCCAACGCTTTTGCAGAAATTGCAATGTGGGAACCACAAACGGCTGAATCAGAGCCTTGTCAAGACGGCGAAACAGGACATCCCCGGGCGCTGTTCCAAACTGTAGACCATTGAGCATCGTCACTACATTTTCATGCTTTAAAAATACATGATAGATTCCCCGCTCAATCAAAGTCCCTTTTTGCCAATCAAGGAAATCACGGCCGAAATTCGGTTTCGAGACGCTCAGCATGGCGCCCGCGAGCACATCGATGGATAATTCACGCGGCAGTGGCGCTTTGGGTTTCAAAAATCCAGCGCCGGAGCGGAACCAATAAAAACCGATTTTTTTCCGGTAGAAGTTATAGAAGAAATTGTCGAGGATATGAGGGCCCATTTTGACCAGATCAAGCGCGAGGCGGCCAGTGACAAGCCTCTTCAAAAAAGCCACCCCCCGGTATTTAACTCTTCCCCAAAAACTTAATCCCTCCGGAAGTTTACGCGCCTCTTGCGCCAACTGTGCTGCGCTGAAATTCTGATAACTCTCGGAGCCGCCTTCCAGCGCCTTGTAGATGGCCCACCATTGTTCCGTACCCAAAACACCGGATTGCAAAGAAATACCCGGAGCTTTCGCTAATAATGCGATATCTTGATCATCATAGCCAAACTCCGCTTTGATTCTTGCGATGATCATTTCCTGAGTGGCATCCGCAGGAAGCTCGGGCAGACTCCTCATATCCGGCAATGGCTTTCCCTGATATTTTGCACGGATCTTTTCAATCACCATGTTCATTGTTGGTTTTTCGGGAGCGGCTTTCGGCACTACGGGTTTCACAGCACGTTCCGCGGCTTCACGAGTCAAACGATCTTGTTCAACACGAATACTGATTTCATATTCGGACAGCCTCATCGTGTAGGTATTGAGTGCGATCCCAGCCTTGAGGATTTTGCGCATTTGATCACGAATTCTGTCGGCGCTGTATTGAAGCAACATATGTTCGCGAAATTCACTGCTGGTCAGAACTCGGAGAAATTCGGTGCGTTTTTCTTCCGGCATTTTGGCTTGGTGAACTTCTGCTTCCATCTCTCCAAGCGCTACAACCTTTTCCTGGAGCGTCTTAAAAGGTGTTGCGTGATTCGGATCATCCGAACTCCAAAGGGCAAAACGGAGGTAAGCAATATTCTGGGAAGCCCAAGGAAATTTTTCCTGGAGCATATCGATCTTTTCCACAAGATCGGCGCTTGCTAAAAGCTTTTCGATAAAATCACGATAACTGACAGGCTTATTTTCATATTGAAGCACTTGTTCCCCGTACACCTTAGTGAGCTTCTGACGATTAACGGTCTGCAAACGCGCCTGCAATTCTTTTTGAAGGATGTCCTCAGGTGCGATGGTTTCGACAGGTTGTAAAACACCGACTTCCGCCAGAACACCTCTCGAGAGATCACTCACGGTTCCCTGCGGTAAAAGCCGAAGTTCCGCCCGAACTGCCGAAGCGATCTTATCGGGGATCATCAATCCATCAATATGGGGATACACAAAGAGAGAAGTTTTTTCGTTTAAGCGGATCTCGGCGCGCTGGCGGGCACCCGGCACCTTAATTTCACCGCGCGGCGTATCGGATCCGGCCAATACCGCAACCGCGGCAAGAGTTGCGTTTTGATTGGGCATCCAAAGTTTATTTCCATCCATAATGGCCAAGGACGGCAAAACACCTGAGAGCATCTTCTGTGCGGTAACATCCAATTTTGCGACAGCCCCGCGGATCTCGGACCGCGCGTTCGGATCAGCATAATAGCTAAGAGTCGCCACGAGCCAATCATAGGCACGCGCAAGATTAAGATTTTCCCCGCGTTGAATTTGAGGAAGACTCGGAACGGGACGTAACGCTGCCAACTGAAAACGCGGATCGTTAAGGACGCCGGTCTTGGGCGCCAAAAACACTTCTGAAAGAGTTTTTTCGATCGGAAGCGGCGTTTCGCGCAAAGCCGCGTCATAAAGAAAGCTTTCTTTCGATTGATCGATTTTTTTAGTGATCCGGGGAGCAACCACAATATACGAAATATCTTTCTCACGAAGGTACTTCTCAATGCCGGGCGTGTGGAAACCCCCTGTCACGATCGCAGAAATGGTCTGGTTCGAATTCTGGGTTTTCTCAACCGCCCTCTCGATCAACACCTGATCACGCTGCAAAGCGGCTTTATAAAAGCGCTCCACGCGCGGCAGATCCTGATCGAGAGTCTCCAATTGGGACGGCAATCCGTAGGAGAAATGGTATTGCTTGAGCAGCGGTTTGAGAAAACTTGTGAAGGTTTCTGCTTTAAATTCGTCTTGAAAGGTATAATAAAATTCCGCGTCCTGTTTCGTCAGCGTAAAATCAAACATCTTCGAATAAATGTCATGAATCCGGATCAAATGATCTAGCTTCACCTGCTCGGGCGAGGTGAATAGCTTGTTTTTGACCGTCTTTTCGAGAAATTCAATTTCGTTAAAGATTGAAACATCGATGGCGTCATAAATCTTCATGTATTTGATATAAGAAAGAACATTGGCATATTTATTCTGAATGGCGTTCGCCCCCGCTCCCGCCTCAAGGGGTGTCGCCCCTTTGATTTCTTCTTCCAGATACCCGTAGTAAGCCGCACGCTTCATCTTTTTCATACGGAAATGAACGGTATTGGTTAAAAAACGGGATAATTTTTCACGGGAAAGAATATGTTTTAGATCGTTGATCAATAAATCCGTTTCTTTTTCGGCCTTTTCAAAATCAACTTTTTTTTCGAGATCCACAAGCTCCAGCAGCGAATGCATGCCCGGATAATCATCCAACGCAATATGGCGTTTTCGACCGAGCTCCACTAAATAACGCACATAGGCCACCAATTCAGGCCCGCCCTCCTGAAACGCACCTCGGCGACGGTTAAGCTCACGGATTTCTTCGGAAAAAATAAACCGGCTGACCCCTTCGAGTAATTTATTGAGTTCCGCCAGGATTTTTTCATCACGCCCTTTAAAATCCAGGGCTTCGACATAAGCCTTACGGTTTTCCTCATAGAGCTCGGGATCTTCCACCCCATAAAGAGTGATAACCGGTTTTTCCACAATGGTTAAATATTCCGGTCCGGTCAAACGTCCTTCCTTTAAGAAATAACCCGCAACGTCTTGTCTGGCTTTTTTGTTCGGGAAGAAAGAAAAAAGATCCGTGTAGAGTTCCCCGCTTGCACCTTCAAGGTTTACCAGGCGGAGCTGGTATTTTTCGGAAAAATAACGAATGATGTTTGCAATATTGTGCTGGGCTTCTTCATTCACGTGCGCATCCTGAATATGAAGAACCATTTGGTCTTTCGAACCCTTGAAGGTGCTCTTGATTGTGCCGTAACTATCCGGCAAGTCCGGGCGATCGATCCGAAAAGCTGGAGCTTGGACGGCAAGATTTGAAGATGGAAGGAATTGTTCCGTCTGGGCCGTAGCGGCATATGAACGTTGCCCGCCATCCCATACAACGCTCGTAAAGGTAAACGCGAACGCCGTAAAAAATGCAACGATCCTAACCCACGGTTTGATTGTTGGTTGCTGCCAACTAATCATTGGATTGCCGTCCTCCGTTTAGATAAAATAGACCTGTATTTTTTTAAATATTTGATTGGTTTAATAAGAGCTACATTAAAGCTTATTTTAAGCTCTTAAAAACCTAATACAAATATACACAACGTGAGAATTTTTGTCAAACGAGGTAATCAAAAAAAATCTTTTGTAATGTATTTAAATTAAACAACTTAAGACTTTTGATTAAATTATTTTAAGACTTTTCTATTTCTTATTAGGAATTACCTTCACATCACCCACTCAACATGCTCCTCACCCGCCCTCATTTTTCTGACGATAATTCCATCAAAAAAAATCTTTTTGATAGCTTCAGGAGATTTTATAAGCTCAAGCAACAGCATTATGCGACGACTCAGAATGTCAAATATGCGTTATCAACTGCTTGGGAAACTGGAACCGTTTTCTCAGGATGGACAATCGCAAAACAAAGGCAGGGTAAAATTCCGGGGTTTTTGAAGACGTGCTTAAAAACCTTGATTGATGCGAAAAACGTTGGCGCAAAAAGCAGCTAAAAAACCTGGACCTGAGGAGGATCGAACTCCTGACCTCCGCAATGCGAATGCGGCGCTCTCCCAGCTGAGCTACAGGCCCATAACATCTCAATACTTTCATGCGTTGCCGCAACAGCATTTGGATTGCCATTGCCGCCCGCAATACAGAAAAAGACCAGCCAATCCTTCAAGACAGGCCCTCATTGAGTTCATAATCGATACGAGAAAATCGCGATATTATACACAATCCTCGATGATTGTCTTTAAAACATTAAATGGTTTTTTTCTGTCCGTTTCATGAAAGATTTCATGATAAAAGCCAGGGAAACTTACCAGGTCTTTACGCGGCGCTACTAATCTCTCGAAGAATAATTTTATCGCTTTCGCGCTGACGATGAACTCCTGCCCAGCCGTAAAGACATACACTGGAAAAACGCAAGAAAGCACCGCGGTATTCTGCAGCATTTTCATGTACCGAATGATCTCTTCTAAAAAATGCGCTGAAATCTTACGGATAATGAGCTCATCTTTTCGATAAATCGATATTTCGTTATGGTCTTGGGTCAAGATTTTGGTGGAAATCGGATTGCGATAGACGAATTTTGGTAAAACAAAGCGAATCAATCGATTGAGAAGACAAGCACCCCACCCCCCTCTAAGCCCAAGAAACGGGGCGGAAAGAATGAGCAGCTTGATAGCGTTCTGGTGCCTCATAGACCAATGGATAGCCAAAAGACCTCCGAAGCTATGTCCCAAAAGTATGAATTTTTGCGGAATCGTAAATTTCTTTTGCAAATGATCGACAAAAGCGGAGATGTCTTGCAAGTAAACGTCTAAGCAACGGATATCACCCCTCTCCCCCTCTGAACGTCCCATACCACGAAGATCCATCATCGCGATCTGGGCCGGAATTTCTCCAAGACGTTCGAAGAACTCTTCATAGCGACCCGAATGTTCCCCATAACCATGAATTATTATGAGGGTATGTTTTGCTTTCGAATGGGATAAAAACCTATAATGAATCCGAATCTTATCTGGCGTCTCAAAAAAATCACAGACACAATGAGACTTCACTGAACCACCATTCATCGTGGAACTGGCACTGTTTTGCGGTTGAACCATTCCTGGTCTGTTTTGCAATACAGATCGTCGATCTCTTTTTGATACTCCTTCATCACAACACGACGTTTAATCTTTTGCGTAGGCGTCATTTCTCCGGAGCCTTGGCTGAATTCCCTGGCCAAAAGGATAAAAGCCTTAACGGTTTCATAATTCGCCAGTCCTTCCATTTTGGCTTCAAGGCGTTCACGGATCCATTGATTCAAAACGGGATGCCGGAGCATCTCCTCATAAGAAAGGTTCGCCCACTCGTGCTGAGATGCAAACTGGAGAACAGCTTCTTTATGGGGAACAATTAACGCGCAAAGGTAGGGACGTTTATCCCCTAAAACAACCACTTGAGAAAAAAGGTTGTCTTGAAGAATGCTGTTTTCGATTT
This sequence comes from Candidatus Omnitrophota bacterium, assembly GCA_022711115.1. Classification (GTDB taxonomy): domain Bacteria; phylum Omnitrophota; class Omnitrophia; order Omnitrophales; family Aquincolibacteriaceae; genus JAKLFP01. The sequence goes on along the minus strand of JAKLFP010000004.1, from coordinate 245,869 downwards.
TCTGCGGCGAAATATTTTTACCGCCGGCCGTCACGATGATGTCTTTTTTTCGATCTGTAATATGGAGAAAACCGTCCTCATCAAAATGCCCGATATCTCCCGTATGGAACCAACCTTCCTTTAAACAACCGGCTGTGGCCTCAGGGTCATTAAAATAACCTTTCATGACACAAGGGCCCGCTGTCAAAATCTCCCCATCTTCAGCGATCTTAGCACGAATATTGGGAATCACTTTACCCACAGTCCCGAATTTGAAATCATCCAACGCATTGACAGCAATCACAGGCGCCGTTTCCGTCAACCCGTATCCTTCCAAGATCATGACACCGATCGCATAAAAAAAGTTCGCCATAGCCTTGGAAAGCGGTGCCCCACCCGAAACAAAAAAACGTATTCTTCCGCCCAAAGCATCCTTAATCCGATGGAGGATAAGACACTTTGCTAATAGGTCAAGGAGAAAAAAACGCAACGGGACTTGTTGTTTCCGTATTCGCATTTGTGCCGTGCGCATCGCAATGCGCTTTGCCCATTCAAAAATCCTTCTTTTCCATTTAGGGGCCTTGGCCGCTTCCTCATGAATCCGGACATACATCTTTTCGTAAAATCGAGGTACCGCGATCACAATCGTAGGACGGACTTTTTTTATATCTTCCGCAACGGTCGTCATGTTTTCGGCATAGGCAATCGAAACTCCATAAGCCGCTTGAAAGTAGTACCCTGCAAGTCTTTCAAAACTGTGACTTAGAGGCAGAAAAGACAAAACCGAATCGGTCTCATCAATCTGGATGCGCTGAAAGGAACCCTGATAATTTGCTATGAGGTTGCGGTGTGTCAGCATCACACCTTTTGGGGTCCCGGTCGTCCCGGATGTATAGATAATGGTCGCAAGATCATCCGGACCAACATGGGCGACACATTGTTCAAACAACCCCGTATGATTGAGTCCGTATTGACGCCCTTTGTCCAGCCATGAGAGAAAGGCATGATCTCCCTTGGGCTCCTTGGAAGAAAAGACGGAAATCCCGCCGGGAAGAAACATAGATTGATACGGAAGAATTTTTTGATATTGGGCATCATTCGCAACAAAAACAGCTTTGATCCTGGCATGTTCGATGATGTGTCGAATATCCTCCTCCGAAGAATTGGGATAGATTGGCACAACAACAGCACCAAGGCATAAACACCCTAGATCTGCGAAAGTCCATTCGGGACAATTTTCGGAAAAAATACCTACATGATCGGACTTTCGAATGCCAAGGCTATGAATCGCCATAGCAGTATCGCGCACACGCGTTATCCATTCACGCCAAGTGTAATAGCCCGTATAATGGCCGTGCACTTTATAAAAAAGTGCCTTTTTGTCAGCAAAAATAGAGGCGCGATTTAAGAAAACCTTCGGCAAATTTCCGTTTTCTTCAACGGTGTCGGGAGGGAATCCGTTACGTTTTACAGCCATGGAAAATCTTTTTCAACAACTCAGTTAACCACTCTTGTAGGTTGTTCTCGTTTATATAGGGTATTTAATTTAAACTATCAGTATTCTTTGCTTTTTGTTTAATGACAGCGCCCATATTCAAATCGATCTAAACCTGTCCTCTTTAATGTAAATCAACTGCTATGGGCGAACTTTTGAATCTGAAGTATTCTTCGCCTTATTATCCTGCGCTGTTTCATGAATCATGCGTAATTTTTCTTGTTCCAGCAAAGAATTTTTATTGGGCGCTGCCTCAGAGTTTTTCTGGTTCTTTGCATTCTTATCCTTTTTCTCGGCCAAAATCTGCTGACGCACCTTAGCAAGTTCCTGAACGCGTTGAAATTGGAACGTTTTCGCAGCTTGCAGTTGTTTGATCTGATTGTTGATGTCAATAATTCTCTGCATCTCTTGCCGTATCTGAGATGTCTGATCAATTTTAATGACTCCTACTGGAGAAGGAGCACGAGGAGCCTGATTAACCCTGGCAATGCCCACCGGAGATGAAACGCTAGGACGAGAAAGACGTGTGTATGGACTATTAAAAACAGATGTGCCTGCAGATAAAGAATTTTTCGCCAATGGCGGTAAAACACTTTTTGGTGCGGGCGCCACTACTTTCGCCTGGGATACAACCGTGGCCACTGTCGCTCCAGCATCGCCCCCCGAATTCCCAACCGCTTCCGTTGATTGATTCGTATTCGAAGTGTTTGATTTGCTGGAAGTATTTTTAGAAGATTTTTTTTGAGAAAAAAATCGTGAAATATTCTCGCCTAAAGTTGCGGGCATAACACCAGCCGAATTTTGATTCTCCTTTGTGGCTGTTGCGCCTAATTGAGCTAAAGCGACCATTAGAATTACTCCGGTAATCTTTCGCATACGAGTTTCTCTCCTTTATTTTATAGTGGGTCTATTATATTAGAAAAATTCAATTTCCGCCTTAACGATTTATTGATTGATATATTCGGCTAACAACGTTCTAGAATTAAGCTGCCGCCTTGTCCTCCCCCGATACAAAGTGCTGCCATCCCCAACCCCGCATCACGTCTTTTCATTTCATGAAGCAATGCAACAACAATCCGTGCCCCTGACGCCCCTACCGGATGCCCTAAAGCGATTGCACCGCCATTGATATTCGTCATAGCGCGATCGATATTCAAGAGCCTCTCCACCGCCAGATACTGAGCGGCAAATGCCTCATTGATCTCTGCAATTTGAATATCTTTTAAAGACAACTTGCCTCTTGCCAGAGCTTTTCTTGTTGCTTCAACCGGGCCTAATCCCATTCTTAGCGGATCGATACCAACAAATGCCCAACTTTTTACATTCGCTTGAATTTTAAGACCAAGTTCTGTGGCTTTCTTTTTTGTTGTCACCAGGACCGCAGCCGCTCCATCCGAGATGGAACATGAATTACCAGCCGTGACCATTCCGTCTTCTTTAAAAGACGGGGAGAGTCGCGCAAGCGCCTGAAGATCTAATGTTGGATTGGGCCCTTCATCATCCCACAGATATTTTTCTTTTTCCTGATTTTTTTTAGATTTTGAATGTAAAGGAACCGGGATAATTTCTTCTTTAAATAATCCCGCCGTCATGGCGCGAACAGCCTTTTGGTGCGATCCAAGCGCATATTCATCCTGTTCTTTCCGGCTAATTTTAAATTCTTCGGCTAAAAGCTCCGCGGTTTCCCCCATGATCATACCCGACAAAGGATCCTGCAACCCTTCCCAGAGAGAATCGATCATTTTGGAATCTCGCAGTCTTTTGCCGAACCTGAGATCACGATTTAGATAAGGAGAAGCAGACATCACCTCAACCCCGCCTGCAACAACGACCTCTGCATCACCCGATTGAATCGATTGAACAGCACTGATAATCGCTTGGAGACCCGATCCACAATTCCGGGCAACCGTAAAAGCTGTTGTTTGCTGCGGAAGGCCTGCCATTAAAGCGATTACCCGGGCAACATTGTGGGCATCGGATTGCTGCCCCACACAACCAAAAATCACCTCATCGATCCTCTGGGGCAAAATTTGAGTTCGCTCGATCAATCCGCTTAAAACAATAGAACCGAGCTTTTGATTGGTAAAATCCTTTAAAGCTCCCCCTAATTTACATTGCGCTGTGCGCACAGCGCCTGCAATAACAATCTCGCTCATTAAGTCCCCCTGAAATATATTTCGACCGTTGGAGGTTATTCGACCAAAAGCTGGCGGATTTCAGCCAGCTGTTCTTTAGTTTTTTGGATGCCTTCGTTAATAAATTTTTCCGGGGAAAAAAATTCAATCCAGTGGGCGTCAGGCAAAGCCGCATGAATAAAAATATCGGCAGCACTCCCCTCCATGCGGGCGATTTCAAACTCCGTAAACATGATTGAATTCATCAGAACGTTAAAAATATTCGCAGTATAACGTCGCTGAAGACGATCCTTCATTTTCATGATCATTTGCGACCAATGGCTGCGCTGCTGAAAAGACTGGTGGAAAGCCCTGCGTCGAGCATCATTTCGCGCTATCAAATCTTTTGGCGACGGCAAGACATTAACTGCCATAATTTTGCGGACACCCATGTCAGATAGCGTCCTGACAGGGAGAGGATCGACAATGCCTCCATCCATGAGATAACTCCCCTTGTAGGAACTGGGACGAAAAAATCCAGGCATTGATATCGATGCGCGAATAGCGTTGAGCACATTTCCGGAATCAATCACAATCTCCTCAGAGGTTAAAAGATCCGTCGCTACGATTTTGAGGGGAATTTTCAGATCTTGAAAGGTCATATCTTTTAAATAGGCGGACAGAAAACGAACAATTTGTTCCCCTTTAAAAAAACCACGATGCATGGCCGAAATATCCCGGAAACCGAGCAGTTTAAAAAAAATGCTTTTTTTGTCGAAAGACTTCGCTATTTTTTCTATTTCAAATGAATCATAACCTGCCGCCCAAAGCGTTCCCACTAAAGCTCCAATACTGGATCCTGCTATCACATCCACAGGAATCTTTTCCTGTTCCAAGACCCGCAGCACACCAATATGCGCTAGACCATAGGCGGCACCACTACCCAAAACCAATCCAACCAACCTCTCAGACCATTCCTTGGCTAGAAATCTTAGCGTCCGTTCATAACGAAAACGCTGGTACTGCATTGACGGCAGCATGGAAAAAAACTGGATTTCCTGGGGAACCTCTTTACCGTCCAAAGAAAGCGTCTTTCCTTCCTGGGACGGCATAATAATCTTAATGTCATTTCTGCCAAATCCAAAATCCTGGCAAAACTCACTGACTTTTTTCGAAGTAAAGGTAACAACATCCGAAGGTTTGTCCGCCCAAAGATAAACACGATCCGAATAGTTCAAGGCTTTAACCGCTACCGGCGTATTTCGATCGGGTAAACAAATAATAAGATAATCATACTGATAGGTTAAATAGGTCAAAAGCGAGGTGAATTTCTCTGTATCTTTATCAAGACCTTCGTTCACCACAAAAGGCAGATAATCAAAACCATTGGGCGTATGATAAATGGATTCATGAACCTGTGAACCCTGAGATGGATCCATTTGCTTCAGATCGAATCCTTGCAATCCCCCGCGGGAAGATGCCATCTTCAACCTTGCCTTAAGCATGCCAGAAAGATCCACAAGAAGGATGGCTCTTTGAGTTTCATGCTTCAAGGCATCCATAAAATCAAATAGAAAAGTCGACATTGCTTCTGTGCACGCCGTGTAATAAAAGGTAGCGATGCGCACTTCGCTCCGATGATGGCTATAGCCAAGTTCTTCTCGCGTTAAATGCCGGCCAAGCGAACGGCTTAGTTGTAAAGCAAGAGCCGGAATTTCTTGAAGAAGTTTATGAAAACTTTCCGCGCTGATTTTTAGCACCACAGCATCGGTTTTTGCTTCCACGGATGCGCTGTGCACATTACCCGTTAACAGCGATGTCTCACCGAAGTGCTCCCCTCTATAAAAATAAAGAAGCGTCGATTCCTTTTCGGGCCCATGGGCTCGTGTAAAAAGTCGGAAACGCCCGGAGATGATAATATAAAACGCATCGGGTCTGGTTCCCTCTTCGTAAACAATATCACCCCGTTTAAAACCAACGAGCCTCGAGTATTGTTGTATCTGGGCCTGCGCATCGGCGGGCAAGGATGAAAAAAGAGGAATAGGATCCAACAGAAAACCATCCCTTGTCTCAGATTTCATTTTTTTTCCAAAAGAGAAGAAATTCTTCATGGAAGCATTATCGGCAGGATAGTCATATCTCCTTACAGATCTTCACACTACGGAGAGGTAGTTCTTTCTCATCAAAATTTTTTCTCAGCTGATTCCTCAAACCTTGATGGTAGTCAGAATGGCTTCCGACTGGAAAGTCTTAAACTTCAGGTTTACCACTCCTGAACACTTTCCGGATCCGCATAATCATTCACCTTATTTTCCAGCCAGTGATTATACGCATAATCCAAAACGCGAAACTTATCAACCGGGTCCATATTAAGAAGCTTGACCCCTTGATCATATCCTTGATCGGTTCCTTCGGACGGCTTGGACCAAACAACTTGTCCAGAGCTGAAAATGGGTTTGGGGTCGTCAGGAATACTGATTTCAAGGTCGAGTTGCATTCCCTCTTTGAGGGACTTGTCTGAATTGATCTTTAACCCTTCCCGACACAAATCACGACTGAGGCCTAATCCTTTCACGGAAGTTTCATCTGTGCCTGTAAATTTTACACTCATATAGGCATCAAAGCGCTTAAACTTACGCTTATCTTTTTCCATTGCACCCTCCTTTATTTTCCGTGATTTATGTAAATGAAATAAGACATACTCATGATTATATCGACTTCATTGAGTATTTAGTTAATAGGTTAGTTGTTTCTGATTAAAAAAAAATAGCATACAAACCTTGAATTTACAAGTATTGGAGATGACTTTATTTAGATGCTAAATTAAAAAAATCTAAGCTTTCCGATGTCTTGAAAAATTACTTAACTCCATACCTGGAAATAATTTAGCGAAAATTACAAAATTGAACAGGGATGGCAAGGGAAAGACTTCGAAGGTGCTGAATCACAGCTTGCAACTCATCCTTACTTTTAGACGAAACTCTGATTGCATCCCCCTGAATGGTCGGCTGAACTTTGCTCCCAAGGTCTTTTATCATTTTCACAATCTCTTTTGCTTTTTCCTGGGGGATACCCAGCACCAAAGATACCTCTTGCCGCCAACAGCCATCAAAGGCCGTCTCAGGGGTCTTGAAATCAAGCGCTTTCACTGATATTTTTCGGCTAGCTATCCGGGTTTTAAGGATATCTTGAAGATTGCGCAGCTTCATATCATCATCCCCAATAATGCGAATTTTCTTCTCATCTTTCAAAAATTCTAAAGAGCTCTTACTTCCCTTAAAATCGAAACGGGTTTGAAGTTCCTTCTTAGCTTGATTGACAGCATTATCGACTTCCTGGAGGTCGACTTGCGAAGTAATATCAAAGGAAAATTGTTGGGCCATAGATAGCCGACAAGAGAGTTATGTTTTTTTAATTGGGCGCATTAAAAAAGACTGTAGACGCTTTCTGGAGAACTCATCAATATCTAAAAATTCAATCCCTGTATCAAAATGTTTTTTCGAAGTTTTGAGATCTTGGCTCGGGATCACCCAAACGCTGCGCCCCGCACATCGAACCGGAGCTTCACCATCCTTAAGCTCTAGCGTAATTTTACAACGGTCAAAGCGCTCCAGAGGTTCCTCCAACATCACTGAAACACCCCCCATGCCAACATCTTCTGTCGTGGCCACAAAAGTCTTTGCCTTATTCAACGGCTGAATGACCACCTCACAAGTAAGATGAATTCTCGGAAATTTACGTTTATTGAAACCATCCCACATTGAACTTTTCATTGGCTTATTTTGACGAATGCGTCCTGAAATGGCCGTGCAATCTCTTTGGCTCGAAATTTTAAAAGCTGTGCCTGGGCTTCTGTCTCGGTACTGAAACCACCGATCATCACGATATAAAAAACACGCCCACTCGGCCTTTTATTCTCTTTCAAAAAAGCTTTTAAGTTATCCCTCTTTAATGCATCCACAACCTTCTGAGCATCTTCGATGCTGGGGTAGGTAACAACTTGGATAACATAATGGCCACCCTCGTTGTTTGGTCTATTGGTTTCTGATTTTGTTTCGGATGGATCCGTGCGGCGCATCTGAACCGGGGTTATAACAACTTCACGAGGTTTTGTCACCTGATTACCCAATGGCGCTGCAGCAGCCTGGGTCGAAACATTTGCCTCAACATGATTGGTTGTTATTTTCCTTGAAGCTTCCGCCAGACGGTATCTGCCCTTCATCGCCTCTTCACGCTGGGAATTTAAAACACTTACGGACCAAAAAAGCATTACGACTACTAAAATAACCGCACTTGAAAAAAGAAGCTTTTTCGAAACGAGATGTTTGTAATTTGAAAACTGACTGAAAAATTCCAAAAATCCTACTTTTATTTTTTCGAAGAACAGCACCCCGTCTGTTCGCCCTTTTTCGCCCAATCGGTGCGCATAAACTTTCGGAACTCCGATTGACTCCTTCGGGCTATTGGAAAGTACGGCCTTTTTGTCAAAATCACGCGGGGGAACATAAGGTGGTTTGATCTCCACGGATTTAGATTCCGGAGTACTCGTTTTAGCCGGGATCGCATTTGCTATATTGTCCTGCGAAACGTTGAAAAGGTCAGGCGCCGCTTTTGCCTTTTCTTTTTCGTCTTGTCTCTTTAAATCATTCTTCAAAAAAGAGGGCTCTACTCCCGACGGCTTGACACTCCCCCGCTCGTTGGTCGCAAATTCTGAATCTCCGGCATTAAATTCTCCATAAAGTTTTTTTTGGATTTCAGATTCTGAAAGTGTTGAGATTTGAGAATTCTTGAGCTTCTTTTTAATAAAAAAAGCCATGCTAAGATTTCCCCTTTAATAAATGGGCGGATTCTTTTAACGACAAGGCTAATTTGATTAATTCTATGGGACCAAGAACAATATGGGCGCGTTGGAGAAAGCCGTTCTTTTTGCAAAGATCGATCGCTCCTGACATCCGAGATGTGGTTTTAAAAACAATTTCTTCATATCCCACTTCCCGGCAAAATTCCAATGCATGATCGATAAGTTTTTTGCCGATCTTCTGATTGCGATGGGTCGGAGCCACAAATAATCGTCGAAGAAGAGCGACTCGCTCATCCTCTTTCTTGATCGCAACGGTTCCGACAACTTTATGAGCATGTCCGTCAAGTGCTACGAAAAAAGCTTCGCCGATGCCGCCGTAAGCCTTTTCGATGCATTCGACATCTTCCGTGGGGTAGGCATGTTTCACTTCACGGAATTCGTTGTTCATAATACCGTTGATGAGATCAATAATCGATGCTTCATCTTCTTTGGAACATCGTCGTATCGTGATCATAAAAGACAAAATCCGTTCATTATTATTTTTTGGTCTCTCCGGCAGGCTTCGCGGCAGTTTTGGCTGCAGGTTTTGTTGCCGCTGGAGCACCAACCGCAGGCGCGGCAACTCCCTCCGTGGACGTCCCCTCTTTTGCTTCTTTAACCTTCTTCATTTTAATTTTGAGTGACTTGACCTTGGGCAGATTGTAAACAGTACTCTTGTCATTCCACTTACCCATTTCCTGAAGTTTTTTGACTCTTTCAAATCTTTTAAACACATTGCGATGCTTGGTTCCGACGCTATCAAAACGCAAGCTTGGATGCTGAGACATAAGACACTAGACTCCTTTTTTAAGAATTTGGATCAACCCGAACAGCATGGCTGCTGGAAAAACGTATTATACTGATGGAATTTCAAATTGGCTAGCTGAAAAGTAATAAAAAGAATCTAAAAAACAGGAAGCATTTCCTTTCAGACCTTAACTTGGCAAGGGACGAACATAAGCGTCCGTAGAAATAATCTGCTGCATTTTGAGTTGCTTAAGTTGCCTCATAGCCTCCTTGCGGGTTTGAAAAGAATCAATGCAAACCAAAAAATGTTTGCCCGTTGGAATCACAAAAGAGGGTTGTCCTAATTTGGCCAATTTCTGAACTTCACGATCTGCAATGGTCGGGGTCAGATAGGTCACATGCTGAATCGTAAACTTTCCTTCCGGCCTATACACAGCAGCCACAGGTTTTGGAAGTTCTGAAACGGGAATCGGCACTTCCTGAGGTACATCAGCCTTCGCCCCTGCGACCCAACCCTTCTTTTCAGGAACATTTGCAACAGGTGTAGGGGCTTCCGACACCGTCTGCGTTGCGACAGTCTCCTGAGCCACCCTTTGGCTTCCGAGAACAATTTTTTTTCCTTTTTCAACTCCCCAAGAAAACGTAAGCACGTAAAAAACAAGCAACGCAAGAAAAAGACCGATTGCTTGATCTATTTTTAACGAAATAAATGTTTTTTCAAGAAAGGTGGAAGCCGGGACTGAAGATTCTTCTTGAGTGTCTTGCGATGATGTCATTTCGAATAATTCCGTTTGCATTTCTATTTCCTCCGCACATCTATTTACGGCAAATGGGAAGGAAGATTTAACGGAAATTCGAAATCAGTAAAGAAAAACTTTATAAATTTTAAGGTTTCTATTTAAAATACGAATTCCTGCGTAGTCAAAATCAGCGTGTCATTGAAATGCGTTTGGGCGGCCACCAGATCATAAAAGCCTTACCGATAATATCTTTGCGCACGATAAATCCCCACTGGCGGCTATCTGCCGAATGAGCCGAGTTGTCACCCAATGCAAAATAACGCCCCTCCGGCACATGAATCACTTGCCCGGATTTCCCATATTCCCACTCCTCAACATTGTAATAGATATTCTTGCTGAACGGAGGATCCGTCATCGGTTTACCGTTCACCAAAATGACCCCTTTACGAATCTCTATGGTATCCCCAGGAAGACCGACAAGCCGTTTCACATAATCTTTTTTACGATCAAGCGGATACTTGAAAACAATGATGTCTCCGCGTACTGGTTCACGAAAACGATAACTCAATTTGTCGACAAAGATCTTGTCGTTTTCCATGAAGGTAGGCTTCATGGATCCCGTAGGGATTTGGTAAGGTCCAAACAGAAAAGTCCGGATCACAATAGCGAGCACCGCAGCGATCAGCAACGGCTCTCCCCAATTTTTCCATTTCTCAAATAGCCACTGTTTTGTCTGGGACCTTGCAAATTTCCATTCGCTAACCAGCTTCGCGCGATAAATAAACGCCAGTACAAGCAATACCAAGGGAATCCAGCTATAGGCCCGCACCATGGTCATAACATTATTTTCCATACTAATCCACCTTCAGAACGCTGATAAAAGCCTCTTGTGGCAGGTCCACGCGTCCGATCTTTTTCATGCGTTTCTTCCCTTCTTTTTGCCGTTCCCAAAGCTTCCGCTTTCGCGTGATATCCCCGCCGTAGCATTTGGCAGTTACATTTTTTTTGATCGCCGAGATGGAATCTCGGGCAATGATTTTGGCCCCGATCGCAGCCTGAATCACGACTTCGAACATCTGCCTCGGGATCACTTCTTTGAGCTTTTCCACAAGCGCCTTGCCGCGCGGATAAGCTTTCTCTTTCCACGTAATGATCGCAAGTGCATCCACCGGCTCCCCATTGATCAGGATATCAAGCTTCACAAGATCGGACGGTTTATGTCCGATAAATTCATAATTCAAGGAGCCATACCCCGCAGTGAGGGATTTGATTTTATCATAAAAATCCATCACGATCTCCGAAAACGGAATCTCATAAGTCAAAACCGCACGGGTCGCATCGAGATACTCCGTGCTGATATAATTCCCGCGACGATCCTGGCAAAGCTGCATGATCACTCCTAAAGCAGTCGACGGGATCATAACATGTGCGCGGATATAGGGTTCTTCGATGATCTCGATTTGCTGGACCGGAGGCAATTTTGTTGGATTTTCAAGCTCGAGAATATCACCTTTGGTAGTCAGCACTTTATAAACAACGTTCGGCGCCGTGATCAGAAGCTGAAGATTGAACTCGCGTTCAAGACGTTCCTTGATGATGTCCATATGCAAGAGGCCGAGAAAACCGCAACGGTATCCGTGTCCCAAAGACGCGGAGGATTCCGGTTCATAGACAAAGGAAGAATCATTGAGGCGGAGCTTTGCCAGCGCATCCCGTAAAAGCGTAAAATCTTTTGCCTGAATCGGATAAAGCCCGCAAAACACCATCGGCTTCACGTCCTGATAACCCGGCAGAGGTTCCGATGCAGGATTCGACGCGAGCGTCAACGTATCTCCGATCTTCACCTCCGAAATATTCTTGATATTCGCGTTCAGATACCCCACAGCCCCGGCACTCAGTTCAGTCACTGCCTCCGGATTCGGATTGAAGATCCCGATCTCATCGATTTCATGCGCGGTATTCGTCTGCATCATCAACACCTGTTCATGGGCATGAAGTTTCCCGTCAAAAACACGGAAATATGCCACCACACCCTGATAGCTGTCATATTTAGAATCAAAGATCAGCGCCTTGAGCGGTTTTTCAGGATCCCCCTTGGGATGAGGGAGCTTTTCGATGATCGCCTGTAAAATTTCCTCTGTCCCCTCCCCTGTCTTCGCGCTCGATAAAATGATTTCTTTTTCATTCACCCCAAGAAAATCGACCAGTTCTTTTTTGACTTTTTCCGGCTCAGCGGTCGGCAGATCGATCTTCGTGATGATAGGGATAATCGTCAGATTGCGCTCCATCGCCAGATAAAGATTTGTCACCGTCTGCGCCTGGATCCCCTGCCCGGCATCCACGAGAAGCAGCACGCCTTCACAGGCCGCGAGGCTTTTGGAAACTTCATAAGTGAAGTCGATATGCCCAGGTGTATCGATCAAATTGAGCCAATAGCCTTTGTAGTGGATACGCACGGCCCTCGCCTTGATCGTAATCCCGCGTTCCCGTTCAAGTTCCATATCATCAAGGATTTGATCGCGGAATTCACGTTTGCTAATCGCCCCCGTATGAAGCAAAAGACGGTCCGCGAGCGTGGATTTTCCGTGGTCAATATGCGCGATAATTGAGAAATTACGTATTTTTTTAGGATCCATCAGGAGGATTTCTTGCAGACTTCTCGGAAATCTTGAATGGCCTGACCACGATCTTTTTTTCCAAAAATGGCGCTGCCCGCCACCAGAACGTTCGCACCGGCTACGATCGCTTGAGAGGCATTCTTTGGGTCGATCCCGCCATCCACCGAAATAAGTTTTGAGAACTTGGAACGCAATGTTTTGACCTTCGCCATCGTCTCCGGCATGAATGACTGCCCTCCGAAACCGGGTTCCACGGACATAACAAGAATCAGATCCAGATCATTTAAATACGGCTCTAGTTCGGCAATAGTGGTTTTAGGACGAAGCGAAAGACCTGCCTTCGCACCGAGCCTCTTAATTGCTAGCAGCGTTTCCCGGATATCTTTCTCCGCTTCAACGTGAAGGGTGATCCAATCCGCTCCAGCCTTCCTGAATTCTTCAATATAGCGACCGGGAGCATCGATCATCAAATGAACATCCAGCGGCATTTTTGTGACTTTCCGGATCGCATTCACAACGACGGGACCGATCGTCAAATTTGGTACAAAATGCCCGTCCATAACATCCACATGAAGCCAATCGCAGCCTGCATTTTCCACATCCCGGATTTCCTCTGCCAACCGTGAAAAATCCGCGGAAAGCAAACTTGGAGCAAGAAGAATTTTCCCTGAAGTCTTCATATCATGAACCTTCGATCACAAGATTTTTTGTAATTTCTTTTTGCATCGCCTCGGACACGGGTCCAATCAACGACAAATTGAGATTCCGGGTTTGAAAAAGCCGTTTTGCGACATCTTGAATTTCTTCAAGTGTCACCGACTCCACGTTCCGGCGGATGTCCTCTTTATCAGGAAGTTCTCCTGAACACAGCCCTTTTTCACCCACCCAAAGAAGATGATCTAGCGTGTCCTCAACCCCCAAATAAACCTGGCTCATAAAATAGTCCTTGGCACGCCGAAGTTCACCCGTCTTGACAAGATTTTTCCTGATTTTTGAAAGCTCCTTGAGAATCACACTGACCGCCCTTGCGGTCTTCTTTGTTTCCACGCCTGCTGAAACCGTAAAGGCACCGGCATCATGATAGGCGGCAATGTTCGATTTAATTTCATAGGCAAGACCGCGTTTCTCTCGGACTTCCTCAAATAAACGGCTCGACATATTGGCTCCAAGAATCACATGCAAAAGCCCAAGCTTATAGCGGTCAGGGTGCATTCGCGACAAGGCATGAAACCCAATCACCAGATGGGTTTGTTCGGTCTTTTTCTCGTAATAGTGTGTCCGCGGCTTTGCTTGAGAGCTTTCCGATCTTAAAAAAACCGATATTTTCTTTGATTGGCACTTCCCATAGATCGATGCAACGCTTTCGAGCACCTCCTCATGATCCACATTCCCGGAAACCGAAACCAGGATATTGCTCGGATGATAATAGTTTCTTTTGTATCCTAAAATATCCGAACGAGTCATCTGCGAAACCGTTTCCGGTGTTCCGGCGAGCGAGCGCCCTAGCGGCTGGTTCGGCCAGAGGAGCTCTCCCATCAAATCATGCACATGTTGAGACGGAAGATCACGATACATTTTGATTTCCTCAATAATCACGGTTTTTTCTTTCGCTAATTCATCCGAGGGGATCGTAGCGTTAAGCACCATATCGGAAAGAACATCTAAGGCCCGAGGATAATACGGTTTGAGTATTTTTGAAAAATAACAAGTTGCCTCTTCTCCTGTGAACGCATTGAGGACACCACCCACTCCCTCGATTTCTTCCTTGATCTGTCGGATCGTACGCCGCTGCGTCCCCTTAAAGAGCATATGCTCGAGAATATGAGAAATACCCGACAATTTTTTACTCTCATAACGACCGCCCGTCTTGACCCAAATCGCAACACCAGCCGAATCACGGTTAACCATCGGTACCGTCAAAATCCTCAACCCATTTTCGGTGGTCGTAAATTGATAGCTCATAAAAACTCCCTAACGGTTTACTTCATGATCATTTTTTTTAATGATTTGCGCATCCACATAATTCTGCAGAATCCTTTGGGCTGCCAACTGATCGATAACTTCTTTGCGCTTTTCGCGATGCACGTCCGCATCCAGCAAAATCCGTTCCGCTTCCTTAGATGACAGGCGTTCATCCCAAAGCACAATAGGCACTTGGATCTGCAACCGATACCATTCAATTTCTTTGAGCAATTTTTCTGCCGCCGGCCCCAGCTCCCCGCGAAGCGTTTTGGGAAGTCCGACCACGAGTGTCTCCGCTTTATGCTCAGTAAGGAGTCGTTTTATCTCAGCCAAAACCTGTTCGCGCCCTTTTCGGAAAATCACACATACGGGAAAAGCGATGGTTGTTCCTCTCGGAACTACCGCAACACCGATCCTTTTTTCCCCAAAATCAAGACCTAAAAAACCCGATGTCATGGACGATGCACAGCTTGAGACATTTTTTCAATAAAGCGTTCTGCAGATCTAATCCCAAGCTTCAAATGCTCGATCACGGCACTCCCCACGATGACTCCATCGCTCATTTTGCTGATGTCTCTAGCCTGTTCTGGCATCGAAACTCCGAACCCAACCAAAAACGGTTTTCTGGACATTTTCCGAAGTTGGTTCAACTGTCCTTTAAGATCCGACGGCACTGTCTTGCGCGCTCCGGTCACGCCGCGAAGTGAGACATAATAAACAAAACCTTGAGATTTATGGATTATTTTACTCGCGCGAGCATCTGACGTCGTCGGTGCAACCAAAAAAATCTGCGAAAGATCTTTTTTGCGGCAATCCGCTTGAAAATCTTTTTCTTCTTCAGGCGTCAAATCCGGAACAATAATCCCGTCAAAACCAGCTGTTTTGGCATCGCTTGCAAAATCTTTTTTCCCATACGCATAAATGGGATTGAAATAACCGAAAAAAACGATCGGCATTCGACAGCCTTTTTGGCGAACATGACGGACAACCTGGAACGCATCTTTGATGGTGACATGCTTCTTGAGCGCCTGTTCCGAAGAAAATTGGATTGTCGGACCGTCCGCAAGCGGATCGGAGAACGGAAATCCTAGTTCCAAAATATCGACCCCCGCCTTTTCGCAGAACAAAATAAGGCGCTCCGTAGCCACAAGATTCGGATAACCTAGTGTGAGAAAAACGCAAAAAAGTTTTTGCTTCCCTTTTTTTGCTTGACTGATCTTGCCATTTAAAAGGTTCTTGGTTTTCATTGGCTTCATTTTTCTGCCCCAAGATATTGCTTGACCGTATCGATATCCTTGTCGCCACGCCCGGATAAACAAACGATGACAATATCATTTTTTTTCGTCTTGGGCATCAGCTTCGGTAAATAACCCAGTGCGTGTGAGGGTTCGAGAGCAGGCATAATCCCCTCCAGTTTCGTAAGCAGTTCAAAACCGCACAGCGCATCCCGATCGGTCACAGGGTAATAAGATACACGGCCAGAATCCTTGAGATAAGAATGTTCAGGACCCACGGATGGATAATCAAGCCCGGCGGAAATCGAATGCGCGATCTGCACCTGCCCGTCCTTGTCTTGAAGAAGATAACTTTTCATGCCATGAAGAATGCCGGGTTTCCCTTTCGTCAAGGAAGCCGCATGATGACTGCTTTGAATCCCAGCACCCGCAGCCTCAACACCGATGATCCGAATATTTCGATCTTTGAGAAAGGCATAGAAAAAACCGATGGCATTGCTTCCACCGCCGACACAAGCCAGAAGATAGTTGGGTAAACGACCGACAACTTTCAAAATTTGCTGCCGTGTTTCCCTGCCGATCACCGATTGAAATTCCCGGACCATCATGGGATACGGGTGCATCCCCACCACCGACCCGATAAGATAGTGCGTGTCTTCCACATTGGTCACCCAATCGCGGATCGCTTCATTGGTGGCATCCTTTAAAGTCTTAGAACCCGAATGAACCGGCCGCACCTCCGCTCCCAACAGCTTCATTTTGTAAACGTTAAGAGCCTGTCTTGCTATATCCACTACACCCATGTAAACAACACATTTGAGACCCAGCACACACGCCACTGTCGCCGACGCCACGCCATGCTGCCCCGCACCGGTTTCCGCCACGATTCTGGTCTTCCCGAGACGCTTGGCCAAAAGTCCTTGACCGAGAGCATTATTCAATTTATGCGAGCCAGTATGACAAAGATCCTCACGCTTGAAGAATATCCTGCCTCTTCCGAAATAAGCAGACAAATTCTTGGCTTCATAGAGTTTGCTCGGTCGACCGGCGTAGGTATCCAGATAATAGCGAAGCTCTTCCTGAAACTTTTTATCTTTTTTGATCTCTTGATAGGCTCGCGTCAGTTCTTCAGCGGCCCTGCTCAAGGTTTCAGGAATATACCGCCCGCCATAAGGGCCGAAATGTCCTTTTGAATCTGGATTTTTTTTCATGATCTATATTTTTACCTCGGCAATGTCCGTATTTTTTACCCACCCGCTATCCCCGTTCGTGAGAAGCACGCGGCTCCAGTCTTCACGACGATCCACAACAAAAACCTTGATTCCTTCTCCCATCCGAAATGCAACCTGATCATGTTCGGAAGGCCCATAACGAGCTTCGCACTCCTTCTGCATCACTATCGCATCGCGAATCAAATTGCTTTGCACTTGTTTTCCAAAAGCAACCAACCCGACAGATAGCAGCATGATGAAAACAAACCTCTGCCATGCGCTCCAAAAACTGCCCCGTCCCGTTACAAAACCAAATATGCCCCCGACTAAAAAAACAAATATGACGCCCAGTACAACGCTGTTGATTTCTTCTTCGGTGATATATTTCAAAATATGCTCTGAAGCTTTCAAATACCAGTTCCGCGAATCCTCCACACGATACTCTAAAAGACCGCGTGTGTAACTTAAATTGTGCCGAATGTCGTTATTTCGCGGGTCGAGCCGAAGCGCTTTTTCAAAATTTAAAATAGCTTTGCTCAAATGACCGAGCCGTACGTAAGTATTTCCTAAATCATAATAAATTGCGGAAAAATGAATGTTTTGCTGTACCAAATTTTCATACTGCGCTGCAGCTTTCGCATAATCCCCTGTTCGGTAACTCGTATTTGCTTCTTGGAATGCTGACTTTATGTCAGCTGTCGCACCTAATGCCACCGGCATGCAACACAAGCCGAATAACAATACAAAAAACCGTCTCATTTTCTCATCCTTTCGATACGGTTGACGGTATCCTGAAAAATTTTGATTCCCATTTTTTTGGACGCCTGGGGTATTGATCCTTTTCCAAAGCGAGATTCATCGCAGAGAGCATAAAGCCCGAGGATATCCTGGAGATGAGGATCATCACTTCCAAAATGCATGGCCAAGGTCTCTTCGAGATCATGCCTTGTGACGCCATAAGTCGAAAGATTCCATTTGTCAGCCATGTACTGTGTCATGGCTTTTTCCAGTTCGACAAAAAATTCTTTTGTATCTTCCTCTTTAGAAGACTGTGCGATTTTTTTTAATCTCCTAATATTTATGGATGCCACGGATCGGGCTGTTTTCCTCCGGCGTAGCGCGGCATCTTTCGAAAAAAGTCTTTCCTGCCGGTCCTTCCCCCAAAGAAAGACCAAAATAACAAACAAGAGAAGATCCAGCCAGGCAAGGACACGATAGGCCAAACCTCCAAGACGCATCGGCAACAGATCCGGAAGTTTTTCCTCGATATAGCGAACGTCTTTCCCTTCAAGTTTGACCTGCTTCTGGAACATGGCCTTGCCGGTCATATCCTCCGGCATTTGAAAGGACTGATCCGAATGTTCTACCTGGATTGGAAAATTCGGTGTCTGCAGAGTCACATATTTTTCCTGTCGCGGATCAAAATAGCTGAACGCAAGCGGCGGGATGAACGCATTGCCCTCATTTTTGGGGATAAAAACAATTTCAAAACTTTTCGTACCGCCGATTACATTTCCGGTCTTAAAAAGTTTGGAATTTGTATCCGCATCATAGGTTTTGAATCCTGTCAATCCGGGCAACTTGGGACGATTGATGGTTTCTATATTCCCTTCCCCTTCAATATTCACCTTGAGCGTGACCGGCTCATTTTGTTTGACTTTGTTCTTGTCGATCGTCGCTGAAATACGGAAGGAGCCCACGGCACCCTGAAAGCTTTCCGGTTTCCCCACATCGGGCAAAGGTTTCACGGTCAGCTGAATCACAGGCGGATTAAGTAACCGGTTCTGCCGTCGTGCGAAAAAAGAACCGCCCGTAAAAAAACTGTCGCTGAAAAATTCATCAAAAGCATTGGAACCTTGCGGCTCTTCGCGGACAGACACTTTAAGACTGCCCGGTTGTATCGTATAGTTGCCGGGCGCCGTAGGAAACAAGGCTAGTTTTTTTACATCAGCCTTAACATAACGTTTACCATTCACTTTGATCGTTTCCCGCTCGATTTCCCGTTCCATGGGAAATTCTTCGATCCAAAAACCGCTTGTTTCAGGCTCTTTTTCAAAACCCTCATAGCGCGTATCGTAACGGGTATAGAGGGAGTAGGTTAAAAGGACCTGCTGATTTTGATATACGGTCTTTCGATCCACCCACGCCTGAACAAAAATATTGTCATCATTTTCGGGAGCAATGACCGAAGGCTGATTTTGAGGAACAGGTTGAGGCATTTGAGTCGGCAAAGGCTGCGTCACCGGCCCCGCAGAACCAGTCGGCGAAAATCTTGGCGTCTGGGCTTGGCTTTCAGCAACCTCGAGAATAATCGGTTCGGTGGGAAAAACTTTTGACCCGACCTGAACTTCAACGGAATTCAATGTGAATCGTCCGGCCTTTTGGGGCACAAGGGTGTAACTGAACTCGATATTGGAAGTCGAACCGCCATTGATGAATGTGATGTGCGAAGCACGCCCAGTGTAGTAAGTATCAAAACTTTCCATCTTGGGCAACCGTGGGGCCTGAAGATTCATGTTTTGACCCTCTACACGAATATTTAAACGGATTTCTTCTCCGACCTGGGCAGAACGTTTGTTCACCGAGGCGGTAACACGCACGTCTTCAGCGCACACGTATGCCTTGAAGAAGACCAGAAAAAGGAAACTTATAAAAAGGGTTTTTTTCATCTTATGATTACCGAATTATCTATTTTATAGTAATCATAACACAACGTCAAACAACGAGTTAAGCACGGGGCGTTTCTTGGCGAGGGTGTTAAGAAGCACCTCCAGCTCTTTGGGACCTTTGACACGAGCATGAAATTCAAAGCCCTTTTCCTCAAACCCTGCTATGGGTTCTATGAAAATATTTTTGGCATCGCGTGTTAAATACGACTTTCTTAATGCAAACTCATCAAGAAAAGCGGAATACCCTGGAAACCGCAAACGTCTCATAGCTTCAAAAAACCTATCCGCTTTCGTCCGAAGATCCATGGAGGGATGTTCAAGTTCTTTTAAAATCCGACTTTTTTTAAGAAGAGGCTCAAGGCACTTTTCGGAACCTCTCATAAGATCTGCCAGCCATTCGCCAATCTGTAGAAATTGAGAGCTAGTGAGTTTCATTTTGAAGGCGACTTTTTGAACAAAATAATTCTGATCTGACCTGGAAAATTTCAAAAAAGACGCCAAACACCGAAGGGGCAGATTTCCATCCTCACAAAAATCTTTGAAAGCAGGCGACAGCGCATCCGCTTCAAGATAAGCCTGGAGCACCCCTTTTTCCCCAGACAAACCCAAAAACGGCATCACGCACTCCAGAATTTCTTTTTCCGGAAAACGGAATCCCTTGCTCGCCAGGGTCAGGGCCTTGACACAGTCCATCTCCGTAAATCTCTGGCGCCAGTTTGAAACAAGATTCATCAGAAAGGCTTCCCTTGGGTTGAGTCTGCCAATCTGAAAAACCATGACTTCGCGAAGTTTCAATTCCCGGGCCAACTGAAACCGCTTATAACCGACCACCACAACAGGCCGTTTCGTTCCAGCCACGACTATCGGCATTAAGATTCCTAGGTTTTTGATTGAGTTTTTGAGAGTGGCATCCTGAAGTCGGTAGCGAAAACAGTATGGCCGTTCCTTGGAAATAGAGGAAACTTTTAAGTTCTTGATAAGGTAGCGAGCCATTCTTTCTCCAATTGATGCACTGAAATTCCGAAGGTTTCTTCGACTGCTTCTTCGACGGTCTTGCCTTCTTTAAATTTGATGAGCATTCCCTTGATGCGATACATTTGATAGCGCTTCACCAAATAATGCACCAGCATATAAGATTCCTGATAGAAAAGCATAATTTCAAGCTTATCCTTCTTTTTTGAATCCATCTTTTCAGAAAAAAGCCGGTTCAGCGGAATAAGCGCTTTCGTTTTGACCGCGGCTTCAAAAACCAGCATGTCTTTGGGGGCTATCTGAGCCTCCTCATATTGCGCTAACCCTTCATGAATCCAGGCTGGTGCACGCATCCCGCTCAGGATTGCCACAAACGCGTGAGTCAACTCATGGATCGCTGCCAGGCGAAGGTCTATTTCCTTGAAACCCTGTTGATACGACGGCAAACGAATTTTGCCGTCATAAAGACCGCCCACCCAATGTTCCTGCCCTGTCACATCATTGAATTCATCCCTGCTATAAAACAAAACAACAGTTTTGTGATTTAAAAAATAGCCAAAGTCCTGCGAAACCTGCCGGTAGCATTCCCGCAGCATATTCTTAAGCCAGTACCCTTCATAACCCTGCTCCCCTCGACGATATTTAATAATGAAATGCTCTTCATCGTAGGTGTCCAGTTTGTTGTCTACTCGCTGCTCCTTCTGAAGTTGTTCGATCCTTTTCCGTACACGGGGCGTCGGGTTCATCAGATAACTTTTTTTATAATACTCTGAAGCTCTTTCAGGATTCTGCTGAAGATTCTCAATCTCACCAAGAAGTTCATAAGCCAGCGCGTTCCGGGGCACCAGAGCCAGCGATTCATTCAAAGCTTGCCTTGCGAGATCATATTCCCCCTTCTCATAAAACTTGACCGCATCATTATAGAATCCGATCGCTATCGGCGTCTTCGGAGCTTTATTGTCCTTCCCATTTCCGTAATAAAATTTTTCAAGTTCAATTTTTTGCCGACGTTCCACCGGATCCTGTCTTTGCTCATTCAAGGAGAGCTCATCGGCAAAAAGAGATTGTCGCATCCAAAGGATGATGCTTAGTCCAAAAATAACTATTCCGATTTTCAGGACCTTCATCGGACCTGATCCGGCTGATATTGTTCTGCCATTTCGATCCGCTTTCCGATCGACGGATGATCATAAAAAAGCCACTCATACCACGCTGGAGGGTTTGGGTCCGCGAGATTCTGAGATCCCAGTTTTTGCATACACGAAATAAAATCATTTTTATGAAAACCGGCTCGCAGGGCAAAGAGATCCGCCTCATTTTCCTGGTGTCTCGAATAAGCATTCAGAAGCGGCATCAAAACCAAATTAACCAGATAGAAAATTAAAAAAAGGATTGGTAATCCGGCCACATCAGCCGTTGAGGTTAAATTCATCGAATGGGCAAGACGGTTCATCCCCCAAAAACCAATGCCAAATGCAAAAAAGGAGGTGATCATCCCCAAGAAAAACAACCGCCATATATCGTGGTGTTTGAAATGACCGAGTTCGTGAGCAACGACAACCTCCACCTCTGGATGGCTGAAGTGGTTGATCAAAGTATCGCTTAGCACAACTCGTTTGGTTTTGCCGATCCCCATGAACGCCGCGTTCGCCTTCTTGGTCGTTTTACTCAAATTCAGAGCATAAACATTTTTGACGGGCATCCCAAAACGCCCGACCAGTTTCAGTATTTTTTCCTCCAAGGTTTTGTCTTCTAATTTGCCGTATTTGTAAAAAAGCGGCACAATCAGAACTGGAAAAACCTTTCCCATCACATAGCTCACGAGCGCATAACCGGCCCAAGCCCAAATCCACCAACTCTCCGGAAACTTCCGAATAATCAGGTATAAAAACTCCAGTAGCGCGAGCGACAAGGTAAAAGAAAGAAGCGTCTTCTTCAACAACTCCCACAGCCAACTTTTGAAGTTCTGGTTCGAAAGACCGAACTGATGTTCCAGCACAAAACCCGAATAATAGGACACGGGCAAATCGAAGATCAAAAAATAAAGTGAGAAAAGCAAGAAATAGACCGCCACCACGATTCCTTCATTGCCGTGGGCCAGAGCCACGGCATTTCTGCGCATAGCAAACGTCAATCCCGTCAGAACAAGTGTCAAGAGAAGGGATGGCGTGAAGAAAAGGTGAAATAATGTAAGACGCCTTCGAATCTTCTGATAAGCTGCTGCTTTCTGAGACAAATCCGTATGTTCCATATTTTTATCAACTCGCAAATTCGGTTAAAACACCAAAGTGATCTGAAGAAAAAATTCCCTCTTGGGACGGTTGATCAAAAACAACTTTCGAGGACCGGACCCTTTCAAAAGGTCCTGTTCGCTCACGGATAAAAATATAATCAATGCGCCGTTCTGCCATTTTGTCACGTTCTGCCTCGGCATACGGATTCCGGTAATCCCATGTGAGACCCGCCGCTCCCAAATTGATCCCCGGATACGTATCGATCCACTGTTTCATCTCCCGCAAATAAACCATCGGTGTGGTATAAGGCCCCGTATTAAAATCTCCCATCACTGCCGTTGGAAGATTCCCGGCCTTCCGTTGCACAAAGTCAGACAATTCCATGACTTGTTTCATCCGCACATCATTTTCTTCAGCTTTCCAGGATAGGTGCGTATTGATCAGCGCGATATTATGACGGTCTTCAGCAACCTGGACATAAAAGGCATAGCGCAAATAATCCTCGGTCGGCGATTTTGTCGTCATGATGAGACATTCCTGTTCCACGAGCTTGAGCTTTGAGAGAAAAATAAGTCCTGAATGTTGGCCGCTGACTGCAAGATAAGGATAACCACTCCGCTCCCGAATCGTTTTCGCCCACTCCATGTTGAAAACTTCCTGAAAACCAACAACATCGGCGTTGTATTCTTTAAGCCCTTGAAAAATAAGTTCCCAACGCTTTTGCCAAGGACCACGTTCCTGCCAGGTATTCAGAGTGAGAATTTTCATCAGAGATCTTTCCCGTGACGGATCCTCTCAAGCCGCGAAATCATTTCATGACGGATTTTTTCTTTCACTTCCTCCATCGAGCGATCACTGAAGTTCTCAAGCGATACCGGTTTCCCGATAGATACAATGAATTTACTCCGGTTTCTGAGAAAAATGCTTTTTTTAGGCAATGCACGACCGGTCCCCTCGATCACGACAGGAAGAATTTCAACGTTACTATCGCGAGCAAGTTTAAAAGCCCCCATTTTAAATGCGTGAATCTTTCCATCCAGACTTCGGGTTCCTTCAGGAAAAAGAAGCACACTCAACCGCATGGCTAAAAGTTCCGTAATCCGTTTGATAGCTTTACGCCCGCTCTCATGGCTGGCCCGGTCCAGGGGCACATAGCCGGCACAACTCATGGCCCACCCCATGAAGGGCACATAAAATAATTCTTTCTTGGCAAGGAATCTGAAATTAAGTGGGAGAGCAGCACATACCGCAAGGATATCAAGCAGGCTCTGGTGATTCGCTACCACAACATAATGCTTCCCCTTCTGAATATTCCCCAGTCCGGTCACAACCAATTTCCAGATCGGATTCCAGGCAATGATGCCTTGCGCCCAAAATATTGATACTTGATGGACCAACCGTCGCGTTCCTTTGTCGATAAGAAGTGAAAGCGGAAAAGCGACAATAAGATCCATCAAAGTAAAAAAAATGGTGAGCAGAAACACTCCTCCCCACATAATGACCGAGTAAAAAAGGCCTGCCAAAACTCCAAGCCGTTTTTCTTTATAGATTTTCATAGTCCCAATACCTTTCAATTTTTGCGAAGCAGAAATTGGGGCAATCCTGACTTCCCTTCTATGTAAAAAATCTAAAGTCAGGATAGAGATGAATTTTAGCACTGTTTTTCATTTGATTCTATAGATCAACAATACTATACCGTTCACCCATCAATCGATCTTTAAGCACCACGAGTGGATCGAATGAATGAGAAATGGAATTTATTTTTGAAAATTTCATCAGGAGCCGCATTTTTTTGAAACTAAAATAAGTCACTGGTTTTAAAAACTAATCACGGCCAAAACGCAAAGGCCGATCATCATCAAATTCAATGACAGGATCGTGGATGGACAGATCCTCATCCGCTTCAGAAAAATCATTTTGAACGTACATAGCTTTCGTATCGTAAAGTCCTGCGGGGATTTCATTTAGAAAACGCGAAGGTAAATTATGCTGAACCGCCCCATAAAGGCGGCGTTGGGTCGCATATGAAAGATGCAACTTTTCACGAGCTCGCGTGATACCCACATAGCAAAGGCGTCTTTCTTCTTCCATCTCATCAGATGCACCCATGTAGGAATTAACATGCGGAAAGATCCCTTCTTCCATCCCCACCATATAAACGATCGGAAACTCCAACCCCTTGGCCGTATGGAGCGTCATCAGTGTCAGCACGTTCGTTCCCTGATCCCATGCATCAAGATCCGTCACAAGTTCAATGGATTCCAGAAAGGATTCGAGAGGTGATTGATCACTCTTTTGATCCGTCGGAATGGTCGCAAAACGTTCGCCATGATCCTCGATAACGCTGAAAAATTCTTCGATATTTTCAAGCCGCACTTGCGCCTCAGCAGTCCGTTCCGCTTCAAGTACCGCAACATATCCCGTATCTTCGAGTATTTTTTCAAGGATATCGCTGATTTTCATCTCGAAATGTTTGCTTCTGAGTTTTTCCAGCCAAGCATAAAAATCACCTAAGGATTTTTGCACCTTGGGCGTCAAATTTGAAATATTCTTCAGACTTTTGAGGACTTCATCCCAAGTGCGCCCTTGAGCCTCTCCCTCCAAGGTTTCCATAGCTTTTTTCCCGATTCCGCGCGGAGGAACATTAATCACCCGCTTCAAGCTCACCTCATCATGCGGGTAAGCCACAAGCCGAAGATAAGCAATGACATCCTTGATCTCTTTGCGATCATAAAAACGGGTTCCCCCAACGATTTTGTAAGGCACGTTCGCGCGCATGAGTTCATCCTCAAGAATGCGCGATTGGGCATGAACGCGATAGAAAACGACCTGGTCCGCAAAAGTGCGCCCCTCGCTTTTATACTTCAAAACATTTCGAACAGCATATTTCGCTTCTGAAACTTCATCCTCCGCGTTGAAAAGCTCGATCTTTTCTCCGCCCTTCCGTTCGGTCCAAAGAGCCTTGGGTTTACGGATCTGGTTATTCTGAATCAAGTGGTTCGCAGCTTCCAGAATCACCGGCGTGGAGCGGTAATTCTGCTCCATTCGGATGATCCCGCATTCCGGATAATCCGCCTCGAAATTCAGAATATTTTTAATATCCGCGCCGCGCCAGGCATAAATGGATTGGTCAGGATCCCCAACGACGGTGATTTGACGTTTGGCTGAAGCCAGCAATTTGACAAACCGGTATTGTGCATGGTTCGTGTCCTGGTATTCATCGATGAGAACATGTTGAAACCTGTCCTGCCAAGTCTTAAGGATTTCCGGATGACGGTCAAAAAGCGAAACGGTCTTCATGATCAGGTCTCCAAAATCACATGCCTTGAGTTTTTTAAGTTTTTCTTCATATTTTTGATAAACTTTCCCCACCGCTTGCTGATAGAAGTCAGACGCTTTTTCTGCATATTGAAAAGCAGTCACAAGAAAATCCTTAGCACGCTGGATTTCTTCGCGAACACCTTTGGGATGAACCTGTTTTTCATTCAGGCCAAGCTCCTGAACGCATTCTTTGATGATCTGAAGCTGATCGTATTCATCGTAGATGATGAAATTCCGGTCGATCTCGATCGCCGGCCCGTCGAGACGGAGGATCCTGAGACATGTGGAGTGGAAGGTGCTGATCCAAACCTGTTGGGCAACCAGTTTCTCGATACGCATACGCATCTCTTGCGCCGCCTTATTCGTAAAAGTGACGCCAAGGATATTAAATGCCGGGACACCACATGAGATCAAATGGGCAATCCGGTGTGTGAGAATACGGGTTTTCCCGCTTCCCGCACCAGCCAAGATAAGCAAAGGTCGCTGGGGAGGCCAGGCCACTGCCTCCTTCTGAGCCGGATTCAGATTTGCCAAAAGATCTTTACTCATCTTCTATTTTATAACCTTTCTCAAACGCTTCATCAAATTCATAGATGTTTTCAAAATCTTCCAATTTATCTTCCGGCTGTTTGCTGAGCAATTTGGCCTCGATCAGCGAGAAAACAATCTTTCCGAAATCGATGGTCTTATACACCCCCCAGTAATTCAGGACTGTTGTCGTCATCGGCCCGAATTGTTGCAGCGCATAATTCCGGATCCCTTCCGTCAGTTCTTTCCCTGAAATGTGCCTTGGCTTTTTGAACTTGGAAACCGTGTCATGAAGGGCCGCGAGCACAAACGTGTATGACTCAAATTTGTAAACCGAATTTTTTTCGAGAATCGCTTCGATCTTTTTCAGATAAGTTCCGTATTCTTCCATTTTAGTGAGACTCAGTGAGTCCTTTTCCTTTCTCTGCTTCAAAAAAAAGTCCAGGATCCCAGGTTTCCTCTGTAACGGTCACATTGAAAACCGCTTCAAACCCTTTGATGATCCCAGCAATTAACTTTTTGGATTCCATACCATCAGGTACCTGTATGGATTCCTGATGCAAGAGCACACCCTGGGAACGTTTTTGCGCACCCCCAGCTATCTTTTGCCCTTTCCAGGCAAGATCGCTGACCACCGGAAAGCGAAAACAATCATTTCCCTTCGGCAGTTCTTCGGCCAAACGGTAGAATTTCAAATTTAAGCCAAGCGCCTCAAAACCCATTTTAACACTTTCGTGGATCTTGCTATAGCTCGTTCGGACAGAACCCAATTTCTCCGGATCAACGTCTGTCCGGACAATGAATGAGAAGATCAGATCTCTTCCATGGAACACACATCCACCGCCTGTTAAACGCCGACATACTGGAATCGAGGGATGAGTGCGAACAAGCTCGGAACGAGAAAATGCCGAAGCATCCCGGAAGGAATAACCGACACTGATCCAAGGTTCTGAGGAATAATAAAATCTTAAAAGCGGTTTTTGATTTTCGTTTTTTTGTTTTTCAAACAGAAGCTGATCCAATGCCATTTGGAACGGCATCGGCGCACTGATCGTGGAAAGCAACTGCCATTTCATGCGGCTGCTTCAGCAAGGAGATACTTTTCCCGGAGCTGATCGCGATAGGACAAAATAGGCTTACGTGCAGCCAATACATCGTTCGGCCGCCGGACAGGAAGCGTGTGCGGTGCATGCTTGATTTTTTCAGGATCCTCATGAATCTCCTTGGCAATTTGTTCCATCGCTTCGATGAAACGATCCAGAGTTTCTTTAGCTTCGGTCTCCGTCGGCTCGATCATCAAAGCTTCCGGCACCACAAGCGGGAAATGAACCGTCGGCGCATGAAATCCATAATCCAGGAGACGCTTTCCGATATCCCCGGCATGAATCCCTTGCGCGTCAAAGGTCTTGATCGAAAGCACAAATTCATGCATGCAAGGTTCATCGATTGCGACTTGAAAAGTTTCTTTCAGTTTTTCTTTCATATAATTCGCATTCAAAATAGCCGCATCGCTCACCTGCCGGAGACCTTCTTTACCGATGGTCTTTAGGTAAGTATAAGCGCGGATAATAACCCCCACATTCCCATGAAAAAGCTTCACTCTTCCGACCGACTGAGGATTTTTTTTAGCCCAAACAAAACCGTTCTTTGTTTTCTCAACAAGCGGGCCCGGAAGAAAAGCGGCTAGATGAGATTTGACCCCAACCGGTCCGGATCCGGGACCGCCGCCGCCGTGTGGCGTGGAAAAAGTCTTATGAAGATTGACATGGATGATATCAAAACCCATGTCGCCCGGTCTGGCAATACCAAGCAAGGGATTCAGGTTGGCTCCGTCATAATATAAAAGACCGCCGTACTGATGAACAAGTTTTGTAATTTCTAGAATATTTTTTTCGAAAAGTCCAAGCGTGTTGGGATTCGTCAGCATCAGACAAGCCACATGCTCATCCAGGTGACGTTTCAAATCTTCGAGATCCACACGTCCACGGCTATCGGATTTTACTTCCACCACATGATAACCAAACAAAGCCGCACTAGCAGGATTTGTACCATGACTCGAATCCGGCACAAGCACCTTGGTGCGCTTCGTTTCACTTCGCGATGCATGATAAGCACGGACCAGCATCATTCCAGTGAGCTCCCCGTGTGCGCCAGCCGCCGGTTGCAAGGTAAATCGATCCATGCCCGTGATCTCTTTGAGCCCTTCTTCCAATTCATAAAGAATCTCAAAAATCCCTTGAGCTGTTTCTTCCGTTTGAAGCGGGTGTAATGCCGTGAATTTTTCCTGACGAGCCGCCCATTCGTTGACTTTCGGGTTATATTTCATGGTACAGCTTCCCAACGGATAAAAATGCGTATCCACTGAGAAATTTTTCCGCGAAAGATTGATGAAATGACGGATCACTTCAGGCTCACCAAGCTCCGGAAAACCAATGGTAGTCTGGCGTTTCAAATGCGGCGGAATATTTTTAAAAGGATCATTTTCGCAAAAACGTTCTTTAGGCAGAATCACACCCCGTCTGCCGGGCACACTCTTTTCAAAACTGAGACGATCATCCTGAGAAATCAGCATCGGGCAAGCACCTCCACAAACCGGTCAAGGCCTTCTTTGGATTTTGTTTCGGTGGCACAGACAAGAAATTGATTTTTAAGTTCAGGATAAAAAGTTTCGAGTGAAACCCCCGCAAAAATCTGCTGCTCTTTCATTTTTTTTTCAACATCTGCAAAAGGTTTTTTGGAAAAAACCCGGAATTCATTGAAGATGGGAAGATTTACGTCCACTTCAAAGTTTTTAAGCTTAGCGATCTTGCTGCGCAAATATTGCGCCCGATCAAAATTGATTTCCGCGATTTCTCGAATCCCTTTTTTACCTAAAAGTGTCATATAGGCACAAGCGGCTAAGGCACAAAGCGCCTGATTGCTGCAGATGTTCGAACCCGCACGTTCCCGGCGAATATGCTGTTCTCGGGCCTGAAGCGTCAAACAGAATGCCCGCTTCCCGTCGGCATCTTCGGTCAAACCGGCAAGTCTTCCGGGAATACGCCGCATCAAAGCCTGCGACACCACAAAGTAGCCGAGAAAGGGACCACCGAATTCCATCGAAAGGCCGAGTGGCTGCCCTTCGCCAGCTGCGATGTCCGCACCCCATTCCCCCGGCGTCCGAAAAATACCTAGAGACAAGGGATTCGCCGTCAAGATCATCAGAGACCCATTCGCATGAATTGTTTCGCTTAATCCCTCCAGATCTTCGATAATGCCAAAAAAGTTTGGCGACTGAAAAATAACACCGGCGATATCCATATTCAGTTTGGCGAGGAGATCTGTTTTATCGAGTTTTCCAGAAACTTCAAAACCGAATTCCTCAACCATATAAGGCGTCCCGGTCAAATAAGTTCTGATCGTTTCCCGATAATGCGGATGCACGGAGCGGGCCACAAGTATTTTGGATCGATTTGTGTGCTTCAAAGCTACCAGCGCAGATTCTGCCAATGCGGTGGCCCCGTCATAATGCGAGGCATTGGATACATCGAGTCCTGTCAGCTCCGTCATCAGGCTTTGATATTCATAAATCGCCTGCAAAGTCCCTTGAGAGGCCTCGGGCTGGTAGGGCGTGTAAGCCGTTAGAAATTCCTGACGTCCGACGATCTCAAGTTCCGCCGCCGGAATGAAATGTTCATAACTGCCCGCACCGAGGAAGGAAAGAAAATCCTTGGTTGTGGTGTTTTTTTGCCCAAGTTTTGTAAGGAGGGCCTGCACCTCCGGTTCGCTCAAACCTGCCGGAAGAGAAACCTTCGGATTTCTGAGAGAGACAGGAATATCCTTGAGGAGATCTTCAACAGAATTTACTCCGATTTTCTGTAAAAGAGTTTTTTTATCTTCGTCAGTCAGAGAGAGATAAGGCATGAAGAATCACTTGGCTCAGTGTTGAGGAGCTTGTTGAACCGCTTCAAGGTATTGCTTAGCGTTCAAAAGGTTGTTGAGCTCTCCAGCATTGGAAAGTTCCAGTTCAAAAATCCATCCATCACCATAAGGGCTCTGATTAATCAGAGCCGGATTGCCTTCCAAAGCCGCGTTGGCGGCAACAACCTTCCCCGACGCCGGCGCATAAATGTCAAAGGCTGCTTTTACGGATTCGACGACCGCCGCGGTTTTTGCCTGCTGGACAATTTGATCTTTTTTAGGGAGCTCAACAAAAACAACGTCGGAAATTTCTTTTTGCGCGTATTCGGTCACGCCCACTTTAGCCTTTGTTCCTTGCACGGCAATCCATTCATGAGTTTTGGTATAACGTAAATTTTCAGGAAAATCCATTTTTTGCCTCCAACTGAGAATGTGAGAAAATGTCAGGAGTGAATGGCGAGTATTTTAACCTTTTTTCTTATAAAAAGGTAGCGAAACAATAACCGCTTTAACTGCTTTTCCACGAATCATAATATCAATAGAGTTACCGACCTTCGCTTCTTGAACGCTGACATACGCCATGCCGATATTTTTTCCTGTGGTCGGAATAAAACTTCCGCTCGTAACCATCCCAAGAACCTTGCCGTCTTTTTGCACTTCGAAACCATGGCGCGGAATGCCACGATCCACCATCTCAAAACCAATCCTTTTGCGCGATACACCGTTCGCCTTTTGCTTCTTTAAGATTTCCAAACCCGGAAAATGTTCTTTGGTCAGATCCACAGCCCACTCAAGATCTGCTTCAAGCGGGGTGATGTCATCCGTCAACTCATGCCCATACAACGGCATCGCTGCTTCAAGCCTCAAGGTATCCCTAGCGCCAAAACCAACAGGCAAAAGACCGTATTGCTCTCCGGCACGGAACAAAACATCCCAAACCGCTTTGAGCTTCTTTTTGGGAATCATAATCTCGTAACCATCTTCTCCCGTATAACCAGTCCTCGCAATCATGCCCCCTTCAAAATCCTTGTAATAAAATCGTTTGAGGTCCTTGTAATAGGCTCCAAACGCTTCCAAAAGGATCTTTTGGCTCAATGGCCCCTGGAGCGCCAAAAGCCCCATATCCTCGCTCAAATCGTTCACGGTGACGCCGTTTGAAGCACGAGCCTCAAACCATGCAAAATCCTTCGCGATATTACTGGCATTTACAATGATAAGAAAACGTTCTTCAGCCATTCGATAGACAATGATGTCATCGACCATCCCGCCTTGATCGTTCACAAGCGGCATATAGATCGCCTGCTGAAATTTGACTTTTCCAAGACGCCGCGGAAGATTCTTCTCCAAAAATTCTAACGCCCCCTGTCCTTCGACAAGAAATTCGCCCATATGGGAAATATCGAAAAGTCCGGCTTTATGGCGGACAGCCGCGTGTTCTTCCATGATACTCGTGTAAAAAAGAGGCACAAGCCACCCTCCAAAGTCACCCATCCGGGCGCCTTTCAAAAGATGCTCGTCATGCAGAGGCAATTTACGTGGTTCTATGTCTAGGGTCATAGTCATGTGGAATTATTTTACCTGTGTTCGGGAAGGATGCATTATAGAAGCTAGAGCTAAAATTGGAAAGACAAAAAAATAATTCATTCATCTATGCTTGATCTGATTCTCGAAGTTTACCGTTTGCTCAGCACCTGCTAACAATATCCATACGCAGAATATTATGATCCACTCACCCAACCGAGCCATTGCAGCTTTTCTTTGACGGCCTGGGCATAGAACCTAATACCCTCTCGGCTCAAATGCATCGAATCATCCTTGTAGATCAACTCGGAAACATTCAATTTTTTTTCTTTTACCATTTGAGGTAGAGACAAAAATTCGATCCCATTCTTACTGCAGTAATCCTTCAAAATATCCGACACCTTATTAAAATCAAAACGCTCGCCTAGCTGTCTAGTAGCGACGTCTTGTTCCGAGGCTTTCAGGGTCGTCGAATAAATACCCTCGACAACCAAAAACCTCATGCCACGCTCCTTAGTAAAAGCATTTAACAAAGAAATAAGCTTCGTGGTAACCTCCATTCTCGTCTCATCTTCATCCTCATAATCCCGCCGATACGCCTGCAACACCTGGCGAGGCATTTGAGGCGAACGATCGTACCTTAGGATACGCTCGCGAACCTCGTTAAACTTTCGATAAAAAAAAGAATACTCTATTAAAAATTTTTCAACCGGAGATTCGGATTCTATCTGCCTAACTTGAAGCGGGTATCCTTTCAATTTAAGCCCGCCCGGCTCACCGGGTGCCATTTTATAGTAAGGCCTTCCTAAAACCGGATGGGCATTGTCATAAATATCATTGCTGCAAAAATTATAAATGACAATATCAGGCGAAAAATGCACGCCAACATTTTTGAAAAGAATATAGGTCTGAGCTGTACTGTACCCCCTGACCCCGAAATTCAATACTTCATATTTCTGATTCAGAAGATCTTCCAAAACAAATTGACCTCGATATTTTTCATCCACTTCCCAAAACTCGGTAAGTGAATCACCGATTAAAGCTATCCTGGGGCGTGTTTTTGAAATTCTTCGTTGAGAATCAGAAAAACCATAGCTGTTGATTTTAATATAAAACTTCTCGCCGTCGCTGCGATACCAATATCCTTCCGCGTTCGGCCGATGGAAGTGACCTGTTAAAGTATCAAATTGGAAAAAACGTTCTGGCTTATATCCGGAATTTTTTATATCGAGGATTGAAAAAATGAAGAAATCCGCGATGGCTACTGACAAAAGAGCTATCACCAACGAGAAAAACAGCGGCTTCACCACTCTTTTTATTTCATGCACAAACCTAACAAGAAATGGCTCCATACTTTTAAAGATATCAGAAGTAATTCGCAAACCAGTTCTTGGCCGCGGCCATCGTTTTACCGACAAGGCTCCGCGGAGTAAAAAGAGCTTCCTGGGCTCGCTCATAAGTCATCACCCAGCGAAACATCCCAAGTGCGGGCGCCATAGCAGGATCGCGAACAATCTCCTGTTGGGCTTCCATATGACGCGTGATGCCAATTTTTCCATCCCTTGAAAACTCTTTTTGGACCCATTCCAGGAACCCGTCCGTCATCACCGCTCCACCAGTAAAAAAAACATGCGGGAACCGAATCTTTTCTTCCTGTATAAAGCTGTCCGCTTCGATCAGAATTTTCGTCATCCATCCGTGTGCATGTTTAAAAAACTTGTCCAAAAAGTCCTTGCGCGGTATCGATTGCTGGACCTTATCACCACGAGTCACGAGAGGAACCAATTCCTCGCTCTGTTGTTCCCTCATATCCAAGGTAGCAAAATTTTCTTTCACTTTTTCAGCATCCCGTTCCTCAATGTTCCAGTCCTGCGCCAGACACTTGGTCAAATAATGCCCCCCCAAAGGCATCGTTCGTGAGCCTGCAAGAAGACCGTTCTTCCAAAGCACAAGTTGCGTCGCATCATCGGCAATATCGATAATCAGTGCCCCTTCCTGCTTTTCCAAATCTCCCAAAACCGCTTCTGACAAAGGCAGGTTTTTCGGAAAAAACCCCTCCACATCAATATCCAACGACTCGAAAACCTTGCCAATATTTCGAAAACTTTGAAATTCCATCGTGTAAATCTGAAGTGTGACACCTAACCGTTCTGCCTCAAGCCCCAGAGGGTTCTTTACAGCAGGCATATCGTTCACCAAGAAAGATTCCGGGATGGCTTGCAAGATCGCTTCCGTCAATGGCAAAGTCGCGACACTGCGCGTCTGCTGGACGACTGACTGCACGTCATTCGGGCTGAGGGTACGGCGTTCCTGCGAATAATACTCACAACTCGAAAAACGATGCATCTTGAAGCGGCTGTTTCCGAGCACAACGTAAACCGGAATTTGTTCCCAATCCTCCATCGGCAAGAGGGCCATAAGAATTTTTTCCATTGATGCGCTCGCATTCTGAAGATTGCAAACAAGTCCTTTCTCGAATCCTTCGGGAAAAAGGCTTTCTTCCACTCGAAGGATTTTTGGGATCTCGGTGCTAATATCACCCAGCATCACAACAAGCTTACGTGTCCCAATATATACCACAGCACATTTATTTTTAAAATTAGAAGGATTGTTCATTGTTTTCTCTTAACGGTAATACGGTCAAACTGGATGTTGATATAGTCCACATTTTCACGAGGTTCCGTTTTAAAAAGATAAAGGGCCTTTTCTAAAACAGCAATCCTCTCAGATGCCTTACGACCCATTTGAAAATCAGGCCCTTCCCCAAGCCTGATACTCACATTCCCGTACGGGTCCAGCTTTATCCGAGTCAAATTCTCATTACGGGCCATAGCCTGCCTGCGATAAATTTTCATGAATTTAAGCGCTTCTGGAAAACCTTTGTTTTGGAGACGCATCCCGACCCGAGGTTCTTTCATGGGTTCGCTGAAATCTTCGATAAGGATCCACGCCGGATCGAATTCATTGCGGACATCAATGATGTAGCCATCCTCTGCCACAATGGCATAAGCTCCGTTTTCTGTCAACTTAACATTGGCAATCGGTTTGCGCTTTTGGATCTCGATGCGTATCGTATTCGGCATTTCACGGACCACACGCACACTTTGCGCCCCAGGACCAAGCTCGATTTGTTTTGAGATTTTTTTAAGATTTAACAACAGAATGTTTTTTCCAAGAAGTTTATCCTCCAAAGTACGGATGCTTTGAAGAGAAAGAGCATCCGAAGGAGCGACACGTATTTCCTGGACTTTCAGCAAACGATCTTCATAAAGAATTTTTTTAATCTGGAGCCCTACAAAAACCATTACTACCGCTAGAAGCGCCACTGGAATTAATTTCAGACAAAGCCATCCAATGCCCTTAAATAGCCAACCAACCCATGCAAATAACCCGCCCTTGCCAAAACGTTTCATTTTTTTCTTACTCATAATATTCTATCTCTTCTTCCTTCGCCGTTGATATCCATCTTTAAGAACGCGCAAACAAAGCTCTTCAAAACTGATTCCCAGGGCTCGCGCCGCTTTCGGCAACAGACTAAATTCCGTCAGCCCTGGAATACTATTCACCTCAAGAACAAAAGGGCGATTGTTTTTATCAAGCATCAAATCAACCCGAGAAAAACCGCTGAGGCCAAGTCCCCGATAAACCCGCCATGCAATTTTCTGGATCTTTTTAGCCACTTTCACCGGGATTTTGGCAGGCACCTCATAAACTGTCATGCCAGCGGTATATTTCGCCTTGTAATCATAAAACGTACGCGAAGGTTTCACCTCCACGACGGGAAGTCGCAAATGGCCTAGAAGCCCGGCTGTTAATTCCCGACCAACAATACGTTTTTCGATTAAGAGCTTCCCGAACCGTACAATAGACCGTTTTAATTTTTCGGCGGATTTCTGAAAATCTTCAACCAAGAAAACTCCCTGGCTGGAACCGCCGTCAAGAGGTTTGACAAAATAGGGTTCTGAAAACTCGGAAGCAATGCGACGCCAATTTTTTTTATTTAATAAGGCAAAAGGCGGCGTCGAAATTTTCAACTTCTCAAAATACGTCTTGCTGATTCCTTTATTAAAACTCTTCCGGCATGCCAAGGCCGAAGATCCCGTAAAAGGAATACCTTTCCGCTCCAAACTCTCCTGAAAAGCTCCATCTTCGCCCCCCTGACCGTGAAGCGCGATAAAGAGAATATCCACATGACGAATTTTTTTCTCAAAATCCTTTGGATTCGCAGGATCCATCGAGACGGCAGGAATTCCCAAGCGCTGAAAAGCTTTCAAGACGGCACGGCCGGAACGTAGTGAAATACGCCGTTCGGCTGATAGGCCGCCGCGCACTACACCGACCTTAATTTTTCGAAATGATTCGAACTTCGGGTTCGAGAGTAATGCCTGTTGCATGAAATACGGTCTTTTGGACTTCCTTGATAAGCGCGACAACGTCCGCACAGGTCGCCCCGCCTTTGTTAACGAAATAGTTCGCATGTTTTTCAGAAATCTGAATTCCGCCGATCCTCTTGCCTTTTAAACCCGCTTGATCGATCAAAGCCCCGGCGGATGGCTGCGGTGGCCCCGGATTTTTAAAGATAGAGCCGGCATTGGGCTCATGAACATCCTGGTTAGTTTTTCTAAAGTTTAGATTCGCTGTCATCTCTTGCTGGATCTGGTCCTTTGAGCGTCTCCAAAGAGTCAGCGTCGCTTCCAGCAAAATATACGTAGACAGATTGGAATGGCGGTATGAAAACGACAGATCACTTCGGCTTAAATGAACTGGCTGCCCTGTTGCCTTCAAAGCGCGGACTTCTTCAACAAGATCGCCGATTTCATTACGCTGTCCCGAGTGACGGCTAAACCCCGCGTTCATCACCAGGGCCCCTCCGACCGTCCCCGGAATTTGTGCCAGAAACTCCGCACCTGCAAGTCCCGATTCCTGGCAAAAGCGAACAAGCCGCGCAAGACTCACGCCGGCAGAGACCGTGATTCGCGAAGCATCCAGATCCACTTTTATAAGATCATTCTGAAACCGACGCATCGAAATCACAAGTCCCTGGAAACCTTGATCATCAAAAATGACATTGGAACCATTCCCGAGGATGAAGTGTGAAAGGCCACCTTGCTGGCTCCATTCCAGAAGCTTTGATAACTGTTCTTCTGTCACAGGCTCAGCAAAATAGGCCGCAGGACCGCCCACCCGCATGGTGGTATGCTCGGCTAAAGGAACATTATGCTGAAGGGCAAGCGCTGATATGATTGACGAATTCACTAGCAATCTCTCCGATATCCCCCGCCCCCATGAAAATCATGACGCCATCCTGAAGAGGATGTTCCATAAGATAAGGAATGATTTGGTCCTTGTGCACCATGGAAACATTCGAATGGTGCGCATTCAATACTTCATGATAAATGAGTTCGACTCCCACACCGCCCGGATTGGATTCTCCTGCGCTGTAGATATCTGTCAGAACCACTTCATTGGCATCATTAAAAGCATGTCCAAATTCGCGGAATAGATTCTTGGTCCGAGTAAATCGATGCGGTTGAAAAATAACACGCACGTAGCGCCCGGATTCCCGAAGCGCTCGCAACACAGCCTTCACTTCGGTAGGATGATGAGCATAATCGTCTAGCACCATAAGCTGGGGTGTTTGGCACTTAATCTCCATGCGACGGCGTGTTCCCTTAAAACTTGCCAAGCCGCTACAAATAGTCTCTAAATCGAAACCGAGATGAAGCAGAATAGATAAAGCAGCAAGGGCATTCGCAACATTATGACGGCCCGGAACGGAAAGACGAAAAGTCGTACTATAAAATCCAGACTCATAAAGATCGAATTCCGTCCAAGGGTAAAACCGAACGTTCTGGGCAGAATAGATACAATCCGCTGAAAATCCGAAATTGACATGGGGCCGACCACTTTCCTTCACGAGTGCATGAAGCACCGGATCCTCCCCCCAATAGGAAACAAAACCGGGATTTCTGACTTGCGACAAAAAACGATGAAACGACTGGATGAGATTTTCCCACGTATGATAGTGATCCAAATGTTCAGGCTCTAAATTCGTAATGATGGAATAATTGGGGGCATAGCATTCATGAGAGCTATCACTTTCATCCACTTCGCTGACCCAATAATCGCTGTTTCCTGCTACCACATTGGTATCATAATTCAACATATCACTTCCGACAAAGCACGTCGGGCTGGCTCCCACATGAGAAAGCACATGCGAGATCATGGCGGTCGTTGTCGTTTTGCCATGCGTCCCCAAGACACCAATCGAAGTGGTCGCATGATTGAGAAGCGATGCGAGCACTTCCGCACGATGATGGACGTTAAGACCAAGGTGGCGGGCCTCTTTAAGCTCAAGATGGTCTTTGCCGATTGCCGAAGAATAAATAACAAGATCCGACTTACCAAAACCGACACGGTCTTGTCCAATTTGGACAGGAATCCCGGAACGTCTTAAATTTTGGGTTACGCGGGTTTCCTTACTATCGGAGCCGGAAACAGCTAATCCCTGGTGCTTCAGAATGCGGGCCAACCCGCTCATTCCCGAACCACCGATACCAATCAAGTAGGCGTCCCGGCAATTCTGGATTAAATTCTCCTGCACAATCTTCATTTTTCCTTTATAAGACTTCCTGCGATTTCAATAAGTTTCTCGACCGCAAAAGGTTTTGCCAGTTTCTCCATTGCCTTTGCCATATCTTCCAATAGGCCGGGCTCTTTCATAAACTTTTTTAAATGCAACTCGAGCCATATTTTTGCATCGGAATTTTCTTCATGAAATAAAAGACTGCCATGCTCCGAAAAACTTATGGCATTGTATTTTTGGTGCCCCCCCGCATGCGGGTATGGTATCACCAATGCAGGCAAGCCAAAAGCTGCCAGTTCAAAAAGCGTATTTGCCCCTGCCCGACATATCACAAGATCAGCCCTCTGAAACAATTCATTCATCGAGCCATAGAATGAGTAAACTTCATAGGCTAAGTTCAACTCTTGATAGCGCTTGGTAACCCATTCTTGATCAAATTTCCCTGCTGTATGAATAACGACAATTTTAGCCCTTTCTTCATGGGATAATTTTTCAAAAACATCTGTGACAATTGTGTTCAACCCTCGGGAACCCTGAGATCCCCCCATCACCAAAACCGTAAAAGACCGCGACAGGCTTCCAGAGCAAGAATTTTTCTGCGCATTGATGATCTGTGACCTCAGCGGCAGTCCGACAGTAAAAGTTTTTTTGATTTTCTTCGAAAATTTTGTTCGCTCAAAACTTTCAGCCACAACATCCACATGGGGAGCAAGCCACTGCGTGGCTTTCCCCGGGATCATGTTCTGCTCATGAATCAGCGTCGGAATCCCGAGCCAATGCGCCATCATCATCCCCGGATAGGCGACAAAACTCCCGAAACCGACACAAAGATGGGGTTTAATTTTCCTGAAGAGAAAAAAGGATCGAAAAAACAAATACGGCACCATAAAAAAGGGCTTCAATGCCTGCCAAGAAAGTCCTCCCGGCAAGCCGAATTCCGGAAGATAATAAACCGATTGAAAAATTCCCGTCGGCATCGATGCTACTAATCCTTTGCCGCGAAAACTCGTCACAAGATCAATTCGGGAATGCGGAAACTGTTTTCGGAAACCTTCGCTAAAAGACTGGGCAGGAAAAAGATGACCGCCCGTAGGCCCCGCGTAAACGACAAGGCGAAACAAATTTCCAGAATTTTTTTTCGGAAAAGCATCTTGGCTGGAACAGCAGGATGGCATATCTCACACACTATGCTGTTTGCGACGATCCACCGCCATCAAGATACCCACAGCGACAAGATTCACGACAATGGAACTGCCGCCATAGCTGATGAAGGGCAGCGGTAATCCCTTGGTTGGCACAAGTCCCGTGGCCACCATCATATGAATCACTGTTTGAAGAATAATGAGAAGCATCAGTGAAGTAATCAGAAGTTTTTCGAATGCCTGATTTGCTTTTTGACTCATACGAATGCAGCACAGAAAAAAAAGAAGATAGAGAACGATCACAACCGCAATCCCGATCAAACCAAGCTCCTCGCCGATCACCGCTAAAATAAAATCGTTATGGCTGGAAGGCAAATAGAAAAGCTTCTGCGTGCTTTGGCCCAGCCCGACTCCATGCAACCCTCCGGACGCAAACGCCAGAAAAGATTGGATAATCTGAAAGCCTGATCCCTGAGGGTCTTCCCAGGGATTAAGGTAGGCTTCAAGACGGCTTAAACGATAAGGCACGCGAATGATCAGAAAGTAAAGCGCCGGAAGAAATAGCAAGACCGCTCCCAGAATGTATCGCAGTTGAATTCCGGCCACAAAAAAAATGATCGACGTCATCATCACAATAAAAGCAACCGATCCTAGATCCGGTTCCAAGAGTGTCAGGATGCATACAATCCCAAAAAGAATCATCGGCGGCAAAAAAACAAGTATCCCTCCCTTTTGAACCCATGCGATTTTTCGCCCCAAATAGTCTGCCAGATAGATACAACATGCCAACTTTGCAAACTCTACCGGCTGAAACTGAAAACTTCCAATATGAATCCAACGGCGTGCACCCCCCGCCGAATGGCCGATGACGGGTAAATACACCGTTATTAACAAAAAAATTGCTAGTAGCATGAACGCGCGCGCAAAATTCTTGTAAAATCGAAGAGGTGCGGATGCCGCAGCAAAAAAACCCACCGTTCCAAGGAGAATAAAAAAAACCTGCCGGATAAGGAAATACTGCGCATTACCATGCCAGTCATGCGCCAGAGCCGCACTGGAACTATAGATCATAACGGCACCAAGACCAACCAGGAGATAAGTAACGATAAATAATAAGCGCGCTTCTTTAGACATAGCCGTATTTTTTTATTCGAGATTGGCAATCGGTCATCGTTTTAACGATGCACTTCTGCTTGTTGCCGCGTCTCAATTCCCTTCTGAATATTTAATTTGAAAAGCCTGCCTCGATCCTGATAACTCTTGAACATATCAAAACTTGCACACGCGGGCGACAGTAAGACCGTATCCCCGGGCACAGCGCAATCGATGGATATGGAGCAAGCTTTTTCGAAATCGACGGCCTCTTCAATTTTTGTCGCACCTTCCCAAAATTGTCTGATCATAGACCTTGCCTCACCAATCAAAACAGCACATTTAACCTTCTGTCGAATCATCGGCTTCAGATCTCCGAAATCCTTGCTCTTGGCCTTGCCTCCAGCAATAAGCACGACACGTCGATCCGGATATTTTTCAAGAGCCCAAAGAAGCGAAGCAGGCGTCGTCGATTTTGAATCGTTGACGAAACTTATGTTATTCCACATCTTAAATTTTTCAAGCCTGTGTTCAAGCCCCTGAAAATTTTGCAACTCCTGGCGAACAACTTCCCGGCGACAGCCCAGCACCTCTCCCACACAAGACAAAGCAGCCTCGTTCGGGTTTACCGAAGAATCCGCGTCAAAATAAACGCGCTGAGCTTTGGTTGGAAAAATCTGAAAAAATCTCGATTGATCGCTTTTGCGGCAAATCATTACATTTTCCGATTTCATAAAACGGAACAGGTTCAGTTTGGCTTGAATGTATTCGGCCATATCTGCGTGCCAATCCTGATGGTTCGGATGGATATTCAGAAGCAGTCCGACGGTGGGAGCGAAACTGGTACAATGCATCAGCTGGAACGAACTCAATTCGAGTACCACATTCGTATCTGGATTCATCCTTGAGATTTCTCCGATCCAAGGATTTCCGATATTCCCGCAAAGAACTGTTTTTCTGCCGCTTGCTTCAAGCATACGCGAAATCATGGTAGATATCGTCGTTTTTCCGCAGGAACCCGTCACTGCCACAACCGTTTTTGCAGGGGAAAACCAACTGGCAACTTCTATCTCGCTGTAGATCGGTTTCCCAGCAGCTTTAAACGCTTGATAGACTTGGGATCGCGGCGGAATGCCGGGAGAAATCAAGGCCCAATCGGCACCAAGGATTCTTTCAAAGGAATGCTGCCCACATTCCGCGGCAATCCCTTTTTCCTGGAGCTTGACAACATTTTTGAGAACTCCTTCCTCATTCGCCAGATCCGAAGCGAAAACCTGATATCCTTTTTCGTGAAGAAAAAGGGCGCTCAAGTAACCCGTATCACGCAGCCCAAGCACCGCAACTTTATGAGCCTTCTCTTTTTGCATATCAACGCACCTTTAACGTACTGAGACCGATAATGGCCAAAACAAACGCAATAATCCACAACCGTACCGTAATTTTGGATTCTGCCCAACCTTTCCTTTGAAGGTGATGATGGAAAGGAGACATCAGGAAAATCCTTTTTTTGGTAAGCTTGAAGCTTAGCACCTGCAGAATGACAGAAATGGCTTCCCAGACAAAAATACCGCCCACAATAATAAGGACAATTTCTTTTTTAGTCAAAACGGCGATAGCTCCTAGGGCCCCGCCCAGCGAAAGAGATCCTGTATCCCCCATAAAAACTTCGGCAGGGTAAGAATTAAACCAAAGGAAACCCGCACTCGCACCGGCAAGCGCCGCACAAAAAACCGTCACTTCGCCGGCCTCAGGCACAAACGGAATAGCTAAATACTGTGCAAAATCCGCGTGTCCGGTCACATAGGTAATTAACGCAAAGGTAGTTGTTGCAAACATCGTGCATCCAATCGCAAGCCCATCAAGTCCATCCGTCAGATTCAGGGCATTGGAAGTCCCGGTCAGTACCAGGATAACAAAGGGAATAAAAAAAAGTCCGAGATAAACAACGCCCTTTTTTAAAAGCGGCATATAGAGCCATTTGTCAAAATGAGGATCAAGATAAAGATAGACGCCTATCGCGAACCCCATCAGAATTTGCCCGAGAATTTTCGTAAGAGAGCTTAGACCATTCGAGCTTTTAGAGCGCATCTTTAACCAATCATCGAAAAAACCAACTAATCCAAACCAGAGCATCACAAAGATCATCATCCAAACAAAACGGTTCTGAAGATTTCCCCAAAGAAGTGTGGAGGCAACAACACTCGCGACAATCAAAATCCCACCCATCATGGGAATTTCTTTTTTGTGCTTGAAATGCTCATGGATGGATTCCGCATAGGCTCGCTCCTGGTCCGTGACAGCACGAAACTTTTTGAGCCAGGCAATGCAGGGAGGTCCAAGCCAAAGGCAAAGGAAAAAAGCTGTGATACTTGCCCCTGCCGAACGGAATGTGATGTAACGGAAAATATTGAAGACGATTGAAAAGTCTGTGAAGTGATGTAAGAAATAAAGCATTTTTTATTATGATTTTATATAGATCTTTAAGAAAACAGGTTTATAAAAAAAGGGGGAAAGCGCGAACCCCTTCCAAGATTTTTTCCACATGCATGCTACGCGACCCCTTAAAAAGCACCCTGTCCCCGGGTCTCAAAACCTTTTTCAAAACGTCCAAAATCTCCTCGGGACTTTCAAAGTGTGACGCGTCGCAACCAGAACCCAAGCTCCTAATTGCTTCAACACTTATTTGCGTTCTCTTCCCGAATGCCAACGCAATATCAACGGCTGAGACCGCTATCCTTTGACCAAGTTCCTGATGAAAGCGGTTTTCTTCCGGTCCCAATTCCAGCATATCCGCAAAAACAATTATTTTTTTTCCCGTTCTAGGCAACAGTTGAAATGCGGAAAGTGCATTCTGAAAGGATACCGGGTTCGCATTATAGCTATCGTCAATAATCCTGACTCCATTAGAAAGTATTGTCTCACGAAATCTGCCCGATGCAAAGCCAACATCCTTCCATTGAAGCGGCAATTCTTCCCAAGAAAACCCGAGACTTAGCGCCATGGCAATAGCAAGCCCCGCATTCAGCGCAAGAAAAGGAGCTTGGCCCGAAAAAGAAAAAGGACCCCGTTCACATAGCCGAAAAAAAACTTCTTCATCCTTTGCGTGGACATCGGTAATTTTATATTCGGCACAGTCTGAAAATCCAACCGTCACAGCTCGCCTTTTTTTTTGTTGGAGCTTGTGCAGCAAACGCTCATCATTGTCCGGCACCACAAGAGGCCCTTTGGGAGGCAAAGAATCCACAAGCTCCAGTTTTGCCTCATAAACGTTTTCCAAAGATCCAAATCCGGCAAGATGCGCCGGTCCAATAGGTGTCAAGATACCCCCCAAGGGAGCCGCGAGCCCTGCAAGATAGCGGATTTCTTGGAGATGGCTTGCCCCCATTT
The DNA here is from genome assembly GCA_022711115.1 of Candidatus Omnitrophota bacterium. Lineage (GTDB taxonomy): Bacteria > Omnitrophota > Omnitrophia > Omnitrophales > Aquincolibacteriaceae > JAKLFP01. Next base: position 201,576 of record JAKLFP010000004.1, on the reverse strand, counting down.
CCATCACACAAAAATCATGCGAAGCTTCAAGACGCGAAAGCATAATCGGAACACCCAAATGATTGTTCAAGTTTCCCGTCGTTGCTAAGGTGCTGAATTTCTGGCGCAAAAGGTAATAAAGAAATTCCTTTGTGGTAGTCTTCCCCACGCTCCCCGTAATCCCGATTACCCTGACACTAAGCTTTTTGCGGTATTCAGTCGCGAGCAATGCCATGGAAGCTTGAGCATCTTGGACAAAAATCAAATTTTTAATTTTCATTTTGTTGTTTCGAGCATGCGCCAATAGTTCATCTTTGCGCCGAATATCCAAAAGAGCGCCCGAAGCGCCTTTTTCGAACGCGGAAGCTAAAAACTCATGCCCATCGCTACGTTCCCCCTGTAGTGCAACAAAAAGATCTCCCGGACAGAGCGTGCGGGTATCAATGGACAGACTGCGGATGGTCAGTGACTCGTTCAAAAATTCAATGGGGCAACGAAGCAAACGTTTTGCTTCAAGATAAGAAAACACGGCTGCGTCTTTTTAAAGCAACTTCAACAACTTCGCGATCGCTGAAAGGGATTTTTCCATCGCCAAGAATCTGATAATCTTCATGGCCTTTTCCAAGCACAAAAACTACATCGCCAGATTTCGCCAGGGAAATAGCTTTCTCAATAGCTTCTTGCCTGTCCTGGATCTCAAAAACACTCCCAGGAGAAGGCAAAGGATGCGGCAGTCCTTTCCGCATGTCCCGAAAAATATCTTCCGGATCTTCCGATCGAGGATTATCCGAGGTAAGGATCACCACATCGGAGTAGCAGCAGGCGGTACGGGTCATCAGAGGCCTTTTGCCGCGGTCACGATCCCCCCCACAGCCAAATACCGTAATAATCTTTTTCGGCTCCATCTGCCTTGCATCATGAAGCACTTGCTGAAAAGCGTCCGGCGTATGCGCGTAATCCACAAAAACCGTAAAATCGTGGCCGGTTCCAATTCTTTCCATGCGACCAGGAATTGTGGGAATTTCCTGCAAGGCCCCACGAAAATCTTTTAAATCAAAACCCAGCATATCAATCGCACTTAAAATCACCATCGCATTCGCAACGTTATAGCGCATCGGCAAACGGATCTGGAAGGGCATTTCCTGATCGTGATAACGGATATGAAAACTGCTTCCTTGAAAATTCATTTTCAGATTTTTGACATAATAATCCGCCTCCGTTAAAACGCTGAAGGTGCTCGCTGTCGGCCATTCCTCGATCAACCGTCTACCGTAAATACAATCTTTATTGAAAAGCATTCTTCGAGGCGCGGGTGCCCCGGCAAAAAAACTTCTCTTCGTCTGGAAATAGTGCTCCATGCTGTGATGATAATCCAAATGATCCTGCGTTAGTTGTGTAAAAACACCAAGTTCGAATTCCAGACCATAAACGCGTTTTTGACTGATGGCATGCGATGACACCTCCATAATGCAATACTTAACACCTTCCTGCTGCATTTGATGGAGCATAGGAATCAGCACTTCGGGCCCTGGCGTTGTATTGAGTGATGGAAGTTTTCCAGACGGAAGTTCGTACCACAAGGTTCCAAGGTAAGCCGTAGGAACCCGTTCGTTCAAAAGACGATGTAAGAGATAAGTCGAAGTTGTTTTCCCATTGGTGCCGGTCATGCCGATCAATTTAATTTTTTGATCCGGACAATCATAGTAACGATTAAGCAAACCTGCCACCGCGGCCCTGGAGTCACGAACACGAACACCGATCACATGCGGCGGCAATGTAACTTCCGGCTCTTTCTCAAAAACAACAACGGATGCTTTTGCATAAATTGCCTGACCGAGAAAATCATGCCCGTCCATACGTGTTCCCGGACAAGCTACAAAAATATCCCCTGGTTCAATCGCTCGAGAATCAGAAGTGATTTTATTGAAAATCCGTTTAGGGTCCCAATGATATTTCTCAAGGGCAGGAATGCCTCTAAATAAATCATCAAGCCGTTTACGCATAAATTGAAAAGACCTCTAGGGTTTTTTGCTTACTTTTTTATCGGCATTTTTTAAAGAAAATTGAAAACTTTGCGACTGCACTTCGATGTCGTTAATACCCGAAAGACCATGACGCCCTAACAGAATGTCCGCATTCAGGGAATCAACCACGGCATCTTCAATCCCTTCTTGCAAGGCCCAATCTCCAAGAAACCGGATTTTGGCACCTCGATTTGTCACAATAATGCGAATACCCCGATGTGTGATCATGGTCAAAGGATCAAAAGTGACCTTAAGATCCCCTTTCACCAACTGAAACTTGCTTTCCCAAACAAAATTTCCATTCCGCAGCTCAAAGGAAGGTGTCAATAAGGCCGGAACATACGTTCCCATCATACGGACCTTCATCCGCTTTTGAATCTCTGTATAAACCCAAAAATTGAATCCCAAAGAAAGCACACTCAAAATAACAATGAAAACTATGAAAAAAAATATTTTTTTAAAAAACTCTTTAATACGCATTTCCATAATTCAATGACGTATCCCCGTTATTTTCGAAGGAGAAATTACAATCTCAACACGCCTGTTTCGTGCGCGCCCCTCTGCCGTGTCATTCGTCACTAGGGGGACATATTCCCCATACCCTGAAATGCTGAAACGTTCCGGGGCTAGCCCCTTCAAATTCAAAAAATAATGAAGCACTGCCGTAGCGCGCCCTACAGAATATTCCCAATTACTGATCCCTTGATTGCCTTCAACCGGCTGGTTATCGGTATGACCTTCTACACGAATTTTATTTTCAGAAAGTTGACTCGAAAGAAATTTAGAGAGCTTGTCCAAAATTTCTTCTCCGGCAGGCAACAAACGTGTTTCTTCAGGATCAAAAAGTGCCTGGTCGAAAACGGTCACGACAAGCCCTCGCCGTTCTGAAAAAACAAGCACTTTCTCTTTTAAAATCTCATCCGCAAGCACCTTTCCAAGCTCGGACTTGATCGACTCCAGAGTTTCTCGTGAATCAGCTGTATCTTCGAGTTCTTGATTCAACCTCGTCACTTCCGTCTGAAGGCTCTCGATCGTCGCGCCCTGCTGACGAGTCAAGGGAAGCAAACTTGATTCATTATCGCTCGCGCATCCGCAAAAAAAAATCCCGAGAACCACCCAAAATACTCTGCTCCACGGCATAGGGAACAATCCAGAATCGATCATTGAAATAAGTCGGGCCTATGAAGGCATATTAAATTTTTGATAGACATACCAAATCGCAATACACGAAAGAAGGTAAGAAGAAACTAACAACATCCGGAAGAAGAATGGCAATTTATTTGCATAATTCATTCTCTTTTCCGTCGCTTCCTTCGTCTCTTTTGCAATCAAGTATTGAGGCTTTTTAATATCAATCTTTATTTTTGCCACTTTTAGTTTCCTCCATTTCTAACATTCGTCATGGTTGAATCGGTTTTGATGCTTCGCATGACTTTTTCCTGAAGATTCCGATCCTTCATGACTTTTAAAAAAGCATCCACCACCCGTGGGTCAAACTGGGCTCCTTTATATTTCACAATTTCATCGAGCGCTTCTTTGGCCGAAAGCTGCTGTTTGTAGTGCCGCTTGGAGATCATCGCCATAAAAGAATCAACCACAGAAACAATGCGCGCGCCAATCGGAATTTCCTCCCCTTTTAACCCCTGAGGATATCCTTTCCCATCATAGCGTTCATGTCGGTGCATGATAATCGGAATGACTGGCTTTAAAGAAGTAATCGATCGAAGAAGATTCGCACCGCGAATGGGAATACTCCGAACTTCCTCAAGCTCTTTTTGAGTCAATTGGCTCTTTTTTTGCCATGTCCTGTCCGTAAGCGCCAACTGGCCTGTATCTAAAAGTAGAATCGCACGCTCGACATGAACCAATTCCTGCCCGGAAAGTTCCAAACATTTACCCACCTCCACGGCAACTTCTCCCACCACTTCCAAATGGCTCCGCTCACCGCCAAAATGTCGCTCCAAAAGTTCGTTAATCGTCTTGATACTGCCTAGCGTTAATTCTTCCGTCTGTTCAAAAAGCTGGGCATTTTTAATCGCAACCACCGCCTGTTCGGAAAGTGATTTGAGGATTTCCAAATCAGTTCGTGAGAAAAATTGTCCGTCGGCCTTTCCCCACAAAGTCATGACGCCAACCACATCATCCTCGATAAAAGGCACGGCGATATAACGATTCTGCAGGCAAAATTCTCCGGTTTCCGCAATGCGCCCTTCAAACCCACGGCTAATACGAACACGCTGTTTATGAATAAATTTGGGATGAGTTCCAAACGAAAAAAAAGGAACCAAATATTGCCTCTGCGGGTCCGTCAGCATAATCGAACATCCATTGGCTTTTAAGATCTGTGCGCTTAAGCGACCGATGCGAGGAAGAAGTTCCTTCAGCCGCAACGACGAGCTAATCACACGATGAACGGAATGCATTGTTGATAACGCAAGAGCGCGCGGGTGTACGGTTTCATAAAAGTTATTCAACTCGAAATTCTTGAAAGCAAGTTCCACCTGGCTTGCAAGAAAAAAATAGAACGGTGCTATCAGCTGACGAATTTCTTTCTCAGATCGCTTCACGCAACAAAAAACGAGAAATCCTTTTAAAGCACCTAAGTACCTCAAAGGAAACACAATGCAGCTTTTCCCGAATGCGCAGCGATAGCACAGGGGCAGTTTTTCCGAGGTTTCTTCATTATGCACAAGCTGGTCCGTGAATTTGGTAATAAAGGCTTCGCACTCACGCTGGTGCTCGCCGGATTGGGAGAAAAAAAGGCAGTTCTGACGACGATCTAAACGGATAACCTGATGTTTGGTTCGCTCTCCACAAAGCACGATCCATCCGATCGGCTTACCAAAAAGAGCCAAGAAACATTCATACCCCTCGCGCCATTGAGGATTGGGCAACAAAAAGCGCTCAAGAGGCGTTAACTGCTTTTTGGAATTCTGCTTTATCACATTCTTAAAAGCAATTTCAGCCGAGGTCATCGTGGATCTCAGTTTTTAGGTTTAAAAACTTTTTTGGGATAAAGCACGTTACGCAATACTTCATAGGCAGACTCAAGTGATTCGGAAATAACCTTTGTATCTGCTAAAACAGGCATAAAATTCACATCCCCCTTCCAACGCGGAACAATATGCCAATGCAAGTGATCCGGGATTCCCGCTCCAGCCACATCCGCAATATTCATCCCCAAGTTAAATCCCTGTGGTTTCATCGCTTTCTGCAGCGCTTGCTGGACTTGTTCCAACACATCAAAAAATTCTTTTTTCTCCTGAATATTCAACCGGGAGAGGCACGCGATGTGCCGCTTAGGCACAACCATGAGATGTCCATTATTATAGGGGAAACGATTGAGGATAACGACATAATGTAAAGACCTGAAAAGGATAAGATTTTTTTTATCTTTTTTTTCCTTCATGAGGGAACAAAAAAGACAACCGGAACGTTTACCGGGATTCGAACGCAGATAGGCTTTGCGCCATGGCGCCCACATCAGATTCATGGGTCTCGTTAGTTTCATTGTTTCCTTTATTGGCTGTTAAAATAATTTTCGGAAGATCGTAAAGATCCAGCAACTCATTCAGGTACCGCAAATCCCATAGTTGCATTTTCGCTTCCTGAGCAAGAAGTTTCGCATTTTCGTCAATACCGCCTAACGCAATTAAAAATTTTTTCGAGATTTTACGTGAGTGCTTAGCATCTCCCACAACAAGCTCACATTCTGACTCGCCGATCATCTCCGGGCTAAAGTAGAAAAGCCATCGCCCTTTTGAACAACGCCCCATCAGGGCACCCATTGAATGCGGCAGAGGGCGAAGCAAAACAAGTTCGGAAAATTGTGGGCATTGCATTTTTTTATGATCGATTTCCACAACATCATTTCGGAATTCATTAAGGAGATTCTCAATGCACTTTCCAAGATCCTCATCAGTCATTCTCGCGCAAAGATCGAGATTCCGGTTCAGTTCATCAAAAAGATGTTTCCAAAGGATTCTTTCTTCGGGTAGATAATGGTCATACCTTTTTTGAAGCACTTCCTTGAGCCAAAAACGAAAAAGAAAATCCGGATTATGATAAAAAGAACCACTTTTCACAACCAAACCATCTTGAACCAAGTGTTTCAGAATTTTTTGGGTTTCTGCCACGGTTTCTTCGATAAAAGCAGCTATAGGGATCAGTTTGTGCCGACCATGGCTTAAAGCCAAGAGGGCACGAATATAGGGTCCGCTATTTTTGGCGATGTAGGCACATTGTGCCAATCGTTTTTCAAACAAGAGGGCAATCCTGCCATGGCGATCGAAAAGTTCTTGGCAAAAGACATCGAGCAATAGCGTTGAACTCACATTTTGAGGAAACTCTCGAACCTCATAATGCTCAAGACGATGAATCAGAAGGTCCAGGTAAAGCGGCTCACCATCCGTCATATGAAAAAGGAATCTCTTAAGTTCCTGCGGCCACCGGTGCGCCGGCATACGTGCTGCCAAATACTGATCCATTTCCATAAAACCAAAAGGCGCAAGCTCGATGACTTCAAAGTTCCCGAAAAGAAGTGAAAGTTTATCTCTAAAAATTTCACGAGCCCGGTCCACAGAAGAACTCGTCACCACATATAAAACATCCTTATCAAGCATCATTTGCTTTCCAAGCAATAAGAAGGGATCGGGAATCGGGAGTTTCTCGAGAGCTTGGAATTCGTCGAACATCAAGATGACTTTTTTTCCGGTTTCACGCGCAAGAGTCCCGCTCAACATGAAAAGCTCGCGAACGGCCAATGCATTTTTTTCCTGCCGAATAAGTTTTTGAAGATGTTTGACCGCTGCAATTGTTTCCGGGATTAGATTTTCGGCGTCACGCAATAACCCACTAAGCGTCTTTGGAATGTTGAGAGTACGGTCAAGCAAAACGGCGCTCAACACAGCGCCCATCCATTGCTGCATCAATTGACGGCCATCAATGGTCTTTGTCTTGACATAAACAGGTAGTACTTTTGGGTTGCGAGAGATGGATTGAAAAAATTCGCACAGGAGTTTGCTTTTGCCGACACCCGAGGAACCGATAATACCGACATTTTGGCGATAACCATTCTCGATATCGTTAACGCGCTTATTTAAACGGACCTGAATGGCTTCGCGCATCAGAAATGGCATTTTAGTAAATCCCGCTGATGAGAAACGGCAAACCCTATAGGTGGGAAACTAGAAAATCACAGGAAATGATAGGCTAATTATTAAAACGATATTATTTCAATCCTGAAATTGCCAAGCTCCCACTTGGGTCCGACTTTTTAAAGTGCAACTCGCTTAAAAAAATAAAACTGTCTTATCTTACAATTTTCAATGAGGAAAGCAAGGAAGAAAAATTATTTTTTATCTTCTTTTAGCACCTTTTTTTCAAAGAACTGCCTTTTTTAAAAAAAAGAAGGCTCGCTCCCGAAAATTTTAAAGGTGTATGCAGACATTATCTTTCTCCCAAAAAATAAATCTCTCAAAAAAGACAGCTTTGAAATTTATTTCTAGGAAAAATGCTTCTTGAAGGATACACAAAACAAATGCCCTGGCCAGTCCAGTTGTTAGACCCCCCGCCTTTCAACCGTTCTTAGACCAGGGCGCTTTGCTATGCTAAAAAATCTATCAAGCCATTAAATTTCCGCCAACTAACTCGTGCTGAAAATCCGGAACAAGTAACTGATAAACCTCCGTTGCTGTACGTGCCAGTCGCAAGCGTTCTTGTAAATACCGATCACAGAGAAACCATTTAATATTCTGCAAAATCTGACGCTTCATTTGCTCCGCTTCGTCAGTCGCTGGCAAGATGAGCATAAAAATGAAATAAACAGGCATTCCGTCAAGTGACGGATACGCAATACCCTCCGGGCTGATCCCAAAAGCAACGATCGGAGATGTAATATCCGTTGAAAAGCAATGAGGCAGCGCAATACCCTGTCCAATGGCCGTAGTTCCGATTTGTTCACGCAATAAAAGCAATTTCAATATCTTTTGTCTATTAATTCCTTTCAAGGCTAAGTCCGGCAATGAATCAATCATTTTTTTTAGAGCCAATTCGCAATTGCTAGCATCCAACTCTGGAATAATATGCTTTTCACGCAATAAGGGATGTTTCATAATTAGCCCGCTCTTGCCGCTTTTGTGTTCGAATTTTTGACACAAGGTGACGGCGCCATTTGCGCCGGGTTGTTCTCAAATCAAGCTTCAAAAAACGAAGTGCTTCCCGAAGATTCGGAAACTCCTTCAAACCGGTTCCATCTTGCTCATAATACATCGCTGACGTACGGAATTTTTCAAGTTGACGCATCCGTTGTTCAATGGACGGCTTCATTGCAGTCGCTTCTTCACTTTCATTTCCGCAAATTTCTCGATAAAGATCCTGCCAATCAGTTTCTATCTTTTCTATAAATGGTTTTAGAAGCTGCGTGCTTATTTCCATTTTTTTAATCCTTTTTAAAAATATTAACTTTTCAATTTTGTTATTTAAATATGTCTTTATTTGATCATATGCTAGCAGGGAAATCATTAAAGAAGCATTAAAATAAGATTAAATAGTTTTAATTTATAATTTATTTTTTACCGTCTAATAGTCTAGAGGAGGAATTCTAAAAACCTAAAAGCGGAAGCTTGAGGGTAACCTTAGTACCTTTGCCTGCAGCACTTTCGATTAATAAAATTCCCTGATGCGCATCGCATATAGCCTTAACGATACTAAAGCCTAAACCAGCACCTTCCTTTGAACGCGCCTGATCTGCACGATAGAAACGCTTCCCGATATTCGCCAATGTCTCTGGATCTATACCGATACCTGAATCCTCTATCTCAACAACCGCATATTCACTTTCAGCCAAAATGCGCGCAGAAACCCGACTGTTCCTATTTGAAAATTTAATGGCATTATCCAAAAGATTGGTAAAGAGTCGCTTTAAATAAATCTCATCGCCTAAAACCTCCCCATCCTTTGAAACTTCCAAAACCATTTCAATCCCCTCTTTATGAGCCCGCTCTCGATAAAGTTTCAGAACTTGTTCCAGAATAGGAGCGAGAGAAATATTCTTTTTTTGAAGCTGTATTTGTTTTGCATCGTTACGAACAAGAAACATGAGATCATCCACCAAACGAATGAGCCCATCGACTTCTTCACTGATAATTCCGATGGTTTTTTGAAGATCTTCGGGAGAACGTTCCCGACGAAGCGCCAGATCGATTTCCCCACGAATAATGGCAAGCGGCGTTTTAAACTCATGAGAAACGTTTGAGCTAAAATCCTGGACCGCCCGAGTGGAAGCTTCCAATCGGTCGATCATTTCATTCAAGGTTTCAGCCAATCGATCTAATTCATCGTGAGTGAAAGTCCGGGGAAGCCTGTTCTTGAGATATGCCGCCGTAATCTTTCGGGCTTGTTGGATCATTCTTTCGACAGGATTTAAAAAGCGCTTTGCCAGAAACCATCCGGCAAAACATGCTAACGCAACTCCCATAGGAATAATGACCATAATGATGATAATCAAACGACCTAAAGTCTTTTCGATTTCATAAAGAGGCTTTGCGATCTGAATGATCAGAAACGGGCGATCGTAGATCTTAACTAAATGATAATAAAGCCGAATAGGACTTTTTTTAAAGTAAATAGTCTGATACGAGTGCCCTTTTTCCATAAAAACGGAATCCCGTTCATAATTGGGGAAAATGACTTCCCGCTCCCATCCTGCGCGATTGGATACAATAATCGAATGATCAAGACCCAAAATACGGACTAAAAAAAGACTATGATCAATCCGGCGTTGCTGCTTTTCCCAGTCACGAACGGCATTGAATAGAACTTTTTTATAATCGGGAGAAGAAACTATAGATCCTTTTTCAATCTTGGGTGGAATTAAAAATTTAGGATTTTTTGTTTCCTGAAAATAAGCCCGAAGGCCATCTTCGATATTCCTGGATTCCTCGTACATACTCCGCTGAACATCACGGTACAAGACTCTCGAAAGCTCCGTGTACATCAAGAAAGCAAAACCGCCGAGAAAGACGGTCAACATAAATGCATACCAGAGCGTTAAACGAAACTTGAAGGAACGCGATTGGATCATTGATTGGCAAGCCGGTAACCGGTTCCGCGAACGGTTTCTATTTTGCTTTTCGCATTCTTTTCCGCTATTTTCTTTCTAAGAAAATTGATATAGACATCAATCGTGTTACTCATGGGATCAAAATGAAGATCCCATACATGCTCAGCGATAGCTGTTCGAGAAACCACTTCTCCGGCATGCCGCATCAGAAATTCGAGAAGGGCAAATTCCTTTTGCGAAAGAGAAATTTCTTCTTCCCCGACAAAAACCATCCGTTTAATAAGATCCATCTTTAAATCCAGATTCTGAAGAACGGTCTTATCCTGCAAGTGCGCCGGACGGCGAGAAAGGGCTCTCACCCGAGCCAGCAATTCCTCAAAACTGAACGGTTTGGTCAAATAATCATCCGCTCCTTGATCCAACCCCATAATTTTATCTTCGACGGAATCTTTTGCGGTCAGAATAAGCACGGACACGGTCTTTCCCTCATTGCGGAGCTTGCCGCAAAGCTCCACACCGCTCATTTTGGGAAGCATCCAATCCAGAATCAAAAGATCATATTCGTTGGTCATGGCACATTCCCAACCTGTTTCGCCATCATAGACAATATCTACCGTGTAGCCCTCTTCCTTAAGGCCACGTTCCAAAAAACTCGCCATCTTCTTTTCATCTTCGACGATTAATATCCGCATACCATTCTCCTTAAGACTTTTTGCAACAAGTTATGATAAAAAAATATTTATGTAGCCCGCTCTTTTTTAAAAATATCTTGATAGATTTTTAAATCCTCCGCAGAAAAACAAATATAGCGGATTTCTTCGAAATCCCGTTCAAATTCAATTCCCGTCTTAATCGCGATCCTCGCACCTTCTTTCTTAGGATAACCGTAAATACCCGTGCTGATTGCAGGAAATGCGATCGTCCGAAAACAACCATTCCTGGCCAATATAAAACTGTTCCTATAGGCGCTCCGCAACAACTCAGGTTCATGCCTGTTCCCGCCGTACCACACCGGTCCGACCGTGTGAACGATTTTTTTTGCCTTCAGATTTCCGGCTTGAGTCATCACAGCTTCGCCCGTTGCACAGTGCCCGATTTTTTGACATTCCTCCATCACCGCAGGACCTGCTGCGCGGTGAATGGCACCATCCACTCCGCCACCACCTCGCAGACCTGAATTCGCTGCATTGACAATCACAGCTACATCTTCTTCAGTGATGTCCCCCTGTTTAAGAATGATCATACTGCTTTCTAAAACCTATTTTGGTTGAGAAATAAAAAAGCTTCAATGATTTATGAAACAGGAAAAGCATTCTAAAAAGACTTCTAAGGAAAAACTAACCGCTTATGCTAAAGCTGAAGAAGACGATTTACTGTCGAAACCAATTGTGAAAGAACAAAGGGTTTTGAAAGAAATGCATCCGCATTACTTCTCTTCAAATCCTCCGCGTCCTGTGAATAAGCGCTCATAAGCAGTACGGGGATTTTTTTAACATTCTCGCTATGTTTGATGATGTAGCACAACGAAACACCATCACGGCCGGGCATTAAAATATCCAAAATCGCCAGGTCATAAGATTCTTTTTTCAACTTTTCAAATGCCGCATCTCCGGAAGCAACCCATTCGAGTTGGTGCCCTTCGATGCTTAAGCGGTCTATTACAAGCATCGCAATATCCTGATTATCATCCGCAACAAGAATTCTCGCCATAGATCTCTTCCCGTTTATTTTCTTTTAAATTGTTTTTCAAGGTCTAATAATGAATATTTGATAAAACTCGGCCGCCCATGCGGGCAGTTAAACGGATTTTCGCACCGAGACAGCTGTTCCAACAAACTCTGCATGCCCAACAAGGTAAGGGCATCGTAAGCTTTCACAGACTTACGCTTGCAAGCGATGAGGGCCGCAATATCTTCTTGATATCCCTGAAGATTTGTCTGCGCTTTACCCGTTTCCAGTTCATCGACAAATTGCTTGATCACCACAACAGGATTTTCCTCTTTAAGAACAGAAGGGATCCCTCGAACCACAAAAACTTTTTCACCGAAAAGCTCCACTTCAAAACCGATCTTATTTAAAACGGTAAGATGTTTTTTCAAAATCTCAACCTGTCTCGAGTGGAGTTCAACGATTTCCTCCATCAAGAGGCCTTGAACCGCCGGACGATCCGATTGGAAATTCCTCATGAGACTCTCGAACATGACCCTTTCATGAGCTGCATGCTGATCCACAATAATATAACCGTCTTCAGTTTCGGCAAGGATAAAGGTTCTCTGGATCTGCCCGAGAATCCTTATGATTTTCGGGCCTTTTCCGATCTTGATGGCTTGAAATGTGGTGGCATCTGCGGGGATTGGTTCGTCTACCGTAGTTTCTGAGATCTTGGCCGGCATCGACGGCATCGCGGTAACTTCTTCGAAAGAAAACTTCGGCTCCTGGTAGCCTGAAGAGGATAAAGGTACCTCCAATCGTCCGCCCTTTGATTCAAACGAGGGGGCAAGATCTCCATGGTCCTTAAGCGCTGCAGCCACCGTTTTCTCAATCAACGATTTGATCAAGACCTCGTGAGAAAGGCGCACTTGCTGTTTGGTTGGATGAACATTGACGTCGACATATTGCGGGTTGAGTTCCAGAAAAAGAACGGCCGCAGGAAATTGATGTTGCATTAACAGACCGTGATATCCCGCCTGCAAACCATGGCTCAGACCATAAGCTTTCACATAACGTCGATTGATAAAAAAGAATTGCTGTGTCCGGTTTCCCGAAGCCAACGACGGCTTGCCAATAAGTCCGAAAAGCCGTATATGCGGAATTTCATTTTGGATCGGCAGGGTTTGATCCGTCCAGGCATCTCCAAAAATCGCACGAGCTCTCGCAGACAAATCATCAACAGGTAACAGGTCCAATAGTTTGTTTCCGCCTGACTCCAGTAAAAACCGGACTTTAAGGTTGGCCAATGCGATCGATGTTACCGCATCAAGGATATGCCCCATTTCGGTTGAATCTTGTTTCAAGAATTTCCTGCGAGCTGGCGTGTTAAAAAAAAGATCTCGAACCTCAATCACCGTTCCTTGCGCAACGGGACATTCTTTTGCTTTCACCAGATTTCCACCTTCGACCACAAGTTCGGTCCCTGAAACCGCATCCGGCGTCCGCGTCTGAAGACTAAACCTTGAGACAGCCGCAATGCTCGGAAGGGCTTCACCTCGGAAGCCAAAACTCTCTATCTGAAAAAGATCTTCTGCCGTGTTGATCTTGCTCGTGGCATGACGTTGCATCGCAAGCTGCGCATCATCTGCAGCCATCCCGGAACCGTTATCTGCAACACGAATGAGACTTTTGCCACCGTGCTTAACAACTATCTCCATGTGGTCCGCCCCAGCGTCCAAAGAGTTTTCGATAAGCTCTTTGACGATGGAAGCCGGCCGTTCAATCACCTCCCCCGCCGCAATCTTATTCGCAACCTGTTCTGAAAGAACATGGATTTTTCCCATCATGAACCCTTTTTCTCCTTTTGTAGATTCGATTTCCATGCCGTGATCTTTTGAAGAGCTTCCAGCGGCGTCAAACGATCCACATCGAGCTTTTTTAATTCCTCTTCTACTTCACTTTGTTTAGTAATCACCACATCAAATAAAGTCGGCCCGCTTTCGAAAGTTTTCTTTGAGCTTCGAGACTTTTTATTCTCGATGATTTGACTAGCTTCCGTATTTTCACTTTCAAGGATGGCAAGAATCTCTTTAGCTCGTTTTGTGACTTCGCCAGGAATTCCCGCAAGTTCTGCCACATGGATCCCATAGCTTCTGTCGGAAGCCCCGCGTGAAACTTTACGCAAAAACAGGATCCCTTCCGAAGTTTCTTTTACAGTCATCATGTAATTTTTAATCCCGGGAAAATGTTCTTCCAATTGAGTCAGTTCATGATAATGTGTGGCAAAAAGAGTCCTGGGACGGACCTCGCCTCGCGCAAGAGATTCACAGATAGCCCAGGCAATGCTAACCCCATCAAATGTCGAAGTCCCGCGTCCCACCTCATCAAGAATAAGCAAACTCCGGTCCGTAGCTTCCTGCAGAATATGTGAGGTTTCCAACATCTCAACCATGAAGGTGCTTTCGCCGCGCGCTAAATCATCCGAAGCCCCGATACGTGTAAAGATCCGGTCCACAAGTCCGAGGCATGCCTGTTTCGCAGGAATAAAAGATCCCATCTGAGCCAAGAGAACAATATGTCCTATTTGTCGGATGTAGGTAGATTTTCCGGCCATGTTGGGACCCGTTAAAATAATCAGCTGATTCTTATCACAATCCATGTGTGCATCATTTTCAATAAACTTACCGGCAGGCAGCATGTTCTCCACCACAGGATGCCGCCCGCCCCTGATCAGGATTTGTTTGTTCTCGTTGACTTCGGGGCGAATCCATTTTTTTTCTACCGCCACGTGCGCAAGCGCCATCAGGGCATCCAAAATACCGACGGCTTTAGCCATATGCTGCAGAGGCATCAAATCCGCCAACACACCGTCGCGAACTTCGAGAAAGATCTGATATTCGAGATTTTTGATCTTGTCCTGAGCTCCTGAAATTTTTTCATCCCATTCTTTCAGCTCCGGCACAATAAAACGTTCCGCATTCGCGAGCGTTTGCCTGCGAATATAATTTTCCGGCACCGCATTCAGGTTGGAGCGGCTGATTTCGAGCGTATACCCAAACACTTGAGAATATTTTACTTTGAGCGATTTGATACCTGTGCGTTCGATCTCGCGTTGCTGAAATTCCAAGATCCACTGCTTCCCCTTTGCGGAAATATTTCTTAAATTGTCAAGTTCCTCTGAAAAATGGCCGCGGATCAACCCGCCGTCCTTGACGCCAAGTGGGGGTTCTTCCACGATTGATTTTGCGACCAATTCACTCACCTTCGGAAAAGGCTGAATCTCCTTTTGTAATTCATGAATGAATCGGGAGTCGAAACTGGCAAGCGTATTGCGTATTTCTGGAACACGTTCCAGAAAAGTCCTCAGATTTACAAGATCCCTTGCATTCGCAACACCGTAATTCAATCGACTAAGCGTCCGTTCCATATCCTTCATGCCCTTTAGCAACCGGCTAAGGTGATCCGTATGCTGATTCTCCTTGATCAATTCCGTAATCGCGTCTTGTCGTCGGTGAATTTCATGGATATCCAATAACGGATGCGTCAGCCAATGATAAAGATTCCTTGAACCCATCGCGGTAAAGGCACAATCGATAATAGATAAAAGAGTCCCACAATCTTTTCGACCACTCAGTGAAGTTACAAGCTCCAGACTTTTTTGTGCCTGACGATCGAGAATCATGAATTGACTTGCATTGAAAAGACGCGGCTTTTGGACATGTTCTAGAGCATGATGAAAATGATCTTTCAGATAGTAGAGAATGGCCCCACAAGCACCCACCGCCAGAGGATTCTCAAAAAAGGCAATTCCCTTTGAAGAACCGAGTTTGAATATTTCCGTAAGAAGTCTCATGGAATCTTCATATTCAAAGATCCATTCTTCATAAACCGTTAAAACCGACCCAAGGTTCTCTTTTATGAAATTTGTAAGATCCTGTCTTTCCCCTAGGCTTTTGGGAACTACCACTTCCCGCGGAGCTAGAAGTGTCAACTCGTCGAAAATCCTCCCCGGAGAGATTTCACGAACATAAAATTCTCCCGTACTCAGTTCGAGGTAAGCAAGCACGGACATATTCTCATCAGTCGCAACGGCTGCCATATATTGCAAATTTTTAACGGGCGTTTCATCGTCCAGATAAGTGGCCGGCGTGATAATCCGTGTAATCTTACGTTCCACAAGACCTTTAGTTTGAGAGGGATCCCCTATTTGTTCGCAAATCGCAACCTTGAGATTATTTTCAAGAAGAATCCGTACATATCCCTGAAAAGCATGATACGGGATTCCACACATAGGGATTCGCCCCGCATCTCCCCCCTCGCGACCGGTCAAGGTGATCTTCAGGATATCTGACGCTCGAACCGCATCCTCAAAAAACATCTCATAAAAATCTCCCAAGCGGAAAAAGAGGATCGTATCCGATGGGAGTGTTTTTTTGATGGAACGATATTGCTCCATCATCGGCGTAAGTCTGATCTGGTCTTCTAGCCTTTGCGGATCCGTTTGGTTCAAATGTTTCTCCCGGGTATTTGATGATCTCATTGCGGATAGTAGCACGATAAGCAATCAATCATGTATTCCGTGTTTTTATGTCCAATCTCTTTTGGTCACGAATTGCCTGTTTTAAAAATTTTTTGATTTAGCAATGCTCTCTCTAAGTTTCACAAGCAATTCATCTTCACTGAATCCATCTTCGGGATACGCACACGAAACAAAGATAAACCGAATCTGATCCTGAAGTTCTTTTTTTGCCAAATAGTGCGCTAAGACCAAAATGAATCTTTCGAGGGCTTTCTCAGCTCCTTCTCTGTCGCAATTGGTCAAAAGCACCATTAATTCTTTTTCGCCCTGGACTACCGTATCACCGCCATGACGCAAGCTATCCTCCAGGACTGCCTTGAGACCTTTCAAGACACTTGTTTTTAATTCAAGTGCAACGTCCGCGATGGAATCCATAAGAAACTCCACGGACAACAGAGCTACACAAAAATTAAGATCCTTTTCAGAGGCTGCCTTGATCGCATCTGCAATCGTTTGCAAAAACACACTCTCAACAGATAATTTGGGGATCGCAAAAAAGAATTTCGACCCTTCCCCCAGTTTGCTTTCTACCCAAAGCTTCCCGCCATGCATTTTGACAAATTGCTCCGCAAGGGTCAGTCCCAAACCTGTGCCCTTGGCAGAACCACCTTGACGCTTTGACTGTCCGAATTTTTCGAAGATCACGGCCAATTCATCCGCTGGGATCCCGGGACCGGTATCAGCCACCATAAACTCAAAAACGTTTTCTTTCTCGGTCACAGAAATCTTCACTTCACCCTGCTTCGTAAATTTCAGCGCATTGCCGACGAGATTCAAAAGCACCTGCAACAACCGGTCTTCCTCCGCAAATACCTTTTTATGTTCAAAAGGCAATTCGACTTTTAGGGCAAGCTTTTTTTCCTGCGCATGGTTTGCAAAAGTCGATGCCGCGAACTGTATCACTCGCACAAGATCGATCCAGTCCCTTCGCAATTCCATTCTTCCCGCCTCGATCTTGGAAAGATCCAAAAAGTTATTGACCATTCGCACAAGCCGATCCACATTTTGGATCGCCAACTCAAGTGATTTCTCCTGTTTTTCATTCACATCCCCCAAGGCCTTGGAGATCACAAGATCCAATCTGCCACGTATCACGGTCATCGGAGCCCGCAGCTCATGCGAAACCAGGGATACGAAATCTGATTTTGCCTCATTAAGTCTTTTAAGGTTTTCGTTGCTCCTGCGCAGTTCCTCCTGTGTTTCCCGTAACGCCACCAGCTCTTTTTTATCTGTGATGTCGTAGAGAATCCCTTGCGTTCCGTTGACTTCACCGTGAATGTTTTTGGTAAAAGTCGAGAAAAGAGTCACATAGATGCGTTTATTTTTTAAAGAACATAAAACAAGTTCTTTGATCTCAATGCCGCTGTCCCTTTTCAACTCCCCCATAAGCTGAGTGCGGTCCTTCGGATCGATCCAAAAACGTTCCGGCAAAAAAGGCTTGCCGACCAATTCTTCTTTATTTTCCAGATCGAGAAGTCTTTGCAAAGCAGGATTGACATACGTTGTGATCCCTTTTAAATCTATCGCAAAAATCCCATTTTCGGAACGTTCCAAAACTCTTAAATGATGGGCTTCTTCATCCTCGAGTTTTTTCTTTATCGCCCTAAAAATATCGGTTTGGGTTAAAATCCCGAGCAGACGCGGTCCCTGCATGACCACCAATCGACGTATTTTCTTTGCTTCGATTAATTTCAAGGCTTCAAAAACAGATTGATCCGCCCCGATACTTAGCACCGGCGATGACATAACCTCATGGAGCCAAACTTTTGTGGGGTCTTTTTGCAAAGCAACAATTTTTTTCATCATATCCCGCTCCGTCATGATGCCGACGACTTGGTCCTCATCAAGTGCGATAACGCAGGAAATATTACGCTCCGCCATCAATTTCGCCGCTTCCGATACAAGCGAATCTTTTTTGATAACCGCCACAGCATGGCTCATAAGCTCTCCCACATTTCGCCACATCCCGTAAGAAGCCAGAACACGCGTGAGATCTGTTTGGGTCACAATCCCGACTAACAAACCGTTATCCACCACAGGAAGACGCTTAATCTTGTGGGTTTCCAGGACGGCACTGGCTTCAAAAATCGACATCAGAGGAGAAACAGTCAGAACAGGAGAACTCATTATTTCGCAAACTTTCCGCACCTGAGAATTCGCTCCCAAGGCAACCACTTTTTGAAGCAGATCCCTTTCTGTGATCAAACCAACCACCTGATTATTTTCCACCACCACCGAGCAGGAAATATTACGCGCCGTCATTTTTTGAGCAGCCTCAACAACCGGACTCTCCTTAGAGACCGTCACCACATCACGGCTCATGACATCACGAACCTCAAGCCAGGCACGGGAAGAAGTCAGGGTTTGTTCTGAAAGCTCCAGTGAATTCTTTTGATCCAGAAATCCGGATTGTTTTTTAGCATCCTCGTCCATTTTTATCCCCTAAGCATTCTATATTATTCCATCGGTGCGTTATCATTCCCAGACAAGCTGATCAATAGAGTAGTATATCCAAATCCTAATCATCCTAAAAGCGCTTTTAAACCTCAGGGGCCAAAGGTCCTGGAGAAAAATTTCAAGCTATAAGTCGTCCATTAATCTTAACACGCATGAAACGGACTCCCTAGCGGCAAGACCGGTTGATGTTCCCCAAAGGACTGAGAGATATAAATATCGGAATGCTGACCTCGAATTTTATCTCCCCTATTTTCAACCGTAAAATAGCGTCGGTTGTTTTAAAATGACCCGGTTGGCCCAAAAATCATAGCCCGGGACCGAAATAAGTTCTACATATCACGGGCCCCGTATGGAATTGCCTTGTCTGCGGCCACCCCACCCCAGCACACCGGATGGTGACTGGCAAATTTTCCATCCCGGAACTCCAGAACATTGATACAAATAGGACAATCGCAATAAGCGGTGATCAATTAACAATGCCGGAGTCAGAAAACATCATGGCGTTTCCACGCAACCACAGTAAAAATAAAATCAACAGAATATTAGTCAGGATGTGAAAAACATTCTTGTTTGGTTTTCTAAAACCTGAAGCCCCGCTCAAACCTTGTATATCAAAAAGAGTTTTCTCTCGATCATGAGGCCCTTTCCGGATGAACTGGCGCAACGGTTTCCGCGTGTTCCGGAAGATGAGGAATCAAAAAGAGAACCAGAAGCGAGAATGCCGCGGAGATCAAGATCAGCATTTCAAGACCCACCCGGGGAAACAAAAAACCTCCTAAGGCACTTGATCCCATTTGCCCAAAATTATAAAAAGACATCAGAAGGGCAAAAATAGTCCCCCCCGCATATTGCGGCGAGACCTTGGCCGCCAGGTTGAGAAGCGCCAGAAAAATCACGGCGCTCGCCATCCCGAGAAGAAAATTCATCGCTAGGGCAAGGCCTTTAAGAACCTGGGAGTGGAGCATAAGCCACGGCACAAAGTAGATAAAATACGAAAGGGTCGCAAACACGCCGACAAAAACGGCAATGACCAAAAACTTTTTCATCGGAAATTTCTCAAAAAGTAAACCGTAGAGCATGCTCCCTAACAAAGCACCCGCGCTTGTGATCGCTTGTAAAATTCCGAGAAAAGAAGGGCTGAATTTTAGTTGATCCACGGCATAATAAAAAAAGGGAGCGCCAAACGACGGAGAAAAATTCCATAAGAAAAGGAAAAATCCGAGAACCCAGACCGCGCGGTGATGAAAAACATCACGAAGACTGAGTCCCGCGGTATGCGCCGCCTGGTTCCTGGACGGCTCCCGCACCAAAAAAAATACAATGATGGCTGTCAACATCGGAAAGACGGCGGTGATCCCAAAAATAAATCCGTAAGAAACCGAACCTTTTCGTGCAAGCTCCGCCACCCAACCGCCCGCCAGCGATGTCACAATCATGGCCATGTAGACAGCCGCCCATTGGATCGACTGAAACTGTCCTGTCATCTTGAGGGGTTGCCCGACTTCCACCATCAACCCATCCGACACCACGTCTTGAAAGGCATAGGCCATATAGATGAGCGTCATCACCAGCAAAAGAAGATGCACATGGGTATAAGGTAAGATGATGAGAACAAGCCATGCCGCTGCAGCCATGAGTGAAGTGATCATGAGATAGGATTTGCGCCTGGAGCCGAAAATCGGAAAAAGGTCTGAGATGAGCCCCCAAAGAGGCTTGATGACCCATGCCACCAAAGTGACCGCCTGAAAAAAAGCCATTTTGTCGGGCGTTAAACCTGCTTTTTCTTTAAGCAAAAAACTAATCGTCAACGTCGGCAAAGCCCCGAGACCGTTCATGGAAAAGAAATACACCGCCGCAAAAACGATTGCCAGGGGTAACCAATCGGATTTTTTCATGGCCGGTAATATAGCATACCTTTTCCCGCATCCTATGCTAAAATTTCCGCCATACTTCTTAAGCACTGTGACAGAAAAAATCATGTTTTTCATAAAACATAGGCCTTAGATTTTATGAACAAGACACTGCTGATTTTCGATATTGACGGGACGTTACTGCTCTCGGGCGGTTGCGGCAAAACTGCCTTGGAGGATGCGTTTGAAGAAATGTTCGGGATTCCGAGCTGCTGGGGAGACACGGTCCCGGACGGAAAGACCGACCCCGCGATCATTGATGCGATTTGCCAGAAAACCTTAAACCGGTCCCTGAATTCCGAGGAAAGCACGCGCCTTTGCGAACGTTACCATCATTACTTCCGCGCCCGAATCAAGGATTCGAAATCTTATCGCCTTATGCCCGGGGTTCCTGAACTTCTGGAATTTTTGTCCCAAAGAAAGGAATTTCTTCTCGCGCTCGGAACAGGAAACTTCGAAGAAGCCGGATGGATGAAGCTGGAACGCGGGAATATCCATCATCATTTCAAATGCGGCGGGTTTGCCTCCGACGCAAGTAAACGTCCGGATATTTTGAAAACGGCCATCCGCCGTTCCGAAAAACTTGCGGGACAGCCTTTCTCCAAAGAAAACATTTATGTCATCGGTGACACGTTGCATGATGTCCGGGCCGCGCGACAACTTGACCTTAAAAGCATTGTGGTCACCACCGGAAACACCCCCAAAGAAGACTTCAGGGAAGCCCCTCCCGACTATCTGCTCAAAGATCTCCGCGATCGGGCTGCCTTCCTGGCTTGCCTGAGCGGGATGTCACAACGCATTCCGTTCTGAAAAACTGAAATACTGATTTTCCCCTATAATGATGTGATCCAGAATCCGGATCGAAACCGTCTGACATGCCGCCTTGATTTTTTGCGTGATCTCATAGTCTTCCCGGCTCGGATCAATCTTGCCGGAAGGATGATTATGGACAAGCACCAGACTGGAGGCGTGAAATTCCAGCGCAGCTTTAACAATTTCACGCGGGTGAACAGCCGCTTCATCGATCGTGCCGTAAAAAAGGTCCCGCTCCCCCATGATTCTCAAAGACCGGTCTAAGAACAAGACTTTAAAAATCTCGCGTTTCTGGTCCCGAAGCGACGCGCAAAGATAATCCGTCACAGCCTGAGGACTTCGGACGAAATTCTGTTTCATCATTTTTTCCCGAAGATGTCTTAGCCCGATCTCACGGATAGAAAAAAGCATCGCGATTTTGGCTTTGCCGATCCCTTTGATTTCTTCCAGATCACATGGTCGCTGGCTCAAAAGTCCTCGCAACCCTCCGAATTTGAGCAGGAGTTCCCTGGAAAAAGTCACGACATCTTGCCCCCGAATGCCTGATCCGAACAAGACCGCCAAAAGTTCGGCATCAGACAATGCCCCGCCGCCTTTTTGCAGTAATTTTTCCCGCGGACGCTCAGTCTCTGGCCAATCTTTAATGCTTTTGATCATGCATCCATTCTATGAAATCGTCGATCTTAGTCAATGTATTTTTTACATATTTATTTTGATTTATATGAATATTATTTTCACCAACTTTCCCTTTTCGGAGTACTTCGCTAAAGAACGGCAGGCAAAATGGCAGGAGAAAACAACTGGAGAAAGCAACTAGGGCAATTTCAAAATATTCTCAACTTTAGTCCTCATATTGGTGAGGTTAAATGGCTTCTGGATAAACCCGCTGATTCCTTCTGCTTCAAACATAGCCTGTTTGGAAACGCCGGTCCCCGTCAAAACAATAACAGGGGTTTCTCGGATTCGGGCCTGTTCCTGAAGATTATCGCTGGAATAGGAGCGTATCTTTCGAAGGTAGGTAATGCCGTCTTCCCCACCCGGCATGAAAATATCAAGAATGACACAATCGGGTTTTTCTTGTATGGTTTTTTCGAATCCTTCAATTCCCTCATACGCGATCAAAACTTGATGCCCTAAAAGCTCAAACTGTTCCTTGATGATCTGGCATACATCATCTTCATCATCAATGACCAGAATACGTTTTTTATTTTTATTTCCGAATATCATGCTTCGCCCCCCACCTTTTTCAGTGAGCTAATTATACCCTTTGCGGGTTGAACTGGCTAGGCCGCTTTTTAAAATAATGAGATACGACGTGCTAGGAAATAAAAATGCGCCGTTTGGATTCGCCCAGAATTTCAAATCGCAAATGGCGCCCGGAAGCAGGAATGAGGCCTTTCGCCTTGTCGGCCCATTCGATGCAGGAAATGGCTTGAGGATCGTTGATAAAATCTTCAAATCCGATATTCTCGAGTTCCTCCGAAGACTCTAGCCGGTAACAGTCAAAGTGATAAAGCGGCACTTTGGCCTTATAAATATGCATCAGGACAAAGGTCGGACTTTTGACTTCCTCAGAATGCTTGAGACCCAATCCTTCAGCCAGCCCTTTGATGAAAGTGGTCTTGCCACTTCCAAGCTGGCCGTCTAAGCAGAGAATGGTTCCTAATTTTAAGGTGCGCGCAAAATGCTTCGCAAAAGCTTTTGTCTCTTCCGGAGACGAAGTGATGACGGATGGAGTGGTTTTCATATCAAAAATGCGCGTATCCTTTTTGGGAGAGCTGAGGCCCCGGCACCGGTTGTTGATTAAAATGCCAATGGATCAACGGTTTCTTCCCTTCGATTTTCCCGATCCAGGTTAAGGGAGTGCTCGGAAATTTTTTCTTCCAGCTTTTTTCCAGCATCATCTTTTGCCAAGGCGGCACGGTCATTAAAAGTTCAAAGTCCTCTCCGTCACTCAAGGCTCTTGTTAACGCTTTTTTGGCATTCCCATGGCTCATTTTTTTTGAGTCAGCTGATACGGGAATTCGTTCGAGATCCAAACGCGCGCCCACACCGGATGCCTTCAAAATATGAGACAAATCCTGGCAAAGACCGTCGGAAATGTCAATCATGGCTGTAGGTGTAAAATGTTGGGCCAAAAAAAGACCTTCCGAGATCCTCGGTGTAAAATCATAATGATGATGAAGTAAGGAACCACCCAAAGTTCCCGTCACCGCAATCCAGTCCCCCACCATGGCTCCGGAACGGGTCACAACATGATGGGAAGAAACTTCCCCCAAGATCGTGACATTGGCAAAAAACTCTTTGGACCTTGAAAAATCGCCTCCGACGCACGAAACGCGATATTGTTTGGCAAGTTTCAGCAATCCTTTATAAAAACGCGCAAGCCATCGAGAAGTAATATAAGAGGGTTTCCCGATCGTGATGACAAAGGCGGTTGGTTTTGCCCCCATCGCGGCCATATCACTGAGATTGATTGCCAAAGCCTTGCGCCCGATTTTCTCTGGACTCAAAGCTGTCATCGCGAGCCCCTTGGGAGCGTGGCGATCTCTGAGATTGCTTCGCTTTGCTGGCAATGACAAACATCTGCCAGATGTTTTTAATATAAAATCCACATTCTCCACAATCGCATCTGTGGAAACCACCAGCTGTTTGCCTTTTTCAATATTCAGCACCGCTGCATCATCACCAATTCCGACAGGGATCCTGTTAGGGACTCGGATCGTCTTTTTTAGATATTCGATAAAGGAGAATTCATTCATTGTTTTTGTTGAACTGCACTTGGTAAACCGCCGGACTTATTTGATTACCGGCCAGTCTCTTGCAAAATTTTTTTTCATTCTTACAGTTGTTTTCTTTCGCTTGCCGCTTCCTAGACTGTCGTTTTGCCATTGGGAAGTGGCTTGCTTCGTTTTTGGGATATCCAGTGAACCAGCAGCCCCGCATTATAAAACACCAAACTTACGGTGACTCCGATCAAAGAGTATTCCCGAATATCGATAGACCCTTGACGTTTAAAAAATAATTGCAATAAAAAAGCCGCAATAATCCAGCCTGAAGAAAAAAGACAGGTGTTATGCGCAAGCCCGTTCGTCCAATCCGGATATTTCTCACCGATTTTGCAAAATTTTTCTTTTAGTCCCATAATTCCCTCCTTTTCTTCGACTTTCTTCCGTCCCTTGAAGAGTAATTTTCATACTTGAAATTCGAAAACCGATTACTTTAAAAGAAGCTGCTTGATTTTTTTGATCGAACGCGTAAAAGGCGGGAGGAGAACACCAGCCTCGGTGATAATCCCATGGATCAATTCATGCGGCGTCACATCGAATGCGGGATTGTAAACCTTCATATTCCGGGGCGCAGTGCGTGCGCCAAAAAGCTCGGTGACTTCTTCGGCCGCGCGTTCCTCTATCGGGATATCTTTGCCGGTCTTTGCGTTGAGATCAAACGTTGTGCTGGGTGCCGCAATATAAAACGGAATGCCGTGATGGTGCGCCAGCACCGCAACGCCATACGTCCCGATCTTGTTGGCCGTATCGCCGTTCATGGCAATACGGTCCGCGCCCACAACAACTCCGTTGACTTTCCCGGCGCGCATCAGACTTGCCGCCATATTATCGCAGATGAGCGTTGATGGGATTTTGCTCTTTTGAAGTTCCCAAGCCGTCAACCGCGCGCCTTGCAGAAGCGGTCTTGTTTCATCCACGAGAACTGAGAAAGAAATACCCTTTTCCTTCATGGCATAAAACACCGCAAGCGCTGTCCCGTATCCTGAAGTCGCCAAACCGCCGGCGTTACAATGTGTCAAAATGCAATCTCCTTTTTTAAAAAGACGTGAACCGTATTTCCCGATATTGCGACTGATAAGAATATCCTCTTGATGGATGTTGCGGGCTTCTTCCAGAACCCTGCGTTTCAACCGAAGAACATTGGATTCTTCGCTTGCGTTAACTTTTTTGACGATCCGTTCCACCGCATACGCCAAATTGCGGGCCGTGGGCCTCGAAGAATCAAGATACTTAGCTTGCTCGACTAATTTCCGGCAAAAAGCTCTCCGATTGCCCTGGAAGGTACGTATCCCGAGATAAAGTCCATAACCCGCCGTTACTCCGATTGCCGGCGCGCCCCGAACGACCATGGTCCGGATGGCTTGCCAAACGGCCCTGGAATCCCGGCACCTGACCCAGACCTCACGCAAAGGCAACTTCCGCTGATCGAGAAGATAAAGCGTATCATTTTGAAAATGAAGCGGCGAGAACGGAACTTTGAGATTTTGCATAAACTCCTCAGGGAATCTCCCCTATGTTAGCGTTGGGATCTGTAACAGATAGCAGAAAAAATTCATGCCGCTGACCACCCATTGCATTAATAAACCCGACATATAAAACAGCACCACCAAAAGAAAACCGAAACGTTCCAGTCTCAAGTACGGCAAGACCCAGCGGGCCGGCAGCATGCCCGCCAGAACCCTGGAACCGTCAAGCGGCGGGATTGGAACGAGGTTAAAAAGCGCAAGCCCCAGATTCATGTAGACCCCGTAAAGCACATACACATTATTATTGGTAATTTGAAACAAGAAGGCAAGCGCAGTCGCAAGTAAAATATTGGTCAAAGGCCCCGCCAATGCCACCCAGACCATGTCCCGGCGAGGATTCCTGAGTTGGGAAAAATCAACGGGAACCGGTTTTGCCATGGCGAAAATAAAGCTCCCCTTTGTCGCCATAAAAAGCATCACGGGCAAAAGGACGGTCCAAAAAGGATCGATATGCCGAAGCGGGTTAAGCGTCAACCTTCCATGGCGCTTGGCCGTGTCGTCTCCCAACCGGTGCGCGACATAGCCATGGCCCACCTCATGAATAGTTATGGCTATCAGAAGCAAAAGAATAGTAACAATCATTTTTAAGGAAGTTTCACACCTATCACTTGCTTGATTAAGAAAAAGTAGAATATGAAAATCGTATTGTTGACGACATGAAATGTCATGGGGGCGATCAGGGAACGGCGTTTTTCATAAAGATAAGCCAATGCGATCCCAAGAATAAAAATCGGCCAGAATACGAATCCCGAATAGTGGATCCCGGCAAAAAAAGCGGCGCTCAGCACCATCCCCCAGAATTTTCCCCACCTATTCTTGAGAATGGGATAGCAGAGGCCACGAAAAAAAATCTCCTCAAAAATCGGGCCGATCAACGTCCCTAAAAGAATTGAAGCAACCATCAATAACGGGGACCGTTTCTCTTCCTCTAAAAAAACATTTACGATTGGATGCGCCGGAGGTTCATAGTGAAGCATATTGGCGATCACGAACAAAATAACCAGCGAAATCAAAAACACCGGAAGCACACTAAAATAACCGACAATGCCCATCCAAACCTCACGAAAAAGTCCGGAATCCGGAATGCTGAGCCCGAGATCCTGCCACTTACCGCCGGAATGCTTCACGAATCGGATCATAAAATAAAAACAGACGAGGTTCATGATCAGCGTATGCAAGATCATAAAAAAATTCTCCGAGACCCCTTTGGGAAAAACCGTTTCGATAATTCCCATCAGAAAGCTCAAGGCAATTCCCCAGAAAACAAAAAGTATTACCACCTTCAAAAGAATCGAAAAAGTCTTCGGCGAGTCCCCCGGCGGGCTACGGGATTCCCACCGGCCGCGAAATGAGGCGCTTGCCAAAAACAGGACATCGATGACGCACCCGACCAAAAAACCCCCGGCAAAAAAGAGGACCATAATTTCAAAAAGGAATGCTAAGCGAGGCTGGCGTCTCGCAAACTCCGCAAATCCTTGTTCCCGGCTCATCTCAGCATCCCACTTTTGTTCGGTTTGGTTAAATTTCACGATTTCTTTGGAAGGAAGCAACTTGGCATGATGATTCCTGGATTGGGATCCAAATAGGAAAAAGGCATAAAAGGAAAAAATGGCGAGAAGGAGCCAAAAATATTTTTTCTCCGTCTTGAAGAAATGACAGATATCTTTGATCATAAACCGAAAAGTCTTTTCGCATTCACTGTGGTCGATGCCGCAACTTTTTCCGTAGAAACTCCTCGCAATCCCGCCGCAAATTCCGCGGTTTCCATCATAAAAAGCGGCTCATTCCGCTGCCCGCGTTTCGATTGAGGTGCCAGATAAGGCGCATCCGTTTCTAAAAGAAGCCGGTCTTCGGGACAAAGCCTGCAAGCTTCCCGCAAACTGTCATTTTTCTTATAGGTCAAAGCGCCCCCAAAGGCGATATAAAACCCCAACTCCAAGAATTGCATCATTGTTTCAGCCGTTGAAGAAAAACAATGGAGCACGCCTCGAAAAGACGTCTGTCCTGTTCCTCGGAGAGTCCGTAAAAGATCAGCGTAGGCATCACGGCAATGGATGATGATGGGTTTTTGATATTGCTTGCACCAATCCAGAAACGTCTGGAAGAGTTTTTCCTGAACATCCCGCGGCGAGTGATCATGAAAATAATCGAGTCCCACCTCGCCGATCGCCACAACCTTGGGATGCGCGAGAAGCTTCGCGAGCTCCTCCAGATCCTCGGGATTGGCGGTTTTCGTCTCATGCGGGTGATAACCGACCGCGGCATAAACTTCTGGATATTCTTCCGCGATGGCAATCGCCCTCCGGGAATCTTCGAGATCCGTGCCGATATTGATGAGAAAAGAAAATCCGTTTTTTAAAGCACGCTGAATCACCTCGGCACGATCCGCATCATATTGAGGAAAGTGCAGATGAAGGTGGGTGTCCGTTAACCCGGGCAAATTCATGACTTTTTCTCTTCAAACCGAGGAAAAAGCGGCTCTCCTTTTTCGAGAACGGTTCCCGCAGTGACAAGCGGCTTGCAAAATTCAGACACATGACCGATTGTCTCGCCATGAGTCATTTTCAACCGGTTCAGCATTTTGTGCGCAGTGTCCGGCATGAATGCCTGCAACAGGACCGCCACATGAGCCACACTGTCTGCCAAATTAAAAAGCACGTCCGCCAGTTCTCCTTTTTTCGAAACGTCTTTGGCCAGGATCCAAGGCTTTGTTTCTTCCACACGCTGATTGGCCCGGGTAATGACGGCCCAAATCCGAGCCACGGCCTCACGCGGGTCATAGGAAAGGATCGCCTTTGAAACATCCTCCCACAAGCCCTTGGGATCATAAAAACGGCTTTCCTGCTTCCCCTGCGGAACCTTCCCTTCAAAATATTTTTCGATCATGGAAGCTGTCCTGTGCCAAAGATTTCCGAGGCTGTTCGCAAGATCGCTTGAGTAACGCTCCGCCAAGAGATCCTCGGAATAAGTACCGTCCAGACCGAGCGTCACTTCGTTTAACAGAAAATAACGGAGCACATCGCTGCCGTATTTCTGAACGATCGCGATTGGATCCACGACATTCCCGACCGACTTCGACATCTTCGCGCCTCCAATCCGCCACCAGCCGTGCGCAAACACGAGTTTCGGCATTTCCACACCCATGGTTTTGAGCATGATCGGCCAAAACACGGCGTGCTGGCGAAGGATATCTTTCCCCACAAGATGGATATCCGCGGGCCAAAGCGATTTGAATTTCTTATCATCCTGAAGATACCCGGCACCGGTCACATAATTGACAAGCGCGTCAAACCACACATAAACCACATGGTCTTTTGAGCCGGGATATTCGATCCCCCATGTAAGACGGGCCTTGGGCCGCGTGATGCAAAGATCTTCGAGCGGTTCCTTGAGAAAACCGAGCACTTCATTTTTCCGGTATTCCGGCTGGATAAATGCGGGATGATCTTCGATGTACTGGATGAGCCATGCCTGGTATTTGGAAAGCTTGAAAAAATAATTTTCCTCTTCAAGTCGATCCACCGCGCGATTACAATCCGGACACTTTCCGTCTTTGAGCTGCAATTCCGTCCAGAACGATTCGCACGGCGTGCAATACCAACCCTGATACTTGGCTTTATAGATATCCCCTTTTTTTTCGAGGTCCGCCAAAATTTTTTGAACTACTTTTTTATGATCGTCGTCGGTCGTACGAATGAAATAGTCATATTGGATCCCCATCACGCGCCATAGCTCCTTGAACTGCGGCACGATCTCGTCCACAAAGGCCCTCGGCTCTTTTTTCTGTTCCTGCGCGGCTTTCTGGACCTTGATCCCGTGTTCATCCGTCCCGGTAATATAAAATACCGGCTCTCCAAGCATCCGGTGAAAGCGTGCGAACGTGTCGCACAAAATGCTCGTGTAGGCATGCCCGATATGCGGTTTGCCGTTCACATAGTAGATTGGCGTTGTCAAATAATACGTCTTTGTCATCACATAAACACTTTCTGGGACGGAAATAGCCGCCGGAGACGCATGGCCAAGCGCGTGGCCATCAGCTTCTGGTTCACATTCATATCCAGCGCGGCTTTGGAATCATAAAGTAAGTCCATGGCTTCGATCCATCGCTGGATATTTTCGGCTGGATCCTTCTTTTCTGATGCAAGCTCATAGATTTTTTCACGTGATAAGGACATGAGCCCGTCCAGTTTTTGTTTGGCCTCTTCCCGCGGCAGAGTCGCGTACGTTTCAAAGATCTCGCGAACCGGCAAAGCCTCCAAAGAACTAAGGCCCGCATGCGTCGGTTGAACTGCCGCAGCCATGAGACGGATTTCAAAGGAACGGGACTGGATCGTCTCCAAAAGGTGCCCCTTCTCTTCTACCAGAAGACAAAAAACCGTACGTTCAGGCGGTTCTTCCAAGGTTTTTAGAAACGCGTTTGCGGCCTCTTCCGTAAGGCGCTCGGCCTTCACGACCATACAGATTTTCCAAGATCCTTCGTACGGCTTCCGATACGCCCACTGAATCACCTCGCGCACGGCTTCGATTTTAATCGAGCGCGCGTCCCGGTCTTCTCCGAGCCAACGAACATCCGGATAATTGCGATTGCAAATCCGCTGTAAAATCAAGGAATCCTCAAATCCGAAAAGTTTCTTTGCTCCATTTTCCAGGGCGCACGCAAACGCGACCGCAAAGGTTTCTTTGATGTCTGCACTCCCCTGATCCGTGTCCATCTCGGCCGTGATGGAATTCTCTTCGCGGCCGCTGAATATATAGGACGATGCGACACGGTTTTCCTTGATATGCGCCTCAAGGATGCGGGCTGCTAATTTCTGTGTATTATTTGCCAAAAACACGTTCAAGCCTTTCCCGTACTTTTTGAGTGACCCACTCCAGCGGTTTGCCGGTGTCCAATACCACCATACGATTCGGGTTTTTCTTGGCAAGCGTCAAAAAACCTTGGCGCACACGTCTGTGAAAGCTAAGCGCCTCACGTTCGATCCGGTCATGCCGTCCGCCTCGTTTGAGCCCTTGGGTTGTATCCACGTCCAGAACAAAAGTCAGATCCGGCTTCAAGTTGCCGCGCACCAGCCGGCTTGCCTGTTCGATCGCTGGGATCGGGATCTTGCGGCCGAATCCTTGATAAGCCCACGTCGAATCCTCAAAACGGTCGCAGATCACGACTTTTCCTTTTTTGAGCGCCGGCAGGATTTTTTCGCGGACGATCTGGGCCCTTGCCGCCAAATAAAGCAAGAGTTCCGTCACATCCGCCATTTCGGTCAGCTCTTTATTGAGAAGAATGCTCCGGATAGCCTCGCTGATCCGCGTCCCGCCCGGTTCCCGCAGCATCAACACGGAATAGCCTTGTTTCTTGAGAAATGCAACAGCATTACGTATCTGCGTACTCTTCCCGCTCCCTTCCGCGCCTTCGAATGTGATGAAATACCCTTTTTTCATTTTTTAATATCCCAAGTCCTTCGGATTTTTTTGACGGTGGAGGGTTCGCCAGGGCGGCCGTCCTTGACAAGCCAGCCAAGTTTTTCGATCTCCTTACGCAATGCATCCGAACCTGCAAAGTTCTTTTCTTTTCGAGCATCCGAATACTGTTTGAGTTTTTTCACAACATCCCGAGGGATAGATTCAAGGAACGCGATATCAAAACCAAACAAGCGGTCTGCCGTTTTAAAAAATTCAATACACGCTTTCAACCCCTGTTCGTCCATTTTATCCAAATTTTTATTAATTTCAGTGACAATCTCAAAGAACTCGGCGAAAACGGCAGAGACATTCAAGTCATCTCCCATCCACTTCGTCATCTCATCAAAAGCAGGGCCGCAAATCATGTTCTGCCAATAAGTCGGATCACATGCAGGATAAGAAGTTCGTCCGAGTCGGCTGACGCAAGCCCAGAAACAATTATCTAATTTCTCAATGATTTCCCGGGCTTCTTTTAAACTTTCCAGAGTAAAGTTAAGCGAATGACGGTAATGAACGGACAAGAGCGTGTAACGGATGGCCATGGGGTCATAGCCTTTGGCCAGAAGATCACGGAGCGTGAAGAAATTGCCTTTGGATTTGGACATTTTTTCATTATTCACGAGAAGATGCTTTGCGTGGAGCCAGTAATTCACGAACGGTTTTCCGGTCGCCGCCTCGGATTGCGCGATCTCGTTTTCGTGATGCGGGAACACAAGGTCTTCACCGCCGGCGTGAATATCGATCGTTTCTCCGAGATGCCGCATGCACATCGCGGAACACTCGATATGCCACCCAGGACGGCCTTTACCCCACGGAGAATCCCAGGACGGCTCCCCTTCTTTGGCCGCTTTCCAAAGCACAAAATCTGCGCCTTCTTCCTTTTCATATTCATCCACAGCCACGCGCGCGCCGGCGATATTGCCGTCCAGTTTTTTTTTGGAAAGACTGCCGTAGCGTTCGAATTTGGAAACGCGATAATAAATCGATTTGTCTTCCGCTTGATAAGCAATGCTTTTTTTTATGAGTTGATCAATGAGCGCAATCATATCAGGAATGGAATCCGTCGCGTGCGGCTGAAGCGTTGGCGAAAGCATGTTCAGCGTTTTCATATCTTCCAGAAAAGCCTGCGTATAAAAAGCGGTGTATTCCTGAAGTGTTTTCTTTTCTTTGGCCGCGCCCGTGATAGTTTTATCATCCACATCCGTAATATTCATCACGTGCTTGACCTTGAAACCTTTCAACTCAAGAAAGCGGCGAAGCAGGTCTTCGAACACAAATGTCCGGAAATTGCCGATATGCGCGTAGTTGTAGACCGTCGGCCCGCAGGTATAAAGCGTGACTTCGTTGGCTTGGAGCGGCTTGAATTCTTCCGATTTTCCCGAAAGCGTATTATGAAGTCTGATCATCCCTCAACCTTTCTCATACTCACCACAGCCTCGCAAGTTACCGCCAACCCTTTTCCTTCGGGTCCCAGTCCTTCTCGAGTCCGAGCTTTGATAGAAACATCTTTTTCCGGTATTTTGAGACAGTGAGTCACGCTCTTCCTGATTTTTTGTTTATAAGGTCCAAGCTTCGGCGACTGTAAAATAATATTAGTGTCTACGTGATAAGGCTCCCAACCTCGCCGCCTCGCTTCGCCAAGAATCGTTTTAAGGATTCTGGTGCTGCGAATGTTTTTAAACTTCGGATTGCGGTCAGAGAACCATTCGCCGATATCGCCCGCTCCGATCACTCCGAGTATCGCGTCCGCGATCGCGTGAAGAAGGGCATCTCCATCCGAATGCCCAAGAGAACCTTTGGGGGATGGTACCACGATGCCTCCCAAATAAAGCTTACGGCCTTTAACCAGCCGGTGCGTGTCGAATCCGATCCCGACTCGAACTTGAGGCGCAGGGTCTTTTTCCAACATCGCTTTTGCCAACAGTAAATCCTGCAGTGTCGTCAGTTTGGGATTCCAACCATCATGCGCTACCACACGAACTCGGGCACCAACCATTTCCAAAAGACTCGCCTCATCCGTCACCTGAAGCGCTTTGGGATGCTGGGTGTACGCCTTGAACAATAAATCCCGGCGGATCAACTGCGGCGTTTCGGCCTCAAAAAGCATGTTCCGGTCCACGGTCTCCTGAATGCGACCGTCCGCGGTCAAAACTTTTTTGATGGTCGGAACCACTTTCTTTGCAAGGATCACTCCGTCCCAGCCCTTTGAAGCCCTCAAAACATCTTTGACCGCTTTAGAAGAAATGAGAGGACGAGCCCCGTCATGAACCATGACCCAGTCGCTTCGTGGCGAAGCTTTTCTCAACGCATGCCACACGGATTCCGCACGGGTTTTTCCGCCGGAAATCAGTTTGATTCTTGATTTTTGGAAAGCATGCATCCACTTGCCCACTTCCGGACGCATTTCCGGACTTAGGACGAGCAAAATCTCTTTTATCTGAGGAATTTTATCAAATGCTTTAAGGGTTCGGAGCAGTATCGGTTCCCCATTTAAAACACAAAAGAGCTTGGACTGAGAAGGAACTCCCGCTTTTGAAACTGTTTTTCCAAAAGGCTGCCATCCCGAAAGACTCTGGTAAAAACGACTGCCTAACCCGGCTGCCGGGATAACAAGGGAGATCCGCATTCATCTACCCTGTTGGAAATTTGTATCACTTGAACAGATAAGAAACTGCTCAAAACCGCGTGGATGCTCGACTAAGGATATTTCCATAGGAGGTCCGTTGAATTTTCAACGGGGCTCACCTCCCTCCCTCTTGGCCCTGAAAACTCGATGGATTCGGATAGTTCTGATGATTGGGGCGATCGTGACCATTACGCTGACGCCTTGGATCATGTCCTTTATCGCGCCAACGCTCTCCGCGATCCTGGCGATGGTCACCATCATCAGAAAGCTTCGCAAAAATCATACGGCCGGCCTGCGTTTGCAAAACGCTCGTAATCGTGACTTTGACCGCATGGCCCAAACGGCGCTTCCCATTGTCCACCACCACCATCGTCCCGTCATCCAGATAGGCAACTCCTTGCTCGTGTTCCTTCCCTTCCTTGAGGATCTTAATTTCCATTTCCTCACCCGGCATGACCACCGGTTTCAAGGCATTCGCAAGATCATTAATATTGAGGACCTTCACTCCCTGGAGCTCCGCGACCTTGTTAAGATTGTAATCATTCGTAAAAACCTTGGCCTGAAGCACCTGCCCCATTTTGACCAGTTTTGCATCCACGGTATTGAATTCCGGAAAATCCAGTTCATGGATCTTGACCTGGATGTTGGGATTGGATTGAATTGCATTCAGCACATCAAGCCCTCTTCGGCCGCGATTGCGCTTCAAAGGATCTGAAGAATCCGCAATAAGCTGCAACTCCTTCAACACGAACCTGGGAAGAATCAATTTACCGGAAAGAAAATAGGTATTCGCAATGTCCGCGATACGTCCATCGATGATAACGCTTGTATCCAATAAGATCAATTCCTCGCCGGGGCCTTTGGAATCAAGCCGGACAAACGGAATCATGAGGGTAAACTCATCCTGACCGCGCAAAACCGTGATGATTCCCAAATATGCGAAAATGATCGCAGAAGCTAAAACGATATTACTCATGGGCTCTGCCGGAACGTTGGCATAGGCAACAACAATCATGAGAAGACGGTGGGTTAAAAGACCAATCCCCAATCCCAAAATGACGGAAAGGATGTTACGGACAGTGAACTGTTTGAAAAAGATATCAAATAAAACAAAAAGGACGCCAATCGCCAACCCCAAGGCGCTTGCGATCCATCCCGCATGAGAGATTTGAAGTGCCGTAAGCCGAGGCATTTGTGAAATATAACCAAACGCGGTACAACCTAATATAAATAGAATCCGTATGACAAAAATCATGATAGTGACTCCTTTGATTTAGTAAGAATAAATAGTAAGCACCGCGTTTCCATAATTGAAAGGACCCGCGGGACCCTACTGCGAACCTACAAAAGTTTAAAAACGCAGTATTTATATTCATCGTTTTATATTAAAAGAAGAGAAACCTCTTCTTCGTTGAATCCTTTTTTAAGAGTTTCCAAGGATGCGCACGAACATCCTTTACTAGTGCATCCATTTCGTTATACAGATCATCCTTCACCAGCAACTTTCCAACCGTCCCTTCCCCTTTTTCAACATGACTGAGAATAGCACTTAGCGAAGCACTCGAGGCGTCGATGTTTTGAAGACTCTGCTTCACGTTTCCATGGGCCCCCTTCAGGGAATCATTTAGGGCCACGCTCAATTCCGAAAAATTAGTGATCATAACCTTCAGATCCTGCATGGTCTTGTCACTGCCGATTTCTGTTTTGGCTTTGTTCATGATTGCCGAAAGAGAGCTTAAGATCTCATGGGCCCTGTCAATAAGCTCCTCCACCGCAACCAAGTTCACGCCTTCCACGGTAGCGCCTTTGCGCAAGACGGGAAAATTCCCCGGCTTTGGCTTGATTTCGATATGCGGCTCGCTCAAAACGTGCGTGCCTTGGATCATGAAATCATAATTTTCCCTGATTTCAATGCCCTTTTCAATAAAAAGTTTGACCTTCACGCGTGTGATTTGTTTTTTCACGTCATACATAAGATCCACTTTACTCACTTCACCGACGCGAACCCCGGCCATTCGCACCGGAGCTCCTTTGTCAAGGATACTGACAAAGGAATACATCACATTGATTTTGTAACCCGGCCGGACGAAATAGGCGCCACTGATAAAAAACACTACCATCGTCAGTAAGATAAAACCCACCACCACAAAAACACCCACCGCCGTCTCATTTGTTTTCTTTTTCATAATGGCTCCGTTTCTTGATGCCTATCCGTGATCGGCCCTTTGGCTGATCCGGTAATGAATTGCTGAATAATGGGATCCTCGGAATTTTTGATTTCATCGGACGTCCCGACACCGATGATCCGGCCTTCATAAAGCATGGCAATCCGGTCCGCCACCTTATAGGCGCTTATCATGTCATGCGTCACTACGATCGAAGTCACTTGCAGTTGCGCCTGCATCCGGAGGATCAAGTCATTGATGACGTCCGCATTGATCGGATCCAAACCCGTGGTCGGTTCATCATAAAGAATAATCTTAGGTTCATTGCAAATCGCCCGTGCTAAACCAACCCTTTTTTTCATACCTCCCGAAAGACTCGCGGGCTTATGCTCTTCAATACCCTGTAATCCCACAAGACTTAATTTTTCGCGAACCTTCTGGACGATAATATCTTCAGATAAGTTTGTGTGTTCAAAAAGCGAAAACCCGACATTCTCACAGACGGTTAATGAATCAAAAAGTGCGGCGCCTTGAAACAACATACCGAGCTGCAAACGGAATTGATCCTGTTCCGTAGGCAGCATGGAGAACATGGAATGGCCATCGATCTTGATGTCACCTTCATCCGGCTCCAGGATCGCCATAATATGTTTCAGAAGGACACTTTTCCCGCAGCCAGAACGCCCGATGATCACCAACGTTTCTCCATCTTTAATGGTCAGGTCAACACCCCGAAGGACATGATTCGTCCCGAACCATTTATGCACGCCTTGGATTTGAATCATCAGCCTCTCACTTAAACGAAATAAAAAATCGCGGTAAATAATGCGTCAAATGCAATCACCATAATCAAAGAAACAACCACTGCCAAAGTTGTCGCGCGCCCAACGCCTTCGGCCCCGCCGCGGGCTTGAAAACCGAAATAACAGCCAACCACAGAGATGATCCCCCCGAAGAAAAAAGCCTTAATGAGTCCCGTGATCACGTCTTTAACCAACATCGCATGAAAGCTTCTTTTGATATATTGGGAGGAACTCATGCCAAGCTTAAAAACGGAGATCAGATAGCCACCGAACATGCCAATCCAATCTGCATAGACGGTCAAAACAAAAAGCATGGTAAATCCGGCCACAAACCGCGGGATCACAAGGTACTGTACGGGATTGGCCGCCAGGGCCTTCAAAGCATCAATTTGTTCCGTGACTTTCATCGTACCAAGTTCTGCCGCAATCGAAGCACCGACGCGCCCGGCAACGACCATGGCGGTAAGCACCGGCCCCAATTCGCGAACCGTCGAAAGCGCCACGAGATCGGCGGTGAATTGCTGGGCCGCAAACAACCTGAGCTGATAGGCCCCTTGCAAAGCAAGCACCATGCCGGTAAAAAGGGACGTCAAAAAAACAAGCGGAAGAGACATCACCCCGATTTTGTTCATTTGGTCCAGCGTCGTATTCCAGCGAAAACCCTTGATCCAAAGCAAGAAACAGGTATCGCAAAAAAGAATCGAAATGCCGCCTGCATTTTTAAAAAACCGAAGGCATAAAACACCGAATTTTTCAAACCATTCGCGAACTGAGACGTATCTTTTCAGATCTTTAAAATGAGACATACCATTCCTTACGATTGAGTTGAAACCGAATTTACCAAGTTTTTTGCTCAGGCATTTATCGTTTCGGCCTTGATGCCGATAACGACGATGCACAAGTTAACATTGCCGCTTTTGTGAAGCTATTAAATGAAAACGAGCACAAGAATCTTTAAAATTTTAATTTGGGTCCGAATTGTACCACGTTTTCGTCTTCAGAGTCTTTTAATCCTCCTGTTTTTTCTGTCGCATTACTTTCATGAGTCTCCGCCTCAAAAACAGATAACTCCCCCCACTTCCCCAGCTTTGAACGGTTCAGTTCCACGCTTCTGTCTGCTTCATGAAGAGTGGCCTCCAGACCTTTCCAGATCACCAAGTGATCCGGCGTCTCTATTTTTACGCCCGCAAAAACGTTGTCAAGCTTCAAATCAATCGCACCCGTTAGAAAAAAAGTACTCCGCCCTTTGAGGATCTTAGAACCTTCCATCGGAAAGTAGGGTGGAAATCCGCGAAAGCGAATGATACCACGATCATAACGCAGCCGTCCCCATTTTCCGTCTTGGACATTAAAAGTGCCCGTAATTTCAGGCTTATTCATTTCCCCTTCGATGGATAACTTCCCGTCCAGAAATCCGCCCAGTTCTTTCGGCAGCGGCTTGGAAGCAAATTCATGGACCAATCCTAAATTAAAATCGGAAACACGCAGAAGGCATTTTATCTTCGGTTTTTTGCCAAGAAAAACCACCTGCCCAGCCATTTGAAACGCCGTCCCCCACGAAGTACGAAGATTCGTTATACCGTACGGACTTAATTCAAATGTTCCTTTTAAATCTTCAAAGGGCTGCCTCTCCAAAATAAAATAATCCGTTTCAAAATTGCCCCTAAAAAGCAGTTCTTTGCTGCGCCAATGCGGTGTCAGGTGGCGAAGAAAAAGCTTTCCTTGCGTTACCAGATCAAGACCCAAGACGCGCCAGTGATCCAAATGAAAATAAAGCACAAACTCCAATCCCCTCAAATTAGAGTGTACCGCCAATCTTTTTGTCCCTTTTTCAAAAATGAGTTCGTAATTTCCGGTCGCAAAATCCCACTCCCCGCGTCCATGGTAACCGGGATCCACCCAAAAAGACTCCATCAGAAACTTTTTTCCCTTACGAAACACATTCCCCCTAAAATTGGACGCCGTCCCGGCTGCGGGTTGAAAAACTCCTTCGAATTTTCTCTCGAGAAGATTTAACGAAAAGTCTAGTTTGAACCATGGAGTTCCCTTGCCGACTCTCGCATGCAGCGTGATTGCTGGCTGTCCTTGGTGATTCAAAAACGAACCTGTCAGTGCGGTCTGCCAACCGTGCAGGTTTGCCTGAAGATCATCGAAAAAAAGATCCTGATCCACCCACCGGACTTTTCCCTTCATTTCCGTCAAAGGCACCGGGATATCATTTGAAAAACTCATATCTTCCAGTTCCATACTAAGGTTATGAGAGCTTTTGTTCGATTGAATCGTCCCGCAAATACGCACGGTCCCCTTCAAAAAACCGGAGACTTTGGCACGGACATCGACCTGGACTGTTTGGTCCAAAGCCGGCATCATTTTCCCCGCTACCTCCGTCAGCAAAATTTCCTTATTCACTGAAGGGAGAAGGTAACGGATTTCACCGCCTTTAAAATCGAGCGAAGGCATGGTAAGTCCTGCGGTTTTGGGATTACCATTTTCAAAAAAATGGTAGGGGAAGTGATTCTGATCGATCAGGATTGCGGGGTTTTTTAAAACAACGCCTGCAGGTGCGTCAAAACGCCGGTTCCAAAGTTGATTCCAATGGTAGCGAAAAAACAACCGTTCAATGTGAACAAACTGAGAAGCGCCCTGAACCGAAGGCGTTTCAATGATGATTTTATCGATTGCAATCTGGTTAAAACGATACGGACGTATCTCACCAATATTGACCTTGGCCTTCAGGTACTCGCCCACTTTCTGTTCCGCAAAATGCCTGAATTCCTCGGAGGAGGCTATGCGCGCAAGAAGTGTATTTAAAAAAAATGCACCCAGCAGAAACGCAAGGATGAAAATAAGCAAAATGATTTTCAGGGTAAAATGCATGGGAACGAACTCTCTACTTTATGTCGCCTTTTCGAAGACAACTCTTTCGCCCCGAAGTTCCGCCCGTATTTTATCGCCTTCCTGAAATTTTCCTTCAAGGATTTCCTCTGCAAGAACGTTTTCTATATAACGCTGGATCGTCCGTTTCAGCGGACGAGCCCCAAAAACAGGGTCATACCCTTGATCAATAAGGAATTTAAGAACTTCGTCGGACAGCGTAATATCCATCTTCTTATCTTTGAGCCGATCCATGACTTCTTTCAATTCAATATGGATGATCTGCTCAAGATCCTGCCGCGACAAAGGATGAAACACGATGATATCATCTACACGATTTAAAAATTCCGGACGAAAAACCTTCTTCGTCTCGTCCAAGAGTTTCTGCTTCAATCTTTCATAATTCATTTCCTCTTTTTGCGGTTGGAAACCTAAATCCCCCTGTTTCCGGATGAGATCCGCACCGACATTGGAGGTCATGATCAGAAGTGTGTTGCGAAAGTCCACCTTGCGGCCGAACGAATCCGTCAAACGCCCTTCTTCCATCAATTGGAGAAGAATGTTAAAAACATCCGGGTGAGCTTTTTCAATTTCATCCAAAAGCACCACGGAATAAGGGCGGCGTCTCACTTTTTCCGTCAGCTGCCCACCTTCCTCATAGCCAACATATCCAGGAGGGGCTCCCACAAGCCGCGATACATTGAACTTCTCGCTATATTCGGAACAATCCACTGTAATCACCGCATCCTCGTCTCCAAACATGAAAGAGGCCAAAGCGCGGGCGAGGAGCGTCTTGCCAACGCCCGTAGGTCCCAAAAAGATGAAAGTCCCGATGGGACGGCGCGGGTTGCGAAGACCGGAACGGGAACGGCGAACCGCATTCGAAATCGCGCGAATCGCCTCATCCTGGCCGATAACCGCCTGGTGCAACTCTTCTTCCATTTTCAGAAGCCGCGCTGTTTCTTTTTCTTCCAGCCGGGCCAGCGGCACACCGGTCCACTTTGAAACCACAAAGGCAATGTCTTCTTCATTGACCTGAATCTCCACTTCAGATTTGGATTCCTTCCAGCTTTTTTTCATTCTCTGGAGTTCTTCCTTGGCCTTGCGTTCTTCGTCACGCATCCTGGCGGCTTTTTCAAAATCCTGCGCTTTGATGGAAGCTTCCTTTTCCCGACGCAACGATTCGATCTCGGTTTCCACTTTTTTTAAATCCTTCGGCAGGGTTGTTACGGATAACCTGGCGCGCGAAGCCGCTTCATCGATGATATCGATCGCTTTGTCCGGAAGAAAACGGCCGGCAATATAGCGGTCCGAAAGTTTTGCGGCAGCCGCCAAGGCTTCATCCGTAATCTTAACACGGTGATGCGCCTCATATTTATCCCGCAATCCTTTCAAAATCTGAATCGTATCATCGACGGACGGCGGATCCACCACCACGGTCTGAAACCGGCGCGCCAAGGCCGCGTCTTTTTCGATATATTTCCGGTATTCATCAAGCGTTGTGGCCCCGATGCATTGAATTTCGCCTCGGGAAAGTGACGGTTTTAAAATATTCGACGCATCGATTGCTCCTTCCGCGCCTCCGGCACCGACAAGTGTATGCAACTCATCAATAAAAATCATGACGTTATCCGTGCGACGGATTTCATCCATCACGGCCTTGATACGTTCTTCGAACTGACCGCGGTATTTCGTTCCGGCCACCATCAGCGCAAGATCTAATACCACAATGCGCTTATCGATCAGGATCTCCGGCACATCGCCTGCAATGATTTTTTGCGCTAAACCTTCCACGATCGCCGTTTTTCCGACACCCGCTTCACCCAAAAGAACCGGGTTATTTTTGGTGCGCCGTGCCAAAATCTGGATCACGCGTTCAATTTCATCCGCTCGACCCACCACCGGGTCCAATTTCCCTTCGCGCGCAAGTTGGGACAAATCCCGGCCAAAAGCATCCAGAGCCGGCGTCTTTGTTTTAGCTTTACTTCCGCCGCCGGGTCCCATTCCCGGAGGAGGCATCCCGGGTTCTCCGCTCGGGGTCGTCGACCCTAAAAGTTTAATCACCTCGGCCCGGACTTTATTGAGATCAAGCCCGACATTCATCAGCACATGGCTGGCCACACCCTCACCTTCTTTGATGAGTCCAAGAAGTAAATGTTCTGTCCCGATATAGTTGTGTCCGAGACGACGCGCTTCATCCATGGCGAGTTCTATCACTTTTTTAGCCTTCGGCGTAAAAGGGATATCTCCGGAAACAACCGTACTGGGACCAAACTGAACGAGTTTTTCAACTTCCAAACGGATTGTGTCAAGCGAAAGGCCTAGGTTCTGAAGAACAGCTGCGGCAACACTTTCCCCTTCCTTGATGAGTCCAAGCAGAATATGTTCCGTCCCGATATAATCGTGATTAAATCTTTTTGCCTCTTCCTTGGCGAGGATAATGACTTTGCGTGCTCTTTCTGTAAAACGATCAAACATTTTTAACCTCCGGATCTAGTCCTATGATAAAAAATAAGCATTACTCAAGTCCTTCCACACGCATATCCCGCGGAAATTCCACGGTACATGTATAAAAAATTTCCTGCTTTGCCTTTGGTTCCAATTGAAGTTCCCATCGCCAAATCCCTTTTTTATCTTTCCAGTCCTTTTGCTTCGGCTCTACACTGAGTTGGGTCACTTTGACCTTAATCCGCTCATCTTCGGAAACAGGAATCGCTTCAAAAAGGTGCATCTTGATGGCGTTGGTTTTATAATTTTCGGCCGTAAGCTTGTATTTATAAATCATTTTTCGATTCGGAGACGGAATCCCGCCCAACAGAACATCATCGGCCTTCTTTTCTAGCAGTTCCCGCTTGATTTTTACATTCTCATCCGACCCCATATAAAGATCGAATTCCTGGCCAGGGGCAATGCTTTCGATCCAGGAAGTTCCGACAAAATCCCCTTCAAAAAATACATTCACATGGCCCCCGAGCAGTTGCAAGTCTTTGGCATTGGTCACAAGACTCCTGAGATACGCCAAAGGCGTTATGCGAGGATAGGCGGAATACTCAAAGCTTGCCTTTAATATTTGAGAAGAAACAGGCAATTTGTGATCCGTTCCATCGGTTTTGATCGTTGCTGTCCGAGTCAACTTGTAGGATACGGAAACACCTTTGGCTTCCGCCATAGCGTAAAGATTCTCCGCAACAGCTCTCTTCTCGGGAACATGGACAGCCAATGCTGCCGGCGCAGAACCTGCTACGCCAACGGCACTTTCCATCGACATAAGGTGCTCCGATTTGTCGGCATACATCTTATTACGCTGAAGAGGCACTGGGGGTTGATAGGGACGGATAAACCAGGAATTCACATCCGGCATTTTCCCGCTGACCGAGACTTGGGCTGTGGAAAGCACCAACGCCACATCTTCCCAATTTTCTCCGGAACTTTGCCGTACCACTGCATGAGAAACAAGTTCGACCTCGGACCTCTCAAAATCAGTCCGTGCATCATAAACTGCATTCCAAGATGCTCCGTTTACCATATAAGAAACTTCAAACTCGAGATCGCCCGCCTTAGCAGCTTCGATCTCGACGACGATCGAACGTTTGACGTTCCTGCTTGAACCCGAGATTTCCCCTAGTTGCCGCTTGAGTGCGTCAAGTTTTTTCCGGCCTTCACGAAGCGCAATGTCGATCTCCTGTCCTCGATCAAAATTTGCTCTTAATTTCACACCCAGAAAATTCAGTGTTGCTTCAAGTTCCTGCGCCGGAGGCATTTTGGTCACCAGATCCTTTGGGATCTGCTGGTTTGCATAGAGACGCACGGAATCGAGATATTGTTTTTCCTCGGTAAGAACTAGTTTTTCATTGTCAAGCTTCGCATGCTGGTCTTCCATACTCTGAATTTGAGCCTGAAGCTGCTGGACTCTTTCCGCAGGAGCCTCTTCGGTATATGCCCGTTTCACTTGGGCCCCAAGTATTTTTACCTCGGCGGAACCTTTTCCTTTAACCCTCAAGGAATTCTCATCGATGTCCGGAATGATATTGGCAAAAATAACACGGCTATCCCCTGGCGGCAGAGGGATCTTGGCCGAGCGGGTTACAAAAGCGCTCGACGAATAAACCGTCACTTGGCTGATACGGGATTGAGCCTCGATATCCTCCGCAAAGACACTGCCATGGGACAAAATAACTAGTGCGAAGACGCCAAAAAACTTTTTCATAACTTCCGCCTCCCGCTGCATTGGATTTAAAGAACAACCTTAGAAAAATATTCCCGGATACGATCGGCGCGAAAAGCATCAC
This sequence comes from Candidatus Omnitrophota bacterium, assembly GCA_022711115.1. Classification (GTDB taxonomy): domain Bacteria; phylum Omnitrophota; class Omnitrophia; order Omnitrophales; family Aquincolibacteriaceae; genus JAKLFP01. The sequence goes on along the minus strand of JAKLFP010000004.1, from coordinate 157,573 downwards.
GATCCGTCGTATTCAGTTCCTTGCCATTTGTCTTCTGCAAATGAGCCGGTTGGATCAAAAGAAAAAGCTGATTCAGGTCCGTATGGGTCACTTGCCCTTGAAGAATCCCGACGTCCACGCCGACCTGCACAAGTGAAAGCAACTGGATGGCTTCGGAAGACGACATCAGACGCGCTGCCTTTAAAGCCGCCAGGGCACGCCATATTTGATCTTCCATTTTTGATTTTCTTTTTTTCTTGAGATATTCCCGGGCTTCGCGTTCATGTGTAATGACCTGACGGATCACTCCTTCTAGATTATTGATGACTTCTTCTTCCGGCTGTCCCAAGGTGATCTGATTCGAAAACTGGAAGAAATTGCCGCTTGCCTGCGTCCCTTCGCCATAAAGTCCCCTCACCGCAAGATTCAGCTTAGATAAAGCCTGCAGCACCTTATGCACTTGTTTCGTCAGTACAAGGCTTGGCAGGTGAAGCATGCATGAGGCCCGGAGACCGGTGCCGACATTCGTGGGACAAGCTGTCAAATAGCCGAGGGTCGCATCGAACGCAAATTCCAGTTTTTTCTCAAGCTCCGTATCGATTTCATCCGCGATCCGCCATGTTTCCAAAAGATTAAGGCCAGACTGAAAAACCTGAAGCCGGAGATGATCTTCCTCGATCACCATCAGACTGACCATTTCATCCGGTGTGATCGCAACCGCACATTTGCCTTCCTCGGCAATCAGTTCCCGACTGACAAGATGCCGTTCTAAGAGAAATTGCCGGTCGAGTTCGCAAAGTCCATCCACCAAAATATAAGATGCCTTTTTGAGAAAGTTGGAGTTTCTCACCACATCACCAACTTCCCGGATCAGGTCCGCTCGTTTTTCAGCCACCAGGCGCCCTGAAAAATGAAACGTTTTCAAATTCCTCGCCATGCGCAAACGCGAGCTGATGACCACATCACTTTCCGGACCTGTGGATTTCAACCAATTCACCGGTTGATTAAGAAATCGATCGACCTCACTCATCTTTTGTCTTTTTCCCTTTTTTCGTTTTTTCCTCGGCCTGTTTGATGGCATCCCTCAAACGCGCAGCTTCTTCAAATTGTTCCATCTGAATGCTTTTCCGGAGCTTTTCCTGAAGTTGTCTCAGGTCATGAACATTCCTGACATCTTTGGCAATCCGGGATGGCTTTTTCCCTACATGATAATTCGCCCGCTGCACTTGTTTGATCAATGCCACGAGAGGTTTTTGAAAAGCCTGATAGCATTCCGCACAACCCAAGCGACCGCTCTTGCCAAACTCTTCATAAGTCATCCCGCAATCCTTGCATACCAGCGGTGTTTTTTTGCCCACACCTTCCATCAGCCCTTCGATACCCGGAACTCCCGCCAGAAGATCTCCGAAATTAAAATAGGTTTTAAATTCAGTGCCCTTTTCTTCCGCGCAAGATTCACAAATATGGACTTCAGACATCTGACCATTCATCACTTCGGTCAGATGAATCGTTGCTTCTTTGGTACCGCAGACATTGCAGATCATAAGAGTTTTTCTAGCCTCAATTTAAAGGCTGTAACGCGCACCGTCTTTATGCGTTAATTCATGAAAATCCTTGAGCAACAGGTTTGTAATCTTGCCCGGTTGCCCTTCTCCAATCTTGCGTCCGTCGATCTTTACAACCGGAATCACTTCGGCCGCAGTCCCGGTCAAAAAAACTTCCTCCGCATTGAAAAGGTCATGCCGCGTCAGGATTCGTTCTTCAAAAGGCAGTTTGATCTTCGCCGCAATCTCGAGGATCGCTTGGCGAGTGATGCCCTTAAGCGCACCCAGATAAGTCGGCGGCGTCAAAAGCACGTGATCTTTGACCGTATGCCCTTTGCCGATTTTTTTGATCATAAACACATTGTCCCCGGTACATTCCGTCACATACCCCTGGTGATTGAGCATAAGTGCTTCCATACAACCACCGTTCTTGGCTTCGATCTTTGCCATGATATTATTGAGATAATTGAGACTTTTAATCGATGGATTTACGGCCTCCGGGAGATTCCGCACCGTCGGCACGGTAATAATTTCCAAACCTTTCTGATAAAGGCTTTTCGGATAAAGCGTGATTTTGTCTGTAATAATAAAAACCGTAGCTTTTTTACAGAGCCATGGTGAAAGTCCGAGATCACCCACACCCCGTGTCACCACAACGCGGATGTACGCATCCAATAATTTATTTTTGCGAAGAGTCTCTACAATCGCTGTTCTCATGGTTTTCACATCCACCGGGATCGTCAGCATAATCGTGTGCGCAGATTCCCAAAGCCGCTGCAAATGTTCCTCCAGTTTAAAGACAAGGCCGTTATAGGCCCTTATCCCTTCAAACACACCATCCCCATAAAGAAGACCATGATCAAAAATTGATATTTTGGCTTCACTTTTCGGATACCATTTACCGTCGATATAAATTTGTAATTCCATAGTCATCTCCTATTTCAAATGCTCCCCGTTGGTAGAAAAAGTTTTAAACCGCTGAAAAAGTCTTTTCGGGTGGAACCAGAATCCCTTCGTGCAAACGAAGCGTTCGATTCCCCCGCTTGGCCATTTCTTCATCATGCGTCACAATTAAAAAAGACTGGAGTTCCATTTTGTGAAGCTCACTGAGCAATTCCATGACTGAAGCGGCTGTTTCTTCATCGAGATTTCCGGTCGGCTCATCACACAGAACAATTTCGGGCCGATTGACCAAGGCGCGGGCAATGGCCGCGCGCTGTTTTTCACCTCCCGAAAGTTCTGAAGGAAAATGGGTTCGCCGGCTCCAAAGTTTGACGCGTTTCAGAACTTCTTTGATCCAAGGCCGGTCCTGTTTCTTTGCGATCAAAGACGGAAGCAGCACGTTTTCATAAACCGTAAGTTCCGGCAACAGATGATAGAATTGGAACACAAAACCGATCCGACGGCTCCTCATTTTTGCAAGTTGTTTCTCTGATTTTTCGGCCAGGTCTTCGTCTTCAAAAAGAATCTGCCCCCCCGAAGGCCGGTCTAATCCGCCTAAGAGATGCAAAAGCGTCGATTTTCCCGAGCCCGATTTTCCCGTCACAAAAACCATCTCTCCTTTCCGGATTTCCAACGTCACCCCCCGAAGCACCTCGAGCTTACCGGATTCCATTTCATAATTTTTCTTCAGGTCAAAGGACGCAAGAATCGGCCGATCGCCATTATTCATAACGCAGCGCCTCCACGGGATCAAGATTGGCTGCACGATGCGCCGGATAAAAAGCCGCAAAGACCGCAATGAGAAAAGCGAAAAAAGCGACCATGATGACATCTCCCGATTGCACCTCCGCGGGAATTTTGTCAAAAATATAGATATCTTTGGGGAAAAGTTCGAAGCCGAATGTGTCTCTTATAAAATTTGAAACATCGTTAATGTGGAAGGCACCCATCAATCCAAGCCCGATGCCAATGACAAGCCCCCAAAATCCGTAATTAATCCCCTCGATCAGAAAAATCCTCCGAATCGCACCCTTTGTTGCGCCGAGAGCGCGCAAAATACCGATATCCTTCGTTTTTTCCATCGAAACCATAATCAAAGTGGAGATGATGTTTAGTGCCGCAACCACAATAATCAAGGAAAGCAAAATGCTCAGCAGGGTCTTTTCCACTTTCAACGCCTGAAAAAAATGCTGATTCATGTCATACCATGAACGCAAAAAATATTGATTCGAGAAATCACCCGCGAGAACCCATTTCCATTTCTCCGCTTCATCCACCTTTTCAAAACGCAAATCGAGCCCCATGACCTTGCCGTTCATGTTATAAAATTTTTGCGCCGTCTCGAGATTAAGAAGCGCCAGTTGCGTATCGGCATCCACCATCCCGACATGGAAAACCCCCCGGACCATCACTGGCCAGGTTTTCACATTTACCGGAAGCGGTAAAAGCAGATTCCGTTTTTCAGGTTCCGGCGTCACAAGATAAATCACATCTCCGACTTGCACATTCAGCCGACTCGCCAAGATATCTCCGATCATAATGCTGGAAACACTTGATTTCTGAGTCGTTTTTTTGAACCACCAACTACGTTTAGTCTCGGAATAAACTGAATCCTGAAAACCCAGCGTACCGGACACCAGATTTTTTTGATAAAAGGTTAAATCTTCATTCTGGGTATCAATCCCCATAATCACAATCCCCTGAGCGCCATGGTTACTTCGGAGGATTGCCTGTTTTTCGATGATCCTGGCGACAGATTTCAAGGTCGGAATTTTGTGGGCTAAGATCTTTTGGATGTCCCCTGGCGCGTCCTCGATCCCGTCAATTTTTTCAATGCGCAAATGAGGTTGGACACTCACGATTTTACGCTTCAACTCATTATCAAAACCCGTCATCACCGAAAGCACAATAATCAGAGCTGCCACTCCGATCGCGATGCCTACAACCGTAATAAGCGAAATGATGGAGATAAAGCCGGTTTTTCTCCGCCTTGTTAAATGTCTGTATGCGATAAATAATTCGAAATTCATGAAAACTCCTTACGGAAGTTCTGTATCTGCTGGCCCGGACACTTTTTTCTCGGGCTTAAGCTGAGGAAACAAGATCACGTCTCGAATGGAAACCTGATTTGTAAGAAGCATGATCAAACGATCAATGCCGATCCCAAGTCCGCCTGCGGGCGGCATCCCGTACTCCAAGGCCGCTAAAAAATCTTCGTCAATTTCCTTACTCTCTCCAATCAGTTCCTTTTGATCGGTCAAACGCTGTCGCTGGACCGACGGATCGTTCAATTCCGAGAACGCGTTCGCGATCTCCATCTTCGCTACGAAAAGTTCGAAACGATAGACAAGCTCCGCATCTTCCGCTTTCGCTTTCGCAAGTGGCGTCATCACGGTCGGATAATCGATGACAAAGGTTGGATCCCAAAGATCTTTCTCGACCTTTTCCCCGAAAATCTCGTTCAAAACATCGATATCTTCCATATCCTCATCGCATTCGATATGAAGTTTTTTCGCAGCTTCCCGGACATTGGCCTTCCGAAAATCAATGCCGGTTGCTTCCTGAAGCGCACCATAAAACGAAACGCGTTTCCAAGGCGTTTTAAAATTTAAGACTTTATCACCGTAAGGAATTTCATCCTTGCCATAAAGCATTTTCACCAGATGCTGGATCATGGATTCCGTAATATTCATCATGTCCGTGTAATCCGCGTAGGCCTGATAAAGTTCCAGCATGGTGAACTCCGGATTATGCCGAACCGAAATTCCTTCATTGCGGAAATTCCGATTAATTTCATAAACATTTTCGAACCCACCCACGAGAAGACGTTTGAGATAAAGTTCCGGGGCCACACGCAGATAAAGATCCGTGTGAAGCGTGTGATGATGCGTCACGAAGGGTTTGGCGCGCGCACCTCCGGCGAGCGGTTGCATCATCGGCGTTTCCACTTCCATAAAGCCCCGTTCATCCAAAAAGGTGCGAATCTCACGGATGATCCGACTGCGCATTTTGAATGTCTTGCGTACCTCATCGTTGGCAATCAAGTCCACGTAACGTTGACGGTAGCGGGTTTCCACATCTTTCAATCCGTGCCATTTTTCGGGTAAGGTGCGAACGATCTTAGAAAGCTGCTCGAACTTTTCAACCTTGATCGTATGCTCGCCGGTCTTAGAATTAAAAAGTTCCCCTTCCACCCCGATGATATCCCCAAGAGAAAGATCTTTGAATGCCTTGTAATTTTCTTCGCCTAGCACGTCTTTTTTGGCATAAATCTGAAAACGGCCGCTCTCATCTTTCAGATCCCCAAACGTACTTTTTCCCATGTCCCGGCGCGTCATTAAACGGCCAGCCACACGTACCTTCCGGTGCTCCTGAAAATCAGCATGCAATTCTTCCAAGGAATCCTTAGGAAGAAATCTTTGTCCGTACACGTATTTACTCATTGATATTTCACCCTTATTCCAACAGTCGCCTGTTAATTTCGAGATTGTTCTCTCTTCTGGCTCTCGTGGGATCTTTATTTCAGATTTTCCGCTTTGCTCAGGAAGACAAAAAAGGCGATAGTGATCCTTATTCCTTATTGCTCAATGGTTTAAGATATTTAGAATAACTATTATATGTTAGTTTTCTAACGGGGTCAATGAAACGCAGGCATCATCCTATACAATAAACCATTGGCAGCATTGATATACTAAAAATGGCACATTTTATGTAGTCATGTCATTTGCTTTTTGAAAGATACAAAAAAACCTGTCTAGCGCATATAGAAAAATACCCATAAAAGCACAAATCATATCCCAGCCAACATCCTCGATACTGCCGGATCTTCCGGGTACAAATGTTTGGTGCCATTCATCGGTCATGGCAAAACCAGAGGTCAGGATCAGCGCAAAAACGGAGGCCCCAAAAACACCTCGCTTGTCTCGCCGATACCCAAGAAGCCGGAGCCATAGGATTCCGAGAATTGAGTATTCAAAAAAATGGACGACCTTATGAAAAAAAGGAATGGGCAAATCAAGAATCTCCGAACCTTGAAATGACGACAGAAAAAAAATAAACGTCATCCACAAAAAAACGGGCATCCAGAACCGGAAAAATATTTTCGTTTTCTCATTCATCAATTTTCTGACTTCGCCTCCCCCAAAAGGCCGACTTTAACCCATTTGAACAAGCAGCAATGCAAGACCGTCTGGCCGTTGACTTTCTTGACAGCTTATGCAATTCGGCTCATTGCTTGATCCAAAAATACATCAAAACAAGGTGGAATCTCAGCCGTAAATTTCAGGTCTTCACCGGTGACGGGATGTTGGAATGCCAGCAAAGAGGCGTGTAAAAGAAGCCTTTCAGCTTTGACCACAGACCGCATGTCCTCCTGCCAACCGTCATGAATGTAACGTTCAAAGATCGCTGCATCAATGTAGACTTTGTCTCCGACGACCGGATGCCCCAAGTACGCAAGATGGGCCCGGATTTGATGCGTCCGCCCTGTCCGCGGGATCACTTTGAGTAAGGAATAATCGCCAAAACTCCTTAGAACTTGAAAATCCGTCTGAGCCTTTTCCCCGTCGGGATCCGGCATTCGGATATTGTGCCCCCTCTCGATCTTGGTCCCGAGAGACATTGCGATCGTCCCTTCCTTTTCTATCGGCACACCGAAAACTACGGTATAATACTCCTTCCTCACTTGTCTTCTTTCAAAAAGAATTCCCAATTTCCCGGCAACAGAACTTGACTTCGCGACCATCACAAGACCGCTCGTCTCAGAATCAAGACGGTTCACGATCCGCAACTCCCCGCGACATGAAACCAAATCTCTTTTAAGAAGGCTTAGCAGGTTTTTTTCCTTAAAACGTCCCACCGGATGCACGGGCAGCGGCGAAGGCTTATCTACGACGAAAAAAAAGTCGTCTTCATGCAAGATACGGTATCCCGTTTCCACGTAAAGATCTTGTTCGGTTCTCATGTCCCTTTACCGTTTATTTTAAAAATTCGGTTTCAATTTAAAAAACATCCTCGAAACTGATCGATGGCTTTTTGCCGCTTGGGCTTTCGGTTAATAAACACGATATCCTGAAAGAAAGTCGCGCAGCCAAGGGGAATTTTAAGGATCACTTATTTTTTTCTTCTGAAACGTCTTTTTTTTCGCCTTGCTGCGCGATAAAACGCTCTACCATATGAATGAGCCATTCGGAATTGACATAACTGAAGACGGGATGAGGTTCCGGAACGTTTTTCTTTGCCTCCACCGTAAGAGGTTCCAGACAAAAAACCGCATATTCGATTTTTTGGGGAGGAGTAATCGCGGCAAGTCCCTCTAAAATTTTCTCGCTATCAGACGCCGGCGTATCTTCCAAATATTGATTGAAAACAAAATCGGGTAAAAACTTCTGGGCCACGGCGATCGTTTCATTTTCATCATAGGCATGCATCACCGTATGTCCTTGAGATTCCAAAAAGGAGGTAAGCTTTTTAACCGAAAAATCTTGAATGCTGCGAATAAGGATCTTCTTTCTTTTCGCGATTTTTTCCATCATTTCCGCTTTTTTTTCTGCCTCCGGGCCGATAACTTCTAGGACTTTTACCATCAACTCCTGTTCATTAAAAGGTTTGGCAAGAAAACCACAAATGCCCCAAGAATCAAAAAAGGATTGCATGTCGCCATGCGCGGAAATAATGAGCACGGGAATCTCACCCGCATTCCCAAGCTTGAGGTCCTTGAGGGCCTTCCAAAATTCATATCCGGAAAGACCCGGCATACAAATATCGGAAATGATCAGATCCGGCTTTTCACGCCTGGCAACCTCAAGAGCGTCCTTGCCGTTATGGGCTGTAAAGACTTCGAACCCATGCTCATTGAGCACTGCCTCAATGAGTTCGACAATATCCGGCTCATCATCCACAACTAATATTTTTCGTTCCATGCGATTTCGGCTTTCTTTGGAATATTTGTTTAAGTCCCACTATGCTGATCATGATAAAGCTGAAAAACTATAATTCCGACCATTTTGATCGTCAATAGAAAGATAAAGAAACCATCTGCCAACGGATTAAGCATGAAAGCGGGAATCCTCCCTGTCATCTGCTTTCAATCCGCATAATAATTCGACATAACATTCTAAGAGCTTAATGACTTCGTTGTTTACGGATATTTTGCTTTGTCTGTTTGACCTTTATGTTATGATTCCAAATAATATGGAAACGTTACGACTCCTTTCATCCTTAGTGTTCCTCATCATTCTTGCCGGATGGGTCTATCGAAGCTGGCGTGCCCTCTCGGAGCTCAAACAGGCTCCCAGGCTCACTTGTCAGGACCAGGAACCCCGCGTTGGGAAAGTTACGGTTTTAATTCCGGCCAAAAATGAAGAAAAAAATATCGGAGATTGTGTTCAATCTCTCCTGCCTCAATTGCATGACGGAGACGAGATCCTTGTCATTAATAATTGTTCCCAGGATAAGACCGAAGATATTTTGAAATCTCTCGGCGCACAACAAATTGCTTTGGGTGATCTCCCAACAGATCCGAATATCCGGCTTAAATACCTGAACACGCCGCAGACGCCCGGCGGCTGGACCGGCAAGAACTTCGCACTTCATCTCGGCATCTATTACGCTGGGGGCGACTGGCTCCTTTTTACGGATGCGGACACACGCCACCAACCCGGAAGCGTGACTGCGGCAGTTGCCTTCGCGGAAAAAAATGGGGTGGATCTTTTAACGCTTCTTCCGCGCTGCCTGGCGGACAGTTTCTGGGAATTTTTAATGCAGCCATGCGCCATGGGCTATACCGGCTTGTGGTTTCCGGTTCAAAAGATCAATGATCCGAAATCCAGGGTTTACTTCGGCAACGGACAATACATGCTCATTCGTAAGGAGCATTATCAAAAAATGGGCGGCCACGCTTCCGTTAAAGAAGCATTTCTGGAGGATTTTGCTCTTATGAAGAAAACCAAAAAAATAGGCGCCCGCGGAATCTGTGCCTTTGGGATGGATATTTACGGCACTCGAATGTATGACTCCTATGGCTCGATCTGGCGAGGCTGGCGAAGAATCTTTCTCCATGGTTTTGAGCAAAAACCGTTGCCTCTTTTGAGATGTGCTTTAAGCGTCTTCTTTTTTTCTGTCTTTCCCTTCATCGCATTCATCTGCTTACTCGCCAAAACAACTGCCCTTTCTGTTCCCATGGTTCTTACCCTCGCGATTCTGGGAATTATGTTCGCCACCGCATGGAAGGCTTACAGTATCGTCAAAGCAAAAAAAGCTTACGCCTTTCTTCATCCCTTCGCAGCCCTGATCCTCTTCATGATCCTTTTGGATGCCTTGCAAATGGCGATCCTAAAGCGCCCCACCCATTGGCGTTAAATCAAAAAAAGGCGTTGCTCCAAGCAAACGCTTGAAACAACGCCTCTCATAAAATTAAACTGTCTTATCTTATTGAACCTGTTGCTTTTTCGCCTTATGTGCCTTCGCGCTCATACCGGTATTGCCGGCTTTTTTCATGCTCTTCTTGGCGGATTTGGCTTTTTTCTTTGTTTCTTTCTTTTTTCCTTTTTTTTCTTTCTTCTCTTTTTTCTCTTTCTTTTCCTTCTTCTCCACTTCACTCTGAACTGTCGTGTCCTCGGCATTCATCGTATCGCTCACCGTAGCCGCAGGGGCATTGCTGGAAACCGTATCATCCAATTGCTCAACCGGAGACGCCGGATCCAGATCATAAGAAGACTCCGCCATCGCAAAAGAAGTGAACATTCCGAAAATCGCCAGAAGCAAAATCGACATCATTGTTTTTTTCATCGCACCTACCTCCGTTATGGGCCAAAAAATCAGATGACTAGATAGCCCGCTTTCACAGCATAATGAATCATTGTCTTAAGAAATTTATAATCGGTCTTTGGAAGTAAAACCTTAGTCCCGCGAAGAATCTCCCGGGTATTACTCATGTCAAAGGTCAGGTCCCCGTTCAAGTAGCCGAGATAAGGCTCCATAATCGTAAAAACCATTTGTTCCTGCGCGTTCAATTTTGTTTTTTGAAAATCCTTGATATCCATCACTTCGATCGATGGCACTTTCGGGTATTCATCTTTTGCCAGTTTCAAAAGCATGCCGATCGAAGGAGGATGAGGAGATACTAAATGAAAGGTTTTATTGATGCTTTTAGGATTTTTTACGATCGTGGCCGTTGCCTTAATCACAAAATCAATGGGGACAATATTAAATGTGTTTTCAACATGCGTCGGTAATTTTGAAATGGCCCCGTGAGCGAACAATTTAAAAAACGGATAGATCACGTTAAAATCCGAAACTTCACCGGTCTCGGAATGTCCGACCACAATACTCGGCCGGATGATCGTCACCGGCAACCCTTTCGCCATGGATTCGCGAACCCTGCTTTCAGCCTGGTACTTGCTGGATTCATAGTAATTTGCAAACTTCGGTTTTTCCGGCAATTCATCCTCCTTCGAACAATGTTGCCAGACACTGCCGGCCACGAATGCGGTACTGAAATAAACGAACCGCTCCAGCTTGCCTTTCTTGCGAAGATCCCATGCCAGTTCCAGTGCGTGCTGCGTGCCCCCCACATTGATTTGCTGGCACTCCTTCTCGGTACCGTTGAGCGCCGTAAGCGCAGCAATATGATAAAAAACCTTTGCTTCTTTTTCGAGAAAGGCAAGATTTTCTTTGGTAATCCCGAACTTATGCTGCGTCACATCACCTTCCACAACACGGATGCGCTTTCCCATATGAGCATCCAATCCGATTGATTTGAGAATCTTTCTAACGCGTTCATCATGAGATTTTCTGTTTTTCGCACGCGCAAGGATCGCGATATCCGCATCTGTCGTTTCAAGAAGTTCTTTGATCAGGTCTTGACCGAGAACTCCGGTTGCACCAGTCATAAAAATCAATTTATTTGCCATTGTATTTCCTCATCGCTAAACAAATATTCTGTCCGCCGAATCCAAAAGAGTTCGACAGTGTCACAGCAATTTCCGCACGCCGTGCCATATTGGGAACATAATCCAGATCGCAATCGGGATCCGGTTCTTCGTAGTTGATGGTCGGCGGAAGGATTGAGTCGCGCATCGCTAAAAAGCAAAACGCCGCTTCCACGCCCCCCGCCGCTGCGATCATATGGCCTAACATGGATTTTGTCGAGCTGACCGGGATCTTCGGCGCATATTCTTTCATCACTTTTTTGATCACCAACGTTTCGAGAGAATCATTCACTACCGTTGATGTGCCATGCGCATTGATATAGTCCACATTCTCAGGCCCAAGCCCGCCTTTTTCAAGTGCAATCTCCATAGCCCGGGAAGCTCCCTTGCCTTCCGGGTCCATATCCGTAAGCCGGTAAGCATCGGCAGTGGAACCATACCCCACGATTTCACCGTAAATCTGGGCCTGACGATGGAGCGCATGATCCAAATCCTCAAGAATTAAAACACCGGAACCTTCACCGATTACAAAACCATTACGTTTTTTATCAAAAGGCCGGGATGCCTTTTCCGGCGCATCATTGCGCGTGGAAAGCGCCGTCAACAAACTGAAACCCGCCACTCCCATCGGATAGATCATGGAATGCGTTCCTCCGGCCATGATCACATCTGCATCCCCGCGCCTGAGCCATTCAAAAGCTTCGCCAATCGCTTGGGAAGATGCCGCGCAAGCTGTCAGACAATTAGAAACAGGTCCCCGGATATCGAAAAGACGCGTCAGGTGGGTCACGGTCATAAAAGGCTGGCTTTCCAATTCACGGAGAGCGCTCATATGCTGACTGGAATTCACCAGATATTTTTCTTTATCAATAATTTCGCTGCCACTTGTCGTAAAAGACGGTAAAAGAGTTTTTAGAAAAGGTTCGAAATCAATACCGCTGTCCCCCGCCCCGAAATAAATGCCAAAACGGTTCGGATTCACACAAAAAGGCCTGAGCCCGGCGTCTTTATAAGCTTCCGCAGCGGCTTGAAGCGCGAAAAATGTGCTTCGTGTCGCGCAAGCAAGCGGCGGGTCGTGCTCCACCCACTTCTCGAAAGGAAATCCTTTCACCTCTCCCGCGATTCGCGTCGGAAAACGGCTTGCGTCAAAAAGCGTGATCGGACCTATCCCGGATTTTCCCTGCGTGATACGCAGCCAAGTATCCTTGAGATTGTTGCCCAATGGCGTCACAGCACCCATACCTGTCACAACCACGCGTCGCTTAGACATGTTGAAACACCAAGGATGCATTTTGCCCGCCAAAACCGAATGTATTGATAACCGCTACCTTCACTTCACAGGATTTTGTCTTCCCGATAACAAAAGGCAATGGGCAATTCGAATCCGGCTTTACAAGATTGATGACCGGAGGGATCAGTTTTTTCTTGGTGGTTAAGGCAGCGACCATTGCCTCCACACTCCCTGACCCATAGACCAGATGCCCTGTCACAGGTTTCACTGCGGTGACTTGAAGCTTTCCGAAAGTTTGTCCGTAAAAAGATTGGATCGCAAGCGATTCCTGGACATCCTCCTGGGGGATCCCGCTTCCGTTTGCAACGATCACATTCACGTCCTCGGGCTCAAGTCCGGCATCTTCAAGGGCTCGCCGGATGGCTACACGCTTGCCCGTAAAATCATCCGCATCGCGCGGGTCATAATTAAAATCCGAAGAAGAACCATAGCCAATGATTTCGGCATAAATATTCGCCCCGCGCCTTTTCGCACTTTCCAAAGACTCCAGCACCATAATGCCCGCACCTTCTCCGAGTACAATCCCATCATGCTTTTCATCAAAGGGGCAATAAACTTTCTCGGGGGCATCTTCATGCTGAGACAAAAATCCGAGAAGGTGCAACCGGGAAATGCCCATGGCATTGAGCTTAGAATCCGTCCCTCCCGCGAGCATCACATCCGCATCACCTCGTTCAATCACATGATAGGCTTCTCCGATCGCTTGGGTGCTTGCCGCAGAAGAAGTTGTCACGGTGTTGTTCGGACCGCGAAGCTGGTTCACCATCGAAACATGACAAGCAGGCATGTTCGGAAGATATTTCAAAAACCAAAGAGGGAAAAGCGACCGGATACCTTCCTGTCCGAATTTATTCATGGAAAAATGCCCGGATTCATCCAAACTATTCCGAAAACCGATACCGATCTCATCGAGATCATTATTGATGATCCCGGTTCCGAGAGTCACTCCAATGCGCGTCGGATCGTAATTCTCCGGAGAAAGTTTCGCATCCCGAAGAGCCAGACGGCTGGCCCCCACAGCCAGCTGAATTTCTCGCGACATCACCTTGATCGATTTTCGATTCTCAACGAATTCCTTCGCGTCAAAATCAGGAATCATGCCGGCATTTTTAAACGGAAAGTTGCCGAGGTTGAGCGGTTTGGCACTGACAATGGCAGAGCGACCTTGAATCGCGGCATTCCAATAAGGCTCCCACCCTTTGCCACAGGCCGTAATAGCGCCCAATCCCGCGATAACCACCCGGCGTTTCGCGCTCATGATTCCACAAAAATTTTTTCACGAACTTTGAAATAATTCATAAAAGCCTCATGAAACGTAATGGAACTCGCGTGCTCAGGGATAAGGCGCCCCACGGTCATCAGCAGAAATTTTCCTTTAGCCAAAACCCCCTCCGCACAAGTCACATGGCCTTCCAACCAACCGCCGTCCGGGCCAAGGCCGTCGGCCCAAGTTTCGATTTGAATCGGCGTCCCGGATTTCGGCATTTCCGTAAAAGTCACATTTTCGATTTTGGCAAAAATAAGATCTTTCTGATAATCGCTCTCGGCACCCACAAGCAAACCACCGGCTTGTGCCATCATTTCGACAAGGAGGATCTCGGAACTATAAGGAGCCTGGGGAACTTTAGAAGAGGCAATCGCTTTTTTACCTTTGTGAATCGAGAGGACTTTATCCAGAAGAAGCCAGCGCATATTATTTCCAGATCATCGCTTGCGCGCCGACAAGATCACCGCTACGGAAAAAATGGCCTTCTCCGCGATAAATCACTTTTGAGTGTCTGGCGGGACGCCATTCCATTTCAAAAAAATCACCACTCCGCCGTTTCATGCGCATACCCTGAAACCCCTCAAGCCCCATCCATGCTTCCCCGCAGGCTTTAAAGAAAGCCTCCTTCGCCGTAAAAAGTTCGGCAAAGTTCTGTAAAGACAATCGCTTGAAAGAACGGCGTTCGGAGGCATTCAGAAATCGCGCACGAACATAATCACCATGACGCGCTAGGAATTGTTTGATTCGCAAGCAGGAAATGAGATCAACGCCAACGCCCTTTAGCGCAGCGTGTTGTTGCTTTACGAGCAGCATTGATCAGAGCAGGAATGCTTGCCTAAACGATCCTGAAGATAACGAAGTATCATATTGACGGTGAATTGATCCGCCAGCTTGGTAATTTGCGGGTCTTTGGAAAATTCACCTAATTCGAGATAAGGGAGTTTCGTGCGGAGCTCGTTGAGTCCTTCTGCGGTGATTATCCCCTCTTTAACGAACTTCTCGTCATTCAGCAGATGGCTGGGAAAGAGATCGCCGCTCGGGATTTTGATATCAAAAGTTTTTTCAAGCCGAAAAATAATGTCAATAAAGTCTATCGATTCGGCACCGAGATCGCGCTTAAGGGATGCTTCAGGGGTGATTTCACTTTGTTCCACACCCAAGGCTCCGGCTAATGTCTGCTGAACTTTTACAAAAAGCTCGTTTTCCATGATTCTCTTTCTCCTCCTAGGATAATGCTGATGATTGCGGATTCTTAACTTTAGCCAAAATTAATTTCGCCGAAACTGCCACTTCCTGATGGTGCAATAATTTTGCATCCCAAACCGTTTCTTCGTCCGAATACTGTAAAAGCGTCAATCTGCTTTCCCATTCGTCTCCGGGACGGAGGTACTTTGTAAAACGTGTCGCGCGAATCTGTTTTAAAAAATAGTGCTGCCCGCGTTGCTCCCCCATAGAATCCAGATAGCGCTCCGCGGTCTGCTTGAGCATTTCAAGCGCTAAAACACCCGGAAGAACCGGAAAAGCCGGAAAATGATCTTTAAAAAATTCCGAATCAGCAGGGATTTTACCGCAAGCCGCAATTCCCTCGCCTTCCTTGACCCAGAGCACTTTTTCGATCGCGAGCGTTGTCATAAATTTTTATTTGGTTCCAAAATATAAACGCCGTTCAAGATACGGAAACCCGACAACCAAGTATAGGCCGATTTAAAATCAAGTATTGCGAATTTCTGTTTCTGAAAAAAAACAAGCCACTCATCATGTTTCCGAAATTGATGCGGATGACTCATAAATTCCATATTTAAAAGCCGATCACGGCCTATGGTCCACAAACGACCAACCGCATGATGATAAAGATCTTCGATCACCACGACTTTTTTTCTGGTCACGCGATAAACTTCACGAAAAAGGCTTTCCGGATCGTCCACATGATGAAGCATGGTCACAAGAAGCGTCACATCAAAACTTTGATCCGGAAACGGGATCTTTGTGCCCTCATAGAGCACCACAGGGGCTTTTTGATACCCTGGTTTCACGACATCCAGGATCAAATGCTCATGGCCCCTTTGTTTGAGAGGCTCTGCATAAAAACCCCAACCCCCGCCCAGATCCAAGATCCGGCTTCTTTCGGGTATCTGATTTTCAAAAAGCCTGGTAAATTTTTCAGCTCTTAATTCCAATGCATGATGGGCAAAGTGCCGTACCAAACCATCCAGTATTTTGCGCTGAAAAGACCGTAGTCCCTGATAGATAGAATTCACATTAAGTTCTGCTTTTGGGCAGGAAATTATAGCACATGCTATCTTTTTGCCCAAAGCTTCTTTTTTGAAAACTCGATAAAAACGATGAACCACGATAAGTTCTTGTGCCCTAAAAAACTCCTTTGAACATTATGGGGTTTTATTGAAATGATTGACTTTTATGAATGACTCTAAGTTTTTATTTCGATTTTTGATCTTTTCTGATATCTTATCGCTCATGAAAACGCATCTGAAAGGCAAAACGGCTCTCATTACGGGAGCATCACGCGGTATCGGCAAGGCTACGGCCCTTCGTCTTGCAGAGGAAGGGGTGAATATCGCGATCAATTATCTTCAAAATGAAGAAGCTGCAAAAAAGACTGCGGAAGAAATCCAAGCTAAGGGCGTCAAAACCGATATTTTTCAAACTAATGTCGGCGATTTTGATGCCCATCCCGCTTTGATTGAAAATGTTCTTAAAACCTTCGGGACGATCGACATTCTGATTCATAACGCGGCTCTCGGCGCGTTCAAACCTGTCCATCGACTCAAAATGAATCAGTGGGACCTTTCGTTCAATATCAACACAAAAGCCTTTCTTTCCTTGGTCCAAAAAGTCATTCCGATCATGGAGCCCAAAAAAGAGGGTTCCATCATCGCTATTTCAAGTTTGGGATCTCACCGCTATATTCCCAATTACGGTGCCATCGGAATTTCAAAAGCGGCCTTAGAAGGCATGATCCGTTATTTGGGTGTGGAACTGATGCCCAAAGGCATCCGTGTGAATGGTGTCTCGGGCGGTCTAGTGGATACAGACGCCTTAAAAGCCTTTCCCTTTTTTGATACTTTTAAAACAGAAGTCTTGAAACGCACCCCGGCCGGCCGGATCGGAAAACCCGAAGACCTTGCCCGCGTCGTCGCTTTCCTCTGTTCTCCGGAATCTTCCTGGATCGTCGGGCAAGTGCTCATTGCCGACGGCGGTCTTTCTCTTATTTAATTTTTAATATTTCCAGTCATCTTAACTTTCGGTTAAAATCACCCTCACGCGGCAGTTCATGACCAAAAGCGATACACAAGACCGGAGCAACGTTCATACGAGCGCTCCGCACCAGGGAGCATGATGACAAAACGAATGACTTCCGCATCACGAAATGAAAAAAAAATACCGGAATTTATTTTTAAAAATAAGTTTCCATTATTATGCTTTGCCATTTTCATTCTCGGGCTCCTGATTTATTCCAATACCTGGCATGTTCCCTTCCTGTTTGATGACAGTATGAACATCAAACAAAATATCTCCCTTTATAAGACATGGGACATTCCTGCGATCTGGTCTTCGAATAACAAAATCCGATTTCTTCCTTTTGTGTCCTTTGCAATCAATCATGCTCTGGGCAAGGATCAGGTGTGGGGCTACCACCTTTTCAATCTGGCGGTGCATCTACTGAACTCCATTTGGGTTTACTTTCTCATCTCGCTTCTCCTGATAACCCCTAAAATGAAAGGAAAATACCCTGAAAAAGCGGGATATTTTCTGGCAGCCTTCAGTTCCTTAATTTTCCTGTCGCACCCGCTCCAAACCCAATCGGTAACCTACATTGTTCAGCGCATGACCTCCCTAACTGCTTTTTTCTATTTGGGAACCATTATTTTTTACCTCAAAGCAAGACTGACTCAAAACAAGATCCATTACGGAATGGCCTTTGGAATGAATCTTGCGGCCATGTTTTGCAAAGAAACTGCTTTTACATTGCCTTTGGCTCTTTTGTTGGTTGAGTTTCTGTTTTTTGATTTTTCCAAAAAGAATCTTCTTCGCCTGATCCCCTTTTTAGCCACTATGGCCATTATCCCCTATTTTGTTCATTCAGAAGCCGCCAGCTACAACATTCACTCCAAAAACTTTCTTCCCATCCGCATAAAGGCACTCCCACGCGGCGATTACTTTTTAACGGAACTTAACGTTTTATGCACCTATCTGCGTCTCTTCCTCCTGCCGGTGAATCAGAATTTTGATTATGACTACCCGACAGCACATTCTTTGTGGGAGCCAAAAACTTTGGCTTGCTTATTTTTGCTGGGGACGTTATTGGCAGCAGCCCTTGGGACGATCAAAAAAAACCGTTTTATCACATTTTCGATCTTCTGGTTCTTTCTAACCTTGAGCGTTGAATCATCCGTCATCCCGCTTGAGGACGTCATTTTCGAACACCGCATGTATCTTCCCCTTGTCGGATGCGCATTACTGCTAGGGATCGGCCTATTTTCTTTTTTAGAGAAGGCGTCTTACTTTATGGTGGCGGGTTCTCTGGTCGTTATGATCTTTTCGTGCATGGCCTACACCCGCAATCATATTTGGGGGTCGGAACAGTTGCTGTGGGAAGATGTCATTAAAAAATCGCCGAATAAAGCAAGACCTTACAACAATTTGGGGAATTACTTCTATCACAGCTTGCATGACCCCATAAGAGCCAAAGAGTCTTACGAGAAGGCCCTGGAAAAAGATCCTCACTTTGCCATTAGCTATTTCAATCTTGCTACCTTGTTTCATCAAAGCGGAAATTTCGAAAAAGCCTTGCCTCTCTATCAAAAAGCCATCGAATCGGATCCCGAATTTTATGACTCGTACAACAATTTAGGACTTCTCTACGACGCGATGGGCCAACAGGATCTTGCGATTGAAATACTCCAGAAAGCTATACAGAAGTTCCCGACTTATTACATTGCTTATGTCAATTTAGGAATCTTTAATATCCGAAAGAGAAATATCGCTGAGGCCGTCACAAATCTTGAAGCAGCCATAAAGATCAACCCTTT
Source organism: Candidatus Omnitrophota bacterium (assembly GCA_022711115.1). GTDB lineage: Bacteria > Omnitrophota > Omnitrophia > Omnitrophales > Aquincolibacteriaceae > JAKLFP01. The sequence goes on along the minus strand of JAKLFP010000004.1, from coordinate 138,569 downwards.
TTTATCTCCTGCTTACTATAATCTCGGGTTAATAGCTCGAGGCCGCAAAGAATTCGAAAAAGCCATCAACCTTCTTCAGAAGGCTTGCTCGCTGGATCCTCATAATGCGGAAATGATTTATGACCTCGGTGAAGCTTATGCCCAAACAGGTAACGTCACCGCCGCTCAAAAACAACTTGAGAAACTGGAACAAATGCAGGAATGGGACAGGGCCAAACGATTATCTCAAGAGTGGAGTAAAATAAATAACGCGGAACTTTCTCAAAACCGTTTATAAACGGTTGGGCAACTTATTAAGAACGGCAAACTATTTTTATCATTTTTGACTTGCATCGAAAGCACCATCATCAAACCAGCCTCAAGCATCCTTGCGCATCCCAACTCCGGAGATTGGACCGTTATATCTTGATATCCGCAGAGGGTGGAGCCGCCGGAATGAGATTTTGCGTATCAAAACCCACTTGTTTGACTTTGGGTTCGGCATCCTCTGCTCCCTGATGCCAATAGCCGGCCGTGCCTGCCACGCGTACGCAACCCTGAAAAAATAAAACAAAAAAGAAAGCCGTAAATAAAAGTTTTATGATTTTCATAAAAGCATTCCTTTTTTAAAAATTCCGCTCCGGATCCAGAAGATGATTCCTAAAATAATCCATAAAGTAAAGGCCATGCAAGAAAAAAGATACCCCCCCTGACGGAAAAAAGTCCGCTGGGTGATAAGCGGCAAATCCACAAATGTTTGTCCCATCATAAAAATTTCTTTCCCCTGTTTATCTTTTACGGTCGAAAGAACCTCTCCTTGATAGGAAATAAAAGCCGAAACACCTGTATTCGCAGATCGGACAACGGGAAGACCATTTTCCACGGCGCGGAAAATCGAAGCCTGAAGATGCTGAAAAGGCGCTCCGGTCTTCCCGAACCAGGCATCATTCGTGATCACGGCCAAAAATACGGCACCGCGATCGGCGTAACGGCGGGCAAGATCACTGAAAACATCCTCAAAACAGATTAAAACCCCGAATGGCCAGGATTCCCGCGCCCACTTGAAAACAACCAGATCCTTTCCGGCGCTGAAATCACTGATCCCGAGCGCATTCGCAATCGGAGTCAGCCATCCGAAGAGAAATTGTAGCGGGATGTATTCGCCGAACGGAACGAGGCGGAGTTTGTCATAGCGTTGAGTGACCACCCCCTTTTTGTCCAAAAAATAAGCACTGTTATAAGCTTCTTCACGACTTTCCCATTCGAGAGCACCGACCAGGAGAGGTGTCTGAACTTCCCTTGCCAGCTGCTGGATCTTTTCGGACTGAAGATCTCTGTTGAAATAGCCGGGAAACGAGGCCTCGGGCCAAATGATCAAATCCGGCTGTTCTGTTGCGGCCAGCTGCGTGAGTTTTTCATAAATCTCAAGAATCTTTTCTTTAGCGATAAGCTCCCACTTGACCGACTGGGGGATATTTCCTTGCAATACCGAAATACGCAAAAACTCCTCGGGTTTTTTCTCATCCGCCAGACTTTTCTGGCCATAAGTAAAAAGAACTATGAAGATCAAAGCGATCACCGAAAAAAATGCTGCGGCCGCTCCCTTGACTTTCTTTTGCCGAGGGCTCAAGAGCTCCGCAGCACAGACGTTCACAATCATCATCAAAAAGCCGAGACCATACGCGCCTGCCCAATTGGCAGATTGGATCAGTGTAAGATAAAAAGATTGCGAATACGCGAGCAGATTCCATCCGAAGCCGAACACCGGCATTTCAGAACGCAACCATTCCGTGGCACTCCATGACAATGCGATCCATACAAGAATGACAGCTCGGGGCATTCGTACCCTGTGCGGTAAGAAAACACACCAAGCGAACAGGATAAAGTAAATGGATTCCATCAAGATCAGCAAAAGCCAGCCCACAAACGTCACATGAGTCATCCAGTGCATCGAGGATCCAAAAAAAGTGATCCCGGTGACGAAACCACAGCGGAGCGCCTGAAAATCCGTTTGGGCGCGCCGGATCGCAAGCAACAGCGGGACAAAAGCCAGCCAGGCAAGAAAACCGAATGAGAAATTCGGAAAAGAAAAAGTAAGCAGAAGACCGGAAAGGAAGGAAAGAAAAACCGGCTTTTTTAAAAAAGCAAACGCCGGCATATTTTTAGCCATTGGCCCCGCAACACTTTTTATATTTTTTGCCGCTCCCGCAAGGGCAGGGATCATTACGGCCGACCTTTTCGGCTGCACGCCGGATCGGTTCCGGCGCTCGATTGTCCGGGGCTTCATTTCGCGCGGCAAATCCCGACGGTTCCCCCATGTTCCTCAAACCTCGGTCAAGTTTCGCGGGTTTGCTTTCAGCAAGGCTTTGCGATTCGGGATGAAGAAATTGGGCTTTTTGGGCATCGACCGCACTCATTGTTTTGGTTTCATGAACCACCTGCACCCGGAACAGAAGATCCACGGCTTCTTCTTTGACGCTGTCCGTCATCTGATCGAACATATTGAAAGCCTCGCGCTTGTATTCTACCAGCGGATCGCGCTGCCCGTAGGCCCGTAAACCGATCCCCTCACGGAGATTATCCAATCCATAAAGGTGTTCTTTCCATTTCGTGTCGAGCACTTGAAGTAAAATAAATTTCAAAAGGTACTGCATCCGCTCGGAACCGAACGATTGTTCGCGCGTCTGAAATGCTTCTTGGATCTTTTTTTCGATAGCCTCAAGAAGAGCATCGATGCTGTCCAGATTTTGGTCCACACATTCACGAAAATTTACGCCAAACCGCTCTCCGAGAGCCGTGATGAACCCTTCGGGATCTTTCTCTTCTTCGCGGATATCCGGATTCACATAAGTCACCGCCATGTTTTCGACGACATTTTCGAACATCGCAAATAAATGTTTCTTTAGTTCTTCGTAGTTTCCTTTGAGCACGAGATCGCGCTCGCCATAGATCAATTCGCGCTGACGGTTCATGACGTCATCATATTCCAGAAGATGTTTGCGGATATCAAAGTTATGAGCTTCCACACGTCTCTGTGCCGTTTCCATGGCCCGGCTGATCAGCGGGTGCTGGATCTCATCGCCTTCCTGCATCCCCATCCTCTGCATTAAAACCGAAATGCGATCCGAACCGAAAAGCCGCATGAGTTCGTCTTCGAGAGAAATGAAAAATTTCGAAGAACCGGGATCGCCCTGGCGGCCGCACCGACCTCGCAACTGATTGTCGATACGCCGCGCCTCATGCCGCTCCGTGCCGATCACCGCAAGACCTCCCTTTTCCGCGATCCCCGGCCCAAGCACGATATCAGTACCGCGGCCTGCCATATTCGTCGCGATTGTCACGACCGCGGGTTGCCCGGCCTGCGCCACGATCTCAGCTTCTTTTTCGTGGTACTTGGCGTTGAGCACGGTATGCGGCAGATTGATCTTCTGGAGCATGCGACTCAAGCGCTCGGACTTTTCGATTGAGATGGTCCCCACCAGCACCGGACGGCCTTCTTTATGAATCTCCACAATTTCACGCACCACGGCGTCGAATTTTTCTTTTTCGGTACGGTAGATGCAATCCGCGTGATCGTCTCGAATACAGGGGCGGTTTGTCGGGGCCACCACCACATCTAGTTTATAAATTTTGTCGAATTCCACGGCCTCGGTCGCGGCCGTACCCGTCATGCCGGCAAGCTTCTTGTACATGCGGAAATAATTCTGAAAAGTGATCGTGGCAAGCGTCTGGTTCTCGCGTTGAATTTCCACATTCTCCTTGGCTTCGAGCGCTTGATGGAGACCGTCCGAAAAACGGCGCCCCGGCATCAGTCGCCCCGTGAATTCATCAACAATCAAAATCTCGTCATCCTTGACCACATAATCCACATCACGCTCGAAAAACTCCTTCGCGCGCAAAGCGGTGATAACGTGATGACGCTCGGCCACGGTGTCCGAATCGTGCATATTGGCGACACCCATGATCCGCGCGGCTTTGGTTTCCCCAGATTCCGTCAGCCGTATGGTCTTGGCTTTTTCATCCGCGATGTAATCGCATTCCTTTTTAATTTGTTCCAGCTTTGCTTTCCATTCGGGATCGACCTCCTCCTTGGTAATCCGGTGACCTTGGAGCGAAAGAGCCGCACGCTGGGCTTTATAATATTTGTCCGTTGATTCTTCTGCCGGGCCGGAAATAATGAGCGGCGTCCGAGCCTCATCGATCAGGATCGAGTCGACTTCGTCCACGATCGCGTAATGAAGCGGCCGCTGCACGCGCATTTCAAGACTGGTGACCATGTTATCGCGAAGGTAGTCGAACCCAAATTCATTGTTTGTTCCGTATGTGATGTCCGCGGCATAAGCAGCCTGCCGTTCTTCCTGGGGAATATCATGCTGGATTACACCAACCGTAAGCCCGAGGAATTCGTAAATGGGTCCCATCCAGTTTCGGTCACGCTTGGCTAAATAATCGTTCACCGTTACAAGATGCACACCCTTCCCTTCGAGCGCATTCAAATAAACGGGCAACGTAGCCACAAGCGTTTTCCCCTCGCCGGTGGACATCTCCGCGATCTTGCCCTGATGAAGCACAATACCACCGAGGATCTGCGTATCGAAATGCCGCATTTTGGTCGTGCGTTTGGATGCCTCGCGTACTACGGCAAATGCCTCGGGAAGAATATCATTAAGCGTTTGACCGTCTGCCAAACGTTTCCTGAATTCATCGGTCTTGGCACGAAGTTCACCGTCTGTGAGCTTTTGAACCGCCGGTTCGAAGGCATTGACCTGCGCCACAATCGGCCAAATCTTTTTTAGCGTGCGCGCATTCTGCGTGCCGAATATCTTTTGCAATATCAAATTAATCATGGAGTTTTCCTTGCGATTTAACTCTTTGTCACGTTCTGTTTTAAATAAGTTTCAATAAAAGCGTCCAAATCACCGTCCATCACGGCCTGGCCGTTCGACGTTTCATAGTCGGTACGATGATCCTTGACCATGGTATAAGGATGAAAAACATAGGAACGTATTTGAGAGCCCCACTCGATCTTTTTTTTGGGCCCGTATTTTGTGGAAAGCGCCGCTTCCTTTTCCTGGCGCAATCTTTCAAAAAGTCTGGCTTTTAAAACTTTCAGCGCCACTTGTTTGTTCTGGAATTGCGACCTTTCATTTTGGCACTGCGTCACAATCCCTGTCGCAAGATGCGTAATGCGGATCGCACTCGAAGTCTTGTTCACATGCTGCCCGCCCGCGCCTCCTGCACGGTACGCGTCGATCCGGATATCGGCATCTTTAATTTCGATTTCGGGGACGTCATCCACTTCCGCGATCACATCGACCGAAGCGAAAGAAGTGTGGCGGCGCTTGTTCGCATCAAAAGGAGAGATGCGGACAAGCCGGTGCACGCCGGATTCAGCCTTGAGATAACCATAAGCATAACTGCCCTGCACCAAAAAGGTGACGCTCTTAATCCCTGCTTCTTCACCCTGCATCATATCGATCATCTGCATGGTGCAATCATGCTGTTCCGTCCATCGGCTATACATGCGAAAAAGCATTTGGGCCCAATCACAAGCCTCCGTTCCGCCGGCTCCGGCATTAATACTGACGATGGCGTTATTGGGATCAAAAGGATCGGAGAGAAGGCGTTGGAATTCCAGAAGTTCGACTTCCCTGGCAAGCTTCGCGACATCCTGCTGAAATTCCGCAAGGGATTCCGCCTGATGTTCATCCATCATGCCGAGCAACTCGACAAGATCACTGGCGGCATGATTGGCTTTATGCCAGGGATCCACAATTTTTTTGAGAGTTTTCAGTCTTTCAACCGTAGCCTGGGCATCCTGCTGACGATCCCAGAAATCAGCCCTAGCCATTTTTTGATTGATGGACGCAATTTCTTTTTCCAAGGACTCCAGGTCAAAGGTACCCCCTTATCTCTCGGAGTTTTTCCTTGAGATCCGTCAACCGGTCCGTCAGCGCATCAATTTCCTCTTTCATAAATCTAAAACCTCTTAATTTTTACAAATCAAAAATGGGATTAAACTCAACTATTCCTTCGAAAAAAATTTAAAGCCGGAATAGAATGTGTAGTGTACTGAATGGCTCAGGGTTTTACAAGGGAAAGGATCAGTAAACTGCTTTATAATGTTGGAAAAAACTTTCTGTCTGAGCACTACCACTGAGGAATTTTTTTTAAATCAGCGGGCTTTGTTTTTTCTTGATCGTCGAAATCTTCCACGCCATGCCAAAAAAACCGGCCATCACGATCAAAGCCTTGGCATCGAATGAATGAAATCCGAAGATCATCACATAACCTATCAGGCATACAAGCACGGTCACCGCACTACTGACAACCAGCTTATGCCTTTGGGGTTCTGTCATGGCACACCTCCTCAGGTGCAAACCAAACCGAAACCACCATGTTTTCGGCATTTCATTTACGGCATTATTATAAACCTCTTAACCGACTGGAAGCAACTACCTGTTCCCTGGCCGGCTAAGACTCCTTACCGAACAAATCAAAGATCTCTTTTTGTTTCGCAGAGGGATGTTTACCAAGCGTGCGTTCTACGGATTTGAACGAGACACGCTCTTTGCGGAGGTTTTTATCGATCCAACGGAAAAGTTCGGCTTTTTTGAAACGGACACATTTCCCGAGCTTCACATAAGGGATAAGCCCAAGATGCACCCACTGATAAATCGTGGAGGGTTTGACCTCAATAAGCTCACTGACCTGCTTGGCTGTCATAAGCCGTTGCATAGACTCGGGCCTCTTTGGCTATTTGGGTTTCGCCGAAAGCAATTCGATCAAAAGAAGCGTGACCTGCCCTACCGCCCAGATCACAAAAATAAGAACAAACAGACCTACCACCAGACGAAGAAAAATACCAAGCACCAAAAAAAGCGGCAACAAAAGAATCCCGATCCCGGAAAGAACAATGACCATCACCAGCACCAAGAGCCCAACCCAAAATGCTTTCATATGAGATCTCCTTGCCTAAAGTTGAAATACATGATGCATTATAGCCCCAATTAGCATTAGATGAAGGAGAAATTAGGACCATTCTTCGGACGTTGCTTTCTTCCTTCCCTTAAACCTTTTTTTCGCTATAATGCCTTTCTCCAAGAATACCGTGGTGTCCTGGCTCTTTTTTTTATTTTCATGATGGCAAGCCAAGACAACCATGATTTCTTTGTTCTTTTTTAATCAATGAGAATCATGGTGGGCGTAGCTCAATTTGGTTAGAGCACAAGATTGTGGATCTTGGGGTTGCGGGTTCAATTCCCGTCGCCCACCCGTTTCGGTAAATTCCGGGCACATGGTTTACAGTTCATTCTGAGCACATAGTTTACACTTTCAGGCATATCGAACCTAACAAAGGGGGCGCATATGCCATGGAAGGAGACATGTGTGATGGATGAACGAACGAAATTTATCGGCCGTCTTTTGTCAGGCGAAAAGATGGCGCCATTGTGCCGGGAATTTGGAATGTCAAGGGTCACCGGATACAAACTCTGGAAACGTTACCATGAGTTTGGTTCGGTGGCCCTTTTTGATCGATCGAGAGCTCCACATAAGCATCCCAATCAGCTTCCCTTCGAGATCGAGCAATTGATCGTTCGCTTTAAAAGGGAAAAACCAAACTGGGGCGCTCCTAAAATCCGCGAATTAGTTTCCAAACGCCACCCCGAAATCAAACTACCCGCTGTTAGCACAGTTCATGAAATATTAGACCGGCATGATCTTGTCAAGAAACGGAGGCAAAGATCCCCCTACCGAGCGACGGCAACATATCTTTCCAATCCGAAAGGGGCTAATGACCTGTGGTGTGTTGATTTTAAAGGTGAGTTTAAATTAGGGAAGAAGGTTTATTGCTACCCGCTGACGATTTCTGATTTTGCGACCCGATTTTTAATTAACTGTGAAGCCCTTACAAGCACCCGAGAAACGACCGCTTATAGGGTATTTGAGGAGACCTTCAAGGAATATGGCCTTCCCGGGGCCATTCGAAGCGATCATGGGATCCCGTTCGCATCCGGGAATTCGGCCTGGGGATTAACAAAACTTTCGGTTTGGTGGATCCGGTTAGGGATTCAACTCGAGAGGATCGAGCCAGGATGCCCCCAACAAAACGGTCGGCATGAGAGAATGCACCGAACGCTCAAGCTGGAAGCAACACAGCCTCCGGCATTCGGCTTTCTGCAGCAACAAGAAAAGTTTTATCGGTTTATGAAGGAGTACAATTTCGAAAGGCCGCACCAAGCCCTTGGAATGAAATGCCCGGGCGATTTATATCAAAAATCTCAAACCCCTTATCGAGGGCTTCCCGATATCACCTACCCTGGCCACGACAAAACAATGCTTGTGACCCATTGTGGCAGAATCTGTATAAAGAATCTAAAGATTCATATCAGCTGCGCTTTGGCGAATCAACCCGTGGGAATTCGGTTAGTGGAGGATGGGATCTGGGAGGTTTCTTTTAAGGAGTATGACCTTGGATTTTTCGATGAAGCCAGCGGAAAATTCGCTCCCAAAGAAGATCCGTTTGGGCTCATTTTAGAAAAAGCACTTTAAAATAAGACAAAAAAGTGTAACCTATGTGTCCGGTATAAAGTGTAAACAGTGTGCCAGTAAGTTCATTCATAACCCGATAGGGCTTCCGCCCTGTCGGGTTTTTTTTTGATGTTGTCGGGGGCTGAAGCCGTAGAGGGCTCAAAGCCCTCACGGCGTGATACTGATGCCACAGGGCATGAGTACAGCCCACGCTACCAATTCTTCAATAAGAGTCCCCGTCCAAAAAACCAGGCTTTTTTATTCGAGGCAATGATTGCGAGAAGCCGTACGGAGCTGACATTAAGCTCCGACGACGTAATACTTGCACATTGGTACACAAGTACCCGCTAGCAAACGCAAAAAGGCCAGCAGATTAAAAATGCTGGCTTTTTTTATTTCTTTAACCAAGCACTTTCATTACAGAACCGGTACCGTTTTCCAAAAATATTCTTAATGGACCGCTTCGACCCTTCGCCCGAATATTTCTCCACAGTGTTATAGACCGGGAAGCAAATTCCTTCGCGCTTGATATAGGGCAGTAGCTTATCCGTCAATTCATCCGATACAGGCACTACTCGGACTTGATAATTCTTTACGGTGTGGCCGTATTGCGGTTTATTCTCAACCCGGACAATTTTCTTTTCCCAATCAAAATCTTGCCATTCAAGGTGTATCAATTCCCGCAAACGGAGCCCAGTATAGCGAGCGGTAACGATCATGGGGTAAAGCGGATGGCCTTCGGCAGCCTTTTCGATCCTCAAATACTTATCATCCGTAAAAAACCGGGGCAAGTTACAAGCTATGATTAGCGGACCACTTAACAAAACAAAAAGCTCGTTTTTTCAAACAAGCCTTATAAATCAACTTCGCTTCAGTAATCGCATTTCAACCCTGTTCATGAGTTCACTGGGCGTAATTATTCGACAACTGGTGGTGTGATTATCACATTGGCATCTGGTGCAATTTTTATTTGCTGTCTATAAATCAATGCGTTTATTATGTTCGCATAGGTTTTGCGTAAATCAGTTAGCTCTTTCAAGAACTTTCGAGCAGCATCCAAGGCGTGATTAGCACCTTGTATCTGAACCTCTAACATTACTGCTTCTGGCGCCCTGACCAAGCTATCGAGATAACTTTTCATTGGCAACCAATAAATGTTACCTATTGTATTATCCATATTTTTCCATGCATCCTGTTTAATTTCCATTTTGCCATCAACAGTTAAGATGGCAGTACTTTGTTTATACCCGTAACTGAAATCATTCAGGGAATTTTGGTAAGAAACATACATCGCATTTCTATAATTCTGAAGCCAAGCGCTATCAGCCATGGTAAAAGCGCCACCTGATGCAACAGCACTTTTTTCCGCATCATACATCGTTGTCCACAAAGTAATATTATTCTCCTGCTGAGCTATATAGCCTTCCACCCGCTTAATCACTTCCTCTAGCCTAAGCATTAAGTTCCCCATAATCTCTTGCGCTGCTTTAAGCATCTCTACTGGGGGTGGGATGTTTTTAAGAATAAGATTCACTACATCAAACACATATAGAGGAGAAACTGCTAATTGCCGAAGTTTCAATGGACAAAAGTTATCAAATAAATCTTGAGTGGGATGATAGAGGACATCAATCGGTGGATTTTTATATTTAAATTGATAAATTGGAACTGTGTTCGCGGCGGCCAGTGTGACCTGCCTTGAATCGGTCGGTGAGATTTCCGTGACCGTCGTCGATTGCGCACTAGGCGCCGTCAGAGTTGTTGCCTGCAAATCAAGGCTGTTGGCCTGGCTTACGGCATCTTTCAACGCTTGCTGTGTGTTCTGTGTGGAAGTGTCGGGACTCGCCGTGTCGATGGGCTTTTCAGGCTGAAGCTGTTCGCCAGTCGACGTCGGCTGAGTTGCCGCAAACGACACAGGTACGATGAGTGCACTCAGAAGGATTACTGCAACTACACCGAAAAAAAAACCCATTAATTCTCTTTTCGTTTTCATTTTGCGATCTTCCTTTTCAATTTGATTTTTATTTCCATTTTTTCAAATTATCTTCACATTTTTTAATAAAGCTGATTCTTAAATACATTTCTTAACTATTTTTAAGTATATTAAAAATGTAACTTTTAAAATATATTTTGACAATAGAAAGTTATTATTTGCTATTATTTACTATATTAATTGAGTTGCACCCAAGGGGCTGGACAGAAAGAATTGAAAGAAAAAGAAGATTATTCGAAGCCTTTTCTTTCTTTTTTGGTTCTTTTTTATTTCTTTGTGGACAATGTTAACATGTGGACAACCGCTAGACCAATTCCAAAGCCGGTCGCGCTTCCTGCTACTTCAGCCAGTTTTCCTCAAATTCGTTCGGTGGCACGTACCTGCTGGCAGACGCAAAAGGGCCAGCAGATTTAAAATGCTAGCCTTTTTTATGTTCTTTAACCCGGCACTTTCAGAACCGATACCGTTTTTACTCTAAATCCGCGACCAACCGCTGTTTCGGGGCCTTATACGCGACTTCGACCGCAGAGACGGGTGCGCCAGGCTTTATTCCTAGAATCCTGTAGGATCCCCTCAGTTTCGACGACAAATACGCGTCTTTTTGATCACTAGACTTCCCGAATACGTTTGCAATGATCTGTCTGAAACTCATCTTTATTTTGTCTCTGTATCTTTAGGCATAAAATCTTTCACCATTCTTTTAAATATCGCATTATCGCGTCGCTGTCTCACTTCCCTCTTAGCCTCTACCTCAAACTTTTCAAGTTCCGCAGGATGCGCAATTCCTTTTTCTGCCAAGAGTTTCGTCATTGCAAGTTGGTATGAACAAAAATGAAATATCAAGACACCAAGGTCATGGTCGAGTTCGTTGAGTTTCTCTATGATAGGGTCAGGAGTTTTTTGCTCACTCATGCGTTCACCTCTGATTTAAGAACTTCATCGCGGATGATTAATATGTGTCATGCTGGACGGATTGGAGGGAAAAATCTACAGAAATAAATGCCGGAATTACGGAAGGAGCCTGGTGGACGAATATTTTTTCATGGCGTTATATTTAATATCTTTCTTCAAATAACCTCGCCTTCTCCCTGTCGAACCTTTGACGCTCCGATACCGCCTCAAAGCCATGAGTCCACCCCCGAGGAGAGTGGTACGATTTTCAGAATTTAAGAAGCAACTAGATCATCAACTGTATATGCGGGAAAGGCGGGCGGGGATCCCTTGGCATAACTATCTTTGGTGGCATAACTAGGATCCAATTCAACAGCTTTTTTGTAATCTACATCCGCCTGTCCGCTTAATCCTTTCTGACGGTAAGCAATACTCCGCCAATAATATGCCTTAGCATATTTGGAGTTAATATCTATTGCTTTGCCCAAATATCGGATTTCAGAATCCAGATCTGATTTTTGCGCATAAACCCGCCCGAGTCGGTAATAGGCCCTTGCATGTTTCGCATCAAGTTTGATGGCTTGATTGAAATCTGCAATAGCTTTATCTAATTCCCCCATCGCCCAATAAATAAGTCCCCGATTATCATAAGTCGTTGCATCTTGAGGGTTAATCTCTATTGCCATGTTACAATCTTTGAGTCCTTGCTTTAGGTTTCCGATCTTCGCAAATGCCCGACCACGATCGTTATAAGCATTACCAATAATGCGACTCGGTTTGGGGTTAAGCTCAATGGCTTTCGTGTAATTTTCTATCGCTTTTTGCGCAGAATCTTCAACCAGAAGAAAGATGTTGCCTATTTCAACATAGGCATCAGCATTTTGGGGATCGAGTTCAATAACTTTGTTAAAATCAGCTTTTGCGCTTTCAAAATTCTTTTTTTCTCTGTAAATTATGCCTCGATCGAGATAGGCTTTTTCCATTGCAGGGTTAATTGCTATTGCTTTGCTAAAATCAGTCACAGCCTCATCTGATTGATTCTTTTTATAATTAGAGAGTCCTCGATAGAAAAATGCTTCGGCGTTGTTGGGATTCGCTTGGATTAGATTCGTACATTTTATAGTAGCTTCATCATATTTTCCTTTAATTAGCAGATCGTATACTTTTTCTAGCTCTTCTTTACCCGAGCCTACGGAATAGCCATTTGTGACAAAAAGTGATAGTGTTAACATAACCATAGGAAAAATTTTGTAAGCATTCTTCATGGATATATTCCTTTCATCTTAATTGGTATAAAGAGCCTTTGTCCCCTTTCTTTATACAATCGTATGACTTATAAACTCATATAAATTGACCGTAAAACCCTTGTTCAAAGTAAATGGTACCGGGTGCAAAAGGGACACGTTAATCTCGTTAGACCTGTCCCCTCGGTACCCGGTACTGTTAAGGGATCAATAAACTCGTGTCGCTTCGGTTTCATCCACCGAACGCTGGATCGCATCGCTGGTCACTTTGACCGCCGTACGGTGATCTCCCTCGGAAAGGGCTTTGACCACAATCCCCCAAGTGGCTTTTTGACCGGCGCCAAGCGTCGGCAACGGCGAAAATTCCACGGATTTTGCCGATTCGCTCTTTGCCCGGGTCGGCCCCGCGGATGACGCATAATCGAAGTTCGCCTCAAAGTCCAGCTTCACGACAATGTTTGTATCTTCAGCATTCCCCTGGTTGGTCACAGTCACGTAGAATTTTTCCATCCCGCCGACCTGAACGGGATCTTCCGTATCAACCACCTCAAGCAGGATCGCCGGCATGGCCAATTCGGGACCGAAACAAAGGGTCTGGCTGTGGAATACCTTGGTGCACGACACAAACGAGCCGACGGACTTCGCGCTGCCGTTGATGTTGATCGTTTTGGATTCACCGGCTTTCAAAGAACCAAAATCCCATTGAGCGACCCTTCCCGACACGCTGGAGGCTTCCGGCGATGCCGTGCTCAGATCATACGTCGCAGGCAATGTTTCCACCACAGAAACATCATTCATCAGACACTCGGACTGGTTGGTAACACGGATCGTGTAAGCATAGGGTTTTCCGATAACGATCTGAGGAGGCATATTTTTTTCGATGCGAAGCGGAGAACTTTTGGTTTTACCGTCACAGCACGCCGCAAAGACTGCTGGAGCCAGTGAAATACCGACGATCACAAAAAAAGCGAGGGCCACCATAATGTTTTTTGAGAACTTCATCGTCTACCTCCTTGAGAATGCCGGCCGACCCCATTGCTCGCCGACCTCGTTGATGGTTAGTGGATTGTTAGATGTTAAATGGTACCTGGCGCCATTATCGTTATAATGGCTTCGAATGTTCTCGGTGTTTTTGCCAGTTGTCCGTATATTCCCTCGCCAAAGCTTCATCGTCGAGGATCAAAAGGTTCTCGGCATTCTTTTTTTCCGACTCTTTGGTGAAATTAAAAGAGCCCGTGATGACCGTCTTCCCATCAATGATCATGACTTTGTTATGCGCCTTTTTATGTTCTCCATCAAGCGCCACAGAGATCCCCGCCCCAACCAAGCGCCTCAGGATCTTCTTATTTTCACGTTTCCGTCTTTTATCCACAATGACTTCAACTTTGACGCCCCTCTTATGGGCCTGGATAAGAACGTCGGCAATGGTATTCGAGGTGAACGAGAAGGCCTGGACAAAGATGGAGGACTTAGCCTCACTTAAAGCTTCGACAATGGCTCCTGTGCAACCGCCCTGGGGGGAGAAATAGACTTGACTCGTACGGGATGATTCGGACTGGGCGTAAACGGAAAGAGGAAGGAAGAAGAGACAAAAAATAGACCACTCGAAAAAGTGTTTACGCATAAGTTGAAAAAACTCCTTTAAAGTGCAAGCATTATACTCCTGTCAGAATAACCTGGCTAGGCGTGTTTTAAAACCGGGCAAAGCACCTGGACAATCTTTTGATGACGAACGAAGCTCCCCCTCAGCGCATTATGATTCATTTTGGAAAGAGCCTATTCTGTTCGATCACGATCCTTTCTTCTATTTTCGTTGACAGCACCGAAGAGGTGTTCATACTATAGTCATAGAGGGAACAGGCCTTGGATACCGCATCAGCCTTGAAAAATCTCAAAATATCGGAAGTCCTCGTCGTTTTTCTTATCTTTTTCTGCACCCTCGTGATTTTTTCCCTGGATGTCTTTGTCAAAGCAAACATCTCTTTCTACATTTTTTATTTCCCCTACATCGCCGTGATGGCATGGCGTTTCGGAAAATATGCTTCCTGGCCCATGGTGATTTTATGTTTTGTATTGTGGTTTTTGAAGCAATGGGATATGGGACAAGCGGAACTTAAAGTCTCGATGGTCTGGAACGGCATGATCTGCCTCGCGAGTTTTTGCGCCATTTGCTGGATGACTCTCGCCCTACGCGATCGCGAAGAGAATCTTAAAAAAAGGTCCCAAGAACTTGAGCAGTTCGCTCTTCATGCCGCGCACGAACTGCAGTCACCGACGACCAACATTCTCGGATACGCGCAGTTGCTCGATGAAAGGTTCCAAAATAGTTCGGATCTTGAAACGAAGGATATTGCCGAGAACATACAGAAGAATGTGAATCGCATGACAACCATGATCACGGAGCTTTTGGACTATGCGAGAGTCGGAAACAGGGATCTTCCCGTATCCCTCGTTGATCTTGAAAAAATCGTAAAGGAAACGCTTGAGACTTTTTCCTTTGAGATCGCGGAAAAGAAAGCGACGATTGTCGTCGATCCTCTCCCCTGTCTGGCGGTTCAGCCCGGGCTCATCGGATTGCTTTTCCAAAATCTGATCGGCAACGCCCTGAAGTATTGTGAGCAAGAACCGCGCATCCATATTGCCGCAGTCCGGAAGGGAAAGGAATGGCTTTTTTCTGTTCGTGACAACGGGATCGGTATCCCAAAGGAAGCCCAGAAGAGAATCTTTCTCATGTTTGAAAAATTACCGACCTCAAAAAAATATCCGGGCACGGGAATCGGACTCGCAACCTGCCAAAAAATCATTGAACGTTATCACGGACGCCTTTGGGTCGAATCCCCGCCTCAAAATTCCGCCGAGTCTGGTCACCGCCCTAAGACTGCCGAACCTGCAAAGGGCTCGATTTTTTATTTCACCCTCCCAGCTATCCCAAAAACTGTCACCACCGCCACAAAAAAAGAAACGACACTTCCAAATCATTAACCCAAAGCCAACTCTCATATTCCTACGACTTGCAACCCTTGGCAGCGTCAATGAGCGTGTAGGGATTAGTTCCAGCACAGCTAAAACTACCTGTTTGATTCAAAATGATCGAAGCGCCGGCATGACTGCCTGTGCCCAATCGTGTTGCCATACAAAACCCGCCGCTCGTTTGACCACAGCTAAAACTCCAGTTCGTACTGACAACAGGCCGTAAGTTATGCGATAACATGGTCGCCGCATTCTGGAAATCCGCATTGCTTAAAGTCGGCCACGTCCCGCCTGCGGAGTCTATATTCATGACTAAAGCCGAGCGTACGAAACCCAATACATTTTGGGCTTCCGCAATATATCCAGTTTCCGGCTGAGCTGTTAATCTAGGAAGGATCATGGACGCTAGAACAGCTAAAATGACTATTACGATGAGAATTTCGACAAGCGTAAAACCTTTTTTGTGGTTTCTCCATTTTTTCATAAAAATCAAAGACTCCTTTCCAACGCCCATTGTTTTCATATCATTCTCGTAATTAACCCTCGTGCCAAAATTTAAAATGAATCCCTTTCTACGCATCTGTTTTAAATGGCTTTATTTCTTTTGTTTCCTTATGTTAAAACTATAACCTATCCCATTTACTTTTTAAAATTATAATTTATAGCAATTTATAATTTTTTGTTCTATTCAAGCGCTTAGCTTTATTAAAATAAACATATTAGTATTGTTTTGATCTTCGGCTTGATGGGATACATCTCAAGAAGATTCATTCGATTCAAATGTCATCCATAGAATAAAATTAACTACGCTGAAAAAAAGCCCTCTCAAGGAGTTGCCTCAATTTGATTTCTCGGCTTTCCTCTAAGGTCTGTTTTCAATCGATAGTGAATGTTATCCTCGACAGTGTCCGGTAACTTATTTCAAGGATGCGATGTCAATCACGAAACGGAATTTCACATCCCCCTTGATCACGCGCTCATAGGCTTCATTGACTTTCTGGATAGGAATCATTTCGATATCAGAAACGATATTGTGCTTGCCGCAAAAATCCAGCATCTCCTGCGTTTCCCGGATCCCGCCGATCAGTGACCCCGCCAAACTGTGGCGGCCAAAGATAAGATTGGCAGCATTCACGGTCGGAGACTTGGGGGGCACACCGACCACCACCATCGTTCCGTCGCGTTTGAGAGTATTGAGATACTGATTCCAATCAACATCCACCGAAACCGTGCAGATGATAAGGTCAAAAGTCTTCGCCAGTTTCTCGAAGGTTCCTGCTTCCGCCGTCGCACAGTAGTGATCCGCACCGAGACGTTTGGCGTCGGTCTCCTTTTTACGTGATCGACTGAGCACAGATACCTCCGCTCCCATGGCCTTTGCGATCTTGACCGCCATATGTCCGAGACCACCCAGACCGATCACACCCACCTTTTTCCCAGGACCCGCTTTCCAGTGGCGAAGGGGGGAATAAGTCGTGATACCGGCACAAAGAAGCGGTGCTGTGGCATTCATGGGAAGATTTTCAGGCAGGCGAAGAACAAAATCCTCGTTGACAACGATCCGGGTTGAATACCCTCCTTGGGTCAGAGTTTTACCGTCTTTTTCCTTGCAATTATAGGTGAAAACCGGCTGAGGACAATATTGTTCATATCCTTCTTTGCATTCCGGACACTCCCGACAGGATTCTACGAGACACCCGACTCCGACTCTATCGCCAGGTTTGAATTTTTTCACTTGAGCCCCTACTTGAGCTATGATGCCCACGATTTCATGTCCCGGGACCATCGGGTACAAGGAATGCCCCCATTCGTCACGGACCTGGTGAATATCCGAATGGCAGATGCCGCAGAAATGAATGTCTATCAGGATATCGTTTGGCCCCACCGCACGCCGGTTGAACTCGAAAGGGCCTAAAGGTTTTACAGCGCTTTCGGCTGCGTAAGCTTTCGTCGGATACATTGGAACCTCCTGTAAACAGATGTTGAAGGGTTTCTAAAAGTAACGTTTGAACGGCATGAAATAAAATTTCTGAAAACCATTATGTCACAGAGATCTGAAAATAGGAACCTCCGATTCCGGCTGTTTCCAAAGCCGCCGACCTTTTCTTTACCCTCCCATCGCAACGCCCCTTTAAATCAAATTCTGCTTGTGGAACATCACGGGAGGTTTTATACTTTTTTAAATTTTAGGTGCCTATTTTTTGAAGCAATGACAATCCAGATGATATTGGTGATTTTGAAACGCCTTATGAGAAATCATGTTACCAAAAGCTAAAGGCCTTTCCCCGGATTTTCTTTTCCTTTTTTCAGCACTGGTTATTTTTATGTCCTGCTTTTTTTTATTTTTCAAACTCCTACCAGCTATTGCCGACGAGCCCTGCCACAGTCGGATGATCCTCGGAATTCTGGATGGCACTGATCGTTTCCCAAAACTCTGCCCCTATTTACCGGGCTATCACTGGACCGTGGCTCTTTTATATTGGCTGACTCATTTCAGGGGACCGGGATCGACTGAGCTTTTACCGCTTGCTTCGCCCGTGGCTCTATACTTCTTTCCGACCATGCTACGGCTTTTATCCACGATCCTTTCATTTGCTAGTTTTGTCGTCTATTTTTTTCTCGTAAAAACCCTGGATAGAAATTCCACCGCGGCAAAAGCCACTTTTTTTCTTTTCTCGCCGCTTTTTGTTCCCTATTTCTTTTTGATTTATACAGACATCTATTCCCTGATGTATCTTTTCCTGGCTCTTTTATTCGCGATCAAACGGCGCCTGTGGCTTTCCGGTTTCTTCGGCATTCTCAGCCTCATGATCCGACAAAATAATATCTTTTGGCTTGGATTTATCGTCGCACTTGTCTATATTGAAGATTACTACCCGCAGTACAAGTGGAAAGACGTCAGGCAATGGATCTCAAAATTTTTCTTCTTCTTTTTCGCCCTGTTTTTAGTCGCAGTCTTTGTGATCTGGAATAAAGGATTCATCCTCGGCGACAAAGCTCATCACCCGCTAGGTTTTTCACTCGATAACTTTTTTTTATTGCTTTTTCTTTTCTTTTTTCTTTTTCTTCCTCAAAATCTTTTTAACGCCCCCAAAATCCTCGCGCTCTTGAAACGGAACCGATGGATCATTCCCATTTTGATCGTGACTTTTTTATTATATCTTTTTTGTTTTAAAGCCAATCACCTTTACAACACTGTGCAAAGCTGGTTCCAGCGTTTTCTCCACAACTGGCTCCTCGAGTGGATGAGGAACCCTGCCCTCTGGAGCAAAATGCTCACCTTTTTACCGATAGGTTATAGTCTCCTTTCCCTTTGCGTCACACGCTTAGAACGAAGATCTTTTTATCTCCTTTATCCGTTTACGTTTTTGTTTCTGTCCCCGATCGTCGTCATCGAACCCCGCTATCTTTTTATTCCCATCGCTTTTTTCATCCTCTTTATGGAACCTCCTTCCGAAGAAATAACGCTTGCGACCCTGGCTACCAACCTCACACTGACGGGTTGTTTGATCGCAGCTTTGTCAACCCCGATGGCACTCCGTTTTTTCCCTTAAAGATCAACCGGAGAAATCCAGTATTCTTTCTGTCAGAAAAAGAGCGCGATGCAGTGACAAAAATGGTGGATAGACCCGGAATCAAGTAGCCCTGAAAGAAAAATTACAGGGCCTTTAATTTTTGACGGGAGGATCTTTGAGAAGAGCAAATTCCCTCAGTTTTTCAACGATGAAACTTGCCGCGAGCGGGCAACCCACGGAGGATAAATGAATGCCGTCCGTAAAATAGGGCGCCGATTGTTTCTTTTCTAGTTGAAAAAACACCCTTTCGAGATCGATCACCGGAACCTGCCGAGACGCGCCTACTTCCCGCACAATATGGTTATAAGCCATATGGGTTTTCACCAGATCTTCATAAGAATTAAAACAGAAAAAGGTTGGCCCGTGCCCTGCCAACTGCGATGCATCAAACGGTGCTGTCATCAATACCGGCTTGATATTATGGCTTTGACAAAAATCCACCATGGCGTTCAAGTTAGCTTTATATTTCTCCTGCGGCACACGAAAGGTACGCGAGGGACCTGTTTTCGTCGTTTTAAAAACTTTTTCTTTCAATTGAGCGATCATCCAGTGGTAAGCCTGATAAGTTCTGCATTTTTCCAGAAAATTAATCAGACTGACCTCCCAATCCTCTTTCACGCGCACCAAATGATCGGGCTTGCTTGCAAACCAATGGTCATTCCATCCAAAAAAAATAGTCACGATCTCGGGTTGATACTTCAGGATCACATGCCTGAGCACCTGCAATCCCTGATAGGAAGAATAGCCGCTGGCGCCGGCGTTAATGACCTGATAACTGTCAGGGAATTGTATTTCAAGAATTTCATCCATGTAATTGGGATAAGAATTTTTCATATTGTCACACCCATGCGTGCAGGAACATCCGAGAGTCATGATGCGCGTGATCCCGCGAGGCTTCTCCAAAACATACTGATCTTCCCAATAAGGCCTCTGGGTCCAAAAAAGGAGTTTGTCTTTTACAAAAGTACTGTCCGGATTTTCTTTGAAATACCGGGAAAAATTCAGAACCGAGGTCGTTTCAGGCTGGGACTGGATGACCAGAGGTGTATCGGAATATCTAAAATTTAAAACCCGCAGGACCACTTCGCTGACAAATAACAAAAGCACAAACGGGAGGATGGAAAAAACAAGATATTTGAAAAACAAAATCCATGGACTACGTGAAAACGAGAGGAAAAGTATCTTTTTATTTCCCATAAAGAGCAAAACCTTGGTTGACACTCTGTGATAAAAAGATTTTTACACTACTAATCATATCTAAAAGTCATGCCGCATAAAATAATCCGGATCCTTGTTAAATTAAAAACGCCTTATCAAAAAGCTTCCTGCAGGAAATCCTCCCCTCAGATAACTTTCCACAGCAGACATTTCTGATCCTGATAAACTTCCTGTAGATGCCCCTTCAGCTGGGTCGTGACCTCCTCAAGAAAAGGACTTGGTTTGGGAATTAACACATAGTCCAGCTTGAAAAAGCGGAGCTTTTGGGCAAGCGGTAAACTGCCATAATGGGGCATGTGATCCAACAAACCCAATAACAACCCATTGACAAAATTGATCCGAAAAGCCTTCGGGGTTCTTCGAAATTCAGATGCTTGTCCATGATCGGTAAAATAGGACTTCAATCCTGTTTTATAAAACAGATATTCGCTGTACATGCATTTAAATGACGCCGTCAGAACGACATCGTTTTGCTGCGCATGTGCTTTAAGCCACTGGTATCCCCCGCCAAAGGAAAAATCACGATTCCAAAGAGACAGGGGCATTTTCCAAAATCCCGCCACGGCAAGCAGAAGTATGATGCCGCAAACAGTTTTTTTCTGCATCACCCACGTTTTTATAAGATGGAACCTTGCGGAAAGCCAAAAAGAAAAGAGCATGATGAAAAAATATTGTGGGATATAAACAAAATAGTGGCGACTCTCTAGACTGAAAAAGTTTTTCTTGGAAATCAATGCCGCCGCAAGAAAAAAAACCGAAAGAATAACAACCGCACGGCTAAAAAAAGAAAAATAGCGCGTTCCTTTTAATATAGAAATTTTTTCATGAATCCACCCAGCTGAAGACAATATCATGACAGGCGCAAAGTACAGCATATGGATGGTTAATTCCGATAGCGGTTTTAACGTTGCGTAAATCAGAACTCCAAAAAAAGTCCATGCGGTCATCAAACGATCGAGCGGCGAGACTTCCTTTTTCAAGCAAACATAAAAGAAAATCACAACGGATACAACGACGATCAACATGAGGAGCGTCATGAGAAGGCAAAAAAGGGGCGCACCTCCCGGGGCATCCCTTGTGGGCAAATACGCGGCCGTGATATTTTTACCATGAAAGGCATAGTCCGCAAAAATAAGTCCGGAAACAAGACTGCTTCCCAAGGCATGGAAATAAAGCCGATGTTTTAAAAAACCTCCCCTTTGGGCGATGGAACTCATGTATTCAAAAACCGTGATCCATAAACAGAAAACAGCATAAAAAGGTTGTAACCATAACGTTAAGGCCGCTGTCATGATGATCGCGATATGATGTTTTTTATTGCCCGGATCTCCCTTATAGATCAGAGAGATCCACAAAAAAATGGGCGCGATTCCATCCAGAGGTCTTGAAAACCTGAACAAGGTCGTGTGGATACCCGGCCAGGGACAGAATAGGGTGCCCAGAAGAAGGAGCAAGGCTGCTGCGGCACTGACACTGAGAGGATAGTTCCATAATTTCCAGCAACAAACGGCAATAACAAACCAAACAAAAAGCGGCATGAGAATTTGCCATAATGGGAAAAACCACTCGAGAGGGATTTTTGTATATTTAGAGACGAGCCCTATGACTTCAGCCGTAGTAAAAGGGATGATATTCCGAGTGCCCTGCTCTTCGTAATAATAAGGATTTCCATCACAGCGGGGCGACATCATTCTGCCCTTGGCAATACTCCAGTAGACCAGTTGGTCGTCCGACATCACATACTGCCAAGATTTTGAATGACGGGCTTCCCGCCCATAATGAATAAAAAAACCCAAGACAAAAATAAAAGTCACAGCCAGGGTGTAAACGGCAAGCGGCGTACGAAAAAAAGATCTTTTAATAAGCGGGATCATAAGTTTCACGCCACTTCATTTCATACTCATATAATCTGTAATAGGCTTGCTGCTGTTGATCCGCCAAAAATAAGAGCTGCAAGGCAATTTCATCGATCGCCAGATCTGAAACGCCATGTTTTTTTGCTTCTCTGATCATTTTATAAAAACCTGTTTCGTTTCCGATGTTGATGAAATAAATCAAGGCAAGACGATAACCGGTTAAATTTTGGGGGTCCTCAGTCAGAATTTTTTTCGCCACCGCCCAAGTTTGCTTAAAATCTCCTTGAGCCAGAAACGTTTCACCTTGAGCGATGAGTCCGGAGACATCTTCGGCAGGGAAAGCGCTGTTATGGTCTATCAAGATAAAAACAACATTAAGAATGACCCCGAGAAAAGTCCTGAAAATTATTTTTTTCCAATAAAATCGATTCATTGCCTGTATCGTGGAGACAGTCGCGGACAAGGCTTTAAGGTAAGATTCATATTTTTCGGAGCTCCCCATTCCATGATCGATGAGAATCGCGCACTAACGAGATCGACTTATGCGCCTTCGACCTCTCGATCTTTAGCTGGACGCATTCAAATTCCCGTTTCAGCAAAAGACCTCATGATTTTACAATGACGTTTTACAATGACGTTCATTTTTCCGCCGGGTGGAATCAAATTTTACGAAGTTTATTATGTCACAAAGGTTTTAAAATTGAAACGCCCTTTTCCGAAATCCTATTCATTCGAACTGTGATTTTGTGGACATATTCACTAAAGACGGATAAAATCTTTCAAAAGATTTTATACGATTCTAAAATTGAATAATGGATTTGTTGTTTTACACGAATTTCTGATAAAACTTTGAACATTACTTACCCATCGTCCCGAAAGTCTCTTCTGATAGAACAAAAATGATGCCCATAGAAAAAAAAGAGACCTACAAAACCGTTGCCTTTTTCGTTTTTGCTTTCGTTGTTTTTACCGGTGGTTACCTTGCGGTAAAAAACATGCTTCACCTCGCCGATGAATACTGCCATCACATGCAGATCATGGAGATCCTTGAAGGTAAAAATTTCTTCCCCAGCCGCTGTCCTTACTTGCCCGGCTACCATTGGTCAACGGCCATTTTAAGCTGGTTGATCCGCAGTGATCATGGTGACAGTATCCGTTTTTTAAGCACAGCCCTTTCTTTTCTTTGCGTCCTGGCTTTCTTTATGCTGGCAAAAAAGATCGATGCTCGCTCCTCCATCCAAAAATCCTTATTGTTTCTTTTATCCCCTGTTTTCTTTCCGTTCTTTTTTGTGATCTATACGGATATTTACGCCATGTTTTATGTTTTTCTAGCCCTAGGGGCTGCGCTCAATCAACGTCTTTGGCTTTCCGGCATCTTCGGCATTCTCAGCCTCATGGTCCGCCAAAATAATATTATCTGGCTTGCTTTTATCGGATGGCTTGCTTACTTCCAGAATTATTACCCGCAATACCGTTGGCAAGACATCAAACGATGGATGCCCAAGTTCTTTTTTTTCTTTCTTGCAGCGGCCTTGATGATCGCGTTCGTTATCTGGAATAAGGGTTTTATTCTCGGAGACCGAAAATATCATTATGTAACTTTCAATGGCGGCAATATATTTCTGGCGCTTTTTATTTTCTTTTTCCTTTTTCTGCCTTTAAATCTTTCGAATTTCTTTAAGATCATATCCCATTTAAAACGCAGTATCATGCTCTGGCTTATTTTAATCGAAATCACCATGATTTATTTTTTCTTTTTCCAATCAACCCATTACTACAACGGATTTGCCCGTTTTCTGCATAACTGGTTTATTTTCTGGATGACTTCACCGTCCATACTTGTTAAGGCCGCGGCATTCATCCCTATCGTTTATTCGGTGCTTTCGCTTTGCGTCACCCCGTTGCAACGCAAATCCTATTACCTTTTGTATCCGTTCTCGATCTTGTTTTTACTTCCGCTCCCGGTCATCGAAATCCGGTATCTTTTCATTCCCTTGGCTTTTTTTATTCTTTTCAAACAAAAGGATCCGGAAAATATCACGCTTTTTACACTCGCAACTTATATTGTCCCGAATATTTGCGTCATTTATCTTATTTTGCATGGAACTTTTTTTCCGTAGTTTAAAAAATTAAATGCTTAACTTAAAACGGGTCTGTCATCACGAACGGGGCTTTTTGAAACAAAAAAAACCTTATGAAATTTGAGCCATCAAAAGATAATCAAACAATCGCCTTTTGGGGAACATTGGTCGTGCTTGTGTTCATCAGCGGTTTCTTCCTGATGAAAAACATCGCGATGAGCGCTGACGAAACGGTCCATGCCCCTATCATTTCCGATATTTTAGGCGGCACGAATCTATTCCCGACCCATTGCCCTTATCTGCCGGGATATCATTGGTCGATGGCGCTATTGATGAAGTTGTGTCATGTCTCTGATTTTATCTCGATGCGCACCCTGACCGCCCTGCTTTCCTTTCTCTGTTTTGTCATTTTTTTCATGCTGGCAAATAAAGTCGATCGAGACTCCGCGATACAGAAATCCCTCCTTTTTCTTTTTTTCCCGTTATTTTTTCCATTCTTCTTTTTGGTCTATACGGACATTTATTCTATGTTTTATGTTTTCCTGGCTCTTTGGGCCGCGCTCAACAAGCGGCTTTGGCTTTCCGGTATGTTCGGCATCCTGAGTCTTTTCGTCCGACAAAACAATATCATTTGGCTTGCTTTCATCGGGTTGCTTGTTTATTTCCAGAATTATTATCCCCAATACCGGTGGCGGGATATCAAACGATGGATGCCAAAATTCTTCTTTTTCTTTCTCGCGGCCATTTTGCTTGTTGCCTTCGCTATTTTGAATAAAGGCCTCATTATCGGCGATAAAGCGCATCATTTCTTAACTCTGACTTGCGGCAATATCTTTTTTTCGCTTTTCCTTTTCTTTTTTTTCTTCCTGCCTCTAAATCTAAGGAATTTTCCAAAAATTGTCGCGTTTCTGAAGCAAAACAAGATCATGTGGCTCATCCTGATTGAATTATTCCTCGTTTATTATTTATTTTTCAACGCGGATCACCCTTACAACCGGTTTGGCCGCTTCATACGCACTTGGATCATGTTCATGATGACGGCGTCCTTGTTTAACAGATTCTTGACCTTTTTGCCGATCGCCTATGCCGTTCTTTCGCTTTGCGTCACACGCCTGCATCGGCCGTCCTTTTATCTTTTCTATCCCTTTGCGATTCTTTTCCTGTTGCCGTTGTCCTTTGTCGAAATTCGTTATTCCTTCATTCCCTTTTCGCTGTTCTTATTATTCAAGGAAAAAGATTCCGAACGGATCATACTCATGACACACGCCATTAACATTGTTGTCATCGGATGCTTGATTTTCTTAATGTGGGATGGATCTTTTTTCCCTTAAGATGAACCGGCTGAGATCCCCTTTTGAAATCTGCCGGCTTTTAACATTCCAAAGGCTTCTGAAGCAGCGCACCAGTAAGATAAGGTTATGATGAAAGTAAATAAGGAAATTTATAAATTTGTTATCTTTTTTTCAGTCTCATTGATTCTGTTTGGGTACGGGACCCTTTCCATCAAGGACTTGCCCACATCCTCCGATGAAAACGTTCACGCCCCCCATATCGCAAGGATTTTGAACGAACACAACCTTTTTTTGAAAACCGACACGTCGCCTTTGCCCGGATATCACTGGACCATGGCTTTTTTGGCAAAGCTGGTTCATAGCAGCAGTGCCACCTCCATGCGTTTTTCAACTTCGTTTCTCTCGTTTTTTTGCCTGATCGCTTTCGTGATTCTTGCGAGAAAAATCGACAACGATGCTGCGTTCCAGAAATCCTGTCTCTTTCTCATTTTTCCGCTGATCTTTCCTTTTTTCTTTTTGATCTATACGGATGTTTATTCCATGTTCTACGTTTTTCTGGCTCTGTGGGCCGCGCTGGACCAACGGCTCTGGCTTTCCGGCATTTTTGGAATTTTGAGTATTTTTGTCCGACAAAACAACATCGTCTGGCTTGTTTTTGTCGGGTTGCTTGCTTATTTCCAAAACTATTATCCTCAGCACCGGTGGCAGGATATCAAGCACTGGCTTCCGAAATTCTTTTTTTTCTTTCTTGGGGCGGTCCTCTTGACTGCGTTTGCGATTTGGAATAAAGGCCTTGTACTTGGACAAAGAGAACTGCATCCGCTCTCCCTGAATTTCGGAAATTTATTTTTTTTCCTTTTTATTTTCTTCTTCCTCTTTTTACCTCAAAATCTGAAAAACTTTCCAAAGATTGTCGCTTTCCTGAAACGCCACAAGATCATGTGGTTGATCTTGATTGAGCTTTTTTTAATTTACTATTTGTTTTTTAATGCGAAACATCCGTACAACCGATTCGGCCGCTTCATCCATAACTGGATTTTGTTCATGATGACAGCTTCCTTGCAAAACAAAATCCTGACCTTTTTACCCATCGCCTATGCCGTCCTATCGCTCTGCGTCACACGCCTTCAGCGAGCATCATTTTACCTTTTCTACCCGTTCACAATCCTTTTTCTCATTCCCCTGCCTATTATTGAAATCCGTTATTTGTTTATCCCTTTTTCATTTTTTTTATTGTTTAAAGAAAAGGATAGTGAAAGGATTACGTTTTACACTCTCGCAATCAACAGTTTCATCCTTTTCTGTCTGATGTTTACCTTGGCAGATGGTTCTTTTTTTCCATAAAAATCCCGGATCACAGCGAGGACTCTTGCGAAGATACCGGCAAAACAATCTCGGACAGAAAATATCGATGCCGGCCGTTTTAAAATAGGATCAAAATTTTATGAACATGGAACTCAAACCTTCATGGGAATCAAATCATGAAAGCCGCAACAGAACATTTTTCTTTACTGCCGCCTTAATCGTTTTTGCATGCGGATTTTTTCTATTAAAAGACATTCGGCTCATCGCCGATGAATACACTCATCACTCGCAAATCCTGGAGATTGTGACGGGGAAAAATCTTCTTCCTAGCACCTGTCCCTATCTGCCTGGATATCATTGGTCCATGGCATTCCTAAGTTCTCTGATTCATGACCACCACCCTTATGCCCTGCGCTTTTTATCTTCCGTATGTTCGTTCTTGTGTCTGGTGGTTTTTTTTCTGACGGCAAAAAAAATCGATAGAAACTCCGCCATCCAAAAATCCCTTTTATTCCTCTTCCTCCCGCCTCTTTTTCCTTTCTTCTTTCTGATTTATACAGATGTTTATTCTATGTTTTATGTCTTTCTGGCTCTGTGGGCCGCGCTAAATCGCCGTCTTAGGCTTTCCGGCATTTTGGGGATTCTTAGCCTCATCGTACGCCAGAATAACATCCTCTGGCTTGGCCTTATCGCGTTCATCGCTTATTTTGAGAATGTCGATACGCAGGACCGATGGAAAGACGTTAAAAAAAGGATCCCTCAATTTTCTTTTTTTGGGCTGGCACTCATCCTGACCATTGTCTTTGTTATCTGGAACAAAGGTTTTGTTCTCGGCGACAAAACAAACCATTTTCTTTCCTTAACTGCCGGTAATCTTTTTTTCTCAGCTTATCTTTTCTTTTTCCTTTTCCTGCCGCAAAATCTGGCCAATGGCTCGAAAATCCTTCATTTCTTAAAACAAAATAAACTGATATTGCTGATTTTGATCGAACTTTTTTTTGTTTATCTTTTGTTCTTCAAGTCAGAACATCTCTACAACACGCTTGCAGGACATATCCACAATCGCATCGTCTGGCGTATGGAGTCCCATAAGATTCTTTCGTTTCTACCCATCGCATACACGGTTCTTTCGCTTTGCGTCACACGGCTACAACAAAAATCGTTCTATCTGTTTTATCCGGTCGCGATCCTTTTTCTGATAACACTCCCTGTCATTGAGATCCGATATACTTTTATTCCGTTTTCGCTCTTTTTGCTATTCAAGGAGAAAAGCTCCGAACGAATCACTCTGTTGACACTCGCCACCTACGTTGTCCCGATTGTTTGCCTCATGGCTTTAATATTGGACAGAACTTATTTTCCTTAAATATTTTGTAAAATGGATGAATTTTTTAAAGGAAACGACGAAATTCATAGAGGACGGCTTGAGGGCAGCTTTGTATCGAAAGTTTCAGGACATTCCGTCTTTCTTTCAGTATCTCTAATCTTTGAGGTGGATCAAATCCGTGATCAAATTCGATAAAGAAACCCGTGGAAGTTTTTACTTTTTTATCACCACGCTGATGATATTGACCATCAACTTTCTTTTTATTAAAAACATTCTTAATATATCCGATGAAGAAGTCCACTGCCAACAAATCCTGGATATCCTAACAGGTAAAACGCTCCTTCCGAGCACTTGCCCTTACCTGCCCGGGTATCATTGGTCCATCGCGATCATTAGCTGGCCTTTTCAATACCTGACGACAACATCGGCGCGTCTCATATCCACGGTCCTTTCTTTTTTTTGTATACTCGCTTACTTTTTCCTGGCAAAAAAAATGGACCGCAGCTCCGCATTGCAAAAGGCCTTCCTTTTCTTTCTTTGCCCAATTTTCTTTCCATTTTTCTCGCTTATTTATACCGACATTTATTCCATGTTCTATGTGTTCCTGGCCTTATGGGCCGCGCTCAACAAGAGGCTTTGGCTTGCCGGCATTTTCGGCATCCTGAGCATCATCGTGCGTCAAAACAATATCCTGTGGCTCATGTTTATTGGATGGATCACCTACTTCGAAAATTACTACCCCCAATATCGTTGGGAGGACGTCAAGAAATGGCTTCCTAAATTTTCTTTCTTTTTTCTTGCGGCAGTCCTGATGATCTTCTTTTTTATTTGGAATAAAGATTTTGTTCTCGGAGACAGAAGGAACCATTTCCTCCACTGGAATGTCGGCAATGTGTACTTCACGGCTTTCATTTTCTTTTTCCTTTTCCTGCCTCAAAATCTTGAAAATTTTCCTAAGATCCTGGATTTCCTAAAGCGAAACAAAATCATCTGGCTGATCCTCATCGAGATCTTTCTTGTTTACCTCCTTTATTTTAAAGTTGATCACCGGTACAACAAAATCGGGCGCTATGTTCATAACATCATTTTGATGTATATCATGGAGCCGCACAAAATCATCTCGTTTTTGCCCATCGCCTATTCGGTCCTTTCGCTTTGCGTCACGCGCTTTCACCGGCCATCTTTTTATCTTCTT
The DNA here is from genome assembly GCA_022711115.1 of Candidatus Omnitrophota bacterium. Taxonomy (GTDB): domain Bacteria; phylum Omnitrophota; class Omnitrophia; order Omnitrophales; family Aquincolibacteriaceae; genus JAKLFP01. Next base: position 109,111 of record JAKLFP010000004.1, on the reverse strand, counting down.
TACCCCTTCACCCTTGTTTTCCTACTCCCGCTTCCTGTCATCGAAATCCGGTATTCGTTTATACCCATCGCACTCTTCCTCCTGTTTAAGGAGAAGGATTCCGAACGAGTCTTGTTATTTACATTTCCACTTTATGTTTTTGTGATTTTTTGCTTTATGAATTTAATTCGGGATGCCTCTTATTTTCCTTAACACAAGCCGCCATCACAAATAGAAAGGCTTCCAGAACTTGACGAAAAACTGCACGGCATCGGCTTGATCGGATTGATAAAAAAATTAATACCGCATTAAATCGAATTGTTTTTCGGTAAATCCAGAATATTTTGGTCAACGCCTTAAAGTTGAAGGGCTTTCTAACCAAGTGTTCATTCTCATTACTCCTGTTTTTATGGTTTGCTTTTTCGATGACAGGCGACCGTCGCAACCTTGACGGGTCATACCACAAATACCTATCACTTTTGGATTCGACTATCCTCCATACACAAAAGCGCTATTTTACTTGCAAACCAATAAGACATCAGTAGACTTCATCCAGCAAAAATGCTGTTTTTCAATCATCATTGTATGAAAGGACTTATGCACCGGACCTTGGCAATCAATCATATCCGTGATATCCCGGCAAAATACCGTAAAACTCCGATTGGGCTTTTGCTCGAATACCACAATCTAAATCGCTCTTTTCAACCTTATTCTCAAGCTAGGCTTTTGATCGGTATGTGCATGGACAGCAGAAAGTTCCTCCATATCCCGGATAACTTTGCTTTCATTCTAAGAACGGGTGGAGCCAACCTCCGGTACAGTGAGTTCAAAGTATCTTATGCAATCGGTGTAGGAAAGGTCTCGCACATCGCCTTAATCGGACATAATCATTGCGGGATGGTTCATCTCGAAGCACGCAAAGAACAATTCATTAAAGGTCTTATCAGATATGGCGGCTGGGGGGAAAAAGCTGCTTTGGAACATTTTGATAGTTATGCCTCTATGTTCGAGATTGGCGATGAGACTGATTTTGTTCTCAGTGAAGTCAAACGGCTTCGCTTACGATACCCTAAGGTGGTGGTGGCTCCTCTATTTTTCAAAATTGAGGATAATCGCCTTTATATCCTCAAGGAAAAATGAAACGGGAAGAAGCCATTTTCTCCTTGCAAATTCCCTCTACATCAGTAGACTTCATTCCAATTAATTTTCATATAAAGGAGTAAAAAATGGCAAACGCTGTAGAAAAATGGGTTGAGGAACAAGCGAAACTGACAAAGCCGGACAAGATTTATTGGTGCAACGGCTCGGAAGAAGAGGCTAAAAGACTCATTGAAGTCGGCATCAAGGAAGAAAAACTCAACGGCAAACCCGTTTTTCAGAAACTCAATGACAAGCACTGGCCAAACGCGTATTTGCATCGTTCTCATCCCAATGATGTCGCCCGCACCGAACAGTTAACCTTTATCTGTCATCCGGACAAAGACACCGCCGGACCGAACAATCACTGGATGGATCCCAAAGAAGCCAAAGAAAAAATGATCAAACTTTTTGATGGCTGCATGAAAGGCCGGACCCTCTATGTCCTTCCCTACATGATGGGTCATCCGAAATCACCGTACGCCAAGGCCTGTGTCCAAATCACGGACAATACTTATGTCGCTGTCAGCATGCGCATCATGACCCGCATGGGCAAGGACGCATTAGATCGTATCGGTCATTCTGAAAATTTCGTACGCGGTCTTCACTCCATCGGTGATTTGAACCCCGAACGTCGTTTTATTATGCATTTCCCGCAGGAAAATCTCGTATGGAGCTTCGGTTCCGGTTACGGCGGCAATGCGCTTCTTGGAAAAAAATGCTTTGCGCTTCGTATTGCTTCTTGTCTCGGCTTAAAAGAAGGTTGGCTTGCGGAGCATATGCTAATTATGGGAATCGAAGATCCCAAAGGTAATGTCACTTATATGGCCGCTGCGTTACCCTCTGCCTGTGGAAAAACAAACCTTGCGCTGATGCAATCCGCTTTGCCGGGTTACAAAATCTGGACCTTGGGCGATGATATCGCGTGGCTCAATGTCGGACCTGACGGACGTCTTTATGCGATCAATCCGGAAGCCGGTTTCTTCGGTGTCGCTCCCGGAACATCTCTAAAGACCAACCCCAACATGATCAAAACACTCAAAAACTCGGACTTCTTTCCGACTTTTTACACCAATACTGCCCTCGATGCGGATACCCATGAACCTTGGTGGGAAGGACTGGATGGAACAACACCCAAAAATGTCATCGATTGGCAGGGAAACGCTTGGGATCCTTCGAAAGGAAGCAAAGCAGCTCACCCGAATTCCAGATTTACGGTTTCTATGTATAATTGCCCGACACTTTCTAAAGAAATTGATAACCCGAACGGTGTTCCGATTTCGGCGATTTTACTTGGCGGCCGCCGAAGCAAGCTGATTCCTTTGGTTATGGAAGCATTCAGCTGGCAGCACGGCGTATTCCTCGGAACGCGCACAGGTTCCGAAACAACAGCCGCCGCGGCGCACCAAGTCGGCGTTCTTCGCCGTGATCCGATGGCCATGCTTCCCTTTTGCGGTTATAACATGGGGGATTATTTTGGCCATTGGCTCAATATCGGGAAAAAACTGAAACACGCCCCCAAGATTTTTTCCATCAATTGGTTCCGTACCGATGAAAACGGCAAGTTTATCTGGCCGGGATTCGGAGAAAATATCCGTGTGCTGAAATGGATCATCGACCGGGTAGAAGGAAAAGCAAGCGCCAAAGATTCTGCGCTTGGTCTCCTTCCAGACCTCAAAGATTTCGATCTTTCCGGACTGGATGTTCCGAAAGCGAAGATTGAACAACTTTTCATGGTCGATCCTTCTGAATGGACCGCAGAACTTCAGGATATTGAAAAGTATCTCAGCCAGTTCGGTGCTCAGATGCCGGAAGCCATCTGGCAGGAATACCGGTCCTTAGCTGAAAAATTACATCACTCTGCTTTATCGAAATAAACAGCCCTTGAACGTTTCCCTGTTTTAGCAGTGTCGCGAGGCCATGACGTGACGGATTTTTTTGTTTCGTTTCACTGATGATGAGGAATAAAGTGGAAAATACAAAATTCGCATCCCCTACCCGGTCACAGCCTCAGGAAATCGCTGCCGCCCGGGGAATCATCATCGACAGCAAACTCTTCACAGAAGCTCTTAACCTCTTCCCCGAAGTCATCATGATCCTTGATCAAAACCGCCAAACCGTTTATTGCAATCAGCAGCTTCTCCATCTTCTCGGCATTGAATCTCCCGACAGCCTCTTGGGTAAGCGTCCTGGCGAGATCTTTCATTGTATCCATGCAGAGGATGAACCGGCCGGCTGTGGCACTTCAGAATTTTGCAAGGAGTGTGGCGCTGTCCAGGCAATCTTGACTGCTCAGAAGGGGCAGAAGGCATCCAACGAATGCCGGATCACCATTCATGAACCTTCGGGTAAGGCGCGTGCCTTAGATCTAAGAGTCTGGGCTATTCCGGTTACTCTTAAAAACATCGCCCTCACTTTTTTCGTTATCCGGGATATCCAGGATGAAAAACGCCGTGCCGCACTTGAGCGTGTTTTTTTTCATGATGTACTGAATGACACCGCGATCTTAAAAGGCTATGCTGAAAATGCCAAAGACGGCTTTGCTCCCAAAACAGACGATGTGTTTTTAAATATTTTCCGCTTCACCGAACGCTTATCCCATTCCATTCTGGAACAACGGGATCTTTTAAACGCAGAAGAAGGCACCTACCAACTCAAGCTGCAGGATGTCGATATTACAAGCACGCTTCATGAATTTTCAACTTTTTATGAAAAAAATCAGCTCGCCATAAATAAAAAAATCGTGGTCAAGAATCTCTGCCCAGGCGCCAGAATCCACACAGACCCGGTTCTCTTCTGGCGTATTTTAGGCAATCTTGTTAAAAATGCCCTGGAGGCAGCTTCCGAGGGAGACACCATCGCGTTGGTCTATCAGGAAGAAAGCAATCAAAAAATATTTTCCGTACACAACCCTTCCGTGATGACCGAAGAAGTACGACATCAGATTTTTCAGCGCTCTTTCAGCACCAAGGGACGTGGCCGCGGATTAGGCACCTACAGCGTAAAACTATTTACGGAGCAATATCTTAAAGGGAAAGCTTGGTTTGAATCGATCGAGGGCAAGGGCACTACTTTCTTTGTCTCGTTTAACACCCCCGCCGGCGCTTGAAACCCGAAAACTTCAAACGCTGAAGTACTTGGCCTGATGATGATGGGCAATAATGGCTGAGGTGGATTGCTCGGGTATCATTTGAAAAGTCTCGCTCAAATGCACTCCGATCTTTTCTCCGGGAAGCAAAAGAAAAAGTTTTTTTTGATCCTCTAAAACCGGGCATGCGGGATATCCAAAACTGTAGCGGGATCCTTGATATCCCTGCCGAAAAAGTTCCTCTTTGCTGCGGCGATCCTGCCCATGAATCCCCATGTCGCGGCGGATCAACGCATGCGTATATTCCGCCAAAGCTTCAGCTGCTTCCACGGAAAGCCCGTGAAGATAAAGATATTCAATATATTTATTCTCTTCGAAAAGCTTTTTTTCCATCTCGGCTGCGCGTTTTCCCATAGTCACAATGTGAAAGCCCGCAACATCAAGTTCCGTGGAACCTTTGGGCCTAAAAAAATCTGAGATGCATTCAAAGGGTTCCCGTCTCTGACGCGGAAAAGTAAAACGAACCAATTCTTGGTTCCCTGCCGCATCTACGACCACGAGGTCATTATTCTCGGAATAGCAGCGGTAATAACCATAAATCACCTTAGGCTCCAGCCATTTTTCACGAATCGCTTTCGTTGTAAAACGCTCAAAAATAGGCTCGACGTTCTCCTGCAAATAAAGCTCAAATTCACGCGACGTTCTCTCTCCTTGCTTAAATTGCCACTGCATGCGGTAAAGCGCTGTTTTATTGACCCATTTAAAAACCTCGGGCAAGGGAATATTTTTAAGAATCCTGTAACCTAAAAAAGGAACCTTGGGGATAGGATTATCCCGATGAATATGAAAGGAAGGGCCACGAGACGCTTTGCGCCTCAAATCTTCCCGAGACGCAGAGGACGATGATGCCCCTGCCGCCACAGGCACGGCGGACTCTGGCTTCGCCGCAGGGACGAGGTTTTCTTCTGGACGAGCAGTCCCCGTTTTGATCTTCTCCATGATTTTAAGCGCAGAAAAAGCATCGCGCCCGTAATAGACAGGCCCGCGATACGTTTGCGCCAAATCTTTTTCCACATACCGCTCCGTCAAGGCTGCGCCGCCGCAAATGACGGGCAGTTTCATGCCGCGCTGATTCATTTCCTCTAGATTTTCTCTCATGATCAACGTCGACTTGACCAAAAGGCCGGAAAGCCCGATAGCATCCGCTTTACTTTCCAAGGCGGATTTCAGAATCGCGTCGATCGGCTGTTTGATGCCAAGATTGATCACTTTGTAACCGTTATTCGTAAGAATGATATCCACTAGATTTTTGCCGATGTCATGCACATCGCCCTTCACGGTCGCAAGCACGATCCGTCCTCGCTCCTGCCCTCCTTCTTTCTCCATGAAGCGTTCAAGATAGTTCACTGCTTTTTTCATCACTTCCGCGGACTGAAGAACAAAAGGAAGCTGCATTTTTCCCGAACCGAAGAGCTCCCCTACCACTTTCATCCCTCCCAACAAAAAATTATTGATAATCTCAAGGGGCGGATATTTTTCCTTGGCTTCATCAAGATGGGCTTCCAGGTTTTCCGCACTTCCGTTCAAAATGTGGTTTTTCAGGGTCTCTTCAATTGTTCCGGAAGGTTGGGAAACCTCCTGCCTCAATGGCGCAGGATTCTTTTGTTCAAAATGTGCTATGAAGCGCTGAAGAGGATCTTTGCCGTCCGTCCACTGGTTATAAAGAAGTTTCTTTGCGATATCCAGATCGTCCTCTCCAATCTTGAAGAGTGGGATGATCTTTTTGGCATGAACAATGGCCGCGTCGAGTCCTGCGGCCACGGCATCATTCAGGAAAACACTGTTTAGTACCTGGCGCGCATGGGGTGCCAGTCCAAATGAAATATTGCTGACCCCAAGGACCGTATGAACTTCCGGAAATTCGCGCTTGAGTTCGCGTATAGCCGCCAGGGTGTCCACTGCGGCATTGCGGAATTCTTCACTGCCGCTGCCAAGGGTAAAAGTCAGCATATCAAAAAAAAGATCCTCCGAACGGATCCCGAACTCTTTGGTAACGATCTCATGAATCCTTCTCGCGATCCTGAGCTTTTCATCTTTCATTTTCGCCATGCCCTTTTCATCGATCACAAGGGCAACAAGACCGGCGCCATATTTTTTTGCAAAGCCACAAATTTTGCGAAGCCTCTGCCCGCCGTCTTCCAAGTTGATGGAATTAATGATAGCCTTGCCGGCAATGTGTTTCAGAGCCTCTTCGATGACCTGCGGCTCTGTAGAATCGATCATCAAAGGAACCGTGACCTGCTGGTTGAACCGCTTGACCGTCTCGATCATATCCTTTTTTTCGTCCCTCCCGACAAACGCAACGCAAAGGTCCACCAAGTGCGCACCCTCTTTCACCGCATCGCGTGCCATCTCCGTGATGGCATCGTAATCGTCCCGTTCAAGAAGCTGTTTGAATTTCTTGCTTCCATTGGCATTTGTTTGCTCTCCGATCAAAAGCGGGGCGGGTTTTTGCGTGTAGGACATCACTCCATAAAGACTGGCACAACCCGGGTCATGTTTCGGTGTGCGTTTTTTAGGAACACAGGTCCCCACACGTTCGACGACGGCCTTAAGGTGTTCCGGTGTCGTCCCGCAACAACCACCGACAATCGAGACCCCGAATTCCTTCACAAATCGTTCATGAAAATCCGCGAGCTCTTGCGGTGTCAGATGATAGTGTGCCACACCACCGATATTTTCCGGAAGTCCGGCATTCGGCAGCACCGATATAGGCTTGATAGAATTTTCACAAAACGCGCGGACATGATCGGCCATTTCCGCAGGACCAGTCGCACAATTCAGCCCGATCACATCCACGGGGAACATTTCAAGCGTTGCAATCACGGCGTTGACATCGGTTCCCAGCAGCATCGTTCCCGTCGATTCAAAAGTAACTTGTGCCATCAGAGGCAGACGTCTTCCCATCTGTGCGAAATACTCCTCAGCCGCAATGATAGCGATCTTGGTCTGGAGAAGATCCTGGCAGGTTTCAATGAGAAGACCGTCCACACCGCCCGCGATAAGTCCCTGGAACTGCACCTTGTACGCCTTTTTTAATTCGGCAAAGCCAATATGCCCCAGCGACGGCAATTTGGTCCCGGGACCCACAGAACCCATGACAAAGCGCGGATGATCCGGCGTTGAATATTTGTTGGCAACTTCTTTGGCAAGACGCGCCGCTTTTTCATTCAGTTCCACAACCTTGTTTTCCAAACCATACTCGGCAAGTACGATCCGGTTGCACCCAAAACTGTTGGTTTCGATAACATCGCAACCGGCTTGCAGGAAACTTTCGTGGACGCTTCGAACAGCATCAGGCTTCGTTATGACCAAATATTCGTTGCAACCGTCTTTACCGTTGAAATCCGAAGGCGTCAGCCCGAGTTTCTGCAGATTGGTTCCAAGCGCACCGTCGAAGACAAGAACCTTCTCATTGAGTCGTTTCAGGAAAGGATGAATATTCATGGCGCGCATTTTAACACATTTCCTGGTCCTAAGACTACAGGCTTAAGACATTAAGACATGGACTGAAAAATGCGCGGGCCGTCAAAAAACCGTATGCCGCGTTACGCAGATACGCTGATCTGTTTTTCGGCAATCGCGATCTGTTCAAGGAATGCCGCCACAATTGCGATGCCCTGCCCAACCTGGAACCTGGCCGAGGCGAAGAGATCAGGCAAGGCTTGTCGCAAAGTGGTTGCATTAATGTCCGGTGTGGATGTTTGAGAAAAATAAAAGCTCAGCACCGGCAGCAGAATAACCCCGTATTCTCTGGGAATTTCACTTTTCACAACACGCTGCCAGAAAGGCACTTGCTTATCGAATCCTGCTTCCGGAAAAAAGACACTGAAATGATCCTTGAAAGTTTTCTGATTAAAAACTCTTGTTGAAAGCTCCTTACCGAGGGATTGCCATCCGGCTTCCGTTCCATCGACGACATAATGCTGAACTCCTCTGGAGAGATGGCGCTTGGCAAGTTCGGCAATAAATTCAAGCACCTCGTTCTTATGTGTCGAAACAAAACTAATCTTATAATGCTCGCCGGTCACATCCCCCGCCGCTTCAAAACCTTGCTGAACCGTTCGAACATAACGGATCAGTTGTTCTTTCATCTCGGGCGAATAGAAAATAACAGGCGCCAGCACCGTCACCTGTTTTGCACAAATGGCCGCTCCCAGAAACTCGAGGGACTGCTCAAAGAGGACTTCTGCGTTATGATCAAATTCACTTCGGCTAAGCTGTTTTTGCATCAGCACCTGTTCCCACTGCTCATACGAATTTGCCGAAACCTGCCCTTCCCCAAGGATTTCCGCCATCGCATTCGGTATAAACCACGCATCAAGTCCGTCTCGCAATCTTTGGATTGTATTTGAAAAATCAGCATTAAGAGAAACAACAAACCGCTCAAGCACCGGCGCCTCAACTGAAGTCCCTTGGACAACAGCTCCCGCTATTCGCGCATATTCCTCATGAATATCAGAACGCACCTCGGAGCGGGCGCCAGTTCGAGGTTGGGGTGATATTCCCATCTTCTTTAACGCCGTTATAACAATTTGTTGTTTTTGAGGATTAAGCACATTCATAAAAAAACTCCAGCGCCAGCCATCCGTTTTAACCTTAGTCTGCCAGTGGATCGCCAGTTCTTGGATAAACTGTAGATCGTCCAACTCATTTAAGGCCGATGCCAAATCTATGGGGCCGTCTGAAGTTTTTAGCAATAGATCAAAGATACGCACGGTATCCTTGCCAAAAACCGCATGAAACATATCAAACCTGTGCGGCAACTGAGTTCCCTGCAGTGAAATATGCTGCAACATTTCCGGATAGGAGGGATAATTTTTCAACAGTGCTACAAAAAAAGGATACGTCGCAACCTCCGGCATAATTTTCTTTTTACCATCATCCGTTTCTGATTTCACGAGCGTCGCTGGCTTTGGAGCCTGAGGTTCCGTCTGCGAATGTTTATCGATAAATTCCTTCAAAAGCGAACGCATGGTCGAAGTGCCAGATCCTGCGACCCAAGGTGTCACAGAAGGCAATGGCAGGTCTAAAAGATTTTGAATCGCGACATCTTCCAATAAGGCTTTTAATCTTGGAATCCGTTTCTCGGGATGGATGGAAGCGATATTCAACAAGGCATAGGCAACCCATTTAAGATCTTCTTCACGTCCAGCATATTCTTTAAAATAAAATTCCAACGCCCGGATCAACATTTCAAGATATTCAGCCTTATCTGCCCGGGCAAGACCTCCAAAAACACGAACCGCCTCGCGGCGAACCCTTCGATCATCATCCACAAGCAATGGGCCGAGCACCTCTCCGATCCGCCTAATCTCGTAAAAAAAATGAAGACACCGTCTTTCATAAGTTAGTACCGCACCAAAACGCTCATCGGCATCCCCGCTCTCCAGATTGCTATCCATTTCTTGACGTTCAATGACACGATCCACCCTAGCCGCCAGCTCACTTTTCGCGTGATCATCCATACGCGCAGACATCCAGTTAAGATTCTGGATCAGAAAACGCACCTCTCGAAACACCTGATTCAGGTTGTCTGAAAGAAGCTGGGGCTTCATGCCGAAAAAAGCCGCCAGTTCATCCACATGAGGTAAATCGTTCAGATTATAATTTGCTTTGATGTATTCTATTAGTTGCCGCGCGATTTTTTCAGAGTCGAATGGCATGAATGCTTTTTTTGCCCTCACTTCGGAGCGGATCGTAACCTTATTAACCTCTCCGCTTCGATCTATTTTTCCAATCCCCGCCACCCTTCCAATACCTGATCTTGGAACCGGGTATTCGAAGGGTGTGTAAATTTTGGAACGGGAAACCCGGTTTTTTCGCTCATCATTAAATTTTTCATCTAAGGCAATGCCGACCGCATGAACTATTTTCAACCTTGTAATACGGTCACTCCGTTCAAGAATCCCGGGATCGGACTCATCCAAGTCTCGAATTGCCTGAGCACCAACCTTCACCAACTTTCCGCGCAGTGGTTCTTTTACATTTTGAAACCGACGGAGTTGTCGAATGAGATGGCTCACATAAGCTTCCGGCTTTGATGGTTCAGAGGAGTGGCTAGAAGGCAGAAGAGCCGCAGAAGACGTCTGAACCCGCGAAAATGGTGCCGGCACAGGATCTCCTGCACCAGACCGAGAAGGAGCCTCTGGATCGCTTATTTTTCCTTGCTCGGAAACCTCAGGAAAATCACCCGTTAAACCTTTTACGTTTTTTTTCTCCATCTTTTTCCTGCGAGGTAATTTCTCCGGTTCTCTTTTTTCCGCCTTATCGGCATCAGGGGTTTTTGTAACTGCCTCTTCAACCGGCATCATAGGTGCTAGACTCTCCGGTGATTCGCTCTTTTCTGAGACCTTGGTCTTCACCGCAAACCCGGAGCCTTCGGGGGTGTCAACCGGGATCTTTGGAGTTTTGGATCTGGATCCCAGCGCGGATCGTTCCATGGCCACGGTCTTGGCCTGTTTTTCAGCTTCTCGCATGATGTCGACATCCCCGGCGTAGAGCGCAACACATTTTCCTGTTCTTTTTGCCAGATCAAAATCCAGTGTTTCATCTTCAATGCGATCTTTCGTTTTAGGTATCAGATACACAGCATTAAGCCATCCACGAACCGCATCTTTTTCAACACGTATAAGGGCATGAACACCCGAAAGATCCTTTGGCCGATATTTCGCGGGAATACCGAATCGCATCCTTTTCCCATAAATTGAAAATCCCACTAATCTTCCCCGGTTTTGCAAAGTTGCGGAAACGTAACTTCCGTCCTTCGCGAGATCCCGCCCTTTGCCGGTGTACACCCTGTAAACATCCTCGCCCTCTGAATCCAATGTTTCGGCATAAGGCTTGTCGGAAAATTCCGAGTGACCAAAGCGCTTCAGTAAACGGCCGATCCTTCCCTCTGCCTCCAACCGATAAACTTCGAGTATCGGCAAAGCAAACTTCGGATCTCTGACAAATTTCCACCGGGTTTCCCAAATCTCCCTGTCCTGCGGTTCGACCGAAGCCTCGTCAGGGACAAGATCCGTAAAATAGAATGTTGCAATCTGTTGTTTTCCGGCGTTTTGACGGACAAATTGTCTCTTGGCTTTCGGAACGATCTGCATCAAAAATTCCTCACCCCCCAGGATCATTTCTCCCTTAAAATACCAGTCAATCAACTGATCTCTGGCTTCTTCGGAGACTTCACGCAATTCAATATATGCCTTGGCGGGTTTGGCACGCTGGAAGAGCGTAGAATCTTCAAAAAATCTCCGGAGTTCTTCGATCGCTTCCAAAGAAGGTATCGCGCGATGATCAGGATCAGTCCATGTCCGCAAATAGGTCCGAACAGTGTTTTCTGTCAGCGTGCTGAAATAAGGAAAACTTTTTTCTCGCAATTTCAAAACAACTTCGTTGACGCCTCCGGAATCCTTGATTCGTACCCGTAATTGCAGTTTATCCGCCCGTTTCTCATCTACCGATGAATCGGGACTGGCTCTCATCTCGGAACGCTCCTTGGAGAACCATTCCGAAGTAAAGGATTTTGCCTTATCAAACATAGGCCGAACATGCCAGGACAGGACTTTTTCTTTCTTCACCGGTTCAAAACGCTGCCACTCCTTAACCATGCCGATCTGTAGGATGGTGAAGTATCCCATCGTGACCGCGACGATAATATCAACCCACTGCGGCCAAAATACCCGGACGACTCCCAGCACGATCCCCCAAAAAGCGGAATAAACCGGTGCGAACAGGATCGTTTCCTCCAGATCCTTTTTCCAGGACCCTTGGGCGTCCTTCTCGATCCATCGCCCCATCAGAATGGTGAGAAAAGTAGTCAAAGCCGTGTACGGGCCGATATCCGTGACCACTTTGAACCAGACATTGTCCGTGATCGCATTCAAGATCGGATAGACCATTCCGAAGGTCAGACCTCCGGGTATAACAGCGCGAGCGAGCGACCACCACCCGATTTTAATCCAATCGCGCGAACCGACAATGGACTGAGTTACGTAAGCCCCCACGAAACCAGTCACGGCGCCCAGAAACATTTTGGTCAGGAGCGCCAGAAGCGTTGTGTGCGCGGTAAGTTGACGATACAGGTCCCGCAATGCAATGACCGCAAAGGTAAACAAAACCGGAGGCACCAGAATATTGACGACCTTCTGAGTTGGAGGAAACTGCATCTCGGAGCGTTTCGGTTGAAGCGGATCCAACTGGGTTAGTTGAAATGAGTTTCGTATCTCGGAACGGGCTTTGGGTCTTGCTATCTGGCCACCATCCCCGGAAATTCCTGATTCGGGAACGCGTGACGCCTCTCCATTTGCATACAACGAAGGCATACGATCGAAAAGATTCTGATAAATCCTGGCAAAAACCTCCGGATCTTTCCAGGCTCTGGTTTCTAAAATAGCCTTCCTCGGTAAAACCTCTTCCAAAAACCCGACCGCTTTGGCGAGCGTCTCATAATGAAGTTCCGCGGATCCTCTGTGCACATACTCCAGATCGTCAAGAGTTCTGGGATGCTCCGGCGAAGGTTTGAGCGTTATTTTTCGAACGGTGAAAGGCACGATCAGACGCACATAATCTCCTAAGTAGATCCACACACGTTCCAGCAAGGGCGGCCAATCGAGAAAATACCTCACATTCGTGGTGCTGATACGGTGTTGAAGATAATCCAACGCTTCCGGCAGAAAGCCATTAGACAGCTGCCAATCCACCACGAGGCCATCGCGCAAGGCATTTAAAAAATCATACACGTAATCTGAGCGAGGCACGTTAAGATCCTGAAGCGCTTTCCACTCAAGCGGGGTGATGATCCCCTGCCGTTCGATCATATGATCATGTAGCGCGTGGATCAGGAGAGCTTTCAGGGAACTGACCGGCAACGTATCCACTGCATTGGCGTTCAACACGAGCAGATACCCTTTTTGCGGCAGTAAAAGATCTCCGTCGATTGGAACCGAATCAAGCAGTCCGAGAGTCGTCTCATCAATCCGTCTCACCACCAGTTCCGGAAACGAAGTCAGATGTTCCTTCGTAACCATGACGGTAAGCATCTTTCCAGAAATGGCTTCGCTCAAGATACGATGAAATCTCGCATCTTTCAGAAAACGCTGGAGCCCCTTTTCCATATTTTCAATTTTATCTTTCACCGAGAAGCCATCCTCGTCCGGAACATCCAAACCCTTCGCATAAAACCATTGGATCTTGGACTCTTCGCTACCTAGAGATAGTCGCGCTTTCGCAGGCTCAGAAGAAGTTTCTGCTCTGGAAAGACCCGTTTCCGGAGCTAAACCACCCTCAGGAGATCGGATCTCTGAGCGAAGCTGGGAATTCCGACTCAAGAAATCATCCCAGTTTCTGCTCTTAATTTCTATCTTCGGCATACCTGCGTCTTCGAAAGGGCGCGGCGAACGGTTGAAATAAAATGTGGTTTGGCCGTCAAATCCTAACCGCCGCAGATAGCCCGATGAAGAAATATCGATCACCCTGAACTGGCTCGCCTTTTTAAAAGCCGCATAATAAAGCGCTAATTGCACAAGCGTGCTTCCGATTCCCTGGTAGGAATTCCGGTAAAGATCTTCAACGAAAATGGCGTCGTTATCGTGCCGGTAAAGCGGGTCCTGATCACTGACAGCAGTATGGCCGTTCCACTCGAAAATGAGATAGCCCACCGGCAAAATTGGTCGGTCTCCTGCCATTTCCTGAACTGTTATATTAAAAAAACGGGATAGCGAAGAATTGCCGCCCTCCGGTATGAGGACATCCCCTCCGCGAAATAGAAGTCTCGAGCCATCATCCGCCCGGATCACAACTTCACCTTTTTCTAAAAACTTCCTTACGAGGTCCTGGTCCGCTTCCGGAACTTGTTCAACAATAAACCTTTCTATTTCCCGCACCTCGGAGCGCTTTTGCTCGGCACCCGGGACCTGGTCGACCCGAACCCATAACGTGGTTGTCATGCTGTCATCCCGATACCGTACAAATTCGACCCTGACAGGAACATTTTGAAAAGCGAGTTCTGCAAAAACATAGAATCCCGAACCAAAATTTTCTATCAGGCCCCTCTGTCCCCGCTCTCCCTGATCCATCATCTGTTCCAAATTCAGCCTGGCATTTTCCCGGACTTTTTCCCATCGTTCCTCCGAGATTTGATTTTGTTTCACAACCAGACGGAATATCGGTTTTCCAGAGGATGGAACGATCACAGATCCCTTTACTTCAGCTTCCGGATTTTGGGTATCCATATGTAAAACAGCATTCCCGATCAGGTCTCCCGCCAGCGTCCACACAAGATCGTCTTTTCTCTTTGAGCGGAAAAGTCCGGCAAACGGTGTTGATTCCATTTCAAAAAAAGAAGCCAGGCGGTTCCGATACACGGAGCCTTGCCATAAGACATGCTCGGTACCTGTCATGGCAGCTTCTGCCGCCGAAATCCCCTGGAGGCCTTGAAGCCGCACAAAAGCCTTTGAGGACTTCCCCACGTAAGTTTCAAAGCGGTTCGCCAGAGAGCGGTGTGTGGAAGATAATTTTAAATAACTCAGGATCTCTTCTGACATGGTGTGCACATCTTGGGCCCAGACATCGGCTTTGATGAGAGGATACGATCCAAACGGAGAAGCCGAAGCCCTTGCCTGCGTGTCCGCCCACTGATCATCCGCCATAACAACGTTCCCCCTGAAAAGCATGGAGACAGGCTTGAAGATACTGATTTGCGTTATGTCCTTCTTCAAAGTATGAACATCCGCACCTGCGGCTTCATACGCAAGCACTAAAGATTGACGGAAATTGTCGCCGCGGGGATAACTATTTTCACTGGTAAGGACAAGGTCAAAAAGCTGTGCCACTTCAGGCAATTTGGAAAAAAGATCCTCCTGAACACGTTCCGCTCTTTCATCCGTCCACAAGATCACACGGGCCTTCTTGTCACGAAGTTTTTGGAGCATCTCTTCAATGCCATCTTTCGGACTCCACTTATAAACAAAAGAGTCAGGGCCAGGTTCACCATCAAATTTAAGAGGCATCAACAGAGTCCCGTACAGGTCAAAAACAACCGTGAGCGGTGCCGCCTGGCTCAAACGCTGCTGCTCACGGATAAAATCCGGGTCAAAAACCGTTCCCTGATGGAACCGGGGGGGTTCACTTCGCAACTCCGCTCTCGAACCTCCCTGCGCCTTATCAGCCCCCAGTTTCAAAAGAATGCCGTCCAAATATCCGACCAATTGTCCCGTGGGATCTTTGGATTTCTTAATCTTTTCTTCCTGAAACGCCTCTCCAATTTCTTTCATCATGGTTTCCAATTCCGGAGTCATCTGAGATTTCCAAGGATCCTCTTTGATAAGCGCCAATAATTTACCGACATGTTTTTCCACCTGGGACCCGATGCGACTTTTCCAGTAGAATTTCTGACCGAGCCTCTGTTCTTTGAAAACCAAAAATGCACGCAACAGTTCCAGTCTCGTGTGTAGCAAAGAACGGATATTTTTAGAAATCTGTTGATTCCTGAATGCCGCGTCCGCCTCTTGAAGAAATTCCACTTTTTTGTTATCAATCATGGCACGTCCGATCATCACGCCATGGATAAGATCTCCCGTTTCCGTCTTGATCTTAAGAATTTCCGCAAGGTCCTTGGATGAATTAACATTTCCGTTCACAAAAATAGGGGGCCATTCTTGACGCCGGGCTCGAAGCTCTAGAAGAATTTTTCCGAGCCGTTGACGATTCATAGCGATGTTGCCGACAAACCCATCCTTAGGCGTCCGCGTATGGATATCAATCCAGGAAGCCCCTGCATCCGCCAAAGCAGTGTAAAACCTGATACTGGGATCTTCCGTATCAGGTTTTGAATTCTTTTCATCCCGATCGGCAAGCCGTGTTTTAACGGATACCGGAAATTTAAAATCTCCAGGGAGGCCTGGACCCAAGGCCTCATGGGCGCCTTCGCGCACCGCTTGAATGATTTGTCCCGCAAATTCAGGCTCGCTGATCAATCCTCCACCGCCGGACAAGGCCTTGGCAGAGCCCTGCCCCATGTATTGCATTCTTAAAGCATTGGATCCCATATTGATATTCAAGGCCCGAGCGCCATTGCTTACTGCCAGAAACGCCGCCTTCCGGAAGGCCGCGAGCACATGCTTTTTTCCTTCATCACTCGACAGCTGTTCATCACCAAAAACGCTATTTCCCAATGCGACATCGTGCGGCCCGGCCAGTTGCACCACCGTGAAACGTTCCTGATCCGATAGATCCAGTCGCGGCAATCCGGTAATAAAATCAAAATATTCCCACCATCGCGGGTCCTGGGAATCGTCAAAAAGCGCTCCAATACGCGTGAGGTCGGAATAGTTGAGAACCGGATGTTCGGATCCTAAAACTCGCTGGACCATCAAGCGTTCATCCGATTGGGAACGTTCGTCAATCGGTGCAACCTCTACATGAGGAAGCGATCGTTTGGGATTACGGGAATCAAACCAGAATGTCCCTTCCTCGATTTCCTGGCGGATCATTTCAGCGGGTTTCATTGCCTTCTTGTCATCCGTCGCGTTTTTTTCAGTGCGGGCAAGAAGCAAACGCGCATCCTGCAACATAACAGACTCTATTTTCTCGTCTTTCGACTGAGGAAGGATCACACAATCAATAATCTCGTTGGCGCCAGCTAAATTGGGAATGGACGTGACTAACGATAAGTTCCCTTCTTCTTCCCTGCCTTCGACCCACACGGGAACATACTGGAAGAGACGGCCCATGCCCGTATCCGCATCGAATTTTTTCACTACCTGCATTCGCAAAATCAATGGCTCCACGCTGCCTGGCTTATCGGATTTGCGTCGTTTGATCTCTTCAAGAATTTTGGGAACATCAAGAATCCGAGCAGTCCGGCCCCGCTCGTTCAACGGCAAAACAAGTTCGACGGCATCCAATCCTTCTTCAAACACCACGGTCATATTGCGGTCAGAAGAAAGCAAACGGCTTTTAGGAGCATCGCCGGAGCCAAGATCGTCAAGATTGATTTTCTTCATCTCATACTCCGCCGAAGGATCCACAAATTCGAGGTCCGTATTCAGCTGTGGATTCTGGTCAAAGGCCTTGGCTAAGTACGCCTTGAAGGCATTCCGCAAATGACCGCGGAAAAGCGTAGGCACCTTGCTTTGGGTGTAGACTTCGGTGTCGAAACGGGTTCTCAACTCTTCCCCGGCTTCCTCTTTGGCCTCTGCTAATTGAGCCTCTTCTTCCGGAGTACCGTGAGGCAAAGCCTGAAGTTTTTGCTTGTATCTCCTGAGAAGATATTCATAGTTCACCCCGGACTCGACATCCACCCGTCCGTTCGCACTGATAATTTCCGACTTACCGCCATGTTCCACAGGGAACATATTGAGACCTTCATAAGTAATCACGCGAACACGAACCGACCGGGTTGAAGTACGGTACACAAATTCATAAGCACTGCGGATGGCCTGTTCCGGAGAAGACGCCGGTGCACGTCCGTCTTTGATCCTGCCGTGTTGCGCCTGCAACTCCTGTTCCAAAACGCTTTCGCGTCTCGCTTCGTCCGTCACGTCATAGTATTCGGTCGGGATCCTGTCTTCGCTGGAACCAAAATAAAATTTGCCGGCATCCGAGAATTTTTCCAGAAGCGCGTGAAGAAGTTTCTGATCCCGAACAACATCTTCGATATTCACCTGCCCCTTATAAAAATACTGGCGCTTCACCAGTCTCCAGGAGAATGGATAAAAATAATGCGCGTCAAAACTCCCATAGGTCACAACGGGATCCGGGCGGCCTCCCTGCTGAGTTCCGTGTTGCCCCTCGTCGGCGCGCGCATCAAGAGGCTGGCGGATATTCTTATGGACGTGAACCGTCAACACGTGGCCTTTGGCGGAGACCGCAGGTTCTAAACGCTTACTGATCTGTTCTGCTGTCAGGGAATATCCATGATCGAGTTTCTTACGCTCTTCTCCCCCAAGAAAATCGACATCGGCTTCCCTTGAAAAACCCGGTTCTACCGTGGCATTGATCGGGGCAGTATTGAGAGAATCCATGCCGACCAGATAACCGTACCAAAGCTCTCCGGTAAAAATATTGAAATGGTGCCCCTGGATTTCCTGGATAAGATTACGGCGTAAAGCCTGCTCATAACCTTCGGGATGCTTCTTCGCAGCTTCCAAATCCAGTTTCACCCTTTCCGCATACTGTGACGCGCCGGAAAATTCCGGAGCCGTGACGCGTCGGTCAATACGGATGGGTTTGATACTCAGTCTCGGTAAATCGCCTTCCATAGCTTCAGCCAAAGCATGCTGCGACACTGAGGCATCTTGCTCATAAAGACTTTTCAGATACTGATCCATATACGGGATCATGAAACGGACATCCTGATCCGTCACATCCTTGTTCAGTACCGGCGCTTCCGGCACCACGATGGTCACATGGAACCCCAATCTCAAAAGCAAAAACACCTGCCAAAGATTGAGCCAGGTCTCCATGCCGGCATTATTGAAATAAACAGCGATATCGATCGATCCCCCGTTTTTTTTCGCTTCCGCCAACGCCTGCCGCATACGCGACATCATTTCTTCGCGGTCATCACTGATCCAAGTCTGGTCCTGAAGCAGTGTCAGTGCCCGAAACGGAAAATCTTCATTAAAGTCGGATGCGACCATACGACCAAGCAAATCCCGATAGGTTCTCCAGATTTCCGGCGGCTTCGCAAGATCCGGAGCATTTTCCTCATAAAATCTTTCCCGCTCCGCGATAAGTCTTCGCAACGCATAATGATTCCGCCAGACTTTGTCGTTGGCATATTGATCTGAATCATAATGATGACGCGCCGGATCATGACGAAAACGGTCATGCATCCCTGGTTCATTTTCGCTGTATTCTTGTAGAATCTCTTGGAACCGGACCGGCCGCTTGGGATCAATGGCTGGAAAATCGGAAGAATTCCAACGCTTCCAAAGATTGGCCGCATCATTCAAACGGCGAAATAGTTCGGTCTGCGCACCAAGGGGAGCAACATTGTAATCCCATAGAAACGCTCCGAAGGGTTCTATCTCCTCACCTAGGGAAACGGCAGCACGTGAATGTGCCGCACGATGGTTGGAGGAGGCTGCCTCGATAGGATAATGGCTGACAATATAGGACACAACTACCTTAAGTGCCTTCCAATAGGCCAATCTTTCATCTGGCTGGCCATGGCCATTATCTTTCCAAAGTCTCTCGATGGTTTCGACAAAATCTTTTGACGGAGCTGATGCCGTATGGGAGTTGAAATATTGATTATAAATATCGTGGATATAGGCAACAGCCGTCCGGAATTCCACCATCTGAAGAGAAAATCTCGACGCCTGCATTAAAAGGTCGATGCGGCGAAAGCGAGGGTCTGATTCCAGGTTTTCTTTGGTCAAGCCTACTGAAGCCGCATCCGGCCTGAGCGGGGTGGCGGCTAGTTCGCGTAAAATCTTCCGTCGGTGTTCGGCATAGAAATCTTTCTTTTTCTTGATATCCTCCAGCTGGCGGGTCGGCACATAACGGATTTTTTCGCTGGAAGGATCCTGTTTCAGAACCTCCTCGATCATCTTCGCGAACCATCCTGTTTTTTCCCGAGGATTCTTGGGGAAACGGATCAAACCGTGGCGAGTCAAGATCTCGACAGTATCTTCCCAAGGGAAAACAAGCGCGGACAAAGGATCTCCCACAAGATGACGGACGGTTGTAAAGAAAAGCGGACGCTGAAGCAGCATCCCGCTTGAAAGCCCGGTCCCTTTTCCTACAAAAAAATCCCGGACGTCACGGACGGTCGGTCGAGGTGTTTGACGGGGATCGTCGATCCTGGCTTGGAGACCGGCCAGAAATTCCCTGCGCTTCGGATCCGCCTGCACAGAATCATCTTCCGCAATATCCGCCAAAAAGCGCATCTGTTCTTCTCGTGTCAGCTCATGCCGGTCCGGCTGCATCATCAAAAGCGCCAAACCAGAGCCGAATCTTATTTCTCCCGTCTTGCGGTCGCCGTAGGCCAGAACACTGATCGCTTCAACCTCTTTTTCACCGATCTTCTGGATCAACGCTTTTTCATCTTCCTCATTTTCAGGAAGCGCCAACATCACCGGGGTGTCCCGTCCCCCCGTCTGGCTTTCACTCAGAAACATCCTGATCTCCGTAGCGACAACGTGCCTTGCATCTGACTCGCTGGTGCCCATCAGGGAACGCCATATTTTTTCAAACGCCAAAACCATCATGACGCTTTTTTTATCACTGGGATTAAGATCCGGCTGGATAGAACACCACTCCAGCCGTTTGGGAAGCTGCGGGATGATCTGCGGCCGAACAAGAGGCCCTCGTGCGTCTTCGTCCGGTTTTGTTCCTTTTCCCGGGCTCGACATGCGTACTTCTTTTTGTTTTTTACCAGCCTTCTCAAAAAGAGCGACAAGCGCCGGCATCTTTCCTTTGGATTTTGTCGCGATATCCACTTTGTGTTTTTGAAATGGACTCGTCCCAGCACCAGACACCGAGAGACGTTCCAACTGGACCATGTGCTGGAGGATCACTTCACCTTCTTTTTGGTTCTGGGATAAATAATGCGCCAGACATTCCACATAAAAGGAATACTGGCTGACCGGCGCATTGGCAGCGAACTCATAACGGCGGATCTCAAGGAAAAGTTCGGCAGCCCAATAGGGATTCCCATGAACGAACCTGTAAAAATCCGAGAATAGTTTTTTCTTGGCCTTGGTCCGCTCCGGAAGTTCAGGAATCCTGAGGGCCTCATTGAAACGATCGAGAAAATGCCGGCTCGCAAGCTCCATTTTTTGATTTTCATAAGTAAAAGGCCAGTAATGATCTTTTAGAATCGTCCTCGCGGGAATCCCAATCTGCTGGAACTGATGCGCAAGCAGCTTGGAAGGAAATCCCA
Source organism: Candidatus Omnitrophota bacterium (assembly GCA_022711115.1). Taxonomy (GTDB): domain Bacteria; phylum Omnitrophota; class Omnitrophia; order Omnitrophales; family Aquincolibacteriaceae; genus JAKLFP01. Next base: position 87,959 of record JAKLFP010000004.1, on the reverse strand, counting down.
TGACAATATATGGGTCCCCCGTGATCTTGCGCATCAGGATCCACGTTTCATGGTCCTGAATACCGAAACCGCCTGCCCGATTGAGAAGGTTGTTCTCGGTCTTTCCGTCCAGAACTTTGTGACGCCGATACTCCCGATAAGCCTTCCAGCAATCGCCGATTGTCTGGATTTTTGTCTTTAAAAAATATGGCAAAAAATGAGGATCTTTCTCGGAAAGGGCGCGGATAAAAACATGATCGGCATCGTTAAGAATTTCGGCGGAATCACGGAATTGAACGGTCGCTGTATTAGCCAGTAGCTGGACTTGCACTTCGCTCTCGCCGAAAACACGGATAAACGCAGCCCCTGAAACTGCCGTCACCTTGCTGCCGGCTATTTTTTCATGCGTTTTTTCAAGCGCCGTATTGCCTTCGCGGGTCCAATCCGGCTTTCCGATACCCGTTTTACTATCCTGACCTTGGAAGAGAAGCGTGTCCCCACTCACCCAAATCTCGTTACGTCCACTGTCACGAGATGCCTGATCGAAAGAATCCAGGACCTTCATAAGCGCAATAGCCAACACCCGGCTAGTCTGTGACCCTTTCTCCGAAAGATACTCTTCGGAATCTACCGGGGGTCTCGCTGCGATCTCCACCGAAGGCTCCAGGATTTCACGCATAAGTTTTTTTCTGCTGTCAGAACTCGAAGCCAGATAAACAAGCGGCGTTCCGGTCCTTTCTTGCAGTGCGGGTCCGTCATCTTGTTGACTTCGAAACCGTTCCTGAAGCATCCCCGATAAAAACTGTTCCGTAGCACGGATATCATCTGCAATAGAAACAGAAAGAAAATCAGAAAAAAGCGCCGGCGTTTTTCGTAATTTTTCAAACCATTGCTTGATTTTTTCTTTCTTCTCAGAATCGGCTTTTTTAAAATCTCTCCACGCATGCCTGGCAAACACATAAAAGATGCCGTTGCCATTCACAGCCGGCACACTTTCGATTCTCATCTCTGACCGGAAAAGATTTCTTTGATGACCTGCGCTGCTCGCCTTGTCTTGAGCCTTCCTAGATATAGCCTCGTCATAAAATGCCTGCAGCCTTTTTTGTGATGTCATTGGAAACAAACCAATCAGGCCCGAGCTGTGAACTTGTATTCCGTTTGAACCCAACACGGCCGCAGCCATATCTTCTGCCAGTGTTTTCAGAAGGGGCTGAGGCAACGTCCCTGTGAATAATCCCTTCGATTTTTGATGAAGAGCGAAAAGGGCCTGAAGCCCGTATTTCCGGTAAACTTGTTCCGGAGAAGAAACCGTTTGAGTAAAAACGGGATTTTGAGCCATCACCGGTAAAAGCCTTTTATCCGGCTCCAATTGCATGACCGGCATGGTCGGTGCGATGCCGTCAAAGCGGATTTTCTTTTCGGCAATCTTTCGCCCATAGGCCATGGCTTCATAAAGCGATTGATCCTTGGCACTATAAAAAATATCCAGAAACCGTTGTATTTGTTTGTCCGTCGGAATTTGCCCTACTAGGGTTGGCACCCCAAAATCAGTAATGGGCGGATAATCCTTCCTCACGGCATACATGATTAACGCAAAGACCCACCAAATATTGTCTTGCAGATTTTTGACGTTGATTTTCTCATTGGCATCCAGGACCGCCGAAGTTAAAATTTTGATTTCAATCGTCGGAAATTCCAAACTGAAATTGATGATGCTGGCATGTTCCGCAATATTCGCTTCGCGAAAGAGGGCTTCTCCCTCCAAACGACGGACAGTGGCCGTATCGGGACGCCAGACATACCTTCCGCACAAAGCCCAGAACATCGCCTCAAAATGTTTGATAAGTCGAGCGACTTGAGCCCGATCAGCATTCAATTGCTTCTTACGCTCCGGTGTGTAGGGCATCAGTGGCGACTCCGATGCGGTATGGTCTGCTTTTCCGGCATGGATATGAACCGAGTAGAGCGTCCCGGGCGCATATTGGTTCAGCAATTCAAACCCACGCATTAAGTGCTGCCAATCTTGCGCCGTGTTTCGGTAATAGCGTTCTCCTGGGTGCAAACCCGTGCCTGTAGTTCGAACCTCGATATAGGGTTTATCACTATCGAGCCCTATGTCCCACGATTTCGGAAGATAAGGTTTCAACTGCCGGTCAATAATTTCCCATTTGAGCAAAGCGACGTCTTCATCCGAACGGGACAGAAAATCCGGCGGCAGATACTTTGAGACATCAATCTCGACTTCAAATGTAAACGTAATATCGTTCGGAAATAAAGTGAGTTGTTTTTTTCCATAAGGCTTTTCAGTACGAACCTCGCTACGCGATGAAACAAAAACCCGCTCTTTGGCCAGCAGAACCAGTTGTTTCAGACGCTCCAGATCTTCCCTTTCTCTTTCGTTCTTTGCCTGCTGAATGACAACTTTAATTTCACGAAGTTCGGCATCCATCCACCATGCGGCTTTGGATACATCGTTAATTTTTAAATTCTTTAACGCATTCTCTAAATTCTTGATCGTGTCTTCGGCCCAAACCCATGCCATGCCATGGCCAAGTTCTTTCCTGAAGCTCTGAACCGCTTCAACCGCACGATTCAACGCTTTTTCCGCATCGGAGGAAAATTTTAGCGAGGTACTTGTCTGATTTTCTTTTTCATTTCTCAATTCCGCCCGGCTTGGCGATACATCTTTGACCTTCTCCAACCTAACTTCCCATCCAAGCAAACTGTCGTTAGGTTCCCAGGGCTTTAAAACGTCCACTTTGAATCCGGTCTTTTCAAAAAGCCCTTTAAGCTCAATCCTGTCGGCCTCCCCATAACGTGCGGATCTGATCCTGTCCCACAAAAGCAGCAGTCCGTTTGTCGATATATTCACGCTTTCTTCCCACATTTCCTGCAGTTGACGAAGGGGTATCCGCTTCTCTTGAACATCTTTCAAAATACTCAGCATCACCTGAATGATAAAAAAGAGGCGATCCGCTTTATGAGACAACTTCATCTCTTGGGCCTTTTTATCCAAATATTCAAGAACGCTCATCACCTCTTCCATACGACGCGGATTTTCAGGTTCTCTCAGATACTGACGCATAACACCAAAGACATCGACCTCCGATACCGTCCGACTCTGTTCCCACTGCCGCTGAGCGTGCAAGATATATCCGGAATCCTTATGATGTAAAAGCAGTATTACCCTTGCGCCAGGCGCCAAAACACCATTCAGTTGTTCAAGCGCCGACTGAAAATCCTCGGCATAATCAATTCCAAATACCGACGTCGCTGCTTGAAATTGGTGCCGCTTAAAATGTTTGAGAATATCTTCCGCACGAACCTGATGAAAAAAGATGGCGGGATCTTCGGAAAGCAGGCTCGGATCAATCTCGGCAACATCAATCCCGTGAAATTGCGGCCCTTTTTTGATACTCAACTGACGCGCCACCGCTGCCCCGATCTTGGGAACAAACAGCCGGCCGGTTCCGATATCAAGGCTCCGAAGATCCGGATTTTGAAGAAGTTCACTTCTATAAAAATCATAAAAAAGCATCTTGGCCTTATGTTGGTAATTGGCCTCAGCCAAGGTGGTCTCAGCGTGGCCGTCATTCCAAAACGCGGTCCACGCGGTTTTCAACGCCTCGACATCCGTTTGAAAATGTTCGGGATTAGATTTCGCACCAGCCACACGAACTTCGGAACGGGGAGACTGCGGGGATTGTCCTTTTTTTCCAGAGCGATAAACTCCCCCGGAGATCTCGGCTTTTCGAACTTTGAATTCTTTTCCGGTCAGCGGATCCCGAACAATGATTTGCGTTTGTGTTCTCCCGGTCACGATAAGATCCATCCATTTTTCCTGTATGTCTTTCCCCTTATAATTGACATAAAGTTCATCGCCCGCGTCATAATCCGTCTCATTCCACGCCAGTTTCCATTCTTTTCCCCGATTCGGAACTCCCCTAAGGGTATACCCATGCGCCACCAGTATTTCATAGAGTTTGGCAATAGTTTTCCAGTTCAGATGGAATCCCAAAAGATCAACGACGCTTTTTTGTGAAAGCCCCTGAAGATCCAAAATGTATTGATTGGCCATCAATCTTCTTTCACCTTCGGAAAGGTCTAACTCCTTAATCAGCAGGTTGTTTTGCCATGAACCCATTCTGTCTAGTTTATGTTTAGCCGGCTCGCGCACTTCAGCACGCGTTTTTTTAGACTCAAAACCTAAAGCAACACTGGCTGTCTCCGGGGAAAATAAACGCCTCTCACTTCGTGGTTTGGGCATAAGCGTTTCGGAATGGCCATCCTGATAGCCCACAATGACCCAATCGGGCTGTTTTGTTTCAAAAAAGATGCCCTGAGAAACGATGCCCGGGATTTGCTTCAGAGCGGATGCCAGTTGCAGCGGACGATCCATCGGATAAAAATCTACGTCAACAATCACACGCCCTTCCCGATTGCCCGGCCGAAAAGTGATACCTTCTTTGGTCTTCCTGGTTTTGGGAGATTTTCCTCCGAGGGTCTGCAATGCCTGCATCACACTATCAGCAGATTTTTCTTCCACCTCCAAAGGCAGAGGGAATTTGCCCATCACATTTACGATTTTCGATTGGTCGACAACAATAATGACTTTCTTGGCCTTCTCGATCGCAGGCCGTTCATCCGTCAGGGCCCCACCCCCGCCCTTGATCCCATAAAACATCGGATCGATTTCGTCCGCACCGTCCACGGCAATATCGATCGGCAATTCGCCCGGCAGATTTTCCAATACTGCCAATGAAATGCCATATTCCGCGGCAAGTTCGTCGGTCCTTGGCGATGTTGACACTCCTATGATTTTTTCTCGCGCGATCTCCCCGGTTTTTACGGCATAACCCAACAGAGGTATAAAATAGTCCCAAAGCGTGGTACCGCTGCCGAGTCCGACAACAAATTTAGATTCAGAAGATTCATGGATTGCTTGTTTTACTTTGACAAGCGCATCTTGGGCACTGGCCAATTTCCCCGCGTTGAATGCGATATTTCTTTGCGATAGTGATTGCCGAATAACCTCCTCAGAAGACCTCGCTTCCGAGCGAGGGATCTGCTTGATCTGGAAATCATTAAAATGAGATGGATTTTCATCAGGCTCGTAGAGGCGGAAATATTGTTCTAATAATTCTCGCGATATATTTGGCATATCATCAAAGTGATTAACGAAATAACGGAGCGACTGAAACATCAGCAGCATGGGCCAGGACCACATGGCAAACATCGGCAAAGTCCACATCGGAAGCCCCATCCAAGTCCATCCCGAGTATTCTTTGAGCGATTCCAGAAAAGTTAAGTATCTTTCAAACAGTGTGGATGTCGGACTTTCTTTGTCTTCAATTTTTTCCACAAAGTGCTGAGTAGCACGCGCGACCGCCAAAACCGATAAGGTCCATCCCGGGAATTCTTTCCGTAAAAGCTCTTCCATCCTACGAAACACAGGAACCATGAGATGCTTCCCTCGCAAAAGCTTATCGGAGCCATTCACTCTGCCTCCTACGGAAATAAATTTGAAGTGAATATTTTCTCTCTTGCGATCTTCGATACAGTGCAGTAAAAAGTGTTTCCCCTTGAGTTCATGTCCCCCTCGCTCCAAAAAAGCTCCCCAGGGATCCTTGTGACTGTTCGCTTGGGTAAATTCTCCGACTTCGGAAACTAACACTAAATGATCCGACCAGCTATCGCCCTTGATTTCCGCATAGAGATAGACAAGCTCACCCTTCGCTAATCCCTCGAACCGTTTCGGCAATTCCTGGCGTAATGCGTCGAGACTCCCAGAAACCTCAATCACCTTAGGTTCTTTTCCATGATTCATGGCTATGAATTCATCCCAAAGCGAGGTTCTTTTCATAAGATTTCCCCAGGAAAAAAGTCTTGGAACTTCAAGATTCTGTCCCCCGGCAGTGCCTGTTTGAATTCTCACTTCGGAGCGACTATGCATATCCTCCAAAAGGTGACTGTCACCTGTTGTTCCTGTTTTATCTTTTGTCACGATCCAGCGGCGAACCATGGCATAAATCATGGCGAATGCCGCATGTGTTCCGGAAACGCGAATGCCCCCTGAAGGATCCCCCAACCAGGCCCAAATCATGACTGCGGACAGGGCCAAGAAATTGATGGGATACATTTCGAAGAATTTCTGTGCGGCTTTGGATTTGAGATAAGGTTTTGTGAGTGTGTTTTTCTCTTTTTCGCCAAGCGCAACGTTAGCGACAACCATCATGGGCCCGTGGATAAAAAAGGTCACGAGCGTGATATCAAATGTAAGTTTCAGGAATGCGGTTGAAATCTTTTCGGAAAGCGCCGGCGAAAGGAAATGATGAAGAAATGGAAAATAATCCGCCGTCGGAATAAAAGCCCCGACAAACGGAAAAAAGATCGCATAGAAGAAATACCCGAGCACCAACCCGTCGGCCAAAGCCCAGCGCAACGCCGTAGGCCATGAAGTCTCAGCCGCCTTTTCCTTATGTTTTAATAGCTTTGCTTCGACTTCTTTATAGAGAAAAATTCCGGCAAAAATCCCGCATACCCGCATACCAATCTTGAGGATAATCTCCCATACATTTGTCACAGCGTTGAATGCCATGGCCGGGATAAAATATGGCAGCAGGACATGAAAGAAAGCCGCAAAACCGGCGATGCCCGCGCCGGCAAGCCCTATCGCCAGCCAAGGATTTTTGATGTTCCGTAATTTGTAAAGGAGTGCGGTGATTAGTGTTCCCTCAATGGCAATCGGCACATAGTGCAAGTAAACGCTCACCGGCAAGGCATAGATCACAAGCGGTACCGTCACCGCCGCCCCGACCCACCCCGCTACTTTCGCCGACTTGAAACATAACTCCACGGTTTTTTTGATCAATCCTCGGATGTCCCGCATCTCGGAGCGGTTTTTCCAGGAAATGGTTTTTGACGGAAGATCCATGCCTGAAGTTTTCGCACTTTCAGGACTTGAGGGAGTGGACTCTTTAGGATCCGGGAAAAGAGCCCTAGCGACTTCGAGCCATGCCTCCACACCCTGCTTCCCGTTCAATTCTTTTGTTGCCACCACATCGAAGTTAGCCGGATCAAATTCATCTACCGAAACACCCCCCACACGGTTGGTTAAAGCCTCCCCATTGCGTCCAGAGCCCCCTTGATCATCAATCGAAATGAACTGGTCACCGCCAAGCAAGGTCTGATAGGTTTGGACAGCCGTCTGCTTGCCTGCACCCTTTGGGAGGATGTCCCAAGTTTGGCCGGTCCAGACTACCTCCGCCGGAATATTTCTTTGATCAAAAAAACTTTTGATCTCAGCGCTGCGCGCATTGATCCAATCCGGCGTAAGCTTCGACACTATTTCGTTTATTCTGGGGGGCAGGATGGAAACCACATAAGTACGAAAATAGCTGCTCGGCTTTAAATGCGGGAGATTCAGCGCTTGAAAACATTGGGCCGTAAAAATATTTCTCAAAAACTTCACAAGCTCATCTTGTTCTGCTTCCGTCCTAAAAAGAGGCTGGGCGTTGATGTCATAGGGCGTTTCTGCGGCTACGGCAAAGCCATAGCTGGAATTCTCCGGAAAGACATCGAGATACCGTATGGCTTCGGGATCGTCTTTCAGGGCATCCCGAATGAGCGGGATAACATCATGGACCACATCAAAAAGAACCGGCGGCTTTACAATCTCCCCGTCCAAGGAAATAATCCTCTGTTTGTCTTTATCATAAACACGACCCGTCACTAATCCGACACGAACCTTCGCTTTTAACAGTAAGGCGATCTTTGCTATGGTTCGGGGATCCGCTTGACGCGTATGATCCGTAATGGCCCGATCAATATCGGTCAAAAGCCCTGCCCAAGCCTGAGACCGTAATGCGTCAAATCTTTTCTGATGCAAAACCCTTTGAGATTCACTACCTGCCCGTATTTCGGAGCGCATGGCTCCATCGAATGACTCATCGCTTTGAGAAGCATCTCCGGTAAAGCCCTCAAGCGCTTTGAGGCGTTCGATCTGAAGAGTCAAAGCGTGTTCAAGGTCTTTCCCAAGTCCTGAAAAACCCGTCCAGTCTCTAACAGACAGACCTTCCATTTCTTTCCGTAAAATCGCGATTCGCCCGGATGTATAATATTTTTTCCAGTCCTTCGCTTCCGGAGGAGCGTTGATCTTTTCAGGCTCAGGGAAATAGGTCATTTCGATTTTTTTGGCTTCGCCGAAGACCTTTTGAAGTTCGTCCGCTTGCTCCGGAAAATGACGGCCATTGATCGCGACAAGCCTGTCCGAAAGCAGTTCCGCATCGTCCTCCCATAACGGAATGAACGTGTCGGGAAGAGCCCGTTGAAAAAGCATCACGGACCATTGCGAAGGCGCGAGTTCGGAACGTTTTTCGTGCGGGAAATACCTTCCGGCAAGAATGTTAACCGTTTCTTCATTTTGAACCACAGCGCGGTATTCCGGGACATCCCGGAGGAAATGTTCCTGAAGAGCTTTGTAAGTTCCGCGGACCGGAAACTCCTTAAAATCCACGGAGCCAACCTCCGCAAAATCAATTTCTCCCCCGTCGAACTTTAAGTAAAAGAGAACGTCCCAAAGGACATGTTCCCGGTCATCCGTAACCCGCATGCGATAACCTTTGTGACCGATCGTGAACCGATTCGCATACCGCTCAAACCGGATCGAAAGACCCGCGCGCAATCCCTCGGGTGAAACCGCCGTGATCCTGAACGGTTCCGCACGGCCGGCCTTATATGACTCGATATATTCAAAAAGATCCGTCAGTGCCCCTTCTAACACAACCCTTGGAGACCGCACCTCGGAGCGAACCCGGTCGACATTTTTTGAGACTGGTGTTTGGACGCGTTCCTTTCGACCTTCCATTTTCTTTGAAAGACGCTTCCAAATCGCAATCGGGCTAATGCCGAGAAAAAGCCTCAGAATTGCTGCAAAGATCAGACCATGTTCCAAAGCGGGAGTTATTGTCGACCACGGATTGGGAACCTTCGACGTAAAAACTTCGGCAAAAGACCAGAGAAGAACCATCATTTCCATATCAATGATCACCAAACCCGCACCCAACGCGTGCCAACTGAACGCGGAGTGGTAAAAACGGTAGACTAAACTCTTTTTCTCCAAAAGGTCTTTGAGTTTAAAAAGCACCGGAAGGTCGTAGAAGAAGCTTGTTGTGGCTACTGTCGCAAATCCACGAACATCTTCATCGGGATTTGAGACTGCGTGGTAACCGAATTTCTCAGACGCAACAAAAGCTCCTTCATTCTCAAGATCAGGGCCGCAGGTGTAGGTGATAAAAAGTTTTTTAGGCACTTTCCCTTCTGTCCACTCGCTTACCTCCCATTCCTTGACTTCCCGGTCTTTCGCGATCCATGAGTTCCATGTCCCATGCCCTGCTATAGCCATATGCTCAATCGTTGGATCTTTTAGAAACCTCTCAAGATCTTCGGAAGTCGCATTCTTGACGACCCGCATCGAAAATCCTTTCGATGACCAGTACCAACGGACAAAGAACAACCAACGCTTTAGCGCCTTTGAAATTTCGTCCGTCGAAATTAAAAGAACCAGTTCTTTTTTTGATGCATCTGCGTTTGAATCTGCTCGCATCTCCGCGCGTTGGCTTTCAATAATCGGTTCTAATCGAGCTGGAGCTGGAAGGCTGACCGTCTGAGGAATAAGCGGCCTCGAACTAAACCACGATGCGGGCATAGTAGCATCACGAACAAAAGAGCCTACAGCAACAGGGATCTGGTTGGTGGGCGCCTGAAAAAGTTTCGCGATGTTGGATTCGGTCAGCTGGTTTTGTTTGCCGAGAAGTTGGAGTTTTTGAATAAAATCTTCGAGCTTGGCAGACCATTTTGTTTTGAGGGCTTCAACTTGCTTGGAGTGATCTTTGATAAGAACCTGATCAATGAACCGGGTATATTTCGAATGGTCTCCAACGCGCCGCTCAGCGGCCAGACTGCGAATGATGTCATCGCGCCACTCCTTCATGTCTCGATTCTTAGGCCCCTGGGTCCCCTGATCCATCAACCGCTCGACAGTCGCTTGGTGGAAGGCGTCATAAAGATTGATCTGACCGTTCTTCGGAATGAAATGGTTGCGCCAGGAGACTTGCCCCTGCATGTAATCCACATAATGATTCTTCTCCGGCATTTGTTGGATCTTTGGAGAAACGACAACATACGGAATGCCTTGCCCTTTTAATTTCGAAGCCAGGCCGGCGGTATGAAAACCACCGGCAACAACCGCTACAGACTGAAGGCCAGAGACTGAAGGCTGCAGCTTTAAAAGCTTTTGAATGTTTTTGAGAAAAACCGTTTCGCGCGTGATTGCCAATTCATAAAATTTAATAAAATCATGATACTGCGTTCGTTGAAAGGCTAAAGACTTTTGGAGTTGGTTTATATCTTCAGGCTTGAAGTCTGCGGTCTGTAGTCTGAAGTCTGTAGTCTGCAGGTCATCCCACTCTTTGCGCGATAATTCGAACTTTGAAAGTTTCTCGAGCAAGCGAATCCATACGGCAAGCTCATCCACAGACTTTGCTTCGGCTGTGCGCAAAAGCCTGGTTTTTCTGTCTGCGATCCATTCATCCAGTTGCGTGATCAGTCGTTCGCTTTTAGAAGAAGACAATGATCCAAATCCGTCCGCAAGAGCTTCAAGCTCTTTTGACAAGACAGGCCGCGTAATCTTGGCATGCCATAGCAGTCCCTGGATCTCATATGCAAATTGCGCGGCCGTGATAGTTCCGGTCTGATACTTCTGCTTCAGGCCATTCAATTGCGCGGACAACACCGGATCCGGAATATGCTTGTGCGCGTAGACCGCCAGATTCTTGAGTTCCTGGCGAATCGAAGCAGCGGGCTGTTGCTTTTCTTGATGCAAAATGCGGCACAGCTGACCGATTAAGGGGAATTCAACGAGATCCGTTTGGATTGTTGAAACATAATCGAGGAATGGGACGATTCCCTTCGGGTCCGTTTCCCATTTTCTAAGCCGTTTGTCAAATTCCATGGCTTCTGCTGAATAATATTTTTCCTTAAGCTTTTGAAGTCCCTTGCGAAGCATTGCCTGCTGCGCATCGAACTCCGGCTGTTTTTTAAGCCCAACTAAAAACGCCGACACGCCTTCTTGATATAATTTCCAATCCTCAATCCCGATATAGTCAGCCTGATAAGGCGAAAGAACGCTCGCGACGGCAGCGCCGGAAAGTTCTCCGTTCTCCAAATACTGGGCAAACACTCTTTTGACTTGCCTGGCATCCGGATAGGCTCGGAAAAGTTTTGTATCAAGCTTCCCTTCCGCTCCTTCTAACGCAATAGTGCGAACACCATATTTCTCCTGGACATATTCAATCAACTTTTCCAGAGACTGCTGGGCCTGCGGGATTGCGTGGGCGTCTTGAATCAGAAAAACCATGCCGCTTGGCCGGCTTGGAGACTGCAGACCAGCGACTACAGACCGAAAACTTTTTGCATTTTTATTTTGCGTTGAGTCTGCAGTCTGCGGACCGTGGCCTGTAGTCTGAAAATTAACTTCATCAATTTTCCCAAGTTCGGACGGGATGACCACTTCAGACTTGAAACTTGAGACTTGAGACTGAAGCCTAAAACTTTGGTCTGCAGTCTGCAGCCTTTGGTCTGTGTTTTGGGCTAAAGCTTGGGAAGGAAAAGTGAGAATTTCAGTGCAAAGAAATACAAGGGCTGTAGAGAAAGAAATGACCCTTAAAAATTTACTTATAGACAGTCTTCGAACTGTGGACTGTGGACTGTGGTCTGTTTTCATTTGCCTCGGCCGTAATTTAAATTTTCTTCAACTACATGGTAATGACAACCGCCCAATTTCAACCCTTCTAAAATTGATCTCTATTGGGACGCCCTTGATTTTATTATCATTTTATTGATCCAAGCAGGACGGTTAAAATTCCAGATCGTCTTCATTTTATTGGTGTTAGAACCACCTAACTTAAGTTTCTAAAATGATTTCTAAAAATTTAACATATAATCGTGATTCTTCAAGGTTTTGTAGAGAGAAAAACGGGGATTTTTTGGGGTATTTCAAAAAAATTAAAGCGTGATTTTATGGCATCACGATGCTATAAATCACTATTTGATGCAAAAATCAAAAACTATCAAATTATAGCAACTTTATCTTCTTGATTCCCGAGTTTTCTAGAGGTTAGAAGGCGTCCTGTTAGTGTGGAAATAATCCCAAACTGCCTGCGCAGTTTTCAGGGTCATCCCAGGAAGCCCTTGAAGCTGTGCCACCCCCACCCGCTTTAATTCTTCAATCGAGTCAAAATTTTCAAGCAATACCTTTTTCCGTTCGCCGCCAATGCCGGGGATATCATCCAGAATGGACCGTCTCAACGTTTTTTCTTTAAGCGCGTGATGATACGCGATCGCAAAACGATGCGCTTCATCACGAACTTTTTGGAGCAAATGAAGCGCCGGGGCATCTGATGCAATCACCTTAGGAGCCGAAAATTTTGTGGAAAAGACCCACTCAAAACGCTTTGCAATGGAGATTAATTCCGTTGCGTCCATGCCTTCTTGTTTTAGAACACGAAGCGCGGCATTCAAATGCCCTTTCCCGCCGTCGATCACAATCAAATCCGGGACGAAGTTTTCGCGGTCTTCTTTAATTCCCCGAAGCATTCGCCGCAACGCTTCTGCCATCATCGCGTAATCGTTGATCCCTTGAACTCCTTTGATTTTATAGCGACGGTACCCGAATTTATCCGGAAGCTCTCTGTAAAAGCTCACTTTGGAAGCCACGGCCTGATCCCCCTGTACATTCGAGACATCAAAACAAACGATCCTCTCCGGCAATCGATCCATCTTAAAGATTTCTTTTAACCCGAGCGTTGCAGAAAGCGATATTCCCTGCACCGGATTTTTTGGCATAAATCTTTTCCTCTTGAGCTTTGCTAACGCATCGATCTGCTCTTTGTAAAACTGAGCGTCTTCATAGCGAAGTTGCTGGCTCGCCTGCTCCATGCGGTCATTCAGGTATTGGGCAAAACTTTTTTTCCCACCGCCCAAGAAACGTTTCACTTCATCGATCAAGCTGTCATAGGACTCCTTGACCGATGATTTGATGCACGGCGCTAGGCACTGACCGATGTGATAATAAAGACAAGCCGTCTTCGGAAGAATCTGGCATTTTCGTATCGGAAATAAGCTGTTGATGAGATTGACAGCCTGTCTCAATAATTTTGCATCCGTATAAGGTCCGTAGTAAAGGGCCTTGGAATCGGTTTTTTGACGTGTGATGCAAAGACGCGGAAACTTTTCATGGGTGATCTTCAGAAGCGGAAAGCTTTTATCGTCTTTAAGCTCCTGATTGTATTTAGGCTGGTATTTTCGAATGAGGTGCGCCTCAAGAAGCAGCGCATCCACTTCCGTCGGGGTCTCGACATAGTCAATATCGACAACCTGGCCCATTAAGATCGCGATTTTCGGAATAATAGCCGGCACACGGAAATAGGAACGAACTCTTTTCTTCAGAGATTTCGCTTTACCGATGTAAAGGATTTCCCGAGCCGGATTTCGCATGAAGTAGACCCCGGGACCCAGGGGCAACTTGTCGACTTTTTTTTGAAGATGAGATTTTTTATCAGCCATTTTGAACCATGAAGAGCCAACGCGCCGCAACTAGCTCTCAACTCCATTGATCCGAATTTGTTGAAGCAGAGGTCTGCTTGTTTTTTTTGATAAACCATGCATAGGCTTCTTTTACTTCAGGAACATGGCAAATAAAACAAAGCCCGACATACGAAAAAACCGCAACGCTGATACTTCCAAGAACCTGGATAAGCTGCAACTTTGTACCTGTCCCCGGCCAGTGGCTTTTCAAAAATACCCATGTGAAATGACAGAAAATCCCCATAACCAAGGAAGCCAAAAGAATGCGCATCAAAGAAACAGCCACTTCACGGAACGGAAATTCCCCTACCTTTTTCGGATAAAAATAGATCAACTGCCCGAACTGAATGATCCCCGAGATTGAGGTGGCCAGCGCGAGGCCTGCTTCCTTAAACGGAACCATGAAAATCAAGTTTAAAACAATATTCGAAAGCAGCGCGATGACGGCGAGCTTCATCGGCGTTTTGGAATCGTGGGCCGCATAATAACCGCTGCTCATGATTTTCTGCCCGGCAAACGCAAAAAGCCCCACCGTATAACCCAAAAGCACGGCGGCACTTCTCGCGGTAGAGACCGCATCGAATTCTCCGCGCTCAAAAAGCATCCGCATGATCGGGGCCCGAAGCACGACCAACCCGACGGACGAGGGGACAATGATGAAAAAAATACTTCTCAGCGCGAAGGACAGCGTTTTCCGGGAAGCTTCTTTTTCTCCCCGTGCGATCTGTTGCGAAAGCATAGGAAGAAGCGCCGTTCCCATCGCAAGCGCGAAAATACCCAGCGGAAATTGCATGAGCCGGTTCCCGTACCAAAGACTTGAATTCGCTCCCGGTCCGATGATCATGCCGAGAGTCATATCCACCGTGATATTGATCTGAACGACCGCAAAACTGAGAACCACCGGCAACAAAAGCCGCCAAACTTTTCGAAGGCCTTCATAGCCCGTGTTCCAGATCCACTGAAATTTGAATCCGATTCTTAAAAGCGGCGGAATCTCCATTACGACATGAACCACACCCGTGAGAAGAAGCGCGTAAGAAAGCCACCGGATCCTCCCGATATAATCTTCTCCTATCCAGGCGGGAACCCAAAGAACTGCACCGATCCAAATAAGATCCAGGACCGCCGAACCAAGCGCCGGCACCCAAAAATGGCGGTGGCTGTTAAGCACCCCCATCCCCAAGGCATAAAGCGAGAGAAATAAAAGATACGGAAAAAGGATGCGTGAAAGATCGAGTGTCAACATGAGCATCTCGGACTGGAATCCAATCTTCAGCAATAATGTCAAAAGGCCTTCAACCGCAAGGATGAACATCAAAAGAACACAGGTCAGAAAAACCATGGTGATATTGGCGAATCGGAATGCCTCCGCACGGCTTTGCTTTTCCGCAATCTCGTTGTAGACCGGTATAAAAGCACTGGTGAGTCCGCCTTCTCCCGCAATGCGACGGAAAAGGTTCGGCAGCATGAAAGCGTAAAGAAAAGCATCCCATTGCCACCGAGTTCCAAAGGCTTTGGCGCTTACAATATCGCGGATCAACCCTAAGATCCTTCCGATCAGCGTCATAAGGCCCACGACCGCCGCCGCCTTCACGAGATGTTTCTTTCCGGGTCTGTGCCCTGCGGTATCCGGCCGGGGAACTTCATTGACAGGAGTCGCCCTCCGTGTTACATTGTCGCCACTTTTTTCACTCAAAGGAGTCATGTGAAATGCCCAATATTCGTTCTGCTGCAAAACGTATTCGAAGTGATGCTAAAAAGCGTGCCAAAAACCAAGCCGTACTTGCTGAGCTGAAAACCATGGGTAAAAAACTCACCCAGCTCGCCCAGCAGCCTGAAAAGGCAAAGGCCCTCGCAGCATCGCTCGTCTCTTGCTATGATCATGCCGTGACCAAAGGCGTGATTCCTCGCGGACGCGCGAACCGGAAAAAATCCCGTATCGCAGCGTTTGTTGCAAAGCTAAACAAAAAAAGCTGATTTTTCACTTTATTAAAAACCGTCATTCCGAAGTGTTTAAAATGACGGTTTTTTTTCATCTCACGAAGCATATTGTAAGAGCCATGCCTCGACGCCCGAAATTCCTTCCAACTGGCCTGTCTTGGCTTTTTTGTCGATTTGATAAAGCGCTTCCAGAGATGCTTCGAGTCTCTTCAAGGGGAATTTTTTCAAGGCATTCAGCCTAAACGGCGGCATCCTTAACTTTGAACAAATTTCCCTTTCCGAAGTTCCCTGCTCCAAAAGTAGCGCCGCCTGCCATAACTGACGCAACTGCCAGTGAAGAATCCCGACAATCGAGATCAAATCCGCTTCATAAAATTCCATCAAATCCCTAAAAATTTTGACGACACGGGCAGGATCGCGGTCCACGAAGGCATTCGTCAGCTTAAAAACATCCATTTCCGTCCAATTTTCCTCGAACTGACTGACCATCGTCTCATCAATTTCGTTCTTGTCGCCGGCAAACTGCACCAAACGCTCCAGGATGGTATCCAAAAACATCATCGCATCCCCACACATCGCAAGAACCCTCGCCCGGGCACCTGAGGTCATCGTTTTCTTGCGCTGGGCCAATTTTTGCTGAAGAAACGTCACCCCCGCACTCCGCGTATCTTCCTTGGCCAGAAGAATCACCTGTCCTTTTGCTTTCATCAATTTTAAAAGCTCGGACCCTGCCTTCAACTCGTCCGCCTCAAGAATCAACGTCGTCTGCGGTAAGGGATTTCCCAAATAGGCCTCCAAAACCGGAAAATCCGCCTCTTTGAGAGAATCCGTATGATGAACATAAAGAATTTGTCCGGATGAAAAAAAAGGGAGAGTTCTTGCAGCCGTCAGGATTTCTTCGAGACTAGTTTCTTCAAGGTGAAAGGTCTGATGAGTTACGGGGCTACCGTTTTTTTTCTCTATCTCAACGGCAAGGGCTTTGCCTTTTTGCGCCCTCAGGAAAGGGTCGCCCACAATAAGATAATGATTCACGTTCAGGGCATTCGGTGAAATGTGGAAATTACCAATCTTCGACAATGCGGTCCACGATGTTGCGCGCCAAACGGTCCACGGCATCCAAGGCTGCTTTTTGCATCCCAATGGAAGTGACATCCGTCACAAAATATTCGGTATCACCCGTAAAATGCGGTTCTTCCCAAAAGATCTCCCCCGTCTTAGCATCTACTAATTTGAGCGCCACGACGATAAAAAGCCGGTATTCCTGCACGGATTCAAGTTGACTGAAGCGAAGCCCTTCCTGCTCAAAACTCAAGAGATCCGTTTTGAGAACTGCTTGCGATTCTCCTTGTTTCACAACCTTCAGATTTCCGTCCACTTGAAGACGACGAATCACGGCATTTGTGATATCCATCTCCAGTCCCTGCTGATAAGCATAGACTTGGTCCATATTGAGCTTGTTTTTAACAGTCTCGACATAGATCGTTTTGATATTACGAGGAAGAACCGTTTTACGGGTATACCCGCAACCCGTAAAACTTAAAGTCAAACTCAGATAAAGGATACCCACCCATCGCATATTTTTCATAATAAAGCTCCGTGTGTCATGATTTCGCACTGAAACGTTCCTTTTCCCTAGAAAGAAAGTCTTGTCTCATCGCAAGGTCCGCAAGACGCTGCCCGATACGGGATTTTTCCGTCACAAGATCCTGTTGCATGGCCTTTGAAGTCACCGTGGGCAATATTTTATCTGCCTCTTGGATCCGTTTTTCGAGTATCTTTTTCTCCTGCTGTTCAACGCCCAATTCCTCATCAATCAATGCTCTGAGTTGGGCCTTCACGTCTTCGAATTCATGATACTGCTTCTCATTTTCTTTATTTACAGGTATCTCGGCCTTGCTGAAATCCCCAAGGACCAATCCCTGTTCCTGCGCGTATTTACTATAAGACACCTCAAGCTCTTCCTGCAATCGCATGACCTGATCCCGCATATCTTTTTCCTCAGGCTTTTGCTCATTCTTTTCGCTTTTCTCATCTTTTCCGGGTGTTGCTGCAGACGCTGCGTCCGCCGCCGCGGGTTTTGTCTTTTCTGCGATCAATACTTCCACGGCCTGCTGTTTGTGCTTCAGATCTTCGAATTCCTTCGTTTGTTTATCGAGACGATTGAGCAAGACTTCCTTGCGATCCTTTTTAGGCACAATGCGACGAGCGCTCTGAACGGCTTCCTCAATAAAAACATAGGGGACTTTCACAAGGGAACTCCGGAATTTCATCCCACCCGCAAGCGATGCTTTCGCGTTGAGAATCTCACGTTCCTTCTCAAGCTTAGCGATTTCCTGCTCCCGCGCTTGGATCATGAGACTCTCCAATTCAATCTCGTCCTGAAGCCTTTTGACCTGGGAATCGGAGATTTTTTTCTTCGCCTCACGGGTCAGCTCTTCATCTTTATTAGGAAGCCCGAACAAAAAAGCTTTGGCAAGGTAAAGAGAACCGGTGACCGGCTTGGCAAGCGTCTTTCCAATCGGAGCCTTATCCCCTCGAGGATTTAAAGCTTCGTCCAATGCCTCAAGAAGCTGTTCTTTGTGCTTATTACGATCCTGAATGTTCTGATAGCGCGCCCGGATATCTTTTTCTACGGTCTTGATCTGCTTACGAAGATTCGCGGCATCCACATCTTGGGCGCCGCTGGGTTCAACCGATTTCATCAATTCCTGCTGTTCACGCAATGCCAGTTCCCTGTCAAAAGCCGTGGAGAGCGTCTCCACAATATTGCGCTGCATGGCAACCTGCTCATCAAGATGCATTTTAAGCTCAAGAAGCTCTTCGAGATTCTTCCCTTTCAAATCACCAACCTCAACAAAAAACGGATTGGGCGTCTGGCTTCCGGCAGCTATCTGCGCAAGCTGTAATTCAAGCGCCTGCTCCGCCGCCTTGCCAAAATACTGCTCATACAAGGCTTTCTTCTCATCCAATCTTGCTTCCAAGTCCTCGATTTCTTTTTCCCGGGCTGCCAGCACCGGATCCGCTGGCTTTGAAGCATCCTGCTTCTGCAAACCCCGTAATCGCTTGCGCATGAGCCCGGTTTCGGAACGTTCCGGAGCGAGCAACTTTTGCAATTCACTATAACGTTTGTACAGTTTTTCTTTTTCTTCAAGAATCTTTTTCTTTTTTTGGGAAACCTTATAGAGATCCTTTTCATCCATCTGCTGGATCTTTTGAAGCGGGGTCTCGGCTTCCCCTCTAAACGGAATCAAATGGTCATAGAAATGGCTGTCGGAAACACCCAGTTCGGCCCTCCAGGATTTAAGCTTGTCTTTTTCCTCAGCCAAAGCATCCCGCTCGGCTTCCAGAGAGGCTTGCCAGCGATCGATGGCTTTTTGAAAATCCGGCGAGGTGTTGTTTTTATAGCGTTTTTTCTTGCGTTCAAGGTCTTTGAACTTTTCTTTCAACTCGGCTTCGCGGCGTTTTAGATCCTGCTTCCGGCGATTTAAACTCTCGATTTTATTTTTTTCAATGGCCTTGACCTGCTTTTTGAGATCATCAATCTCGCGCTTAAGCTGCTTGCGTTCATCCTTTTGACCGCCTCCGAGAGACTGATATTTAGCTTCGAGATCCTTAAGCTTTTTCTGCAACTCATCGGCCCTCGCGTTCAAATATTTCACAGGCTCTTGAAGAGCGTGCAGCTTCTCCGAGGCTTTTTGCCCCCAACTTGTTTCCGAATAACGCTTGGCCGTGTCCCGATAATAAATCAAAGCGCTTTCAAGATAATTGTCCTTCTCATAATAAAGCCCGATCCGGTAATTTTTCTCGGCATTAATTTCATCCACCACCTGACGGATCTTCGCGGCTTTTTCCGCCTCTTCGGAATCCGGATAACGCTGAAGATAATTCTGGGCCTGTTGGGCCGCGGCATCCAGAGCGCTTTGGTCTCGGGTTTGAGCCGAAGATTTCTCAAAGGAAACCTCGGCCATCTTCAAACGCGCCTCTTTGACGAGACTGCTCTGCGGGTATTGTTCGATCAGATTTTGAAAAGCTTCAAGGGCTTCATCATGCCTCCCTGATTTCTGATAAGCCATGCCAAGGCTGAGCTGGGATTTGTCGCCAAAGGCCCCATAAGGCGCTACTTCGACGATCTTTTTGAACACTTCAATCGCGAGCGGCAAGGATGGGCGGACGTCCAGCCCCATGAGTTTCCCTTTTTTTCCTGATAAAAATGCCGTTCCGATCAGATATTCACGCTCGACCACTTCTTCAAACCGCTCGCTCTGCGGGTAGGATTTGATCAAACCCTCATAGGCCTTGTGAGCCTTTACAAGCTCACCCTGCTCTTCAAAGATGGTTCCTAAACGATATTGGGCCTCGGGGGCAACGCGGGATTTAGGGTATTGCTTGAGCACGGCTTCAAACTGCTCTACGGCCTTATCAAGTTTCTTCTCTTTGTAGAGATCCAGGGCATCGTCAAACAGATCATTGGCATCATTCTGGGTTTCAGATTGGGTGTTGATGAATTTTCCCTGCTCCGGAGACCAGACCCAATCCGCCGAAGCAAAAGAATACGGCAACAACAGGATGACAATGAAAACCAATACTCTTGAAATTTTCATAAGTGGTTTCTAATCTTCTGGTTACAAAAAATCGCGAGGCAGGTACTATAGCACGGGCTAAGAAAAAATGTCAATAAAAACACCCTTAAAGATAGGAGTAAAATCCCAGTTTCCCCATCAGGAATGATTCAAGCTCCAGATAAGATGATTTTTTTTTGAAAGCTATCGCACCGGTCTTTTTTAAATTTAAATGAAATATACGCTTCAAAGACAAATAGGCTTTAAGATCCGGTTCCTCATCAGACGAAATGACCAGACGAGGCTGTGATTTTTCGATCCACTGCAAGCATTCCTCCGGAGCTTCTCCCCTTAGGGAAGGCAGGATCACAGCATGAATCTCAGGCATGTTTTCGCTTTTTAATAGTGTCTCAAAAAGTGAGGATGATACTTTGGAAATAACGAGAATTCTCCAGCGCCCAAGCATGATCAGTACCGCCATACCATGCCGACCCTCGGCAAGCACTCGCATTTTTTCATCCGGTCTTCCCAACACATCTCCTGCTTGAAGATTCCTTACTTCACCTTTTGAAAGGCGGAAAACCCGGAAAAGCTCCTGGGAGGTACGAGCATCATGTTCCGGATAAAATAACCCTTGTATCGGAAAATCCCTGATGACCGCACGCAAACCACCGGTATTCGACTTGGAAAGATCCGTTAACACCACGCCTTCCAGCCGGCGAATCCCAAGATTCCGGAGATAGGGAGCCACAAACCATTCCCCTTGGTCCGACGGGAAAGATCTTCCGGTGTTGATGAGCCAATGGCTTCCTCTGGAGAACCTTACATGCATAATCTGGTTTTTACCGCTTGAAAGCAAAGTCATTTGAAACCCGCCAGCATCTTTTGGCCAAAAAAACGACGCGGTCACCGCAATCAAGACTAGACTGACCCCTGTGACAAACCAATGTTTATGAGAGACGCTCCGAGGACGCAAACCGAGAAGTGCCGCCAAGGCTGTATAGTAAAAAACCATCTGCATCAGCGACGGTCTCTCAAAAAACCAATATCCCCACTGCCAGACAGAAAGATACTTCACCCAGGACAATCCGAAACAGAGGAGCATGGAAGTGATCTTGATAAGAATAGCATTTAAAATCGGTATCCAACTCAAAAGCAGCGAGAACAACGCCATGAATAGGACTGCATCAAAAAGCGGTATCGCCAAAAGATTTGCAATAATACTGACGGGTGAAAAAATATTGAAATAATAGAGCACAAACGGAAAAGTGCCCAATAGCACGGCGAAGCTCGAACCGATCGACAAGGATCCAAAATTCAAGCGTGCTGTTAAAGGCAAAACAACCATAAGTGACAATACAGAAAGAAAGGAAAGCTGGAACCCGATATTCCAAAGACTGCTCGGATTCCATAAGAGCATGGCAAAAAACGCAAAACAGAGGGCATTCAGAAGGTTTCCAGGACGTCCGAGCAGCACACCCAACAGCACCAGCGAGGATCCGTATCCTGCACGCTGTACCGGAAGCCCTGCTCCTGCAAGCACCACATAAAGACCCACAACCACAATCGTCAAGGCGGCGGCTTTTTTGTGATTTAATTTAAGGATCAAAAGAATCAGGTAGAAACTCCCTGCGATCATGGTGATATTAAGACCGCTGATCGCCAAAATATGAACCGTTCCGGTTTTCATGAAATGATCACGGACATCGGGGGCGACTTCGCTTCGAAGCCCAATCACCAGAGCCTTTAAGATTGCGGCATCCGAGGCAGCATAACGCTTATCGATCAGATCCGCCAAAAATCGACGGGCCTGGGCAAGAAGTCGCATCGGCGAATATTTCCATCCCTCACGGATTTTTTGAACACTTTTTTTGCCGATGGTTTGAAAAATCGCATCGATGTTCTGCGTCTTTAAATATTTGGCATAATCAAATTCGCCGGGATTGGACACACGTCGAGGCGCCTGGAGCGTACCGAAAAGACGCAGTTCATCCCCCACTTTGGGAATCCATGGAGGTTGGAGCAAAAAAGTTTGCAAGCTGCCCGTGACCCAAAACTTGTGACGGTGTCTTTTTTCCCACTTCGTCACTGAACGTGCTGCAAGAACAAAAGAAACGCTCACTTTTTTACCACGTGTTTTAACCTCCGGTAGCGAATCAACGATGCCTGTCACAGTAACACGGTTTGGTCCGATGTGATTTTGGATGGCCCGGGACGGCACATAATTCTCTGCACGACTGGCGAGCATTCCCATGCATCCCATGCAAAGCAGAAAAACCGGCAGAAACATTTTCCTGCCTCGCAATCCGCAGAGAATAAGGATCCCCACTCCATGACCACTTAAGATCCCTAGCACCGGAAAATTTAGGTATTTTTCGATGATAATTCCAAGCATGAAACCAAAGGCAACCCAAAGAAATGGCATTTTCATGATATGAATATTATACATTATAAATATAAATTTAAATCATATTTAGATGAGGAGTCTTCTTTTCGTAATGATGAAACAGCAGATTAAGAGAGTTTCCAGAAGCGGAATACGATGAGAAGCGACAAAAGCAACAAAAGACAGATCAGGAGTGTGTGTTGATAACGTTGAAGGGATGACATCAGCTTTTAGAGTTTAAAAGGAATTTCCTTGCCCCTTGCCACCAAAATTACTTTATTTTTTTGGATCTCTTTTACAAAGATGTCCTCGGAAAGCTGCTCTCCGACGCCAATATGCTCGTCATTGATGACCGCTTTCCGTTCGTTGCCGAATTTTGTAATCCCTGAGAGACGATAAACGCCGCCGAAAATGATCTTCACCGAAGAAGACCCTTTGACCGGCGCGCCCTTATAAGAAATTTTGCCAAGGAATTTCGTATTAAAAATAAGAACAGCCAGGCTTGAAAGACAGACCACCAAAAATCCTATCACCAAAATCTTTCTAAGATTTCTTCGTTTGATATATTCCCGCTGAATTTTTGTAAGTTCCTGTTCTAGTTTACTCCCCATGGGATCACGTTCCCACAAACGGCGGTTGTTTTTTTTCGCAGAAGGATGGGATGGGGTGGTACGCCCCATTCTCTCTAAAGCGTCCTGAATAAGGCTCATACCGCAACCCCTTGAAGATCCGCTTCGGCACATTCCACAACAAAGGGATCGATCACTCGCGTGTTCTTGGCATACGCAGCAAGCATCGCACGGTCTGCCAGCACATTGACCATCCTGGGGATTCCCGAGGAAAGTTCATAGATACGCTGAGTGGCTTCCGGCGTGAAGAAATTTTCCTGGGCTCCGGCAACATTCAAACGGTGAGTGATATATTGCCCGACTTCCTCAAAGCTCAGTTCAGGAAGATGGCAGCGTACGGTAATCCTTTGGCGCAGTTGTTTCAACGACTTGTGCTTCAAGACATCTTGAAACTCCGGTTGTCCTATGAGAATGATCTGCAAAAGCTTCTGCGTGGTTGTCTCAAGATTGGAAAGAAGACGGATTTGCTCAAGGGCCTTGATCGATAAAAGCTGGGCCTCGTCAATCACCACGATTGAATTAAACCCCTTTGCGCTTTCTTCGAGAAGGAAATAATTAAGGGCATCGAAATAGTCTTTTCTTTTTTTCGCTTTCGGTTTTAGCCCAAAATCCTCAACGATGGTCTGCAAAAGCTCAAGCTCTGAAAGTTTCGGGTTAAAGACCAGCGAACTATGAACGTTTTCGCCCAACTGCTGGAGGAACATGCGGGAAAGCGTCGTTTTGCCGGCACCGATCTCACCGGTGATCTGAATGAATCCGGACCGGCGTTCCACGCCATAACGCATGGCAACCAACGCGGCTTGATGGTGCTTGCTTAAAAAGACAAAACGAGGATCAGGCGTCACATTAAACGGAGATTCCGCCAGACCAAAGAATGGTTCGTACATAACAGGCCCTCTTCGTATTTTGGTTTCTTTATCTTAATGGAACGCCAAAAAAGAAACAAGTTTAAAGAAAGGGTTAAGGCAGGAACGCTGCAATGTTCTTTGGATCTCAGCCGGCGTTTTTTGCAGTCAGCTCAAAAATACGTCCGTCTTTGCGAGCAATATGAAAATCCATGGGATGCCGTCGCTCACGGGAACAGATTGTCTTTTGACCATTCAACAGATCCCGGACGATCATTTTACCTTTGATCTTGCTCAAAGCCGGCAGATAGACCGCAGCGCTCTTGTCTTCCTTGCCATTATTCACAGCCACTAGATAATATTTTTTCCCCCGGCTGAATAAAGCGGTTTTGACATCGCGGGTCAAAGAATAGCTGATAAGCGAGATCTTCAAATAATTAATGACCTCAAGCACAAGTTCCGGCGTCGGCTCGACACCAAAATGGATGATCTTTCCTTTCCCGATGTTCTTGACATAACCGACCGTCTGTTTTCCGTAAGCTCCAAGATCCGCTTGAAATTTCACACACCCCTGTGCCTTAAAAACATAAACGGAGCTGATCATATTTACCGGTTTATGACTTCTGTTGATATGCAAGGTAAACTGACGCTTGAATTCGAACAGCGTCCGCACAGGCTCTTCGAATCCAATGGTCTGATAAGACTTAAATTGATCATTTTTGCGCGGAAAATCACGGAAAGCGACAAGAGTCCCCCCGTTTTTCACATAGCGGTAAAGATTCTCATGCGCATCTTTTTCCAGCCACTGATTGCCCGAATAGAAAAGGACTTTCTTCTTGGGGAGGGTGAAGCGGGGATCACAAATTTCGTAATCAACATCCGCTTGATAAAGCGCTACAAGCACCGGGCTGTTATGGGAAAGGGTCCGCGCCGCATACTGGATGGGATTAAAAGTTACCGCAACATCCGTCAGCTTTTTCAGAGACGGCGGGTTTAAACGATGAAAGACCGAGACGAGCTGCTTAAAAACATCATAAAGCTCCCCTCGAACCCTGCCCCATTCATTGATCGGCGACATGTACCAATTATCTCGATTCACAAGCATATACCAATTCCATCCCTTGACCCCTCCCAGAAACGCAGAAAGACATATCATGCGATAGTGGTTGGGAGTCAACACGCTGGTTTCATAATGACGACCATGCCAAATACCCGATTGAAATTCCGCGATAAAAGGTAATTTGGAAACACTCGAAAGGTATCGGATCTTGTCACAGAGTTTCCGGTGTTCGAATTCATCCTCGGCCAGTTCATTGGACGGATAAAGGTCCAGGCCCACCAGATCAGAGGTCCCTTGCAAGGTGCTCCAATCATGGGCATAGAAAAAGGGATAGGTATTAAGATAGATAGGCACATCAATGCCAAAATTCCGGTAGGCCTCAACGCTCCATTTCGCAACTTCAAAAGCATAATAGTATTTAAATTTGAAATAATCCAAATGTCGTTTTAGTTCATGATCGCCTTTGAGCGGCAGACCTTTTTCTCCCGGCAGCATCGTAGCGATAAACGGCGCCACTTCGTCAAAAGAACTGTATTCGGTTCCCCATGCCTCATTCAGCGCTTCAAGATTGCCATAATAGAGACGTTTGATAAAATCCTGGAAAAGACCCGGTTTATTGGAAAGCCCGTACTGATGACCAAACACATCCGGCCAAGAATCGATTTCATTGTCTGCCTGGACCAAAATGATGTGACCGCCGCGGCGCGATGCCAGATACGGTTTGAAAACTTTTGTCACATGCTTCAGATATTCCGCGGCATAGGAAAGAAATTTAGGATGAAGGCGGTGAAATTTATAAGCATAATCCGGAACACCGTCATGAGGCCATTCACTGTAAATATAAGGTCCAGGGCGGATAATGAGCCAAAAACCTTCCTTGCGTGTCAGCTCAAGGAATGCCTTGAGATTGCGGGCTTCATCGGTAGCGCCTGTGAAATCGTAATGACCGCGCTTATATTCATGAAAATCCCAAGGGACATAGGTGGAGATAATATGCAGTCCCATCTCGCGGACACGGCGAAGAACATCCGGCCAGTAATTGGGATTGAGTCGCCAGTAATGAACCTCTCCGGAAATAAGAGGGACTTCTTTTTTACCGACCCAGATTTTTTGATTCTTGATCTCGACTTTAGGCATCTTCCAGCACGAGGTTAACGGTCCGGCCGGGGATCACAATCGCTTTTTTCAATTTCTTCCCGGCCATGAGTTCCTGGATACGCGACTGTCCAAGGGCTTGTTTGATGATCGCATCTTCACCCTGGTTACGAGAAACGACCATTTTAGCCCGAACTTTACCGCCAACAAGGATCGCTATTTCAGCTTGGTCCTCGATCAGGTATTTTTCATCGTATACCGGCCATTTTTCATAAGCAAGAGTCGCAGCATGACCGAGACGATGCCAAATTTCTTCTGCGATATGAGGGGCAAAGGGTGCAAGCAAGAGAACGAATGTTTCAAGCACTTCTCTTGAGTGATCCTGAAACTGGTTGTTTTCATTCACAAAAATCATCAGGGCAGAAATCGCCGTATTAAACCGGAGCCCTTCTAGGTCTTCTGTCACCTTTTTGATGGTCTGATGCAGGATTTTGAGTTCGGGAGCATTGGGTTCGCGGCCCAGAATATTCGCATGCAACTGATCTTCTTTATTTAAAAAGAGTCGCCATACCTTACCCAAGAATCTGTACACTCCCTCCACGCCGGAACTGGCCCAAGGCTTGGTCATTTCCAAAGGCCCCATGAACATTTCATAAAGCCGTAGACTGTCGGCTCCATATTGACGGATCATTTCATCGGGATTAATGACATTCCCCCTGGATTTCGACATTTTCTGGCTGTCTTCCCCTAGAATCATGCCCTGATTCGTGAGTTTCTGAAAAGGTTCGACCGTCGAGACCACCCCGATATCATAAAGCACCTTGTGCCAGAATCTGGAATAGAGGAGGTGCAGCACCGCGTGCTCCGCACCGCCGACATAAAGATCGACATTCATCCAGTATTGTTCTTTTTTCGGATCAACGGCTTGGGCGCTATTCTTAGGATCAATGTAGCGAAGGTAATACCAACAAGACCCAGCCCATTGCGGCATAGTGTTGGTTTCGCGA
Source organism: Candidatus Omnitrophota bacterium (assembly GCA_022711115.1). Taxonomy (GTDB): domain Bacteria; phylum Omnitrophota; class Omnitrophia; order Omnitrophales; family Aquincolibacteriaceae; genus JAKLFP01. Next base: position 60,814 of record JAKLFP010000004.1, on the reverse strand, counting down.
GTCGCATTGCCGCCACATTTCGGACATTGACACTTCAGCCAATCTTTTGCCTTCGCAAGCGGTGGCTCCGCATTTCCGGAAGGCGTGTAATCCGTCAACTCAGGAAGGCGTAATGGCAACTCTTTTTCCGAAATCAGTACTGTCCCGCATTTCCCGCAGTGGACAATGGGAATCGGCTCACCCCAGTAACGCTGCCGGCTAAAAAGCCAGTCCCGGAGTTTGTACTGAACCGCTTCCTTGCCTAATCCTTTTGCTTCGAGCCAGCTCGTGATTTTTTTCTTCGCTTCAGGCGTCAATAAACCGGTGATTGAAACTTCAGGCCCTGTGGAATTGACCGAGGTCCCATCCTCAACAAAACCGCGCCAATCAGTGGCGGGATCCGGCGGTTGGACAACTTGAATGATCGGTAATTGAAATTTGGTCGCAAATTCGAAATCGCGCGTGTCATGCGCCGGTACGGCCATGATAGCGCCGGTGCCATAACCCATAAGAACATAATCCGCAATCCAGATCGGAATTTTTTGACCATTCACAGGATTGATCGCGTAAGCGCCCGTAAAAACACCCGTTTTGGTTTTCGCAAGATCCGTACGGTCAAGATCGGATTTACGCTGTGCTGCCGCGACATATTGTTCGACTTCTTTTTTATGTTCGCCTGTCGCGACCTTTGCCACCAACGGATGTTCGGGCGCCAGCACCATGTAAGTCGCCCCAAAAAGTGTGTCCGGTCGGGTGGTGAAAACGCGAATCGTCTCCTGCCCTTTTTCGAGCCTAAAGTCCACTTCCGCCCCAACGGACTTCCCGACCCAGTTGCGTTGCATTTCCTTGATCGCGTCGGACCAGTCCAGTTTTTCAAGATCCGCAAGCAAACGTTCCGCATAGGCCGTGATTTTTAAAATCCACTGCCTGAGAGGACGACGATAAACATTTTTGTGGCCTTTGCGCTCGCAGGTCCCGTTGGCATCTACTTCTTCATTGGCGAGCACTGCCTTGCAACCGTCGCACCACCACACGGGAACCTCCGCTTCATACGCCAGCCCCTTTTCATAGAGCTTCATGAAGATCCATTGCGTCCACCGATAATAATCCGGATCCGTCGTATCGATCTCTCGGTCCCAATCATAGCTGAAACCGACTTGTTGGATTTGACGTTTGAAAGTCCGGATATTATTTTGAGTGGTTTGGCTCGGATGGGTGCCGGTTTCGATCGCGTATTGTTCCGCGGGAAGCCCAAAGGCATCCCAACCCATCGGGTGTAATACATTGAATCCACACATGCGCTTATAGCGGCTGACAATATCTGTTGCCGTGTAACCCTCTAAATGACCGACATGAAGACCGGAACCTGACGGGTATGGAAACATATCGAGGACATAATATTTGGGTTTAGCACTACCCGGTTCTCCGGGATCCGAAGAACGGAAGGTTTTATGGTCAAGCCAGAAGGCTTGCCATTTCTTCTCGATCTCATCAAAAGGATATGCTTTGAATCCACTGGCCATAAGGGGGGTATTTTAGCAAAAGTCCGTTGATATTTCTTGAAAAAAAAGCTATTTCCTTTAAGATGCTGTCTTACATCTCACCTGTCATTTTGAAATTTGTCCGTTTATGGGCCGGTAGTTCAGTTGGGAGAACGCTACAATGGCATTGTAGAGGTCAGGGGTTCAACTCCCCTCCGGTCCACCAAACCTTTGATGGTTTGGCGCTGCGCCGTCGCGGCTCGAAGATAGCCGCGTACGGCGACTGCATCCTTAATTTATAGAAATAATTCGCGAGAGTGGCGGAACTGGCAGACGCACTGGACTCAAAATCCAGCGGTGCTCAAACACCATGAGGGTTCGACTCCCTCCTCTCGCACTGGTTCGACATGAACCAGCACTGCCTCGTGAGAGTTTGAGGTTCTTCGGTTCTTCCCCAACAAACGGGGCAATAAGATTTTGAGGTCGAGTTAACTGCATAAAACTGGTTCTTCCCCAACAATCGCGCCAATTCTTTTATCAGAAGAAAGTTTCCGGCTTTAGAGGGAGCCCTTCCTGATCGCCCGGAACAACCGAAAAAGCTACGTCCCAAAACCCGCAACAAAACCGGGTAAGGGAGCGAAATGTCCCATCAACAAAGCCTGCCGCACCGCGGATAGCTCGTGAGTTTCCGTCGTCTTTCTGATCATATTGCCCCATCGTATAAGGAATCTCCCAAGGTGAGGACACGATGTTTTTCAAACCCGTCACCATGGTTCGACTCATTTGGGCAAAATATCCTTCTTCGTTCGCCAAAGCAGGGGGTACAGCAAATAAAAAAACCCCCGCGATCAATATCCATCCTATCGCGATTTTCCGCATGCCAACCTCCTGTTTCAATTCACATGACTAAGCTTTTATTAAACAAACTTAAAGTTTCGAGGAACCTGCGCCGATGACTTTTATGCATAACAATACGAGCTTAACCGCTCTGGAGAGGAACCCATGAAATCAGCTTACAACTGTCCTGCATGTCAATGGTCAGGAAACGAATCAAGTTTCGTGACCAAAATTCTCTCCATCATGTACCGCCCCAAGCACGACAACATCCAAGCCTTCAAGCAGATTAAATGCCCCAAGTGCCATAATCTCGTGACGATCATCTTTGAGACACTGGACGGCACGATTGCAAAATAGTTTCCGCGCTTACCGGCTTTTCGAAAAAAAACCGAAGTTTGTCAGCGTAATACCCAAATGAGCAATATACTTGCGTAATTCCTTCAAGCTGAACAGCTGGTATTCCCTCTCCCGCGGAATCGTCAACGAACTGATCGCGCATAATTCGTCGTCCACCCATCCCGGATGGCACATCACCTCATTTGTACCTTCGGGCAACGTAAAAAGAAGATGCCGAAGCACTTCTTCGGTCCAGAACGTGTGAGGGTCCAGATTGCCGAAAAAATGATCCGTTGTTTTGAGAAATTTATAAGATTGCTTGATCTCGCGCTCGTTTAAAAGCCTTGTCCAGCGAATCGGCAGATTGTGCTTTTTGACAATCCCTGCAAGGGCTTCAAAAAAAGGGCGATGGTCATGCATGTGATGGTGGACATCGACGTGCGTCGGCAAGTGTTTGAAGAGTTTCACGAAACGCTGCAGTTGGGCCTTAAATTCTTCCGCAATTTCCACGGCGGGAGGAAATTTATGGACTGCATACTGGTCCTTTTTTTTGAATCGGCCGTCTTTTTGCAATAAGGACTTCACAAGCGACGCCTTGGCCGCGGGTTCCCCCAGCGTCACATTCAAATGCAGCCCGACTCCAAGATTTTTGGATGCATTCAGTTCCCGGACCACATCGCCATTGGCAGGCAGATTCACCATAAAGGTCGTACTGGTCACAATCCCGTTCGCATGCGCCTTAAGGATCGCTTCCGTCACCTGGGACGTGAGGTTACAGTCATCCGCGTTGATGATCAGTACTTTTTGCTTCATTACCTTTTCCTCATTTTCTAAGGAATCACAATCACAACCGTCGCAATCGCGTATTCTCGCTCATGAGCAACCGATAATTCGATTTGAGCTTTAGCAGGAAGCCTTAATTGCCGACAAATCACTTTGCTTAATACGATAAAAGGCTTACCGGTAGCCTCACGCCGGACTTCTATTTCCGAAAGTTTTTGTCCCTTTTGGGGTTTTACTTTCAATGCTTTCAAAACCGCTTCTTTCGCCGCAAAACGCGCCGCATAATGCTCACAACTCATCCGTTTGGAACTGCAATACGACTGTTCTCCGGCGCTGAAAACACGATCTAGAAATTTCTTTCCGGACCGCTTGATGAGCTGTTCGATACGGGAAACTTTGACAAGATCGATACCCTGTAAGATCTTCAAAAATGCCGCCTCAGGATGATGACACGGTCGTATGGAGAAACCAATAGGCCAAAGCCGCAATGATCAAAAGAGAAATAATATAAAAATTATTGAAGCGCCAAAAATTCCAAAGCCTTTGCCCGAAAGAAACCTGCTGGATGCCTTTTTTTTTCTTTAAAAGAACATCGTATTTGAGATTGAGGACCTCTTCTTTTCGAAAGCGGATATACACCCCTCCGATTTTATACGCATGCAGCATGCCGTCCCGGATGAATTTTTCGATCTCCTGTTGTTCAACCTCCAGATAGTTTTTTACTTCATCGAGAGTCAGCATATTATTCATGAGGATCCGTTTGTCCTTCCATTAATCAAAAGAGAGAAATGTCCGTCAGTATCAAACCTGCTAAACTTATTTCCTAAAAATCAGACCCTGGCTCTTTCCTGTTGGATCCACTGGTCGACCTCATTTTTCACAAAAACCCAATGCCCATTTTCAAATCGTGCGGGAATCTTTTTGGCATTGGCCCATTCCTCGATGATCCTGGCCTCGACCTCAAGATACTGAGCGACATCTTTTAAAGTCAAAAAGACGTCCGTCCCCTGGGAGGCATGGATTCCGAGCATGTTCACCTGCCCCTGCAAGACCGCACCTTCCGTGATGCTCAAACGCGGCGTGGTGATGTTCCCGTTGATTGTTGCCGGATTCAAAATCGACAAGCTCTGGGAAGCAATGATATCTCCAGAAACCTTTCCACCAATCACAATGTGGTCTCCCTGGATGTTCGCCGTGACCTTGGCGTTTTCACCGATGGTCAGATTGCCGCGAACTTCGAGTTTACCTTCAAAACTGCCATTAATTCTCAGATTGACGGGATCTTTGAACGAGATCGTTCCCTGCATGCTGGCATCAACATCAAGGATTTTTTCCTGGATTTCTTCTTTCTTTTTGACCATAGCTGTTCTCCTATGTTGAATCTTTTTATTGCAAGACCGTGCGGAAATTAAATGATCGAATAGCGCCCGGAATCCTGGACCTCACCTTTTTGATCGCTTCTATGTGCGAGCTTGACTTTCAAATAAAGCTTTTACTTTGACGATGCCTTACCTGGAACCAACGTTTTAGCAGCACTATCTCACCGAAAAATTTGAAAAAAGATATGTCATTATCATCATTTTCCTGCGGGTTGTCAATGAAAGCAACGAACAATGCCCGAAGTGAAAATCGATTGTGACGCATGGAGTTTCGCGCGTTTCAGAACCGTATCTCCCCTCCTCCGAGGCAGACATTTCTCTTGTAAAAAACAGCGAATTGTCCGGGAGTCACCGCCCGCTGCGGCTTGTCAAAAACAATCCTGACCCGGCTTTTTGAAACTGGGAAAAGGGTCCCCGAAGCTGTTTTCTGCCGATACCTTATCTTGGCTTGAACACGCAAGGATTTTTTGGGTAAACCGGAAAAGAAATTACAGGGACCGAGCAGGGCTTCTTTTTGAAGCAATTTTTTTTCATCGCGAGACACTTTAAGAATATTCCGTTTCACGTCAAATCCTGTGACAAAATACGGTCCGCCGGACAACCCAAGTCCTTTTCTCTGACCGATGGTGTAAAAATGCAATCCGCGGTGTTTACCGATGCTATGGCCTTGATCATCCTGAACGACCCCGACGGCTATGCCGACTTCTTTTCCCAGAAAAGAATCCATGGCATGGCCCGCCACAAAACAGAAATCCTGGCTTTGTTTCCTTTTGAGAAATATTTCGAAGCCTTCTTTTTGTGCCATGTCATAAATTTCTTTTTTGGTGTATCGCCCGAGCGGAAGGACGATATGACTTAATTGTTTCTGCGACAAAAAACTCAACGAATAGGTCTGATCCTTTTCCACATCTTTGCTTTTGAGAAGTTCGTAGAGGTTGGTCTTCGGATTTTTTTTGATGCGGGCATAGTGCCCTGTCGCAACATATTTAATTTGATGATCCTGGGCCCATTCAAAAAGCTTTTTGAACTTGAGGAAGCGGTTGCACATCACGCAAGGGTTGGGCGTCAGATGATTCCGGAGACTTTTAAGAAAATAATTAATCACTTCCTTTTGAAAATCGCGGGAGACATCATAGACATGATAAGGCACATGAAGCTTCCGGCAAACCTCTTCGGCAATCCTGAAAGACTCGGCACTGCAACACACATTTTCACGCAAACAATTCGAGGTGTCTTCCCAAACAGGATATTTCAACGAGACACCCACAGGCGCCCAGCCTTGTTTTTTCAAAAGCACCAGCGCCATGGAAGAATCCACTCCGCCTGACATACCCACTACAATGGATTTTGGCGTCTCTTTTTTCATCAAAATGATCAGGGCCTTCCGAACGAGTGGTAAAAACCGGAAAGACGGAGAGAAAAAGCAAAATCGGAGGACGAAGATGAAGAGATCTTGATGCGGCGCAAAAGAAAGGGATTCCCTTCCCATTTCCGGTCATGCACGTGACTCGCGGCACAGGCATAGACATATCCCGCCCTGCGGACCATTTCGACGATGTTTTCGTTGAACGATCCCGACGGATAAGAAAAGGCTTTGATTTCCCGTCCTAAACGTTCCTCGAGAATCTTTTTGGAAACGCTTATAGATTTCCAGGCTTCGTCCTCGGGAATATCGCCAAGCGCCTTATGGAAAAGACCGTGACTTCCGATCTCAACGCCAGGCATACGAGCCATTTCCCCAAGCATGTCCCAAGTCATAAAACCGGTACTGCCCACATCTTCCGGCGTCACGAAAAAAGTCCCCGGGAATGCGCACTCCTTCAACGCGGGAAAGGCAACGTGATAATTATCCAAGTAGCCATCATCAAAAGTGATGGCGGCTTTCTGCTCCCAAAAATTCTCGGTCCAGGCATTTTCCACGCACTGATCGAGTCCTACCACATAAAAGTTTTTCTTTTTCAAAAACAGCATCTGTTTTTTGAAAAGCTCGGGCGCAAGGGCGAGCTTGCCGGAAAAGCATTGCGGGTTAAAGCTGTGATAAGCCAAAATAGGAATAAATTTTTTCACCGCTTCGCCTCCAAAACTTCCTCATAAACTTCCTGGATTTGCCGGCACATTTTCTCCGAAGAATAATCGGAAGAAACCTGTTTTGCAGCAGCGCTCATTTTTCGTCGCAAATCCGGATCTTTCGCGTAAGTGATCAAACAACGCACAAGCTCCGGAACATGGGCTTCCTGAAAAAGAAGCCCATAACTGCCGCGGCCCAGAAGTTCCGAAATCCCGCCGGAGTCCGAACCGATCACCGGCAATCCCGCAGCCATCGCTTCAAGGATGGAAAGCCCAAAGGCCTCCGGCCACATGAAAGGTGCGGCATAAATGTCCGCAGCTTTAAAAGGCTCTTCGATGGCAGGCTCATTCCCGATAAAAACCACAACATCCTGAAGTTTTAAGCGCTGCACCTGTTCCCTTAACTGAGCCAAGTAATCCTCATCCCCCGCCCCCGCAATGAGCAAGCGCAGTTTTGGGATCTGCTGATGCGCTATGGCAAATGCCTCGATCAAAATGTGAGTCCCTTTCACCGGAATTTGACGCGAAAGCGCAAGAATGACAATGTGATCCTGTGTGTAACCATATTTTCCCCTGGCAACATGACGGTCCACTTTGTCAACCCTGCTTTGCAGCCCGAAAATATCGATGCCATTTGTCACGACTTTAATGGGCGGCAAGTTTTCTGCACCAAAGATGTCCACCAATCCCTGTTGCATCGTTTGAGAAATAGCAATCACGGTTTTCCCCCAACATGGAAAAAGACGCCGGCCCAAACGGCGTTTGTAAAACATATGCGCGGTAGATACATGCGGTATATCGATAAAACGAGTCGCCGCTGTGGCCAGTACTTGCCCAACACGGGTATGCGTATGAATGATCTGGATGACACGGCTCTTGAGAAATGATGTCAATCCCGGCAGTTGCGCCCAAAGTCTCGGCGAAAGCTCACTCTTGCAGCGAGGCACATCGCAAACCACCTCGGCGCAGCATTCCCTGAAAGCATCCCGGCAGGTTCCGGGACTGGACCAAATAGAAACCTCATGCCCCGCTTTTTTCTGCTCTTTGATGAGGGTCAGAAGATAGGTCGTGATACCCCCTGTATTCAAATGTGAGGTGATATGCAAAATTTTCAAATCGCTACCTTTTTGGTTGAAAATAAAAAAGGGGATCCCTGCGCGTCATGTAAAAAGCCCCTTTAAAGATCGATGCGAAAATCAATCGATCCGGATTTGACTCGTATCCACTCCCTTTTCCTGAAGCTTATTGATATAGATTTGATAGCGTTGAAAAAGCGCTGAAGATTCGACCTGGATACTTAGGAAACGGTCCTTGATCGGTTTCGTTTTCTTACTGAAGATTTCCTCCACGGAAATAGTCTTCATTCTTTCCGTGATCTTGGCAACTTCCGCATGCTGACTTCTCAGCTTCTGCGCATACGCCTCTGCCGCGGACTGAAGCTCTTCAACCGACATCCTCTCGACTTCTTTTTTGATCTGCTGGACCGGTTTTTTGGGATCTGCCTTCTCCGCACAACCTGCCGCCACAAAAGCACCGGAGATCAGAACCGTTAAAAAAAAACTTTGAAGCCTCACAACAAATTCTCCTCAGGTTTCATGGAAAATTCTCAATCTGTTGCGACATTATATTTACCAAGACAAATCATTGCCAGCTAAATTTAGACCGTCCCCTTTGCCTAACGCCATCCCATGCGTCCATCTTCAGACTTCCAAGAGTCTGGGCTGCCGGTTTCCTCTTTAATCTGCAAAAGAAGCGGGGCCTTCCTCCGAAGTTTGAGCGGCGAGGCCGGTAGGCGGTGCTTTTTTCTGTGGAATTTCTTTGACGAGTTTTTTGACGATAAAATACTGGAGGACGACACGCAATCCGTGATAAACGATATAGGCATAACCGGCCCCTTCCAGATGCCAGACCGTGATCATCCAGTAAAGAACCGGAAAATAAACAAGCGTTGGCAGGAACTGAATCCAGAAACTGAGATTGGCACGGCCCATCGCAAGGATCATCGGCGAAAGCGGCAACGCCGTGATGGCGATCCCGTTGGCCAGCAAGTACCAAACCGTGACGGCGTATGCATTGACGAATTCCCTGCCGGTCGTGATCGCGATGATCCATTTTCCCCAAAAAATAAAAATGACCCAGGTGACAAGCGAAAGTCCGCCCATCACATAAACCATTTGCTTCACAACATGCTTAAAGCTTGTGTAATCGCGTTGAGACCAAACCCGCGTCAACTCGGGATAAAGTGATTGGTAAAGCGGGTTCGTGGCCCGATCTAGAAAAGCGCAAAGTTTTTTTGCCAGCTTGTACAAACTGACATCCGTCAGGCCAAGAAGCCGCCCGACAATTAAAATATCGAACTCCCGGAACCCCACTTTCACTGAACCCGTCAGGTTCGTGGAGATCAAAAAATTCCAGATCCCGGGATAACGTTGGGTGATCCCCTTCAGGGGTTCGGCCCAAACACGCGTATACCCCCGCCTGTGCATTTCCATCCAGGCCATCACGGTCAGAGAAACATAATCCACGATCTCCGTGATCATCCAGACCCAAAGAAATCCTTTGAACCCATAACCGGATTGCCAGGCGAGAAGTACCCCCAAAAATTTAACTGAGGCACAGACGGATTTCTGGATGGAAAAAAGTTTGAATTGATCAAAGATCCGCAGGATGCCCGTCGGCACACCCGCGACATCAAAGACAATGATCGCGCTGTAGATCAAAGCGAATTGCACCATGTCCGTCGGCCACTGCTGCCATTTTCCGACAATGCCGGCCAGCGCAAGCGATACCCCGCAACCGAGCAGTGCCGTAAAACCGTCCACCAATGTTCCCAGTTTCACAAGTGCCTTAAAACCACCGGCGTCCTTGTTTCCCAAAGCGTCCGCGCCGTATTTGATCATGAACTGCCAGGACTGGAAATTCATAAGCTTGTCCACGATCCGGACATAGGTGTCAATCAGGATCAATATACCGAGCATTTCGGTCCCAAGCGCGCGCGCCGTCACGACAAACGTCAGCACACCTAAAACCGCTGAAACCGTATCTCCGCTAATCAGCAGTCCGGTGTTCTTGAACAGTCTCCGGAAAGGGCCTTTCGCAAAAGAATCCGTGATCGATCGGATCGAAAATGACTTCATGAAGATCTTCCTTGATGCGTGCTGGCCTTACGGCCCGGTTTCGGCATGACGTTTCCAGCGGGAGTCCCTCAAACCAAAGAGAACAGAACAAGAATACTTTGGAGATCTTTTCCGTTCGTGGATTATCCTTCGCGCAGGATCTTAAGCAGTAATTTCTGAAGGTCAATGGCCGTCACGATTCCCAACACGCGATCCCCGTCATCCACAACCGGAATACAGCCGAATTTCTTCGGGATCATGACTTCCAGTGCTTTTTCAACCGTATCATCCGGCTTCATCGTAAGAACCTTTTGAATGACATGCTGCCTTAAAACATAGCTCGCCAGTTCTTCCATGTTATAGACATACTCACCGCTCTCGGTATGTTTCGGGATCGCCACGCGATTAAGATCCCGTTGGGAAATGATCCCCATGATGACGCCTTGTTTATTCACAATCGGCAGATGCCGGATCGACCTCTCCTGAAAGATCTCGGCCACCCTCAAAAAAGGTTCGTCAATATTCAACGTGATGGGATTGGGGGTCATGATGTCTTTTAATAGCGGATTCGCTTTCATACTGGAACTCCTCTATGGTTGAAAAATCCATAATCAAACCAAAACTTACAAAAACCGGCGCGTATAAATTTATTAATGTAACTCAATTTTTTGCTAAAAAACCACCGCTCTGTCACTCTCAAGCCATTTATTCATCGACCTTTCTTGAAATTAATTAAGCATGGACATGCACCGGTAAGTAAAACTGGCCAATAAATAAGCTCCTAATGAGCGGGGGCGTCCGGTTTTCATTTCCCTTTGGCAGCGCTTTTTGAGGTACCGGGGTGTCCCCCCGACACGCATTCGGGCTTTTACCGCCCCTGCCCGTGATTTTCATCCACTATCTATTTGAAATCATGGCCGCACTGATTTCTAATTTTAAAACAAACAATCATCAGTGCTGTGGTATCGCAGCACGCGCAAACCTTTCGCAGCCCTTCAGCGCAGCAGCCCTGATTTTTAATTAAAAAATGTACGGTAATCAGGGCAGTCCTTTAGGATAGGGTGAGTGTGCCGTTTTACTCGGCTTACCACGAATCAACCCGCCACTGCGAGAACCGGTACGGTTTTTATATAGTTTAAAGACTTCATCGATTGATGCATCACTGAGAACTTTCATTTCTCTCTTTAGCGCTGAGGAAGCAAAGAGTGGCACACCGAGTAATTGACACTGAACTGCCTGGACGCCCTTGCTTGACCTCAGGCTTATCAAAGCCTTTAAAAGAACTGTAGAGTTTTTTATCTAATGACATAAACCGGCATAAAAAACGGAAACATCATGCCAACAGCATGAAATAAGATGCATAAAAAAAGGAAGATCAAATGATCGATTTCTCTTTTTCGCCAGATTATATTCGTTAAAAAAGAAACGACAGCTAAACCTTGCCAAAGGGTTACGTGCTGAGCGGTTATGCGAGAAAGCAAAGGAAGCGCGGTCTGGTGGGCGCTGGCAAAAAATTCAAAAAAATGAAACGCATAAAAAACAAACGAGCAGTAAGCAACGGTAAGCATCGCGTTTAAAACTGAGGAAATAAAGAAATTTTTTGATCGCTCCATAGCACCATTTCTAAATTATTGGTTTTTAAAATCCCGCAAAAAAAATTTTGACACTCCTGAACCCTCGAAGATCAACGGCCGGTGCAATGCAAATATTCTTTCTGTGTTTTTAAGCAATCCACCACATCTCGATGCCAAGCTGGATCTTTTTTGGCGATTTCAGCAAGCTGGGTATCGGTGAGACTGAAGCGAGGCCCGTATTTCGCCTGACAAACCTTGAATGCTTTTTCCTTGGATCTGCAATGATGGTCACTCGATGCAGCCGGTTTGTCCTTGATAGATTCTTGGATTATCGGTTCTGGTTTTTGTTGTTTCATGAATCGATCGTATTTTTTCGTGGTAATGATGCCCACCCCGGGCACCTGCTTTAAAAACCCTTTTTCAAGTAATAGCATCGTCGCTTCGTATTTATCCACATGATGCTCCTCACCACGCATCTTGATCTTGACTTGCGAGGCATCGACATTCTTCAACTGGTAAGCGGGCCGGCCTTTATAAGTGACTGGTGTCATGTCGGCATGTAAAGACAAGACATCATAATCGTCTCTTTCCCCGGACCATTCTTCCTCTTCCGTTTGACCTTTTGTCTTGTTTACCGTCTCCCCCTTGCCCCCACCAACATCAAAATCCGCTCCTAACAGCCCACCTTCTTGCGCTGATTCCTCTGTGGCATTGAGTGTATGTCCTTTAAATCCCAAGAAAATCAAAAAAGCAAATAATACGAAGAACGTTTTTGAAAAGAAGGTCCCCATGTTTTTTTCTCTTTCTTTAGTTGAAGGTTTTACAAAAAAGTGTTGGTCTTCCATCGGCATCCACACAGTCATTATTTCCGGCCGGCTGCGCGGGGTGAACCGGTTTCGATGTAGACGCCGGAGAAATAAAAACAGGTGGTTTTGCTACTGGCAATGTTGCCTGAGGAACCGGCTGAACTTTGGGCATTGGAGGCGAGACCTGAACCGAGGTCTGGTTGGAAGCTTGCGAAGGAGTTGTTTGGGGCGCAGGACTTATGAAACGCGGTGTTTTTTTTTGAGGCTCGATAATATTTTTCAGGCTTGCCGCAAAGGGAATATCATATTCCGTAAGTTCCAGGCCCTTCCGAACTACCGTACCGGAAGCCACAGCTATCATCTTACCACCGCGCCGGATCTCTGCACGAAGTCCCCGATTATTGGTATCAATCGCTGGATTCTCTGCCCCGCTGTCTGGAGGAACGGAAAATGGACCAAAAGAATAAGAAAGTCCCGAAACTTTTTTTTCGGATTGTTCTTCTCCTCCCATGGTAATGGTAAATTCATCACCGGGTTGGAGGGAGACCGAAGTACCGTCGCTATATCGGGCTGTCCCGCGGATAAGCCATTTGTGCTGCGCAAGATTAGGAATCACGATTGTCACGTTTTCCTGAGACGCATTGTTAAATGTTGCCGTCGTTTCACCGAAATATCGGTGAGTTCCTACAGCACGCATAAGTTGCGCGTGAATCTCGGCTCCCACGCGTACAGTTCCCGTTCCCGCAGCAGAAAGCTTCCTGAAAATATACTGTCCTTGGCCAATTTCCGTTGCTTTTGAGCGGTTGCCGTCAAGTGTCACCACTTCCGCCCCGATAACCGGTTTCCCGCTCATATCCTGAACCGTTACCAGGATATTCCAAGAAGTCAAATCGGTTTGTTTCCGCTTGATCTTGATGAAATCTTTGAGATCAAACTTACCAAGCTCCACTTCCACTTTAAAATCACCGGCGTGGCGTTTTTCTAAAGGGGTCTCCGCTTTCATCGGCCGAGGCATGAACATCGTGACTAATTTTTCTCCTTTCCCGGGGCCAGCATATTCCGCGGCGTAAGCTTCCTCTACGTTCCAAAACAGCTTGGCAACCGTATAAATATTCCCATCTTTACCGGATTGGCCACTTGATGGGGCTGGTGGAGTTTCGGTCTTTTCGATTTCCTTTTTTTCCAGTTCGGCGATCACGCGCCACTGCCCGAGTTGGAGGTTCTCGAATGTGTGTGCGCCGTTGAGGTACATGCCCTTAACAGGTTGCGGCACTTCAGTCTGTCCAGAAAGCGGTTCCAATTTAACCGTCACATCCGGCAAATCACCGATCGGCACATCCTTGAGAGTCGCTTTATCTGCTTTGACCGTCACTTTCAAATTCCCTTTCCCATTGAAATCTGTACCAGGCCCTTCCACAGTGAAGGCATTGTTTACGGTCGCGCTGAAAAGGTTTTTTTCCTCAACGTTTAAAAGAAATTTCAGGGTTGAATGGAAAAGTTCTTCGCTATTGTTTTGCTTCTCGCTCGGGTACTGAAGCGGAAGTGAAAATTCCGCGGCTCCCAAAACGATACCGAATTCTTCATCCGCCGTAACCTTTTCTTCAACCACGGAACCGCTCCTAAGTGACGCTTCTTCCCCCGAAGCAATACCGTATCCTTCCTCATAGGAAGAGTTGATCCGCACCTTGAGAACATCCTTCGGTAAAGCCAAAATGGCATAACCGATATGGACTTTCATGTCGCTTCCGGCCTTGAGTTTGACAGGCGGCGTCACGGCTTTATGGACATAATCGCTCCATGCTTTAAAATCAGAAAAATAACTGGCGATCGGCTGGCCGTTAACAGCAACCTCGTAGATCACGGCTTGTCGTTCTTCCGGAATTTCCTGCGGTGGTTCGTTAAAAAATGCGTCTTCCATCTCTTTCTGCGCTCTCGACTCTTCCTCTTGTGCTTCTTTGAATTCCTCGGCCTTATTAACCAGCCAGATCCTTTTCGCCAGTTCACCGGTTATGACGCTCCACACTTTCGGATCGTCTTCGAAATAGCGAAGACGACGAACATAGTCATAATTGTTCGTAAGCCAGTGCCGGTACATGGTCACAAGCTGCGCGGCGTATTCCTGGATATGCTGCACCGACGTGGTCCAACTTGTGCTGGGATCCGTTAGAGGATCCAGGATCGGTGTGAAATCTTTTTCGACATCGATGTGCCGCTTTTCAGCAAGCCAAGTCCAGATATCCCATAGATTTGTCCTCTTGGGAGGAAACGGACAAAGGCTCCGAATAAGCGTCTGCCGGTTCTCATCCAGGATAAAATAATCCGTTGTCATATAGCTGATCCCGCCTGCGATTGTAAAGACCATCGCGCCAACCGCCACCGCCCCCCCGTAGGCAAGAACCCCTTGGACCACAGTGTATAATTTGGGAGAATTCATGGCCAGATAAGGGATCAAAAGGCTAAACCCTTTCGCGACAACCAACCCGACCGGGATCTCAACGGCAAGAAAGACCTTCGCCTTGCGTGCCAAGGCATCAAAACCCTCGTCGTACCAGGTCTGCATGAAATCCACGAGCTTCGAGGCTACTAAAAGCGTGAACATCATGTTCTGCAAGGCCTGGTTGAATTCCGCGTCCTGTGCCATCTTGCGCACTCGCAGGATCGTCCTCTCCTTGGCTGCTTTAATGTATTCTTCCTGCGCGATCATTACCGCGTCCTTTTGATGTTGGAGTTGCGTTCGGACATATTGCCGAAGAATATCTTTTTTAGCTGCCCGGAAAGCTTTCAGGATATCCGGGTGTTGCGACATTTTTCGTTCCGCTTCGAGCAGATATTCCTCGATCGCCTCAGCCGGATCTGCCAACCAGAAGGCGCCGTTCGGCTGGCTGCCTAATTTCGGGTATTTATTCTTAAAATATTTCTCGGCCAACTTAGCGTACTTGTAGACAAGTTTGATATTTTTTGCCCGGGACGGAGGCAGGATATTCTCTTTAACCTTTGGCAACTCGATCGTTTTGAGCGATTTGAAGGCTTTTTCATCAACTCCCTTAAAAGAAAAAGCATCTTCGCTGAAACTCGCCTTCCCTTCTTTGGCACCGAGGTCGCTCATCTGCTTACGGAGATCCTCAATAGGGTTTTTGACGTACCTTTTTTGCATTTCGGCTTCGGTAATCATTTCGCCTGTCTTGACATTGCGGTACATCCTCTGGCCTCCGGTACCTTTTTCAAAGACCACTTCGTATTCCAGCTTTTTAACAAGCGGTTGGTTACGCAGTTCGGATGCAGTGACCTCTTCACCGGTCTTGATGTTGCGGAGCATATAGTGCCCGTCGGGGCCTCTCCTGGAAATCTCTACGTATTCACCTTTGACGGTAGGAACGACTTTGCCTCGTTGGAACATCGGTTCGTATTCCGTCAGTTTCATCGCTTCGACATATTTTCCTTCTTCCAGATTTTTGAGGATCGCTTTGGAACGCTCTAAAAGATCTTTTTGCGATATGAGTTCATTGGTCGCCAGGTTCCTGTATTTCAACTCCTTGCCGGCCGCTTGATTTTTTTCAAGGTCGTTGACGATGCTCCGGTATTTTTCCATCATTTCCAGCTTGGTTAAGGCTTTGCCTGTTTCCTTGTTCCGGAAAACCATGGTCTGACCCGCGTCAGGATCCCGCACCAGTTCAAATTGGGTGTTTTCCACGGTTTCGGCGAACTTTTGCTGACCGAGTTGATTGACAAGCGCCTTCCTCTGCAGGATCTGTTGTTGAAGCGATTGATTTTTGAAGGTTTTAAGTTCGTTGGCGAGCGCGGCATTCCCCTGGGTTTCAGCGATCTGGATCTTTTTGTCGATGTCCGCGATAAAAGTTTTGTTGGCATTCTCGCCTTCTTTCAAAATGTCGGAAAGCCGTTGCATCTGTTTTTGCTCGAATTCCTTGTACATCGGGTTCTGAAGTCCCCGCTCATCACCGAGCTTCCGAAGGCCTCCGGTCACGGGATCAATCTCCATGGAGCGGACTTTGTTCAGTTCCTGGATCTCTGGATTTTTCGGTTTTTTCCCGAGCACGTTCTGCTCACCGCGCTCAACAGCCTTGACCAAATCGTTCATGCGCTGGTATTCCTGCCAGCTTCCCGGCGGTGCGGGCCGTTCGTCCAGATGAGCTTTTTTGAGAGCGTCGAGGGCGGCGGCCTGTTTGTTGACCGGTCCCGCCTGATCTCCGGACATAGCCGTTTTCGCAAATTCCCGATTCTCGGCTTCAAAGGCCCTGTGTATCTTTCCTTTCCCTTCTTCACCCCAGAGTTGGAGATCCCATTGTTTGACTTTTGTGCTGTTTTGACCGGGCGTGGCGGTAACCGTCATATTTTTTTCCTGGAGCGCCTGACGGACATATCGGTTGGCGCGATCTGTACCGGTATATTCGGCGTCCGTATAAACGCCGCGCCCTTTCCAGGGATCCGTACCGCTAGACCTGAATTCTTCCGACCAGTTTATTGTAACGCCGTCTTTTTTGGCAAGTTCCCTAGCCCGATCCAGAACTTGGGTCATACCCCGCTCTCGAATGGCGGCGTCGAACCTCCTAACCTGTTCCATGTGCTGCTGCCAAACCTGGTTGTATTCTTTGACTGCCTGCTCGTAGCGTGGGTGATGCGTGTAGATCTCTCCCGCAGAATCAGTCCAGGGAATTCCGGTTTCCTGAACGTGTTTTTGAATGATTGCTTTTTCCTGGTGATGTAAAGTCTCGAAAAAATTTTCGCGCAATTTGGGTACGTCCGTCGTAAAGGGATCCACCCTGCTCGGATCCGCCAGAAGCTCTTCGGCTGTGGCGGCGTAGGCGAACGGGAGCTGAAGGTTAGTAATCAGAAAAACAAAAGCTATTGCTCCCGAAAAAAATCGACGCAAAAGGTGAAAATTTGTCTTTTTCATAACCGCCTCAGTCATCCATCTTCTGAATCACCTGTTCGTTGATAACCGCCACGACCTTCGCGATAGAATCGGCGACATTCTGCCTCCGCCTTTGAGCTTCCGCCTGCGTCTCCTGTTCTTTGGTCTCGCGGATCTGGCGCTGCTGCTCACCAATCGCCTGGATTTCGGCCTCGGATCTCAGTTCCAGCGGGATGCGGAATTCAAGGACCTTCCCGTTCCGTTGAATGAAAAATTGCACCGGATAATTGACTGGAAGGCGTTGCAGCGCGGCTACAAATTCCGCGTTGCTTTGGAAACGCATCGCCCCGCTTCCCAGGATCCGGTCGCCCACGGCCAAACCACCGCGTTCCGCCGGCGAGCCGGGATGAATCCCCACCACATGAATGCTGCCGTTATCGTACTGTATTTCGACCCCGAGATATTTCCGTCCGGAAGACTGCGGAGGAAAGCTTGTAACTGCCGGTGTGGCGGCCTGAACAGCTGTTCGGCCAGGCGCGGGAAAGTGGGTAATCATTTGGATCGGGTCCGTTTCCGCCGGCCCGGAAAATTTCAACATGATGCCTCGTGCCCTATAAATCTTAAGACGCGAACCATCAGCGGCTTTCGTCACCTCTCCACTGTCATCAAGAGACAGCCACTGGTGGTAATCGGCCTCTCCACTTGAAACCGAGGGATAAATATCAATTTTCTCGACTGTCGCATTGTTGAGTTGATAATGGGCGACGATCTTTTCAGCATCGTAATTCGCCCCTCGATATTCCTCCCACTCCCCCAGAGGCGCGGATTGTGTTGCTTGGCCAAGCATTTTTTCAACGTCAGTTTTAGAACTCCTTCCCGGTTCAATACCGTAGAAGTCGTCGGCAAAGGAGGGACGTAGAAAAAAGAACGAAAGAAAAAAGCATGTAAGGAAATACCGGCTTGTTTTCATCGATTTTGTCTGAACCCGTTGGCGGAAATTGAAAATGATTTTCAACAATAGTACAAAAGCTACCCCAACTTGGCCTAACGCAAGGATGAATCTCAAATTATTATTTATTATACATAAGTTTTTTAAAAACCGTATACCCAAAACGTTTCTTCCTAGAAGAACGAAAGACAATCCCTCGAAAAATAAAAAAAACAAGAAACCCCAGAAATCGCTCGGCTATAAAAGCATCTCGAGGGTCATCAACGGGTTACAGAAATTTCTTTCACATCTGCAGAAAATACCGCGTCCTTTTTATATCAGCCTCTGGACGGTAAGCCAGAGTCGAACTCAGAAAGCGAAGCTCTATGGATGAGATCAGATATACAAAAAAAAGACAGTGTCCCCTACCGAAAAATTGACGCGAGCAAAATCAGAACAACCGCAATCACAACTGCCAGGATTGCGCTCATGACAAACCAGTGCGGCACAAAACGCACCGGCATGCTTTTCGGGGGAGGTCCGGCCAGCGCACGATTGAGCGGCTCAAGAAAAGAAAACCGCGCGCTAAGGATATGAAGTAGCAGCAAAAAGAGCGGGATCGCCGGGAAAAACGCGAACGCGATAAAGAGCCACAAACCCTGCTGATCTTTCGCGCCGGCTGAAAGGCAGGCTCCATAGATGCAAAATCCTGTTAGGGCTGTCAGCACAACAAGCGCTAAAAGTTTCTTGATCATTTGATGTAAGGCCTCGAAATGATTTAAAACTGAGCCGTCCCCGGAAATCAAATTCTATCATAAAACAAAAAAACGAAAATTAGCTTTTATTTCCATTCGTATTCACGTTCATGCGTTCGTTCATGGGACGCCGTCCCGCAGGGAAGCCTTAGAATGCCTTACTCCTCCCTCCCGAACGCCGTCCGGTTACGCGGTTACGCGTTTACGGTTACCGTTTTTATTCCGCCCGGGCCGTCTTCCGCTCCGCCAATTTCGTGAACTCCTTCATCAGGATGTTTTCCTCACGGGCAATACGGCTTTTGATCATGGCGGAAATCTTGCTGAACTCCGGGGCAATGTCCGCGCCCAACGGATCGCTTTCTTCTTTCCGGAAAAACGCCTGGACCGCCGCGGTGATCTTCTCCATATCCGCGGCAAAAAGGAACAGCTCCCGTCTGAGACCGGCATCGGTTTCAGCGGCTTTTTTCAGGGCCGGATAAAAATTCTGGTCTTCATCGAGAAGGTGGAGCTCGAGAACCCGCTTGAGCTCCTGCAGCTTCATTTTCCCCGCTCTGCTAAAGATATCAAGCTGGACGACCTCAAAAAGGTCCGCCTGGATCTTCTCATGTTCTTTGCGCCAGGTTTTCAGATAATCCAGCATCGATCACCTCTCATTCATGTCAACGGTTTCGTTTTATCATGCTTGGACCGCGCGCCTCACGAGCTCTATAAATGAAATTTGTCTTTTTTCCGCTCCAGGGTCCGCTGAAATTTCTCTTCGACTTCCGCAAGCGCGTCTTTCAACGCCGTGAAGATCTTCGACACCTGATCACCGTTGTAGGCATACTGGGAAGTCGCTAGATTCCCAATCAACCGAATTTTATCCAGGGTCGCAGCGACCCTCTGTTCCGCGAGCCGTTTGAATCGCTCTTCCTTTGTCTCATTCGGAATATTCTTGTTTTCTTCATGCTCTTCCACTCTGTTCTCCTTTATTGGGTTGTATGTAATTCAATTCAGCCCTGCACTTCCAGTGACGCCTCCGGTTTGCGTAGGTTGTTACCCCTCCCAGCTGGACGCCGTCCGGTTACCCCAGCTGGACGCCGTCCGGTTACCCTCAGCTGGACGCCGTCCGGTTACCACTTTGCCGAAGGCCAGAGTTTCTTTCGGGCGGTTCCGTAATCTCCGAGTTGGTAGATACTTACGCTCCTAATTTTGAATGTGAACGGGGTATAAGAAGCTTCCGTCATTTCCCTGACAAAGTCCTGCCTGCACAGCCCGATTGTGACATGCGGGTTATAATTCTTTCCGGTCTGCTTGGAAGCAAAGGTGTTGATATAGGACGCTATGGCCTCGTCGGAGGGCTTGCCGTCTTCGTTGGGTACAAGCGCCGCAACGGTCCCCTGTTTGGCGCAAAACGGTGAAACGGCGGACAGGATCGCTTCCTGATACTTGAGCAACTGGGGCGTCGGGGCAACGGTGATACCCGCCAACCCCAACCCCTTCCATGAAGCCGCAAAGTAGCCCGTCGCATTCAGTTCCATTCCAACAGGATCCTGAGCTACGTTCACCCGTTTCACAGCATCGGAAACTTTGTCGAGATCTCGTGTGCGGACATAGCACTGAAGGACTGAGATATGCGGTACGTGAGTCACATCCAGGGCAAATCCGGCAGGATAGTTTTCCCTGAGACGAAGATTGTCCGCCTGAGCTTTTACAACCATGGAATCGTCAGGATCGAGCAAAACATCAATAGCGGTAAGAGGCTCAGAAGCTAGGCAGGGGCTTATTAGGAAAAAAAGAATAAAAAGGAACGCTATGGCCTTCTTCAAAGGAACCCCCGTGATTGAGGGATAGTATAAACTGACTTAATCTGGCTGGCCAGGCGATTTCTGAAAAAACACCTGTCCCAACCCGACGCCGTCCCGTGACTCTGAAAGCTTACCCCTCCCAGCCGGACGCCGTCCCGTGACCTGACCGTGACTGACCGGACCGTGACTGACCGCGACGCGCCTCTAGCTTCCAGCTTATAGTTCATAGCCAATAGCTTTAAGCTAGAGCTAGGAGCTATTGGCTATCGGCTAGAAGCTATCACAGCCAGGTGGTGCCGGGTTTGGAGATGGAGGCATCCCGAACCCAAAACGAGGCCGTCGATGGACTTTCAATCGCGTATTCTTTTGCACGCATTCCCAGCGCGTTTTCGATCTTGGCCAGAGTGGCCAAGGAAAGGTTCTGTGTTCCGCTCTCGATTTTAGAAATAAACTGCTGTTTCACTCCCAGTTTTCGGGCGAGTTCGGCTTGGGTCATTTTACGCGCGAGACGCCAGGTGCGGATTATGGCCGCGGTTTTTTCCCAAACCGGATTCCGAGCCAGCTCTTTGGTCTCTTTGGGAAACGTCACGCCTTTTTTCTTGAACTCGCGCAAAAGAAATTTATAAATCCCGTCCCAAAAAGGGATCCGCTCGTCATTCCATTGATCTTTGCGCATCCGGCGCTTAATCGCCTGCCAATAGCGGCAGAAATCCTCTTTGCGAAGATAGTCTTTGAAAACTTCCTTGGGCAGGCCGGAGTGCCTCGAAAGCAATAACGCCGCATAATGAATAAAGGCTTTCTCTTCCGGATTCGCGAGAATCCGTTTTACTTCCGCTTCCGTTTTATTGATATTCCATAGCCAGGAACTCGCTTTCATTCCGTGATCTCCTTCATCAATGCCTCCACCTCTTTTTTGAAATGCCTACTAATTTCCGTGAATTCGAGCGGGCGAGTCGTGACAATATCGCCAAGTCCCAAGTCCATTTCGGACTTTGAAAGAGAATGATACCATTGCAAAATGGCCGGGATTTGGATCCGCCTGGGATAGTTTCCCGCAAAAGCCGCCAAAGGTTTATACGTTTTGGATAAATGATAAAGGTCGAAAAGATCCCGGGCTTCTTGCCTTTTACCCTTTGTCCGGATCCTGCCGATTTTATCATTCCCGGTGATGAACCCCGTGACCGTGTAAAGCTTGCGCAAATAAATATCATCCAGAGAGGCAAAATCAATGCCGTCGATCCGTTTGAATGGCTGTAAAAGATCAACCGGATCTTTGACAAAATCAATCTTGAGCGGCTCGCCCGTACCCAGAGGGATCTCATAGCGTCGCATCCTGAGAAGCCTGCTTTTACCTTTCGCATTGGAATCCACGCTCTTTTTGATGGTTTTACGCATGCGAGAGCTGATGAAGCGGATAGCTTCGTCGATTTTGTCCGGTAAATACTCCTTGGCAAAGAAATCCAGGTCATAAGATTTCCTGTGATGAAAATACCCGCGGGACAAAGCTGTGCCGCCGACAAGATAAAATCCTTCCATCTTGTCTGCCAATATCTTTAAGGCAGTTTCCTGACTCTCCAGAATCTTCTTCATTGAGCTTTTGTCCATGATCTAATAATACATCTTAAAAGTTGTATTTTCAAGTATTTTACATACTTTTAGTTGTATTTTTGATGCAACTTATTCAATTCAAACAATTTAAGAATAAGGATTTTTTTCATATAAAAAGCAGGGGCCATCCAAGGCTTTTAACTTGAATGGCACACTCAACCGGCAAGGCTGCAAAAGAGTCAAAAGAATGACGCCCCCAAGCATTTTGAATTCGGACTGTCAGGGTACTTTTTCCGCCAAACATCGCTGTTCGTCTTTGGCGGAATCCGTCCGGGCGAATCTCGCCTGTTTTTTGGCAAAGACGGAACTGTCCTTGCCGGGAATACAGCAAGTCGGAGATTGGCCCAAATGATACCCGTGGCTCAGAGAAATGAAAATGCTACAAGAAACTTGTATGTTATAGCAATGTCCCCTTCTGGGAGATCCATGCTAACAAGGGAAAAAAGCGACACATGTTTCACATGATTATTTTTCCGCAACGACCAGCATCTCAAAATTTTCTGTCGTTAATTTATCTTTTCTGGAAAAGGCGCCGAGTTTTGCTCCCAAAATATCGATTTTCTTCAATCCGAGGCTTTTGAGAAGCCAGGTTATTTCGCTGGGCACATAATAACGCTCATTGCACTTTAGTTCTTTTTTGTTGCCCGCGTCGTCCTCAAAAACAACGGTGTTATGATCACGAAAAGTCATCAGATCAAAGGAGCACTCCTGGCACTGGGACTGGCCTTCTTGCTGCGCCGCCTTATAGAATTCATTGACAGAATGAAACAGCGGGAACAATCCGTTTAATGCGGTGAAAATGAGCTTGCCTTTGCTTTCAAGCGCTTTTGCCGCGTTCCTGAGGATTTCAAAATTCATCTCATCCGTTTCCATTAAAGAAAACCCGCCTTCACAAATCATGATCGCCAGATCAAATTCACTTTCAAACGGAAGGTTTCTGGCGTCTTGTTTCCGAAAGTCGACTATCACCCCCGCTTCTTTGGCTTTTTCGATTGCCCTGACAATCTGCGATCCGGATAAATCAACGCCCGTCACGTCATATCCCCTTTTTGCCAATTCGATCGAATGACGGCCGGTGCCGCATCCGATATCGATGATCCTTAGTGATTTATCGCGACCGATTTCAGCTTCAATAAAATCGCATTCGCCCACAGTCCCCTGAACAAAGCATTCTTTGTCGTATTTGTGGGCGTAATTCTCAAATAATGCTTCGTACCATTGTTTCATAATCTTTTATCTACTTTCAGTTCAAATGAAATCCATTTGGGGCAGGCGAAATCAAGCATCTCTACCCTTTTCGCTTTGCTTCAAGGACGACAGAAATCATCGACGTTAAATTGAAACCTCAAGTTTTGATTTGTTTAACGTCTCAAAGCAACCGGCTTTGGGAGGGAATTCGGCGCCCTTCCCCGCCACATTGCCTGGCGGGTTCGGGTCGGCCACTCGCACTAAAATCATGACATAAGTCATGATTTCAAACAAGTGCTCTCTTCGGATCCCCACCATCTAAACAAAAATACCCAATGGTTTTTACCATTGGGTATTTTTGGCGTCCCTAAGCATTTTGAGTTTGAACTCCGAGGACACCTTTGATTGGCCCAAATTATACCTGTGGCTCAAGGAAATGGAAATGCTAAAAGAGGCCTGTACGGCTTTAGCAGATCACTTCCTTCATTTATTGGAATCATGACTCCGTATGATAAAATGTCGGCCATGAGCAACGAAAAACTAAAAAATGACGGCTACGTAATAGCAATTAATGAAAATATCAAAATTTGGCAGGAATTTCATCCGATAGAATTACATTGGGGGCACAACCAGTTCGATTCTTTTGGTTTAAAACGCAATTCGGGAAATCTAGTTTTTAATAAACAGCGTATTGCAATTAAAGATCGATGGTTTGATGTTTTAACTCCTAGTGAGGTAGTCCGTAAAGAGAGCAAACGTGATGGTTACTATAGAGTAATTTATATACAAATAAACAGGGAAAGTGGTGAATATTATATTGGTAAAGCTAATAGAGCCACTTGGTCTCAATTAAAGCGATATCAAGGGTCTGGCTTGAAATTTAAAGCTAAATTCAAAAAGAATATAAATGAATTTGTACGTTACTACATCGCAACGTGTGAAACCGCAGAAGAAACAGAAAAACTTGAAGCTTCAATTGTTGATAAAGACCTTTTGTCCGATGAAAAATGTCTTAATCTTGTCGCTGGTGGCGGCGGAACAAGTAATCATCCTACCATTGCAGAAACAAGTGAAAAAAAACGTCAATATATGAAGAATCATCCTGAACAATTTAAACCAATGCTTGAAGCTTCTAAGAAGGCTTTTCGTTCAGGTGATACCGCAGCACTTCGTGCTCGCAGTAAAAGAATAAAAGAAACAATGAGCAAAGAAAAACATCGTGAAATGTCCCGCGCAAGAATCGTGAAGTGGAAAGAGAATTATCCTGAAGCATACGCTGAGGCAAGAAAAAAAAATCATGAAAAGATTAAAACCTCAGAAGTCCAAGCCAAACGAAAAGCCAGCTTCGGCAAGTGGAAAGAGGCTAATCCTGAAGAATACAAAGCTTACATGAGGAAACTTATAAGTTCTCATACAAGCCCGGAAGCTAAGGATAAACGTAAAGCATCACGAAAAGCATGGAGCGATAAGAATCCTCAAAAAGCGAAAGAAAATGCACAAAAAAGAGCTAAGGCAGCTGCAGTTAAATTAAGCAAAGCAGTTTGTATGATAGATTTGAATTCGAGAGAGGTTTTACAAAATTTTCCTAGTCTTCATGCGGCAGCAAGGTGGCTAGTAGAAAAAGGGATAGCAAAAAATACGAAATGCGTTTCATCGCTAAATGCTGTTTGCTTGCGCAGAGCATGCACAACAGGATATGGGTATCGCAAAAAAGCTTATGGTTATGACTGGCGTTTTACATCGGAAATTCAATCTAAGGGATAACTCCTCTAACAACGCACACCATCACTTTAAAAGTTCGAATATCCGGTTGGGGTAAAAAAGAGAGCCTCCGTATCCTTGTTCCGACACAGAGGCTTATAACCTGAAGAAAACTGGCGTCCCCCAGTGACACCAATTCGAACCGCGTCAGAGGTGGACGCCCATATAGTCATTCCTCCGCTTGTGCAAGTACCCGTCTATAGGAAAATAGCCCAGAAGGTTGCGGAGTTGCGGCATCTTAACATGACCTTCAGCGCCATTGCAAAAACTTTAAACGTCTCCAAGCAGCTGGCGATTATAGCGTTCCGGTATTACCGAGGAAGCTGACGCTTAGCGCGCTTTCGTTTAAATTCTTTGAAGTCCTTGAGAACATCTTCTTCACGAATCTTTTTCAGCGCAGCTTTTGGGGCAAGAAAGATCTTACCCTTTTCAGAAGCGAGCTTATTAATCTTCGTCCATTCGCTAGTGCTATAAGGCGACCGCACTGCTGGTTTCTTTTTCATCTAACTTGTCGCTCCCAAAAAACATCCTGCGATTAAAGCTTCCTATATCGTGTACTGCGCCCGAGCCCAAAGCGCTCGATTTTCTTGAACTGAATGAGGCGCGACAGGACCTGATTTACAGTCGGCCGCGCTATTTTAAGTTTCTTCGCGATCTCACCAGGAGAAGTCTCCTCCACCGTCTGGATATAGTTCATCACTGCGATCTGATTCGGGGAAAACAATTTTTCGATGGATTCTTTAGACAGAAGATCCACGGCCCGCTTAGCCTGCTCACTGGCCATGGAAAAAAAGAATTCCAGCCACGGAATGATGTCTTCCTTGGTTTTACCGAATGTCTTCTGACTTTTACGGAGCGCAATATAATAATCCGCCTTGTTGTCTTCGATCAGCTTCTCATGAGAAATATAAGGCGCATAAAGATAGCCCTGCTGCAGTAAAAGCAGATTAGTCAGCACTCGTGAGATTCTCCCATTACCGTCCTGAAAAGGGTGAATCCTGAGGAATTCGACGATGAAATTTCCGATCACAAGCAGCGGATGGAATTTCCGGTCCCCGAGCGCTACCTGCGTCCATTCGACAAGCTCCTGCATTTCTTTCGGTGTCAGATAAGCAGGAGTCGTATCAAAAAGAATGTCCGTCGATTTTCCGGACGAGTCCACCATGTGAACCTTGTTCTCGGTCCTCTTGTACTCTCCTTTGTGCTGCTTGTCCTTTTCCGCGTATTTCAGGAGCTCCTGATGAAAGTGCTTGATGCTACTCTCGGAAAAGCGGATGTGACGCCAAGATTCAAAGACATTCAGAAGGAGTTCATAATACCCTTTCACTTCCTGTTTATCGCGGTCCGTAAACCTCTGCACCGAAATGCCGCGCATAAGCTTCTCCACGTCCTCATCGAAAAGCCTCGCTCCTTCGATACGGGTTGACGCACCGGTCGAAGTCACCAGAACGGATTGTTTCAAACGGCCCAGGATCTGAGGGCTTAGATGAACCCCTCCGGTCCATTGCCCTTTCAACTCATCGATCCGGGCGATTTTGGTCCATATCTCCCCGGGCAGGTTTTCGATCCGCTTACTGAACTTTGACTGCGCCATAAGCCTAGCTTCCTTTCTTATAATATAACTATATAAGATTATATACGATTATAAATGAAAGTCAAGGGGATAGGTCTGATCGCTGACACCGATCGTCTTTTTCGGAGGGAAGATTTGGAACCGCTGAAACCTATATATTTTTCAAGGTGTTACAGATTTCAGCGGCCCCAGAATCAAGTTTGGCGTCCCTAAGGGGATTCGAACCCCTGTTACCAGAATGAAAATCTGGTGTCCTAGGCCGACCTAGACGATAGGGACGCGGTTTAGAGCTACAGAAATAATGTCAATACTGGAGTTGTGAATTATACCGTTTTTGGAAAAAAAACCAAGATTATTCAAAAAACCATAACACCCGACGTTTGATCTTCATGGACACAAAGCCTAACACCGGGTGTTGTTACGGTATCTTAGGCAGCGGTCCGGATCTGGAGATAACCCTGAATCGCGTTCATCACGGCCGCCAAAAGAACGCCGCTGTTATACTCGGAAGGACGGCGAGGCTTCCCGTAAGGATCGACGATCTTCTGATCCAGAGCTGCGTAAAGAATAGTTGCGATATCCGCGGCCAAAGTCGGCATATGACCGGCGGCATTTTCATCCGCAAGCCAGCGTGTCTTGATGTTCTTCTGATGCCCGGGCAATTGCGATTCTTCGAAAGCAAAAACCGCATTCACATCTCCCTTGGACAATTTGAGTGACTCAAAAAAGTTTTTCCCGGTTATCGCAAAGATCCGCACCTGGTCCGGCGCGAAACCCAAGCCGCTCTCTCCAGCTTTTTTGAGAAGTTCTGCCTCCCGTTCCTTTATCAAAACCGTATCACCCGGCATATTGAAGAATAAATTCGCATGCAACGATACGACCACTCCGAGCACCACAGGAAGCTGCTTCAGGAATTCCTGCCACTGCGCATCCGTCATCTCAGGAAGATTCGCGTGGACCACAGGACCTTGTGCCATCGAAGACAGATCCGCCGTTTTATCCAGCGCCATACGATCAATATTCGCCAGAATGCCTTTTAATCGCTCGTCTGAAATGCCAAGATCTTTGGCATTTTGTTCGATTATTTCTTTAAGCTGCAACGCGATCCAGAGCCTCGCCTTGATTATATTCTCATCCGTCACACCGCCTTCGGCTTCCGCCGCCACCGCCTTGGCCGAAAAAATTCCGCTGAGCGCACGTGCCGCGGCAATGATCCAAGGTTTCTTTTCTTCCCGAACAAAATCGGCGGGCACATTGAATTTGAACGCCTTAAGCAAGGACAGCGCCGCGGGCGTCGCAACAGTTCCAAAATTCAGATCTCGAAGTTCCGACCGAACACTTTCCGGCGTAGGCTTTCGGTCGGCTCTTATTTCAGAAGGGGCTGTGGCATGCCATTTTGAAACGCCTGACATTTCACCGATATCTTCTATCCGTCTCCCACTGATCCCGTTCAGATACCTAAGCACCGGCAAGGCACCAGCGAGTTGCGCTTCTTCGGTCACAAACGTCCCGTCAGGCAATGATGGATCGTAGATTCGATTCAGAAAAAAGATCAAAACATAAGCTTTTGGATGCTTTGCCCTAATTCTATCGGCTAGCTGAAACGTCGGAATATCATTGGAGCCATCCCCCATCAAGACCACCAAAGTGTAGTCCTCCTTATCCGCCAGCAATGATTCGAGGTTTTCTTCTACAGCATGAGCCTTTGTTGTCACGCTGACATCTACAAAGGTAGGACCAGCAAAGAGATAAGCATCGTCAGAGGAAGAGAATTTCGTTCTGATTTCATCTGCGATTTCTTCCGAAAACTGTGAGACGTTGTTCACTTTACAATCGTCAAATTCAAGCGTTAATATCCCGCCTGCATCGTAAAGATAAAGACGCCCCAATTCCCTTTGCAACCGAGGCGACAACAGCTCGAAGACGTAATTCGTTTCCCCTGATGCTAGTTTCCCCCATGTGCCTTTATCTTTTATTTTTTTGAAATCCAGCATTCGCTGAGTACCCCATGTTCGAACTTCCTCCGGATTTACTTCACGGAGTAAAGATGCTAATGGACCTGTTTTATCCTTTGCCACGCGTTCCAGTGAAGCATAGAATGAGCGCAGCATCAATTCCGCATAGCGTTCACGTTTGACAATATCCCAATCCGGAATTTGCTTTCGCTCTTTCACAAAACCATCCGAGTGATAAGTGAATTGTATTTGCCCTCCTTGCGCAATAAGACGATAACGGTTTGCCACCCCAGATAGTAAATCCAATAGAGGTTGTTGAGAAATCGCTAGTTGCTCTGTGGAATCTCCGGAATTAACAATCAAGTCATTCCCTGAATGATGTAAAAAAGCCTGTAACTGATTCAAAATATCACCGCTGATAGGGAGCGTCGCTTTTGCCGCTAGGGTTTTTGAATTATCCGCAGCAACAATCACTCGATTCAATAAAGTACCACGAGGCCACTTGGTAAGCTTTGACAGATCAACAACAGTTGGTTCTAACACCATTTGCCCGTGCATCCTCACCCCATCCGGCGTAGGCTTTCGGTCGGCTCTTATTTCAGAACGGGCCAACTGAAGTCCGTAAAACGCAAGTGCTTCTTTCAGGGCGTCTATGACCGCCGTGCCCAGATGCGGGTATTTGAATAATGTGGATTCACTTTTTTCAAGCAGTTGCTCCAGCGCGGTAATATCATAATTTTTGAGAATGGTCTCGAGGCGGGCCGCTCTGACAGGCTGATTTTGTCCATACCGGATCTCAAGCAAAATCATATTCAGATCCGGCACAATCTTTTTTGTCCCGGCAACATGCTCCTCCCTGGCCTTCAAATATCCTTCCCCGTCAAACGGCTTTGTTCCGGTCAAACGCAAATCAAAGAAATTCAACGCTTCATTCAAAGCACCGATGACCTCGTCTCCCATCCTGCGATGTTCCTGCAGTATTTCAACATCCTGTTGGAGCAATTCATACATTGTGGTGATAGTGAAATTCGCAGATTTGTCCTTGGGAAATATATTTTTCAGCCGAGTCTCAATTCGAGTTGCCACCCCCGGACGTCCTTGCGCGAATCGAATCTCCTGAAGGATCACTTCCAAACTCGGCGTTATCTTCTGAACCCCAGCAAGATGAGCATCACGCGCTTTCAGATAAAGGATCTTTTCGGGAAGTTTTTCTGCGATCTGCCCCGCCCTGGCACGGGTTTTGGGTTTTTCAAATGAGGCGGCGATCTGTCTCAATGTTGATTTTTTTCCCTCTTTCAATCCCGACAATTCAATCGTGACAATCCGCTCATCCGATGTAAATTGGGCGGCATGCGCATCGAGAAATCTTTCCAATGATGCGAGATCTGAAAATCCGATATCGCCCCATTGAGGCGCCTTTACGTTTAAACTGATTTTACGACCGGGATCCCTTCCCTTTCCCGCACGCACTTCGGAACGGCCGGCCTCCGGAAATTCCAGTCCCATTTCCTGGAGTTTTAATTTGACCGGATAATTGGCGCGAACGCCGATGAGCTGCCCGATGTACTTATCCGTGCGCAATGCCGGCGGTAATTGTTTCAATGAAGGCCAGGCTTTTTGCAATCGTTCCGTCACGGAAGGCTCATAATCTTTACCCCGTGCTGGTATCCATCGAGGCTGAATGCTAAATAAATAAGGTGTTTCCCAGGGTTTCAGTTGGGTTTGCTCTTGTTTTGCCGCTTCCCGCCCCTTGGCCGTAAGGCGATAAGTCTGCGCCCCGCCGGCCACAGGTCCTTTCTCGAGATAGCCGTATAAGATGATGGCATTGTAGATGTAGTCATAGGGAAACCTCAGGCCTTTCGCCTGAAGCTGCCGCATGGTAAAGGGTTGAGTGCCGATGTCGTGATCGTTCAAAAGCGCTAAGGCAAAGGATTCATAATTTCTTTCAGGCTTCGTCCTCACCTCCGCACGGTTTAGATAGAGATTCATATTATTCAGAACCTCTTGTGCGGATTTTTTCCAAGGACCGTGCTGCGCCTGATTTAAACTGCTTTCGATCCGACCGACTTGATCCCTATATTGGGAGGCCAGTTTTAAATTCGGCGACGGCAAATGACACGCTTCCAGAAAATTAATAATGGCCCGACCCAAATTCGCCCGTCTGCTGTTTTGAGGAGGGTATCCCATTTCTTTCTCCAGACGATCTATTTCCGCCCGAAATAATGCCATACGGTCTAAATCGACTGCCTGTCCTTCCACAAAATCCTCTAACCAGCTCTCAAGACGACTGACTAAGCGTGACAAGTTCCGATTCGCAATATAAGTTTCTGAACTTTCCCGCCCATCCCCCCTCACCTCCGAACGAAATCCGGGGGTTGCAATCGGAAACGCAGCGGCTAATGATTCGATCGGTGCTTGAAGCTTCCTGGTAACGCGCCCCTCAAAATCACGAGTCCACTCCTTTTGATTGAATCTTCGGCGAGGCAACAATTCGTCGGAGGGAAATGGATTCTCATAGGCTTCTATGATCAATGTTTGTGGAAGAAGAAGCGGCAATAATCCTTGATAAAAACCCGCTACATTCTTTCTGACGATCCCGCCGCCTCGATTTTCCAAAAGCCATTCTGGGACATTGCTCAGATAAACCGAATCAAGCTCAAGCTGCTGTCTGCCCATCCAATCGCCTATTGCGCGAAACAGATTGGCATTGGCGACATCGGCCCGATAAGAAAGGATTCTGCCCTCACGAAACATATTCCTGATCCAGTCGAAATCTTCAGCATTTCCCAGCCAGCTATCCGATTGCGTAAGGCCAAATTTAAAAGATTCGGAAAATTTCTCAAATTCTTCGTGATTCGGGAAAAAATAGTCGTAACGTTTTTGTAAAGCGTCAAGGAAACTTCGTACGAACTCGGTGGAATTTATCGCCGCGCCGATCACATTCCTCATAAGACGGAACGCTTCGATCTGTCTTTCATTCTTATCCAGCAAAATCGCGTATCCGGTTTTCCTCGCCGCCAACATATCAAAATTAAACATGCCCGCCAAACCGATATGCACCGTTTTCTCCGGACGCCCAAGACCGCTGACGGCGAATTTGTCCCTTGCCAAAAAGCTTTCGTTTGAGAGCAGAAAAGTGCCGCGCCATAACTCTTTTGAATCCTGAACCGTCAAGAAAGCCTCCGCGGCTTCTATATCATCCCACGGAATCACGTCGCCGTTGGTTATGGTCACACTTGTCGGATTTGAGGCCTGGGCCAAACCTTCTTTCCGGGATCCGTTATTCAAATAAAATGTGAAACGGCTTTGGGAACCTTTTTCAATTAATTTTTGGGCCAAATTTTTATCGAGTGAATCGAACAAGGTCAGCTGATCAAAAACCGCTTTCAAGGATTGCAACGGCATTCCGTGATCCGACTCAAATGGTTCCCCTATGGCACCCTCCCTTACCTCCGAGCGGATCCCAGTCCCTTCCTCAAGTTCGGCAAGTTTACCGTTCCAATCAATTAATCGGTCATCGATCGACATGGCAAATGCTTGCTTCCGATTTTTTAGATCCCGAAATTCCGCCTGCTTCCTTCTATAAAAATCAACAGAATTTCCTTTTCCCACGGAACTGCGAATTTCTTTTCCCAAATCATCATAGTTGCGGAACTTTGCGAGAAGAGCGGACATCTCCTTGGATACTGACAAATCTAAAGAGTCAAAGATTTTACGTAATTCTAGATCAGGAAAAGTCTCAAGCTTATCTAATATCAATTGTCTTTTTTGCGCCCAGTTGCTGGCAAACATCGTCAGACCCTGAATTTCTTCTGCTCCCATTATGGACAAACCACCTAACGTCCGGCCGCCCATTTCCTCAGACAAATTCTGAAGTGCTGCCATGACCGCAGGATCTGATTCTGTCGCATGCGATGTTTTTTCTTGTCGCTGGATTTTTTCTCCATATTGATCAATCAGCTCTTGAAGGGAGAGAACGGTCCAGTTGCCTTCTTGCGTTTGGCCGGGTGAAGGCAAGTTAGTGGTAAAGTCGCTAGAAGGTTTACCGAGCAAAGCATCGGCCGTAGCGACAACAAATTGTTTTTTATATTCAAGGGCCGGATGCTTCGAAAGATCAGGATCAATCACCGGAACATAGATAACTCTTCCCTTTGAATCAACGATGAGATAATCCGTTTTGCGAATCGTGATATAGGCCGAAGCTGCATCACGGGATCTATCGCTGAATTCAAAGCTCGCATTGGGCGGATCGTATTCCCAAACCGTAGTCGGCAAAACACCGATATCAAAGATCGTCTGATCATCAGCAATCATCACAAGGGCATTCAGCAATTTCGTCGCTTCATCTCCTTCAACGATCACAGATTGTTTTGGCGGAACCGGCACGGTGAGGGCTGCAGCAGAAGCATCCCTCACCTCGGAACGAGGATGTTCAGCCATATAAGCTTTTACTTCGTCGGTCGCCTCTTTGGCGTGAAGACTTCCGGTCAGAATAAATACTTTTGTTTTTTGATCGTGCTGCTCCAAAACGGATCGCATCTTTGATCTCATTAACCCATTGGCGGTCTCGGTGAGAAGCCGGCTCATTTCCTTATAGATATTCGCCAACTCGGACGGAATCTTCCAAGCGATTTGGCGTAACTCTTCGTAGGCTTTGTCCAAAACCTTGGGATCGACTTTCCACTGCCTCGCATATTCCGTGATAAGGCCTGATTTTACAGCGCTCCAGGAGAACTCCTTCCCTCTTGCCAAAGCCTCATACCTCAAATCAAGAGCCGCAAATTGGAACGGTTTTCCCGCATTCATTCCTTTGCGCTCGAACTCCTGTGTGACTTCAAGGCTCAACAGCGGCAGGATAGGGCTTGGAGTAGCGACCGGTATTTTAAAAGTCTTCGCGATCTCAAGCGCGAATGATTCTTCCGGAATCTCATACGGGATACCCGTTGCCTTTCGGAAAAGCTCTCGTTCTTCCTGTGATTCGGATTCAACGACAAACAACCACTCTTCGGGATTCTTCAAGACCTCCGGCAAAACATCCCTGTACAGGATCTCTAGGGCTCGTTGGGACAAGTGCTGGACGCTTAGCGTGTGCACTTCACGACCGGACACTTTCTCTTTGGAATAGAAGGCCTCCGCATTCGGCGCGAAGTAAGAAGTCCTTTGTATTCTTTGAAATTGCCTCTCAAGATATTCCCGAACATCTTCCCTCACCTCGGAACGGACTTTAGAAACGCTCTTGATCTCAACCATCTGCATCGGCGTGGCAGGAATTCCCGGGAAATAAACTTCTATTCTTTTTTGTGTCGACTGCGAAGACGGTTTTTTATTCGTCGACTTGATAAGCGGAAGATCCAACGCCAGGAACGGTTCCGGATTGGCTCGTAACCGATAAGCTATCTCCTGAAACACATTGGAAGTGAGTTGGCCCGTCAGTTTGATTCCATCCAGTTTTGTGGCACCCCTCACCTCAGCACGGGCTTGTGCCGTTTTTTGAAAAATATTTTTCAAGACGCGATAATTTTCATCCCCGATGACCGCGGGTTGGTTCGCATCGTTATCCAGTCCGGCTGCCTTTGAAAATAAAGTGATCAATTCGCTGATCCCGAATTCATTATCAAAAGAGGTGCCTTGCGCGATGCGTCGCAGGTCGCCCAGGCTTTCAAGAAAATCCTGGCCGAGCTTATACAATGTGAGCATGTTATTACTCTGCATCTGAGAACCCAAACTGACATTCGCCTGCATTTCCCCGGTAATCTTTTCCAAAACGTTTTTCGCGCGATCTACGATATCATCGATGTCCGGAAGACCCTGCAGATAATGCGGCAGCACTGGCTGGTCAAGCGCGTTAAGAATGGTATCTGCGCGATTTTGAAATTCCATCATATAACTCAAGGACTCTGAAGCACCTTTACCTCCTTGCAGCATTTTCCTGTAGAACGGCGATAGGATTCTATTTCTGACCTCGGAACGGGCCTGAAGAAAAACACGCGGATAAGTCGCTTGAGCAAATTGAATATGGCTGATGAACGCTTCGGTAGCCGTCGACGTTACGGCCGGGTTTCCTTGATGGGTTACTAAATGGGGGGATGGGAACGGGATAAAATGCAGCATCCCCTCCGCATCCATAAGCACGAGGTCCGTGGGCTGCAGCTCCCCTTTAAAAACACCGTTTTGATAAAAAATTCTTCCTTCTTGTTTCCATATTTTTCCGTCATGATCTTCCGAAACCCCTTTGGGCGTGACTTCTCTGGCAATGTAAACTCGAACCGGTTGATTTTCTTGCAGCATCGGTTTAAGGAATTGGGCCACTTCCCGCCCGTCCATCCAGACTTTTTGTCTGGCCGGATTTTCCATGCCCAAAACTTCCTGAGACGACTCTTTACGACCCATCGGAATCAGTAGAGGCAGTTTTCCATCCCTATCTGCCAAAAAATGGCTTTGGGCAAGTTGGAAAAGCAGTTTAAACGGCTGGCTTTGAGAATTACTGGTCATTTGCTGGACCACGGCCAGGAACTTGGCAGGGGGATCCTTTAAGCGGGAACGGAGATACATGCCCAGCGGCCCATAGGTGTATTTTGTTTCCTCCCTTCCGCCCACGGTCTGAACCGTATGAATCTGCAGTCCCGCTTCCACTGCTTGCTGCAATTCGATAACCCATGATTCATAGGGCGGCAACTGAAGGCTGTTCAAGGATTGGGCAAAGGCTTCTTCGGGACTTGACACCAAAGGAATGACGTCCCATTTTTTCTCGTCCGGTTGCGTCATGAGATCCAGAATGGCAAGCTCAATCGCGGCTCGCGTTGTTTCGCTTTTGGCATCCGGTTGCGGGATCTTTGTCTTTCCGATTGTCAGCACCGGCACGGTCCCCCTTTGCCCTTCTGTCTTTTCAGACCTGAAATCCGCCGGTTTGATCCCTTGTTTTTTAAGGAACTGCGCTAACATAAAAAACTGATTGCCTTCCCATGACTGGCCCTTCGCTTCACCCAATTTGACTGAAATGCCGCGATCCGTCATGGTCACTTCCACTGCTCCCATGGCCCTGACCTCGGCGCGCGGCGGAGATTTATATTCCGGAAGACCGATTTTATTCAGAAGCAAGAAGCCGTTCGAAAGTTCCTGTGGGCTGAACGGTTGATACGACGGGTTTTCAAGCGACGGCAACCCAAAGATCGGCCCATAGGACGGCCCCATGAGAATCAAAAGTTTCTTCTCCGGCATTTGTTGTAACTGCGCTTTTAATCGCTGGCCACCGAGTTCCATTCTCACTTGATTGGATGTCGGCGCAATCTTGTTGACAAGTTCAAGGAAAGATTGCGCGTGAGCAGGATCCTCCAGCTCTTTGATGATTCGTTTGAAAACCAACTTGGTTTGCTCCGGGTCATGTTCACCCAGAAAAGCAAGATCGTTAATCGCTTCAAGAAAGATTTCATGCACTACGGCATTCGGATTAGTAAGCAAAGCGATTCGAACCTGCTCCAGCCATTTCTCAAAAAAAACCGCGTCACGCGTTTCTTCATAGTTTTTGCCAAGTTTGGCGGCAACCCCGCGTATGACCGGCTCACTTAAATGATCCAATCCTTTCCAAGGATCAATGAGCGGAGCTTGGCTTTCCTCTCGAAGCGCAAGTAACGCTATGTTATCCGCGGCCACAATAGGCATCCCGGAATCAAGCAAGGCTTGTGCGTCTTCAAGTGCCAGCACCCACTGCCCTTTTTCATGCAGCACCTTTTTAGAAACATCTACGATACCCTGACTAAGCGCCGGATGCGCATGGCCGCCGTAAAAGACTTCGACCTGGTCCATTCCCTCCCAATTTCGTAATGTCTGGTGCCTGAATCCTATCCCCTCCGCCATTTCAGTCAGTATGGGAGGTTGATTTTGAAGTGCTTGCCGCTGGAATTCCCGAACTCGAAGATATTGAGGATTAAAAAGCCGGTCCCATGCCAGGCTTAAAAGGATCCCTGCCCCGATTAAAGAAACGGTCCCGACAAGAACGATCAGTTTCGGTTTTTGTTTCGGTTCCTGTTTCGGTTTTAAACTCCGGAGTTCCGAACGCGGCGCCGGCACCAAGGCAACCTGGATTTGTTCGAGAGTGGGAAGCGGCCTTGTGATTTGCGAAGGCATGAAACTTTTGAGCTGGCTTGAAAACAATATCTCAAAGAATCTTTTGATGTCCGTATCGAAGCTGTGTTGCCAATGAACAAGACTCTTAAAATAACTTTCGTAAAATCGTTCTCGAGAAAACCCTCCGGCATATTTTCTTTCAAAATCAGTTTTGAAAGTCTGGAGGTCAAAAGATCGAACCGCCTCCACAGAACGCGTCAACTCGTTGAGATCCAGCATGGAAAGCATTTGCTCTAAAGAGATATTCCCGAAATAATTCGGAATGAATCTGCGCGTAAAATCATCGATGCCGGCCAGCGAAGGATGAAAGGCCTGTTCATGATCAAAAGTCATCGGGATGCGCGCATCCGCTAAAGGCCCGTGATTGCCCGTATGGTAATCGTACCATCGTGTCAACACCGCCAGAACCAGATGACGCGTCATGGCCCTGTTAAAATCATTTTGCTTCACCGCCTTGTCGCTCAGTTTGTAATTTGAAGCCAAACTCACGAGATGAAGCGTCGATGCCTGTTGAGGCGACAAGTCCAGATACTGAGCGATCCGCCAGCGTTCAGCATCATCAGGAACAAGGGTATCGACCGCATTGCCATCCAGACGCCGGAAAAGTTCGGTCATAAGAAGCTGACGTTCCAAATCGTCCTTGGTGCTCCACATAAAACGCTTTGCTTCCAAGGGATTTAATTCGGATTCATATTTGACCAGATAAATATTTCCGGTCTGAGTATCCCTTAAAAGCCGGCGCCGAAGATCGTCAAATTGCCATGCCTCCAGTTTGCCGAAAAGCTGCTCGATCAAAACCTCATCTTTTTCGGTTATGGGTTGAAAAATGCTAGCAGGATCCATCTGACGAACCGATACCGGCGTCTGTGCTTCCGGGATCGCTTGTGCTGATCGGATATATTCATGAACCACATCCGCCAGTTCCGTATTTGATGCGAAAGGCATATAAAGAAGCTTATCCGCACCCATGGTATGCAATTGTTCTTCCGTAAAAAAAGCTGTGCCGCCGGTTATCAGGATGATTTTGACATTCGGATTCAATGCCTTGAGCTTGCGGATATTATTTTTCGTAGAAGGACTGCTGAGCCTCAAAATAGCAACAGCCGGAGGCAACTTTTCATCGACCGAATCCGCAACAACCGTTAATCCAGTCCGTGTCAAACTGCTCTTCAAAAACAACAAGACATTTCCCTTGGTTTTCGCATGATAATCCGGATCCAAAAAACCACCCATAAAAACCGGATATTTTTCAAAACCCCGCATTTCCGAACGGCCGGGCCAGCGGTTAAAATTTTGGGCGTTAGGATTCTGGAACAAATCGAGCAATATCGTCCGATTGCCTGCGTCCTTTTTATGCAAAAAATGAACCGGATGCTGTTCCGCCAGTACATTCATTGCGATATGAAGCGCATCCGGCATTTCTGTAAGATCGCTCATAAAAACAACCGGAATGTTACTGAATTGAGGTTTTTGAACAGCCTGCATGACCCACTCGGGGCCGCTTAATTTAGGCATATGCACATCGGTCAAAATGGCATCCGGATTGAATCTCTCGATTTGATCCAATGCCTCCTGCCCATCCTGGACAGCAAGTAACTCAAATTTAGCACCCGTTCCATCGAGAATCTTTCCTAAAACAACCCGGACAAAAAGGCTATCATCTGCCAGAAGAATCTTCTTGATCGGTCTCTGTAGGAACGATGCCGGAGCCGCCCCCTCCTCTCGCATCTCCGAGCGCCCGGAAGAAAGTGCCGGTCCCTGTGAAATTTCTTTAAAAATATCCTCATGACTATCATCATCCTTAAGACTTTTTAGCTTGTAGAAAAACGCATCAGCAAGCGCCTTGGATCCTTCAACAGTAAATTTAATTTTATGCCCTTTTTTTGCCGCCAGCATTTGAATGTCCATTTGGAGAGTGGCCGACGAAGAAATGACGGGCTCCATGCCACTGTCTAAATCCTCGATTTCGATTTGGAGAGAGGCATATTTGGGTTCTCGAATTAATTTTGCAATCTGCGCTGCAGGGCGCGCATGAATCCCGAGTTCATTACCTATCTGATACTCTTTCACAAATTGTCCGCGAATTTCGGATCGTTGGAAGGTCGCTGTCTCCGAAACCGTCCCCATCAGTCCCGCCATAAAGCCTGAAGACGGTAGTCTCAACTCGGCCCGTTTTGGAAAAAGAAAAATCTTCTCCCGTCCCGGTTCGCTTTCATCAACGAGCCCCGCTAATTCCTGGAAATAGGCTTCGATATCATGGCGAGACCCGGAAGCCGTGATGGTCACCTGAGAGCCTTTTTTTGCCGCGAGCATCAAAAGAGCCATGACACCCTTGCCCCATTCCTTGATGCCCTCATTTTCAAAAAAAATCTCAAGCCGCGGATAATTTTCACCTACTTTCACTATTTGACCTGCCGGCCGCTCATGGATTCCTTTCTTATTCGTGATCTTAGCTTGCCGCGTTACCTCTTCGCGGACTTCAGAACGTGCTTTATGAAATCCTAGATCCGGAAATCTGAATTGTTTTTTTAAAACTTGTCCTGCAAGCTGCCCTATGAAACCAAACGGCTGAGATCTTAGCTCCGAGCGCTGAACAGGCTGAAAAAGTTTTACCTGTTCTTCTTCCTCCCCGTGGATGGCAATCACATTTTCCGCAATCTTCTCCATCACCTCTTCCAATTTACGCCTGTTTTTTCCTTCCAGCACAATCGTGACCTGAACCTCCTGCTGCGGATCTCCCTTGATCCCGGCCGCAACCACTTTATTAAGACTCTTCAGATCAATGTCCGGATGATCTCCAAAACGAAGCGTCGCGCGATGAACACGATAGTCATTAAGAAGTTTGATAATCTGTGCGGCCGGCCGGAAATGGAGCCTCGCCAGCGGATTTATTTTCAAGGTCTGGGTCACGGTTTCCGCTCTTTCAACCGGTTTCGCAGGGAAAGCTTCTTTACTTTGTATGGTAATGGGTTTCATGTCTAAAATTTCCGCGACACGTCTCGCGATCAATGCCTGCTGGTCTGGAGCCAAGGGCTCCCCTTTTTTAGTCACAAAAACCTGCGTCTCCGGCGGGAACCCTTTGATCTGTTCGAATTGAAGCCCGTTAATATCAAGTTCTTGGAGCCATGAAAGGGTCGTCAGAAGCACTAAAAGCTGCCCACGCCAGTTTGAAGAACCTATCGAGACATGAAGAACACTCACTCTTCTTCCATAATAGTCGACTGGCTTCGCGTCAAAAATGGCACGCGTTGGGGAACCGACCCATGCATCCGTTTTAGGAACATAAATAGCTTGGTCTTCATACACTTCATCCGCGCGTTCGAAACGCATTTCGGTATCTGTCGGAACCCGCAAACTTATGCGCCAAAATTTTTTGCCGCTAGTAATGGGAGCAAAAACAGCTGAGAGATCTGACACTATCTTTTTCTGGATCAGGGCCATGTTCTCTCCGTGCGGGAAATGACCCACGAAGCGGATCAACACCGGCTCATCAGGGGGATTCCGGATGGCGGCATTCTCTACAAAAAATCCGTTTTCATAAAGCACCCTGGTATCCAGGGCTGCTTCGCCGACTTCGTCAAACCCGGCGCCGATGATCACTTCATAGGCTTCGTTGTACTGGTGAGGCAATGGGAAAAAAACCGTTGCCCGGGCATAATGATCCTTGTTTTCCCTGAGATACAAAAGATGGCGGTAAAAAAGCAACTGTTTCAATAAGGAACCAGTATCCATGGTCTGCATGTAATAGGTGGATGTCCTAGCGCTGAATCGCTCAAAAAGTTTCTGAAAAAGATCCGGCGAAGTGAGGGTTTGGATTAAAAGCTGACGCAGTGCGGGATATTTTCCTCCCAGCGTGTTAGCTAAATAATCATCAAGAATGCTTTTCCAGTCTTGGGAGATTACCAAAGATTGCAACTGTGAAAAAACTTCTGCTTTCCGCCCCTTGGTCACCTCGTAATTTGCGACAGTCACTGCATCATGGGCCGTAAGCGCAGCCGTGGAGACCGGCACTTTAGCCGCATGCGCCAACAGGGCTTGCCCTGCCAGAAAAAATTTGTCGAGACTGGCCAAGGGATTGTCTGCTCCCTGACGCGGGAGCATAATCCTGCTTTCCGGATTGGCTTCCGTTGCTTGTTTCGCAAAAGTCACCGCGTACAAGACAGAAAAAAGATGAAGCTCCGCTCCTTCGCTTTTCACGATTTCATTCACTTTCTTTTCGATATCCTGAAGTGACAGAAGGCCGTAACGGGCAAATCCATGCTGATGAAACATAAGCCAGACAAGCCGTCTTTCGAGTGTCATATCATGGATTCCCAAACCTTCTAAAAATTGCTTTGTGATCCGGCTAACATTCTCCTCCGTGAAATAAGACCCTGTTTCATTTTCAATCATCGGATGCAGCAGAACAGCCAACCGGGCCAGCTGCAGCAACCCAGGATCAGCCCGCAATTGTCTGAAAACACGGGCGGCACGATGATTCACAAAATCATCTTGTTGTCTGTAAAGGCCTTCCAATGTTTCCATAGTCTGCAAGGTCTGCATTTGAAGCGGAAAGATGGTGCCATCCTTCAAGGAATAACGATTCAATTCCCTGAAATAGGGAACGTGTTGCGCCAAGAAATAATATTCTTCCATGCGCCAGAGCACATACGCTATGTTCGAATTGGGATCATTCAGACGCAGCAGTTTTCCAAAAAAAGTGTTAAAGGCCAATTTCAATCCTTCCTGGCGGCCCTTCGCACTGCCTTGCGTCGTTTGAGATTCCAGATCCGACTCCAATTCACGCTGCAATTCTTCCATGGCCCACTGAGTGCGATGGCTGATGTAGGCGCCTCTTTCAGCCGCAATCGCAAAAACTTTGAGCATCAGCTCCGGTCGCGCTCTGAAATTTTCCAAGGCATTCTCCACATGGACATATTGACCCGCCTCTTCACCCTTTCGTCCCCTCTGTAGACTAAAAGTCAACCCATGGCGGGTCTGGATTTTGATCTTATGCATCAAGCCGTCATACCCCTTGAATTCTTCAATGGGTTCCTCATGCGAATAAGTCGGCCGAATCAAAGAGGCATCGATTTCATGCAAAGTTCGACGATTGGCTTTAAAAATAATGGTCGCCTGAGTATGATAATGTTTATAGAAATCATTGATCCGCTGTTCTTCTTTTTTATCACCCTCAGGAGATTTATCGCCGTTGGTTTTTCCTTCCGAAAGCCATTTGGGACGTTCGGATTCAGAGCGGTGATACTTCTTTCGCCAGGTCTTTTCCCACGCATTAACGAATTCACCCATGATCGCCGGATAAAGATTCCCGCTGAATTTTTCAGGATCTTGCGTCTGGAGTTCCTGGTGGACTTCACGGACAGACTCGATAAAATCAAAGGCTTCCAAAATTCTCTCGATATTTGCCCGAATCATCATTTTGTGATCGGCCAAATACGTTAAAATTCTGCGCACCTCTTCTTTTTCGGCCGTATCCTTTTCTGACAATTGAAGCTTCAAAAGATCGGGTTCATTGTTTGCAAGCCACGCACGGACAACTTTCTTTAAGGAGACAAATTCCTTACTGCCCCCCAGATCATTTTCAGGGTGGATGTTAAGACGATAGAGGCCGTATTGAAAACCTGCCCGCTCATACCTCTCCTGCCATTCTTCCACCAGGACCGAAATCGCTTCCGAGATGGATAAATAACGGCTCGAGAGTTCCTTGGCCCGCATATCCAGTTCAGATCCCTGTTGGGAGGAACCGAAAACTGTTTCGAGTTCTTCGCCAGGGATGCCGCGAAAAACCTGAAGGGCATAATTTACCTGAGACACACCATCACCGGTACCACTGACCGATATCGGTGAATCCTTGGCGGCCATATCGGGAGTACCGATTTGGCGCCGCCACCATTCCACGGCAAGAAGAAATTTACCGCTTTCCGCCATCCCGCCGCAAAAGCAAACTTTTTTCCCCACTTTTTGGGCCCTTCGAATAAGCTCTTCCAGACCCGTTATCAAATCCGGGGCAAGCCTTTCCAGAAGGAAACCACTCGCGGGATTCTCACGATTGACCCTTAATCCCTTTCTCTCCCAATAATTCTTGACGAGATCATTGTTCCCGACATTAAAACGGACAATATCCGGATCCCGGAGAAAAAGCTCCAATTCCGGGCCGGTCAACAAAGACATGTATTCGACCATGATCCCAAATTTTGTTTCGGAACCGATCTTTTGGATATCTTTTTCGGCACGTTCGATTTTCACGGCATCAAACCCGGACCGGTTTGCGATTTCCCAAAGAGCAATACGCTGTGCCAAGGGCCAGATCTTTTGTTTGATCCATTCAAACTGGGCATGAGTTTCAATCAGCGGGAAAAGAGGCACTAACCGGCCTCGCTGGCCTTTCGGTACCGTTTGACAGATTTTTTGATAAGCGATGATCATCGCGGCCATCTCAAGCGCTAGCATCAGTTCCCCTATCGAGCTATTTTCATAAAAATTAAACCCGCTGATAGGTTTTGACGGATCTTTCCGGACCGTCGACAGAGGATGCTCCTCCGCTATTTTTTCCAGCATTTCGAGGACAGAGCGGTTCTTACTGTCTCTTTGAAGATCCAATGTCCTGAGGGGAACGTCTTCACCAACGAACGCCTGCTGTTTCAATACTTCTTCATACGTCCCAGACCTGACTGCCAAAATGGCATGAATCGCATCCGGATTTCCACGGCCTTTCGGATCCCATTTGGAAAAACGTTCCATGAGAGAAAAGGACATCCTTACTTCGGAACGGCCAAAACCATCCAGCCATGCCTCAGGATCGAATTTAGAGGTCGCCGTGTTTGTGGCCAGATGCTTCATTTTCTCCGCAACGGCAGACTGGATCACATCGGTGCGGACAAGTCCGGCAGACACCACAGATCCTCCTTGTTTATTGGCTTGCGTCAAGGCTCCGGCATTCGAGGCATCGATATTGACTGCGAGACGAACCGGGGCAATTAATTGGCGCATACGAATTTGAGCCGCCCTCAATCTTTGAAGCTCCAGAGCTTTCTTTTTTTCCTCGGCTAAATCATCATTGTTGGGATTCAAGATCAACGCACCGTTCTCTTCAGATTGAGGCATGAGAATGGCTCTTGTCCCTTGTTGCTTTAGAAGATCTCCCGCGTTATTCGACAAGACCAGCAGAACAGGAATCTTATGGGAACGGCCCCGGATCAGAGCCA
The DNA here is from genome assembly GCA_022711115.1 of Candidatus Omnitrophota bacterium. Lineage (GTDB taxonomy): Bacteria > Omnitrophota > Omnitrophia > Omnitrophales > Aquincolibacteriaceae > JAKLFP01. The sequence goes on along the minus strand of JAKLFP010000004.1, from coordinate 16,702 downwards.
CCCAATGGGTGTAGGGCATCGCATCAATACCGACAATGCCTTTGATTTGGCGGCCATAGCGTTCGATTTGAGGTGTCACCTTTTCGTCCGTCGTCCCCGGAGGTACTACTAAAATATAAGAAACCTCGGAGCCATCCTGAACCACCTCTTCTTCGGGCGTTTCCTGCAATTGTTTCATCACTTCATGGACTAAAGCTTGCCCGGTCATTCCTGAATCGGTGGCGTTATCGAAAGATTGATGACCCCGGTACGGCCCCATAAGCAAACGGGTTTTGAGCATTCCAAAGATTTGATCATCATAAAACAGCCACAAAAGCGGCCTCTCCGGATGATCTTCTGCTTTTTCCAAAAGACTCCTGAAAAGAGGGGCTTTGTTGAGTTGCTCCGGATAAATAGCCTCTAACAATCTCCTGTTGAGACGTTCCAGTTGCAATTTACTTAGAAAAAAATTAGGGTCCGATGCTTTTAACAATAAATTCTTGGCATCGCTATCGCGCCTTTCCAGCATTGTGAGAATGTCCGGATTGTCCCGCATGCTCTGATAATCTTCAAGGCGCATTCTGATCGATAGAATCTGGTTGATTGCCTCAACCCATTCTTGTTTCGTGACAGCTTCTCCATTGCCCAACCTTGCCCTGATCGCATCAAGCCTCCCTTGATCCCACCCTTCCGCTAATCCGTTCCCCGTCAAGGAGTGAGCATCAAAATCTCCTTCCAAGTCATTTGCGACAAATTCAAAAGACCGGAATAGGGCCGCATATCCTTGGTGAAGTCCCGCTTTATTGCCTTCCAGATAGCTTTGATCTGCGGCAGATCCGTGTTCCTTAATATAATTTTGAGCTTCTTTTATCTCCCCTTCCAACGCCTTCAGATCCGTCTCAACGCCCTTCTGAAAGGTTTGAAAATCCGCCGAACTTCTCAGCTGGTCGAGAAGGCTTGCCTTTTTGGCCAGAACAGCGTCTCTGCGGTCCTGAATAAGCGCTTTTTGTTCTTTTAACTTTCTGACATCCGGCATATCCGGCCCTTCAGGAAATTCCGTTTGCTTTTGTTGAATCACAATTGATATTTTTTCCAATTTCCGAGCCATGATCTCATCCAAAGCCTTCGCTGTTTCCTCAATGGCTGCTTCAATTCTCGGTTTGAAGTCACGAAGTAATTCCGGCCCACTTAAAATGGATTGAATGAATTGATCTAAAGCGAAAAGCATCTTTCGTTCTATCCTCCGCCGGACAAGTTCTTCTTTTCTTTTGGCAAGATAGAGAACGGTCGCGTCGAGCATTTCCATTTGCTCTTGATGGAATTTTTCTTTTTCCTGAGACAGAGACACTATAAGTTCTCTGACTTTTGGAAGAGGGTCTAACTTGTTTTCAGAAAAGTACATGATCTGGGTCAGATCCGACATAAGTTGGATCAATTCGCTAACCGCAATCGAAGCCCTCGCGGAATTGTTCCATCTTTCTTCCGGAGGAATCAAATCCGAAACATCATAGGCCTCTTTGATTTGATAGATCAGCGCTTCTTCGTTTTCCTCAATGGCGGTCAACAGTTGGCTGATCGGATGCTCCACAATGGCGGTCTTTTCCGGAATCCCTTTCTTTTTTTGGACTTTTAATTTTTTCGAGAGGAATTCAGAAAAGATCTTGGTTTCGATCGCCGGAAAGATCCAGGCCAAAAGCCCTTTCTGGGACACTCGCTCTGTCTTTCTGACTTTGAAATCACCCTGATAACTTGTTATCAATTCCTCCACAAAAGCTTCCGCTTTTTCCCTGGCTTCCGGAACTGCCGAAGGCGGAATGCTCCAATGAAAACTCGAACGCCCTTTAGGGTCCAAAGGAAGGATGGTACCAAGCATCGGGATTGGACTCAAAATTTTTCCATCGATTACTTTCCTTTCCCCTCGCACTTCGGAACGAGCAAGAGTGTTGGGTGTTCCCGAAACAGCAGAAACAGCGTCGGCGAATACCCCGGGAGATAACTCAGCGGAGGTGCTTTGTGTTTGAAAATCCGCCAGAGAGCCCATGGTTGCTTCAATGCTTTTGTCTAACTTAACCGTTCTAGATTTCGTCGCCGATATGATTTCTGTCTGTTTCACATTCAGCGTCAGGGCCTTGGCTTCTCCAAAATCAACGGTTACCTCGAACCCCTCGGCTGACAAAGACCTGCCCCAAACAGATTCCTGACTTTCAAGCTGACGCAGGTACAGAGCATCCCCCGTCATGGCAGGCGGCATCACGGCTGCGGTTCCAGGGATGTTTGCCCGATAGCCCGGTTTTGAATGGAAAATGACGGCAGAGGGTCCTGAAAGTTCCGCGGTTATTGCTTGGGAAAGTACCGGATGCTTGGCCATCGTGTCGCTGACATGTTTTGCAATTTCTTCCGTCGAACGGCGATATGTTTCAAACAGCACCGGCGCTGCAGTCTCGAGAAGTTCTTTGAACAGCAGGGCCTCCTGTTTGGTCGCAAAAGGATTTTTCACTTTGAAATACGCCGACAGGTCCGCATGTTCACCGGACATAACTTCTGAATAAAGTTCCCCATGATCTACGGCATGAGTCCGCGGTGTCAAGACAGCATAACCGATCCCCTTTTGCCGCAGCAGGTCATGGATCCCCCCGCTATGAAATCCTCCGGTATATAAAACACCGACCCGTGGTTTTTGATCCTTGCCCTCAGGCATGAATGATAAAAGATTTTCAACCATGGCATGGTCACGCTCGATGGAAATTTTATAAAAATGAAATGCCTTTGTCAGAAAAGCCGCTAGGCCCCCGGAACCTTTCGTAAAAATTTCCATTTGAGAACGCTGCGCCACGACCTTTTCATATTCCTCGCGCGTTAATTCAAGCCTGAGCAACTTTTCAAGAAGATCCATCATCTCCCAATGCCGGACAATCACCATTTCCTTTTCAGATCGGGCCAGCTTTCGAATCACTCCATTTTCCAAACTTGCCATTTCCTGCAGAAGCTCGTTGACATCGATCTCTGCCTGAAAAACAATGCATTTCCAGCTTTTCAAAAAGTCGGCCTGTGTTTCTAATTTCACTCCGTGCTTTTTAGCAAATCGGAACAAACCTTCAAGAAGTTTTCGGGGATAAAACGCCCGGTCGATGGAATAACGAGAAGGAGCGCTCTCGGCTTCCGGAAGAAAACCTTTTTCGCGGGCAAAAGAGCTCAAGGCATCCGAAAATTTTTTTTCGTTCGTATCGCGCACCAAAGAACGGATGGTTTGCACCGTCTTCATCCACTGGGCCTTGGCCGTTTCTGGATCAAAATCTCTTTGAGCCTGCTCCGCAAGAAGCACGCGGAGAAGATTCGGAAAACGTAATTGCTCCAGGGAATCCGTAAGATCGATCGCGAGCACTTTTGAAGACAATTGGGCGAGATATCGGACATAAACTTGCAACTGCGGATCGCCCTGGGTCGAAACATCGAAACGCCCTTCCTTACGGCGGCTACGCTCTTTTAAGAAATCACGAAGATCGGCGTTCAGCACCAAAGAAATCTCTTTTTCAAGCTGAGCGCGGCCTGGGTTCAACAGCGTTTGGACCTCATCGCGCTTGGATAAAAGTTCTCGATAGGTTTTCAGATTGTCGCGATAAAGTCCCAGGTCTTCAATACCGGAGACCGGAGATTGCAGACTCGAGACCGCGGCCAAGACTTCAACATCTTTAGTCTTAAGCCCGTAGTCTGTGGTCTGTTGTCTTTTTTGATATTTTTCCAGGAGGAAAAGCTCAGCTCCGTTCAGTTCGCCTTTTTGATGGAGGTCCTCGATCACGGCGCGGTTTGCATCAGGATATTCTGTAAAGAAATCCAGATACTCGGGATGCAAAGACCCCTTGAGTCCTTCAATCCCGATGACAAGTCCCGGATATTTCTTGTCCAGATAGGACAACATTGATTTAATATTCCGCTGAGCTTCGGGATTCGCGTGCGCATCCTGGATATGGACAATAAAGGTACGAGCCGTTGAAGTTGTGGGAGGCATCCATTGACCTGAGAGAGCACCCCATTGCGCAGGTATCGAATATAAATACTGCTGTAGATCGCGCTGGATCTTCGACTGCTCCGCAAACTCAAAACTTTGAGCTATGGCACCGGACGGATCCCAAATAATTGTGGTCACAAAAAAAGCTATGGCCACAAATAAAGAAATCCCCTTCAGCATCGCAGATTTCATGTTAGAAACTGTCATACTTGTATAGTTTTTCCTGTTTTTTGTCTCTAGGATAGGGTCTTGAAAAGAAAGTATAAAATAAACACTTATTTTCAAGATTTATTATCTTTTAAAGTATAACCTCTAAAATGAAACGGTGTCAAATTTAAATTAGATCGTATCTTATTTAAATATAATGGGTTACAGATAATCTACAAGACTGATCTACCTCAGATCACTAAAATCGGATAAATAATTACTAGCCATCATTTTTTCCATAACCAGAAATGGAATTCCTGACTAGATAAATAAAAGCTTAAAAGAAGACTCACGTTGCCTTTAATTTTGAGGAAAAACGTAGAGATTTTTTTCTCTATTTTTATGCCTTGAGCTTAAGCAGACCAGGCGATGGCATAACTGTTTTGCATTTCGGTCCAGACGGACGCAAGATAGGATGCTGCGATTTGCCAGCGACCGCTGGGACCTTTAACGGCATAATCCTGAATTTGGCGAAGCAGCGCAACTTTGTCGCCCAGAGACTCGAGAATCCCAAGAAATGCGCAGATCGCACCGCCCCGGTCATATTCCAATGCGAAGACTTCGCGTTGCAGCCCGTATCTTCGCTTGATTGACTGAATCTCATGATCTGTTCCCACTGAAGAGGCATGGATCAAGATCTGAGCTTTGGACAATTTTGAACGATTTCTCATGCCCAGATGTACCCGTTCCGGGTTTGTCCTTAACAACCGTTGAAGCCAAGGGATTTGATCCGCCAAATGCAAATCGGCCTGATCAATATAAATATCCAAAGTTTTGTGCATCTGCACAAGCATCAGGATTTCCGACCACTGATTGGGAGTAAATTGAGCCAGCTCTTTTGATTCAAGAAAAATTGCCGCGGGAAGCGTAAGATTTTCAATGGGCTTTTTAGCTAAAAATTTTGGCTCTGCAAGCACATCCGGCTGAGTTTCTCTCATTTCAGAACGGATTACCGCCGAAGAACCTTTTTGATGATTCCGGTTGCCCGCTTTAGCCAAATCTTCCTTGACCAGCAAAAGATCCAAAAGATTCCCATTCGATCCAACGTTCTCTCCTTTGCTCGGCAGGTTCTCCTGAGAATCATCAAGCAACATCTGCGCGACAATCTCTTGCGCCATTTCTGCTATGAATTCGGGATCTTCATCGAACATAAACGGCTGACGGCGCGCCTCATTAACTTTTTTCCTTAAATGTTCTGCCGCTTCTGAAGTTGAAAATCCTCGCTGACGAAATAATCTCACTAAACGATCTAAGTTGATTTGCTGCTGATCAAAGCCCACAAGATCTTCTTCACTAACAACCTCATCATTGCCCCGAGATCCGTGGCGACTATGAGGACCACGCCCCCGTTGCGTTTTATCAAGTTCGAATTTTTTTTTGTCATAAATCGGCTCTCTGTTCTCTGCCCACAATTGTCTCGCTAAACGTTCATCCTTCTTCAGGAGACCACGCCATGATTGAAGAAATGATAAGAACCGACCGCTTCCGTGAAGCATGTCGTCATAGGGATTATAACGGCGGGTTGCTTCCAGAAGGGCGCGATACATCACACGTCTGTAGTTAACATGCTCGATTTGGTCCAAAAGCGGGATATGAGTTTCTACAAGCCGTTCCACAACAGCTGAACCAACACCATTGAATGAAAAAAGGAGGCGCCCGGCCTCCGCATAATCATCCTGAGGCCATGCGGTTGTTATTCCCGGATCCCGTTCCGTCTCATCACCCCATTCCGTAACTTGGTATTTGGGCGAAGATGTCCTCGCTAGAAATATTTCCAAACTTTTTTTGTCTCGTTCCTGACTCGCCTTAACAATCGCCATGACCTCGGAGTAATCTTCCGGAGAAAGGAGAGCATGAAAAACCTGATCTAATCCTGCTTCGGGAATCTGCCTTAACCAATAGCGCAACTGAACATACGTTTTATCAGGTTTGCTCAAAGGACCTGTCATGTCCGGTAAGGTCCCATTGCGCTCGATCAGTGTTTTAAACCCCGCCCGATTTTCATAAATATTTTGAAGCACTTCTGCCGTTTCCCGAACCGACCGCTCAAGGATCAACTCCGTCACACCGGGCTGGCGCCAAAATTGCCGCATCTCCAGCCATTCCTTTTCTCCAAAACCGCTTCGAAAAATACTCAGGACAGTTCCCCGCTTTAGCCCCGGATCCTCTTGTTGAAGAGTTTCAATAAGCTGTTTTGCTTCACGAAAAGAACGGGCACTTGACAAAATGGGAACAGAAAAACGATTGATATCCCATCTTGTGACAAAAAACTGTTCGTCTTCCTGCCGGATCGATGCAGTGAGTTCGTCATAAACTAATCTCAAATAATCCGCTAGGGGTTTTATATCGCCTATCGGAAGAGGTCCCAAAATCACTTGCCGTTTTTGCCTTGTATTGATGACTTTGAGATCGGGGTTTTCATTGATCGCATTTAACCGCATTTCGATTTCTTTTTGAGAGATCGGTGATGCCACCATCTTGGCAATTTCACGTGGCATACTTTTCCCAAGTCCGTCTTTTAAGAAGGAGATATAACTGCCCCAATCTTCTTTGCTGTATGGCCGTTTTAAAACAGTCACAAGTTCCGATGCCGTCAATCGTCCCTTGCCAATTAAATTTTCGCTCCTAAAATACCGAAGGATCTCCAAGATTCGGGGGAAACTGCGCTTGTCTTGGAGCAGGTCCATAATCTGCGCGCCTTTCATCCCCATGCCCTGCCAGGCCAGTAATTCCCGGAGCAATGGCACCAGATTTTTTCGATCTTCGATCTCGCGAATCATACGGGCTTCGGTATCCGAAAAGATAGGCCCCTGTAAATCCCTCGCTTTTAAAATCTTGCCTAAGTAATCCGCTTCACTCTCACCCCTAGTCTTTCTCCGCACATAGACTCTCTCTTTTCCCTTTTCGGGTGCGGACGCATCAAAAAGAAGCGGCATGGATTCGCGCAAAGTAGACTTGGTCATGAGCTCCAGGTCCTCAGGCCCTTGCAAACCGTCCATCTGAAGGCTAAAGATCCGTCCCTGGCGGCTCAGGTTCCGGAGACCATGAATCTCATCATAAGTTCCCTTACGAAATGCTTTTTCGAGATTAATTTTCCTGAATTTTTCGGGATCCGACATTTCAGCGGTCAGTTCTGTTTTTTTCACTAATTGAATGGCTCCTGTTCGATGATTGATAATGGCAAATAAATTTTCAAGGCTGGCTAAAAAGGATTCCGGATATTTTCCGGTTAATTGATAATACCGGACTTCTATTTTTTTTCTCTTATTATCGATCCGGTTATTGCGGTCGCTGGCCTGATAAAGTTGAATATAATCTCGGGGCGGATCATCAAAAATTGCGGCATCCGCGGCCGTAAATGTCGCCCCTAATCCCCCTGTTTCATAAGTGGCAATCAAAACTCGCACGTCCGGATCATTTTGAAATACAAGACGATTGTACTCCAAGGCAGTCATCGGTGCGCCTGGCTCATAAGACTCCGCTTCGGACGGTCGCCCCTTTCGATTTAAGGCATATTGATTGTTTTCCAATTTGAAACGTAATCGCTGGCCTTCTCCGTTGACTAAATAGCCATCGGAGTCCACCTGACCTTCACCCGTATCGCCGTAATAAGTGACCGCTCCGTATTGGCGAAACATGGCTTCATAATCTTTGACCTCCTGCTTGTAGGAGGTATAAATGACAACCTTTCCATTTCTTTGTCCGGCTGCCAGATCCCGGCCTGCTTCCAAATCCACGATTTCTCTTACTTTGGCTGCTTTGGGCGAGTCTTCGTTAATCCCGACATACCGGGGATTATTCCCAAGTTGTTTCAAGGCATGGATTTTTGCCAGCAGCATTTCGCCGCGACGACGTCTTTCAAGGTCATCAACCGTCTGAACCGCTTCATGTGTTTGCGTTCTCTCTATTTTTTTCCGGCTCCAACCCGGCCAATCCACCATAAGTTCCAACATGGATTCTGATTGGTTTAAGGTATAATCAAATAATCCCAGTTTACGGGGAGGGACCCACCTTTTTGCAGGCAAGCGATCGTGCTGCATCTCGAGAGGTTTTTTCGTATCATATTCGCGAAATACGTTTTTCTTTTTGATCCGGACCATATAGGGAGACAACATAAAATGAATCTGACGGATCGCGTCCAACCCTTCTTCTTTCAGCATGATGGCTTTGAAAGCTTCTGATGCTTCAAAGGCCTTTTCATCCGTAAGTGCTTTTAAAACCGGACGCGCACTCTGGGGATTCGAAACCGGCGTTGCGCTCACAAATAATTTGAAAGCACCCTGAAGCCGGAGTGCAGTTTGCGTTTGTAGGGAATCGGTATTTTTAACGAATTGACTCTCATCCAGGATTACGACTTGCCCTGGATAACGATTTAAGGCCTCAAGACGCTTCGTGGGATCATCCACCCTCAAATATTCCAGATTGACAATGCGGAGAGAATCCGCAGGCGCCTCTAATAATGCCTCGGTTTTTTCTTCGCCGCTTCCGGTCATCATCCGTGTCTTGGGTTCTTCAAAAAAACGCCATGCCTGACTTTCCCAATTCGAGGTAAGGGATTTGGGTGCAAGAATAAGCGCCCCTTGCGGATTCATGTGGCCCAAAAGAAGTGCCACAAGCGTTTTACCCAGTCCTTGTTCAAGTGCAAGGATCACACCTGGCACTTTAAAATCCGCAATAGCCTTTTTTCTTTCTCCCTCATTCGGATAAATGGCCTCCATTAAACCGCGATAAAGCATTAAGAGTTCTTCCGCATTAAGGCAAGATACCGATACAGCCGAATTTTTTACTTTTTCAAGTAATCGCTGGATCGTCGGATTGAGCTGGCGAAGGTATTTGTCGGCACTCGGTTGATTGAAAAAATCCGCCATTGCGGAAACCTGATGAAGCAGAACTTCATAAAGCGCGTACCGCTGATAAAAGTAGACGCGCTGCGGAACTCCCTCAGATTTTTCCCGGAAATCCGGAATCGACAGGGCCTGCACTTTTTGAAATTTGTCCCGGATCTTTTCGTAAAACTCCCTCACACCCGCATTCGGAGCAGAAAGAATCTTTTGTTCTAAAATCCTGAATCCTTCGCTTTCATCTTCCATAAAGTGCTGCAAAAGCGCGACTTCCATTTTTTGTTGTAAATAATTGTAGCGGTAAGCATCTTTCTGAATAGCCTTCAGGAGCCCTGCTTTAGCGCTGATCAGATGCATAATCACTTCATCCAAGTCACGACGGACAGCAGATTGTTCAATCTCGACGGAAACATCCTGCCCCCGGATTTCTTTGTCGATATCGATCGGAGTCATTGTCAAACGAACATTCGTCCCTGCCGCCAACATGATTCGTACACGAAAAGTCCCGTCCTCGTTGACATCCACCAGTCTTTCCCGGTCTCCTCGAATCAGGAGATGCCGAAAATTCCCTTCGACTTTGCCTTCGATCATGACAGAAGGGGCCGCGGTTTTGATAGTATTGGCAACAGGGTGTGCCCTTCCGGCCACCAATTCGTAAGCGGAAACATCAGGGACCCAGGGAGCAACACCGGCAAGTCCCGCAACACTTTCTGTGACTAAGGCTTGGGCACGCTTCGAGTCAAGACCTGTGTCCAAAAGGAGATAAGCCAGCATCATCTCAGGATCACTCGCCAAGCCTGACACTACCTCAGCCATTTGAGGATTATCAAATTCAAGGTCCAGCGTCTGATCCGCAGTCAGGTACTCCTTCCTGACTCCATCCCATGCGATTTCCACCGACCGCATTTCGCCTTCTTGATTTTCACAAATCAGTGTTAAATAGATCTTGCCGTTTTCGCGACGCTCAATCTGGGTTAACTTCACCGATTTAAGATTCCAACCAGCACCAATCGCCTTCGCTTGCTTTAAACCTTGCCCTAAGGGGGTTGGAAACTTAGTTCCAAGAGCACCCGTTTTTAACCAGATCAAATTGGTGCGAGAAAGATCCAAATCCATTGAAGTTTTGCGCAGTCCCTTCGTACGACCGATTTCCTCGAAAACAGAATAAATCCTATCGGCCTCTTCACTCCCTTGGACGGCGTAATTTGATTCCGCCCAGCGCACTACGGTTGTTCCTGTTTCTCCGAGTAGCGTTTCATACGAAAAATGGAGATACATTTTTCCATCGTTTCTTTTTTCTATCCAAGTCAATACGATCGATTTTAAATCGCTGGCAGCTCCGAAAGATTGGGACTGGCCCAGTAAACGCATCAATGGGGTGGGAAAACTAGAACTGAGCTCGCCATGATGCTTATCTGTTAAATTCGAAACATCGAGTCCCAATTCGATCCTACGCGCTTCCGGAGATTTGGAAAGCTTATCGAAAACTGAGTAAATGACGTCTTGTTCTCTGTTCCCTTTCACAGCATAATTTTCTCCCGTCCAGAAAACTACGGTCGAACCCGTCTTCCCGGACCGGGTTTCATAGCTAAAATGGAGAAAGATTGTTCCCCCATCGCGTTTTTCGATCCTGTCAAGTTTCACTGATTTCAAGTCCCCTCTCGCACCAAATGCTTGACCTTTTCTTAACCCCTTCAACTCAGGAGCTTGGGGAAAGGGAAAACCCTGACCAAGTTCACCGTCGCGAGAATCGATCATTTTTTTGGGGCCGATCCCCATCAAAATCTCCAGATCAAGCTTCTTAGAATCTCTTTCCCCTCGAAGAATTTCTTCGAAAGCCAAATAAATTGTGTCCTTTTCTTCATTTCCACGCATCCTATACTGGTTCTCTTCCCACACCACAACCGCTGTCCCTTTTTCACCATTTTCTGTTTCATACGCAAAATGCAGATAGAAATTTTCATCCTTGCGTTTTTCAATTTGAACCAGCCTAACCAACTTCACTTTGCCGGGAATGCCAAGCCCTAAACTCTTTTTATTGGAGGAATCATTTTTAGGATTCGGGAATCTTTGGCTAAGCTTGCCTTCCTCAGTCACCAGCTTTCCGGAACCAAGTCCCATAAAGATTTCTAGATTCAAAATCTTTTTTCCTTCTTTGACAAAAGCAAGATCCTCAAAAGCAGCATGAATCCTATCTTCCTCCGCATTTCCGCGCACTTCATAAGTTGCCCCAGTCCAGGCGAGAAGAGTCGTTCCCTTTTCTCCAGCCTCGGTCTCATAGGCAAAATAAAGATACAATCTTCCATCTTTGCGTTTTTCTATCCATTGAAGTTGTACAGAATACAACTGGTTACCCGCCCCGATAGAAAGATTTTCGCCAATCTCAGAACCCAGTGGCGTCGGAAACCACCGGCTCAGGTGCCCCTGCAACTGAACAATCAATTTTCTGGAGCCCAATCCTTTCAAAATTTCAAGGTTTAAAATCTTGCGGCCCTCTGTTTGATCCGTCAATGCCTCAAAAGCAGTATAAATCGCGTCTTCTTCATCCGCGCCTCTGACCGCGTAGTGATCGTTCGTCCAATAAATAATGGCCGTGCCATTTTCTCCAGTCTTGGTTTGATAGGAAAAATGGAGGTAAATTTTCCCATCCGGACGCTTCGCAATGTAGATAAGTTTTACATTCTTTAAATTTCCCGTTGCTCCGAAAGGAGTGTTTTTCCCAATCCGCTCCATTTTAGGCGTGGGAAATCTCTGCCCCAGGGCGCCATCCCGCGTGACAATTAATTCTGAAACATCAAGATCCAATGAAATTTCCAGGAAACTTTTCTCGCGTGCCAACATCGAAAAGGCCTCGTAGATTTTCTTCTCGACGTCACTTTGCCGCATCATTTGTGTTTTAGGTTTTGGTAGCATTTCTGAAGTGCCTTTTGATGAAATATCCGTTTCTTCGGGTCTCAATGAGACACTTGAAACACCGAGGACGCTCAAGAGGTTGGAAATTTCTCTGCCCCATTCAATAATATCTTCCATCGTCGGAGGGGCCACCACATCCCTATTCCCCTGCGACCAAACCTTTCGAAAAGTCATAACGCGCAGACCATAAACATCCGGATATTCCAACCCATCTGCCATATCCTTTCCTGACAAGGCAATCAAATGGCCCGCTATGGAAACCTTTTTTTTCTGCAAATAAACAGCCGCTTCTTTCTGCCGAACTGCAATATCGGGAAGCCTTTTGACGGTCACAGGATCTTCCATCCATGCCGTGAAGCTTCCGTGTCTCGTTGATTTCACTTCCACAAGATAGATTCCGGCCTTACGGAAAATCTTGCCGTCAGGCACGTCGACTTTTATCACGAGATCAATCTGAATTCTTGGAGCAACGGTATCCAAAGCGTCGGCGAGGGGCTGCCGGAACGCGATCACCTTAATGCCATCGGGATTTGGAGAAAGTGATTCGAGTCTTTCGGCAATTTCGAGTTCCGTCACAGTGCCGAACAGATGCTCGTCGTAGGCAATGGCAGCAAGAACCCGCCTCATGCCCGGCACTTTTTGATATTTCATGACTAATCTCTGAAATTCCCCGCTGTTATACTGACCAAACCATAAACGATAAACCGCCTTCACCAGATTAAACTTGACTGCATGGGCGTGATTCTCTCTGAGTCTCGCATCAAGAATCACAGGTTCTAATTTCCGGAGCCGGTTTGTTAAATCGCTCATCCTTTCAGGACCAAATAGCCGCTGGGCTTCGAATAAAAGAAGCATGGCTTGATAAAAATGGTGAAAAGCCTTCCGTTCTGATTCCTGCGCATCGCGAGCCTTACTCATGTTCTTTTTGAACCATTGGGCCAACAACATCTGGATCTCGATATTCCGATTCATGATTGACCAAGCTTCCTGCTGCCGGCTTTTAGCAGTATACGCTTTACGATATTCCTTCTCGGCATCGAACAGAAAATCCAATTGTTTCTCGGGATCCTCAGTTGCTTGAGCTGCCCTTTGATAGAGCATTCCTTTTCTGAAGGATAAATCCATACGAAATCCTTGAGTTTCAGGCAAAGATTCCGGCAAGCGAGTTATTAAAGTCTGCCCTTGATTTAAAAGTCCCATTAAGTCCGGAAAACCTTTTTTGATATTTCCGTTTAATTGACTTTGCCTCCTTGCGTATTCCCCCATCAACCAATTAATTTCCGTTTGGATGCTTTGAATGTCTTCGGATGACATCGCAACAGTTGTTTCATCTGCCTTTCGCATTTCGGCACGCATGAGAACAGAAGTGCCGTTCCTCTCAATGCGGAAGCTGCTACGCGCTTCCGAACGGGCTGCATTTTCGGTGGGTACTGTTAAATGTTTTAATGCGGTTTCCACAGCCAGACTGAAGTTAGCATAATCCGGATAACGAGCGGCGAGATCCCCCATAATCTTTAACTCTTCCCTGGCCATTTGAAATCCCTGTTCACGGTTCAGCTCCCATATCTGAATGCTGCTCTGCGTTCTTGAAGCAATCCGGAGATTGGCCGGCAGCTGAGAGCGCGCCGCAAGCGAGTCCCCAGCCACCCTCGAATAAACAACACTCGAGGACCATTCATAGGGATAAGAACCTACGGTCATAAGCTGTTTATAATAAGCTTTGTGCTTCTCATCGATGACCTGGATCTTCGGGCTGACGATTTGATAAGACAACTGTTTTCTCCTCAAGATCTCTTGAATCCTGTCTCTGTGGAATCCCCCGAACACCAACACCGCGATTTTTTCTTCAGGTGCAGCAACAAAACGGCCCAGCTGTTTTTCAATCGCATGATCTCTGCTGTGTGCGATCTCATAAAAAGAAATCGCTTCACGGAGATTCCTTTCGAATCTTTTCGAAAGCACAAGCGATCGATTCGTATTTCCGACAATAAATTGAGCCAATGCCCCGGTCTTGAATTGGTTCAATGTTTCTTTCACCACTTCAAATTCCGCCGCCGGGACTTCCATCGCATTAAGCCGTTTAAAAATCTGCAGGATTTTGTAGTATTGGAATATCGTCATATCCCGCTCGTTGCGGAGGACAGAAGCCGCATAATCCTTTTCCATTTGCAGCATCTCCCGAAAAAGACCTTTGGGATCTAAATTATTCATCCGCTTCAGAACTTCTGCCCTGGAATTTTCCGTGGAAGATAAAATCAAATCGATATGGGGATACAGAACTTGAAATCTCCGGGAAGATACCCGTTGCATCATAAAACTTTTAGATCTTCTCATATAATCCATGAGATTTAATTTATGGCCATCAAACCGGTCTTTGATCTTGATCCATTCTTTCATGTCTTTAGGGAAATATTGATTTATCAAACTTGCGATTTCTTTTTGAATGGCTTCGAGATCTCTTGCGGTTTCTCGCTGCCATTGGGAAGACTTGCGATACTGTGTAATATTGGCCAGGTGATTCTTTAGACTGTCAGCCCCGATGAGATTAAAGTCTTTTGTACGGTTGATATGCGCGTACTCTGCTCCGCTGAGCCGCAGTCGATCCATCAGGAAATAGGACGCCCTTTCTTTTGATTTTGGATCTTTCAAAAAACCGAAATATTTGTCGGTCGGAACCGGTCCTTCATAACCTTCTTCATAGACCGTTCTCACGCCATGATGCTCCACAAGATAAGCAATAATCCGTGCGATATTTTCCTGGGCATCAAGCGAATCGTGGGCATCCTGAATATAAATAATGCTTTTATTCGAATCGCCCGCAAAAGACTCATCGACCTTTCCAAAAGTTGCAGGGATCAAATCAGAGGGTAAGAGGGTGGCAAGATCAGCTGGCATACCCTTTCCAGGGTCAGCCTCTGGAGATAACGATGCGGCGTAAGAAATTGGATCACAAAGAATCAACGAAAGAGACAAAAGCAGAGCCATTGTTTTTTGAAGTAAAAAGAAACGTTCTGTCCCACCAGATTTAAAAATCATTTTTCGCCTTTTTGATGTCTCTTTTCCTCAAAAAAGAGTGGTATGAAAAATAATCGGTAAACAAAAAACAAGAAGCAAATGATGTCCTTATTTATCCGATGAGCATAATTGCTATATGCTTTAACATAAAAAAAAACGCGAAATGCGCCTGAACCCCATCTTTTCTTTTCAAGAGATGTTTTAAATGAAAAAACATTCTAAGAGAACGGCCTCTAGTTTATAAATCCACCTTCCACACAACCGCTTCCCATAGAAACACATCACCTTTCACGTACCAACTATGGCAGGTAATTTCTGACTTCGACCTTTTCTGCAACATCTCGATACTGTTTAGGCCGAAGCTGACATGGCCTTTTGTCCCTCAAGATAGCTGGTCAGTTCTGCCATCAAAGCCTCCAAACCTCCAAGCGTTTCAATAGGCACAAAGTGATACCCTTTTGACCATATCGATTCATCCAAAAGTTTGTCCGCAGCCAAGAGCGTCGAAGCGGTCTGTTTCAATGGATTCTGCGCTCCCACGACGCTCAAAAGGTTCCTCTGCGAACCAATCTTGCGGGTTATGAACGAATCCTTCCGATCCGTCACAAGCGCCACAGATTTACCGAACGGGGCTGCGCTGTTATAGATTTTTGGGAATGCGCGAACAAATTCATTAACGGTTTTGAATGCCTGAATTTTGAAATTCTCCGGCAATATCCCCTTGGCACTCAAGACCGTGAGTTTTTTGGTCAAGGCGCTCACGTCTTTAACCTCCCCGATTAAAGCAAGGACAACGGTCACTTTCGGGTTGTAACGGGCAAAAGTCACCAAAGGCAGCACGCTCGCCTCATCCGGAACACCCTGCCGCTGATCGATCACCACACGCTCCACAGAAGCAGTCGCTGTGGCATGCCCCACGATCGCGCTAAATCCCGGCCATTGATCCGCAAAAGTTGCCGGGACCTTTGACGTTGTTTGAAATCTTGCGGGGAAAACTCTTCTTAGAATGGCATTTACTTCAAGAGTCACCAATGCTTCAAAAACACGCGGCATGCCTACGATGCCGGCATCCAGAGTTTCCAATCTTGGTTTCATCAAACGGGCAAGTTGTTGCCGGAGCTCAGAACGGAATGTGCCTTCGGCAACAAACGCTACCGCAATAATCGGTTGGATTATCTCCGCAAAGAAAGGATCCGCCTTGATTCGTTCAAGTCTGAGTCTGGGTTCTCTTGATGCTGACCGCTGATCAAAAGCTCTCACTTCCGAACGCGAGCCTGAGCTGTCTTTTCCATCCTTAAATTCCTGTTCTGTAAAGTGGAGCAGTAATTTTGTGGCCGCATCCCGTGTGTACTCCGTAACGGGCGGGGTGAAATCTGAAACCCATGGTGTCCCTTGGGTGATCCTCACTTCATCCAGCCAGCCGTTGAAATGATAGATCGCTCCCCCATGGCTTGCCCCTAAAATAAGCGGCTCGGAGGAGTTAAAAAATGATACATTCCCGATATTTTGCGTTGTCCCTATCTGGCTTCCGTTTAAAAAGAATTTCATTGAAGAACCGCTCCGTACGACCGCAATGTGATACCAGGTATTCACAGTCGGGTTGACAACAGCTATCGCCGTAGGTGAAAGCCTCGTGCCATCTTCAGAATGATAAAGCTCTAGCCGGTAGGAAGTCCCGTCGTTAAAAAGCC
The DNA here is from genome assembly GCA_022711115.1 of Candidatus Omnitrophota bacterium. Taxonomy (GTDB): domain Bacteria; phylum Omnitrophota; class Omnitrophia; order Omnitrophales; family Aquincolibacteriaceae; genus JAKLFP01. The sequence continues at coordinate 50 of JAKLFP010000004.1, read as the reverse complement.
GAAAGAGAAAACTTTTCTTGGCAGAAGGTACCCATTTGGACATAAACGTT
>JAKLFP010000003.1 GCA_022711115.1 Candidatus Omnitrophota bacterium | reverse complement strand
GCATCAGAATTCGAGCAGCATGAGGTCACAAAGCCTGAGAAAACCGAAGAATCAAAATCCGAAGAGCCAAAGGTGTCAAATTCGGATAAACCTGAAGAAGCAAAATCCAAGGAGCCCCAGGTATCAAAGTCAGAGAAACCGGAGGCATCAGAATCCGAACAGTATGAGGTTATAAAGCCTGAGGAAACCGAAGAATCAAAATCCGAGCAGCTAGAGGTGACAAGACAAGATATATCAAAGAAGCCAGTGGTTTTTAAGAGCACGCAAGTGTTTCCCAGCTCTCTTTTCTTCCTTGATTTGAAGAAGTACTCTTTATCTTTCGCACAAATTTTCGAAGTGGAAAATTCAGGAACAGAGATAGGTGTTTTGGAAATCAAAGAAGATCCTTTAACGCAAACAGTAGTTAATTCTCTTGGATTATCCCAAAATAGCAACAAACCCAAAAAACCGACAAAGCTAGAAAAAACACAACAGGACCCTGCAGTGTTTAGAAACGCGCAAGCGCTTTTCGCTCTGTTTTTTCTTGATCCTACGGGATCCTTATCTCTTCCGCATCTCTTTACAAAGGGATCTTCTATTGGCGATTCAGCGGTTAGGCCTGATGTTAAAGGAAATTATGATGATTCAGTGAGGTCATCCGCGACTAATTTTTCTAAATTATCCAAAACCAATGAGAAACCAGGTAAAGCAGTGGTTTCTGTTGGAGCGAAGGCGCCTTCAAGTCTGCGTTCTTTTGATCTCAAGAATTCTTCATCTTCCGAACAAAATGTGTTATTGACTGATACCGAGAAAATGAAGGTCGCTAACCTTTTAACAGAATTGTGTAAAACAGTTCCATGTCATGACCAAAAAGAAGGAAAAGACATGCTTAGTATGCTGCGTAATTTTCTGATCCATGTAAAAGGCAAGGACTTTAAAAGCGAAGATCTAAAAGAATATATGCAAAATTTGAAAGATGGTTTTAATCATGCTTCGGAGAAATCTGCTCAGGCAGACGGACATGTGTTTGTGAATCCGTCTTTCGCTTCTTCGGAAAGTGGCGGCAAAAAACTATTTACGAATAATAATGAGAGACTCTCTGAGATCGAAAAAATGAAGGGACAAAGTCCTCACGGGCAACATCCCGCAACGAACCCTGCTTGGTTTTTGGCGAATGTCGTTCCTTCTTCTTATACGACACCGCACCTTGAATTTTCCAGAGAATTGGCTCAAGCCGTTGTCACGGGTTTGCGCAATACAGAGACTTTCGTAAGAGAAACGATCTTTTCTGCCAAAGAAAATATCCAACAGGGCGTGCTGCATAATGCTATTAAGGTTTCTTCCTCGCTTCAGGAAAAAAGACTTCCGGTGTCGACCCTAAAGACGACTCCCGGCATTGGAGAAGAAGGATCTTTTATCACCATAGACTCGGTTGTGATTGGTAAAGAAGTGGCGGCGGCTCACGCGTTGATGAATCCGCCGAAAATCCTTCACCCCTTCATGCGATGGCTTTTATACCAGAAATATATGACTCCCTCAGTGATCAAACAAGCTACCCAAACTCGCCAAAAAGTTGAGCGCCTCTACGCAGAAGCTAAAGCCAAAAACTTGAAGGTCCGATATAATGACCAGATCCATGATGCTTACCTTCCGCTTCCTGATGAAGCGGGTGGTGAGTACGCCATAGTGAAACTGGTAGCAGCCACCTCAAAATAACATCGCAACGAGGCGCCGTGCATCGTCATAGTTTATTTTTTACAACCTTTTTGGGTTTTGCTCTTCTGACCATTTGTGTTCCTTTTTTGCAAGCCGGACAGGTTTCCAAAGAAGAAGTTCTCGCAAAATATGAAAAAGCAATCTCTCTCACTGAAGAATACCATGTTTACCAGGAGGATGTTTTTCATATCCTTCCCAAGGTTAAACTAGCCAGCCAGGCCCTTTTAAAAAACGACTTAGAGCAAGCGGACCGCGTTTTGACGGAAGCGTTTTCTGATTTTGAAGCATTAAAAGCGACCAAAGACCGGGGTCTCAAGACTAATTTTAAGCTGGAATGGCTTGAAATCTATCTGGACGTGATCCAGCATTATGCCATCTTGGCCCTTTTGGCGTATTTTTTTGTGCAATGGGGTTTTTTCAAGGCCATGCTAAAAAAAGACCGTCTGTCTATTTTCGGCAAGGTCTTGTTATCCGCGCTGACGATTTTTTTCTCTGTCCTTTCGGCGATATTCGATCTTTCCCGTTATGGAGAATCCGCTTGGATTTTTTTTGATGTTCAATTGGTTTTAATTGTCGCCAGCGGTCTTTTGGGCGGGTTCGGTGTTGGGATTTCCTCCGGAATGGGTGCGTTGATCTTCAGGTGGCTCCTGAAACCAGCCTTGTCACCTTATCTTCTTATCGTGCTTGTTGCCGGGCTCTTAGGGGGTCTTTTTCATAAAAAGCTCACCAGTATTCAATCTTCGGCAAAACTCGGGTTTTTCAGCGGTTTTTTAGTAGGACTTCTGCATGGTGCGATCGTTTATCTTCCTTTGCGCGCTTATCTTGAGGTGCAATATCTGGTTTTTAGCATCAGTTTCCTCGCTATTCTAGAAGGCTGCGGCGTTGCGCTTTTGACGGGTGTAATCGGCGGAATTCTTCGCGAAGAGGCACGCCGGGATATTCAGAATGAACTTTTAAAGACAAAACTTCTTTTCTTACAGGCGCAATTAAGACCGCATTTCTTTTTCAATGCCCTCAATACGATCTCAGCGATCTGCGGCAGGGAAAATGCTCTTCAAGCCCAGCAGCTGCTTTTCCGGTTGTCGGATTTTTTAAGACATACTTTGAAACGGGAAGATGAAACCGTGACTTTTCGCGAGGAGATGGCTTTTATTGATTCCTATCTTGAGATTGAAAAAGCCCGTTTTCAGGAGCGCTTGAAAATTTGCAAGGAGATTCACCTTGATGATAAAGCATGGGATGTGAAAATTCCGCTTTTGGTTTTACAGCCCTTGGTCGAAAATGCCATTGGACATGGTATTCGCAAAAAAGAAGAGGGTGGGACACTTTGGATCAAGGCCTCGGAGCGTCAAGGTATGCTTCATATCGAGATTGCTGATGACGGTGTTGGCGTATCCGATCCTTCATTTTTTGACCGGATGCTCAAAGGCGAGAAAACAGCCGTGGAAGGTTTGGGAATCGGGGTCCGGAATATTTATCAAAGACTTATGCGTTTTTTTGCCGGCGCGGCAAAACTTTCCTTTAAAACCGAAGCAGGGGTCGGCACCAGCGCGATAATTGATATTCCCTTAAATAAAGGAGGCCAGAAATGATTCGGGTTATGGTGGTGGACGATGAGGCCCTTGCTCGCGAGGAACTCAAAAGACTTGTGATGCAGGATCGGGATTTCACAGTGATCGATATGGCGACGAACGGCAGCGAGGCTTTGCAGAAGATCGAAAAAGAAATACCGGAGGTGGTTTTTCTGGATATTGAAATGCCGGGACCGAACGGGCTGGAAGTGGCGAGTCATCTTGCCAGCTCGGAAAATCCGCCAAGGATTGTCTTTGCCACGGCTTTCAATCAGTACGCGATCGATGCTTTCAATATGAATGCCATCGACTACATCTTGAAGCCGTATCAACCGGAGCGTGTTCAAAAAACTCTGGATCGCATCAAGGAGATTTTGAAAACCAAGGAGATTTTTAAAGGCAAGCTCATTGCTTTGGAAGACACCCTCATCCAAAAAGGCATGCTTCAAAAAGTCGTCGGGCACCGCAGAAATTCCAAGGAAAGGATCGTTCTAGATCTAACCGAGATCTGTTATTTTTATGCCCATCTCGCGGAGGTATTTGCGTACAGTCATCATGGTGAATTTATCATTAACAGCACTCTCAAAGAACTCATTCAGAACCTCAATGCCCCGCAGTATGCCCAAACCCACAAAGCATATATCGTAAACCTAAGTAAAATTGAAAAAGTAACGCCTTTGTTTAACGGAAATTTCGAAATCACCTTGAAAGATCCGAAACAGGCCAAGATCCCCCTTTCCCGTCGCTACGCCCAGCATATCAAAGCGCTTTTAGGTAGCTGGTAAGGGCTGACCGTTCGGAAGTCTCTTCTTCCCGGTTTTTCCCTCTGTAAACGATGCTTCTGACGACCTATTTTCGACCGCTTATCCCTTTTTACCGACCTCTTGTCGCTATTCCTTCGTTCTTTTAGGGAATCCCGATTATCTTATTAAAGTAGGGGAAAAAGGTGCCGATGGGAAATAAAGAAATAGGTGCAGAGGATGATAGAAAAAGATATACTGCACAAAACCAAAGCGACAGAAAAGGAGAAGGTATGAGCGTTTTATATTTTGAAATTCTGAAAAGGAAAAAGGATCACGAAAAATATGATGCTCCAGCTTATCGGGAGCTTATAAGCAAGATCAATACTCTTGTCGAAGATCCTCTCCAAAGGTTAGAAGATCCTGTCCGGAAATCAGAAGATCCTTTTGAAACTGTCTCTAAAGCTTAAAAGATCCTCTGCTGAGATAGCAAGTTTCGCTTTCTTGCTATCCGGAAGCAGAGAAGTGATCTTCCCCTGGTTGTGATACCCTCATAGAGCTCATTAAAAATCCAAATCCCGAACAGTATGCCCGGACTCTCAGGAAGTCTCTATGTATAGATGTGTGCGTCCCGCCCCGTGGTTCGTCGTCAATCTTGAAATAACGCCACAGAATGCATCCTTCTACTCAGTCGCTATGCCCCGAAAATAAGATCGATTCTTGGCAATTGCAAACGCCAGATTCTTGAAGACATTGATATCCTAAGTTTTTCTTTTTTAAAATGGCTCTGCCCAATTCGTCCTTTTCCTAAAAATAATGATTATTCGACTTTTCCCTATCCTGGGGCATCTTTAAAGCAGATATGACCTAGGTATTTTCATAGTCTCTAGAAAGGTTTTCTCTTTCCCGATGAAGATAGTTTTTAAAAAATAAAGTTCCATAAACAAACCTGTCTGAGATTTTTCATAGAGGAAAATCGCCACGCCGTAGGCAAGTTTTTAAATTTTTATAGTATCTCCTGGGAGATCCTATATTTTTATTAGATCAAATAAAATATATTTTGCTAAGGATGCTATTTTTTGCTAAGGAATACTATGGATCACGGTATTGAAAAATAATTTTGAAAGTGCTAAGGTTGAATTGGAAGGTTGTAGAGGAAAAAAATGGAAAAAGACAATGAAAAGGCAAAAAAATGGAACAATTTAGAAGGATTTCCCAATGTAAAATTACCCTGGTGGACGGAATTGGTCATTGCCCAACGCTCCGGAACGAGGATTCCGCCGACCCATATTTGTCACCTTCATCATTGCGTTGACTGTGCACGCATTATCGTATGCTCCGATGTCAATTGTAGGCATTTTCAGATGTCTTGTCCGGATTGTTACGTCAAATTAAAGGGATCAAAAAAAGTAGTGCTTGCCCGAAGGATTTTTTAAAAAATAACTTTCTTCTCTCCGCTTACCCCTGTTTTTTTACCGCTTATCGCTTTTTAAAGACCGCTTATCGTTATTCCTTCGCCTTTTTCAGGAATTTCAAGCATATTATGAACAGAAGAGCAGATGAACGTTGATATTTGATAGGCCTTTTTGGCTGAGTAAGTGCAGTAAAAAAACCGGTACTCTTTGCTCCCCCTCAGAGTGCCGGTTTTGCTTTTTCAGGACCTCCTTCCGGATGATCCCTCTCCACGGGAAGATTTGTTTTACCGTATTAAAAGGCGTACGCTATTTCACGCTGACTCAACTCAAGATATGCTAAAAAATCCCGTATCTATACTGTCCCTTATTTGATTTTAAGGGTTGAAAGCCTTGGCTTTCTTTCATTGATTTTATTAATGATGCTAGGACAGCCCAAACTATCCTATAATTAAGAATAAAAAGTTGGACAGTATAGTGCCGCAAACCTATACACTATCGTAGACGGACATCAAGTCCGATACGGTGAGTGCTGGCGCAAAAAGCGCCTGTCATTCAGGTGTTATGGCGATGCTCATAAGAATGGAGACGAGGTTTTAAAACAGATAAAGGAAAGAGAGAGATGATTTCATGAAGAAAAATATTTGGGTCATTGATGATGACCCGCCAACTCTGGAAGTGATCGGGATCGCCCTGGAGGCCGAAGGCTATGAAGTGAAGACATTCACGGATTTGGATTTTGAAAATTTTCTTCAGGAGGCTTGTGAGGTGCTCCCTGATCTTGTGATTACTGATGTTGTGATGCCGAAAGTTTCCGGTTTTGATGTTTGCTTCAAGATCAAAGAGATGTTCCAACCCCATCCGCCTCCCGTGATTGTCATGACCGGAAAGCTTGACGCTATCGATCCAGTCAGGGCTCGTAAAATGGGGGCCGATGATTTTGTGGTGAAAACTTCTGGCATGGCTGTTCTGGTAAAAGCCGTAAAGAAGATCTTCTTGGAAAAGGGGCTCGTGTGATGAATGCCGGGTGCTTCTCGTGTTCTTAATCTATGAAAGGATTTATTCCTCTGTGATGCATAAATTTTCACCGATGTCTAGATCTCTTAGAAAGTCATGGCTATGAAGACGCCGCATCTTGTTCGGATTAAAAATATCTCGCTTGCGTTTCCAATCATCCTTTTTTTGGTGACTCTTGCTTCGGGTTTTCTATTGGTGCACTTTCTTGAAAGAATCGGAGAAGGGTACCTCCGCCGGCAAAGTGAAGACACGATGGAGGCCATGGCGACCGGTGTTCAAAATGAACTCCATTCTTTACAGAATGCAGTCGGTGCTATGGCGGGGTCTCCCTGGATCCTTCCCGCACTCCTCGATCCAACTTCCGTGAATATTGAGAATGCCAATTCTGTTTTAGACCGCTACAACACAAATCTTGATTTTTCGGTTTGTTATCTTTTGGACCTCCAGGGGAATGTGATTGCTTCTTCGAACCGAAATGATTCCAATAGCTTTGCCGGGAAAAATTATGCGTTTCGGCCTTATTTTCAGGAAGCGCTTCGAGAAAAACCCTCCATTTACATGGCGACAGGCATGACGGACCAGGAGCGTGGTTTTTATGCGGCTCGTGCCGTTAAAGACAGTCTTGGCAAGATTGTAGGAGTTGCTGCCATCAAAAAGAGGGTGGAGGCCGCCAAAGGCATTCTTGCCGCGTATGAGCATTCGTTCTTGGTCAGTCCCGAAGGTGTGATTTTTGTGTCCGGGGATCCGCGCATGGCTTTGAAAACATTATGGCCGCTCACCAGTGAAGAACAACGCGCACTTCAAAATTCGAGGCAATTTAATGTTCCCTCTTTTAAGCCCGTTTTTTCTTCCCGTTTTCGGGACGGCGAAAAAATCCGCTTTCGGGAAGAACAGCACGAATTTTTCCAACAACCCATAGCAGAGCTTCCAGGCTGGTCCCTGGTTCTTCTTGGGCCTCTCCGCAGTGTTTTTCATTTTGTTCTTCTCGGATGGGTTATTACCGCGTTTATGGGTGTCGTTCTCAGCATTTTGACGCTTTGGACATTTTTCCATATTAAAGATCGGGAACTTCTTCGAAAAAGCGAAAAAACTTTAAAAAACGAAAAAGAAAGACTTCAAAACGTAATCGTGGGGACCGATGCCGGCACATGGGAATGGAATGTGCAAACAGGTGAGGTTTTATTCAGCGATCGTTGGGCGGCCATGATGGGTTATACCCTTGAAGAACTAGAGCCTATCAGTATCAAGACATGGGAGAGATTGACTCATCCGGAGGATTTGGCAGAAGCTCATAAGCTTTTGCAGAAGCATTTTCAGGGGGCATCGGAACATTATTTACACGAACTCAGGATGAAGCACAAGGATGGTTCTTGGGTCTGGATTGCCGATCGGGGTAAGGTCATCGAATGGGATCAAGAGGGTAAGCCTTTAAAGATGTTTGGGACTCACATTGATATTACCGCTCAGAAAAGGGCGGAAGAGGCTTTGCGTTTCAACAAGGCAAAACTTGATCTCGCATTGCAATCAGCGCGTATGGGAGTGTGGCAATTTAATATTGCCGAAAGAAAACGCATCTTTGATGATCAAACATGTTTTCTTTTAGGGATCCACCCATCCACTTTTGGCGGTACAGCCGAGGAATTCTTTCATCAGGTACACCCGGAGGATCGTGAAAAGCTAAAGGCGGCTTTGGTGGATACCATTGTGAAAGGCATTCCCTATGAACCCGAGTATCGTGTGATCTGGTCTGATGGAAGTATTCATGACATTTCTTCCCGGGGGGTATTGATTCGTGACCATGCCGGTAATCCTCAAATCATCAACGGCATTCTTTGGGATATTACCGAACGAAAGCAGGCCGAAGAAGCGCTCCGGTGGAGTGAGGAACGTTTCCGGACGTTGGTTGCCAATCTTCCAGGCGTCGCTTATCGCCGTAAAAATGACGAACAGTGGACCATGGAATTTATCAGCGAGGAAGTGGAAAGACTTTCAGGTTATCCGGTCTCGGATTTTCTTCTCAATCAGGTTCGTAGCTATACCAGCATCATCCACCCCGAAGACCGAAAGCTGGTTAACCAGATGGTCCAGGAGGGTGTTGGAGGGAAGAATCCTTACGCAATTGAATACCGGATTGTTCGATCGGATGGAAAGATAAAATGGGTTTATGAAAAAGGCAGAGCAGTTTTTTCTTCCTCTGGGGACCTTCTTTATCTTGAAGGAGCTATTTTTGATATTACAGAGCGAAAAATTGCAGATGAAAAAATTCGCCAGTTTTTCCAGGCAGTTGAGCAAAGTCCGGCGACGATCGTGATTACCAATCTTAGCGGAGTTATTGAGTACGTGAATCCAAAATTTGTGGAGCTTACCGGTTATACTCGAGAAGAAGCTTTAGGCAAGAATCCGCGTGTTTTAAAATCTGGAGAACAACCTTCCAGTGTTTACAAGGAATTATGGGAAACTATCACCTCAGGGAAAGAGTGGCGCGGAGAGTTTCATAACAAAAAGAAAAACGGCGAGCTTTACTGGGAATTCGCGTCCATTTCGCCGATACGGGATGCTCAAGGCGTGATCACTCATTTTCTTGCCGTCAAAGAAGATATTACGGAGCGTAAACGGATGGAAGACGATCTTAAAAAAAGCATGCTGGAGTTGGAAGCGCAGTCCTGGGGGTTGCAGAAGGCAAATGACGGGATCAAGTCGCTTTATCAGGAGCTTGAGGTGAAAAACGGTGAGCTGGAAAAGCTGAACAGGTTAAAAACTGATTTTGTTTCAATCGTAGCGCACGAACTTCGTAATCCTTTGGGGATACTCCGTGAGGCGTCCTCTCTGATCCTGGATGGCTTGGTAGGGACGGTGGTAACTGAGCAGAAACCTTATTTAGAAATGGTGAAGAAAACTTCGGAGCGGCTGATTCATATTACCAATGACCTCCTGGATCTTGCCAAAATCGAGGCGGGAAAAATTGAACTGCATATGGAGTCTTTTGATCTTCCGGTCTTGATTCGGGAAGTCCGACGAGGGGTTGAATTGAGGGCGACTAAGAAAGGGATTCAGATGTTTGAGAAATTCCCGGAAGAAGGACTCTTTGTGACAGCGGATTCCGAGAAAATCAATCAAGTGATGATGAACCTGCTGAGCAATGCCGTAAAATTTACCGATCGAGGGAGCATTACCATCGAAGTGAAAAACCTTGGAGAAGAGGCGCTGTGTGCGGTGGAGGATACCGGCCCCGGCATCTCCAAAGAGGATATTGCTAAATTATTCAGTAAATTCGAACAATTCGGTAAACCGACAAAAAGCGCTGACAAGGGATCCGGCTTAGGCCTTACCATCGCCAAGAGCATTGTGGAAGCTCATGGCGGCAGGATGTGGGTTGAAAGCGAGCTCGGACAGGGTTCTCGCTTCATTTTTACATTACCGAAGGAACCCAAGAAGAAGAAAAAAATTGGTGAACTTCTTGTCGAAGACTCCGTAATCTCTCAAGAACAACTTGACAAAACCCTTCGCAAACAACGCCAGCAGAATCTCTAAAAAGGGACAGATCCTAGAATCTGAAGGCCTGTCCCTTTATTGCCCACTTCATATTTTTATAACCTTTTGTCAATTAACAAGTTAAAGCAACTATCTTTTTTTGTAACTTTTGACCGGCTGAGGACGTTTAAAGAGGTAGAAGAAAGGGAGCCATGGATACGATGGAACAGAGTGATGAAGAGTTGATGAAAGCGTATCAGGAAGGGGAAGAGGAAGCGATGTCGGTGATTTTCCGGCGTTATCAAAAGAAGATCTTCAATTTTGCGCTTCGATTTCTCGGGCACCGAGCGGATGCAGAGGACGCGACGGCAGATGTTTTTTTGAGCTTGATGAAGTCGGGGACCTCCTATCAGCCGGAGGCAAAGTTTTCGACATGGCTTTACACCATAGCGAGGAATGCCTGTATTTCAAGACTACGAAGGCGGAAAAATATCTTTTCTCTTTCCTTCAAGAAAGCTTCTGAAGAAAACAGTGAATGGGAAATCCCGGACATAAAAACACCGGATGAGGAAGCGCATCAAAAAGATGTCGCCATGCAGATTAAAAATGCGATTCAAAACCTGCCTGTTTCCCAAAAAGAAACCCTAATCCTTCGCGGCTATCACGCGCTTTCTTATGAAGAAATCAGTAAAATTACGGGACATACTTTAGAAAATGTGAAAGTTCTTATTTTTCGCGCACGAGAGCAATTACGACAGGATCTTGGCTCATTGCTTCAGGAGGTGCAGTCATGAATAAAGATGAAATGATCCGGCAAGCAATTTCGGCATGGATGGACGGTGAGGCGACTCCTGAAGAAAAAGAGTTGGCGGAAAAGAGTATCCGAGAGAACGAAATTTACCGGCGTTATGCCCATGACCTGAAAAAAATTTCAGCAGCCATGGATCGGTGGGAAGAGGAGTTCCTTTCCCCGGACCTTGTGCAAAGGCTTCAAAATATAGGAGAAAGAGAGGGCTTTTCCATGAAAAGTCTATTCAACAAATTGAACATGAATTTCAAACTTGCGGGCAGTTTGGTGGTTGCAGTGCTGGCACTTGTCGTGGTCACGCATATGCCGTATATGTCTGAGCAGTCAAAAGGCGTTGACCAAAAATTAGGCTCGCCCGGAAGGCCTATGGAGAAACTTAAACAGCAGGTCCAGAATTTAGCTGTTCCGACGGGAGCTCCCGTCAATTTAAACAAGCCTAGTGTTTCAAAAGCAGTTGGGAAACCCATGATGGCAAGTTTGGGGATCAAAAGTGAAATGCGTGTTGCTGAGTCAAGGACGGTTCTGCGTGAAGTTGCAGATCAGGCTTACATGACTACGATTCCGCAAGCGCCATGGCAGTTCAACCAGACCCAGCCAGGGAATACGGAAGGCTACAACAAGGTCGAGGAGCTGTCTTTCAAGAAGGTGACGGAAAGCCCGCTTTCTACTTTTTCGATCGATGTCGATACGGCATCCTACAGCAATCTCAGAAGGTTTTTGAACAGCAACACCATGCCTCCTCAGGATGCGGTTCGGATCGAGGAGATGATCAATTACTTCCGATACAACTATCCGAAACCCGAGAGAAGCGATCCATTCTCGATCTCGACTGAAGTCAGTCAATGTCCGTGGAAGACGGACCATGATCTCGTTTTGATAGGGCTCAAAGGAAGGGAACTCGACACCGCGAACCTGCCGCCGAGCAATCTGGTATTTTTGATCGATGTGTCAGGTTCCATGAATGAACCGAACAAACTACTGCTCCTGCAAACCGCATTCGCGAAACTGACGAATCAGCTGAGTGACAAGGAAAAGGTCGCGATCGTGACCTATGCAGGGAATGCAGGACTGGTTCTGCCATCGACGCCCGGCTCGGAAAAGAGCAAGATCTTGATGGCGATCGAGAATTTGCGCGCCGGCGGTTCGACCGCGGGCGGCCAAGGGATTCAACTTGCGTATCAGATCGCCAAAGAGAATTTCATCAAAGGCGGCAATAACCGCGTCATTCTTGCTACAGACGGAGATTTTAATGTCGGCGCATCCAGCGATGCAGAGATGGTACGCCTGATCGAATCTAAGCGTGCGGACGGCATTTTCCTGACGGTGCTCGGATTCGGAGCGGGGAATATCAAAGATTCGAAGATGCAACAGCTGGCCGATAAGGGCAACGGTAACTACTTTTATATCGATTCCATTATGGAAGCCCAGAAAGTACTGGTGAAGGAACTCGGGTCCACGCTTTTCACGATCGCGAAGGACGTGAAACTCCAGATCGAGTTCAATCCCGCGCAGGTCAAGGCCTATCGCTTGATTGGGTATGAAAAACGGATGCTCGCGGCTGAAGATTTCAATAATGACAAAAAAGACGCGGGCGAGTTGGGAGCCGGGCATACGGTCACGGCGCTTTATGAAATCATTCCGGCGGGTTCCAAAGAAGAACCCGGATCCGTGGACGCGTTGAAGTATCAGCAAGCCCAGGTCAAGAAAAGCGACGAGTTGTTGACCGTCAAGTTGCGCTACAAAGAGCCGGACGGAGAGCAAAGCAAGCTCATCACTGAGGTTCTGAATGCAGAGGTGCTTAAGGCCAAGATTTATTCCGAGAATTTAGAGCTAGCCGGTGCAGTCGCGGAATTCGGTTTGATCCTCCGCAAGTCCCAGTTCAAAGGCAATGCGAGCTATCAGCAGGTATTAGATACGCTGAAAAATCTCAGTAGCGAAGACAAGGATGGTTATCGACAGGAACTGATTCAATTAGTGGAAAAAGCCAAGGCCTTAGATCAAGCGCCTGTTCAAGGAATTCAGTTCAAGCAATAAGGCAGGGACGTCGGTGGTAGGAAGTAAAAAGGCGGTACCGGGAAAACCGATACCGCCTTTTTGTTTAAAATAAAAGGGGACAGGCAATCAATCAATGCCTGCCCCTTAGTTTTTATATTTAAATCATGTCTTTCTCATATCCTTGTTTTTCTGATCGTTTATTAGCCTTTTTTGACTATTTTTTTTCCTTTTTGGTTAATGATTGTTCTTTATTGGCTGCTTTTTTTATTCTTTTTTGCCCACTTATTGTTCTTTTTCGACCACTTATTGCCCCGTTTGGCTTTTTTTTTGGTCTTTTTTGACCGCTTATCGCTATTACTTGGAAGGTTTCGGTTGTTTAAAGCAAGCTATCTTTAGGGAGAAACAAAGATGAAACATGAAACAAACAGAATAGGACAAACGGAAGAAGAACCGAGAATGGCTGCAAGATTGTCCGCACGGGTCAATGCTTTTATGACTCCGCGCTATATGCATCATTGTGTTTTATGCGGGTGTGTTTTGATCTCCACGAGTATGGCTTTTCAATATTTCTCAGATCTATGCCCTAAATGCATTAAAAATAACCGATCGTTCCAAGAAGGGAACTAACATGAAAACTCTCAATTACAACAAAATGGTCGCAGTGATCGCCGTATTAACTTTGACTTTTACCCAGATCGCGCCCCCAGGATGGGCGGCCACCGATCTTAATAATATAGCAAAGGAGAAAAGTGTGCCCGCTTCCGTTTCGGCTTTGACGAACCTGTCGGCCGCCACGCCCGCTCCGGCGCAATCCAACAGCATTGATTTTCTAACGAAAAACAATCCGCTTTCGTCCGTAACACAAGATTCGGTGCGTATGCCGGAGCCTCAGCCGGTCCCAGCACCGACACCGAAGCTCCTACCAACGCCGAAGCCTGAGGACCCGACTTTGGACCGTATTTCGGTAGATGAAAAGGAGGCCAAGGAAGTTAAAGATATTTTGAAACAAAAGCCTGCCACGAAATCAAGCGAAGGTCTGTGCACAACGAGCATTCCGGCCCACTGCAGCGACAACACTTCTTACTATGACGCTAAAGGGAATTTAATAGGCCAGAAGCGCGTTTCTTGGACTGAGAGCGAACCTAACGTTCAGGTCAATTGGTATCGTCCCGCGAGAAACGGTGATTTTGTTCTTGTGGCTTCCTATATCGAGAAAAGAAATCCTGAAGTGCGGATCACACCTGAAGTGGCGGCGGTGAAAGCGGATCTTTTGAAAAATTTGGGGATCGATTCGAAACAGCTTGAGGTGTGGTTAAAAGAAGGCCTGATCAAGATCAACGAGGATGCGGCTAAAGGGACCGTGGTCGTGAGTTTTTCCGAAACATTGCGCAGTCAGTACGACGGCTTGAAAAACGTGAACCTTTTTGACCCAACCGGAGCTTCGGGACTTCCCAAGTCGATCACCTACCAGTGGGCGCAATTGAAGATATGTAAGTCCGGCGAAAAATGCATTGGCGGTGGCGCTGTGATCCTTAATGCCCGTATTGTGAATTGGAACGGAGCGCGGGGTCTCGCGACTTATGGGAACGGCTTACTTAGCAAGGTCGATTGGTACCGGGGTTACAAGCCCGGAGAACCCAGGCCCATGATCGTCTGCAAAGCGGGGGATTTCACCTGCGACGTGGTTCTGGACCGGACCGTGACCTATAACTTAATCGCAAGCATCCCGGAAGATCATAACCCGGTGTATTTACTCATAACGGTGGTTTATCACGACGGCCGCGCGATTTCAAAACTTGAGTTTGAGATCGGGGAATTGGCCGACGGGAACGATCATATCCTGAGCATCCGGGAATATGATCCTAACGGAAAGCTTCAAGTGACCAGCACATTTAAATATTTGGCAGCCGTCTGTACGGCGGGAGCTGTCTGCGCGCCTTCTTCGGCCGTGGTGCAGCTTGATTCGATCCGCCGCACGGATGCGGAAGGACAACTTTTATCTACAATCCGGAAAATTCGACGAGCGGATCTAGCCATCCATTCCCAAGGTCCGGCAAATGCTTTGATGCCGCTGGTTCGTTGGGAGACCTCCTATACGGCCGATGTTGTCTTGGCGGACGGTAAGTCTTGGACTGTGAACTTTTCAGATTATGCCAAGCTTCTGGAGCAGGTCCGGAAGTCTGAACAGGAAATACTTCCTCCTGCGGTGCAGGCGATTCGGCAAGCCGTAAAAGCCGGGTTGGTGAATACGTTTGGTTTCACGCAGGCCATGGTGGACGATTTAGTGAAACAGGGCTTGATCAAGATTGAGGTGGATCTTGAGCATCTCACCGCTAAAGTCACGATCGATCCGAGTGTAAAGCTGCTGGCCGGAACGGTCAATCTGGTTGATCCGCTTGGACAAAATCAACTCCCGGGCGAGATCCATTACAAATTAGGCGAATTAATGGGTTCGCCATGTCCCGAAGGCGTCATTTGCACGCAAAATCTAGTGACGGTTGGCTATATCTTAGGATCCGGTAGTTTCCATATCGGCGATAACTATTTTGTAGAGATAAGATATGAAGGTGATCGTCTTCATTCCGTCCTGATCTATGACGGTGATCCGACGCCGGTGTGTGACGGTAATATATGCGCTGAGCGAACAATACTGCCTCTCAAGCAACTCACTTTTAAATATGAATTCAGTGACGGAATTGTTCGGTTTGTTAAAGTTCATATCGATTATTTCCGTCCGGATACGGGCATCAATACTTCCCGGGATATCATGGTCACCAACATGGCAGACGACCAATATCACATCCAGATTGTGATAGATAAAGATGCGAATGGGAATGTGACCGCGAACAGTCAGTTTCAATATCTTGTTATGCATGTGCAGATTAATTGTGTGGTGAAAGGGGTCTGTGAACAGACTCTTGATCAGATCATTCTTGCGGTAATCACTCGCACGGATGCTGCAGGAAAAAAGCTCTCAGAAATTGTAGGCATCACTGGGAGTGAAGCAAAGGTCAAACTGCCGGATATTCATGACGGGCTCGTCGCCGTCCAATACAAAAACCTCGCCGATTTATTGACCCAGGTGGCAGAGCTTGAGGCAGTGCGGGAGATTCAAGCTTCGCCCGAATTGCTGGCCCAGGCTCAAGGTATTTTGGGCACGGGAGTGGCGAGAGGTGTCGCCTTGGTGCGCACGAATGTTGCGGGCAATTCGGTTATTACTAAGTTTTATGATGAGGGTGGAAGTTTCATGGGGAGCTATACCACGAATCCTTCGCTTGGTCCCCAAAATGTTCCGACATGGAGGGATGCCAACGGAATGGAAGTCGCACGGGAAATCCCTGCGTCTCCAGAGCTGTTGGCCCAGGCTCAAGGTATTTTGGGCACGGGAGTGGTGAGAGGTGTCGCCTTGGTGCGCACGAATGTTGCGGGCGATTCGGTTATTACTAAGTTTTATGATGCGGGTGGAAGTTTCATGGGGAGCTATACCACGAATCCTTCGCTTGGTCCCCAAAATGTTCCGACATGGAGGGATGCCCAGGGGAATGTGATTTCACCCATCCAAGAAGTGGATGTCCAGGTTCGTGTGATCGATCCAGCGACAGGGCAAACAATCCTCAGGACCCTGCATTTTGATCTTGGCCGGGACAATGGTGATGTCTATGAAAATGGACAACGGATCGGTTCGTTTCAGAAGAAAATGCTTTCTGCTTCCATTGCAGGCGCTAAAGGTTTCGTGGAGTTTTACTTGGAGGGCAATTCTTTGACGGGTCTTGTAGCCCTTGGAGATGACGACTCTTTAAAGTATTTAGATGGTGATGTCCACGTCTTTTTTCTGAAGGCAAAATTTTTTGAGGGGTATGATTCGTTATCCTGGCAAGATCTGAAGGTTTTCGCTCAAGCGATGAACTGGTATGCGCGCAATTTTTATGTGGCGGGTGATGCTTATACCACAGATTCAGTTGTGGCTGAAGTTACCGCTTATATCCGTGGCGCGGCGCTTAGTATTATGGCACACATTATTTTGAAAAATTGGGAGAAGAACGATGTTTTGGAAATTACCCCATCTTTGGAGAGTCTCTTTGATTTTTTTCGCGTCGATCAGCTCCCTAACTTTGACGCAACAACACAAAGGGCTGTTTTTTCAAGATATCTCGGAGTTGTCGGGGGTATTTTAGACGGGCTGTATCCCTTAGGTTCTCAAAACCCCGCGAGAACAACAGTGTTTGAAGCATTATTGAACCGCTGCCGAGATCATAGCGATATGATAGCGCGGTTAAATGAATTGTATGAAGGTTCTAACAGTAGTGCCTGGCATGATTTTCGTGCAACGTTAGCGGTCTTAGCCTCAACGCCTGCTCAGATTGATGAAGTGTCCCGCTTGCTTGGATTGAGCGCTGCGCAAAAGGATGTTCTCAAAGCTTATGGTGTTCTTGTACAAAGCCATGCGGGTATTCCGGGTGATGCAGAAGTGCGAAGGGTTCAGATGAATTTAGAGCAGCTTCCCGTGGCTATGACCGGGCACTTGGTGAATATTATTTTATGGCCGTATTCACGTGGAAATTTTAATGAGATAGGCCGCCACTTCGGAATGATTTGGACGAGTGATAGCAAATATATTTTTTTTCATGAGCTGTGGCATAGTTATAAGCTTTATAGGCCGGAGTTTTTGTCTCAAAAACTATGGATGCAAGAAGCGCTCTTTAATTTGGGCAATGCGCAAGATAGACCAACGGCCTACGCAAGCACATACTGGAGTGAAAACATGGCTGAATTTGGAGCTTTTATGATGCTGGAGATGAAAGCTAATTGGGAGCTCTGGGTTTCAAAGGCCAAGGAAGGTTCGTTCATCGGATTGAGGACCATGCTTTTGCTGATGGAAATCCTCGCATTCAATTCCGAAGATAACCAAATACCGATTTATCGCGATGGGGTGCCGGTGGGGCATTCTCCCGTGCAAATGGACTCAAACCGGAATATCACCATGTTTGATCTTGATGGTCTCCGGTACCATTTCACGTACACTTCAGATAGTTTGCTGATTGCCACGATGACCATCAAAAATATTGCCACGGGGGCTGAGCAGTTTTTCGAAAATCCAGCGGTTGGGAGCTCTCAAAAGATCCAGGATTTACCTCAGGCGGCTGTTTCACTCAAAAAACAGATGAAAAATATACCGCGTGAGATCTTCGCGACCGAGGGTTTCTCAAGACGTCATGAAGTGCTAATCTCGGATGAGGAAGACTCTAAGGGAAAAACCCGAAGCAGTTTGTTTTCCGACGATTCCAAGCAATCCAAAAAGGTTGTGTCCGGGAAGACTCAGGCGAAGGGCCGACAAGTGCAGACGTCAAGCATTTCCGCGTCTTCTGAGACACATACCTCGCAAGAAGGACTAAGTCTGACTCAGGCCAACCATGGCGTAGCCGGTTCTGGGACGGGGACGGTCCTTTTCCGGGAGATCATGCCAGAACTGACGCGATAATACGCTTTGCTGTAAAAAAAGAGGGTTAGAAATAAAAGGGACAGGCGAAATAAACGGCCTGTCCCTTTTTAGGCAAACGAACACCCGGTGTTCTGTCTCGTCCCCACACGAGGCTTAACACCGGGTGTTAACTAAAAAGCTTATTCGATACTGCCGGAATAATTCGAGGATTTCTTCTTATCCTCTTCCTTCACTTCTTTTTTCTTTTCTGCGACCACGCATTCCGTGGTAAGGATAAGCCCCGCGATGCTGCAGGCATTCTCCACTGCAATGCGGACCACCTTGGTCGGATCAATGACCTTGTCTTCGACCAGGTCACTGAATTCGCAGTTTTGAGCGTTGAATCCGAAAGAGCCTTTGCCTTCGAGGATTTTTTTCACAACGACCGAACCGTCCGCGCCGGCGTTGTGGGCGATTTTGCGGGCAGGTTCTTGAAGCGCGCGGCGCACAATCTGAGCACCGGTGGCTTCATCGCCCGTCAGTTTCATATCCTCCAAAGCGGAGATCGATCTCAGAAGCGCGACACCGCCTCCGGGGACGATCCCTTCTTCGATGGCGGCACGGGTCGCGTGCAACGCGTCTTCAATACGCGCCTTCATTTCTTTCATCTCGATTTCGGTCGCCGCGCCGACTTTGACAACGGCCACGCCGCCGGAAAGTTTCGCGAGACGTTCCTGGAGTTTTTCTTTGTCATAGTCGGAATCGGATTTCTCGATTTGCGACTTGATCTGTTCACAGCGGGCCTTGATATCCTTTTGAGAACCCGCACCGCCGACGATCGTGGTATTGTCCTTATCGATCACCACACGCTGGGCCGTGCCGAGCATGTCGAGTTCGATATTTTCCAATTTGATGCCAAGATCTTCGGAAATGAATTTCCCCTTGGTCAGGATGGCAACATCTTCCATCATGGCTTTCCGGCGATCCCCGAAACCAGGAGCTTTAACAGCCGCGACCTGAAGCACCCCGCGGATTTTGTTAACCACGAGGGTCGCCAACGCTTCGCCTTCGATATCTTCGGAAATGATGAGAAGCGGTTTGCCGAGGCGTGCCACTTTTTCGAGCACAGGCACCATATCCTTCACGGTCGAGATCTTTTTCTCGTAAAGAAGAATGTAGGGTTCTTTGAGAACGACTTCCATCCGTTCGGTATCCGTGACAAAATAAGGGGACGTATAGCCGCGGTCGAACTGCATGCCTTCCACGACGTCAAGTTCGGTTTTGAGACCTTTGGCCTCTTCCACCGTGATCACGCCTTCTTTGCCGACTTTTTCCAAAGCATCCGCCAAAAGCTGGCCGATGGCTTCGTCATTATTCGCGCTGATCGCGCCAACGGCTTTGATGTCTTCTTTGCCTTTTATGGCTTTAGAGAGTTTCTTCACCGCTTCGACGATCTTTGCGGAGGCTTTGTCGATACCGCGTTTCAGAGCCATCGGATTCGCGCCAGCCGTAACGTTCTTCAAACCTTCGGAAACGATTGATTGTGCCAGGACCGTGGCGGTCGTGGTACCGTCGCCTGCGTTGTCCGATGTCTTTTCCGCAACTTCACGGACCATCTGGGCGCCCATATTCTCATACGGGTCTTTCAGGTCCACTTCTTTGGCGACCGTGACGCCGTCTTTGGTGACGAGCGGCGCGCCGAATTTGCGATCGATCACCACATTGCGGCCGCGGGGCCCGAGCGTGACACTGACCGCTCTTGCAAGAATGTCGACGCCGCGCTTGATTCGCTGGCGCGCGTCTTCTGAATAAGAGATTTGTTTTGCCATGGGATTACTCCTTCTCGTAGACAGCGAGGATTTCGCTTTCTTTGAGGATCTTGTGTTTGATGCCGTCGATCACGATGTCGTCGCCGGCATATTTGCCGAAAAGCACGCGATCGCCTTTTTTCAGTTCAAGCGGCTGGACTTTTCCGGATTCAAGCGTTTTTCCCGCGCCGACGGCAATGACCTTGCCTTCGGTTTTTTCTTCTTTCGCGGTATCCGGAAGAATGATGCCGCCTTTGGTTTTTTCCTCAGCTTCGAGGATTTCCACAAGTACTCTGTCTGCTAAAGGTCTAACTTTCATTTTTTTTGTCTCCTTATATTTTATTTATTGATGGGTTCATTAACCCCGCTTTGCGGGGTTAATTCCGGCTCATCCTTTACGTTCATTTCATTCCGTAAAGGATGCCGTCATTAATAATCCATTCCGCCCATGCCACCCATGCCGCCCATACCTCCCATACCACCGCCCGGAGGCATCATCGGAGCCTTTTCTTCTTCGGGAAGTTCTGTGATAAGGGTCTCCGTGGTGAGCAATAGTCCGGAAACGCTCGAAGCGTTCTGGAGGGCGCTGCGGGTGACCTTTTTCGGGTCAATCACACCGGCTGCGACGAGGTCTTCAAACACGCTGGTTTCAGCGTTATACCCGATATTGCCTTTTTCGGACATGACGTGCTGAACGACCACCGAACCTTCATCACCGGCATTGTAGGCTAGCTGACGGAGAGGTTCTTCAATGGCGCGTTTGACAATTTCGGCGCCGATCTTTTCATCGCCTTTGAGCTTCAGGCTATCTAATACCGCGCCGGCGCGCAAAAGTGCGACGCCACCGCCCGGGACAATCCCTTCTTCCACCGCCGCACGCGTGGCATGAAGAGCATCTTCGACACGGGCTTTCTTTTCTTTCATTTCGGTTTCAGTTGCGGCACCGACATGGATGACCGCAACACCGCCCGCGAGTTTCGCGAGACGTTCCTGGAGTTTTTCCTTGTCATAATCAGAATCCGTATCTTCGATCTGTTTTTTAATCTGTCCGATACGGCCGGTAATCTCGGCACTTTTTCCGGCGCCTTCGATGATCGTGGTATTTTCCTTGTCCACGGTCACGCGTTTGGCCCGGCCGAGTTCTTTCAAAGTCACATTCTCAAGCTTGATGCCAAGGTCTTCGGTAATCGCCTTGCCGCCTGAAAGAATAGCGATATCTTCCAGCATGGCTTTGCGGCGATCGCCGTAACCGGGAGCTTTCACGGCGCAGACATTCAGCGTTCCGCGGATCTTGTTGACCACAAGCGTCGCAAGGGCTTCACCGTCGACTTCTTCGGCGATGATGAGGAGCGGTTTGCCGGCTTTTGCCGCGGCTTCGAGAATAGGAAGCATGTCTTTAACCGCGGAAATTTTCTTTTCATTAATAAGAATGAAAGGTTCTTCGAGCACGACTTCCATGCGCTCGGTATCCGTCACGAAATACGGGGAAAGATACCCCTGGTCGAACTGCATGCCCTCAACCACATCCAACGTTGTAGCGGTGGTTTTGGCTTCTTCGACCGTGATGACGCCGTCTTTGCCGACTTTGTCCATGGCTTCGGCGATCTGATCTCCGACTGTGGTGTCGGAATTCGCAGCGATCGTCGCGATCTGGGCGATTTCTTTTTTATCCTTGCCGATCGGTTTTGCGACTTTATCGAGTTCGGCGACAATGGCCTCGACAGCTTTATCAATGCCGCGTTTAAGAGCCATCGGGTTCGCTCCCGCGGTGACGTTCTTCAAGCCTTCGCGATAAATCGCTTGTGCGAGGATTGTCGCAGTGGTCGTTCCATCCCCGGCAACGTCCGAGGTCTTTGATGCGACTTCTTTGACCATCTGAGCGCCCATATTTTCATACGGGTCTTCGAGTTCGACTTCTTTAGCCACGGAAACGCCGTCTTTGGTGACGGTGGGAGCGCCGAACTTTTTCTCGAGAACGACGTTACGGCCTTTGGGGCCGAGAGTGACTTTGACTGCATTCGCGAGCTGATCCACGCCGTGAAGGATTGCGCGACGGGCTTCCTCACTGAAGAGAAGTTGCTTTGCCATGTTTGTTACCTCCTGTTTTGCTGTATAAAATGGGCCTGAGAAGCAGCCCGTTGATTGAATTCTCTGAGGTACTGCTGAGGTTAGCACTCAAAAACCAAGAGTGCTAGCGAGGTGTTATTCTATGCAGTTGATCCAAAAAATCAAGTCTGAATTTTGATTTTTTAATTCCAAAGCCTGACTTTTCGAACTCCAGGTGTCAGGGGTGATTCTCACGAAAGAGGGCTAGAAGGGACTTGACGGAATGCCTGGGATCGACGATTTGGATATTCCTGGTGTAAGGATGGATAACTTCAGCAAAACCACCTGTAGCAAGGACCCTCAGCCGCTTGCTGTAACGCTGCTTGAACCTCTGGATAAGCTCATCTGTCATAGCAGCATAGCCCAAAAGGATCCCTGCTTCCATGCAATCTTGGGTGCTACGCCCAAGAAGGGATTTAGCCTTTTTGGGAAGGGCAAGCTTCTTAGGGAGGAGGGCTGCTTTTTGCCCTAGGGCGCGGAAAGCAGTCTCAGGGCCAGGAATGATCATTCCTCCTCTAAAAATGCCTTTAGCGTCAATATAATCGCAAGTAATGGCCGTTCCATAGTCGATTACGAGGATGGGGAGCCGGTACATTTTAACGGCCCCGTAGATATTGACCTTCCTGTCAATCCCTAAACTATTGCAATTATTATATTTATGACGTATTTTTATAGGCAAATTCTCTCCAACTATCCATAGGCGAAGATCTTTTATTTTATTAATTTTTTTTCTTAAAAAAGCTGTTATTTTTGGGTTTACGGAGCTTATGATGATGTCAATATAGTTTTTTCTACCACTTTTATAGTATTTTTTAGCATATTTTGGGATATCGTTATAAGCTATAGATTTAAAGCTTTTTAGGCGACCAGCTTCATAAAAACCAGTGGTTGCAGCCGTATTTCCGATATCAATTGCAAAGAGTCTTTTGATCATTTTTCAGCCTGTATACTTATGATTAGGTAATTTACATAATATAAAACAATATTTATTTAATCATGCCGGTCTTGTAAAGCTCCTGAAGCCTCAAAGCCAATTCATCCAAAATATTGGACAGCAACTTTATTTTATTATACGTCCTTCCGGAAATAAGAGTCATTGAAATTCCTTCAGGCGGCAGGTCTTTCTGTGTAGCATTGACATTTAATCCGATACCGATGACCACAGCCTCAACTTTTGAGGCGGTTGTGGCGGCTTCCACCAAGATCCCGCATATTTTTTTAGAATCCACCATGACATCGTTCGGTTTTTTGAATTCCGACTCGATATCATATTTTTCCTTTAAAATTTTCGCAACAGCACGACAAGCCACCTGGGTCAAAAGCGGAGCCTGGGCCGGAGACAAGGGAGGGCGCAGAAGGATCGAAACCAAGAGATTTTTTGTTTTGGGTGAAACCCATGAATTCCCGGGCTTTCCGCGGCCTTCGGTTTGATAGTCGGTCAAAATCACAAGACCTTCTTCCGCACCTTGTTTCGCTTCTTCTAAAGCAACCGTATTTGTGGAAGTAACTTCCGGAATATGTCTTATTTTAAATTGGATCACGTTTCACCTCTTCGTATGCCGGGTGACGGCTTGTGAATTATTGCGTGACAAGACGTGGCAGATGACTGTTCAAACGCGTGACAATCTCATAGGGGATTGTGCCAGCCCAATGAGCGATATCTTCCGCCGTGATCCGGTCGCCTTGATCTTCACCCATCAGCGTGACAACATCACCTTCCTTGACGGGCGTGTTTCCAAAATTAATGGTGATGTAATCCATGGAAACTTTACCGGCCAAGGCATAGCGTTTTCCCTGATAAAGCACCGAAGCCTTTTTCCATGCCGCGTACGGATAACCATGACTGTATCCAAACGGAATCGTGGCTACGATTGTGGGAGTTTTGGCCGTGAATTCACGACCGTAACCGACAGTTTCACCGGTATTTATTTTTTTGACAAGAAGGATGCGGCTTTTAACCGAAAGGACAGGCTGGAAAACAGCGGTTTCTTTCAATCCCTCATCCGGGTAAATGCCGTAGAGGGTCAATCCAGGGCGGATCATATTGACGATGGGTGTTTTTAAGGTTAGTGAAGCGGCGCTGTTGGAGATATGGCGGTAGCGGAAGATGATCCCTTTTTGCTCAAGCGTTTGAAGCAAAAGTCCGAATTCGCGGACTTGAGTTTCCCGGAAGGCATCTTCCTTTTCCGCTGTTGGAAAGTGCATATAAATGCCGTCCATCAAAATTCCCTTCATGGAAGTCATTTGCTCGATCGCGGGAAGGGCTTCCCGGATCGGAATTCCCATACGGCCCATGCCCGTGTCGATTTTGACGTGAACCGGTGTTTTTCGGCCAAGGCCTTTGGATAGCTCTGATATCTCTTTTGCTTTTTCAAAACTTGAAACACTTAACGTAATACCGCCCAGCAAAGCGGCCGGAATTTCATGGGCTAAAAGATGACCGAAGAGAAACACCGGAGTTTGGGGGTGATTTTCCTTGAGTTCAAGGGCTTCCCGCAAAGTGGCGACGCCAAAATAAGTGACTTTGCCGGCAAGGGCATTGGCAATCTCCGAAAGGCCGTGGCCGTAGGCATTGGCTTTGATAACGGCAAGTACCTCCGTTTGTCTGGAATGATTCCGAAGCGTTTGAAGATTTTCAAGAAGATGGTTCGTCCGGAGTTCGATCCATGAACCATGCTGAATCTTGGATGAATGCTGGGTGACCAGTTCGGTCATTTTACTTTCGCAGCCTTTCTTCAGCTTCGGAACTTCTTAAATAAAACGGTAATAATTCTTTCGGCCTGGTAAGTGCTTTGAGCCTCGGATCCTTGGTCCCAAACCATTCAATCAACGTCGAAGCTTTCGGGTACCAAGATTTTTCAGGTAAAAGACAGAATTTCTTTTTCGATTGTTTTAAAATATCTAGTTTGTCCGTCGTGATACCGTCTCCGACAATCCAGGAACCTTTTGCGGCGCGCTCGATGATTTCCTCGAGAAAACCTACCGCAACCGTGCCGCGAGGTTTCCATATCTTTTCAAGATAACGGTAGGAACGAGAATAAAGTTTACCACGTTTCGCATCTAAACATACATGGAGTTCTCCGGTTTTGCAAACCGGGATGTTGCCGGCGATAAGATCCATGGAGAAGGCGCCAAAACATGGCTTTGGATCAACGGCGATCAGCCCTTTTAACGTGGCAAAACCGACGCGTAATCCTGTGAACGAGCCCGGGCCACGGCCGATCAAAAAGGCGGAGACCTGATGGATTTTGAGCCTTTCCTTCTTTAGCAGCTTATCGATTAACGGAAGGAGATTTTCCGCATGGCGAAAGTATCCCTTGAGCGTCATTTCGCGTGTTTTCCATTTACCTTTTTTAACCGCAACGCTGAGAACCGGGCCGGAAGTTTCGATCGCAAGTAGATTTGTCATGGAAGGTATTTTAACGTTCCTTTTCTAAAATCCAAGTAGATTTAAAAAGAAATACGGTGATTGACATACCCCCATAGGGTATGTTAGTATTTGTTATAGACAAGGAGGGGGTTATGAAGAAAGGTGCGGATCAAAAAGATAAATTGGTATCCCTGCGCAGGATCGAGGGGCAGATACGCGGCATTCACCGGATGATCGAAGACGGACGTTACTGCGTGGATATTCTTTATGCCATCGAGGCAACGATCGGCGCGCTCCGAAACGTTGAAAGAAATATCCTGAAAGATCATTTGAATGCCTGCGTCAAAACAGCGTTTACCGGGAAATCCCAGAAGTCGAAAGATGAAAAGATTCAGGAAATTTATAATCTGTTCGAACGAATCAAGAAATAAAACTAGAGGACAGCCGGAAAGAGTTTAAAATAAAATACTTCAGAAAGCGGGGTGGATAATGAAGAAGAAAACCATAATCGTTTTCATTCTTGCCTTTTTGGTTTTTTCAGTAGCCCAAAAGGCTCATGCCCAGGAAGAACCATTGCCTTCTCCATTGCTCAAACTGACTGATCTGATCCAGCAAGCCCTTGAAAAAAATCCCGAAATTGCGGCTGCCAAAGCCGAATGGTTGGCTTCCAAGAAAAGAATCATGGCTTCGTGGGCGCTACCGGATCCTAAGGGAGAATACGACATTATGGGGCCGATGGTGGAAACGATGACCGGCCCGCAGAAAAACCGTTTTGCGATCGAGCAAGAAGTGCCTTTTCCAGCGAAACTTTTTGAAAAAAGAAAAACTGCCAAGGCCGAAGCCGAGGCGACCTATGCCCGTTATGTGGCGCTTCAGAGAGATATCACCACAAAACTTTCCAAGCTTTACTATGAGCTTCATTTTATTGATGCCTCTTTAGAAACCTTGAAGGAAATCAAAACGTTATTGAAAAATATGGAAAGTTCTGCGCAGGCCCGCTATGCCGATAAATCAGGATCTCAACGCGATGTTGCTAAGGCCGAAGCCGAATTCTCCATGAATCTTGAAAAGCTGTACACGCTTGAGCAACGGCGTGAAAGTATTGCGGCACAGATAAATGCGCTTTTGGATCAAGATCCCATGATCACGCTCGGAAAAGCGACGCTTCCTGAAAAACAAACGTTGAAGAATACGCTTGTGGAACTTGTCAATTTGGCCATTCAAAACCGCCAGGAAGTCAAAGAGGCGGAGGCGATGGCCGCGAAAACGCATTACGCCAAACGTTTGGCGCAATTGGCGTACTTGCCGGATGTGAATGTGGGTTTTGAATATGTCCGGGTCGGATCTGGTTCTACGACAAGTGCCAAGGACGGCCAAGACACTTGGATGTTTCCGCTCAAATTCAATCTGCCGATTTGGCAAAACCGGATTATCCCTGAAATTCAGGAAGCGCAAAAACTCGAAGAGGCCCAAAAAGCCAAACTTCTGGCTGTGAAAAATCAAACTTTCTTTGAAGTGAAAGATGC
The DNA here is from genome assembly GCA_022711115.1 of Candidatus Omnitrophota bacterium. Taxonomy (GTDB): domain Bacteria; phylum Omnitrophota; class Omnitrophia; order Omnitrophales; family Aquincolibacteriaceae; genus JAKLFP01. The sequence goes on along the minus strand of JAKLFP010000003.1, from coordinate 273,613 downwards.
GTATTACCGTTTTGATGCCGCTTCAAAAATCGCGGATCTTTATGAAGCGGCCATTATCCCACAGGCAAAATTGGCACTTTCTTCGGACCAGGCTGGTTATGAAGGAGGGAAGACGGATTTTCTGAACCTGCTTGATAGCGAACGTGTTTATCTCAATGCAAAACTTTCTTACATTCAATTTTACACCGAAGCACTGAAGGCTTATGCGGATCTTGCGTGGGCGACAGGGCTTGATTGGAATGTTTCAAGGAAGGAACCAAAACCATGACCAAACTGAACCGTTTATTGCCATTTATTGTTCTGATCGTATTAACAACCGGAATTTTTTGGGTGAGTTACCACTTTGAAAAACACTATGTGGTGATGAAAAAAAATCAGGCAGGAAAGGTTGTTTATTATTGCCCGATGCATCCGAATTACACTTCCGATCATCCCGGGACTTGTCCGATTTGCGGGATGACGCTTGTAAAGCGCGAACTTGAAAAGCCTGCTTCTTCCAAATCCATGAATATGTTAGAGATGCCGATGGGAGAAAAAGGACAGATCGCACCTTCCAACGTCTTTACGATTCAGCAGCTGGTAGCCATGAAGCCGCATGAGATTTGCCTTCTTCATAAATGCAAACACGGTATGTGCACGATCGCCATGACACCGCAATTTGCCAAGCTTGGGAAATGCCCCATGTGCGGCGAAGCTCTCGGCGTGATTGTTAAAGAGGCTATGCCTCAAGGTTATACCTCGGTGGCTTTAGGGCCTGAAAAACAGCAAGTCATTGGCGTCAAAACAGCGCCGGTGGAAAAAAGAGTTTTGGCAAAAACAATCCGGAACTTTGCCCGTATTGCGTATGATCCGGAACTTTATCAAGCTGAGGAAGAATATGTGCAGGCCATTCAGGCTCTCAAGAAGGCGGCGGCCTCGGATCCGGAAATCAAGGAACAAGCGGCAAAACTTGTGGACTCCTCAAAAATCAAATTACGGCTTTTGGGATTGAATGATCCACTGATGCAGGAAGTCGAAACTGCGGGTAAAGCCGATCGCTCACTCCTCTATGCGGAACCGAATGGGAAGGTCTGGCTTTACGCGCCAATTTATGAATATGAATTACCATTTGTGCATGTAGGAGACAAAATGGAGGTAGAAGTACCTTCGATGGCTGGAAAAAGTTTCCAAGGAGTGATCCGTTCGATCGATGCGGTGGTGGATCCTGTGACACGTTCCGTGCGTGTCCGTGCACAGCTTGAAAATCCAGATAATGTATTAAAACCCGAGATGTATGTGAATGCCACGCTTCATGCTCCCTTGGGGGAGAAAATAGCGGTGCCGGAAGATGCGGTCTTTATGACAGGATCAAAAAATCTTGTTTTTGTGGCCAAGCCGGACAACGTTTTTGAACCTCGCGAGGTGGAGTTGGGTGCGAAGGCCGACGGCTTTGATGAAGTCAAAAGCGGTGTGCAGGCAGGAGAAGTTGTTGTGACCAGCGGTAATTTTCTGATCGATTCCGAAAGCCGCCTCAAAGCCGCGCTTGAGAATATGAGCGGCGAAGGCGGAATGCAGGGCATGCACCATGGATAACGAGAAATCTTCTCCTCAACTTCGGCAGGGCGGATGGGTCGAAAAAATCATTGAATTCTCGGCTCATAATAAATTTTTGATTTTTATCCTGACAGCGTTTGCGATTGTCGCAGCAGTTTGGTCCATCCAACATATCCCACTTGATGCGATTCCTGATCTTTCGGATACCCAAGTTATCATTTATTCCAAATGGGACCGCAGTCCGGACATTATCGAAGACCAGGTAACTTATCCCATCGTGACGGCCATGCTCGGTGCGCCAAACGTCAAAGCAATTCGCGGGTCTTCGGATTTCGGTTATTCGTATGTTTATGTTATTTTCAAAGACGGCACGGATCTTTATTGGGCCAGGAGCCGCACGCTGGAATATTTAAGCAAGATCATCCCGCGTCTGCCCCAAGGCGTTCAGACCGAACTCGGGCCGGATGCCACGTCTGTGGGTTGGGTTTTCCAGTATGCGCTTGTAGACAAAACCGGGAAGCATGATCTTCAGGAACTTCGGAGTTTTCAGGATTGGTATTTGCGCTATTACCTTCAAAGCGTGCCCGGTGTGGCAGAAGTCGCTTCGCTGGGCGGATTCGTCAAGCAATATCAAATCACTATCGACCCCAACAAGCTGCTTGCTTACAACATCCCAATTACCAAAATCATGGAAGCAGTAAGGAATGGCAACCAGGAAACGGGCGGTCGTCTTTTGGAATTTTCTGGTGCCGAATATATGATTCGCGGCCGCGGGTACGCGAAATCCATTCGGGATTTCGAGAATATCGTGGTGGGCGTGAATCCGAACGGCGTTCCTATCCTGATCAAGAATCTCGGGAACGTGGTCATCGGACCGGACATCCGCCGAGGGATTGCGGATTTCAATGGAGAAGGGGATGTTGTGGGCGGGACCGTGATCATGCGGTACGGAGAAAACGCCTTGAACGTGATCAACCGTGTCAAAGCAAAAATTGAAGAACTTAAGCCTTCGTTTCCGGCCGGCGTGGAACTGGAGGTCACCTACGACCGTTCCCAACTAATCCTCGATGCGATCCATACGCTAAAACATCAGCTTGTCGAGGAAATGATCATCGTCAGTTTCGTGATCCTTCTTTTCCTGTGGCATTTTCCCTCCGCTTTTGTGCCGATCGTCACGATCCCGATCTCGGTCTTGCTCTCGTTTATATTCCTTCATCAGATGCATCTTACCTCGAACATCATGTCGCTTTCCGGTATTGCGATCTCAATCGGTGTCCTGGTGGATGGCGCGATTGTAGAGGTGGAAAATGCTTATAAACGACTTGAACAATGGATCGAGGGCGGTCGCAAAGGTGATTTCCACGCGATTCGGTTGCAGGCTTTAAAAGAAGTTGCGCCTGCTGTATTTTTTTCGCTTCTTGTAATTGCGGTTTCATTTCTTCCGGTTTTCACGCTCGTCGACCAGGAAGGCCGTCTTTTCCGTCCTCTTGCTTGGGCCAAAACGCTTGCGATGGCTATGGCCGCGATTCTGGCCGTGACGCTGGACCCAGCCATGAGGATGCTCTTTGCGCGTATGGAGCCCATCAAATTCCGGCTACCTTTTTTCCCGAAAAAAATTGAAGAGGGATTGTCAAAAGCTGCCACCACTTTGGCAGTCGGGACTTATTATCCGGAAGAAAAACATCCGGTGAGCCGTGTCTTGTTTAAGATCTATGAGCCGGCCTGTCGCTTTGTCTTGAAACATCGGACCGCGGCGATCCTCTCGGCCCTGGTCCTTGTCCTTACGGCCATTCCTGTTTATTTCAAACTCGGATCGGAATTCATGCCGCCTTTGTGGGAAAAAAGTATTCTTTATATGCCGACCACGCTGCCGGGAATTTCAGTCACCGAGGCACAGAAACTTTTGCAGAGACAGGATCGGATCCTGAGATCTTTTCCTGAGGTCGAAAGTGTGTTCGGAAAAGCAGGACGTATGGAAAGTTCCACGGATCCCGCGCCTTTTTCCATGATGGAAACGGTTGTTCTCCTGAAACCCGATAGGGAATGGGAGAAAAAAGATCGTTGGTATTCCAAATGGGTGCCGGAGTGGTTCCAGTGGCCGCTTCAGCGGATTTGGCCGGAGCACATTTCACACAGTGAGCTAATCCAGAAGATGGATCAGGCTTTGAAAATTCCAGGCACCACAAACGCCTGGACCATGCCGATTAAAGCCCGGATCGATATGCTTTCAACCGGGATACGGACGCCGATCGGGATCAAGGTCATGGGCGCGGACATTCAAAAGATTCAGGAAATCGGGACTCATCTTGAGATGATTCTGAAAGACGTCAAAGGGACGCGGAGTATTTATGCGGAACGAGTTGCGAGTGGTTATTTCGTGGATTTTGATCTCAATCGAGAAACAATAACACGTTACGGTCTTTCTATCCGAGATGTTAATGATGTCATTACCTCTGCGATCGGTGGAGAAAACATCACGACCACGGTCGAAGGCCGCGAGCGTTATCCGGTAAATGTTCGTTACGCGCGGGATTTTCGCAAGAATATGGAAACGCTCAAACGCGTTTTGGTTCCCACGCCTGCGGGGCAGCAGATTCCGATGGCCGAACTTGCGAATATTCGGATGGTTACCGGTCCCTCAATGATCCGGGATGAAAACGGTCTTCTCGCGGGTTATGTGTATGTGGACATGGCCGGCCGCGATATCGGCAGTTATGTGGCCGAGGCCAAAAAAATTGTCGCGCGTGAGGTCAAACTCCCACAAGGCTATTCGCTCCTCTGGAGCGGGCAATACGAGAACATGATTAGTGTGGAAGAGCGCCTCAAGGTAGTTTTACCGCTGACCCTTTTCTTGATCTGTCTGCTTCTTTATATGAACACAAAATCTGCCGTAAAAACTGGCATCGTTTTACTCGCCGTGCCTTTCTCACTCGTGGGGGCTATTTGGTTTTTGTGGTTATTAGGTTATCATATTTCTATTGCAGTTTGGGTTGGCATGATCGCCTTGATGGGGCTTGATGCGGAAACGGGTGTGTTCATGTTGCTTTTTCTGGACCTTGCGTATCATGACGCTGTCTCAAAAAACAAAATGCGGACAAAACAAGATCTCGAGGAAGCCATTATTCACGGTGCGGTGAAACGTGTGCGGCCCAAAATGATGACCGTGATGGCGGCGTTCATGGGGCTTTTGCCGATTATGTGGGCTACAGGGGCTGGTTCGGATGCCATGAAACGGATTGCGGCACCGATGATTGGCGGGCTTGTAACTTCTTTCATTTTGGAATTGTTGATTTATCCCGTTATTTATTTTATCTGGAAATGGCGGTTTGAAATGAAACAAGGGAAAGCGGTTTGGATTCCCGCAACTTGAATATAAGGAGAATCAAAATGAAAAAGACAATTATCATGGTTTTAATTCTGGCATTTGTGTTGCCCGTTATGGTGTCGGCGTCTGCTTTTGCGGCAATACAAAAAGCTGAAACTTCTGTCAAACTCGGAAAGAGAATAGCGGATGCAGGGAACACGATGTGTCCGTTGACAGGGGCTCCTGTTTCCGGGAAGGATTTTGTAAACTACAAAGGAAAACGCTATGGTCTTTGCTGTTCGATGTGCAAAAAAGCATTTTTGAAAGAACCTGAAAAATATATTGCCAAACTCAAGGCCGCGGAAAAAGCAGGGCTAACGCCGGGAGTGGAACCGATTATCTCCGAGCCTAAGAAAGCCGGGAAAACAACGGAAAAGAAAACCATGCAGATGTAAAAGGAGATTTTGATGAACGAAGGGACGCATTCTTGCTGCGGACATAAGAAAAGCTCAAAGAAGATCTGGTATAAGAACGGTCTTCTTTGGGTTTTCTTGCTTACAGTCCTTTTGCTTGGTGCGTCCTTTGCTTTTATCTCGCTGGTTAGTTTCCGGCAGACTTTTTTTGATTACACGGCCATGATGTTTTGGCCGATCTTGGCTGGTTTTTTTGTGGGCGGGTTCATCGATCATTTTGTGCCTAAAGAATATATCTCCAAACATCTTGCGGTGCCGAAACGCCGCACGATCTTTTATGCCGTCGGGCTGGGATTTTTGATGAGCGCCTGTTGTCATGGAATTCTTGCGATCTGCATGGAACTGCATAAGAAAGGAGCCTCCGGTCCTGCTGTAGTCAGTTTTCTTCTGGCAAGCCCTTGGGCGAACCTTCCGATTACGATTCTTTTGTTTGGCTTTTTTGGTGCCAAGGCTTTTTTAATCGTGTTCGGGGCTTTAGGGGTAGCCTTGATTACAGGCTTCAGCCTTCAAGGGCTCGGGCATATTCACTGGATCGAACAAAATCCTCACTCGGTTTCGGTAGAAGCCGGTTTTTCGATTCGTCGCGATATTGCCGCAAGGTTTCGAAATTTCAAAATGAATCGTCAGAATCTTTTTGAAATGACCCGCGGAGTCTGGTTTGGAATGATCGATCTTGCTCAAATGGTATTACCGTGGGTGTTGATCGGCATCCTGCTTGCCGGACTTGTGACGTCTTTCGTGCCGAACCATGTTTTTCACCACTATTTCGGGCCCACTTTTTTAGGACTTCTTGTGACCATCGCCTTGGCGACTTTTTTGGAGGTTTGTTCCGAGGGGACTTCGCCGCTCGCTTTTACGATCTATCGCCAGACCGGGGCTTTCGGCAATGCGTTTGCGTTTCTCATGGGAGGGGTGATTACTGATGTGACCGAGATCAGTTTGATTTGGAAAAATCTCGGGCCGAAAACCGCAATCTGGATGCTGGCGATCTCCTTACCGCAGGTCATTTTGTTAGGGTGGTTATTCAATCGTTTCTAAGGAAGATTTTTGGCCTTATGCTGAAGTCAAAGGAAGGGAAATGCTGAATTTTTTTAAAAAAAATAAGCATATTTTATTGTGCGGTTTTTTTCTTGCTTGGGGAGCTTTGATTTATTCCAACACCTATCATGCCCCGTTCCAGTTCGATGACATTCCCTATATCTTGAAAGATCCTCATATTCGCAATGTGGAGAATTGGCCGGCACTTTGGTCCGCCTACATCAAAACAAGATACCTTTCCTTTTTGACCATTGCGCTTAATTACTCTTTTAGCAACACACACGTTTTGGGCTACCACCTTTTTAATACGGTTCTCCATACTCTTAATGCGTGTTGGGTTTACGGGCTCTTTTCGCTTTTGTTGATGACGCCTAAAATGCGGGGAGTTTATTCTCCCAACGCTTCTTTTTATCTGGCTGCGTTTAGCGCATTGATTTTTCTGGTCCATCCGCTTCAAACCCAGGCGGTCGCTTACATTATTCAGCGCATGGCCTCGCTGGCCACCTTTTTTTATTTAGGAACCATTGTTCTCTATTTGAAATCAAGAATGACACAAAATAAGATCAGCTACATCGCCGCGATCCTTTTAGCCATTGCCGCGATGTTTACTAAAGAAATAACGATTACTTTGCCGCTTGCCTTGGTATTCATCGAAGGTTTGTTTTTCGATCATGCCGGAGAAAAATTAAAAACCTGGGCTAGGTTGACTCCTTTTCTTTTGACCCTTGCGATCATTCCTTATCTTCTTTGCGGGAACCGGAGCCTGGCCGCGCTTGCCCAAAATCCCATTCCCGTCACTTCCGCCAGTCTGTTGTCCAGAGGGGATTATTTTTGGACACAGGTCAATGTCCTGTGCACCTATTTGCGCCTGTACTTTATCCCGATCCATCAGAACCTCGATTATGATTATCCAATGGCCAGGTCCCTGCTGGAGCCGAAAACCTTGTTCTGTTTTTTTCTTTTGGGTATGCTTTTCATCGGAGCTGTGGTCGCAATCAAAAAAAACCGGTTGCTTGCCTTTTCTGTTTTCTGGTTTTTTCTCACCCTGAGCGTTGAATCCAGCATCTTCCCGATCGAGGATGTCATCAACGAACACCGCATGTATCTTCCGCTGGCAGGTCTTGTTGTCGTGATTCCGATCTTGTGTCTTTTATTTCTGGAGAAATTACCTCACGCCATTCTTGCTTGTCTGGTGATTGGCCTTATTTTTTCTTCGATGACCTATCTTCGCAATCGTGTCTGGGGTTCCAAAATGTCGCTCTATGAAGATGTGGTGAAAAAAGCCCCTCGCAAAGCACGCGGTTATAATAATCTGGGAAGTATTTATTACTATGATTTCCATGATCCGGCAAAAGCCAAAAAACTTTATGAAAAGGCCATTGAAGTCGAACCTGGATTCGGGCCAAGCTATTTTGATCTTGGTGCCGTTTATGACCATGCCGGAGATAAAGAAAAAGCTTTTGAACTGTACCAGAAAGCGTTAAAGCTTGATCCGACATTTCTTGATACTTACAACAATCTTGCAATTCTTTATGAAAAGCGCGGCGATCTTGACAGCGCTATCGAAATTCTTTGGAAAGGGATAGCCCAGTCTCCGAGATTTGAGATGGCCTACGCAAATCTAGGGGCCTTCTATTCAAGAAAAGGGAATATCTCCAAGGCGATTGCCTGCCTCAAAAAGGGTATTGAAATCAATCCTTATTTTCCGCTTTGCTATTACAATCTCGGATTGATTTTGAAATCCCAGGGCCAATGGGCTGAAGCGATCACCCTTTTTCAAAAAGCAAGCAGCCTTGATCCGGATAACCCTAATATGGCCTACACGTTGGGAGAAGCGTATCTTCAACAGGGAGATTCAGAGGCTGCTGGACAAGTACTCAATAGGTTGAAGAAAATGGGCCACTGGGATAAAGTCCGGGATCTATCGGCTCGCATGAACATCCCTGGCACTTCATTCTGAAGATGGCTGCTTCTTGATTTGGAAAAACTCCGGTTCGGCATCTTGCGGTAGTGATTTTTCGGAATGAATGCTCGATGCTTTCTGGCGCCATGCGCCAGCATCAAAGTTTAGCAGGGTTTGTGTGACGCGTTGCCCGTCGATTGTTGCACCCATGCTTCAACCTCTTTAGCTTCCGATGTTTTTCCTCGTTTAAGCGCGCCCTGAATATAAATTCGGGCTTTTTCGTCCAATGTTTTGCGTGCGGCATCAGACTGTGCGGAGGTGAGTCTATTGGCTGCGAGGATTTTTGAAAGTGAACGGATCCTGAATAAATCCATGGCCGGAAATTCCCGGGAACGCTGATCCGCGTGACCGCCGTATTTGATCACATAGGGTTTTTCGATCAGTCCGACAGGATAACATGAAGCGATCCTGAGCCACAGATCGTAGTCTTCGCAGGCGGGGAGCGATTCGTCAAAAGGACCGACTTCATCAAAAAGTTTTCGGTGCAGCATGACCGCGGATGGGCTGATTACACAAAGCGGCAGGCATTTTTCAAAAATCCAGCCGCCGTATTTTTGATGCTTTTTCATGGGATTGACGCGTTGGCCGTTTCGAATCCAGATCTCTTCGGTCTGGCAGATCAGGAAATCTGGATTTTTCTCAAAAAAAGCCATTTGCGCTTTGAGTTTTCCCGTTTTCCATTCATCATCCGAATCCAGAAACGCGATCCATTCGCCTTTAGCCTGTCGGATTCCCAGATTTCGTGCTGCGGAAGGACCGCGGTGGTCCTGATGTAAATATCTTATAGTTGTGTCATTGCGAGGAGCCCGTAGGGCGACGTGGCAATCTGTTTTTAAAGGCGAGATTGCTTCGCTTTGCTCGCAATGACAACAATTAAATTTTTCTCGAACCAAGTTGTCTGTTTCATCGCTTGATCCATCATCCACAATGATCAGTTCGAAAGGAACACCCTTTTGCGCGAGGACAGAATGAACCGCGCGAGGCAGAAGTTCTTTCCGATTATAGGTTGGGATAATCACACTTAAGAGAGACATGCAAAGATTATAGCAAGAGAACGCTAGTGGCGGAAGTTTTGAAGGGAGGCCTATGGTTGTGCGTTGACAGCGGTTATGCTCAGCTTATACTATCGATTACTATGAATCAGAAGCTCGGGTTCTTCAAAAATCCTCGAAGCAAGAAATTCTTTTTGAGAGTTTTTATTCTCCTGGCTACTTTCCTCATTTTCTATCTGGATTGTCTTACCGGCGAAGAACTTACTTTCTATATTTTCTATATTCCTTCCATTATGCTGATGGCATGGTATTTCGGGAGCCGGGATGGATGGCTGATGGTCGTGTTAACCGGACTGCTGTGGGTTTTCGCGCAGTGGCATGTGGAACATCCGGGTAGATTTTTGCTTCTGATCTGGAATGCCGCCATTCGTATCGCGACCTTTAGCATTATTTGCTGGATGACGCTGGCGATTCGCTTAAAAGAACAAAAACTCGAGGAAGCATCCAAGGAGTTGGCCCGTTCCAACCATGAATTGGAGACCTTCGCTTTCAAGGCCGCGCATGACCTTCAATCGCCTTTGGCGACTATTTTAGGATACACGGAATTACTTGATGAAAAATATAACTCTTCGGCGGATGTGGAATCCAAGGACTTTACGGGAAGGATTCTGAAAAACATTGAAAGGATGCGTATTTTTATCAGGTCTCTGCTGGATTATTCAAGGGTGATGAAAATAGAAACGACGGTTCCTTCCGTAGATCTCAACAAAACCATCCTTGGCGTGGTCGATAACCTTGCTTCTCTGGTCAAAGAGAAGGAAGCAAAAATAACCTATGACCCCTTACCGGAGATTGCCATGAATCCCGGATTAGCAGGGTTGCTTTTTCAGAATCTGATCGGAAATGCCTTAAAGTATTGCGAAACAAAACCTTGTGTCCATATCTCTGGGGTTCTTAGAGGGAAGGAATGGATTTTCTCCGTGAAGGATAACGGCATTGGAATTCCGCCGGAAGATCTTAAGCGTGTTTTTATTATGTTCGAAAAACTGACAACACGTAAACAATATTCGGGTTCCGGGATTGGCCTTGCGACATGCCAAAAGATCGTGGAACGCTACCATGGACGTATCTGGGTCGATTCACAACCGGGCCAAGGTTCCACCTTTTTCTTCACATTTCCCGCAGCCTAAACGACTGTGCGGATTTGCGGTGCGAAATTCTCTTTTCTTCGCTATAATCTTCCGTCCTTAAAGCATAGGCACAAGGATGGGTCTCTAAATGAAGCATCCAGCGAAATCAGTTAAAAAAAAGCCTCTTAAAATCCTTTTTGCAGCGTCGGAAGCAGTCCCGTTCGTCAAGACCGGAGGGTTGGGAGATGTCTGCGGTGCGTTGCCGAAGATCCTTAAAAAACGCGGTCATGATGTCCGGTTGGTCTTGCCCCGTTACTGGGCGATCAGTCATGAGCAATATGGACTTAAATCGGTCTTAGGATCCATGGGGGTCGCAACGGGGAACGGTGTTCTCTGGTGCCAGGTTTTTGAAGCTCAGATCGATGGTTTTACAGTTTACTTTATCGAGCATGAACATTATTTCGGTCGCGCCGGTCTTTATGATGACGGTCGGTGGGAATTTCTGGATAATCCCGAGCGTTTCGGCTTTTTTGCACGCGCCTGTATCCAACTTTGTCAGGACCTTAAATTCCAGCCGGATATTATCCATTGTCACGATTGGCAAACGGCGTTGATCCCGCCTTATTTGAAGATCTGGGAATCCAGGAATCCTTTTTTTCAAAAAACCGCGAGCGTTTTTTCCATACACAACATTGCTTATCAAGGAACTTTCAAAGCCGATGTTTATCCTTTTCTGGCTCTTGGGTCCGAAAATTTTACGGACTCCAAGTTTGAGAATTTCGGCGGTGTTAATTTCATGAAAGGCGCGATTTTTTACGCGGATGCCGTCACCACTGTCAGCCCAAGTTACGCTCAGGAAATTATGTCCGAACCGGGCGGAAACGGGCTTTCGGTTTATATCCAAAGAAGGCAGGCGGATCTTTTTGGAATTCTGAATGGGGCTGATTACGATCACTGGGATCCGGAGACCGACAAGCTTATTCCAACAACTTATTCTGCACGAGATATGTCGGGGAAGAAAAAATGCAAGCAAGCGCTTCAAAAAGAATTTTTGCTGGAAGAAAAAGACAATGTGCCGATCGTGGGAATCGTCTCCCGTTTTGCGGAACAAAAAGGATTTCAACACCTTGCCATTGTGATGCACAGTATTTTACGGGATATGTCCGTACAATTTGCGATTGTCGGGAGCGGTGATAAAGGGCAGGAAGATTTTTTCGGCGGGCTTCCCGCATATTGTGGGGGAAGGGTCGGGACATGGATCGGTTATAACAATCATAAGGCCCATTTGGTGGAAGCTGGAGCGGATTTTTTTCTCATGCCGTCGCTGTATGAACCGTGCGGACTGAACCAGATTTACAGCATGAAATACGGGACATTGCCGATCGTCCGAGCGACAGGCGGGCTTCGGGATACGGTCGCCCAATACGACGAAAAAACAGGTTCGGGAACAGGTTTCCTTTTTTATGACGCCACGCCCAGGGCTATCTATGACACGATCGGATGGGCGGTCAGCACTTTTTTTGACCGGCCGCAGCATCTGGCGCAGATGCGCAAGCGGGCGATGCTGGAGCATTTTTCCTGGCTGGATTCCGCGAAGAAATATGAAGAGGTTTACCAGAAAGCGCTTCAGCGCCGTGCCGCTTGGAGTTGAGACCCTCCTTCGGGAAACTATAAAAAAGTTTTTCTCTAGAGTATAATAATCCGTTCGTTGACAGTGGCTTTGATGAGCCATGATTCAAAAAGGAGGGCTTTACCATGATTCAAAGCGTGAAGTTGGGGAAGGAGCATGTTGTGGTTACGGCCAATAAAGTCGGCGCGCTTTCCAAGGTCACTTCGATTTTGGCAGATCATGGGATCGATATTCTTGCGATCTCGGCCCAAGTGGCTGGAGGTGTGGCGCTGATGAATTTGGTTACCGATGATCCATTGCGTACCAAGGATTTGCTCGCCAAAGGCGGTTTTAAAGCTCAGGAAAATGGGGTGTTGCTCCTGGAGGTTGAGGATAAACCGGGTGTTTTGATGCGCGTGACTAAGAAACTTGCAGCCCGGAATGTGGATATTCTGAATGTTTATGCCAGCGCCCCGGTCTCTTATGGGCCGTGTCTTTTGGTCATTTCAACAAATCACAACGAAAAAGCACTGGTGACGTTGCGGAAAAAATAGTTCCAAGCCGTTTTAGGCAACTGAGAAAGCAAAAGAAAAAGTGATTTTTTTTATCTAAAGGGGATATTATGAAAAATTACACAGAGCTCAGTCTGACGACTTATCTCGACAAACTAGCCAGCGAGGAAGCTGTGCCGGGCGGCGGTAGTGTTTCCGCTTATGTCGGGGCATTGGGGATGGGGCTGACACAGATGGTAGCGAGGATTGCTCTTAAAAGAAAACTTAAGGCGGATCTGACACCAGAGCAGAAATTCCAAGAAGAAGCCAATCGTCAACGGATGCAGGAGATCATTGATTCCCTGGAAAAAACGCGCGGGGATACGCTCCAGGTTGTCAATCTAGACGCTAAGGTTTATGACGATGTCATGGCTTGCTACCGGGACAAGACGGGACCCGAGAAGCTCGAGGATGCGCTTCAGAACGCCTTTCGTCTTCAGGCGGATCTTGCCCTCATGATCGTAATGGCGAGGGAATGGAACGCGCATATGAAAGGTCTTGTCAAAGGCGCTGTGGCGAATGACCTGATTGTCAGCCAATCTCTTTTGGCAGCCGCATTTGAAGGTGCTTTTCATACCGCTCATATCAACGTCGTTTATATGAAAAACAAAGATCACAAGGAACGGGCTGAAAAAGCTCTCGCGGAGCTCCGGAACCGTTTTGAGAAAGGAATTTGAAAGTGGAAGCCAAAAGACTTGAAGGAAAGGTGATCGCCTCTGATCTCCAGCAAAAAATCTTGGATAAAATTCAGACCCTGACCTCCACAGGGCTTCCGAGGCCGTGTCTTGTTGCGGTTCAGACAAGCGACAATCCGTCTTCTGCTTGGTATATCAATCAGCAGGAAAAACTCGCGGCGAAACTTGGCATCGAATTTCGCCGTGTGACGGCAGACCAGGTCAAAACAGAAAAAGAGCTTATCGGAAAAGTTCAAGCACTCAGTGTCGACAAAAGTGTTCATGGCATTTTCATCTCCATGCCGCTTCCGGCGGGATTTGATTCGGAAAAAGTACTGCTTGCCATGGACCCGCATAAAGATGTGGAAGGTATTCATCCGACGAGTCTTGGGCTGATCGTGCTTCGCCGTGGTCGCCTTATCCCTCCCACCGCTTTTGCGGCTTATACATTGATTAAGTCCACGGGAATGATGTTGCGAGGGAAAAAAGCCACCATCATCGGGCAGAGCGCGATTGTCGGACGTCCTCTTCAGCTTCTTTTGGGAGAATCGCGTGTGACGACGTTTGTCTGCAATTCAGGTACTTCAACGGAAGATCTGCGGAAAACCGTTGGCGCGAGCGAAGTGGTGGTGGCTTGTGTCGGGAAACCAGGGATTGTTCGGGGGGCATGGGTCAAACCGGGAGCGGTTGTGATTGATGTCGGGACAACCGAAGTGGACGGGAAACTTCAAGGCGATGTCGAGTTCGAGGAAACCGTGAAAAGGGCTGGGTTTGTGACACCGGTTCCGGGCGGTGTCGGGCCGTTGACCGTGACGATGCTCATGGAAAATTTGATAACCGCATATGAATGGCAAAAATAGAATCGCTAAGCGTGTAAGGCGCAACGACTGTCTCACGTTGAGCGTTGCGCTCAAGGATAAATGAAACTAACTCCCAAAAATATTTACGAAAAAAAACAAGCTGGCAGCAAAATTACCGTTCTCAGCCTTTATGACTATCCAAGCGCCAGGATTGCGGATGAAGCGGGGGTGGATATTCTGATGATCGGCGACTCCGTTGCGATGGTGCTTCTCGGGCATGAGAATACATTAGGCGTGACGATGGAGCATATGCTTTATCACACCGTGGCGGTTTCCCAGGCCGTGCGAAAAGGCCTTGTTGTTGCAGACATGCCCGCACATTCTTATGATGACCCGGAGATTGCGCTTAAAAACGCAAAAAGATTCCTGGAGGAAGGCCATGCGGATGCGGTGAAATTGGAAGGCGGCAGCAAAGTTTTGAATCAAGTTCAAAAACTTATTGCCTTGGGTATTCCTGTCATGGGGCATCTTGGTATGTTGCCGCAGACAAGCGGCAGTCAATTTCATGTTCAGGGGAAAACTCCGGAAGAAGCCAAGGTGATTCTGGAGGATGCCAAAATGTTGGACCGCTTAGGGGTCTTTGCCATTGTTCTTGAATGTATCCCCGCAAAGCTTGCTGCAGAGATTACTCAAGCTGTGAAGTGTCCGACAATCGGGATCGGGGCGGGCCCTGAGACCGACGGGCAAGTTCTAGTACTTCAAGATATCCTCGGGATTCGTTCCAATGTGAGTCCGCGCTTTGTCCGCCGCTACGCGGATCTCGAAACTATCATCAAAAAAGCAGTCCAATCTTATTGCCAGGATGTGATTAAGGGACAGTTCCCATCGAAGAAGGAAAGCTTCTAAGGGAATGAAAGACAAGGGCAACCCTGATTTTGATTTATTTCAGAAGGTAATCAGGATAGCCCTTGTCACCATTAAGGAAATAAAGTGAAAGACAAAGGCAAAAAAATCCTAGTGGCTGAAAAAGATAATGCGACGCGAGAGCTTATTGTTATGCGGTTGACAGCCCGTCATCACAAGGTTTTCGAAGCTACCAAAAGCAGGCAGGCCCTCAAACTTCTGGAACGCGATGTGGTCGATCTGATCCTGATTTCAACGGACATGGAGCCCGTGGATGGCAAGATGTTGATTCAAGCCATACGTTCCAAATCGCATCTCATGGCCGTTCCCGTGATCATGCTGACCGAAGAGGGGAAGCTCATGGAGTTGATGATGGGCCATGAGAAAGGCTTTGATGATTTTCTCGTCAAACCCTTTAATCCGCTGGTGCTCCAATTGCGCGTGAATCTCAACATCGCGAAAACCATGGAGCGCGTTGAGGCAAATGCGCTGACACATTTGCCGGGAAATCATGCGATCGAAAAGATCGTGAACAAAAAGATCCAGAACAGCGAAAAGTTTTCCATTCTTTACATCGATATTAATCATTTCAAAGCTTTCAATGACCGGTATGGTTTCCAGAAAGGTGACGATGTGATCCTTCAAACGGCGAGACTGCTGGTGGCCGTCAGTTATGCCGTCGCTGGGGACGGAGAATGTTTTGTCGGTCATATCGGAGGCGATGATTTTGTGGTCGTGCTTCCGGCAGAACTCGAAGAGGTTTTTGCCAGGCAATTCCTTGATGATTTTGACAGGATCATGCCGACTTATTACAGCAAAACGGACAGGGAAGCCGGATTCATTCGCGTTGAGAACCGCCGCGGCAAAATGGAAAATTTTGCTTTGATGTCCTGTTCCGTGGCCGGGTGTACGAATCTTTACCGGAATTATGTAAGCCTTCGGGAAATGGCCCAGGATGCCGCTGAGGTCAAAGCCTTTCTCAAGACCCAACCGGGGAGTCATTATCTGCAGGACCGCCGCTCTTCACCCATTAAAAAACTCGATGATGCAGTCCATATTTTGGAACCCGAAGTCAAATCGAAAACGGTCAAAAAGCGCACGGATCCTTTTGGACAGGTTCTTTTGAATGCAGGCTTGATTACGGAAGAACAGCTGGGATTAGCACTTAAAAAACATTTTGAGACCGGACAGCGCCTCGGCCAGACTTTGATCGCGATGAATCTTATCTCAAGCCATGACGTGGGGAAAATGCTTGAGAAAAAGCTGAAGGTTCCTTTTTTCAGTTTGAAAGAGTGGAGCCCCGAGCCTGAGGTTCTTCGCCTTTTCACTTCGGAGTTCATCCATCGCCACAGGGTGGTGCCGATCGGTATTGTCGAAGGATCGGTGAAGCTTGCGATGTGTGATCCTTTTGATATTAAGATCCTGGATACAGTGGAGCGGATCACAGGCTTTAAGCCCATGCCGTATTTGGCTCTTGAAGATGAATTTGAAGAGTTTCTTAGCAATCTTTTACCGGAAAGCGAGAGGGGGATCGAAGAAGAAAAAATAGTATGAAGAATTCGGTTTTTTGGCCGTTCCTATAACAGGTGGCCAGGCGGGATTCCCTGGCTTCTCAAATAAGAGAAGTCAAGCGAAGGTGGAGGGGATTTCATGCCGTGGTAAAAGGTTATGGGAATAGAATCTTTTCCGGAAATTGAAAATTTTCAAAAATTGCCTCGCGAAGTCATCATTAAAGGCGCTAGCACCCATTTTAATGAAACGGATGGGGCGGGGTTGCGCGGGATTGTGATTAACAATATCGGTCATCCCATCAAAAATATCCGGGCACAGTTAGTAATCTTCAATGGGAGCCGGGTGCCCATGATGGGGATCAGCACGGCAACGGATCCGGAAAAGCTCGCGCAGGGAGGTATCGCAAATTTCTATTTTCAATTGAAAGGCCATAAAGAAGAAATCAAGAATTATCATTTGCAGGTGAATTGGACGTTTGACGAATCGATTTAATATACGTATGATGCATCAACAATGCCTTCATAAGCACGGCGGGAATTGAGATTTCAGTTATGAAACAACATGTGAATCGCGGTATTATCACTCTTATTATTTTGCTTTCGTTGGTTTCCATGGGAGCTGCACGCAGGCCTTCCGATGTTTCTTCGGACGCCTCTTCGCGCCCGTTGCCTCCGGTGAAACAGACGGAGGCCTATCAGGAATATCTTCGGACATCTCAAAACAATCTTGCAAAACTTGTTTTTGGCTTGAATTATTTCAGACCGTTACCGGTCATTCTTCAATATGAAGGCAGCGAATATTCCATGACGTTTTGTTATCCTCTCGGGTTCGCTTATTTGATGACGAATTATCATGATGAAGATCCTGTGGTGTGGATCAAAAAGCACTGCTACCGGTCGCTTGTGGGGAATCAGATTATGTACTTTAAATTCCCGGATGGAAATTTTCGTCCAGTACGCGATGTTTTTATCGAGCTTTTTCAGGAACTTGAAAAAGCTCTAAAGGAAAATCCTTAAACTTTTTTAGTCTATAAAAATGAACAGGTGAGTGATGGTTACTGAAATGGACGTCAAACCCGTGAGGTCGCGTGATATCGCTTTGATCGGTTATGATCAGACGACATCAATTTTAGAGGTCGTATTTCGCGCCGGGGGTGTCTATCGTTATCGGAATATTCCAGCCGATGTTTATTATGCGCTGATGGCCGCCCCTTCGCATGGGACTTATTTCCAGAAGTGCATTAAAAACCAATACCCCTATCTCAAGGTCAGCTAAAAGCTGTGAAAAAAAGCGTCGGCTTTTTATCCGCCGTTCTTTTTTTTATGGTGCCTTTTTGTGTACAGGCCGAGGATCCAACGCTTGCGGTGAAAGCGTTTCCGGATCAACGTATTGTCAAAGCCGGCATGATGTTTCTGGTCAACGTTCAAGTGATCAATCAAGATAAAGTTTTTGCTGGTTTTTGGACGAATGACTGTTCTTATGAGAAACACTGGGTGACAGATCATGCCGGTGTATTGATCCAGCCTTGGACCTGTGCCGACAATGGCATGGAAGAAATCACGCTCGGGAACGGAGCGGCTTATACAAAAAACATCATTCTTTATATCCCCAAACCGGAAAAAACAGGTCCCGTCACTTTTCGTCTCGGATTTAAGCGTATGAGTGAAAATGGAGATGTGGCGGAACCGATTTGGAGCGATCCTGTGACGATACGCGTCCTAGTTCCTGAAGGATCTTCTATTACTGAAAAATCGGCAGCCGATGACGCCGCGTCAGATTCGACGGCGGGTATTCCCGCGCACCGTAACGCGGGTGGTGAAACCGATGATACGGCAAAGAATGTTTCCGAAAAATCAGCGGTCCATTAAATCCCTCATCAAATTTCAACAAAAATCATTTCTTTGAGATTGTTATGAGCCGGCATATTGTGATCATCGGAGGAGGGATTTCAGGCCTCAGTGCAGCCTATTATCTATCGCGCTTTGCGAGGCAAGAAAAATCTTCCGTACAAATCAAAGTGCTAGAGGCTAACCACCGTTTCGGAGGCGTGGTCCGGACGCTTTCGTGCGGCCACACTCTCATAGAGGCCGGGGCTGACGCTTTTTACGGCAGCGGCGAAGGAGGGGAAGTAGCGTTGGCACTTTGTCGGGAACTGGGGAT
The DNA here is from genome assembly GCA_022711115.1 of Candidatus Omnitrophota bacterium. GTDB lineage: Bacteria > Omnitrophota > Omnitrophia > Omnitrophales > Aquincolibacteriaceae > JAKLFP01. Next base: position 254,971 of record JAKLFP010000003.1, on the reverse strand, counting down.
CCAGGGTGAACTTCTTGAGGCCAATCCGTGTTTCCGGCGTTTTTTTATTTTAAAGGGACAAAAAATTTTCTCGATTCCTGAAAATTTGTCTTCTTTTTCCGCTTTGAGCATAAAAGAGATTTTTCGGTTGCCCCTTTTAAGCCCTGCCGCAAAATGTCGTATGGCGCTTGAGCCGTGGATTCCTTGCCGGAAAGAAAATTCGGACGAAAGCGTTGGGTATTTTTTCAGAAGGCGATTAGGCACCGGCTTTTTCCATGAGGTGATTCGTCCGCTGATTCGAGGCGTCTATATGGCGGATCCGGAAACCTTAAGCGTGCAGGAGGTTTTCCCAGGGTTTAAAAAAGCGGAGCGGACATGCGGGAGTTTGGGAAAAGCTTTCTGGCGGGAGAAAAACAAATGTTTACAACGAAACAGATTTTTCACTTTTCGTGGCGGTCTGGAAACTTTTATTCACGGGCTTGTTCGGCAATTAGAGGACTGTGAGCTAAGGACTCATTCAAAAGTGCAAAGTTGCGAATACGATGCCGGATGGAAAGTGATTCTGGAGCATGGGGAGATGTTGCCGGCGGATGATGTCTGTCTGGCGATGACGGCCTCTGATGCCTCAAAGCTTATAAAAGGATCTATGCCCGAACTTTTCCGGGAATTGTCAGGCATCTCTTACGGTACCATCGTAGCAGTGAATGTTATTTTCAAAACCGAGGATATCCTGCATCCCAATTTGGATTTCGGGTTTATCGTGCCGGCGGATGATCGGAAAAATATTTTTTCGAGTCTGAAATGGTTAGGCAAAACGCCGGATGGCCAGCATCTTTACCTGCGGGCTTTTATCCATGGGGAAAATGCTGAGGTGAAAGATGACCTGCTTCTGCCTAAGGTCATGGAGGATTTGCGGAAGATTTTTGGCATTATGGCACGGCCTTGTTTCATGTCTGTAGAGCGTTATCCGGATGTATTGCCCCAGTATCAGGTGGGGCATGCCGGCCGGATGGCAACCCTGCAGGAAAAACTAAAGCTGTTTCCCGGACTTTATCTCACCGGAAATAGTTTTTATGGTTTTGGGATCTCAGATTGCATCTTCCAAGCAAAAGAAATAGCTTGTAAAATAAGCGCACATCTTTATATAGAAAAGTGATCGTCATTTAAGAGGTGCCCACAGGGGGATTTTATGGGATTCTTTCGAAACTTGATATTCCGTATAGCGACCAAACTCCTTGCGTTTCTCATAGAACATTACTTCGGTTTTTGGGTCGAAGGTTCCGAAAATTTTCCAAAGGGCGGCCCTGTCATCGTTGTTGCCAATCATCAAAGTTATCTCGATGTACCACTGATCGGGACATGGCTTCTTAAAGGAAAGACTCTTGCCAGAGTTTCCTGGGTCATCGGCAAGAAAACATATCATAACCCACACCTTCAATGGTTCTGCCGGCTTTGGCCGGTGATTGTTGTGAACGGCACGGTTGTGAAAGCAAGTCATGCGTTGAAGGAGGGCCGGATCCTTATTATTTTCCCGGAGGGTTACTATGCCTGGCATCGGTGCGATTGCGTGCGAGAAGGGAAGCCGGTTCCGGAGAGAAGGATAGGAAACAGCGCCGCCATTCTTGGGCTTAAAACGGGATGTCTCATTATCCCTATCGGGATTTTTGGAACGGAAGAAGCTTTGCCGCCTTATTCGTTTTCGATGAAAAGAAAGAAGTTGGGGCTTAGGATCGGAAAGCCTTTTCACTTTGATCCGCCTGAACCGGAGCAAGTCACCGACGAGATGATTGCCAAAAAGACAAAGTTTATTATGGATTGTGTTGACGAATTGAGTTAGACCTTGTTCCCGATGGCCGCAGGGCGTGGTTTGGGAACGGGACTGGAAGTTGTCGCTGGTGGCAAACGTGCTGATAAGGTAAAATACCGCCCATGGATTTTAAAACTTTGAATATCATTCCGAGTGAACCTATATCAAAAATGGAATCTACGATTGCCATGGAGCGCGAAGCCCACAGGCTTCGGGCGGAAGGCAAAATAGATCAAGCCTTTCAGGCATTTGAACGTGCCGCAAAGAAGTACCAGGATCTCGGAGAACATAGGAAAGCCGCTGCTTGTTATGCCTCTGCGGCGGCTTGTTGGAATATCCATACTGGTTGGCAGCCGCTCCGTAATGCCGCGACCCGCAATGAACTTGCCGCGATCCAGGCCTTCGAGGCCAAAGATTACGCCTATACGGAAACGCTTTTTCATGAAGCCGCACTTCTTTATGAGAAAGAAGGAGACTTCAGAAAATATTCTTATTGCTATATCCGATCCCAGGATGCGCGGCTGATGCGCCTCTGGAAGACTTTTACCCAAGGAAGCGCAGGTCAAGGTCCTGAAGCCATTCATCTTTCGGGTATTTCTTTTAAAGAGAGGTTTTTGATTTTTTCCAAATGGTTTTTGGGTTCCTTGCATGGTTTTATTTGGGGCTATGGGGAAAAGCCGTTCCGTGTTTTAGGCCTCGCAGCCGGTGTTATTTTTTTTAGCGCGCTTTTTTACCACTTTTCAGGAATGATTTTAACGGGAGGGTTTGTCCAGAAAATCGGATTCGGCGAATCACTTTATTTGAGTATGATCACCTATACGACAGTCGGGTACGGTGATTATTTGCCGATGGGATGGGTCCGAGGTATTGCTGCGGCCGAGGCCTTGTCCGGGATTTTATTTACCCCTCTTTTCCTGATCGCTATGGCACGCCGCTATTTGCGAATGTCTTGATAGAAGATAGAATGACATTCGCCGTATTTTATCAAAGAAAGAGAAGCCATGAGACGGATTCAATCATTGGGTCTTGGAAAAAATATAGAAATGCCAAAAAATTCTTTCATGCCATCAAAACAAATTCAGGACGCGTGCCGGGCGTTTTAAAAGCCATGGCGCATTCGTTCGCAGCTTGCAACCTTTTAAAAATTATTTCAATGGCAGATCAAATCCGGCGATTGATTTTTCGTAAGCAGCGTTGCTTCAATAAAACTTATTAAGGCTGATAAAAACATGGAAATGCTTAAAGAGCTTGATTCATTGGCGATACGTGAAAAAAAAGAATATACCAGTTTGCCGTCGACGGCGGAGTGGAAACCCATTTTCTGTCTGACCGGCATCATGGACGAAGAGGTTTTTTATGTGGCGCCTTTCAAGAAGTCGGTGCCTGCCATAGAAACGTTGAGCGCCGGCAAATCATACACGCTCCATGTTTTGGATAAAAAGGGCAAGCAAGTTTTGTATTACCAAAAAAAAATCGGTTTTTTCCGGGACGAAATGGAGGTTTCAGGCGAATCGGAGAATTTTTTAGGTTTGGTTAAAAAAATAAAAATAAAAACAAAAGCAAAACAACCCGTGATGTATCGCTATCAGATCCTGAATGCCGCGGGGCAAGAAATGTATGAAGTCAGAGAACATCTGAACGATCCGGAAATATTCCATATTTATAAAGCCAATGAAGTGACGGGAAAAATCTCAAAAAGACCGACAAGCACGGTCGAAGAAGGGATCATGAAGCACGATCATTTCGGGATTGTGTTTCCTTTTAATGCGGATGTAGCGGGGAAAGCTGTTTTAATAGGGGCTTTGTTTCTCATCGATTTTTTATTTTTGGGACCCACTCAAATAGAAAGGAAAAAATAGTGAAAGAAATCAAGGTGACGCTGAGCGATAGAGATATTCCGAAAAGATGGTATAACCTGGCCGCGGACCTTCCGACACCGTTGCAGCCGCCGCTCGGCCCGGACGGAAAGCCCATTTCTCCGGATATGCTCGAAAAAGTATTTCCCATGAACTTGATTGAACAAGAGGTGAGTACCGAGCGATGGATTGATATCCCGGAAGAAGTGCTCGAATTGCTTTACCGGTGGCGTCCTGCCCCGCTCAAACGCGCAGTGTATCTGGAGCAATATCTTAAAACGCCGGCCCATATCTATTACAAAGATGAAAGTCTCAGCCCGGCCGGAAGTCATAAACCCAATACTGCCGTAGCTCAAGCTTGGTATAACAAACAGTTCGGGATCAAGAAACTTACGACTGAAACCGGGGCCGGTCAGTGGGGCAGTGCGATTGCTTTTGCCAGCCAGCTTCTTGGCCTTGAATGCAAAGTATTCATGGTCCGGATCAGTTTTGATCAAAAACCGTTTCGCAAAATCATGATGCGAGTTTGGGGTGCCAATTGTGTCGCGAGTCCGAGTCATGAAACCCGTGCGGGGCGCGAGGTCCTCAAAAAAGACCCACGAACGCCGGGCAGCCTTGGGATTGCTATTAGCGAAGCCATTGAGGAAGCGGTCATGGACCCGAGCGGGAAGACACGCTATTGTTTGGGTAGTGTGCTCAATCATGTGATGCTTCATCAGACCATTATCGGGCTCGAAGCGCAGAAGCAGCTAAAAATGGCAGGTATCAAGAATCCGGATATTGTGATCGGATGTGCGGGGGGCGGCAGTAATTTTGCCGGCATTTCGTTTCCCTTTGTGTGCGAAAAAATCCACGGAGCAAAGATCAAAATTATTCCCGTGGAACCGACGGCCTGCCCCACATTGACGCGCGGTCCTTTTTCCTACGATTTTGGCGATGTGGCACGCATGACCCCGCTGCTTCCCATGCACACGCTCGGACATTCTTTCATTCCGGAGCCGATCCATGCCGGCGGTTTGCGCTATCACGGCATGGCGCCGCTGGTGAGTCAGGGTGTCATCGAAGGGCTCCTGGAGCCGCAGGCGATCGATCAGGTGAAATGTTATGAAGCTGCGTTGCTTTGGGCCAGGACGGAAGGGGCTATCTGCGCTCCTGAAACGAGTCATGCGATTGCCTGCACGATTGAGGAAGCGGTCAAAGCGCGTGAAGAAGGGAAGCAGAAAAACATCCTCTTTTGTTATAGCGGGCATGGCCTCATGGACTTGAGCGGTTATGAAAAGTTCCTGAACGGAGAACTCAAGGATTCGTCACTCCCGGAATCGCTTCTCCAGGAAGCAATCGCTGCCATCCGGCATCACCCTCAACCCAAATTGCAAAAAACGGGGAATTGGTAGTTTTTAAAAAATAAAACGGGAGTCCAATAATCCGCTAATCCGCGTTGCCTTTTTAAAAGGCGCATGAAGGTGGAAAATGAAGCATCAAATCTTTTGGATGCTTACGGTTGTGTTCATGGCCGGTTGTGCGCCGTCGCCTAAGGATATTCCCGGTATTGACAAAAACCATCCTGCGAATCAGTTTTATTTTCGGGCCTATAGTTTCATGGTAAACGATAAATTCTGCAAAGACTGTCACGGCGCTACTCATATTCCGATGGGTGAGATTCCGAAAGGTGAAAAATACACCAAAATCGCTGATCTGGCGCCCGGGGTTTTCCGGTTCCTCGAAAAAGCGACCGGGAAAACTTATCTGGGAGTTTCTTACCTTAAGTGGGAAGGATTTTTACAATTTCCGAAGTTATGCGTTTGGGAAGAAAAAAAATAGGGCCAGGGGAGAGGGTATAGCGAATGGCCATAGATGATTGTTGTTATTTTCCCTATACCCTAAATTTCACCCCTACACCCTTCATTCATTAAGTCCCCCAAGTCAAGCTGTTCAATTCCTGCCATGCAGTGACTTTGAGTTTTCCTCCACCGTCTCCCTGCACTTGTTTCAGAGCCTCATCAAAATGAATAGCACCGTTTCCAGTTTGATCATAGGTTTTACCGACGGCAGCTCCATAAATAGTTCCATTGCCTGTATTTTTGATATCCGAAGTGGGAGCATAAATACCCGCGTAAAGATCCCCGTTGCCGGCAATTTTAACAGTAGTGGCAGTGGTCACGTAAAGTAGGAAGTTGGGAGGTTTATTGGCCGATGTGGCGATACCATTTCCAGCAATATCCACGCTTCCATCCACATAGATGGTTACAGCCCCCGCGAGATTAAGCTGACCATTCCCCGTAATTTTCAGAGAAGCATAACGGTATGCGCCGGGCATTAAAGTAACCGTATTATTCCCACTGATGCTTAGAGCTCCTGAAGAAACAATATTGGTGGAAGCAACCGGAATCTCGGTGAGTTGTGATGCTGCGGTTCTGGTACCAGTAATCATCGCATTGCCTGACGTAGCAATGGCTGTATTGGGATTTCCAGCGGGACCAATGGATACATCTCCTTTAATAGTGGCATTGCCATTTAAAGTGACGGATCCTGCCACGATGCTGTTTGTGCCTACATCCCCCTCATCTGCTTTGTTAGTACCGCCATAGTTGCCATTATTTGAATTATAGCTATCGACTTCTGCATTTCCCGTAAAGCGGGCACTATCCTCTGCGAATACGGCAAAATTAAAGCGGGGATTTGCCTGAATTTTAGCATAAGCAACGATACTTGATCGTTGGGCGGCGCGGGAAGTCATGGTGTTATCCGGAGCGAATCCTGTTGCTTGAACCGTTCGAATATTCGGATGATTGTCTGGCGTGGTGATGGCAATGCTATAGCCGCCGGGGAAAGACGGGGTATCAAACGAAACATAACCGTTGGTTCCGGAATAGTTTTTATCTGATGCGAGTTGAGCTAGCGCAACATCCAAAGCAGTTTCTGCCATATTAAACGCGATAACTTTGTTGCGATCCCTTTCTGCCGCTTGGAAAAAGACGTTACTGCGCTCAAAATGACTAAAAGATCCTATCGAAAGCGCCATCACCACCAAATAAACAGCCACTAATATAAAACCCTGTTCGTTACGAGGGATTTTTGAACTTCCTCGTATGATGGACATTGGATTAAGTCCCCCAAGTCAAGCTGTTCAATTCCTGCCATGACTTGACTTTCATCTTAGCGAACTCATCGTTCTGTACCGTCATGAGCGCTTCATCAAAGTGGATGGTGCTATTGCCGGTCTGTTTGTAATCACTGGCGATTGCCGCGCCGAGAAAGGCGGCGTTTCCAACGTTTTCTACCACCGCATTGGGGGCATAGATGCCTGCATAAAGGTTTCCTTGGCCGTTAATTTTTACCGTGTCGGTTCCACTGGCATAAAGAAGAAAATTAGTCGGAAGATTGCCCGCGGTGGCAATGCCTTGTCCGCTGATGTCCACTGGACCGTCCACGTAAATCTTTACGGCCCCCGTAATATTGAGCAAAGCCTGTCCGGTAATACTGATAGACGAAAAATGATAAGTGCCCGGAAGCAGATTTTGCACAGTATTTCCGCTGATGCTGATTGCACCGGAAACCGGAAGCGTTGTAGTGATAGGCTGATAAACAATGGGTGCGGGTAATACCGATTTGGTGCCTGTGATGCTCGAATTCGGACCAATCTTAATTCCCATGTCAGGATCCCCTCCAGGACCGACAAAGGCGTCTCCTTTAACCAAAGTATTTCCAGAAAGGGAAATCGTGTCGAGGGTAATGGAATTTGCAGCGATGTGCCCATTACTCCCGGCAGTAGCAGGATTGTAGGCGCCATTGGTTGAGTTGTAACTATCCACGCTTGCAACACTGCCGCTGCTGGTCAAGCTGATGGAATCTTTTGCAAAGACCGCAAAATTAAAAAGAGGATTTGGCTGGATCTCGGCATACGCGATAATGTTTGCGCTTTGGGCGGCACGGGATGTTGCAGTATTATCCGGAGCAAATCCTGAAGCTTGAATCACTCGGATACTCGGGTTGCCGTTGGGCGTGGTGACTACCACCGAATAACCTCCGGGCACCGAAGTCGTGTCAAACGGAACATAGCCGTTGGTTCCCGTGTAGCTTTTATTCATGTTCAGCTGAGTGAGAGCAACATCGACGGCCGTTTCAGCCATATTAAAAGCAATCAGTCTGTTTCGGTCACGTTCGGCAGATTGCAGAAAGGCGTTGCTTCTGGCGAAATAGGCCACCGACGCGATCGAAAGACCTGTAATGACCAGATAAACAGAAACAAGAATAAACCCTCGTTGAGCTCTTGCTCTTGGAAATTTTTTCATGTGTTGCGTACCTCCACTTGTGCCGTCAGCTGCAGGGGAGTGTCCGGGACCGGACGTCCGCTGATCAGCGTCCGTTGGGTCGAGAGTGTTATAGAAATAACGCGAATTTGAGAAACACCCATTGCAAACTGAAGGGCTGTGATATCGTTTGCGATAACGGATGATTGATTTGCCGATACATCCGTTCGGATGAGTTGTCGGTTATTAACGCCTCCGAGAGCATAACGAATCATGTGACAACCCGCCCAATTAACGCCGTAAGTTGCTGTGATGAGATTGGCCGGATCGGGTACCGCAAACAGGATGCTGGCTCCGCCAGCAGCAATCGTGATCCTGCTCGGCGCCGACTGGCGTATCTCCTGCGCCATTTTATAAAGTGCGTCCCGCGCAGAACTTTCAAGAGTCATTTTAGTTTGGCTCAGTTGGGCTTGTTCATTGCCGACGGTGAAGGCTGCGAAAGAGCCAAGGATGATGAACGATGATAAAAACGCCACAAGAACAAGTTCAATGATCGTAAAGCCGCGATGCTTTTTCCCTAGTCGTTTTAACATGCCTGTCACCTCTGTGTTAGCATGGATCTCAATGCTAAAGTTGAACCTCGCCCGGTATGGGACTGCCAATTCACAGTTACCGTTGCATCCAGCGGGTCGGAAGTTGTCGAGGTATAATGAACATTCACGACCTCACTGGTCAGGTTTGTGAATCCGAGGACAAAACCGCCATTCGGGAATGCCGCCACAACATTACCGGGAAATATTCCACTGATGGCGGCATTCCGCATTCTCTCAATGACCCTGTTGGCGTCTTGGACGGCAATACTGCGTTCAAACTGAACTTCCGCGTTCCGTTGGATAAGCATATTGGTCCCCACGTAGCTGCCGATCGCAACGGCCATGATAAGTAAAGCAAGCATGACCTCTATAAGGGTAAAGCCTGTTTGTTGGTTAGGAAATTTTTTTCTGGAATCATTCATTTTTTTTATCAAGAACTTTGCTTTTTTCATCGTCTTGCCTCCGGGGTCTCATGCCCCTTGTTCCTACTACTAAGTTTAGACAAGTATCAATTCAGATTCAAGATCCATTTTATAGCAAAAAAAGTCTTTCATACATTTTAAAAAGTATCCTTATAGCAATTTTGATCATATATCTTGAAATTTATAAGGCCTCAGGCGATAATTTTTTTGATACATTCAAAAGCGGTACAAATAGCCCATCCCATTCTATAAACGTCTTAAATTCAAATTTATTCACTAAGGAAAACTGCATAAAAATAGTTTGGCTGTGTCTAATCGAGCTTTTTATGTTTGGTTAGGTGGTGCTGGCGATTGCGGAAACGGTTAAAGAAGAACCCTGGGCAGCGAAGCTGGGAGGGTCACAGGGATGAAAGGGGTGGATTCTTTTAAACGTGAAATGCTGAGCGATTTTAGAAACGGCATGGAATAAATCTCGTGCTAAAAAACGATACAGGAAAATAATAACGGCATGAATGATTAAGACAACAGCATTATTGATACAACCCACAAAGCTTCATTTTCATTTCCTTTCAGATTTTGTATAATATCAGCAGCAGCACATCTCAATCCACCAATCTGACGGGGCCCATGGCGAATACGGCTTTTTTTAATGAACTTCTTCTGGTTTTGATGATCGCTACGGCCGTCGCTGTTTTTTTTGAAAAATTCCGGTTGCCCGCAATCCTTGGCTTTCTTCTGACCGGGGTCCTTATCGGACCTCATGGTTTCAGAATCCTTTCCGATCCCGAACATATCCGCTCACTCGCCGAGATGGGTGTCGTTCTTTTGATGCTGACTATTGGACTGGAGTTTTCCTTTGAACGCTTGCGTGGGATGCAGAATATTGCGATTTGGGGTGGGACAATGCAAATTCTGGTTTCCATCGGACTGTCTTTGATTTTTGGGTGGTGGTGCGGCTGGGGTTTTTACGAAGGTTTTTTCCTTGGGGCTGTGATTGCACTTAGTTCCACAGCGATCGTTCTGAAATACCTCATGGACAGGGGGGAGATCGACACGCCGCACGGGCGTATTTCAATCTCGATCCTGATCTTCCAGGACTTGGCGGTTGTGCCGATCATGATTTTCCTTTCTGTTTTCGGGCAATCGATCGAATCCATCGAAATCGCGCTGATTTTTGCTTTTCTTAAAACACTCCTGCTTCTCTTAAGCGCTTTTGTGTTTTCCCGCTTTCTTTTGCCGCAGCTGCTGTATCGCGTTGCGGTGATCCGTAGCCGCGAGATTTTTTTTCTTTTTTCGGTGGTGGTCTGTCTCGGCATGACCTGGCTGAGCAGCGCCTTGGGACTTTCGATGGCGATCGGAGCCCTTTTGGCGGGATTCATGTTTGCGAACACGGGTTTTTCGCATCAGCTCATAGGCGATATCATACCGTTTCGCCATCTTTTCGTGAGTATCTTTTTTGTTTCGATAGGCCTCCTTTTTGACATAGGTTTCTTCTTCCAGCATATTGAACTAGTCTTTTTGACAGTAAGCTTCGTGCTTTTTATCAACTTTGTCATTATGACTATCATCATCATGGCCTTCGGGTTCCCGCCTCGAGTGGCGATGATGACCGGAGTGATTCTTTCTCAGATCGGGGAATTTTCGTTCCTTTTGATCGAAATGGCTCGCAGTTCCGGACATATTAATCTGGAGCTTTATCAGGTTTTGCTTTCGACAGCGTTTTTGACCATGTTGCTGACGCCGCTTTTGTTCGCTTCCATTCCGCTGATGCTCAAGATTCTCGGAAGGTTCGTGATCTTCGGAGTACCGCCCAAGAACTGGACCCGAGAGGATCGTTCTTTATCTTCACTTACAGGGCATGTTATTCTTTGCGGGTTCGGGCCTACGGGCCGGGATCTTGCGAATGCCTTTATAACGGAAAAGATTCCTTTTGTGATCATTGAAATGAATCCTTTGAAGGTGCGTGAAGCCAAGAAGTTGCATATGAAGGTGATTTATGGCGATGCCGCTAATCGGGAGGTCATGAAACGTGTCGGCATATCCCGGGCAAAAGCCGTGGTCGTCAGTTTTCCTGACACACTCAGCATGTCACAAATTATCCGTGTGGTTCAGGACTTGAATCCGGAAGTCATTCTCGCAGTCCGGACCCGTTATGAAAATCAGACGGCTCCGCTTTACGAGCTTGGGGCCGATATGGTAGTCATGGAGGAATGGGAAGCGAGTCATGAGCTTAACCGCGTGGTGCTGGAACAACTGGGTGTGCCCGCCGAACGCCTGGAACAGCATCTGGCCCGTATTCGCGCGCGGAAAGAAATGGTCGTGGAAGAAGCGATTTTTAAAAGAATGAGTCAGCAACCCGTCAAAACATGAGGTCTGGAAGATGAAAAAAAGCTTTTTCAGGATATTGCTCGGAAGCCTGGTTGGTTTTTTTCTGATGGTCGGTGTGTTATCTGTTTTAAAAACCAGCATGGTTGTCCGCCCTCACGGACTTTCCCAATCCATTGCGCGATTTCCCAAGGATAAGGCCTCAACCACATCCGTTGTTGCGAAACAGCATAACTTCCATCTTGTGTCCCCTGGGATTTGGCGTTCCGCACAGCCCAACGAAGAGTCCTTGAGGCGGATGAAAGTGCACGGGCTAAAAACAGTCGTCAACTTGCGTGAGGATGAAGAAAAACAAGGCGTTGAAAAGAAATTGGCTCAGAAATTGGGATTGCGATACTATTATTTCCCGATGGATGCTAGGGAAGATCAGGATCTGGGTCTGATCGATCAGATCCTTGACGTGGTATCCAATCCGTCGGAGCAACCGGTATTGATTCACTGCGCTGCAGGTAAGGACCGTACGGGATTGATTGCTGCGATCTACAAGATCAAATACACAGACGAAAAATTCGAAGATATCTACCGGGAAATGTTGATGCTGGGCTATCATCAGGAATGGCTCCCGGCTGTTTTGAGAACGGTCAGGCGTTGGTGTGAAGCCAATGGCCGGGCCGACATTGCTTCTCAAATCAGTCCGGATGGCAGTCAAGTCATACCCATTTCGAACTCATTCAACAAATAAAAGGGGGGGATATGAAAAAAATAGTAGGTTTTTTTGTGATCGTTCTTGCTTTGCTTGCCGTGTTATTGCTCGCGCGCAATATTGTGATCAAGGCCGTGTTGGAGACCGGCGCAAAAATCTTGACGGGGATGTCGCTTTCCATTCAGAAGTTTGATCTAGATATCCTGAATACCTCGGTGGACATGGAAGGCTTAGTGCTCAAGAATCCCGCCGGTTTTCATGACACAATCCTGGTAGAAATTCCGAAAATCCTTATAGCTTATCAGCGCGCCGCCATTTTGACCGGAAAGCTCCATTTCAAGCAAGTCGAATTTGATTTGAAACAATTCAATGTGGTGCGGAACGAGAAGGGAGCGCTCAATCTTGATTCGTTAAAGGCATTGCAACAAAAAGGCGGTGAGGCCCAACAGCCTGCCCAACCGGCACCTGAGCAAAAGGGAAAGGGCCTGGCGTTTCAAGTCGATTTGCTCCATCTCAAGGTCGGGAAAGCCGCTTTTATCAATTATACCGGCGGCACGGCTTCTACCACGGATTTTAACGTGGGATTGGATGAAACTTTTCAAAATATTACGGACCCGAACCAGCTTGTGAAGTTGATTGTTTACAAGGTCATGACCAAAACGCCGCTTGCCATGCTCAGCGGTTTCAATGTGAATGCCCTCACCGGAAGCATTTCCGGGGTTCTGGGCAGTGCCACGGATATGGCAAGCCAATACGCAGGCCAGTTTGCCGGTCAAGCCGGAGATGTTGTGGAAGAACAGGCTAAGACACTAGCCAAGAGCGTGACCCACACGGCGAGCGACCTCAAGAAAAAAATAAAGCTTCCGTTCTAAAGATTTTGAGAGTGTCATTGCGACAGCAAGACAGGAAGGAAGCAATCTCTTAATATTCAAGCCCCAAATCGGGAGATCGCCACGGCACGTCTGCGACGGCCTCGCGACGACGTTTATAGAGGAGTCGTTTCATGAACCGCATCAGTATCGAGATCAAAGCTAGGTGTCATAATCCGGCCGGTGTGCGCCAGATTCTCAGAGGCCAAAAAGCCGTTTATAAAGGCCTCGACCACCAGATCGATACCTACTTCTGCGTCCCGACCGGTCGTTTAAAGCTCCGCAAGGGGAATATCGAGAATGCCCTCATTTATTACAAGCGCACGGATCAGAAGAATTCCAAGCGCTGCGACGCCATTCTCTGTAAGCTTAGCAAACAGGGACGGTTCTCCGCAAGAGAACCGTCCCTGACCGTCCTGAAGAAGCTTCTTTCTCATGCCTTGGGGATTTTGACTGTGGTCGATAAAAAGCGCGAAATCTATTTCATTCGCAATACAAAATTCCATATCGATCAGGTGAGAGGACTCGGAAAATTTGTAGAGATCGAAGTGTTTGGTCCTGCAAAACAAGCCATAAAACTTAAAGCGCGATGTGAATATTATCAACAGCTTTTAGGTGTCAAAAAACGCGACCTCATCGCCGACTCCTACAGTGATCAGCTTCTCAGAAAAAATCGTTGAGAGCAATCATTCACATTCCTGAAATCTAATCTCTTGGCTTTCTGGCAGCTATCCTTCATAAGCGATTATCGGATGCTTAAAGGCATTTAAGAGGCGCATATAATTTATAGTAAAAACTAAAAATTAATGTCTATTAATAACTATAATTTTACTTCTATAGCTTTTAGAGCTACTTTTTAAATAGAGCTAGGAACACTATTTTAAGAAGAAAGGGAGATGTGAAATTTAACATGAGGCTGTGCACTAAGGGGATATCTTTATACCTGAGTATTTTGATGTGCTTTTTTTCCGTCACCCCTCTGTCTCCGGTCTATGCGGATGAACCCATTACACTTTCAGATCCAAGAAGCCAGCAAACTAAAACTGTAGATGCCCTATCCAGTACCGTGTTGCCGGATAAATCTGCACCGGAACTTCCCTCCGGAAGCCTTCAAGAGCCGAGTCCGATTTCACCCGCAATGCCGGAAGATAAACTTCAACCTGAATTACCTGTTACCGCGAAGGCTTTGGTGGATCAGCTTCAAAAGAACCTTGGGAAAAGCTATTCCATTGAAACCCGGTACGATCCGGAAGCGAATGAGTATTTTGTTGTAGTTCACAACCTTTCAGATGTTCAAGGAAATGGCAAATTCAAATTCATGAAGGTTAGTTTAAAAGCAGACGGAACATTCAGCGAAGTCAAAGAAACTGTTTATTCCGGTGTGGAGAATGTCGACGGCGATCTGATTTTTAAGGGAATGAGCGAATCAACGCAAAATGATATCAATGTTCAAAATGCGCTAAGTAAGCTTACTGAAATCAAAATTGAAACAGTCAATGAAAAAGGAGTTATTTATTACGAACAAAATAATCAACGCTACATGGTTTATCGGGATGAACAGGGCAGTGCGATTTTCGATCAAAGTGCAGGAGAAGCGTATGACCTATCTCCTGGCGATGGAACGCTTAGTCAGCCCAATGAGCCAAATCTAATGTACAGTCAGGCGGAGCGTGATATCACTCGAGACGAATGGTATGCAGAATGGACGGAACATTACCGATCCATGATTTTCGGGTATATCAGTGGTTTCTTAGCCAGCACCACTCAAGTCATATTGGATGTATTAACATCTCTCAGGCATTTTGCAGCTGATTTCTGGAATAAATTTAAACAGACTGTTCACGTGATAAGCGCCGATTACGTCAGGCCTGTTTGTGGTTCTACAAGGTTTTGGTATTCCAGCATGGGTTGGGCAAGCGCGCAAATCTCCTTAGGGGCTCGTATGTTTAAACCGGATCAAACTTTGGGCGCTGGTCGTTCCGGTGTGATAGGGATCATTCTTCATGAAGGATATCATGCTATTGGCGGCGAGACAGATTCTCTTTATGGGATTGATCCTCTCGATGTTCCCGGCGAATTCGGGCAAGCAGGCTTTGGGCATAATGAGCAATATACGGAGTGGCGAGAAATCAACGCCATCAATTGGATCAAAGAACATGCTGGCTGGGCGGAAATCTTCGGAGGCAATGATTCGTATCATTTTATTCCCGAGTATGGTCAAAGCAATCTCTCCGGTTATGCTTATCAAACTTTTTTAATTCCGGGCACATCAACAGTAAGTTCTCGGGTTTATTATAATTTCGGCGAGATACCACTAGATAACATGCGTTATTGGATGGGCGGCGATCGACCTGCTTTCGGAAGATATTGGTGGATCGATCCCTGGAATAGCCAAATTTATTTGAACGGATCTCATTGGCAAGAAGTTATCACAGGGCCGCTTTTTGCTGAGACATTTTATTCCGGAAGGCAGGTTGTTTTTAATGAAAGCGCGCTCTTCATGCGCTCGCCCGAAGAAATTGCCAGAATCTACCAAGTAGCGCAGCAGACGAGCGATTCCAAAGTAGTCCCGCAACTGGTCTCGGTGACCGCGGGATCTATGACACGTGGTTCTGGCACGGTTACTGGTCATACGGTTGAATTTCAGACCGCTACCATTTTTGTTTCGAATATCATCAATCCTGGTACTTCCAATGAAACTATTTCACTCTTTGACGGCACCTGGCATGATTTTTATAATAATTTCGAATTAATAACCTCGATCGAAGCCTTGCAGCAACAGCTCGCAACAAAAGCCAATACGATCACGACCCTTTTAAATCAAACTTTTACCGCTCTTTTCGGACCGATCGATGTGTCGGGCTCCACATTTGCAAGTGCTGTATTAACAATTAACGGGACTATTGTTACTCCGCCGACGGATCCCGATCTTCTTCTATCGTTTACCACAATTCTGAAGATTTTGTGGAACGGGAAAAAGATGCTGACTAATGCATATGACAGCGTGGTCGAATTCAGCATCGCCGAGGTCCAGCGAGCCAATGAATTGGGCCTTGATGGTTACGTGTTGCAGCAGGCCGCACAGTTTATGACCAATGTTTATTTTGCCACGCGAACTGAACTTCTCCAAACCCAACAGCAATTGACTTCGATTGCTCAAAGCATGGATGCGGCAATTGTTTGGCATACCAATGCAAAAACAAACAAAATCCTTCAAACAGCTGCTTACAGTTTACAGAATGCCATCACGTTACAATCCATGCTTCCTAGTGGTTTGAAGGTCAGTTTGCGTTATGACACGGGTGCTGGCAAACTTCTTACCGAGATTATCAATAACAACACTCATCCGAGAGGGACCTTTGTATCCGCATCTTTTTCACTGCTTGCCAATGGAAGTCTGGACGCCATCCAAAGTATCAGCTATCAGGATATCACATCTTTGGATCAGCAATTATTGTTTTCCGCGATCAAACTTTTAACTCCAGCCATTACTGCGGATCGAGATGCACTTATCCGCCTCACTCAAAGTACGATTTACAGCGTGGAACCGACAGGAGCTATTCATCTTGGGTGGCAGGGGAAGTTTTATAAGATCTATCGCAATGGTACGATTGTGACGTATCAGGATGAAACGCCCTTGATGCAGACGTTGCAGAAATATTATGGGCTAAGCGGGTTGCCGGCGAATATCCGTGTTTCTGTGAATCCTCAAAACTCTAACGAGATCAATGTATTTATATCCGAACTCCAGAATGGCGTCATGAAAGATGTGGGGAAGATCGTGATCATGACCTATGGTGGCCAGTATAACATCAGCCGCGTTGTGGATCTCAAGACTGGCACGCAGGCTCAATTCAATTACGCGGCAGGCTATGTCCTTTCTTCTATCTGGCGAACGACCTGCAGTGATATCAATTGTCGAGGAGGGTATTGGAAATCACAGATCAGTGTTACCACCCTTGATTCTTCGACCAGCAGTGGCACTGCGACTGTTACTTCAGTTTCGTCGCCTACATTCCTTGTATGGACAGATGCAACGTCCGTGAGTTTCACCAGTTTTGCGGATCTTATCAAAAAATCAACAGACATGGACATTCCCGTACCTGTTGCGGCCACACTCTCCTCATTTAAGAACAATATCGGCAGTTTGACATTTCATTATTTCTATGTCACCGGAGGTTATAAAGTTATTGTCACCAATCCAACCGCGATTGTCGGTGGCTTAAGCCGGATGGAATTTGTGGTCAGGCGGAATGGAACCATCGACTTAACGACTCTTCAGTTGACTTATAAAGGCGCGACAACAAATCTAACGCCAAACGGTTCATTGTTATTCGAGGGCATGAAACTTTTACAACCCGGCATTAGTGATGTGGCTGCGCTGACCATGTTGCCACGAATCAGTAACGTTCAGGCGGGCTCCAGCGGTTCTATCAAATTTGTGTATCAAACTCTTTCCTATGTGATTTTTAAAGCCCCGGCACCGTCCACACAGATTTATCTTCTTCCGTCAGTGCCGCTGGATAGCGCGGAGCAATTTCTTATGACCCAGTTCAGCTTTGCCCCCAATAGCTTTGAATATATTTCAAGCACTTCCACGACGGCCTCCCGCTTTGGGACAAGTGTTCAGGGCTACAATATCGTCTTCAGACGCGGCAGTACTCTCTACAATGCTTTTTCAGATCTATCCGGTCAATGGATCTATTACAACGGCGTGTGGTATCAATGGCTTGTCAGTGGTTCTCAGGCGACGATCAAACGATATGATTCCATCGGTCGTTTAGCTCTGATGACTCAATATGATAACCGGACGCTTTTATGGACGCAGCAGTATTACTACACCGGCGCGAACATCACGCCGGATTATTCCAAGCGGACTTATGCGAATGGCGATATCGATTATTATAATTCTGCCGGCCAGCGTTTTGTCGATGCGCTTCTGGATCGGACGACCATGACGGAAATCGAATTTAATAATACAAAAAATGCATTTCCTTATATTCGAGAAAGTTTTGGCAACATGACTTACGCTGAGTTTATCGCGCATGCGCCTACAACTTCTGAACGGAATTTCCTAACAGATCTCATAGCGTATGCAATGAACCGAGATGCGGCAAGGTTCGGGCAGCTTTTAAGTACGCTTCGCCATTTCATTATTTTGACGAATCCCAGTTCCCCTCATGTCGGCGGCGGATATGGCGTCGCTGCCACGGCAACCGTTACGCTTGATTTGGGTTCTGTCCCCTTACTTAATGATAACACCAAGGGAGGAATGGCTAGCTTTATGGCGCATGAAATGGCGCATGTTTACTGCGGGGTTAAAGGCATTTGCAATTCTCCGATGGTGGCGTCGGAAAAATATGCGAGAGCGGAAACCGTAAGATGGATGGAGATGTTAGGTAGCCCGCAAGTCTCCATCAACGAAGAAAAATATATGATCGATGTTGCCGGTGATGGATCCACGGAAGGAACTCTGGTCCAAAATTATTATTTCGCGAACGGTATTTCACGGGAAAGAGCCATCCGGCTTGTTTGGGCCGCGCAACTGAATCTTCTTGCATCGGGCATTACGAAAATGGTCTTTGAGTCGAGTCGTGTTGCGTCTATGACAAAGGATTCAGTCATTCTTACAGGGCGCGAACTTACCTTCCAGCTTCCAGGAGGCGGGCATAAGACTGTTTTTGTTCATGCAATTTCCGATACGAGTTTTTGGGTTTTTGTTGACTCGTCATGGCATTCGGTAAATATCCAAATGTCCTTGATCAACAATGTTCAGTCTGTCATCCAATCTCTTATAACCCAATCCACAGAATTTAATGCCCGAAGAGCGCAGGATTTTTCTGTTTTCAGTCAGGAAATCAATGCGATAGGGGCGACTTTTGCTGCCGCAAAAGTTCAGGTTTTCGGTACAGTGATCGAGCCGCCCATGCAGGCAGACACCCTGCTAACCTACAATACTCTGAAAAAAATGATTTGGAACTGGAAATGCCTCGCGCAGAATCAATTTGATCAAGTGGTTAATTTCGAATCAATTGAAATGCAAAGAGCTCAGATGTTAGGGCTTAGCGCTCGAAATCCACAGATGATGATCATCGGTGATTTGAATTATAAGAGCGAGGCAGAACTCCAGGCGCTCTTGGCCCAATTGAATTCTGCCAGCCAAGATCTTGCGAATGCAATGGCGACTTACAATACCGAATGGAATGAACGTCGGTTGCGAAGTGTTGTTTTTTCTCAATTTTTACCGCCTTATCAATCTAGCGCCATTCTTTATTTGGCGAGTATGGGCATGAATTCTTTGCAGTTCATCTCAAGCTCGTCTGCAAACAGAGATCATTTTGGAATAATGAACAACGGGTATGACATGGTTTTTTCTTACAGCGGTACCAATCAAAATATTTTTCAAAATATTTTTTCCGATCTCTCCGGCGGATTGATCTATTACAATGGCCAATGGATCGTGAACCTGCAGGGCACGTATCTTCCTTATGACGCTTTGTTTGCGGGGTTGCGGCAGGAGGATCCTCTTACACAGATCACTGCCGCGCAGTTCCTGGAATCTGTGCAGGCAACCGCTCAAAACTTGGACCTTGTGGCGCAAGCCTATGCTTTTATGACGGATCCGGTTAATCACATTCTCCCGGCAGGAGCTTCGTTTCCCGTGCTGTTCTTAAAAGGGATCAATCTCACTCCCGAAGCTTTGAGTCAATTCGCAATGTCGTCGGAAGCTTACGATATCGTTGTAATGCCCCTCGAGCCTTTTCTTGCGCTTCCTCAAGACTCCATGACTCGAAGAAACTGGATAGTGCCGAGAGTGGCTCATGAAGCAACCCATTCGGTTGATGTAGCGGCAGACCCTAATGTAGCGATTCTTGTTTCGGAAGCGAACGCCTATGCCGCAACCTTTCAAGCCGTCAGAGTTCTCGGAGCATCGCCTGACATAATTGCGAGGCAGGAAAAAACAGCTGCGGCCTTCAGCATTCTCTCAGGTAATCCACAGATTGTGGCGCAAATTTTTGGTACCGGGATCCAGAATTTCCGGTTTGTCGGATATGAAAGCATCCAGCTGCCGGGTGGGTCGGTTGTGAGGATCAGCTTGCATTGGAACGGCCAGACTAAGCTGGTGGATGTGGACGTTGCCGCGCCGGCGGGTTCCCAGATCTCGGTTGTTCAAAATGACGTTTTCGGGAGATTAAGTGTCAGGACACAATATGCCGCAAACGGCACGCCAGCATGGACCCAGCAGTATTGCTATACGGGCACCAACACCACACCGGATTATTCGAAGCGGACCTACGCGAACGGGGACACCACAGATTATTACAACTCATCGGGACAGCTTTTTGTGGATGTGCTGCTAAGCCGGCAGAATTTTTCGAGGGAACTGTATACCAATATTCAAAATAGTTTTCGCTCGATACAACCGGCCAGCTATTTTGTCACGACGACCTATGAAACCTTCGTGGCGGAGGGGATCAACGCCCAAGCGAGAAACGCCATGAGACAAATGATTGCCTTGGGCATGCAGACAGACAGTGCGACGTTTCTCACTTATTTACGCAGTCCGTATCATCTGGTCTTAAGACAATTGCAGGAACATCCTTTTTATGCTTCAGCGAGTGCTAGTTGGATTTTTTCAGGGATGGGTGTTGCAATCCAAGCGACTGTTGATAAAGTGCTTATCTTTTACTGTGATTTAACGGCGCTCAGCGGAACGCAAGGCGCTGCCTCAGCTCGTCTTGCCTTACCGATCCTGGCACATGAAATGAAACACTCGATCGATGTCGTTGATGATGCAGCGCATATGGAATGGCGGGCACACCAGGTGACAGCGAACTGGATGCGGCTTTTAAATTTCAATAAGCATGATATCAATCGACAGCAGTGGCTTGTGGACCGGAT
Organism: Candidatus Omnitrophota bacterium; assembly: GCA_022711115.1. GTDB lineage: Bacteria > Omnitrophota > Omnitrophia > Omnitrophales > Aquincolibacteriaceae > JAKLFP01. The sequence continues at coordinate 234,265 of JAKLFP010000003.1, read as the reverse complement.
TCCGGATAGCAGCTTTCATGGGTTGGCATCGAAACTGGTGACGGGTGCGATCCGGGATGTGATAAATCCGAGGACCGGAACATTTTATACCTATGCTGAGGCAGAAGCGGAAGTGATGCAGCCCCTGGAAAGTGCGGAACAATTTTTAATGATGCAGTTATCACTTCGGGCCAAAAGTTTTGAATACTTATCGAGCACTTCCAACACAAGGTCTCGGTCTGGGGCGAATATTCAGGGTTTTGATATCGTTTTTAGATATAACGGGATTTCCTATACGGCTTTTTCTGAACCGGCAGGGCAATGGATCTACTATAACAGTAATTGGTATCAGCTTATAAATGGTGTGTGGGTTCTTATGGGGTCGTTGCTTTCTGCTACAGTCTGAAAAGGATCACGACACAAACATTAGTTGTATGAACCAGGTGTTTTTAATCAAAGACCTTCATCCTGCCAATGGATTATTTTGATTCACAATTCCACGTTTTGGTTTAAAGATTTCCTCTTAGAATTTTGTAAAAGTTACTCCTTAAAATACCAAAAATCAATTCATAGCAAGAAGAATCTTCCATAAACGCATTTTTGACATTAATGAGAGAAATGCTATCTTTTAGCGAAAGAAAGTTAAAATGGTTTTAACTTTTTTAACACAAAATAAAACTCTTTAATGTAGAGAAATTTGATCGAGATTTATAAATTTTATCGGAGGCTTTAGAATGAAAAAATCTTTAGCAGTTCTAATGGCTTTCCTGTTAGTGAGTACCCAAATAATGCCGACGGGGTTTGCACTTTTGGCCCCAACTACGCAGAAGGACCCGCTTGCCCAAAGTATGCCCACACAGACTTTTGAAGGAACGCAAACGAACTCTACTTCTTCACAAACTTCAACGCAGACATCGATTCCCTCCGGAAGCCTTGTGCCTTTTGGACCGCTTAGTGTGGCAACACCCATGGATAATCTCACATCACAGGTGATGCCGGCCTTGCAAAAATATTATGGTACAAACGGCGTGCCGTTGAATATCCGAGTCTCTGTGAATCCCCAGAACTCCAATGAGATCAATGCATTTATATCTGAAACCCGAAATGGTGTTTTGATGGATGTGGGCAAGATCGTCATAATGACTTATGGTGGTCAATACAACATCAAACAAGTGGTGGATTTGAAGACCGGTACGCAGGCCCAATTTAATTATGCGGCAGGTTATGTTCTTTCTTCCATCTGGCGGACCACCTGTAGTGATATCAATTGTCAGGGAGGGAATTGGAGATCTCAGATCACCCGGATCGTTGTTGATTCGGCCAGCGGCAGCATCACAGCGAACATTACTTCCGTATCTTCACCTTCATGGCTTGTGTGGACAGATCCGATGTCGGTCCGGACAAGTTATCTTGTTGATCTTATCAAACAATCAACCGATATGGATATTCCGGCACCTGTTGTGGCCACACTCTCTTCGTTTAAAAACAGCATCGGAAGTTTGACGTTTCACTACGTTTACAGGACCTCCGGCTATAAAGTCATTGTGACCAATGCTGCCGCAGCGACCGGTGCCTTGAACCGGATGGAATTTGTAATTAAACAGAATGGAACGCTCGATATTCCGACCCTTCAGGTAAGTTATCAGGGTATTGCTGGCATCGATTCGAATCTGCTTTTTCTCACATTCCATCAATCGCCTTTTCTTAAAAATGATGTCGCATCCCTTGTGGCCTTGACGCAATTGAATGTGACTTCTATTGTCAACGGTGTGATTTATTTCAATTATCAAAATCAATCGTATCAAGCCTTCAGAACCGCGGTTCAGAATTATGTGACTCAATTGCAAGCTCTCTTTACATATAACTATGAAACACAAATATCTTTTTGCTCTCTTTGCGCCAATCCTGAATATGAAGTGCATGTTTATGACCCCTGGCCGAACATGCAAGGTTCCTTCAAGGATCTGTTCTTCAATCTTTCGCCGAACGGTCAATTGGTGGCAGGTTCGATTCGGGCTAACTATAAAGGTTCGGCGGCTGACATCACAGTTCCTGCGAGCATGTTATTCCAGGCTTTGAAAATGTCGCCGATCTCAAAACTGAACGATATTCAGACACTTTACGCGATGATGCAGCTCATGATTACGGGCAAAGATGAGGATCAAACGACATACTTTAGACTGGAGAACTCCTACTACAAGGCCTATCGTGACGCTACTGGCGTTCATCTCGAGCAGCAACCGTCTCCTCAAGTTAAAAATTACGTGGCTCAGTTTCAAGCGGCCTTGAGTGCTGGGACAATAGTGAGCGCGGCCTATATCAGCGGAAGTGTGCCTCCAAGATGTCAAATTACCGTAACGGGGAGTGGTTTTCTGATGGGTACGCTGAGTCAGCTTTCTTTTGATATTTCACCGAATGCGGTTCCCGATTTCACGACCCTAACGGCCGATTATCGCACCGGCACGGCCATCAATGCAAAACTGCTCTTTGACGGGATCATGGACACGTTCCGTACCTGGGCCAGCGATATACAGACCTTTGCCTTGATGACCCGAATCCAAATCACGCAACTCAATGGCCAAACGATTTATTTTAGAGTAAACGGGTCCAACTATACCGTGAGTCCGGATACTGCTTTGGCTTCTTTGATTCAGGCGGATTTATCCGACGGCATTTTGAATCGGGCTGATCTGTTGTCCATTTTAAACGCGGTTCAGGATGAAGGTCTTGTTTCGGCAGTGGAATTTTCACTCTTGCAGGAGATGCAAAATCGTCCTGCTTTTTATAAAGAACTTGATTATGTTCATGTCCTCGCGAATGCCGTTATTCTTGGGAACCAGGCTAATGCTGTTTATCAGGAGACGGCCTTGGGGAATTTAATGCCCGGATCTTCGGCCGCGCAACTTCAAAAGCTTGTGAATAAATGGTTTCTAGGACTCGACCGTCCGGTTGCGGAAGACGGCAGCTATCGTGGAGCTGCTGTGGGACGTCTTTTTGTCAATGGGATCAGTTATTCCGATATTGTGCAGGGGGCTACATCAGACTGCTATTTTCTGGCCGCTCTTGCGGAAACGGCTCGCCGGACTCCGGATGTCATCGCAGATATGTTCATCGATAACGGTGACGGAACTTATACCGTACGATTTTTTAAGGAGGGTATTGCAGATTATGTCACCGTGGATCGTCAGGTGCCGGTTGAACCGTCGTGGGTTTTTGTATACGCCAATCGCGGTGCTTTTGCCTACGATTATAATGCCGAATTATGGGCAGCTCTTGCCGAGAAGGCGTTTGTCCAGATCCATGAAAAGTGGGGTAAAAACTCGAATAGTTACCGCGCGATCGGATGGGGAAGTTCCTCATATGCGCTCGAGGCTATTTCCGGAAATGCGGTTACAACAGGCTGGTTGCCGGATCCGAGCCAATGGAACGTGGTCGTGAATTCGTGGAACACTCCGAATACGCTCCTCACCTTCACGGCCAAAAGCAATCCTGTCTCCGGAAGCGGCGTCGTTCCTAGTCATACTTATGCGTTGGTCAACTACAATTCCGTGACTCAAATTTTTTCATTATTTAACCCTTGGGGCATCGGCTATGGGCTTTTGAATTTTGCTTGGAGCCAGATTCAGGACAATTTTTCCTATTATGACCGCACCGTTCCCGCCGGTGTGATAGGACTCGCGGCAACCATGATCGCCGGTTCTCAAACCGAAAGTCAGCCGTTAGCCAAACAATCTGAAATCACTTCTGAGCAAAATACTCTGCAGGATGTGTTGGCGCAAACGAGTGACCCAAGAAAGCAAGTGCGTTCCCAAAATAGTGTCAAACGTATTCCCAATGCCGGCGATGGTTCTATCAGATTTTTTCGACTAAGCAGCCGGCTTCTAAAAAAAGAAGATGTCAGTATCAAACCTTTTTATCACGAGTCGCTTTCTTATAAAGATGTGCTTTTGCATTATCTGCTCGAGCGAGCCATCAAATTTTATTTGGCCAACGAATAGCGTTTCAATCTTCCTTCATTCTGACCGGCAATCGCTTCGAGCCCCAGGTGCCTGGCTGGGGTTCCAAAATGCCCGAACCCATTGTCCCGCAGGATTTGCAGGCGCCGTTCTCTTTTAAATTCCAATCCGTGATTTCAAATCCATCCCGGCCGATCAATTTTTTATTGCAGGCATGACAATAAGTCGTTTCGCCTTCGGGATTGTCGACATTGCCGGTGTAGACATAGCGGAGGCCGTTCTTCAGGGCGATCGCGCGGGCTTTTTGAAGCGTTGCAAGCGGAGTAGGCGGGAAGTCCACTTTCCAGGCCGGATGAAATGCCGTGAAATGAAGCGGGACGTCAGGTCCGAGATTTTCCAGGATCCAGTTTGTCATGGCGTGAATCTCTTTTTCGGAATCATTCAGGGATGGGATCAGAAGCGTTGTGATTTCCAGCCACACCTTGGTTTCTTTTTTAATATAGAGCAAAGTTTCCAGAACAGGCGCAAGATGACTGGCCGTATATTTTTGGTAGAAATCATCCGTGAAGGCTTTCAAATCCACGTTCGCCGCATCTATCCATTCGTAGAATTCAATGCGTGGTTCCTTGCAAACATAACCAGCCGTGACGGCTACGGTTCTAATCCCGAGTTTGCGACATTCCTTGGCCGAGTCAATGGCGTATTCATGAAAAACATGCGGTTCATTATAGGTGAAGGCCACACTGCGGCATTTCAAGTTTTTTGCCGTCATGGCGATTTTTTCCGGTGATGCGGTATCTGCGAGGACATCGGTTTCATTCGCTTTGCTGATATCCCAGTTCTGGCAGAATTGGCAGCCGAGGTTGCAGCCCGCAGTGCCGAACGAAAGGATTGGTGTTCCCGGCAGGAAATGATAAAGAGGCTTTTTTTCGATGGGATCCACACAAAAACCGCTGGAGCGGCCGTAGGTGGTAAGCACGATCTGGCCATTCTGGCAGGCGCGCACAAAACAAAAACCGCGCTGGCCTTCCGCCAATTTACAATGGCGCGGGCAAAGGGTGCACTGGATATGAGTGTCGTTTACTTTTTGCCAGTATCGAGTCGGGACAATATCTTTCATAAGAATATTATGCGCTCAATTTTGTTCGGCTGAAATGGTAAAATATTTTAAATGGGATCCATCATGATCAACGATGAAAATCGCGCAAGCTTATTAGCCTCTTCTAAATTCCGCTCACGTTTCAAACTCGATCAAAAAGACCATGATTATATAAAGCGCATCGGAATCGCAAAGATCAGGGAACATACGGTTGATTTTATTGAGAAACGGCTTGCTCCTGCAGAGCCTCCGAACGATGGTCAACAAACTCCATTCAAAGGCCATCCGGCATTCAAGGCGCAACATGCCACGGCTACTTGTTGCCGCGGATGTTTGTTGAAATGGTACGGGATTGCCAAGGGTCGGGTACTTACAGGTGAAGAGATCTCCAAAGTAGTCGATATCATCATGCAGTGGATTTTAGAAAAGCAGGGTAATTCGAAACCATAGTGCCAGACAGTAAAGAGTATCCATGAGTACTAGAAATTCTGACAATGACCTTTTATTTTGGCTGCTCGCAGGTATCGTTTGTGGTGTGATCGGCTTTTTTCGAGGATTCAAAATCCGCAACAAACGAAAACTGATCGAAAACATTCCGACCTCCACCATCCGTGCGATGGCGATGGGGCTTGTAGAAATCAACGGGACTGCCAAGCCGTTTAAAGGCACGATGAAGACGCCCTTTTCCAAAACAGATTGCGTTTTTTTTCATTATAAGGTCGAAGAAAAACGGAGTTCTGGCAAAAGCAGCCACTGGGTAACCCTCAAGGAGTTTTGCACGCCCGAATGGTTTTATTTGGAGGATGAAACGGGCAAGACCTTGGTGAATCCCGTGGGCGCCGAACTTTATCTGAAGGACGACCGGAAGTTTAATATGGGGTCGTTAAGCCGTGGTCCGGATAAAGCCGCTTTTGAACAAGGGTTGATCGAGTTGGGGATATCGCCGCGCGGGTTTATGGGTTTTGACAAGCCGCTCCGCTGTACGGAACATTATGTTTGTCCCGGCGACAACCTTTATGTCATGGGGACCGCGACAAAAAACCCTCTCGTGGAACTTTCCGAAAAAAGCAGCGAGAATATTTGCATCCAGAAAGAAGGTTCTTTTTTTTGTCTTTCGGACAAGAGCGAAAAAGAATTGCTGGATTCGATGACCTGGCAGTTGTATCTTTTTTTGTACGGAGGCCCCATCCTTACGGTGGTGTGCCTTTTTATTTTAATCAAACAGTATTTTCCGAGTATTTTTTAAAAAAGGGAAAAGTCCCTCTGAAAAAGGAGAATTCTTATGAGCCTCGTGATTCTTGCGGTGGTGATTTTTGCGGTGATGGGTCTGGTCGGTTATTTTGTGGGGATTTACAACGGATTAATTCAGGTTCGGAACAATATCGACAAGGCGTGGGCCAATATCGACGTACTTTTGAAGCAGCGGCATGATGAATTGCCGAAGCTGATCGATACCTGCAAAGGCTACATGCAATATGAACAAGGTCTTTTGGAGAAGCTCACGCAGGCACGGACGGCTTTTATGAACGCGACCTCTATCGAAGACAAAACCAAGGCCGAAAACCAGCTTGCCGCCGGACTCAAAACGCTTTTTGCTGTTTCGGAAAATTATCCGGACCTGAAAGCGAACCAGAATTTTTTACAATTACAAGGCCGTATTTCCGGTCTTGAAAACGAAATTGCGGATCGGCGTGAATTCTTCAACGAAAGCGTTAATGTTTACAACATCAGGATTCAGCAGCTGCCGGATGTGTTTGTCGCCAATTCGCTCGGCTATCAGCGTCGTACTCTCTTGGAAATCCCGAAAGAAGATACCCAGGACGTCAAGATTCAGTTTTAAAAGACAGACACAAGTGCAAGCAAACGCACTGCCAGAGCGTGTTTGAGATGAAATAGGAGATTTTTTGGGGAAAATTCTTGGCAGTATCAGCGATATCGTTTGGGGTTGGCCGCTTATTCTTCTGCTTTTCGGTACGCACCTTTTTCTTACCTTTCGGCTGCGATGGATTCAGGGTTATATCGGGAAGGCTATCCGTCTGTCTTTGCGAAAAAGTTCCGATGGCCGAGGTGACGTGGGGCACTTCGGAGCGCTGACCACGGCGCTCGCGGCGACGATCGGCACGGGGAATATTGTCGGTGTTGCCACCGCCATTGCCCTGGGCGGTCCGGGAGCCGTCCTGTGGATGTGGCTTACGGGCGTGTTCGGGATTGCGACCAAATACGCGGAAGCCGTGCTTTCCATCAAATACAGGATCAAAACGCACAAAGGACATTTTGCCGGCGGGCCGATGTATGTCATGAGCCTTGGTCTTAAGTCGAAATGGATGGGGATCTGTTTTGCGGTCTTCACTTCGATTGCGGCGTTCGGGATTGGCAATACGGTGCAGGCTAATTCGATTTCATCTCTTGTACAAGAAACCTTTCATATTTCGCCATGGATCAGCGGCGTGATCATGACCTTTTTCACGGCGCTTGTCATCTTGGGCGGTATTCAATCGATCTCAAAAGTCTGCGGCATGCTTGTTCCTTTCATGGCAATCAGTTATTGCGGCGGGTGCTTGATCATTCTTTGCATGCACTGGCAGACCCTTCCTACCACCGTGGCTCTTATTCTCAGCAGCGCTTTTCACGGGCAAGCCGCAGTCGGTGGATTTATTGGCGCGGGTATTCGCGATGCCATGCGCTACGGTGTGGCGCGCGGGCTTTTTTCCAATGAATCAGGACTCGGTAGCGCGCCGATTGTGGCCGCGGTTGCAAAAACAAAAAATCCCGTAGATCAAGCGCTTGTGTCCTCGACCGGCACCTTTTGGGATACGGTCGTGGTATGCGCTATGACCGGTCTGGTGTTGGTCAATTCCGGGGAATGGATGAACGGTCTCAATGGCGCCACACTGACGAAGGCCGCCTTTGCGGATATTCCGGTGATTGGGCCGATCATTCTCTGTGCAGGCTTACTTACATTTGTTTTCTCAACGATTCTTGGCTGGTCTTATTACGGGGAACGGGCGATCGAATATCTCTTGGGTCATGCGGCTGTTCTGCCCTACCGTTGGCTTTGGGTTGCGGCAGTGATGGTGGGTTCGGTCGTGACCATGCCCACGGTCTGGGCTTTTGCTGATATTGCGAATGCATTCATGGCCATTCCCAATCTTATGTCTCTTATTCTTCTGAATAGGGTAATTGTCAGCGAAACCCGCAAACATCTCTGGAGTCAATAATCGAAAAACCGATTTCGATCGCGCAAGTTAAAAACAGTAAGAATTTTTCTGAATGGGTGATGGAAAAGGGATTTTAGTTTTTTCGGGTTTAAAAAACAAAATGGAGCAAAGATAAACCTGCAATGACCCACATCACGGGATTAATCTCGCGGAACTTTAATCGCATGCTTTTAAAGAGTACGTGACTGAGGAATCCGAACGCCAAACCAGTGGCGATGCTGTAACTCAGCGCGATCATCACGATGATCACAAAGGCCGGGAATCCTTCCTCGATATTGGCAAAATCAATATCTTTAACTTCTCTCATCATGTAAAAACCCACCAGGATCAGCGCGGGCGCTGTCGCGTAAGTCGGGACGATCATGATGACAGGAATGAACAAAATACCCAGCAAGAATAAAAACGCGGTAATCACGGAAGTAAATCCCGTTCGGCCGCCTTGGCCGATGCCGGTCGCGGATTCGACATAAGCCGTGATTGTAGAACTTCCAAGCCATGCGCCCAACATACTGGCTAAGGCATCCAGCGACAGCAGACGGTCTAGGCTGCGGATGCGCCCGTTTTTGTCCACAAATTTCGCCTGATTACAACAGGCAACGAGCGAACCGATGCTGTCAAACAAGTGCATGAACATCAAACTGAAAATCGCGCTCATGAAACTCCATTTGACCGCGCCATCCAGATCCATTTTGAAGGCGATCGGCAAGAGCTTGATATCGAACGAGAATAATTCCTTTGGCCATGGGGCATTTCCCGTAAGGAGCGCGATCAACGTTGCGGTCAAAATACCGAGGATCATCGCGCCTTTGACCTTTTTTGTTTCCAAAAAGATCATGACGAAAAAACCCGCCAAACCGATGAGCACGGTCGGGGTGATCGGTCCGGCGGAAACGATGGTGACGTCGTTCTTTTGGACAATGCCAAGATTCACGAGGCCAATAAAGGTGATGAAAAAACCGATACCCACCGAAACGGCTGAAATGATGGGGCGGGGAATGGCCTCCACGATCTTTTGGCGGAGGTCCAGCAAAGTCAGGATGAAAAAGAAAAGTCCGGAAAGGAACACGATCCCCAAAGCGGTGGGCCATTGGATATGCCCCGAGAGCACAAGCGTATAAGCAAAAAAGGCATTGAGTCCCATGCCGGGCGCCATGGCGATCGGGGCGTTTGCAAAAATGCCGGTCATCAAGGTCGCCAGTGCGGTCACGAGACAGGTGATGGTGATCAAAGCTGTTTTGTCCATGCCGGTGACGGCCAGGATGTTCGGATTGACAAAAATGATGTAGGCCATCGCCAGAAAGGTCGTGCTTCCAGCGATTACTTCTGTAAGGAGAGTGGTTTTTCTTTCGCTGAATTTAAAAAACTGATTTAAAAATTGAACCAAAAAAATCTCCTTGCCTTAAATACCGATGTGACACCAGATCTTGAATTCAAGACCCGGTGCCGGACAGGGTTTATTCTACAGATCGGATCATGATGAGCAACATTTTAAAACGCTCGACGGCTTTGACCGCATGGGGAATATGAGCGGGCATGATGATCAGCTCGTTTTTTTTGACTTCGTGAGGCTTGCCGTCGATCAGGATCTGGGCTTTGCCGTCCAGGATCAGGATCGAGGCGTCGTAGGGGGCCGTGTGCTCGCTTAGCCCTTCGCCTTTGTCAAAGGCGAACAGCGTGAGAGTCCCGGCTTTTTTATTCAGGATCTGTTTGCTGACAACGGAATTTTTTTGATAATCCACCAACGTGTTGAGTGATAAAGACCTGCCGATAAAATTCTGTGATTCCATGACGGTTTTTTTTAGATTTTTTTCCATAATATCTCCTGAAGTTCATACCGCTTTACGATCGCTTTTGCGGGACAGCGCTGTAAGCCCATCAAGTTTAAATAACACACCGCTAGAAACATTGCCCTGTGGTTTTGCGCGGGCATGAAGTGGTACTGCATTTGTAGCAGATTTCATTCGGCAGATTTTGCTTCATGAAATATTCCTTGATATTGTTCAAAGTTGTTTCAGCAATATTGTGCAGGGCTTCTTTGGTAAAAAATCCCTGGTGGGACGTGATCACGACATTATTAAACGATAAAAGCCTGGCGAGTACGTCATCCGTGATGACGGAATTGGAAAAATCCTCAAAGAAATATTCGCTTTCTTCCTCATAAACGTCTAGTCCCGCATAACCGACCTTACCGGTTTTCAACCCTTCGATCAATGCCCTGGAATCGATGAGCATGCCGCGACCGGTGTTGATGATCATGACGCCTTGCTTCATTTTGGCAAGGGTTTGGTCATGAATCAGATGGTGAGTTTCTTTGGTGAGCGGGCAATGCAGGGTAATGATATCGGAGTTTTTAAAAAGTGTATCGAGGTCCACATAGTCAAAACCTGTTTTTGCCTGGAATGCCTTGTCCTGAAAAAGATCATAGGCAAGGACTTTCATGCCGAATCCTTTCAGAATCTCGATCGCTGCTTTTCCGATCTGTCCCGTGCCGATGACGCCCGCGGTTTTCTTGTGCATATCGAATCCCAAAAGCCCTCCGAGCGTAAAATTATTATCTCTTGTCCGGTAGTAAGCCTTATGGATTTTCCTGTTCAGAGTCAGCATCAGTGCGACGGCATGCTCGGCAACGGCGTGAGGGGAATAAGCCGGAACGCGGACCACATGAATTTTTTTGAAAATGGCCTGAAGATCGATATTGTTGTAGCCGGCCGCGCGGATGGCGATGAGTTTGATCCCGTTTTGGTAAAGAATTTCGGCAACTTCTTTTGTGACGGTGTCGTTGACGAAAATGCACACGACATCAAATCCTTTGGTCAACGGGGCGGTCTGTAAATTCAGGTGGCTGTTGAAATAGGTGATCTGGAAAGAGGGATCTTTTTGGATACCGTCGAACGTATCGATGTCATAAGGTTTTGCATCGAAAAATGCAATTTTGAGTTTTTGAGATAATATTGCATCCATAGTTGAATCCTTATGTTTATGTTATTATAATCCATTAGTCCTATAAAATCCAGGTGAAGGGAGTCTTTTTAGGATAGAATAATCAAGGCGTAAAGAGTTAAAAGAGCTTTCATCTGGTTTTAGAAGGTTTTTCCGGCACCGACCGGATGAAGTCTGCTGGCTTGAATTGTCATGACGGGAGTCACTATTTCTGATGACGCAAAAAGCCGAAGAACATACCAAAAAGTTAATAAAGCTGCAATCCATCGAAAATGCCACGATTGCCCATCAGGCTGGGATAGCTTTTTTCCTGATGGCCCTTGTCCCGATCGGGCTCATGACCTATATGATTTTATTCCACTTGAATCCCATGTCGCGTCAAGGGTATCGCGTCGACTTGCAATGGCTCGGTGTTCTTGCACTTGCTTCGTCGCTGGTGGGTTATTGGATCATCCGGAGGATTGCTTCCGTGATTAAGACGATGGCCAGAACGGCAAACCAGCTTGCGGAAGGCAAGGTTCAGGCACTTCAGATGGATATGAAGGATCAATCCGAGGAAATTCGCAGTCTGGTCAAGGTCTTTAATAATGTAAACCAGGATCTGGAGCAGCAGGTTTCCAAACTGGAACAATCCAAGGCTGTGATTCAAGACCTTCTTAAAAAGATCGGGAATGTGATCACTTCCGAACAGAAAGAAGAAAGTTTTTTGGACTTGATCGTGGAAAGCATGACCAAAGCCATGGATGCCGAGAGCGGCGTTTTGATCATGGTTGATGAAAAAGGCGAGGAAAAACACTTCCGGAAAGTGGTGGCTTGGGGGAAAGAACGCGAAAAAATATTATCCATGGCGGCTCAGAAAAACTCAACGCTGAACTGGATGAGCCAGGAAAAAAGACCCCTGATCATCAATCACACGAAAGAAGACAACGGAACTTCTCAAGATCCGTCGGAACTGTCCTACAGATCCCTGCTCTGCATCCCTCTCCGTTTTCAAAGTCAGCATCGAGGTTGCGCGATGGTGCTGAATAAGAAAAATGAACAGGTTTTTACATCGGAGGATACAGCGTTATTAGAAAATGTCGCGAGCCAGGTTGCTGTTGCGGCGGAAAATTCCAGACTTATGGAAAGCGCCGAACGGAGTTATGTCGAAACGATCGGAGCGCTGGCGGTCGCTGTAGAGGAGCGGGATTCGTATACGCGAGGACATTTGGAACGTGTCTCGAAATATGCAGTCCGCATTGCTGAGACTTTGAATATGGATATCAAAGACATTCAAACCTTGCGGGATGCTGCCTTTCTTCATGATGTGGGAAAAGTCGCGATTGAGGACGATGTGCTTTTAAAACCGAACCAGCTGACTCCGGAAGAATTGAAAGTGATGCAAAGTCATGCCGAGAAAGGTGAGAAAATTATTGCCCCACTCAGCTCTTTCAAGAATCTCCGTGAGATTATCCGTCATCATCATGAATACTACGATGGCTCCGGTTATCCTGACGGAGTCAAAGGGAATGAAATCTCCTTGAGCGCCAGGATTCTATCGATTGTCGATACTTATGATGCCCTGACAACAGGCCGGCCATACCGTAAGGCGCTCAGCCAAGAGGAAGCGATCAAAATCATAGAGGCAGGGTCCGGAACGCATTTTGATCCGCAGATAGTAAAAGTTTTTCTCCAGATCATCAAGCAAGCATCTTCGCAGGGCCCTGACAACACTGTTTTTAAATAGAGCAGTTGTATTTTTTTCAGAAAGATTACCGCCGCGCCGGAATAAAAAATCGCCCGGAGAATGGCTGCCTATGAAGGAACAAGGGAAGGTTCGTAAGCCGTTTGTAAGCGGGCAATTCTATCCGGACGAGCCTCATGTCCTGGAACACCAAATCAAAAACTTTCTTTCCAGAGCTTCCACGAAATCGAATCCGGATGTTCACGCCTTGATCGTTCCGCATGCAGGGTACGATTATTCCGGTCAAATTGCCGCCGAGGCGTACAAGATGATCGAAGGGCGGACATTCGATAGCGTTGTGATCATAGCTTTTTTGCATCACCTCTTTCTTCGCGGTGTTTGGGTGGATGATGTCGATGCCTACGAAACGCCTCTTGGATCCGTGCCGGTAGACCGGGAGCTGGCTCACAAAATACAAGGTTTTCATCCCTTGCTGGCCCATGCGTTCGCGGGACGTCTTGAAGAACATTCTTTGGAGGTCCAGATCCCTTTTCTCCAGATAGTGCTTCCGGGATTGAAAATCGTACCGGTCTATATCGGGATGCAAGATAGGGTCACGGCTAAAGCGCTGGCGGAGGGTTTGGCCGAAGGAATCAAAGAAAAGAATGTGCTGGTTGTGGCGACGACGGACCTTTCTCATTTTTATCCTTATCAAATTGCCGTGGCGAAGGACCAAAAAGTAATTTCACTCTTCGAAAGCGGAAATGTCGAAGCCATTTATGAGGCCTACCAAAAAGAAGAAGCGGAAGCCTGCGGCATGGGACCTGTCCTGACCCTGCTCTCGCTTGCGAAAAAAATGAACTGGAAAAGCCCTTCATTGATTCGGTATGCGAATTCAGGAGATGTGACGGGAGAACGTGGATCGGTAGTCGGTTATGCGGCCATGGCGTTTCAATAAAGTTTTTAGCTTGCGGACTGGATTATAAAAAGGAGGCCCTGAAAAACGTGTTCAGTGAGAGCGATAAAAAAACAATCTTGGGTTATTCGCGAAAGATTTTAGAGGTGAGTTTGCAAAGGAATCCCGAACCAGAACTGTGCCTAAGCGCCGATCTGCTGGAAGCAAAGCGTGGAATTTTTGTGACACTCAAGAAAGAAAAAATGCTTCGCGGCTGCATCGGCCAGATCCTCGGTTATGAACCACTCCGGCAAAGTATTCGGGAAATGACGCTTGCCGCGGCTTTTGATGATCCGCGATTTCCCCCTGTAAACCTGAATGAGCTCAGGCTTATCAAGATTCACATTTCTATTTTGACTGTACCGAAACCCGTGGCCTCTTACAAGGATATCCGGATAGGTCTGGATGGGATCATTGTTAATTGCGGCCGGAAAAAAGGCGTTTATCTTCCTGAAGTGGCGGTTGAGACGGGCTGGGACCAGCGGACTTTTTTTACAAGCTGTGCGTTGGAGAAAGCACAGATGACTGCAGCAGAACTTGATAAAGCCACTCTCGAGGTGTTTCAGACAGAAAATTTCGAGGAAGAAGGGTACTCTTCCTAGGCTGCCGAAAATAGTAAAAGAACATCAAGAATAGCCGATGTATGTAGAGGGTAAAATTGTTTAATAAGGAAAAGGAGAAAAAAATGCGCAGGAAGATCATAGTTCTTATGCTTTTGATTGTGATGGTATCAAGTTTTTCTGCTTATGCCGAAGAAACGAACAATACGGTAGATACTTCCTACATCAGCAAGAAAGGATATCCTTGTGATACCGGTAAGGCTATCGGAAAACTTTCTCGCGGTCTTACGAATATTGTCACAAGCCCCGGCGAATACTTTTATCAGATCCCTCCCTCGATGGAAAAGACCCCGGATGTTATGACGGGTTTTTTCACAGATATTTTTTGGGGGACCATCTATATGTTTCGCAGATTAGGCTCAGGGGTCTATGATGTTTTTACGTCGCCTTTCCCCGGGAAAACAAACTACAGGTCCTCCATCGAACCAGAAACGATCTTGCTTCCGGTGGGTGATTTCCTGACGAAGTAAAATTTTTAGAGGAATGTGTTTTTGACCGCCATTCGATCCCTGAATGGCGGTTTTCTTTTTATTGCTTCCTTTTTGGAAGGGGATGGATCCGCAACTGTTTTAGCGGAGTGAAGGATAATAAAAATATCGATAGGTGCCAGAGATGATGAGGCCTATGCGCGACTTTTTTTTAAAACTTGCTGAAAGGTTACGAAAGAACAAAGGCATTGTCCTGCTATTCAGCGTTGTCTTTAGCATCGGTTTTTTTGCGCGTTTCTATCAACTGGAAGGGTATTTCACAAATACCGACGATCTGGGGATTTTGCTTGGTGTTCTTGATGGAAAAAAAATGCAGGATCCCCTCCATCTTTCAAGGGCTTTAACCAACGCCCCTTTTGAATATCTTTTCACATATTTTCTGGTGTCACCGGACATGAATTACCGTGAGTTTTTATTTTGGGGGAGACTTCCTTCATGCGTGGCAGGATGTCTTGCCCTTGTCATGTTATGGGCTTTTTACAGGGTCTATGATAAAAAGAACTGGCATAAGGCTTTTCTTGCGATTGTTCTTGTTGCGTGTTCCTGGGATAACATTGCGTACGCCAAGCAAATGCATAGCTATGCCATCGGAGTTTTGGGGGTCGTCATTCTTTTTTTTCTTTTAGCCCTGTATTATCATGCGCCCTCCTTCAATCTCCGAAGTGCATGCGTGACAAGTGTTGTGATCGCTGTGACATGTTCCATGCAATATCAGATGTTTCTGTTCATTCCGGCCTTTTATCTTTCTCTTTTTTTGTTTTATTTCCCCGACTCGGAAAATAAGGCCCTCGTCTTACGAAATTTTCTTTTCAGCGGTATCCTGTGCCTCATCTTTCTTTGGCCGATTTGGCACTTTTTTCTGGAGAAGCGTTTTTACGATTTTTATCAGGGGACTCAATGGGCTTTGGGAGCTTCCGGAGAATACGGGTTGCCCGGTAAAAATTTTCCGTCCGGACTTTGGGCGCAGATAAAATATGTTCTCTGGTTCTACTTTCATAATCTTTTCGTGATCATTGAAGCCAAAACGGGCTTTTTCCCCGAAACACATCCTCTTTTCAAGTTTTTTGCAATAGGATTGTTTGTGAGTTTCCTATTTGGGGTTGTGAATTTCGTTTTGAGTCCTGAAAAAAAGACGCGTTTTTTAGGGCTTTTTATCGGGTTAGCGATCTTGACCTGGTGGGGGATGGTCCCTCTCAAGAATTTGCCCTATGGACCTTCCCGGCACACTCTGATCCTTCTGCCTTTTTTGGCGGTGACTACGGCTGAGGGGATCGAAGGCCTATCGAGACTTCTTGGACGCTTTGCGGGCAAGGAAATATCAGCCTTCAGGCAGCGGCAGATTTGGATGGGATTGGGAATGCTGGTGATTATTTTTTTTCTGGCTTATTACGGCCAATTTCTTAAGGAGAGAAAAAATCCTATTATTGAAGAAGAAATTGTGGATGTTTTAGAGACCTATGATGTGGACGAGCTTTTTTTTGATCAAAGGACCTTTCAGATGCAGTTTATGAAGCGGGTTGCGGCTTTACGTCAAAAAATACAAAGCAAAAACAGCCCTGATTTTCGGACCTTTGCGATCATTACGCGCTATCCGGTACCCTCACTGAGGGCCATGTGTGAAAATTGTCTTTGGGTCTACGGAAAAGCTCTCAAGGATGACAAGCTGAAGTTGCCATCGTGTTCTGATCTTTACGTGGTTTATGAAAAAAAATTCGAATCGGAAGCAATGGAAGGATTTAGTCGGAAAATAAAATCCGATATGTTCACGAATCGGTTCTATTTTTTTGTGCTTTCTGTGGATCCTGAAAAAACAAAGCTGGCTTCCAAATTCAATTCCAAGGTTTGATCCTATTCTCGCCCCTGCCTTTTCGCTGTATAATCTGCGCGTATTCTCGAGGGAGGGGTTCTGATGAAAACACACACCGAATATCTTTATTTTGAGACCAAGAAAAAGCGAGACTACATGAATATTACAAATCAAGTGGAGGAAGCGGTCCGCAATAGCGGCGTCCAGGAAGGTCTTTGTCTTGTGAATCCGATGCACATCACCGCAAGCGTTTACATCAATGATGATGAAGATGGGCTGATCCAGGACTTTGACGGCTTTCTTGAAAAAATCGCGCCCTACGATCTGAAAGGCTATCGCCATCACCGGACCGGAGAAGACAACGGCGACGCCCATGTCAAACGCCAGCTTTTTGGCCGTGAAGTCGTGGTTGCCATCACGAAGGGCCGGCTGGATCTCGGGACTTGGGAGAGGATTTTTTATGCCGAGTTCGACGGTCAAAGGCGTAAACGGGTGATCGTCAAGATCATCGGAGAATGATTTTCAGGACAATCCATGTCGAGAACCTTTCGCGATAAACCTCATAAAAAAAAGCTTCCGCCGCTACCGCCCAAACCGGCGGAGAAAAAAGAGGAACGCAGGATCTGGATTGGCGATGAGGTTTTCATTGAAAAACATTTCTTGTCGTTGACGCGGCTGCTTCGCCATGAAGAGCGCGAAGAGCAAACTCGCTTTAAAGCAGAAGTTTTGGATCAGGATCCCGACCAAAGAGAAAAACGGGGGAAAGCCCTTTTTCGTCTCGACCTTTTGGAAACACATTACAACCCTTCCGGTCAGCGGCTTCTGACCTTTGCCTTCGAGAACGGTCGTCCCTTACCGCGATATTCCCTAAGCGTTGGCGATATGGTCACGCTTTCCGGGTTTCAAACACCGGTTCTGGATTGTCCGACAGGCACGGTTTACGAGAAGGACCGCTGGAAAATTACGGTGGCATTCAGCGGCAGGATCCCTGCTTGGGTAGGCCGTGAAAAAAATTACCAGCTGAATCGTGCTGGTAACCGAACGACCTATGAACGGATGTACGAAGCTCTCCAAGCGGTTCGTACGGCCGACCATTCCAAGGTTGCGTATCTTCGGGATATCAGCCTGGCGCTGAAAAAGCCGCGTTTGAACGATTCGATAGAGCTTGCAAAAATAGAGTTTTCAGACAAAACACTCAATGAAGACCAGAAACAAGCGGTTGCCATGGCATTAAGCATGGAAGATATTCTTTTGATCCATGGACCGCCGGGAACAGGCAAAACACGGGTGCTGACGGAGATCATTCGTCAAGCATTCCAAAAGGGAGAAACCATTCTGGTTTCCGCGCCGAGCAATGCGGCGTGCGATCATTTGGTGGAATGCCTTATCGACAAGCAAGTCCCGGTGACACGGCTGGGACAGCCGGCACGCGTCAGCGAACGGATCCGAGAACATACCCTGAGCTATAAACTTGCCAGGCATCCCTTTGCCAAAATGATCGATGAAAACGAAGCGAAACTGGAACAATTCGCGCGACAGAAGGAGCGCCGCCAGGACCGGCGCGAAATGTCCTGGGAAGAAAAACGGGAAATGCGCGAAGAAGTGTATCAATTGCGGGATGATATCCGGGATCTCCGCGCGCAGATTTTTAAGCAGGTGTGGAACGCTTCAGATGTGATTGTGGCCACACATACGATCTGTGGGGACCCTCTGATCAAGGCCAAAGCCTTTGATTGGGTGATTTTGGACGAGGCTACGCAGGGGATCGAACCGGCGACCTGGATCCCGCTGCTTCATGCCGGCAAAGTGGTGATGGCCGGAGATCATTGTCAGCTTCCGCCGACGGTCTGCGGGTTCCAGCGCGATAAAAAAGATTTGACGTTTACGTTGTTCGAGCGGTTGCATGAAATCCTGGATAAAAAATCCAAGCTCCGTCTGGATCAACAATACCGCATGCATGAAAACATCATGAATTTTTCGTCCCAGGAATTTTATGACGGTGCGCTTTACGCGGATGCTTCCGCCATTCACCACACACTGAAGGATCTGCCGCATGTCAATCCGGAGATGTTGGATTTAACACCCTTTGTATTCCTGGACACAGCCGGGATGGGTTATGAAGAAGAAGTGGAAGAGGGGACCGAAAGCCGTTACAACTCGCAGGAGGCAACATTGGTGGTGAAAGCATTGGATCGTTTGATAAAGGCCGGTGTTTCTTCGGAAGAGATTGCGGTGATCAGCCCTTACAACGCCCAGGTCAAGCTTTTGAACGGCATGATTTTGGGTGATAAAAATGATCCGGGAAATTTAAAGGGGCTTGAGATCGACAGCGTGGATGCTTTTCAGGGCCGGGAAAAAGAAGTGGTGATTGTTTCACTGGTGCGGTCTAACCATGAAGGGCAGCTCGGTTTTTTGAACGATACACGGCGCATGAATGTAGCCATGACGCGGGCACGCCGCAAGCTGATCGTGATCGGCGACAGCGCGACGCTTTCAAATCTCACCTTTTATAATGATCTTCTGAAATATGTCGAATCCGTGAACGGTTATCAGAGCGCGTGGGAAGCCTAGAATCTTGGAAAACAAAGAGCCTGCTGTTTTCATGAGTAAAAAAATAATCCTAACACTTCTTGCAATTCTTGTCTTTGCCTGCGTGATTCGCCTCTATCATTTAAGTTTTCCTGCTATTGGATTTCACAGTATGAAAGAAAACGTATTTATCAGTATGGCCCGAAACATGGTAAAAAGCGGGGATTACTGGACGCGCAGAGTCGATTTTCAGGAATATTTGCCCATGTCAGGGGGCTATCTTACGGCATGGCAAACGGTTCTTTGCCTGCATATTTTTGGGGAGAACTTTTTAGCAGCGGCTCGAGGGCTTAATCTTCTGTTTTTTCTGGGAGCGATTCTTTATGCTTATCTCTTAGCTGCTTATGTTTCCAGATCTTCTTTTATCGGATTACTGACGGCATTCATAATGGCGATTCTTCCCCTTGGTAATTATTTCGCAAAAAATCTCCAGCCCGAATCTGCCGGCCTCTTTTTTATGCTTATGTTTCAATACCACGGAGCACAATTTATTGTTTCTCGGAAAATGATGGATTTTTATCTCGGCGTTCTCGCTTGTATGGCCATCCTGCTTTTAAAAGTCTCATTTTTGTTAGGAATGATTCCTCTTTTGGGGATGTGTGTTTACGCGGAGACCTTGCCTAAGAAATTTTTTAGAATTCATTTTGGGGAGCGCTGTTATTGATCGTTTTTTTATTTTGGCTCACTGTTTGGAGAGATCCTTCCACTTTCGACGTTATTGGGCGTCGTGTCCATTTATTTCGTATTTTTTCACCTGCCTACTGGGCTAAATACAGTCCCTGGATGATAGAGGGCATACTCAACTATAATTTTACACGTTATTACTTGATCGCGGCAGTTTTGGGAGTAGGGGCTATGATGATATGGGACCGTGGACGTCCATTACTTAGAGGATTTGTGGGCGGATGGCTTATCATGATGCTTCTCTATGGGATGATTTTTTCAGATTATATTTATCAACATACCTATTATCAGATGCCTTTTCTTTTCCTCGTAGCGTTCTCTACGGCTTACTTGCTTTGGCATGTCGCACGTGCGTGCAACCGGCGACTCAAGGATAGGTCTGGTTATCTTTTGATAGTAGCTTTTTTTATAGGCTCTATGCCTTCGGTGGTTGCTTCGGTTCGTGCTTCTTATCAGATCATGGATTATGGTTCTGATGTGGCAGGCGAGTATCTTAAAAAGAGGATTCCGGGAAATGGTTATTTTTTTCACAGAGGCGATGTGCAGAGTTATAGCGTTTGTGTGGTAGCGCAAAAAAAATGCGGGTGGCCTCGGGATATAAGCGATTTCAAATTGAAAGAGTTCAAAAGAAATGTCGAGTTTATCACTTTTTGTCCCGTTCATTATTTCGATCGATTGCCGGAAGAAATAAAAAAATATATTGAATCACATTATCACGTAGTGCATATGGGTTTTATTCGGAGCGAGTCGGGTCCATCTTTTAAACCGGTTACCTTGATTCTTCAAAAAGGAGGACAGGTCAACATCGAAGCATTTATGCGTGGCCGCATGCCTCGTCAAACCATTGTCTATGATACGCCTAAGGGGCCGGTGCCGCTTTTTGTGTTGGAAAAAACAGAAGCGTGATTATTTTGAAACATGAATGGGAGGAAACAAAATGACGCAATGTCCGCTCAGTAAATTCGCGTGCTGTTGCTTTTCACCTAAGATAATTTTCCTAGCGATCAGTTTTTTGGGAATCGGTCTTAGCGTTCTTTCGATTTTTTGGCCAAAACGATCCATAGCTTTATACCAGTGGATCATGAAACAGTTTAATTGGCAAGTCGCACCGATCGATGAGCCGCGTGAAGTCCGCAACACAGTGATTTTAGGCGCTGCGCTTGGAATTTTGAGCTCTGTTATGTTTGTTGTGGCTCAATCGAAATTCTGATTTCCCAAAAGTCGTGTTTATGGAAAAAGCTTTTGTTTTCATATTTGTCAGTATTGTTTTTACATCAGGATGTGCGGGGCTTGGCGGCCGTATAGGTCCTTTGAGTTTTGAGGATCCTTTTACCAGGCTTGGGATCGTGCATGTGCAGCCCAGTCCGGAAGAACAGGCGGGCGTGACGCTCCGACTATCGGTTCCTGAGGGAAACATTCTGAGAATCCGCGAAGAAACCAAGATTTATGCGCAGGTTCGGGATGGCCGCGGCAAGTTGATTGATTTGAAGGATCAGCGGGTTGAAACTTACCGGAAGGGATCGCGAAACGATTCTTATTTGCTATTAGCGGAGTCTTCTTTTGAAGGGCATTCCGGAAAGATCATTGAAGAGACCGAAATTTCCACTCGCGGAGAGATCTTAAAACTGGTTCAAGGAAAACATGATTCCAGAGAGGGAAAATTTACGATCATGAATTGGACCCGGACCCCGCTTTTTCCGGAGCATCCCGTAAAAACAGGTGATGCATGGAGCTATGAGGAATCGATGTCACTTCGTCTCAATTCGATTTTTGTAAAGCAGATCGAGGAATCTCCCTATAAGGTGCAAGCTAAAAGTACGCTCACCGGGTTCGCGGAGATCAAGGGAAGACGTTGCGCGGTGGTCGAAACAACAACCGATCAGATCCAGACGCAACGCCTGAAAGTGTTGTTTAAAAATCTCACGCTTTATATCCGCTCTAAGGTTCAAGAAACATGCTATCTGGACTATCGGACGGGTACCGTGGTTGCGAAGGTCATGAAGACGCAAACTCACACCAACTCTGCAGATTCTAAAATCAACGACTACAGTATCAGCCAATCCATTTCTCAGCTTACCGGCTTGCCGTAGCTTGGGCAGTTCCCAGCCGCTTAAAGCCTAATTATTTGACAGGAACCTCTCTTCCTCGTACAATCTTTATTAAGACTCAATCTTAATAAGGATGTTTATGCAGGCGGTAAAAAACGATCGATTCCATACTTTTCTTCGAAAGAAAAATCTCCGTGTGACGGAAGAGCGTCTCAGACTCCTTGAGGGCGTCAGCCGACAGCGCGGGCATTTTAACGTGGATGAGCTTGTCCGCCGGTTGGGAAAACAAGGACTCCGTGTTTCCCGCGATACGATCTACCGCAACATTCCGATCCTTCTTGAGGCCGGAGTGATCGAGCAGAGTTTTAAAACGAGTCGTGACACTTATTATGAGGCAGCGAATCAAAAGAAACATCATGATCATCTTTATTGCCGGACTTGCAGCAAAGTTGTTGAGTTCAGCGATCCGATCATTGAGAAACTTCAGAAAAAGATCGCTGAGCGGTTCGAATTTAAAGTTGAATTTCACTGTCACCAGCTTGTGGGGCTTTGCACCAAATGCCGGACTTAAAGCTTACGACCCTGGACCGACTATTACCCGGAGAAAGCGGTGTGATCCGGGGATTTACGGAAACTCAGGATCTTCATTATCGTCTGAAAGAGCTGGGGCTTGTTCCAGGCACATGGATCAAGGTTCGGCGATGCGCGCCTCTGGCCGATCCCATGGAGCTGAGGATCCGTGGTTATTATTTGTCTATACGAAAGCAGGATGCGAAGTGCATTCTTGTCGAAAAAGACACGGAAAGGAACGGCGAAGATTCTTGCTGCGAACGCAGGAGACAGCATCGCCATCGAGGGGGGCATGAAGACCAATAAGAAAAGGGAGATTGCGCTTGTCGGAAATCCCAATACCGGGAAGACTACGATCTTCAACGCGTTGACAGGGCTCCGCCATAGTACGGCCAATTATCCGGGTGTGACCGTGGAAAAACGTGTCGGGCAAATGACCCTTTCCAGCGGTGAAGAAATAGCAGTATTGGATCTTCCTGGGGCTTACAGCCTGATCCCGCGTTCTCTTGACGAAGAAGTCGTTCAAAATGTTTTGTTTGGAAAGCAGAAAGACACGCCGCTTCCGGATCTCGTCGTTGTGGTGATCGATGCCAACAATCTCGAACGGAACCTTTATCTCGCGACCCAGGTAATCGAGTTGGGTCTTCCTGTGGTGCTGACATTGAATATGTGGGATATGGCCAAAGAGAACGGAGCGGAAATCGATCTGGAACAGTTGAGCGCGCAGCTCAAAGTGCCGTGTGTTTTTACGGTGGGCATGAGACGTGAAAATATTCGGAAGTTGAAAGAAGTTATCGAACAAGAATTGAACAAGACGGTTGCGGCTGAAAAAGAAAACACGTTTCAACCTGACTTGGCTCCCGAGGTCCGCTACCAGAGGATCGAAGCAGTCTTGGGAAAAGTTTTGCGATGGGTCCCGAAAAAAGAGTTCACAGGGTCTGAAAAACTCGACAAAGTTTTGACGCACCGGTTTTGGGGGATTTTGACCTTCCTCGGAGTCATGGCGTTCATTTTTCAGTCGATTTTCTCATGGGCGCAAATTCCTATGGAATGGATCTCCCACGGGGTGGAATATGCGGCGCATGGGGCCAAGGAGTTGTTGCCCGCCGGAGCGCTCCAAAGCCTTGTGGTGGACGGAGTCATCGGAGGTGTGGGGAATGTGGTTGTTTTTTTGCCCCAGATCTTTCTTTTGTTTTTTTTTATAGCCTTCTTTGAAGATACGGGGTATATGGCCCGCGCGGTGTTTGTTCTGGATCGTATCATGAAAGCGGTAGGATTAAACGGCAAGGCATTTTTGCCGCTTTTAAGCTCGTTTGCGTGCACGGTCCCCGGAGTGCTGGCGACACGGACGATCGAAGACCGTAATGACCGCCTTGCCACAATCCTTGTCGCACCGCTCATGAGTTGCAGCGCGAGACTGCCGATTTACACGCTGCTGATCGCCGCGTTCATTCCGAATATCATGCTGCTCAACGTTCTCTCTCTTCAGGGTTTTACGCTGCTCGGCATGTATGGTCTGAGCATCGGAGCGGGGCTTGGCATGGCCGCTCTTTTCAGGAAGACCTTCCTGAAAGGGAACCGGATGCCTTTTGTGTTTGAATTACCGCCTTACCGTTTCCCGCATTTTAAAACGATTCTGGCGACAATGTGGGACCGGAGCAAAGAGTTCATTTACAGGGCAGGGAGTATTATTTTTCTGTTCTCGATTATTTTGTGGTTTTTAATGAGTTATCCCAAGGACCCCAGCGTCGAAAAAAAGTTTTACGATGAGCGGCAGCAAGTGGCGGCTGTTTTTCAGGGAGAGGCCCTGGCCGAACGGTTGGACATTCTTGAACATGAAGAAAAAAATCAAAAACTTGTTTCGAGTTATGCCGGGCGCCTCGGAAAAATTATTGAACCGGTGATTCGTCCGCTTGGATTCAACTGGGAGATCGGGATCGGGATCATCGCTTCTTTTGCGGCGCGAGAACTTCTGATCAGTACACTGGCGATTGTGCATCATGTGCGTACGGAAGGCGAGGGATCTGCCACAGGGTTGATTCATGCTCTTCAGCAGGCCAAGTCCCTGGAGACCGGGCAACCGCTTTATACGCCGTTGGTGGGATTGTCGCTTATGATATTTTATGTGCTGGCCTGTCAGTGTTTTTCAACCTTCGCGGTCGTGAAACGCGAAACAAGTTCTTGGGGATGGATGATTTTCATGATCGCGTACATGACGGGACTCGCGTGGACGAGTTCTTTTGTGGTCTACCAGGGCGGTAAACTTTTGGGGTTCGAGTAAACTCTGGGGTTCGAAACGATTCTCTTTTGGGGGAAATTTATGGATAAAGGCGAGATGATTGCATTAGGCATTGTGGCGTTGGCTGTATTACTTGTGATTGTTTATTTCATCAAACAAAAAGGAGGCGGGTGTTGTTCCAAGGACTGCTTCAAGCCTGGGAAACCTCCCGAAAAAAAATGATATCATCGGGCGTCAATGTTTCCAAACTTTCGATAACGCTGACTCTTTTGCTTTGTCTCGGGCAGATCCCGGTTTACGCCACGCACGCGGCTGAGAATATTGTGATCGAAGAACATTCCAAGGTCGTGACGAGTGATGCGACAACCAATGATCCGGGGCAAGTGGAAATCTGGAGTTCCTATTCATTGCAGGGAGGGAAATTCGCATGGAAATCGAACGGGAGTCGAGAAAAACGCGGGACTTATTTAACTCAAACTTTTGATTCGCAGGTGACGATCGGTCTTTATGAAGGGGTCGATATCGGGATTATTCAGTGGTACCAGCACACCTTGGATAAGAACAATAATTACAACGAATTCAGGGACATGATGGATCCGGACACGGGTTCTTCTATGGAAGATGAAACCGAAGGCCCAACCCACGGGTTTGGATGGGGAGATCTTGGGATCGCGGGGCGCTGGCGGTTCTATGATTCCGCGGAGAAAAGGTTGGAGATCGCGTACATGCCGACGATATTTGTTCCGACGGGCCGGCGCAGCAATCTGGATCATATCGGCGCGAGCCAGGGGTATACAAGTCTGGACAATTCGTTCGCGTTTACCAAGGACATCGGCCGCTGGAACGGAACAATCAATCTCGGATTTAATTCACCGCTCGCGCATTGGGAGCGGACGGGGCACTATTACGGGACCGCCCATTCGAATTTCGCGGTGGGATATCAAGTTTTATCTTGGCTGCAGCCCGAGGCCGAGTTCATTTATCTTCATGATTTCGGCGGGCACGGGGCCACGGCGAACCTCGCCAGCGTTGTTCTCGGATTCATCATGCCGTTTGGCGATCATTTTCGCCTTGAGCTCGGTGTTCAACAGGATGTTTTCGGAAGCAACAAGGTCCAGACCACGTCCGGGATTTTCAGCTTTGCCCTCCTGACCTAAAACGGTTCTTCAAATTTCCATTTAGAATAAGCTTTTGCTGTTTCCATCATGCTGTTTTGATTTTTCGTGAGCCAAACAAAAAGGGCAGAATTTTTCTATGCGTTTCATATGCTGGGCAAATGAAGATTTCGGAAAACGTCTGGCCATCGCGCACAGGGGACATCGTTCGCAGACCAAAGCGAGAAACCGGATCCAAGGATTCATTTTCTTTCTTCGCGCGTCCTTTCATGTTGTTTAAAGAAATATTCGGTACATTCCATGAATTTGGCGGTTCCTTTCGCGAGGATTCGCTTGCCCTGCCGGAGTTCGGATTCCAGGATATGCCACATGGAGATCGATTTTTTGATCCGTGCTCGGACGGTGACCGTTCGTTCTACGGCAAGAGGAGACAAAAAACGTACCGCAAGAGCTCCCGTGACGGCGATGCGGCCGTGGGCAAAAAGGCAGTTCATCATGGCCCCGTCAAGGATCGCCGCAGTCATGCCCCCGTGTATCAAACCCGGATAGCCTTGTAAGAGTCGGTCGCAAAAGAATCGCGCCTTGACCGAACCATCCTTACAAGTCTGAAAAGGCAATTTCATGCCCTGAGGATTTTTTCTTCCGCAAACTACGCAGGCGGAATGAAAGAGTTTTTGTAAGGATTTAAGCTTTTCTTGGGCTTGCCGCATAAACCGGAATGTTTAATGGCAGCCGTGCTGAGCGCAGGCGTTCTCAATGGTCAGTTCCTGAAGTCCGCCATATGAAAATTGCTTCAAGGTATTATCGACGGTTCCGGGAACGGCCCGATAGGCCCTGATGCCTCCCTCGTTCAGTTTTTGGACGGCACGAGCGCCCATGCCGCCTGTGACCACAGCATCAATCCTCTTTTCTGCCAGTGACGTCATGGGATGGCACATGCCGTGGCTGTGGTGCTGATTGGCATTATCGATGATCTCCATGACGTCTTTTTCCTTATCCCATATCGTGAAGAAAGGGGCGCTTCCGAAATGTTCGTGAACACGGGCGGATTTCCCTTCTCGGGTGGTGGTTGGAATGCAGATTCTCATAAGTCCCTCCTTTGAGCTTGAAAGATCTGATGACAGTTGTGACGGTAGCTTTTGACAAGGAATCCGTTTCTCTCAAGGTGCCGTTTCAAAGCCTTGAATGAGATTCGGCTGGATTCATGTTTTTTCCCTTCGAGTTGGTGGACGCGGTCCATGACCCGCATGCCTTTTTTGTTCAGGTCCGCGATCAGTAAATTTTTTTGCGTGACACGCATCATTTCGCGAAGACACCGAAAGGGATTCTTCGCGTGATGGAAAAAGTCTATTGAAACGACCTGGTTAAAACTCCGGGAAGGGAAGGGGAGTTTTTCCGCGTTGATTTTTCGGAACAGGACCTGTTTTGATAGTTTTAACGCGGTGAGATGTTTTTTTGAGATCCTCAATGCATCAGGATCCAGATCCACGGAAATGATTTTAAAACGCTTTTTTGCCAAACAAGCCGTGAAATGTCCCTTGCCGCTGCCGATTTCCAGGACTTTCCCGACAAAGGGGATGCACTTTTCCAAAAGGTACTTTCTCGATGCGGGAAGATCATAGCCATATTTTCTGAATAACCGGATTCGCTTATAAAGAGAAAGAATAACCGAATCGTGGCTCATGATGCTTCAACCTTGTTCGCGGAAATTGCCTGGGGAGGGCAAGAGCTTATGCAAGTCCCGCAGTCCATGCATTTCAAATTGGCAACAGCTTTGCCGTTGATGACCCTGACACCGTCTACGGGACAGATCTCTTTGCAAATGCCGCAGCCATCGCATAGCGTCTCTTCGATCCTGATCATGCGTGGATTCCATCAGTTTTTGCCCTAAGAAGTTTGTTTTGCCCGCACTTTTTACGGTGGCGGAAACACGACCGTCCCGCTGTTTTCGCGAAAGCGCTCTCTGAGATCTTCAGGGCCTTGCCGTTCACAAGGGCGTCGGCAATTTTTTTATGTGCGCCGGCGATAATGTTTCCGAATGTTTGTCTTGAGATGCCCATCTTTTTTGCGGCGTTTTCCTGATAGAAATCCTCCAGGTCCGCGAGCCGGATCGCTTCGAACTCGTCGAGCGTCAGGTCGACTTCTTCAAGGTCAAGGAGCGGGATGCCCCTTGGTTTGAAATATTGCGAGCCCGGGGTTCCTGAAACGCGGCGGCATTTAAAAGGGCGAGGCATGAGTTTTCCGTTTAGTTATTAGCATATGCTAATAATATCCTTCCAAGGATTTTTTGTCAAGGTGAGGGGATGGCAAGAAAAAAGGGACGGTTTTTTTGAGAACCGTCCCTTGTCAATGAAGCAGGCTGAAGAAAGTCTGCTTTATTTCTTTTTAAGCCCTTCTTCGACTTGCTCCTTGGACAGCTTTTTGAAACACATGAACCAGTCCTTGCAGTCCAGTTCACCCTGCCCGGATTTTTCCATGCGTTCCTTCGCCGTTCCGCACGAACCTGCGGGAGGGACGATCACGTCGTCGCCCGGCTGCCAGTTGGCGGGGGTGGCGATCTTGTAAGCGTCTGAGGTTTGCATCGCGATCAGAAGCCGCTTGATCTCGTCGAAATTGCGTCCGTTAGAGAGCGGATAATAAAGGATCGCCCGGATCTTTCCTGCCGGGTCGATAAAAAAGACAGCGCGTACAGCCTGCGTGGTGCTTGCCGTGGGTTGGAGCATGCCGTACTTTTTAGCCACATCCATTTTAATATCTTCAATTAACGGGAAAGTCACTTCGACATTTTTCATGTCTTTAAATTCGACTTTCTCTTTGATGGTCCGGAGCCATGCGATATGGCTGTAACCGCTGTCGATGGAAAGACCGACAAGTTGCGTGTTGAGTTTTTCGAATTCCAGCTGCATAGTTGCGAACGTCATAAATTCCGTCGTACAGACCGGCGTGAAGTCCGCGGGATGGCTGAAGAGGATGATCCATTTCCCTTTATAATCCTCCGGAAAATTGATCGTCCCTTGAGTTGTTTTGGCCGTAAAAGCCGGGGCGTCATCTCCGATCAGCGGAAGATGCGTGGCCGCAGTTTCTTCCGCGTATACGGGAAAAGCCAGGCCCGAAACCAGGCACATCACGGTTAAGAGCGATGCGATGATATTCTTATTTTTCATCAAAAATCTCCTTTATGTGTAGTTGAAAACGTTGGTTAAATGAAAAGATTCACATTGCCTTGCTGGGCGTTATCAAGATACATGGCGACGCCGCCAGTCTCGACGCCGTCGATTAATTCTTCTTTCTTGATCCCCATCAAGTCCATAGACATGGAGCAAGCGACAAACCGGACGCCCGAAGCTTGGGCGCTGGCGATCAATTCGCGCAGGGAAGCGACGTTCTTTTTCTTCATGATGCCCTTGATCATCTGAAGTCCCATGCCGCCCATGTTCATTTTGGAAAGGGAAAGTTTGTCGGCGCCGCGAGGCATCATGAAACCGAACATTTTTTCAATCAAGTTTTTGCTTACGCGCCCGGGGCTGGGTTTTCGCAGGACGTTCAACCCCCAAAAAGTAAAAAACATCGTTACGTCACTTTCCATGGCCAACGCCCCGTTGGCGATGACGAACGCGGCCATCACTTTATCAAAATCCGAACTAAAGACTACTATGGTTTTCTTTTTGGAATAATCCATGGAGGTTTCCTTGGGATCTCCCGGTTGCTGTTTGACGATCGTGGCTTGGTATTTTCCCGAAACGGGCTTCAATTCAAGCAATTGATGCCCCGTGCTTTTGCACCACGCCTGAATGTCAGTGACGAACCCGGGATCCGTGGCGGAGATCCGGAGAGCTTCTCCGGTCTGGATCTTTGAGATCTCGGTTTTGATGCGCAGGATCGGGCCTGGGCATTGCAGGCCGCATGCGTCAATTTCTTTGACAAGCGAAGTGTGAGGATTTTCGTTTGTCGCAAGGAATCCGTGAGCTCCGGTGTCGTCTCTCATGTCTTTTATGACCGGTCGCTTCACCGCAAGCCCGAGGCTTGCCTGATAAGTGTCATAACCTCCGGTCAGGTTGCGGCATTTGAACCCGTGCTGGGAAAGGATCCGGCAGGCAAGATAGCCGCGCAGGCCGACTTTACAGTAGGGGAGGTATTCTTTATCTTTTGAAAGTTCCGGCAATCTTTCCCGAAGTTGGTCGAGAGGGACATGGATCGCGCCCGGGATCATGCCGGAAGTGATTTCAGCGGAAGTACGGACATCCAAAAGCTGCTGGTCTTTTCTGGGATGCAAGGCGTCTTCCGCGTGGCAGACAAGCACGTCTTTGCGGAGAACATTTGCCGCGACAAATCCGGCGTAATTGACAGGGTCTTTTGCCGAGCCGTAGGGCGGGGCGTAAGAAAGCTCCATGTCCTCAAGATCATAGACTGTCAGCCCGGCACGCAGAGCTACCGCGATCACATCGATCCGCTTGTCCACCCCGTCCGGTCCGACAGCTTGAGCCCCGAGGATTTTTCCTGTTTTGGGATCGAAGATCAATTTTAAATTAATGGGTGACGCGCCGGGGTAATAGCTTGCGTGGGATGCGGCATGAATATAGATTTTTTCATAAGGGACCTTCAGCCGCTTCAGGTTTTTCTCGTTTGTTCCGGTCATGCCGATCGTAAGGCCGAAGACTTTGCAGATCGCCGTACCTTGAGTGTCTTTGTATGTCGAGTTCCTGCCGAAAATATTATCCGCGGCGATCCGTCCTTGCCGGTTCGCGGGACCGGCAAGGGGGATGAGAGAGGGTTCGTTTGTGACGAGATCTTTCACCTCCACAGCGTCGCCTACCGCGTAAATGAACGGGTCGCTGGTTCGCATGCCTGCGTCAACCGAAATACCTCCGCGTGTTCCGAGTTTCAGCCCCGCGTCACGCGCAAGGCGGGTTTCCGGTTTAACGCCAACGGCAAGGACAGCCAAACCGAAAGCCAGGGATTCTCCGGTGCTGAGGTCGGCGTAAAGAATATTTTTTTCTTCACGGAAACCTTTGACCGAGGTCCCCAGCCGGAGATCCACGCCGTGAAGGGTAAGTTCTTGATGAAGGGGTGCCGCCATTTCAGGGTCCGTGGGCCCCATGACCTGGTTCATGAGTTCGACAAGCGTCACGTTGACCTGCCGTTCTCTGAGGGCCTCCGCCATTTCCAGTCCGATGTAGCCGCCACCGAGGATCAAGACTCGTTCGGGACGATCCGTATCGATGGCTTTTTTGATCGCGTCCATGTCATTCAAGCTTCGCAGGGTCATGATTTTTCTGGAATTAATGCCTGGCAGGGGAGGACGCGCCGGTTCCGCGCCGGGGCTCAGGATCAAGAAATCATAAGGTTCTTTACGTTCGGTTCCTGTCGAAAGTTCCTTGGTAACAATGAGCTTTTTGACTGGGTCGATCTTGAGGACTTCCGTTCCGGTTCGCACATCGATCCTGAAATTTTTTCGCATGCTGTTCGGGCTTTGGACGATCAATCGTTCGCGGTCTTTGATGACGCCCCCGATATGATAAGGAAGCCCGCAATTAGCGAAAGAAACGTAGTCGCCCCGCTCGAAGATAATGATCTCGGCATCTTCCGATAAGCGTCTCGCGCGGGCGGCCGCGGAGGCGCCTCCTGCCACTCCTCCTACGATTAAAATGCGCATGGTCAATTCTCCTTAGAACAGCTTTTTTGGATGCAGCTCAGGACGTCAAGGACCTTACTGTTGGCGATCGAATAGTAGCGGAAATTGCAGTCTGTTTTACTGGTTAAGATCCCCGTGTTTTTAAGAAGCGCCAAATGTTTTGAGACAACCGCTTGAGGCAAGTCCAAAGCGGTGACCAGTTCCCCGACGGAATATTTCCTTTTTTTTAGCTTTTCAATGATACGCAGACGCAAAGGATGCGCCAGTGCTCGAAGGATCTTTGCGGCAGTTTGAAGTATTTTAGGATCAATCAAAGGTTTTGACATGTTTGAATATACCAATAATGGAATATACCTGTCAAGGCATATTCTGATAGTTCGGGCCTTCTCACACCGTCAAGCTCCGAACGCGACGTCGAGAAGCATCATGGTAGCGAATCCAAGGATGGTCCCGGTAGTCGCGAGATCGCCGTTGCCGCCTTGTTGGGATTCGGGGATCACCTCTTCCACCACCACGAAGATCATGGCTCCCGCCGCGAACGCCAGGGCGTAAGGCAGAAGCGGCTGGACCAGCACGACAATAGCCGCGCCGATCACCGCGGCAATCGGCTCAACGACTCCAGAAAGAAGCCCATACCAAAAACTTTTTCCTTTTGAGAAACCGTCCCGGTGAAGAGGGAAGGAGACCGCCAATCCCTCCGGGAAATTCTGGATCCCGATCCCGACGGCGAGCGCCAGCGCGGCCATGATCGGCATCGAATGAGCGCCGGAGCCTGTCGATCCAAAAGCGACCCCGACCGCGAGGCCTTCCGGGATATTGTGGATAGTCAGAGCCAACACCAGCAGGGTGCATTTCGGCCATGTGGTTTTGATGCCTTCAATTTTTTCATCCGGGAGCAGGGGATGGAGGTGCGGCAGGATCTTGTCGATGCCGCGGAAGAACGCGGCACCGAGAAGGAATCCGGTCAAGGC
Source organism: Candidatus Omnitrophota bacterium (assembly GCA_022711115.1). GTDB lineage: Bacteria > Omnitrophota > Omnitrophia > Omnitrophales > Aquincolibacteriaceae > JAKLFP01. The sequence continues at coordinate 201,692 of JAKLFP010000003.1, read as the reverse complement.
CGGCAACCATGGGATCATGCCTTGCGCTTCGGCCATTTCGATCGAAGGGGTTAGAAGCGACCAGAAACTTGCCGCGATCATCACGCCGGCTGCGAATCCAAGCATAACATCCAGAATTTTCTGATTGATCTTTTTGAACGCGAAGATCGTTGCCGCACCGAGTCCCGTCATCCCCCAGGTAAAAAGCCCCGCGAGAAGAGCCTGCAGGAGGATGTGGGGCTGTCCGAATGAGTCTGTCACAAAATCCTGCCCTTACTTGACCGGCGATTTCATGTCGTCGAGCATCGCCTGGAGATCTTCTTCATGCTCCACCTCGTCTTCCAGGATCTCAAGGACTATCTTTTCCGTGATGGCGTCCTTGCCTTTGACAAAATCAAGAAGGCTTTTGTAGGTTTCGATCGCGCACTGCTCCCCCTTGATGTTTTGTGCCAGCAGTTTTTTTGTGTTCGGGTCCTTAGGGGCTTCATAACCGCAATTGGTTTCTTTCAAGATGGCGTCAGGAGTCAGGAGGGGAGTCCCGCCGAGCTGGATCATCCGTTCCACCAGCATGTCCGCGTGATGAAGCTCCTCTTTGGCGTGTTCTTCGAGTTCTTCGGCGATAATCCCGCGCATTCTGCCGACCGCGACCTTGGAGCCGACCCAGTACTGATAATAAGCCAGCCATTCATCCGCGTAAGCCTTGTTCATTAATTGAAGCAGCTCTTTGATATTGACGTCCACTATTTCTCTTCCTTTGGTTCCCATAAACAGATCTCCTTTGTTTTTGGGATCATTCTAGCTCATAAACTTTAAAACCCAATTTAAAAATAAAACCAGAACGCTTATCGAAGATCGTGTTTGACTTTTAGATCTTAAAAAGATATTATGCACATATGTGCATAACTAAGGAAGAATCATGAGGCCTAAAAAAACGCGTTGGGTGGGATGCAAGCCGGGAGATCGGTGCTTCCGGCCGGTGCACGTGTCCCGTAAAAGGATTGTGGTCACACAATTGACGCTCGATGAGCTTGAGGCCTTGAGGCTTTGTGACTTGCTTTATCTGGAGCAGGACGCGGCGGCAAAAAAAATGAAAGTCCACCGCTCAACAGTGTCGCGGATCCTGAAAGCCGCCCGCAAAAAAGTCGCCAATGCCTTGACACATAACCACGGCATCAGAATCGAAGGAGGATGTTGCCAGGTCGCCTGGAGGAGTAAACGATGAATGAGTGGAAAAAAGTTCTTTATGTCTTAGCGGGATTTCTCACGTGCTTTTATCTGCCGGTCGAAAACCTTCGTTTTACGAATGCCGTTTTTGAAGCCCTCGCTTTGGTCAAATGGTATGCCCGCGAGCATGTGATCCTTTGCCTTGTCCCGGCATTCTTTATCGCGGGAGCTATTTCAGTGTTCGTTAGCCAGGCATCGGTCATGAAATATTTCGGAGCTAAAGCCAATAAATTCCTTTCATACAGCGTCGCTTCGATTTCTGGGACGATCCTGGCCGTTTGCTCTTGCACCGTTCTGCCGCTTTTCTCGGGGATCTATAAAAGGGGATCAGGGTTGGGGCCTGCAATTGCCTTTCTTTATTCGGGACCTGCCATCAATGTCCTCGCGATCATTCTGACTGCTCGCATCCTCGGTTGGGAGCTTGGCCTTGCCCGAGCGATCGGAGCGGTGGTTTTCAGTGTTGTGATCGGACTCCTGATGCATTTTATTTTTCTAAAAGAGGAACGAGCACGCCACGCAGACGGTAATTTCAATGTGGGGGAAGTGAAAGAAACCCGGCCGTTAGGTAAAACGATCCTTTATTTTGCTTCAATGATCGCATTTCTCGTTTTTGCGAACTGGGGCAAGCCCCTTGAGGGAGATCACGGAGTCTGGGCTTTGATCTATCAATACAAATGGTGGATTTCCGGGATTTCGCTCATCGCGCTCGCGGTCATGATCATCAAATGGTTCCGGAAAGAAGAACTAAAAGAATGGATCTCTGCTTCATGGATCTTTGCGCTTCAGATCCTGCCTCTTTTATTGGGAGGAGTTCTGATCTCCGGATTTTTGATTGGCAGCGTAGGTCATGAGGGGATCATCCCTTCTAAATATATTACGGCACTAGTGGGCGGGAATTCTTTTTTTGCCAATTTCTTTTCGTCCATTGTTGCAGCTTTTATGTATTTTGCCACTTTAACCGAAGTGCCGATCCTGCAGGGACTGATCGGTTCCGGGATGGGGAAAGGTCCTGCCCTGGCGCTTCTTCTTGCGGGTCCTGCGCTTAGCCTTCCAAGCATGCTCGTGATCCGCAGCGTGATAGGGACCAAGAAAACAGTGGTCTACGTAAGTCTTGTCGTGGTCATGGCCACGATCAGTGGCATGATCTTCGGCGCTATTGTTACCTAAGGAGAAATTATGGAAAAAAATACTGACAAAATAAAGAAAATGGTTCGCAAGAGCTATGCAAAGGCTATTGAAAAGAATGCCGGGTGTTGTTCGTCGGGTTCCTGTTGCGGAAGTGTAAGCCAGCCAAAGGTGATAAGCAAAAAGGTCGGATATAGTGATGCCGACATGAATGCTGTTCCCGAAGGCGCGAATCTTGGATTCGGGTGCGGCAATCCCGTAGCTTTTTCGGCGATCCAAGAGGGCGATGTTGTGCTTGACCTAGGATCCGGGGCAGGGTTCGATGCGTTTCTTGCGGCGCAGAAGGTCGGGAAAACCGGCCGCGTTATTGGCGTTGATATGACGCCTGAAATGATCGCGAAGGCCAAAGAGAACGCCAGGACGGGCGATTACGCGAACGTGGAATTCCGCTTGGGAGAAATTGAAGCGCTTCCCGTCGAAGACCGGTCTGTGGATCTTATTATTTCTAACTGTGTGATTAATCTCTCTCCCGAAAAAGAGAAAGTGTTCAAGGAGGCTTTCCGAGTCCTAAGGTCTGGGGGCAAGCTAATGGTTTCCGATCTGGTGCTGACACGGGATCTTCCGAAAGATCTGAAAGAATCGGTGGACGCCTACGTGGGCTGCCTTGCGGGAGCTGTGAAAAAGAATGAATATTTAGGATATATAGCATCTGCGGGATTCCAGAACGTTAAAGTGATCAGTGAGGCGGGTTATCCTGTCGATGCGATGTTCGAGGATCTCAAAAGCGCGGAAGGCGCGGTAGCCAGCATCAAGGTTTCAGCTACAAAAGAATAAACACAGGAGGTATGAAATGAAAATAGAAATCCTTGGAACGGGTTGTCCGAAATGTAAACAGCTTACGGCTAATGCCGAGGCGGCAGTTAAGGAACTTAATATTCAGGCTGAGATCGGCAAGGTTACGGACATCGACAAAATTACTGACTACGGCGTCATGATGACACCAGCGCTTGTCGTTGACGGGGCCGTGGTTTCTTCGGGAAAATTGCTGAACAAAGACGAAATTAAAAAAATCCTTTTGAAATAGCGGAGGAAATCAATGAAAAATAAAACATGTCAGACGGTGTCTGTTCTGCTGGCGGCTGTTTCGCTGGCAAGCAGTTTATTCTTTGGAACGACGTTGGCTATGGGCGGTTCTTCCCGGGCGGATATTTCCACAAGGGCGGATGTGGTGGCCCCATTGCAGGGTGATCAAATCGTTGTTTATTATTTTCACGGGACATTCCGGTGTTCGACCTGCAATAAAATGGAACGGCACTCCAGGGAAGCGATTGAGAGAGCTTTCAAGGACGAGCTGGCCTCGGGGAAGCTTGTATTTAAATCCGTGAATGTGGAAAGCAAAGGCAATGAGCATTTCGTGAATGATTATCAGCTTTACACTAAAGCGCTTATCCTCTCCTCGGTGAAAGACGGCAAAGAGATCCGTTCCAAGAATCTTGACAAGATTTGGCAACTGGTTCGCAACAGGGAACAGTACGAAAATTATGTGCGGGACGAAGTTAGCGCGTTTCTGAGGGAAGCGTGATGGATCAATTCTGGGTTGGTTGGTTTTCCGCGCTTTGGCTGGGAATTCTAACCTCGATAAGTCCCTGTCCCTTGGCGTCGAATATTGCGGCGGTTTCTTTCTTATCGAAAAAAATCACACATCCAGCAGCGGTTTTTGTCTCAGGTCTGGCGTATACGCTGGGGAGAATGGTCTCCTATGCCGTCGTCGGCTGGATCATCATCCATTCCTTGGTAAGCGTTCCGAAAATCGCTATGTTTCTCCAGAAATATATGGGGAAAGCCCTGGGGCCGGTCCTGATCGTTACTGGATTGATCCTGCTCGAAGTTCTTGTTTTCCGTCTGCCCGGTTTTTCTCTTTCTCAAAAGCATCACAATAGACTCGCCGAATCCGGCGTACCGGGAGCTTTTCTGCTCGGTTTTATCTTCGCGCTAGCGTTCTGTCCCGTGTCCGCGGCGCTTTTCTTCGGGAGCCTCATCCCTTTGGCGCTTAATCATCCAATGGGAGGGCTCCTTCCGTTTGTCTACGGGATTGGAACTGGCTTGCCAGTCTTAATGTTTGCCGTGGCCATTGCTCTTGGTGTGACTTCTTTAAGCCATTGGTTCCACAAACTGACTAAGATTGAACTTTATACGCGCAAGATCACGGGCTTGATCTTCATTGGTGCGGGTATTTATTACGCTTGGGCCTACTGGCTTCAAGGGAGCAGCATATGAGGAAGAGAGTTTTGATATTATGCACGGGAAATTCATGTCGCTCGCAAATGGCGGAAGGCGTGCTTCGTTATTACGGGAGCAGCCGATATGAAGTTTTTAGCGCCGGAACAAAACCATCCTTTGTGAATCCGATAGCCATTCAAGTGATGAAAGAGATTGGGATCGATATTTCCGGTCACCGTTCAAAACATGTCGATGAATTCAAGGGGCAAGCCTTCGATTATGTGATTACCGTTTGCGATAACGCGAAGGAAGCGTGTCCGTTCTTTCCGGGTAATACGAAGCGCCTGCATTGGGAATTTCCAGATCCTCCGCACGACAAACAGATTACGGAAAGCGTCATTGAAGAGTTCCGAAAAGTCCGGAACATGATCCATGCAAAATTTAAATCTGCAGCTGAAAAAGAGTTCGAATAAATCAGGAGGGATCTATGAGCGAATGCGATAAGAAGCAATTGTCATTTCTAGACCGTTTTTTAACACTTTGGATCTTTCTCGGCATGGGCATCGGTGTTGCGGCAGGATATTTTTATCCTCCCATCGTTGGGTTCTGGAACAAGTTCCAGGTGGGCACCACCAATATCCCCATCGCGATCGGCCTTATTCTCATGATGTATCCGCCGCTCGCCAAAGTGAAATACGAAGAGCTCGGCGATGTGTTCAAGAACACCAAGGTCCTGATGCTTTCCTTGGTTCAGAACTGGATAATTGGTCCCATCCTGATGTTTGTGTTGGCAATTACGTTCCTGCGGGGCTATCCGGAATATATGGTCGGGCTTATCATGATCGGTCTTGCCCGTTGTATCGCAATGGTCATTGTTTGGAACGATCTGGCCGAAGGGGACACGGAGTATTGCGCGGGGCTCGTGGCATTCAATTCGATCTTTCAGGTGCTTTTTTTCTCGATTTACGCGTGGGTTTTCATCACCGTGCTGCCGCGGTGGTTCGGATTACAAGGCACCGCGGTGAATATCACCATGGGCCAGATCGCGCACAGTGTTTTTATCTATCTCGGCATTCCGTTTCTTGCGGGAATGTTGACGCGATTCGTCTTGCTCAAGATCAAAAATAAAACATGGTATGAAACGCGTTTTATTCCGGCGATCAGCCCCATTACGCTCATCGCGCTTTTATTTACAATCGTTGTCATGTTTTCCATGAAAGGTGAATACATCGTAAAAATCCCATTTGATGTGGTTCGGATCGCAATACCACTTCTCATTTATTTTGTCGTGATGTTTCTCATCTCTTTTTTCATGAGTAAAAAGATCGGCGCTCCCTACAGCCAGTCGGCCACGCTGTCCTTTACCGCCGCGAGCAATAATTTCGAACTCGCGATCGCCGTGGCCGTTGCCGTGTTCGGGATTCATTCCGGAGCGGCCTTTGCGGCGGTGATCGGCCCGCTTGTGGAAGTGCCCGTTCTGATCAGCTTGGTCAACGCATCTTTTTTTCTCAGGAAAAAAATGTTTTCAGAGGCGGTATGATTTTTTTAAAAAATAGATTTTCAGTTTTGAAACAAACCATTACAATAAAGTTCATGGCGATTCCAAAAATCACCGCTTGGTTGTTATTTCTGCTTATCACCTCCATGGCAGGTTCTTTCGCGGAGGAATCCGGGTTGATGACATCTTCAAGCCCGTTGAAACAGCGGACCTTCCTTGACTGCTATCAAAAAGTTCTGGCGCATTATCCCTCGCTTCAAAAAAGATACGAACAACTCGAACAAGCAAAGGCCCGGCGCAATATCGCCATTTCGGATCTTTTTCCGCATATCCAGGGAATTGCGTCCATGACTACGACGACCGATCCCGTGAATGTTTTCGGTATGCTTTTGCGGCAGAACAAATTCACCGAGGGTGATTTCGCGCTGAACAAGCTCAATGACCCCAATCACCGCACGGATTATCATTTCGGGATTTCCGGGGAAATGCTGCTCTTTGATTCCTTCAATACGATTTCCAAGATCCGTGTCGCGCGCAGCCTCGTGAAAAGCGCGGACCTTCAGGCTGATTTCACGGAAATGGAAGCGGGGATAGTCGCGCTGGAAAGCTATTTGGGGATCTTGCTTGCCAGACAAACGTTTGACCATGCCACGGCCGTAAAAAACCAGTCCGCAGAGGACTTAAAGCAAGCGGAAGATCTTAATCAAAAGGGGATGATCCTTGGCGCGGATTTTTACGCGGCCAAGGTAACTTCGGCAGGTATTGAACGCGAACTGAATCACGCTCGGACGCTTTTGAAAAACGCTTATATGTTTATGAATATCCTGATGGGAGAAGATCTCCATTCCGTCTGGGATGCCAAAGGGAAATTGCCCGAAATCAAACAGGATATCGCGGAATTGAACATGTGGACCGTCCAGGCCTATCAGCAAAGGAAAGATCTTGCGGCTCTTGATCAAATGATCGACGCGCAGCGGATCGAGTCGTTGCGCCATAAAACATCCTTTTTTCCCAAAATCTACGGCTTCGCAAATCTGAACGAACACACGCCGGATTGGCATACGGGCGGTCAGGATTACACGATCGGGATCAAGGGGACCATGGATTTTTTTGACCCGAGCTATCCCGGACGCGTCAAGGAAGCCAAGCACTATTATGAAGAGCTTAAAAAGGACCGGGAGATGCTGCGGGACAATATCACCAGGGACCTTGTCGAAGAACTGGCTCGTTATGAAACGGCGACTGCGGACCATCCGGTCCTGCGTCAGGCCTATGAAGACGCCAGGCAGGCCAGCGACCTTACGGCAAAACTTTATCAGGAAGGGCGCAAATCAATTCTGGATCTTCTGAACATGCGACGGGTCTATCTTGAAACCGCCGTCGGACTGGACCAATTGTTGTTTGCCCTGGAGTTGGAACACGCGAAACTCCTCTTTCTTTCCGGGCAGCTGGATGAAGATGGGGTCCGCCGAGTGAACACCCGTTTAGGCGGGGCCAACTGATTTTCAAAGAGGAACCATGACCAAACATCATTCCGATTTCATCAGCGGCATCGTCAGTTATTTCGCGCGTTCCAAGATCACACCCCTGATCATCGCCGTGTCGTTGGTCCTCGGAGTTTTCGCGGTCGTCAATCTGCCACGCGAAGAAGAACCGCAGATCTCCGTGCCGATGTTCGATATTTTTGTTTCTTATCCCGGCGCGGATTCCAAGGAAGTCGAACAGCGGATCGTGAATCTCGGCGAAAGAAAGCTTTGGGAGATCCCCGGTGTGGAATATGTTTATTCAACGATCGAACCCGAAGGCGCGATGATCATTGTGCGGTTCAAGGTGGGGGAGGATGTCGAAAAAAGCCTGATCAAGCTTTACACCAAAGTTTACTCCAATCTCGATTTTCTTCCGCTGGGTTCGACACAGCCTTTCATTAAAGTGCGGTCGATCGATGATGTCCCCATCCTGACCCTCACATTTCACAGTTCCAAAAGGGATCCTGTCGCGCTTCGCCGAACGGTTGCCAGCATCCAAAATATCGTCAACGCGATCCCAGATGTTTCGGAAACGCATATTAACGGAGGCCGCAAGCGGCAATTCCAGGTCTTTTTTGACGAAGAGAAATTGAAGGCCAGGCTGCTGAATCCTGCGGAAATCGCCGGGATCATCCGGGCCGCGAACGTCAAACAGGATGCCGGCCATCTGGAAAGCATTCCTCAGGTGGAACATGTCGAAGCCAACTCGTTTTTCCGTACCCGATCGGATCTTGAAAACCTCGTGGTGGGAGTGAGCGCGGGAAGCGTGGTGAAGCTCGGCGATATCGCTCAGGTTGTCGATGGGCCGGACCAGGAAGAGCGGGCCACGGAGATATTTTTCGGCCCGTCGTCCCGCGGCAAAGAAAAAGGGCCGTTCGAGGCCGTGACGCTGGCCATTTCCAAACGAAAAGGGGCCAACGCGGCGCATCTGTCGGAAGTGATCCTGCATACGGTCAAAGAGCTTCCGGAGGCTACGCTTCCGAAGGACATTGAAATGACCGTGACGCGCGATTACGGAGAAACCGCGAAAGAAAAATCCGACGAGTTGCTTTTCCATATGGCCATCGCGGTGTTCGGCGTGAGCCTTTTGATCGCATGGTCGCTCGGGCGGCGCGAGTCCGGCGTGGTGGCGATCGCGATCCCGATGACGCTGGCGCTGACGCTCGCGACTTTTTATTTTCTCGGATTCACCCTGAACCGCATCACGCTTTTCGCGTTGATCTTTTCCATCGGGATCCTGGTGGACGACCCGATCGTGGACGTTGAAAACATCGTCCGTCATTTACGTCTTCCGGAAAACAAAGGAAAAAATATTTTGGATGTGACGATCGACGCGGTCAATGAAGTCCGCAGTCCGCTGATCCTCGCAACGCTGACGGTGATCGCCGCGATTCTGCCGATGGCGTTCGTGCGCGGGTTGATGGGACCGTACATGCGGCCGATCCCGATCGGCGCGAGCGCTGCGATGATGTTTTCCATGTTCGTGGCGTTCGTGGCAACGCCGTGGGCGGCCTATCAGATCTTGGGACGGGCTTTCGCTCAGGGCAAGCTAAAGGTCCATCACGAAGGGGAGAAGGAAGATTTTCTGACCCGCCTTTACCGCGCCTATATGAATCCGCTGATCTATAACGCCGGGATCCGGAACAAATTTCTTTGGGGTCTCGGGATTCTGATGATTGCCGTGATCTTGCTGGTCCCGTTGAAACTGGTCCGCATGAAGATGCTGCCCTTTGATAACAAGAATGAGTTCCAAGTGATCCTCAATATGCCGGACGGTACGGCACAGGCAAAAACGCAGCAGGTGATCACGGAGATCGCGGATTATCTTGTGGGCGTTCCCGAAGTAAAAGACATCCAGATGTATGTGGGCACCGCGGCTCCTTATAATTTCAACGGGCTGGTGCGGCATTATTTTCTGAGGTCCAAGCCTCATCAGGCGGATCTTCAGGTGAACTTGGCGGGCAAACACGACCGCAAGCGCCAGAGCCACGATATCGCCAAGGCGGTGCGTCCGAAGATTCATGAGATCGTCAAAAAATATGGCGGGCATGTTCAGATCGCGGAAGTTCCTCCCGGTCCGCCCGTGCTTTCGACTTTGGTGCTGGAAGTTTACGGTCCGACGCTTGAAGGACAGCATGAGATGGCGGCAAAGCTCGAAAAATTACTCACAGCGGATGAAGATATCACGGATATTGACACCTATGTTCAGGCACCCGAGAAACTTGCCCGTCTTCGCGTGAACACCGAGAAGGCGTCTTTGAACGGGATCCCGGTCGTTGAGATTGCGGACGCGGTCACGACCGCGGTCGGGGGAAAGACCGTGGATCTGGCGCATCTCTCGGAAGAGTATGAACCGGTTGAGATTCTGCTCCGGCTTCCGAAAGAAAAGAGAACAACACTCGACAGTGTTTTGAATATGACCCTGCTTTCGCGCTACGGCAATGCGATCCCGTTGAAAGATCTTGTGGAAGTCGAAACGGATATTAAAGACAAGGCGATCTACCATAAAAACCTTATGCGCGTCTCTTACGTAATCGCCGACGTGGCGGGGAAATTCGAGAGCCCTGCTTACGCGATCCTGAAGCTGAAAAAAAAGATCGCGGAAATGCCAGTACCGGAAAATCATGAGGGGCAAAAAACATGGGACCAGCTTTTCAACGGCCAGCCGCGAACGACGGACCGATGGACATTAAAGTGGGACGGAGAGTGGCAGATCACCTATGAGGTTTTCCGGGACCTCGGGATCGCGTTCGCGTTCGTTCTTCTTTTAATCTACGCGCTGGTGGTGGGGTGGTTCCAGTCGTTCAAAACGCCCTGGATCATCATGCTGCCGATCCCTCTGACTTTGATCGGCATCTTGCCCGCGCACTGGCTGGGAGGCGTGTTTTTCACAGCGACTTCCATGATCGGTATGATCGCGGGTGCGGGGATCGTGGTGCGCAATTCCATTATTCTCGTGGATTTCATCGAATTGAAACGCGGCGAGGGGATGCCGCTTGAAAAAGCGGTGATCGAAGCGGGCGTGCAGCGGTTCCGTCCCATGCTGCTTACGGCAGCGGCTGTGGTCGTGGGCGCGGCCGTGATTTTGTTCGATCCGATCTTTCAGGGACTGGCCGTGGCGCTGATGGCCGGGGAAGTCGCATCGACCGTTCTTTCGCGCACGGCGGTGCCGGTTTTTTATTACCTGATGGCGAAAAACGAAAAAAAATAACTTCAGTCATCGCGGAGAAACGAAGCGACCGTGTCACTCTCAATTTGTCCGATGCAGAATTTTAAGACTGAGAGATTGTCGCGACGGACCTGCGGGCCTGCTCGCAAGGACGAATAAAATAAAAGGAGAATCACCATGACGATCGAAAAATATGTCCGAATCATTGCGGGGACGTTCATTCTGATCAGTGTGGCGCTCGCGATCTGGGTGAGTCCCTGGTGGCTGATCTGGACCGCACTGGTCGGTGTAAATCTGGTTCAGTCCGCGTTCACGAACTGGTGCCTTGCTGAAAGCATCCTTAAAAAATTCGGCGTTCAAAATTCTTGCGATATTCCGAAGCGTTAACGCGTCCCGGCATCGAATCCTGAGTTGTAAGATCATTGAAATAGCTGAAAAAATCTGTTACGGGTTTTTTAAAAAAAGATTTTGATTTTTAACATCCCTTTTAGCAAGGAACCAAAGGAACAATAGATTGATGAGACTCGCGTTTCTTTTTTTGATGATCGGGGCTCTTTTTCTAGCGCTGAGATTTCTCGAGATACGAGCCCTTTATTTTCCATTGAAGACGTTGCAGGAAGATCCGTCATCCCATGGCCTTCTGTTCGAAAATATCTTTTTTGAAACGGCTGATCATTACAAACTGAACGGATGGTTCATTCCGGCGGCGGGTGCCCAAGAGACCATCTTGTTCTGTCACGGAAATGCGGGAAATATCAGCCACCGGATCGAAAAGCTGGTTCTCTTTCATCAACTGGAGCTGAATGTTTTTATTTTTGATTATCGTAGTTATGGAAAAAGTCAGGGGCGGCCTTCCGAACAAGGGCTTTACCGGGATGTCGATGCGGCTTATCGCTATTTGATCTCGCGGGGAATTTTGCCGGAACATATCATCGGTTATGGAGAGTCGCTTGGAGGTGCGGTGATTACGGATCTGGCGCTGCGGGCACCAATGAAAGTGCTTATTTTGGAAAGTACATTCACGGATATCCGGGGCATGATTGCGGCACATTATCCCTTCATCCCTCATCAGATCGTTCGCAGTAAATATGATTCCAAACAAAAAATCGTGTCCATTAAAATCCCGAAACTTATCATGCATAGTCCGGACGATGAGATCGTGCCTTTCGCCCTCGGGAAAGATCTCTATGAGTCTGCGGGCTCTCCCAAGGAATTTTTAGAAATTAAAGGCGGTCATAACGACGGTTTTTATCAGTCCGAACAGCTGATCAAAGAAAGACTTGCGGTCTTTTTAAAATCGCTCTAGCTAATTTCTTCCAGGGACTTTCACGGGATGGTTTTTTTCAGGGCGGCTCATGTCATTTGACACACTCTCCTCCTTCGGGCAGAATGTCAGCGATTTTCAACCTTGCAGAGGATGCCATGGAATTCAATATTGACCGGGTCGCGGAACTCGCGCGTCTCAGCCTGAAGCCTGAAGAAAAAATCAAACTTGAAAAAGAACTTGGGGCGATCCTTGCTTATGTCCAGAAATTGTCTGCGTTGGATACAAAAGATATAGAGCCCACGAGCCATGTGCTGGATCTGGAAAATGTTTATCGTGCCGATGAAGTGAAAGCTTCGGAAGCCGCGGAAAAGGCTCTCGAGCATGCGCCCAAAGCGGATGGCCGTTTCTTCAAAGTCCCCAAGATTGTGCAGAAGGATTGATGGAAGACTACAGCCTAAAGACCTCAGGAAGCCTTGTCATCGCGAGCCCCGCAGGGGCGTGGCGATCTCATTTTTTCGGGCATGAATATAATGAGATTGCCGCGGTCGCTTTGCTCCCTCGCAATGACTTTTCGGGAAGTATGGATTTATGACCGACCTTTGTTCTCTTACATTAAAGGAAGCGATCGAGTTCGCGAAAAAAGAAGGTGCGAAGCCGCTTGTAGACGCTTTTCAGAAACGCGCCGAAACTTTGAATCCAAAGATCAACGCGTTTCTCCGAATGGTACCGGGTACCGCAGGGACAGGTTCGGGCATTTTTCGCGGCGTGCCGGTCGCGGTCAAGGACAATATCTGCATCGAGGGGCAGGAAGTCACCTGCGCATCGAAGATCCTTATCAAGCATGTCCCGCCTTACAACGCGACGGTAATTGAAAAACTCAAGAATGCCGGCATTACGGTTTCAGCGCAATGCAACATGGACGAATTCGCGTTCGGTTCCTCCTGTGAAACCTCGACGTTCGGTCCGTGCAAAAATCCGTGGGACCTGACGCGTGTTCCGGGCGGATCAAGCGGCGGTTCGGCGGCTTCGGTCGCGGCGGATATGACACTCGCAGCACTCGGCAGTGATACCGGCGGTTCGATCCGCCAGCCCGCGGCGCTTTGCGGTGTGGTCGGCGTGAAACCGACGTACGGCCGCGTGTCACGTTACGGTTTAATCGCGTTTGGCTCCAGCTTTGATCAGATCGGCCCCATTACCAAGACGGTGGAAGACGCGGCGATTTTGATGAATGTGATCAGCGGTCATGATCTGAAAGATTCCACGTCTGCTCCGGAAAAAGTGCCGGATTTTACGCAATCGTTGAAACGGGATGTCAAAGGGTTGCGCATCGGTTTGCCAAAGGAATATTTTATTGAAGGCATCGACCCGGAAGTCGAAAAAAGCGTGCGCGTCGCTGCGGATCTCTATAAAAAACTCGGTGCTGAAATCAAACAGATTTCCTTGCCGCATACCGAATATTCTGTCGCGGTTTATTACATTGTCGCGGTCGCGGAAGCGAGTTCGAACCTCGGCCGTTTTGACGGCGTGGAATACGGCCTGCGCGTGCCGGCGAAGGATCTCCGGGAGATGTATTTCGAAACGCGCGACCAGGGTTTCGGACACGAAGCCAAACGTCGCATTCTGCTCGGAACATTCGTGCTGTCCGCCGGTTATTATGAAGCCTATTATCTGAAAGGGCAGAAGGTCCGCACGCTCATCCGTCAGGATTTTGAAAAAGCTTTCAAAGAAGTGGATTTGATATTGTCACCCACATCGCCGACCGCGGCGTTCAAAATCGGTGAGAAGGTCGCGGACCCGCTTGCGATGTATTTGTCCGATATTTTTACGATTCCGGCGAATCTGTCCGGTGTGCCCGCGATGTCGGTCCCATGCGGCTTTACTTCAAGCGGCCTGCCGGTCGGCATGCAGCTCATGGCGCGCCCGTTTGATGAAGCCACCCTGTTCCGCGCGGCGCACACATTCGAACAGGAAACCGGCATCTATAAAAAGAAACCGAAGCTGTAAAGAAATCAAAGGAGGATTTTATGGCGATACAGAAAGCTCCTTATGTCATGGACATGAAGTCCGGCGAATACTGGTGGTGCGCCTGCGGGGAATCCGCCAAACAGCCGTTCTGCGACGGGTCCCATAAAATAAAAAAACCGGGCGTGCAACCGGTCCGCGCGGTCATCGACGCGCCGAAAAAAGTCGCCTGGTGCGGTTGCAAAGCTTCCAAAAGAATGCCTTTTTGCGACGGCACGCATACTAAAATTTGAGGTTTAAAATAATAAGTGACCTACGAACCTGTCATAGGATTAGAAGTCCACGTCCAGCTTAAGACAAAGAGCAAGCTGTTCTGCGCGTGCTCCACGGAATTCGGTGCGGAAGGGAATGCGCATACCTGCCCGGTGTGTCTTGGCTGGCCGGGATCACTGCCTGTGGTGAATGAACAGGCGTTGAAACTCGGGATCAAAGCCGGCCTTGCGCTGAATTGCAAAGTCGCCGAGCGCTTGAAATTCGACCGAAAGAATTATTTTTATCCGGATCTTCCGAAGGCCTACCAAATCTCGCAATACGATATGCCGGTCAATGGAAGAGGAGAAGTCTTGATCGAGACAAAGATGCCGGACGGGAAATTTGTGGAGAAAAAGATCGGCATTACGCGTGCGCACCTCGAAGAAGACGCCGGGAAACTACTCCATGAAGGGATTGTTGACGGCAGTTTGGTGGACTATAACCGCGGCGGAGTGCCGCTTCTCGAGATCGTATCCGAACCGGATATCCGGAGTGCCCAGGAAGCTTACGATTATCTGACCGCGCTTAAGGCGATCCTTCAATATGTGGAAGTTAGCGATTGCGATATGGAAAAGGGAAGTTTGCGTTGTGATGCGAACGTGTCGGTAAGACCGGCCGGCCAAGAAAAATTCGGGACCAAGGTCGAGATCAAGAACCTGAACTCGTTCAAGATGGTGCAGAAGGCGATCCAGTACGAGATCGAACGCCAGATCGCAGCGATCGAGGACGGCGAGGCGATCGTCCAGGAGACGCGTCTCTGGAACGATACTAAAAGCGCGACATTCTCCATGCGTTCGAAAGAAGAAGCGCATGATTATCGCTATTTTCCGGATCCGGACCTTGTCGCTTTCACGCTTTCCCGGGAACTTGTGGACGGGATCAAAAAGACCTTGCCCGAACTACCGCTGGCGAAAGCTAGACGGTTTATCAAAGAATTCGGCCTTTCAGAATATGATGCTTATACACTGACGGAAGACAAGAAACTCGCGGACTATTTCGAGGGTTGCGTGAAAGAAGGTGTGAGCGCGAAGCTTGCAAGCAACTGGACGCTCACGGAACTGCTTGCGGTTCTGAATGAAAAAAAACTTTCGATTGAAGCCTCACCTGTTCCTTCCCAAAAACTTGCCGGGTTGATCCGTTTGATTGAACAGGGAACCATCAATGGCAAGATTGCCAAGGATGTATTGGGTGAAATGTTCACAAGCGGCAAGACTGCGGATGTGATTGTTAAAGAAAAAGGGTTGGTGCAGGTTTCTGATACCGGATTGATCGAAAAGGCGGTTGAGAAGGCGATTGCCGCGAATCCGAACGCGGTTGCGGAATTCAAGGCCGGCAAGCAAAAAGCCCTTGGCGCAATCGTGGGTGCAGTGATGAAAGAGACAGGCGGCAAAGCGAATCCGAAAATTGTGAATGAAATCCTCCAGAAAAAACTCCAAAACTAGCATGCCTTTTTACACGCTTGGCATTGAAACTTCCTGCGACGAAACTTCCTGCGCGGTCCTGAAAGGCAAGGACGAGATCCTTTCCAATGTTGTTTCTTCCAGTCTTTTCCGCCACAAAAAATTCGGCGGTGTGGTGCCGGAGATCGCGTCGCGCCACTGCATGGAGCAGATCCAATGCGTTTTTGAGGAAGCGCTTCGGGAAGCGAAGGTTCGGGCCTCCGATCTGGATCTTGTCGCGGTGACGCGCGGGCCGGGGCTGATCGGTTCGCTTTTTGTGGGTGTTGCGTTTGCAAAAGCCCTGGCCTACCAGTTAGGGATTCCGGTGGTTGGCGTGAATCATATGGAAGCGCATCTCGTGGCGAATTTTCTAAAGGTACCGGGTACCAATTCGGAACGGGTTCAGGAACCTGTCCCCATGGTACCCGGTACCTATATCGGGCTTCTTGTTTCGGGCGGGCATACCATGCTGACTCATTGCGAGAAGGGGAAGATCACGGTTCTTGGAGAGACCGTGGATGACGCGGTCGGTGAAGCTTACGACAAAGTCGCGAAGATCATGGGACTCAGTTATCCGGGAGGTCCGGTGATCGATAAACTTGCCAGACAAGGGGATTCGCGAGCGGTTTTATTCACCAAACCGAAGCAGGCGGAACGCTTCAATTTCAGTTTTAGCGGGATCAAGACCGCGGTGCTCTATTTATTGCAGGACCCGAAAACGGGAAAGCCCAAACCCGGAGCGCCTTCCACAGCGGATATTGCCGCGAGTTTTCAGCACGCGGTGATCGGCTGGCTGGTCGAAAAGGCGATCGATGCCTGCCAGTTTAAAGGAGTTTCGGATATCGTGGTGGGAGGCGGAGTCAGTGCTAATTCTTATTTGCGGGAAAAACTCGCTCGTCAAGCCGCCATGAATGACATCAAGGTGTGGTTCCCACCGGTTTCATTATCTACGGACAATGCCGCCATGATCGCGCGACGCGGATTTGAGCTTCATAAAAATGGAATCCGGTCGTCACTTCATATGACCGCCGATCCTGGGCTTGCGTTTAACGTAAAATAAGAGCAAAATAATATCCGTACTCAACGAAGAACTTATAGGCGAAGGAGAATGATATGGCTGATTTTTTAGATTTTTTTGTATTGTCGTCTCAGGATTATGACATGGTGATCCGTTTGATGATGGCGACGGTCTTTGGCGCTCTCATAGGGCTTGAGCGAGAATTTAACGGTAAAGAAGCGGGATTTAAAACATATACCTTGGTATGCATGGGATCCGCACTCATGATGATCATTTCTGTGGAGATGTATGAGGTTTATAAAAATGGGACTTCTGTAGATCCTTCACGTATTGCGGCGCAAGTAGTAACGGGTATAGGTTTTCTTGGTGCCGGTGCCATCATTCGTTCCCAGCAAGGCGGGATTCGTGGTTTGACGACTGCTGCCGGGATCTGGGCCATGTGCGGTGTTGGATTGGCATGCGGCATGGGGCTTTTCAAAATCGCCTTTTTTTCCTCCGTGCTTGTCTTTGCGGTATTTTATATTTTCTCAAGATTACAGCGCAAGATGCTCCCGCCCAAAAAACAGACAGATTAGAAAATCCGTTTTAAGGCTCCCGCTAAAATTTCCGGCATTGACACTCAAGAAAGAGCAAGCTAAAATCCGCCTTCTATGAATAAACTCAAAATCGCGTTACCCAAAGGCAGCCTTGAAGAAGCGACCTGTCATCTTTTCAAGAGGGCAGGATTTACCATTCATGTAAGTGCCCGTTCTTATATTCCTTCCATCGATGATCCCGAGATCGAAGTGGTGCTTTTCAGGCCGCAGGAAATGTCGCGCTATGTCGAAGACGGGATTGTGGATTGCGGTCTGACGGGACACGATTGGGTCGTAGAGAACAACTCCAAAGTTGTCGAACTTTCCGAGCTCCAATATTCCAAGCGTACTTCGAACCCTGTACGCTGGGTATTGGCCGTTCACGAATCATCGCCATTTAAATCCGTGAAAGACCTGGAAGGAAAAAAAGTCGTCACCGAACTTGTGAACGTGACCAAGCGCTATCTTAAAAAGAACAAGGTGAACGCGGAAGTGGAGTTTTCCTGGGGCGCGACGGAAGCGAAACCGCCGCGTCTGGCGGATGCGATTGTGGAAGCCACGGAAACAGGTTCCAGTCTGCGTGCGAACAAGCTGAAGATCATCGACACGGTGATTGTTTCGATCCCCAAATTTATTGCGAACAAAAAAAGTCATCAGGATCCGTGGAAGAAACAGAAAATGGAAACGCTGATTCTTCTTCTGGAAGGCGCGATGCGGGCCCAAGAGAAGGTTGGATTGAAAATGAACGTGGAGAAGAAGAACCTGACAAAAATTCTTTCTCTTCTCCCGGCCATGAAGAAACCTACCGTTGCCAATTTGACGGATAAGAACTGGCTGGATGTCGAGACGATCATTGATGAGTCGGTTGTCCGCGAACTGATCCCGGCGTTGAAGAAAGCCGGTGCGAACGGTATTATCGAATATCCCCTTAATAAAGTTATTCCGTAAACACAAACAGTATTCGTTACTAAAGGAGATTCATCCATGCCTTGGGCTCGGAAACAGCGCAAGAAAAAGATGAACAAGCATAAGCGCAAGAAAAAACTGCGCAAGCATCGTCACAAGAAAAAAGACTGGTCGTAGTTTTTTTTGGCCAGGGACTTTTGACTGAAGACCGGAGACTGAGCGCTTGAGCTGTGGTTAGCTTTTAGCTGTCGTCTTCGGTCTTTTGTCTTTAGTCTGCTTTCATAGGTAAGAGAGCTGATGAGAACCATTACCATTCGGAGTCCTGCAAAACTTAACCTCCACCTTCGTATCCTGGGGAAAAGACCGGACGGTTATCATAATCTTCTGACGATCTTCCACAGGATTTCGCTTGCGGACACGATCCGCATCCAAAAAAAGCCGAAGGGTTTTAAGCTCACAACGAATGTCCGTTGTCTGGAGACCGGGGAGGATAACCTTATCACCAAGGCTTACCGCACGCTTCAGAAAGAATTTCCGGCATTGGGAGGTGCGGCCGTCCGGTTGACCAAGCGCATCCCTATGGGAGGAGGCCTTGGGGGTGGTTCCAGTAATGCGGCTTTTTTCCTCTTGGGGATGAAAAAACTATTTCAGCTCAAAATCTCTTTCCAAAAGTTGCTCCTTTTAGGAAAAAAGATCGGGGCAGATGTGCCGTTCTTTCTTTTGGAAGCACCACAAGCGCTTGCGTGGGGGATTGGCGATAAAATGAAAGTGACCCGAGTTGGAAAGCCCTTGTGGTTTCTTTTGTTGGTCTCTGAGCAGGGGCTTAACACCCAAAAAGTCTATCAAACCCTTAGCTGGAAGGGGAAGCCCCTTTCCTTGACAAAGGAGAAGCGGATTGCTAGAATCCTTCGCTATTTTCTTGGAAAACAGAGGATCCGGGAAGCTGCAGAGTTGGTACGCAATGATTTGGAATCCTCGGCGTTCTGCTTAAGACCATCGATCCCCAAAGCCATTGCCGCAATACAAGGACTTGGGACGTCTTTTGTCCGCATGACCGGTAGCGGGCCGACAGTTTTTGCAGTGTTTTCCAGCCAGAAAGAAGTCAGAGATCTCTCAAAAAAATTAAAGCGATGTCCCATCCCTTTTCGAAAGGTGATTTGTCACTCGTTTTAGTGCCGTGTTTTTTGAATTTTAAAGGTACACGGTGCCATACTGCGTTACTTTAAGGATTTTAAAACGCGGTATCGATGGTTTGCATGAGAAAATGGAGGCTAAAAGTGAAGATCACAGAAGTTCGTATTTTCCCTAAAACTAATAAAGAAAATAAGTTGCGCGCCTTCGCGAACATCACGTTTGATGATTGTTTTGTGGTGCGCGGGCTGAAGGTGATTGAAGGTTCCAAGGGGCTCTTTGTGGTGATGCCTTCCCGCAAGATCAAGGCGGATGAGCATCGGGATGTGGCGCATCCCGTG
Organism: Candidatus Omnitrophota bacterium; assembly: GCA_022711115.1. Taxonomy (GTDB): domain Bacteria; phylum Omnitrophota; class Omnitrophia; order Omnitrophales; family Aquincolibacteriaceae; genus JAKLFP01. Next base: position 182,000 of record JAKLFP010000003.1, on the reverse strand, counting down.
ACCGCGGAATTTCGCGATTACATCGAAAAAGAAGTTCTGAAGGCCTATGAATTGCATATCGAGCATATGCCGGATACGGAAGGGCTTGGCGAAGACGACCCGTACGAACGCTAAGTTTGTTTTGATTTAAGATTGTCAAGATATTGCCCGGTGGTGAAATCGGATATCACACTGCCCTTTGGAGGCAAGATTCCTGGTTCGAGTCCAGGCCGGGCAGTTGTTCCAGTGAACAACTACCGCGTTGTGAGAGTTCAAGGGAAACTCTCTACAGCGCTGCAGTTTGTTGAAAGAAAAATTTAAGATTATGAAAAACGGGATACTGAAAGACAAGACAAAAGAGATCGTAGCGGCGTATGCGTTTCTGGCGCCGAACCTGATCGGGTTTCTTATTTTCACCTCAATCCCGGTTTTAGCCTCTTTGGGTTTGAGTTTTATGAAGTGGGACCTTTTGTCGAGCGGTCCCCAATTTGTCGGCTTTAAAAATTTCATCGAACTCGTGAACGACCCTTATTTTTTGAAGTATTGCTGGAACACGGTTTATCTGATGGCATCAATCCCGCTCAGCATGACCGGCTCGCTTCTTTTGGCGATTGCGTTGAACCAAAAGCTCAAAGGAACGGTTGTTTTCAGGACGATCTATTTTCTTCCGACTATCTGTTCCGGCGTGGCGATTTTTATGTTGTGGCGGTTGATCTATAATCCGAATTTTGGTTTTTTAAATACAATGATCAGCAGCTTCGGAGATCTTCTTGGCCTTAAGGTTTCAGGTCCCAATTGGCTTACGGACGAAACCTGGGCCAAACCGGCGTTTATCATCATGAGCGTTTGGCAGGGGGTCGGCGGCTACAACATGATCCTTTATCTTGCGGCGTTGCAGGGGGTACCGCGCGATCTTTATGATGCCGCGGAAGTGGACGGTGCCAACAGCTGGCAAAAATTCTGGGCCGTCACTTGGCCGCAGATTTCACCCACAACGTTTTTTATTGCGATCATGAGTCTCATCGGGGGGTTTCAAGCCGGATTCGATCAAGCTTATATCATGACTGGTGGTGGGCCGAATGGATCGACGACGACCATTATTTTTTATATTTTTAATAATGCTTTTAACTGGTACCACATGGGATATGCTGCGGCCATTTCGTGGGTGCTTTTCTTGATTGTCTTTGTGGTCACGCTTCTTAAATGGCGTTTTTACGGAAAAAATATTCATTACGCCTAAGGTGATGACATGGGAACTCATATTGATTCTTTAATTCGGGACGAAATGAAAAAAGAAAGAGAGGCCTCCGGGACAGCGGCGAGGAGAAAATATCTTCTTGCGGTCACCGAGTTCAAAAGCCGATCTCCTTTTAAAAGAGCTGCCCAGCGCTCAATCCTTTTTATATTGTTGCTGCTTGGTGCCATCAGTATGGCGGCACCGTTCCTCTGGATGATTTCGACTTCGCTGAGAGAAGCCAACCAGGTTTTTGTGGATAATCGGGTTTGGTGGCAGGAGTGGATTCCGACAAGTTTTGTCTGGCAGAATTATTTGAAAGTATGGGAGGTTGTGCCTTTCGCGCGTTTTTATGTCAATTCGATTGTGGTGAGCGTTTTAATTACAGCCGGTCAAGTGACCACCAGTGCCATGGCGGCCTATGCTTTTGCGCGGCTTCGTTTTCCGGGCCGGGACAAGCTGTTTTTTGGCTATTTGGCTACGATGATGATTCCGGGGGCAGTCACGATGATCCCTGTTTTTATCTTACTTCGTCATCTGGGCTGGATCGACAGCTATAAGGCCTTGATTTTGCCTGGGATTTTTTCGGCGTATGGCACATTCATGTTGCGGCAATTTTTTTTGACGCTGCCCAAAGACCTTGAAGATGCCGCCAAAATCGACGGTTGTTCTTACCGAAGGATTTTTTGGCATATTATCCTGCCGCTTTCGAAACCGGCGCTGGCGACTTTGACGACCTTTACATTTATGGGGTCATGGATGAATTTGATGTGGCCGTTGATCGTGGTGAATACGCACACCAAATATACGCTGCCAGTCGGGTTGGCTTATTTCCAGGGTGTGCACGGGACGGATTGGGTGTTGTTGATGGCAGCCTCGATGATGATGATTCTTCCGATCCTTATTGTTTTTCTTTTCAATCAGCGGTTCTTTGTCGAAGGTATCAAATTGACCGGGATTAAGGGCTAACGACCATGGAAGCGATCGTTCTTGCGGCAGGAAAGGGAACGCGGATGCGTTCTGAATTGCCGAAAGTTTTGCATGAGGTTCTGGGAAAGCCGGTACTTGGTTATGTTCTGGAAACATTGGTTTCGTCTGGAAGCCGCAAACCTTATGTGGTGATCGGATATAAAGCTGAAGATGTCCGCGCTTTTTTAAAAAATTATGACGCTGTGCCGGTACTTCAAAAAGAACAAAAAGGAACCGGGCATGCCGTTATGATGGTGAAGGCCGTTCTGAAAAATGCCCAGGGGGACGTCCTTATTTGGCCTGGGGATATGCCGCTTGTGAAACTTGAAACACTCAAGAAATTCATGGAAGCTCATGAAAAACATCGCGCCCATGCCAGCGTGCTTTCCTGTCAGCAAAAAGATCCCGCAGGATACGGACGCATTGTCCGCGAAGACGGAAAATTTACAGCGATACGTGAGGAACTGGACGCAACGTCGGAAGAGCGTCAGATTCAGGAAGTGAACACCGGCATTTATCTTTTCGACAAAAAAGCTTTAGCTTCAGCCCTTCACAAAGTCGGCCAGGATAATCGTAAGGGGGAATATTATCTGACGGATACCATCGAGATTCTTCGCCGGGAAGGCTATTGCGTTGAGGCATTTTGCCTGGCTGGCGCGGAAGAAGGGCAAGGGATCAATTCCCAGAAAGATTTGGCCATGGTGACGCAGAAAATTAATGAGTGGGAAATTGAAAAGCACATGGATGCCGGTGTGACTTTTATCGCGCCCGAGCAAACCTTTGTGGCGACTGGCGTGAAGATCGGGAAAGGGACTGTAATCTATCCGTGGTGTTTTATCGAGGCCGGCGTGGTGATCGGAGACGCTTGCAAGATCGGGCCTTTCGCGAAATTACGCCGGGGAACCATCATCGATGATAAAACCGAGATCGGCAGTTTTGTGGAAGTGAACCGGAGCCGGATCGGTAAGAACGTCTGCGCCAAACATTTGGCTTATTTAGGGGATGCGGTGATCGGGGATGGTGCCAATATTGGCGCGGGCACCATTACGGCGAATTTTGACGGAAAAAACAAGCATCAAACAAAGATCGGTAAAAAAGCACTCATTGGTTCTAATACAGTTTTTGTGGCGCCTATTTGCGTTCCGGATGAAGTTCGGACCGGCGCCGGCGCAGTGGTGACCTGCAAGACGTCCATGAAAAAGGGAGATGTCGTTGTGGGGATTCCTGCGAAACCTATATCAAAAAAGAAAAAATAGAGGATTTTTATGCCAAAAATTCAAAAACAGAAAAATGGTTCCATGACACTTCTTGCGGGAGGTTCCAATCCAGAGTTGGCGATCAATATCGCAAGAAAACTCGATATCCCGCTCGGGAACGTTCTTCTCGGACGTTTTCCGGAGGGAGAAATTCAGGTCCAGATTCGCGACAATATCCGAGGCAAAGATGTCTTTATTGTTCAGTCCACCTGTACGCCGCCGAACGAAAACATCATGGAGCTGTTGATCCTGATAGATGCCGCCCGCCGCGCTTCTGCCAAACGCATCACGGCCGTACTTCCGTTTTTTGGGTATGCCCGTCAAGACCGCAAAGACAGGCCGCGCGTGCCGATCACGGCAAAGCTTGTGGCGAATCTTATTGTGAGCGCTGGGGCGAATCGTGTGCTGACCATGGATCTGCATGCAGGACAGATCCAGGGATTTTTTGATATCCCGGTGGATCACCTCTACTCGATCAATGTTTTAGGAGATTATCTCGAAAAGAAAAAGCTTAAAAATCTGGTGATTGTTTCACCCGATGTCGGCGGGATCAAGATGGCCCGTGGGTATGCGAAACTTTTCAGGTGTGATCTGGCGATCGTGGATAAGCGTCGCGAAAGTGCTTCTGAAACGCATGTCATGCATATTATCGGTTCCGTAAAAAATAAAAACGTCGTGATCATCGACGACCTTATCTCAACCGGTGGTTCTTTGGTGGAAGCTGCAAAAGCTTTGAAACGTCATGGGGCGCGAGATATTTATGCGACGATTGTCCACCCGGTGCTTGCAGGTCCCGCAATAGAACGGATTCAAAATTCGGTCATCAAAGAACTCATTGTGACGGATAGCATTCCGCTTTCTCCGGAAAAAAGGATTAAAAAGATCACCCAGCTTTCGATCGCTTCGCTTCTTGCGGAGGCGATCTACCGGATTCATTACAACGAATCCATCAGCACGCTGTTTTCACAATCGGCGGTTGAAGCATAAACCAAAAAAAGAAGGAAGTCAGATTCCGTCTTAATAAAAGACCTCAAGGAGGGTTTTAAAATGGAAACTTTTGAATTACAAGCGAAATCACGTACGGCGGAGGGTACCCGGAAGGCTCGCGGGGTTCGCCGCAATGAAATGATCCCGGGCATTGTTTACGGCCATGGAATGAAACCACTCTCGCTGGAGGTTTCGGAAAAAGCATTTTTTAAAGCACTTCACACGAAAGCCGGCGAGAACGTGCTCATCACGCTTCAGGTTGAAGGCGTCAAACTCAAAGAGTCCACTTGCCGTATCAAGGACATTCAGCATAATCCGGTTACGGACAAAATCGATCATGTGGATTTTATGGTAATTTCCTTGACCGAAAAGATCACTGCCAAAGTGCCGGTGGTACTTCTCCATGCGGAGGAGGCTCCCGGAGTTAAAGAAGGCGGTGTCTTGGATCTTGTGCATCGCGAAGTTGAGGTGGAATGTTTGCCGACCCAGATCCCGGAAAAAATCGAGATCGATGTCAAGACCATGAAAATCAGCGATGCGATCCACGCGAAAGAGCTCGGACTTGCGCAAGGAGTCCTGTGCCTTCTGCCTCCGGAAGAAGTCGTCGTTGCACTACACGCACCTCAAAAAGAAGAAGTGGCGCCGGTTGAAGAAGGTGAGGCGGCTGCCGGACCTGAGGTTATCGAAAAAGGCAAGAAAGAAAAAGAAGGCGAAGAGGCAGGGAAAGCAGCGCCGGGTGCGGCAAAGCCCGCTCCAGCAGCTCCCGCGAAAGAAGCGAAATAAAGCAAGATTCTTTGCTTGGCTGCGCGAACGGTTTTGTCTTGCGTCAATTTTAATTTAATTGTTTTGCGGGACAAATACCATGAATCCATGGAATTCAATATGACACAGCTCCTGCAAGGGTCTTGAGGGTTCTGATGAAGCTGATCGTTGGACTTGGGAATCCCGGAAAAGAATATGTCGATACGCGACACAACATGGGACGCCGCCTCATGGAATTCATCGCCGCGAAAGAAAAAGTTGCTTTTAATTCCAAAAAATCTCTTCAGGCGTCTCTAGCCACGGTTCATTGGGCAGGTGAGCCCATTCATGTGGCTTATCCATTGACCTATATGAATCTTTCCGGGGAGGCAGTCAAGTTGCTCGTAACGCATTTTGGGATCAAGTCTTTTCGGGATTTGCTCATTGTGGTCGATGATGTGGCTCTCCCATTTGGGAAATTCCGATTACGAGGTGAAGGCAGTGCGGGAGGGCATAACGGCCTGGCTTCTATTGAAGAACATTTGGGAAGTGAGGGATATCCTCGGCTTCGGATGGGAATCGGTACCTTGGCGGGTGACAGCCCCCACAAATTCGAAGTGCAAACAGAACCCCTTAAGGATTATGTGCTTTCTTTATTCGAGCCTCAAGAAGAGAAACACATGGAAGCCATTCTTGTGAAAGGGATGCAAGCTTGCCGTTCATGGGCTCTTGAGCCTTTAGCGCGTGCTATGAACTGGGTCAATGCTGCGGAATTGCCTTAGTAGCGAACTTCAGAACTATCCTTGCTTAAGATTTTTTCAAACGGGTATTTAGGCTTTAGTTTTTTGATGAATGATAAGCAAGCCTGTCCTTGTTTTCTATTAAATCTTGGATGAGAATCAAGGTTGCGGAATAGCGACATTTATGTTACATTGTTTTTCCTTTTAGGCCTTTCCGAAGGTTTAAAAACGTCATAACTGCTTCTGTAGCTTCTTCTTACAAGCCTTACGGAAAAAGTTATTATTCAAATTCAGATATTAGGGAGTGTGTGATGAAAAAATACGAAGGTTTGTTTATTTTCCCGCCTGAAGTTTCGGGGGAAAGCCATAAAGATCCTATCGCGGAAGTGACAAAGTGGATCGAAAAGTTCCAAGGCAAGGTCCTTCAGAAGAATGATCTCGGTAAAAAGACCTTGGGTCATCCTCTGCGCAAGCACAAAGAGGGGCGCGTGCTGGTTTTCGAATTTGAGATGGATACTTCGAAGACACAGGATTTTCGAAAAGAGCTCGAACTCCAAAGCAATCTTTTAAAGTATATGATCAGTATTCCGTGTAAAAAAGTTGTATTGCCGGCTCTCCAAGCAGCGACGGCGGTTTCTAAAGAGTAGTTCATTCAACACGCGAAAGCGACAGGTGCTCTATGTCAGCAAGTTTGAATAAAGTCATGTTGATCGGAAACCTTACGAGGGATCCTGAACTGCGTTATATCCCTTCAGGGCAAGCGGTGACCACGTTTACGATTGCCGTAAATCGCACCTACAATTCCAAGGCGGGCGAAAAAAAAGAAGAAGTATGTTTCATCCGTATCGTGGTTTGGGCCCGTCTTGCGGAGATTTGCAATGAGTATTTGAAGAAAGGCCGGCCGGTTTTTGTCGAAGGAAGGCTCCAGACCCGAAGTTGGGATGGTCCGGACGGCACCAAACGATATTCCACCGAAGTGGTTGCCGATGCTGTCCAGTTCCTCGGTTCAAAATCTGGGAACGGAAAAGGCGATGGCTCGGATGTGCCGGCCATGGATGTGGATGACAGTATTTTTGAAGCGCCTGAAAGCGGCGCGCCTTCCAAAAAGGATACCGTCTCCCTTTCAAAGGACGAATTGAAACCCGACGAAGATATTCCCTTCTAAATCAAGCTCAGCTAGGTGTAAAAACTATGGAACCAAGAAATTCAAGATTCAAACGAAACGATGACAAAAAATTCAAAAAGCCTGGCAGCGGGCGTCCCGGTGCTTATGGTGATAAAAAAGAACGCGGAGCGGCCGGATCGCGCATGCCTCGCAAACGGATGCGTCGTGTGCTGCCACAGATGGATTACAAGGAAACCGATAGTCTCGGGAAATATTTGACAGAAAAAGGAAAGATCCTTCCGCGGCGCATCACGCGTCTCAATGCCAAGGATCAGAGAACGTTGACGCGGCTTATTAAACGAGCGCGGCATGCGGGATTGTTGCCGTTCCAGGCGAACTAAGAGTCGGCATTCAAAAAATCCCAAAGAAAATACGAAAGGGGAAGAAGTAATATGGAATTATTGCTTTTGAAAGATGTCAAGGATATCGGTAAAAAAGGGGATGTGGTACGCGTGCGCGACGGCTTTGGAAGGAATTTTCTCATCCCTCAGGATTTGGCCATGCCGGCAACCCGAGCGAATCAAGCATTTTTTAAGGAACAAAAAGCCCGCAGCGCCGCCCGTAAGGCAAAAGAAAAAGAAGCAGCTGAAAAGAAAGCGAAAGAGCTTCGGGACCTGAAGATTTCTTTGGAAGTCAAGGCAGGAGAAGGCGACAAGCTTTACGGGGCTGTGACGGCCGAAGATATCCGTGTGGCACTTGAGCAAAAAGGTCATGAATTTGAAAAGAAACAGATCCGGATAAAGACCCCCTTGAAAACATTGGGCGTTCACCAAGTCGATTTGGAGCTTTTCCCGCAGGTTAAGGTGCGTCTCACTGTGGAGCTTTTAAGGCAAGCCTGATTTTATTATTGAAGATCAATCGCATAGATCAACAAAGTATCGAGCGTCTGAAGCTTTTTCAAAAGAGTACGACCAGTGTCATACACCTCTGAAGAGGTATTTTTGTGGCTGAAACGCAAACAACGGTAAATCTTTACGAAAAAGTCCCGCCCCAGAATCGCGAAGCCGAAATGAGCGTTCTGGGGGCGATGTTTTTTGATGAGTTGGCGCTGACGAAAGCCATCGAAGTTCTTAAGCCTGATTTTTTCTACGATCTCCGGCACCAACAGATTTTTGATGTGATGACCAGCCTTTTTGACCATAACCAGCCCGTGGATCTCATTACGGTCTCCGAAGAACTCCGGAAACGCAAGCAGCTTGACGGTCTCGGCGGCATCAGTTATCTCACCCAATTGACCACCATGGTGCCGACGGCCGCCAATATCGAACATTACGCCCGCATTGTTAAAGAAAAAGCACTTCTTCGGCAATTGATCCAATCCGCAACGCAGATTGTTCAAACCAGCCTGGAGTCGGATGGCAATGCCAAAGAAATGATCGATAGCGCGGAAAAAATGATTTTTGATATCGGACAGGCCCATATCGAAGGCAAGGCCTATCAGATCAAAGAAATCATTCATGAAAGCATGGAGACCATTGACCAGCTTTTTCAGCGCAAGGAGCACATCACGGGATTGGCTTCTGGATTTCATGAATTCGATATGAAAACAGCCGGACTTCAGCCTTCCGATCTGGTGATTGTTGCCGGCCGTCCTTCAATGGGGAAATCCGCTTTTGCGACCGCGATCATTGAACATGTCGGGATCAATCTCAAGAAGCCGGTGGTGATTTTTTCACTTGAAATGAGCAAAGAACAGTTGGTGCAAAGAATGCTTTGTTCGCATGCGCGGGTGGATGCCCAGAAAGTCCGCACGGGTTATTTGTCGCACCAGGACTGGCCCAAGCTGACGAGCGCAGCCGGAAAACTTTCCGAGGCACAGATTTTTATTGATGATAGCCCGGCGCAGACCGTCCTTGAAATTCGCGCGAAGGCTCGCCGGCTCAAAATGAAACATGATATTTCTCTTGTGGTGATCGACTATTTGCAATTAATGCAGGGTGTCAGGGCAGTGGAAAGCCGTCAACAAGAAATATCCGAGATTTCCCGTTCCTTGAAGGCCCTTGCGCGTGAGCTCCGGGTTCCCGTGATTGCGGTAAGTCAGCTTTCCCGCGCGGTGGAACAACGGACCGGCAATCGCCCGCAGCTTTCGGATCTTCGTGAGTCCGGCGCCATCGAACAAGATGCGGACGTAGTTGTTTTTCTGTTTCGTGAAGAATATTATCAGCCCTCCGAAGAAAATAAAAACAAGGCCGAAGCGATCATCGCAAAACAGCGCAATGGCCCGACGGGGGCTATTCCCCTTGTGTTTTTGAAAGAATGGACACGTTTTGATAATCCGGAATTTTTTCGTTCTGAGGAGGCAGCCTGATGAAATATTTTGCTGTCCTGCTTTTGTGTGTTGCATTATGGTGTTGTCCTGCGCCGCAGGCTTTTTCAGAAGAGGTAGTTTCAAAATTGGATGCTACGACTGCTTCAGAGACCTCATCCTCTTCCGACCAAAAACAGGCCACACCGGAGACGAAGCAAGAAGTGACGGCGGTTCCTGCAACGGCACCTGCTCCGGTTCAGCAAACAGAAGCCGCGCCAACTTCGGCGGCTGCGGCTGTTCCGCAAAACAATGAAGCCCCTCAACCGTTGCCTCAGCCCGTAAAAAAAGTCGTCGCTGTGGAAGTGCGTGGGAACCGCATCGTGAGTACGAACACCATCTTGAGCAAAATCCAAACCAAGCAGGGACTGACGCTCAAACAGCAAGTAGTCAATGAGGATATCAAACGGCTTTATGCCGCAGGATTTTTTGAAGACGTTCAGCTCGAAGTAGAGGAACTTCCCGAGGGCTATAAACTGATCGTGAATGTGGATGAAAAGCCGATTATCCGTCAGATCCTTCTGGAAGGGAATACGGTTTTCAAGGAAGATAAACTTCGTAAAACCTTAAATGTAATCGAAGGGCAGATCCTGGATCGTAAGGCTATTAAAAAAGGCGAAGGCGAGATCCGAAAGCTTTATGCGAACAAAGGGTTTCGTTTTATCGATATCCAAACCACAGTCAATGTAGACCCGCAGACCAAAGAAGCCGTTGTGACAATGAAGATCTATGAAGGAAAAAAATTCAAGATTAGCAAGATCTCTTTCGAAGGGGCCAAGGCGTTCAAGGACAAAGAACTCCGGAAACTTATGAAAACACACGAGAAAAAATGGTTTTTTTCCGGAACCTTCAAGGAAGAAAATTTTGAAAAAGACATCGAAAGGATCAACTTTTTTTATCAGAAGGAAGGTTATCTGGATGTTCGTGTGGATCCGGAATTCGTTTATGACAAAAATAAAAACAAAATTGAAATCGTGATTAAGATCGACGAAGGGCCTCATTACGTTGCGGGTGAAATCAAGTTTAAAGGCAATACGCTCTTTCCGGAATCCGAACTTTGGCAGCAGTTGGAGATGCTTCCCGGTTTGACCTATTCTCAATACTACGTGTCGCAGGATATCGAAAAGCTCCGAATGTTTTATTCAAGCGAAGGCTATATTGAAGCTCGTGTGGTCCCGGACGTGAAGCTCAACCGTGAAACAAACCGGGTCGACATTACTTACGAAATTCAACAGGGAGATCTTTATTTTGTCGATAAAGTCCAGATCCGGGGAAATACCAAGACGCGCGATAAGGTCATTCGCCGTGAGCTCAGGATACGGCCTGGCGAACGATTTGACGGCCAGAAAATCGAAAAATCCAAACAGCGTTTAGAGAATCTGGGTTATTTCGAAGAAATTACTTACGATACGGAGCCCACGGATACGGGGCCGAACCGGAAGGATCTGATCTTTCGCGTAAAAGAAAAGCGAACCGGCGAACTTTCTTTTGGCGGCGGCGTCAGTTCTGTGGATACTTTTATGGGATTTGCCGAAATTTCACAGAGGAATTTCGATATTTTTAACTGGCCAAGGTTTACAGGAGGCGGGCAATCGCTTTCCATTCGCGCACAGATCGGAACGGTCCATCAGGAGTACAATGTCAGTTTTGTGGAACCTTATTTTTTAAATAAACCCATTGCCTGGCAGACAGACCTTTTTCGGACCTCAGAATCTGATGAAAATGTCGACTTTGGTCAAACAAGGATGGGGGCCGGAACAACCTTTTCCCGGCTTTTCAAAGACGTGTTTCGCTTGGGAAGTGGTTACACCATGGAGCATGTAGAATTGAAAGATATTGATGATAATGCCCCCCAGATTATTTGGGATTCCGAAGGGCCTGATTGGCTTTCCCGTCTCCGTATGTTTACGAGTTATGATAATCGCGATAATGTGTTTAACCCTACCAAAGGCCGCGTTGCTAATTTAGGCGGTGAACTTGTGGGCAGTTTTCTTGGCGGAAATCAAACTTTCTATATTTTGCGTTCCGGTTATACGGAATATCTTACCTTTAAGAAAAAACACATGATCGAATTGCAGGCCCGCTTGGCGACATCACAACCTTTTGGACAATCGGATGACGTCCCGGTTTACGACCGGTTCTTTGCGGGGGGACTTGGTACGATCCGAGGTTATGGCTATCGGCGCGTTGGGCCGAAAGAAAATGATAGTCCCGTCGGCGCTCAGACCATGGCGATCGTTAATCTTGACTACAGTTTCCCCATTCCGTTGCTTGATGCTTTCCGCGGAGTCGTCTTTGTCGATGCTGGTAATTTGAGCCAGGATTCTTATAATGTCGATTTTGGGGAATTCGTAGTCAGCGTGGGGCCTGGTCTTAAGGTAAAAACACCTATCGGACCTTTGGCGTTTTATTATGGTTTTCCTGTTGCGAACCGGGACACCGAAAATGAAAACGGGCGGTTTGAGTTTAGTTTGAGCCGGAGCTTTTAAAAAATATTTCAGTCAAAAAACAAGGAGGAGTGTATGGATAAGAAATTAATCGCAGGATTTATTTTGGCAATGATGGTGTTTGGTTTTTGCTTGCCAGTCTTTGCTGCAGAAATGAAAGTTGCCTATGTCGATGTGGCCGAAGTCTTTGATAATTATCAAAAGACCAAAGATCAGGATCTTGTGCTGAAAAGCGCAGGAGAAGCTAAAGAAAAAGAACGCACCGAACTGACGAACGCCATTCGCGCCATGGAAGACGAAATCGCTCTTCTTGCGGCCAATGCCCGTGCAACCAAACAGGAGCAACTGATTGAGAAAAAACGCCAACTTGAGGATTTTGACCGCACGGCGCGCCAGCAACTTGCGGAAAAACGCGACAAAGTGGTCCGTGAAATTTTCCAGGATATCGACACAGTGGTCCAGGATCTGACGGCGAAAGGCGGCTACGACTTGGTTTTCAACAAGCGAGTCCTTCTTGCCCAGAAAAAATCGCTGGATATCACGGCACAGGTTTCCGCCGAAGTTGCCAAGAAATATAAAAAGGCCTAAAAACCAGCATGATGAAGCAGAAGACTTTAAAGAAATCAGCTTCGTTTCAGGGAGCAGGCTTACATACGGGCCGTCAAGTGACGGTCCGTGTGTGTCCGGCTGCTGAGAACGCGGGCATTTTATTTTGTCGCGTGGATTTAAATCCCGACCTTAAGGTTCGGGCATCCATCGAAAATGTCAGTTCCGATGAGATGCGTCAGACCACTCTTTTGGTCGGGAATGGACGCGTGCGTACGATAGAACATTTGATGGCGACTTTTCATGGCTTGGGGATCGACAACGCTATTGTGGAGATTGACGGTGAAGAGGTCCCGGGGATGGATGGCAGCGCTTCTGAGTTCGTGAGCGTTTTGCTTGAGTCGGGGATTGAGGACCAAAGCGCGGAGCGGAAATTTCTTGAGGTGAAAGAGCCTGTTTATATGGACCACGGGGATCAGTCGATTGTGCTCTTGCCGGCCTCGAACTTTTCGATTTCCTATATGCTGAGTTATCACGACGAGGATCTTTTGGATCAATACTTGTCACTTCCCATTTTACCGGAAATTTTCGAGAGGGAATTGGCTCCGGCCAGGACCTTTTGTCTCAAAAAGGAAGCAGAGATACTTTTGTCGCAAGGGTTCGGGAAAGGGGCGAATCCTTCCAACACGCTTATTTTCGAAAAAAATCTTCCGATCGCCAATAAATTACGTTTTGAAAATGAGGCTTGCCGTCACAAAATGATGGATATTCTGGGAGATCTTTTCTTATGCGGAAAGTTTATTCGGGGGCATGTCATCGCTTCAAGGAGCGGGCATGCCCTTAACGTAGAACTTGTGAGGAAATTAATGATGACGAAAAAATCTGCCAACGAACCTATCAAGAAAACACTGACCGTGGAAGATATCCAAAAGATCATTCCGCACCGCTATCCTTTTCTTTTTGTGGATCGCATCGAGAATTTTGAGCCTGGCATACGGGCGACTGGATTCAAACAAGTCTCCATGAACGATTATTTTTTTCAGGGGCATTTTCCCGGGCATCCCGTCATGCCGGGGGTCTTGATCGTGGAGGCCATGGCCCAGGTCGGAGGCGTGATCATGCTCGGTGAAGCGGAGAACCGCGGGAAAATAGCTTATTTCATGAGTGTGGATGAAGTGAAGTGGCGCAGTCCTGTTTTGCCGGGAGATACCTTGCGGATGGAAGTCGAAGTTTTGAAAAAACGATCGCGTTTCGGACAATGTTCCGGAAAAGCTTATGTGGGGGATAAACTTGTATGCGAAGCGGATGTGAAGTTTGCGGTGGTCGATCGGGAATGATCCATCCTACCGCCATTGTCCATCCTGATGCTATTTTGGGTAGGGACGTGGAGATCGGACCTTGGGCTCTTATTGAAGGGACGGTGAAGATCGGGGATCGCACGAAGATAGGCCCGCGCGTGACGATCGAGGGACATACCACGATTGGTGCGGACAATGAGATCTTTACGGGCGCCGTGGTCGGCAGCCGCACCCAAGACAGGAAATTTGAAGGTGGTGTGAGTTATCTCAAGATAGGTAACCGCAACAAGATCCGCGAATACACGACGATCAATCCCGGCACCTTGGAAGGGACGGAGACTGTGATCGGGGACGATAATCTCCTGATGGCCTATGCTCATGTGGCTCACGACTGCATCGTTCACAATGGCGCGACGCTTGCCAACAATGCGACTTTAGCGGGGCATGTCATTGTTGAGGACAAAGCGATCATCGGCGGTTTGAGCGCGGTACATCAATTCGTTCGTATCGGAAAACTTTCCATTACCGGAGGCTGCTCCAAAGTCGTTCAGGACATTCCGCCGTTCATGATGGTGGATGGTCATCCGGCCAAGGCTTTCGGGATCAACTCGGTGGGGCTGGATCGCGCGGGTTTTTCCAAAGAGGATAAATCCGCACTGAAAAAAGCCTTCAAAATTATTTTTAAATCCGGTCTTATTCTGAAAAATGTTATTAAGCAGATTAAACAAGATATTCCTTCAAGGACTTCCATCCAGACCCTAGTCGAATTTTTAGAACATTCCGAGCGAGGCATTTGCGGTTAGACTCGAGTGGCTGATCAGGAAATATTATCATGAAGACCATGGGCATTATTGCAGGGAACGGGCGCTTTCCTATTCTTGTTGCTGAAGAAGCAAAACGGATGGGTTATCGCGTTGTGATTTGCGGTATTGAACAGGAAGCCGAACCGGTTCTCGAAAAAATCTCGGATGCCTTCTGCTGGATCAAGGTGGGTGAACTGAAAAAACTCTCGAGTTTTTTCAGGAAGGAAGGCGTTCATGAAGCGATCATGGCCGGCAAGATCGAAAAGGTCCGTTTTTTTAAAGAGAACGTCCGGCTCGATCTGGACATGATGAAAGTTCTGATGAAACTGAAGGATCATAAGGATGATTCTCTTCTTGGCGGCATCGCGGACTATCTTTATGAAAAGGAAGTTCGTTTGCTCGATTCCACTTTTCTTCTCAAACACTGTATGCCGGGTCCCGGGGTATTAGGGAAAAAGAAACCTTCCAAGACTTTGTTGGAGAACATCACCTTCGGTTTTGAAATGGCCAGAAAGATTTCGGGCGCGGATATCGGGCAAACCGTTGTGGTGAAAAAAAAGACAGTGCTCGCCGTTGAGGCAATTGAGGGGACGGATGAGGCCATTCGTCGCGGCGCCGCGCTCGGCCAAGGGAAAATTGTGGTGGTGAAAGTGGCCAAGCCCGATCAGGATATGCGTTTTGATGTGCCGGCGGCGGGGCTCCATACGCTGGAAGGATTGATCGCAGCCAAGGCGGAGGCGTTCGCGTTTGAGGCATACAAAACCCTTTTTATCGGCATGGATATTTTCGTGGAAAAAGCGAACCGGGCGGGCATTGTGCTTTTCGGCGTGGAACATAAAGTATGAAAAGAGAAATCCTCAACATAGAAAAGTCAAAATCTCCAAGCGGTCTTCAACGGGAAATCCTCGAACTCAGTGTCCTCTATGAAGTAACACGGCAAGTGATGGCGCCTTTTCCGATCGAAGAGCGCATGAGAAAAGTCCTGGAAGTGCTTCATGAAAAAATGGGGATGGAGCGGGGGACGTTGACACTTTTGGATGCGGACGGTGAAAATCTGACGATCGAGATCGCTCACGGGTTGGACGACCATGAAATTAAGAAAGGTCGCTACAAGGTCGGAGAAGGAATTACGGGAAAGGTTGTGGAAGCAGGAGAACCCATCGCGGTACCGAATATCGGAGAAGAACCTCTTTTTCTCAATCGGACAGGGACAAGGCGCGATTTCCGGAGAAACCGCATTGCTTTTATTTGTGTTCCCATCAAGATCGATCAGGAAACGATCGGGGCGCTGAGTGTCGATCGACTTTTTAAAGGTGATGTTTCTTTAAATGAAGACTTGAGGCTTCTGACGATTCTCAGCTCTATTATTGCGCAGGCGGTGGCGAATTACCGGTTGCGTGAGCAGGAGAAAGAAAAACTCCAGTCTGAAAACATCGAACTGAAGCGCGAACTTGCCAAAAAATTCCATCCCGCCAATATCATCGGCGAAAGCAAACGCATGAAAGAAGTCTATGCAGCCATTGATATGGTGAGCCGGACACGTTCCACCGTTCTTTTGCGGGGCGAAACAGGAACCGGTAAAGAACTTGTGGCTCACGCGATCCACTATGCAAGTTTGCGCTCCAAAGGACCGTTTGTGAAGGTGTCGTGCGCCGCATTACCGGAAACACTTCTTGAAAGCGAACTTTTCGGCTATGAAAAAGGGGCGTTCACCGGAGCGGTTACGAACAAACCGGGGCGTTTTGAAATGGCGGATGGCGGGACATTGTTTTTGGATGAGATCGGAGATATTTCGGCGAATATGCAGATCAAGCTTCTTCGAGCACTTCAGGAAAGAGAGTTTGAGCGCGTGGGTGGGACGAAAACCCTTCGTGTGGATGTTCGGGTGATTGCGGCGACGAACCGGGACCTTGAAAAAGCAATTCAGGAAAAACAGTTCCGTGAAGATCTTTATTATCGGTTGAATGTGGTGCCCATCTTTTTACCGTCTTTGCGGGAAAGACGTGAGGATATCCCGCTTCTTGTCTCTTATTTTTTGAAGAGAGAGGCTCTGGAAAACGGCAAAGAGGTTCGCTATGTTTCCGATGCGGCGATGGACTATTTAATGAACTATTCCTGGCCAGGAAATATCCGGGAGCTTGAAAACGCCATGGAACGTGCGGTCATCCTTTGCCAATCCGATACCCTCGAAGAAAATCTTTTTCCGATTCCCGGACAAAAAGGGCATCCCGCGACTATTCACCTCAAAGACGATGGAACTTCGTCGGGTTCCGGGATGGATGAAATTTCCGGAAACCTTTCCGATGCTGTTGAGAAACTTGAAAAAAAATTGATCCAGGAAGCTCTCAAAAAAACAAATGGCAATCAGCGCAAAGCGGCCAAGGTACTTGGCGTGACCGAGAGGATCCTGGGATATAAGGTTAAAAATTATAGCTTGAAATAGAAGCACAAATTTGTAGAGGGTATAATTTGTCTACAAATTTGTAGAAAATGAAGGTAAATCGGCGTATTCTTCTCTATACAAAACAAATCCTTAGTTGGCATGCATCTTGCTTTTTCTACTTTTTAAAAATAAAAGGAGCCGTGGCTTATGACGAAACAGATTGATGTGACGGAAATATTTGGCAGTAATGTTTTTAATGACCGCGTTATGAAGGAAAGACTTCCCAAGGATACATACCGAGCGTTGAAAAAAACGATTCAGGAAGGACTTCCGCTTTCTCTTGAAGTCGCCAATGTTGTTGCGAGCGCGATGAAGGATTGGGCCATTGAAAAAGGTGCGACACATTACACGCATTGGTTTCAGCCTTTAACAGGACGGACTGCTGAAAAACATGATTCTTTTATTTCGCCGACAGAAGACGGCGGTGTGATCATGGAGTTTTCCGGCAAGCAACTCACCCAAGGGGAGCCGGATGCCTCGTCATTCCCGAGCGGCGGGCTTCGTTCTACTTTTGAAGCCCGCGGCTATACAGCCTGGGATTGCACATCGCCCGCGTTTCTTAAGACCGATGCCCCAGGAAATGTGACGCTTTGTATTCCCACGGCATTCTGCTCCTATACGAGCGAAGCTTTGGATAAAAAGACCCCGCTTCTCCGTTCCATGGAAGCAGTTTCCAAACAAGCTGTCCGTGTTTTAAAAGCTTTAGGGAATAAAACAGTGACTCGCGTCACTTCCACGGTGGGGCCGGAGCAGGAATATTTTTTGATTGATAAAAAATATTATGACCAGCGTCTTGATCTTATTGTTTCCGGGAGAACACTTTTTGGCGCCTCAGGGCCGAAAGGGCAGGAGCTTGAAGACCAGTATTTCGGGGCGATCAAAGACCGTGTGGCTGCCTTTATGAGAGATCTGGATGTGGAGCTATGGAAAATGGGGATCTCGTCAAAAACCAAACATAATGAAGTTGCACCTGCTCAGTACGAAATGGCGCCTATTTTCTCGACGACCAATATTGCGGCGGACCATAACCAGCTTGTGATGGAGACGATGCAGAAGGTGGCGCTGCGCCATGATCTGGTCTGTCTTCTTCATGAGAAACCGTTTGCGGGGGTAAACGGTTCCGGAAAACATAATAATTGGTCGCTGGCGACCAGTGAAGGCGTGAATCTGCTTGAACCCGGGAGAACGCCGGCTGAAAACGGACAGTTCCTGATTTTTGTGAGTGCGCTCATCATGGCGGTGGATCGTCATGCGGACAAATTGCGTGCGAGTTGCGGCAATCCCGGCAACGATCTTCGGTTGGGTGCTAATGAAGCGCCTCCGGCCATCATCTCGATCTTCATGGGGGAAGAACTGACGGAGATCCTGGAAGGAATCGCAAAAGGTAAAAAAGTGGCCAATCGGAGTCAGAGTGTCCTCCATGTGGGTGTGGATTCTCTGCCTCAGCTTCCGAAAGATAACACGGACCGTAACCGGACTTCGCCTTTCGCGTTTACGGGGAACAAATTCGAGTTCCGCATGGTCGGTTCCTCGGCTTCGATTTCCGGCCCCAGTATTGTGATCAATACGATCGTGTCGGAGGCTCTCGATGAGATTGCGACCCGGCTTGAAAAAGCAGGTAAGCACCACATTTACAAAGAGTCGGAAGCGATCGTTCGTGATGCCATGAAAAAGCACGGAAGGATCATTTTTAACGGGAACAATTATTCCGAGATCTGGGTCGCGGAAGCGAAAAAACGCGGTCTCCCGAACATTAAAACAGGTGTTGAAGCATTGAGGTATATGGCTACTCCGGAAGCTGTAAAACTTTTCGAAAAATATAAAGTGCTCTCCCGAATGGAGCTGCATTCACGTTATGAGATTTACCTTGAGCATTATATCAAACACGTGAACATCGAAGCCCAAGCGGCTGTGCAAATGGTCAAAAAGCAGTATCTTCCGGCGGTGATCAAATTCACGCAGCAACTGGCTAAAACCATCGGACAGTTGAAAGTAGCTGCGGGTCCGGCGAAGGTCCAAAAGGAATTGCTTGGTAAAGTGAGCGGCCTCTTGGAGTCAGCAGCTGCAAAGCTTGAGGTCCTTGAAGCCGCGATCAAAAAAGCTCACGCAATTCAGGATGTTGAAAAGCGTGCGGAAGCATTCCGCGACAAAGTGGTTGTTGCGGCGAGCGATCTTCGGGCCGATATTGATGCCCTTGAAACGATCACGCCGCTCGAACTTTGGCCCGTGCCGAGCTACGCAGACATGCTCTTTAAGCTCTAGTTTTTAAATAGGGCAATCCCCGGCTTTTCATCAAAGAGTTGATGAAAAGCCGGGTTAGTCCTATTGTCCTTAGCTTTTCTTTTAATTAATTGCGAATAGGGCAGGGCAGGCGGGTTTCTATCCATCCTCGGAAAGAGCCCGCCTTTTTTTCGTCCTCCCATAAGCAGGCACTAATCCGCCAGATCGTGTGGTGGGCTGTTCTTTTTTTAAACTGGCTTTGCTTTGGTTTCAATGATAGATTATTTCCGCCATGAAAAACTTCACAAAAGTTCTGTTGGCTCTGACCGTTTATTTTTCAGGCATCGTTTTTCTTCAAGGGGCCGAAATCGAGAGCCCCGGGACCCCTTTACGAAAACTTCAGCGCGGTTTTCTCAATGTCGCTCTCTGGCCGATTGAG
Source organism: Candidatus Omnitrophota bacterium (assembly GCA_022711115.1). GTDB lineage: Bacteria > Omnitrophota > Omnitrophia > Omnitrophales > Aquincolibacteriaceae > JAKLFP01. The sequence continues at coordinate 162,428 of JAKLFP010000003.1, read as the reverse complement.
ATATCGAACGAACTCTCCAAAGAAAAAAAGAAGGATACGTTTCCCCCAAGTTGGGTGGCGGGAGTGGGAAGGGGCAGTATTTTTGCTGTTGGCCGTGCGTTAGTCGGAGTCTACGAGATAGCCACTTTCCCAATACCTTATCCTGCGGATTACGAGCCGGTCGTACAGCCCGAATTCACGTGGCAACATCTACCCTCCTCTGACAAAAAATAAACCAGAGGTAGAGATAGTCCTGATTACCTTTTGATTGAAATAAAATCAGGACAGCACTTAACCTCAGATAAGAAATAAACTCTCCTACAATCAAAAGCCCTTCAGAAAAGAGATTACTTCCTGGGCGGCTCTTAAGCTTGCGCCTTTTTTACCCAGTTTGTCTCTTGCCTGCCGAAATTCTTCTTTCATCTTCTGCTGAAGTTCCGGATTCTGAAGAAAAACTTTTGCCTCATGCGCAATGGTTTCAGGGTGGGCTTCTTGCTGGATAAATTCCGGGACCACGCGGTCTTCAGCGAGAAGATTGACAAGGCCAAGATAGGGGACTTTGATGAGGTGTTTTCCGAGAAAATAAGTCGACCAGCTTGCTTTATAAAGGAGAAAAAACGGTGTGCCGATAAGCGCCGTCTCGAGCGTGGCCGTTCCGGAGGTGACGAATGCAAAGTCCATGGCCTTCACAAGTTCATAGAAAGGAATTGCAGGGGATTGTGTTTTGATATCGGAGCAGCTGAGAATTTTTTCATAAACCTTCGGGCGGACGTTCGGTGACTTTGAAACAAAGAAAACCGATTCCGGAAAATCCCTTTGAAGAAAAGACGCGGCCTTGAGCATGATAGGGAGTATTCGCTTCACTTCATTTTCCCGCGATCCGGAAAAAAGGCCGATCGCTTTTTGATCCCTCTGCATTCCGATTTTGGAACGAATCAATTTAATGTCCGGAAGTTCCGGGATCGAGTCCAGGAGGGGATGCCCCACGAACTTGACGGCAACGCCTTCTTTTTTATAAAAATCCTTTTCGAAAGGAAGGATGACGAGCATTTCACGGATGTGTTTTTTTACGATATGGATTCGGCGTTTTCCCCAAGCCCACAACTGCGGGGAAATAAAATAAAGAACAGGAACCATGGCGGAGATCTTTTTCGCCAGACGAAGGTTGAAAGCCGGAGAATCGATCAGAATGGCCGCATCAGGTTTTTCATTTTTAATGTTCTGAATCGTCGCATGAAAAATCTTGAGGTATTTGAAATAATTCCGAAGGACATCCCCGAGGCCCAACGCGGAGATCTTGGTCATATCATGAAAAATCCGAACGCCGGCTTCCCGCATCTTGTCGCCACCGATCCCGCAAAGCAACGTTTCCGGCGCGATTTTTTTAATTTCAGAAACAAGATGAGCGCCGTGGAGATCTCCGGAAGCTTCGCATGCAACGAGGAAGATTTTCTTTGGCATTTCAGGCCGCAACGATGGGTTTAGGCATGTTTGCCTGGACCCTTTGAACGATCTCAAGCGCTAATTGGAGAGCATCCCGCGCTGCGGTATCAGGATGGCCGCGGCTTTTGCCGGTTCGGATATTCCCGAGAAAATATTTCAATTCTTCTTTAAGAGGTTCTGCTTTTTCAATGTCGATTGATTCCTGGGAAATCTCAGCGCCGTTCTTGCGGAAAATCTTGCAGCTTTGTGCGCCGTAATCGAGTGAGATATAGGCATCTTCCTGAAAGATCCGGATTTTTCGTTGTTTCTCAAAGGTCAGACGGGAGGCTGTAATGTCTGCGACGGCGCCATTTTTGAATTTCATGCGGACATTGGCGATATCTTCAAAAGGCGTCAAGACGTTCACGCCGATGGCGTCAAAACTCGCGACTTCGGATTTCACAAGACCGAGGACAATATCCAGGTCGTGGATCATCAGATCCAGCACGACGCCGCAATCGTTGATGCGTCCGGTGAAAGGTCCGAGGCGGTGGATTTCAAAAAAGCGGATGTTCTTGGCGATTTCTTCAATGCGTTTAAAACCGGGATTATGACGTTCGATATGACCGACTTGGAGTGCGCAATGTTTCTGGCGGGCCAAGGCGAGCAGTTCATCCGCCTCTGCCAGTCTCAACGTGATCGGTTTTTCAATCAGGGTATGAATGCCGGCTTTGAGAAATTCTCTGGCGACTTCATAGTGGGTGGACGTCGGGGTAGCGATGCTCACGGCCTCGACCTTCCCGATCAATTCACGAGGGTTCTTATAATAGGCCGTGCCGAGTTCTTTGGCCTTTTCAGCCTTGGCTGGGTCCTGGTCGCAGATCCCGACAAGTTCCGAATCGGGGAGTTCTCGATAAATGCGGGCATGTTCCTTCCCGAGATGCCCGACACCGACTACTCCGACCTTCAAAGCCTGAGTCATCCTAACCCCTTTTCTATCAACCAGTTAACCATATCAACCTGCGCGGTTGATATGGTTCAAATTTCGTGTTGAAGTCAATTAAATCATAACCTTGAGCAGTGTCAACGAATATGTTACAGTGGTTGCCCTGACAGACCAACACTTGTTTGACGCGCAACGCACAACGGAAATACAGATCTTTGTTGAACGTTGCGCGTTGTGCATTGAGCTGTTTTAAAGGAGATTCATGGACGTTTATCGAAGGCTTTTGCAGTACATTCGGCCGCACCGCTGGCGGCTTGTGATTGCTATGCTCTGTATGTTTGCCTACTCGTTGGCGAATTCGATGGTTTCGGTCACTTTGTATATTGTTGTCAACGGGCTTTATCACAAGAACGAAGTAGTGATCGACAATATCCCGAAAGTCTCTAAATTCATTTCCAAACACATCACCCACCTTCCGAATATTTCCTTCCCTATCATCTGGATCCCGTTCATCATGGTCGGCGTTTTTCTTTTACGCGGGATCTTTGATTATGTTTCGAATTATCAGATGTCGAATGTCGGGATCCGGGCAGTTCGCAAGGTTCGGGACGATCTTTACCGTCATCTCGTCTACCTCTCTCAGGACTTTTACGCAAAAGGCAGGACCGGTGATTTTTTAAGTCGCATCATGAACGATGTGGGACAGATCCAAGGGGCTATTACGGACGTGGTCGTGGATCTTGTGAAACAACCCCTTGTCATTCTTTTCAATATCCCTTGGGTTTTTATTTGGGGCGGATGGTATGCAGTGGGCGCCATTCTGATTTTTCCGCTGGTGGCGATCCCGATCGTTTATCTCGGCAGAGAGCTCCGCAAGTTGACCAAAAAAATGCAAGAACGCACGGCCGACATCACGGCTTTTATTGGTGAAACTTTTTCGGGCATCCACATCGTCCGGGCTTTTTGTGCGGAAGAGCGGGAGATCTCACGTTTTGAGGGCATCAATAAAAATGTATTTGAATTTTTTAAAACGACCATGAAATTAACTATTGTGCAGCGCCCTCTGATCGAAGTGATTGGAGCGGTAGGCGCCGCGATCGCGGTTTGGATCGGGATCAACCATCTGCCGCCGGATCGGTTTGTGGCATTTATCGGTTCTCTTTTTATTTTTTATGAGCCTCTCAAGAAAATCAGCAAGGTCAACAGCACCATCCAGCAATCCATCGCGGCCGGAACGCGTATTTTTGAGATCCTTGATGCGAAACCCACGATCCAGGATGCCCCTAATGCGATTCCGTTACGCGAAGATATCCGCGAAGTGAGATATGAACATGTAGATTTTTATTATGAACCAGGCGACTGGGTTTTGCAGGATATCAATGTCAAGGCAAAGCAGAATGAAGTCATCGCCTTTGTAGGAGCCAGCGGTTCGGGAAAGACAACGCTTGTGAATCTCCTTCTGCGAAGCTATGATCCGGTACGGGGTGCTATTACGATCAACGGGAAGGATATCCAAGGTTTCACCCTTCACTCTTTGCGCGATAGAATCGGCATTGTTTCTCAGGAAACCGTACTTTTTAATGGTACTGTGCGGGAGAACATCGCTTACGGCAGGCCGGATGCGAGCATTGAAGCCGTGAAAAAAGCCGCTGAGATCGCGTACGCGGATCATTTCATTGAAAAACTTCCACAAGGATATGACACATCCCTCGGGGAAAGGGGATTCAAACTGTCCGGAGGGGAACGCCAACGGCTTGCGATTGCCCGCGCTCTCTTGAAAGACCCGCCGATCCTTATCCTTGATGAAGCCACCTCTCATCTCGACACACAAAGCGAAAAAGAAGTCCAGGGGGCTCTGGAAAATCTTATGAAGGCACGCACCGTGTTTGTGATCGCGCACCGTCTTTCCACGATCCAAAAAGCCGACCGCATTCTTGTCATGGACAAAGGCAAGATCGTCCAGGAGGGGACCAACGAATTTCTTCTGCGACTTGGCGGTATGTATAAAAAACTTTACGATCTGCAGTTCAATCTTTGATTTGAGAGCGAACCGCCTATGAACATAATCACGGAAACCATTTCACTTGAGGAATTGAGGCGGATGGCCGCGGCTATGTTCGGCGATATGGTGAAAGCCGTTGTCGACATTGAACGGCAAATCGTCGCTCTTGACGGGGAACTCCATGCCGATCTCGAAAGTCTTCTTCTTGAACATGGATCAAAACAAAAAGATCTTTGGGGCATCAATCTTTACCCGGATGCGCCGGAGGATTCTTTCATCCAATATGATTCACTCATCAATGTGCGACCTTCACAAGGCAATCAAAGTCGCGGTGTGGATCAATTGAAAGTGCGCGAAGCAATATCCAAAATCATTTTTGAAAAGGTCCGGAAATGATTTGTCAGCATCGGGAACTCACTCAGGGGCGTTGGGCAAAAATGCCGTTCATGGAGCAAATGGCCAACATCGGCAGTGAAGTGGAACGGGCCTTGGCTTGGCGCGCAAAGCAGAAAGAAACGTATTGCCAAAAATCTTTTGAGCGGGCTCTTGAACTGATTGATTTAAGCTTGGAAAGCAACGCCGGTTTTTCCAGACGCAAAGAACTCGCCCGGATTCGTGAATTTTTCGTGGATTATCTTTTTGGGGATAATCAATTCCAATTTACCGACGAGGCATGGCATCGTTACTTTTCAGGCTTTTTTTATGCCGCTCGCCGGGATCGTTGAAATCGATGGGTGACGGATGCCGGTAACGCGGTCCTCCGAAATTTGATTTCTCATTAAGTCCGTTCATTTCAAAAAAGATCAAAACACGCAAAAACATGCACTCATTCCCAAGAAATGTCCGCACGTTTTACACGCGCGATTGCTGCTGGCCGTATGCCGCGTCATTTTTTCTGGCCCTGATTGTCTTTGGGCTGGATTTTTCGGATCGCCACTCCCATTTTCATTGGGCCAGCTTCACGGCTTTTGGGATTATCCTCAGCTATTATTTATACATTCTCCGGCTTTATTTCCGGAAAAAGCTGACCAAAGAAAACCTCAGATTTTTTATAAAGTTTCTGTCCGTCAAGGTGCTTGTCTTAGGAGCTGTATTGCTTTTGCTGCATAGATGAAGTTGCGATGATTCTTTGATGTGGATGTTCCTTCACTGCGATGGAAGCCTCAGTCCTTGAAGAGAACCAGGCACGTAAGGGAACGGATGGATGTGGTACTCGGTATCATCAACATAAAAAAAGCCAGGCTGATTTAGCCTGGCTTTTTTGTTTCGGGATAGATCGATGGATTAAAACTTAAAAAGTTTGATTTTAGCGGCGTCACCCGAACCGGCCTTAGCTTCCTCAACCTCGTAACTGTCGTCTTTGGCATAGCCGAATGAAACAACTTTTTTTACGCCTTTAATGGTGTTGTCGATGACCTTATCCCCGCCTTGACGCGCTCCTTCCAGAGTCCCGGCCACGGGATTTTTGGAGATGGTCCCTTCTGTTGTATCCGCGAGGGCATCTTTGGCGTTATCGACGGTCAATTCTTTAACTCCGGCTGCGAAATTCTTCGCGGGATGTTTTGATTCGGGAACAGCATTTTCCTTAGAGATCTCCTGCTGAACTTTTTCCTGCGCTATAGCGTCTTCATCATATTGTCCCCGGCGGCTCATACCGAGACTGGTTATGGCAGTTACAAGAACGAGAATCATAAGAAAGGATCGTTTCATATTGAGATTCCTTATTTAAGGTTTTGATATCAAGCGAACAAAAATAGTATACATGAATCATTCTTGAAGTGGGTAGGGGAAAATGTGGAGCGCGCAACGGACAACGCATGACAAGAATCTCACCGTGAAGCACGGCCCCTGATCCAGGGAGCTTTTTTAGAGGGGCAACCTTGTTTGATTTTTACTCTCAGGTAAGTTATACTGTTCCAACTTTTCTAACCTAATATCAGTTCTGAACTTAGTACCGTTTGAGATTAAATTTTATGGGTAAACGGTACAACACTTGTTTTTTAAAGCTAAAGGGTAACAAGTGTAGTCCTTGTCACTCATGGATAAAATAAAATGAAAGACAAGGGCAATACTGCGAACCTATTAAATCAATGAAAACGCATTATGAGAACCTGTTAAACGGAAAAAATGAAAAAAATCAATATCGGACTTCTCGGTCTTGGACAAATCGGTTCCGGCCTCTATGAAATTCTAAAGGCCAAAAAATCGTTATTTGAGAGACAACTCGGCGTTTCCTTTGAGCTCAAGAGGATTGCGGAGAAATATCCGAATGCCAGGCGGAAGGTTCATCCTCCCCCAAGCCTTATGACCAAGGACGCTTTTGCCGTGGTGCGGGATCCGGCCATCGATGTGATCGTGGAGCTGATCGGCGGCACGACTGTGGCCCGCGAATTGATCAAGGAATCCCTGAAGCACGGCAAACATGTTGTGACGGCGAACAAGGCTCTCCTTGCGGAATATGGCGATGAGATATTTGAACTTGCACACCGGAAGAAACGCTGGCTTTGCTTTGAGGCAAGCGTGGGCGGCGGGATTCCTTGTATTAAGGCGCTTCGCGAAGGACTTGCGGCCAATCGCATTGATTCCGTGCATGCGATTATCAACGGAACGACGAATTATATCTTGACCCAAATGACTATCCAAGGGACCAGCTTTGCGGATGCTTTGACCGGGGCCCAACAACAAGGTTATGCCGAAGCGAATCCATCATTGGATATCCATGGCGTTGATGCTGCGCACAAGCTAGCGATCCTCGCGCGTTTTGCGTTCGGCGGGAAAGTAAAATTCAAGGATATCTACTGTGAAGGAATCACCGCGGTTTCAAGCGATGATATCGCTTTTGCCAAAGAGTTTGGTTATACGATCAAGCTGCTTGCCATTGCAAAAAAAACGGGTGACGGCATGGAGGCTCGGGTTCAGCCGACCCTTTTGCCGAATTCGCATATTCTCGCAAACGTCAACGGTTCTTTTAATGCGATCCTCATGCACGGCGATGAAGTCGGGGATGTTCTTTTCTACGGTCGCGGTGCCGGACCGCATCCGACTGCCAGCGCGATCGTCGCGGACCTTGTGGATATTGCGAAAGCCGGTGCGCAAGGGCCTGCGGAAGATCACTTTATGGTTCGCGCGCTCGGCAAGACCATTCCGGTGAAAAGCATTTCCTCGATTTTGTCGCGTTATTATCTGCGATTCTATGTGATCGACAAACCGAGTGTCTTGGCAGGCATTTCGAAAATTCTCGGGAAATACCAAATCAGTATTTCAGATGTGATCCAGCGCGAGCGCAGTGCCGGCCGCGCGGTGCCGTTGATCCTTCTGACGCATGGGGCGCATGAAAAGGATCTTCGGGCCGCGGTTCATGAAATTGACCGTCTGCCTTATATCAAGGGCAAAACTCAAGTGATTCGTATCGAAGGGGCCTAAGTTTCATGGGAAAATACGCTGTTAAAAAAATAGGGATCATTGAGCGGTACCAGGAATTTCTTCCCGTTACGGACAAGACGCCTATTATTTCGCTCAATGAAGGGAATACGCCGCTCATTCTGGCCGAAGCCTTGCCGCTTGAGTTGGGGCTGAAGAATATCCGGATTTATTACAAGTTCGAGGGGTTGAATCCTACCGGGTCTTTCAAGGATCGCGGGATGACCATGGCGATCTCGAAAGCGATGGAAGCCGGCGCGAAGGCCGTGATGTGCGCCTCGACAGGCAATACGTCCGCATCTGCCGCGGCCTACGCCTGCCGCTGCGGGTTGAAATGCTATGTGCTGATCCCGGAGGGAAAGATCGCGAAAGGGAAGCTTCTGCAGGCTTACCGCTACGGTGCCAAAGTCATTATGATCGAGGGGAATTTTGATCAGGCGCTTGAATTGGTCAAAGAAATGACCCGAGACGGGAAGATCACGTTGGTAAACTCGATCAATCCATTCCGCATTGAGGGACAAAAGACCGCGGCGTTCGAGATCGTGGATGATCTTGGGGACGCGCCGGAATATCATGCGATCCCTGTCGGGAATGCCGGCAATATTACGGCTTATTGGAAGGGTTACAAGGAATACAAAAAAGCTGGAAAATCCGAAATTCTGCCCAAGATGATTGGCTTTCAGGCCGCGGGTTCGGCCCCGATCGTGCTGGGCCATCCGGTGGAGAAACCGGAGACCCTCGCCACTGCGATCCGTATCGGTAATCCGGCGAGCTGGCAGGGAGCTGTTGCGGCGCGTGATGAATCCGGCGGATTGATTGACATGGTGACCGATGAAGAAATCACACAGGCGTACCGTTTTATCGCGGAACGCGAAGGGGTTTTTGCGGAACCGGCTTGCGCGGCTCCCGTTGCGGGAGTGATCAAACTCGCGAAAAAGAAATTTTTCAAAGAGGGAACACGGATCGTGATCACGCTCACGGGAGCGGGTCTGAAGGATCCGGAATTCGCGCTCAGTTTTGACGATCCGGTCTATAAAGTCAAATCCAGCATCAATGCTGTCAGGGAGGTAATCGGAGCATGAAGTATATCGTGGTGATACTCGCGGGTGCTGCGGACCATCCTACCGAAGAACTCGGCGGGAAAACACCTTTGGAAGTGGCCAAAATTCCAAACCTGAATTTTTTCGCCAGGAGCGGCAAAATAGGAACTGCTAAACTCGTCTCGGATCGTCTCCAGCTCTCTTCGGATATCAGTTTGTTCAACACGCTCGGGTATGATGCTGCCAAGCTTTATACGGGCCGCGGGCCTTTGGAGGCCGCGAACCTTGAACTCAAGCTGGATGACAAAGAAGTCGCATTTTGCATGAATTTTATTACCGAGGCTTCGGGAATGCTTGCCGATCCGACTGCGGGAAATATCAGCACGAAAGAAGCCAAGGCCCTTGTGAATTTTCTGAACAAGAAAGTGGCGAGCGATTTTGTCCGTTTTTTTCCGGGTTCGGGACACCGTCATATCGCGGTCCTCAAAGACGCACACGGCGCAGAGGCCCTTTCCGCGAAAACCAGATCGCCGGACGAAGCGATCGGTGAAAAAATCGAATCATGTCTTCCGAAAGGTCCTGGTGAAGAGCTGATGCGCAAGCTGATGTATGATGCCAAATTGCTTCTGCAGGACCATGAAATCAATCAGGTGCGTGTGGACCTCGGCGAAAATCCCGCAAACATGATTTGGCTGTGGGGGCAGGGCTGCAAGCCGGTACTGCAACCTTTGCGTGAGATGTTTGAAATTACGGGCGGGGCGATGGTCGCTGTCCGAGAATTCGCGAAGGGTTTCGGACGTTTGGCGGGACTGACCGTGATGGAAGTCAAGGAAGAGGGTGAAGAGTCCGCCATTTTTTATGACAAGATCTCCAAAGTGGCGCTGGATGCCTTGGATGAAAAAGATTTTGTTTGTTTGTATCTTCACACACCTGATGAAGCGTCGAGGGCCGGGGATATCAAAGGAAAACTAGCCGCGATCGAAGGGATCGATTTTTTTGTGTTTTCAAAGATCCGGAAATACCTGGACCGATCAAAAGACACGCGCCTTCTGATCACGCCGGGGCATGCCGCTGTTTGGAAAATGAAAGGGATCGTTCGCGATGCCGTTCCTTTTGCCGTGGTGGGTAAAAACATTGTGGCGGACGAGGTCGAAAAATTTTCCGAGGTTGCGTCCAAAACCTCTGAACTCAAATTCAACAAAAGCACGGAGCTGATGCCTTTCTTTTTCTCGAAGGCGTCGTGACCGTCCAATCTGCAAGGTAAGGTAGGGTAAACTCAAATGTCACTCATTGTTCAAAAGTACGGTGGTTCTTCGGTCGCGAACGCGGAGAAGATCTTGCGAGTCGCTCAACGTGTTATCAAAAGAAAGAAGGCGGGCAACAAGGTCGTGGTCGTCGTTTCCGCGATGGGAGATATGACCGACGATTTGATCGACCTTTCGAAACAGATCAATCCGGACCCTCAAGAGCGCGAGATGGACATGCTGCTCGCGACCGGAGAGCAGGTCTCGATCGCGCTGCTCGCGATGGCGATCCATAAACTGGGCCATGAAGCGGTTTCGTTTACGGGACCACAGGTCGGCATTATTACCGATGCTTTTCATAGCAAGGCACGCATCCAGAATATCAGCCCGGATCGCATCAAAAAGGCGCTTGTTCAAGGCAAGATCGTGATCGTGGCCGGGTTTCAGGGGCAGACGCCGGCAGGTGAGATCACCACGCTCGGCCGGGGCGGTTCGGATCTGACGGCCGTGGCGCTCGCGGTAGCGCTCAAGGCCAAGCATTGCGAAATTTATACTGACGTGGACGGCATTTATACCGCGGACCCGCGTGTGATCCCGGATGCGAAAAAAATGGACCAGGTGACGTATGATGAGATCCTGGAACTCGCCTCGCTCGGCGCCAAGGTCATGCACTCGCGCTCGATCGAGGTTGGCAAAAAATTCAACATGCCCATTTGGGTCTGTAACTCTCATAAAGAAGTCAAAGGAACTCTTATTACGAAGGAGAATAAAGCCATGGAAGAAGTCGTTGTCAGCGGTGTTGCGCTCGCAGAAGATGAAGCTAAGATCACGTTGTTCCGCGTTCAGGACCGCCCGGGAGTCGCGGCCAAGATCTTTCAAACGCTCGCGGACGCGAACGTCAACGTGGACATGATCATCCAGAACAAGACGAAAACAAATTCGACTGATATTTCGTTCACCGTCTTCAAGAACGAGCTTCAAAAAGCGCTCAAAGTGGTCAACTCCAGCGCGAAAAAACTTGGCGTGGGCGAGGTCGTGAGCGACCAGAATATCGCGAAGGTCAGCGTGGTCGGGATCGGCATGCGTTCGCATTCCGGGATCGCGTCCAAGATGTTCTCCGTGCTCGCGAAAAACAAGATCAATATCGATATGATCTCCACGTCCGAAATCAAAATTTCTGTGGTGGTTGCCGGCGACAAAGGCAAGCTCGCCGCCCAAGTGATCCATAAGGCATTCGGACTTGGGAAGGGCAAGTAGAGATTCTGTCATTGCGAGCCGCGTAGACGGCGAAGCAATCTCGTTTTATTAATACTTCATTAGTTTTAATATCAGGAGATTGCTTCACTTCGTTCGCAATGACGGCAGGGAAAAATGATGAGAAAAATACTTTTTTACGACACAACATTGCGAGATGGTTCACAGGCGGAGGGGATCAGTCTGTCGAGTCATGACAAGGTGATGATCGCGAAGCGGCTCGACCAGTTTGGGATCCATTACATTGAGGGCGGATGGCCGGGTTCAAACCCGAAGGACATGGAATTTTTCCACATGATCAAAAAGGTCGGGATCAAACGCTCAAAAATCACAGCATTCGGCTCCACACGCCGTGCCCACATCAAAGTCAAAGAAGACCCGCAGGTGAAAGCCCTGCTTGAGGCCGGAACCAAGGTTGTGACGATCTTCGGGAAATCATGGGATATGCATGTTACGGAAGTATTCAAGACCGCACTCAAAGAAAACCTGCTCATGATCTATGAGACCGTCGCGTTTTTGAAGGATAGAAAGATCGAAGTGATCTATGACGCGGAGCATTTCTTTGACGGGTTCAAGGCGAATCCGGAATACGCGCTTAAAACCTTGCAGCAGGCCGCGAAAGCCGGCGCCAACAATCTCACACTTTGCGACACCAACGGCGGGACATTGCCTCATGAGATTCGACACGCGATCCTGAGAGTCAAACGCGCGGTCAAGACACCGCTCGGGATCCATTGCCATAATGACGCCGAGCTTGCTGTCGCAAATTCCGTGCAGGCCGTGGGGGAAGGCTGCGCGCTCGTGCAGGGGACGGTCAATGGTTATGGGGAACGCTGCGGCAATGCGAATCTTGTGAGTATCATTCCGGATCTGCAGTTCAAAATGGGATTTAAGTGTTTTTCGCCTGCAAAACTGAAGGAACTGACAGCGCTGTCGCATTATGTGGCCGAGGTTTGCAATATGCCGCTTGTGAACAATCAACCGTTCACGGGACGGTCGGCTTTCGCACATAAAGGCGGTGTTCACATCAACGCCATGGTAAAGAACGCCAAGACCTATGAGCATGTGGAGCCCAAGGCCATCGGCAATTACAGGCGCTACCTCGTGTCCGAGCTTGGCGGCAAGACGAACATCATGATCAAGGCCAAGGAATTGGAGATGCATTTTCAGAAGGATTCTGCGGAAACCAAAAAGATCCTGACTGAGATCCAGCGGCTTGAGCATGAAGGTTATCAATTCGAGGCTGCGGAAGCGAGCTTTGAACTCTTGGTGCAAAAGCTTCTCGGAAAATTCAAACCATTTTTCAAGATCGAGGACATTTCCGTCAGGACTGAAAATATCGGCAAGGGCGTCCCGCGTTCGATCGCCGATGTCAAAATCACGGCCAGGGGCGCGGAACATTTCGAATCCGCGGAAGGAGACGGTCCGGTAAACGCGCTGGATTCCGCGCTCCGCAAGGCGCTTGCCAAGACCTATCCCGTGATCGAGCAAATCCGCCTGACCGATTATAAAGTGCGTGTGGTAAACTCCGAAGCCGGGACCGCCGCCAAAGTGCGCGTGTTCATCGAATTCCAGGACAAGCCCCATTCTCTTTCAAAAGATTCAAAGGTTAATGGGACTAATCCTGGCAATCGTAAATCAGGAAAAAATAGATGCCAGGACAAGGACCAGACCTGGACCACGGTTGGCGTTCACGAGAACATCATCGAAGCCAGCTGGAAGGCCCTTGTCGAAGCTATTGAGTATAAACTTATGAAGGTTTAGGCAAATAATGATTTGGGGAAGTGCATTGCTGGCCGGAATCGGAATTGTGATAGCCTTTGAGGATTCTATCCGCATAGTAAAAATCCGCAAAATCCATTTGGTGAAATCTCTTCTTAAAATGGTGGAGTCCATGCGGGAATATCAACCGCATGCAGAGGAACCTAAAGGATATGTGGTATGTCTTTAGCTGTTATGGTTATGGTTCTGGCAGGAGTCCTGGCTTTCATCTCCAGCGTATGGATGATTATTGCGGCCTTTAGCGCCGGGATTCTTTGGGGATTAGCGTATTTGTTCATTCCCTTTGCCCAACTTGTATTTCTGTTTGTCCATTGGAAGAAGGCTGCAAAGCCTTTTTTTCTGGGTCTATTTGCGGTATTTTTAGGCGGTGCGGCGCTCTTTTTTTATGCCAGGAACGCGGACCCAAATCAAAGGAAAAAGCTGTACCATTTTTTCGAGCAAGTTCAGGGGCTTCGCCATGAACGCAATGCGCGAACCATGGAGTCATTGCAGGGTATGTTTTCATCTTCAAAGAGACAGTGCCGACTTCCTCAAAATATTTTTAAGAATGCTCCTTCTGCGAATAATCAAAAACAATGCGGACTCAGGTTTACGGTAACGGATCAAGACGGTCATACACAAAAGTTTGATTTTTCATCGATGCTGAATCAAATGGGAGGGAAACAAAATCCGAGCACTACCCCAAAAGCATCTTACACTAATACTTCGCAGGGTACCGATAGTCTCTTCCATGCCGTCCGAAATTGTCAGATGAAAGCAGTCCAGTCAAGGCTCAATGCCGGTGAGAATATCAACAAGAGGAGCCAGCTTAACGAAACTCCTTTGATGGAGGCAGCGGCTTTAGGCTGTGAAGATGTGGTTCGTTTGCTTGTGGCGCGTGGTGCCGATACGAGTCTCAGAAACAGTCAAGGGCAAACAGCCCTTATGATTGCCAAAGAAAATTTTCGGACTAAAATCGCCGAATTCTTAGAAGGAAAAAACGGATTTGATTTTAAAGATCCAGTTTCTCAAGAAATCTCAGTCAATTCTCAGCAAACACCAGAAGGAGTCTCGTCCGCTGCGTCGGCACCAGGCTCATCGTCGTAAAAGGATTAGTCAAATTATGAGTGAATTGTCTTCGCGGTACAATTTAAAGGATGCCGAAAAACGTCTCTATCAGGAGTGGGAAACCAAGGGCACTTTCCGGCCGCGGAGTGACCACGGTAAACCCGCCAGCGGCAAGCCTTATGTTATCGTGATCCCTCCGCCGAACGTGACGGGTATCCTCCACATGGGCCACGCGCTGAACAATTCGATGCAGGATATTCTTGTGCGCTGGAACCGCATGAAGGGCCGGGACACGCTTTGGGTGCCTGGCGTCGATCACGCGGGGATCGCAACGCAGAACGTCGTTGAGAAAAAACTCGCCAAGGAAAAGAAAACACGTTGGGATCTCGGCCGTGAAAAATTCCTTGAAGAAGTTTGGAAATGGAAGCATGAACATGGCAATACCATCACGCGCCAGCTTCGCCGGCTCGGCGCTTCTTGTGATTGGACGCGTGAACGGTTTACGATGGATGAAGGTTGTTCCAAGGCCGTCCGCGAGGCCTTTGTCACGCTTTACGAGCGCGGGTTGATTTATCGCGGCCATTACATCATTAATTGGTGCCCGCGATGCCAGACCGCGCTTTCGGACGAAGAAGCCGCTCATAAAGATGTGCAGGGCGGACTCTACCACATCAAATACCCGATGATCGGCAAAAACCCTCCGTATGAAAAAATGGGCGAGGACCACATGGTTGTCGCGACAACACGGCCCGAGACCATGCTCGGAGATACGGCCGTAGCGGTGCATCCGAACGATTCCCGTTACAAGCATTTGATTGGAAAGAAAATTCTTCTGCCGCTTGTCAACCGTGAGATTCCGGTCATTGCGGATGAATTTGTAGACCCCGAATTCGGGACCGGCATTGTGAAAGTAACGCCCGCGCATGATCCGAACGATTTTGCGATGGGGCACCGCCACAAACTCGAACAGGTGAATATCCTGACGCCGGACGGAAAGATCAATGAGAAAGGCGGTGCTTATAAGGGCATGGACCGGTTTGAAGCACGGAAAAGAGTTCTTCAGGATCTTGAAGCGCAAGGACTTTTTGTGCGCCGTGATTCACACCTTCATGCGGTCGGGCATTGCTACCGTTGCGATACCGTGGTGGAGCCGTATCTGTCCAAACAGTGGTTCGTGAAAATGCAGCCCCTGGCGGAAAAAGCGCTCAAGGCTTACGATCAGGGAAAAACAGTTTTTTATCCGGATCGTTGGACCAAAGTTTATCTCAACTGGCTTCGCGGCATCCGTGATTGGTGCATTTCCCGCCAGATCTGGTGGGGGCATCAGATTCCGGCTTGGTATTGCAGGTCGTGTCAAACTGCCGGAAAAGAAGACGTGATTGTGTCTCGGACAACGCCGGAAAACTGTCCTCATTGCAAATCCAAAAATATCCAACAAGATCCCGATGTGCTGGACACGTGGTTTTCTTCATGGCTTTGGCCTTTTTCGACCCTGGGCTGGCCGGAAAAAACCAAGGATCTTGAAAAATTTTATCCAACCTCGGATTTAATTACAGCGCCGGAAATCATTTTCTTCTGGGTGGCGCGCATGATCATGGCCGGTTTGGAATTTAGAGGCGAAGTGCCGTTTAACCGTGTTTATATTCATGGAACCGTTCGCGCTCAAAGCGGTCTTAAAATGTCAAAATCGCTCGGCAATGTCATCGATCCGTTGGAAGTGATTGAAGAGATGGGGGCGGATCCGCTCCGCTACAGTTTGGTCATGCTTTCCGCGCAGGATGTGTATCTTTCCAGGGAGAAATTCGAAGTGGGCCGCAATTTTACCAATAAGGTCTGGAATGCCTGCCGTTTTGTGTTGATGCAGCTCCAGGACCTGGCTTTTGCTTCGACAGACTCGAAGCAATTCGAGGGACTAGAACTGTCGCTTCCAAGCCGTTGGATTTTATCCCGATTTGAGGAAAAAGCCGCGCAGATTGAAAAGCATCTTTCTCAGTTCGAAATCAGCCAAGCCGCGATCGAACTTTATCATTTTGTATGGGATGATTTTTGCGATTGGTATATCGAACTTGCCAAGCCGATGATCCTGTCGCAGGATGCGGCTTTGAAACTCCAAACGCAAAAGGCCCTTTTCTTTGTCTGTGAAAAGATCCTGAGATTGCTGCATCCTTTCATGCCCTTTGTGACGGAAACGATTTGGCAGCAATTTAAAAACAAGGCGCAGGATTCGAGCCAATGGGCGGACACCTTAATGCTGGCCCCGTGGCCGGTTGAAGCTCGCGGAAGATTCGAAGACCGGAGGGCACAACAGGCCATTGGCATGCTTCAGGAAGCAGTGAGCGGAATCCGCGATCTTCGCGCCAGGTTCCAGATTGCCCCTTCCGATAAATTAAAAGCTGTTGTGGTCTGTAAGGAAAAGGAAACGCAGGAAATTCTCAAGACTTTTGAACGGGAGGTCAAGGTGCTTGCCCGCCTCGAAGAGTTGCGATGTGTTCAGGAATTCCAAAAAAAAGGGGCCATGGTCGGCAATGTCTTTACGGCATTCGATGTATTTATTTCTCTGGAAGGGATCCTCGATCTTGAGGAAGAAAAGAAAAGACTACAGAAAAAGATCAAGGAAACCGAACAATGGATAGAAAATATCCTCAAGAAAGTTGAGAATCCGTCTTTTGCGGAAAAAGCACCTAAAGAAATCCTTGAAAAGGAGAAAGAAAAACTGACTGATGCGAAAAACCTTCTTATATCCTACCAGAATCAGCTCGCGAGTATCGGGTAAGAAAGCCATTTTACAGGAGCACGGTTTTTATGGACATCCCTTGCCTGTGTCCAGACGCACGCTCAGTTTTTTAAGGGAAGCACTCAAAGAAGATACGGGCCTTGGGGATATCACCTCCAATCTCCTTGTGCCGCCGCATGCCAGAGGTTCGGCCCGGGTTATTGCCAAGGAAAAGGGGATTTTCTGCGGGGAACGGCTCGTGATGGAGATTTTTAAGATCGTGGATCCCAAGGTCAAGTTGGAATTTCGGGTGCATAACGGTGGGAAACTGCGTCGGAACAAGGTTGTTTTTAAAATGCACGGGAATATACGATCCATTTTAAAAGCGGAACGCACCATGGTGAATTTTATCGGGCATCTTTCGGGGATTGCGACGAAAACACGTCTGTTCGTCGATAAAGTAAAAAAATATCCCGTATGCATCCTGGACACACGGAAAACCACCCCGCTCTGGCGGGAACTGGAAAAAGTTGCTGTACAGGTGGGCGGCGGCAGAAACCACCGGCAGGGGTTAGATGAATTTCTCTTTGTTAAAGAGAATCATAGAATTCACGGGGATCTAGCGAAGCTTCGGAGACATCCCGGGAACTTTGAGATCGAAGTACGGAGCCTCGGGGAGCTATGGGAGGCGATCCAGCTGAAAGCTCAGGTCATCCTTTTGGACAATTTCACGCCTAAAGAAGCCAGAAGAGCTGCTGAAATTGTCCGCAAGGCAGCGCCCGGGATCGTTCTCGAAGCCTCCGGCGGCATTACTCTGGGAAATGTCCGGAAATTTGCCGCAGCCGGTGTGGACACCATTTCCGTCGGCTCATTGACGCACTCCGTTGAAGCGGTCGATTTTTCACTGCTGGTTGATTAAGGCTGCGTCATTTATCTTGCCAAATCTATTTAGGGGAATTCTTTTGGATGCCGATGCTTTACCTATGATAAAAGACCTGAGGCAAAATCCGATTTTCGGAAGGAAAAAGGAAGAAAAAGAAACAGCTGCGGGGGTTCCAGGGTTCCCTTCTGAGATGCTTTCCCAGTACAAGGAGCTTGTTGACCAAACGGTGGCTTTTAGGACGCGGATCATGGTCTTTGTCGGTACGATCATGCATCTGGCCTTCCATTTTCTTGATAGAGCTGTTTATCCTGATCAAGCCGGCCTGTTTCTTAAAATGCGTTTAACCGCAGGCATATTAAGCTTGGTTTTATGCGCCCCATGCTTTTTTAAAACGACATACAAATACAGTATCTGGTCCATTGATCTTGTGGCCATTATCATCACGACAGTGATAAGCCTGATGATATATTTGACAAATGGAACAGCAAGTGATTATCACGGAGGCATCAGCTTGACCTTGGTCGGGATGGCGGTCGTCAATGGGTTTTATTTCTGGCATTGTTTGGTGGTGTGTTTGATCGTGATGGTTACTTATTTCATAGCCGCACTTGCCAGTACTGCGGCGCAAGATTTAGTCAATTTCTTTTCAGCTTTTTGTTTCATGATCTCCACCACATTCTTTGTTGTCCTTTTGACGCGGTTTTATAGCATTCAACATTTCAAAGCGTTTCTTCACAATGAAGAGCTCAAGGAGAACGAACGGAAACTCGAGGTTCTTTACGGGATCGCCCAGGAGAAAGCAAAGGTCGATGACCTGACGAAGATCTATAACCGGCGGTATTTTTTTGAGATCCTGGAGGAGAAGATCAAAACAGCCAAAACGGCCGGCACTTTTTTTTATCTGATTATTTTTGACATTGATAACTTCAAACCGATCAATGATACACACGGGCATGTTTTTGGAGACCAGGTCATTGCCGCGGTGGCCAAGGTTCTTCGCAATACGATGCGTTCGAACAGCTACATCGGCCGTTACGGAGGCGATGAATTCATGCTCATCATTGACAAGGCCACTAAGGAGGAATTTTTTGCGCGTGTGCAAATCATCAGCCGGGCCATCCAGAATCTCGAGTTCTATTGCAACGAGAAGAAAGTGACGCTTTCAGCAAGTTTCGGAGCCGCCCGGTTTGATCCGGACAAGGGTATGGATGAAAAGAAGCTTATCGAGCTGGCCGATAACGCTCTCCTTGAGGTGAAACGTACCAAGCGCGGCGAGATCAAACTTATAAATTAATCTATGGGAAGTCAAACGTGCGATGTGACTTTTAGACAGGAACCAATAACGCAATGGTAAAAGACATAAGAAGCGATCCGATTTTTAAGGGCAGCAAAACATTTTTCAAATCCCAGGAGCCGATCAAGCAGGATCTTCTTCTCAAGTACCGAGAGACCGTCGATCAAACCATAGCTCATCGTATTTTGGTCATGGCGCCGGTCGGGATTATCCTGCACCTGACTTTCATCTGGTTTGATTTTCACTTTTACCCGCAACAAGCTTTTTTTTTCCTGAAAATAAGACTCATTGATTCTGCGCTCGCTCTGATAGCTTGTATCCCTGCCTTTGTTCAACGTTGGAAAAAATTTTGTGTCTGGAGCGCGGATTTTTCTATCATTCTGTTGTCCGCGGCGCTCATTTTTATGATCTATAAAACAGATGGCGCTTCGAGCGGTTACTTTGCGGGGATCACCCTTACGCTGACGGCGATGTTGATCGTCAATTCTTTCTATACGGAACACAGCTTTTTTACCTGTCTTGCCGTCATCCTTCTTTACATCCTGGGGGTCCGCAACAATGAAACCGGGTGGAATATGATGAGGTTTTATACGGCGCTATACTTTATCGCTTCAACGACTCTTTTAGTGGTGATGATGACAAAATTTTATCAAGACCAGCACTTTAAGGCGTTTATTCGCAACGAAGAGCTCAAGGAGAACGAACGGAAACTGGAGATTCTGTATGGGATATCCGAGGAGAAGGCGAAGGTCGATGATTTGACGAAGGTCTACAACCGGCGGTATTTTTTTGAAATCCTGGCTGAGAAGATCAAGGCCTGTCAGCTTTCCGTAAGTTATTTTTATCTGATTATTTTTGATATCGATAATTTTAAACTGATCAATGATACCTACGGACATGTCTTCGGGGATCAGGTGATTTCAACCATCGCGAAAGTGGTTCGCAACATGATGCGTTTGAACAGTTATATCGGGCGTTACGGAGGCGATGAATTCATGTTGATCATCGATAAGGCCACCAAAGAGGAATTTTTTGCGCGCGTGCAAATGGTCAGCAAAGCCATCCAGGACCTGGAGTTTTATTGTGGGGAACAGAAAGTGACGCTTTCAGCGAGTTTCGGAGCCGCCCGGTTTGATCCGGATAAAGGGATGGATGAAAAGAAACTTGTCGAGTTGGCCGATAACGCTCTCCTTGAGGTGAAACGCACCAAGCGCGGCGAAATCAAACTGGCGGAATAACCGGGATGTTTGTCCAAGACCGATGGCTTCTGATATTTTTATGCCGTTGCATAAACGATGAAAAGTAAGGAAATGATGGATTCTTTCAAGCTGGTTTCTGCGATGAAGGCTAAAGGGGACCAGCCCGAGGCTATCGCAAAACTTGTGGCAGGGTTTCAAGCCGGCAAAAAAGAACAGGTGCTGATGGGCGTGACGGGCTCCGGCAAGACCTTTACCATGGCGCATGTGATCGAGCAACTCGGCAAACCCACGCTTGTGATTTCGCATAACAAAACCCTTGCGGCGCAGCTTTATTCAGAGCTCAAAGAATTCTTTCCTGAAAATGCGGTGGAATATTTTGTTTCCTATTACGATTATTACCAGCCCGAAGCTTATATCCCGCACTCGGATACTTATATCGAAAAAGATGCCTCCATCAACGAAGACCTCGATCGCCTTCGCCTTTCCGCCACAAGTTCCATCCTTTCCAGAAAAGATTGCATCATTGTTTCGAGTGTTTCGTGTATTTACGGCCTTGGAGCGCCGGAGGATTGGCAGGGACTTCTCATCAGCATTACGAAAGGGGAACCTTCGGACAGGGACAAGTTCTTGTCCGGTCTGATCTCTCTTCAGTATGAAAGGGTGGAAACAGAACTCCGGCGCGGGACCTTTCGGGTTCGCGGCGGCCGCATCGACCTTTTTCCGTCTTACGGCGAAAATCCGCATCGCATCGAATTTGGTTCGGAAACGATCGAGCGGATTTTTCTGCTGGAAGCGATTAAACTGAAACCGCTCAGAGAGATCGACAAGCTTGCCATTTATCCGGCCAAACATTTTGTGACGCCGAGCGACCGGATGGAAAGCGCGATCCTCGGCATCGAACAGGAATTAAAAGCGCAGGTGGCCCAATTCATCAAGGAGGGAAAAGACCTGGAAGCCAAAAGGCTCGAATCCCGGACGCTTTATGATCTGGAAATGCTCAAAGAGGTCGGGTACTGCTCGGGCGTTGAGAATTATTCCCGTCATCTGGCCGGCCGTGCGCCGGGGTCCACGCCTTACACACTCCTGGACTATTTCCCGGATGATTTCCTGATGATTATCGACGAGTCCCACCAGAGTATGCCGCAGATCCGCGGCATGTTTAACGGAGATAGCTCGAGAAAGAAAGTTCTTGTCGAACATGGATTTCGCCTGCCATCGGCGCTGGATAACCGGCCTTTACAATTTCCAGAGTTTGAAAGAAAACTCAAACAATGTCTTTATGTGTCCGCCACACCGGGGCCCTATGAGATGGGTCGTGTGAAGGAAGTTGTTGAACAGGTGATCCGGCCGACCGGCCTGATTGATCCAGAGATTGAAGTCCGAAAAACCGAAGGGCAGATCGATGATCTGATCGCGGAGATCAAGAAACGCGCTAAAAAAAATGAACGCACTCTGGTGACCACTCTGACCAAGAAAATGGCGGAAGATCTTAGCCGTTACCTGAAAGAGCTTGGCATGAAAGTGAATTACATCCATTCCGAATTTGACGCGTTCGAGCGAGTGGAGATCCTGCGGGATCTTCGTCTTAAAAAATATGACTGTGTGATCGGGGTGAATCTGTTGCGCGAGGGGTTGGACCTTCCGGAGGTTTCGCTTGTGATGGTGCTTGATGCTGACAAAGAAGGATTCCTACGCAGTGAAGTCTCGCTTATCCAGATTGCGGGACGCGCGGCGCGCCATATCCATGGCAAGGTTATTATGTACGCCGACAAGGTTACGGATTCCATGAAATACGCGATTGATGAAACCGCCCGCCGGCGCAAGATCCAGGAAGATTATAATCGCGCCAACAACATCATACCCGCCTCTATTATTAAAGAAATCAAAGAGGGGATTGAGAAGTGGAAAAAGGCGGAAGAATTTGTTCATGACGTGGTCCATGAATCCAACGAGAAGTACCAGGCCAAAAACTATTTAGCCTTTCTTAAACAGCGTATGGAGACCGCGGCCCATGCCCTTGAGTTTGATAAAGCGGCCCGCTATCGTGATGAAATCCGCCGCATCGAAAGCGAGCAGGGAATCAAAGAAAGCATTCTTCCGGTTTCAAAGGGCATTATGGCGAGAGGGAAGAAGAGATCCGGTTAGATGTTTTTCCTGTAGGGTTTATTCTAAGGTGTGGGTCTCGCAGATCCGGCCAAATTTTTTTGCACTCTCGCGGACCGTTCTTTTTTGCGTCTGGTAATCGATGTCAATCAGACCGAACCTCGGGCCGAAACCTTTGTCCCACTCAAAATTATCCAGCAGCGACCAGTAAAGATATCCCGTGACCGGAATGCCTTCGCCTATGGCCCGATGAATATTTTTCAAGTGGTCCTTCAAGAATTGCCAGCGCTGGGCGTCGTCGGAGGTGCAAATACCGTTTTCGGTGATCATGACAGGGAGATGGTATTTCTTGAGCTTTACAAGCACTTGATACAATCCTTCCGGATAGATGGCCCAACCAAGAGCGTTTTGAGGGGCCGGATGGTGGTTGCTTTCGCAAACATCCGCTACGAGGTTCCGCAAGCCCCATTTTTTAAGGTCCACCAATTGCCGCGAATAATAATTCACTCCAATGAAATCCAGGGTTTTGTGCCGGGCGAAAGTATCCAGGTAACTTTCATTGAACAATTTTTGACGTAAAAACGCGGCAAAGCGGTTCTTCCAATCCAAAGAGCAGGGGACAAGAGCCATCATGTGCTGGGAAATGCTGACGAAAGGCTTCGGGATTTGTAATGCCTTATAAATTTTATGAATCAGGCGATAAGCCTGGATATGAGCCGCAAGCATATTTTTTTCGGCCCGCCGCATTCTCAAAAAGGATTTTGACTGCGGA
This sequence comes from Candidatus Omnitrophota bacterium, assembly GCA_022711115.1. Lineage (GTDB taxonomy): Bacteria > Omnitrophota > Omnitrophia > Omnitrophales > Aquincolibacteriaceae > JAKLFP01. Next base: position 139,328 of record JAKLFP010000003.1, on the reverse strand, counting down.
GGCCAGACGCCGAACAGAAAGGCGTGCGATACATAGATCGTAGGTTCGTTGATCGTGATCCAGTAGCGGACGTGCCTGGCAAGACCGCGGACCACAAAATCGCAGTAACGCGTAAAATAAGCCGCGGATTTTTTGTTTTCCCAGCCGCCGGGTTCACTGAGCCAGACAGGATTTGTGAAGTGATGGAGCGTGACGATGGGTTCAATGCCGCGAGCTCTTAAAGCGAGGAGGACCTGAAGATAATGGTTTAATTCATCCTGGGAGAATTTTCCTTCCTCGGGTTCGATGCGGGCCCACTCAATAGAAAAACGATGGGCATTATGGTGCAGGCTTTTTGCAAGATCAAAATCCTGTTCATAAAGTTCATAGTGGGCACAAGCCGCGCCGGATCTTTCCTTGCCTGCCTTTTCTTCCCAGGGCCACCAGTCGGAATGAATGTTATTCCCTTCGACCTGATAGGCGGCTGTCGCGGCTCCCCAGAGGAAATTTTCCGGAAATTTAATCATACCCTTTTGGTCCTCTTTATTTTTTTAAATTGAAAAGCAGGCGCAGCCAGGATTTTCTTTTAAAGTTTTTCACCGGGATCATGATGAGAGTATAGCATTACAGGAAAACAAGCTCAAAAAATATCCAAATTTTCTGCCGAGGTGATTTTTTTCTTTTGGGTGACTGTATCGCTTGTTTTAGAACCCGGAAAAGGATAGATTACATGACATGAACTCCACGATCAGACTGATCAAAAGGACTTACAAAATGGCCGGGCGCCAGGAGCGACGGGTGGTTCTCCGTAATTTTGCGTCGCTGTCAGTGCTGCAGGCGATCTCTTACATTTTACCGATCATTATCCTGCCTTATCTTTTCAGAAAAATCGGAGCGGAGAAATTCGGGCTGATTGCTTTTGCCCAGGCTTTTGTCCAATACTTCATGATCCTGACGGATTACGGGTTCAGCATTTCCGCTACCAAGGAAATTTCCCTTTGCCAGGATCAGCCGCGCAAGGTCAGCGAAATCTTTTCCTCCGTCATGATCGCAAAAATGGCTCTTGCATTTCTGAGTTTACTGATGCTCGGCAGCGTTATCTATTTCGTTCCCAAGTTCCGGAGTGATTGGATGGTCTACGTGTTCAGTTTTGGCACGGTTCTTGGGAACACGATTTTTCCCGTCTGGTTCTTTCAGGGGACGGAAAAGATGAAGCATATTGCGGATCTGAACATCGTAGGCGGGATCGTTCTTGCCGTCCTGATCTTTGTTTTTGTCAAAAGCCCTGAGGATTATTTGATGGTCCCGCTGATCAGCTCTTCCGTGTTGATGATTACGGGGATTCTGGCGCAGTATGTTGTTTTCAAGAAATTGGGAGTCTCATTCCGGCTCCCGGGATATACCAGTTTGCGCCAGCAGCTGACGGCCGGTTGGGACGTTTTTATTTCCAACGTCGCGATTAACGCTTACACGACAACGCGTGTTTTTGCGCTCGGGTTGCTCACCAACAATACCCTGGTGGGATTTTATTCCATGGCGGAAAAAGTCGCGGGTTTTTGCCAGACATTTCCGCTGGCGTCCTTTTCCCAGGCGCTTTTTCCTCGGCTGAGCAAGATCTTCCACCGCAGCCAGGCCAGGGCGTTTGATTTTATGCGGAAGATACAGCAGATCACCGTGAATATTTCTCTGATCTGTTTGCCTCTGATCTTTGTTTTTGCGCATAAAATCATCAAGTGGGTCTGTGGTGGGGATTATCCGGAAGCCGTGCTGTCTCTCAGGCTCCTGCTGATCTCCGTGCTTTTTATCAGTTCCAATGCGTTTCGCGTTCAGTTCCTTCTGGTTTGCGGCAAGACGCATATCTATTCCCGGATCCACGTCGTGATGGCGATGATTGGCCTGCCGTTGATTTTTATGCTGATCGCTTCCTTCTCGTATGTCGGAGCCGCCGCGGCAACCATTTTTATTGAGGCCGGGATCTTTACGATCACTTATCTGACCATCAGATGCCTCAAATTTACCTAGCGCATGCCCTGTCGGCATGAATAGGTAGATATAGAGTCCTAGTCTTTTGGCCACCTTGTCAAAGCCATTCTCATTCTCAAGGTCTACGTCCATAAAAATAATAAATGTAACAGAACCGGCCATTTTGAGGTTTTGGGGCAAGTAATTGTTGCTTTTATATTTTTTTAATCTAAAATAAGTTCATTGATACAAACGATAACAAATTGACATAAAAAATATGCCGACACCTCAAGAAGAAGTTCCTGATTATGTTAAAGAGCTTCTTTCTAATCTGAAAGATCAGCAATCCTCTGTTGTCCGGAAGGCCGCAGCCCAAGCGCTTGGAAGACTTGACGACCCGCATGCGGTGAATGCCCTTATCGAAGCTCTCGGTGACAGCGATCCGGACGTCCAAAAAGTCGTCGAAGATTCTCTTTTTAACATGGAAAACTATACCGCCACTCCGCTCATTGAAATGATGATCAAGAGCGGAGAAGAAGTTCGCAGGCGGGCCTACCGCCTTCTTTGCCACATCAAGGATCTTCGAATGGATCAGCTGGCGCCTCTTGTTCAAAGTGAAGATACAGAAATCAAAAAATTGGGGATTAGTCTGATCGGAGTGCGGAAGGACAAAAGAGGGGTCCGCTTGCTGAAGGAGATCGTCAACCACAGAGACCCGGCAATTCGGGAAGAGATCCTCAAAGCTGTGGAATTTATCCATGATTCGGACGTCATGCCTCTCGTGATACAACTTCTGGGTGATACCAACGACGTGGTCCGGATGGAGGCGGTGGAAGTGGCTAACAAAAAAGCGTCGTCGAAATTTATTGAGCCTCTTATCCCTCTGTTGAAAGATACCGAAGCGTCGATCCGGATCAAAGTGGTTGATACGCTAAAAATGTTTCGAGAACCGGAAGTCGTGCAGGCCATGGCCAATGCTCTTGAAGACACCAATCCGACGGTGCGGATGAAAGCAGCGCAGGCGCTGGGTTATCTTGGCAACGATGAGGCGATTCCCGCTCTCAACAAAGCGGCCCTAGATAGCAATCCTCAGGTCAAGGAGAAAGCAGAAGAATCCATTCGTCTTTTACAGGTTAAAAAAAGTGAGGTCGAGTTGATTGAGGATTTGAAAAGCCAAGAGGCACCTGTGCGTGAACTCGCAGCTTATAAACTCAGCAAAATGGGTGGAAAAGACGCTGTGGAACCCCTCGCTGCGGTTCTTCATGATACAAATCCCATGGTGAGGCTTTATGCCGTTGAGGGTTTGATCCACCGGAAAGATGAAAAAAACCGCAACCTTGTATTTCAAATGATCAAAGATCCTTCTGCGGAGGTGCGCAGTAAAGCCGGAGCTTATTGCGCTTCCTTTGGCAGTGCGGGCATTGATATTTTGATAGAAATGGTCGCAGGTGAGAGAAGGGAACTTGCTTATGAGGCGATCACGCTCTTAGGGAAAATAAAAGACCCCAAGGCCATTCCGGCCATTGAGACGAAGCTCAAATCGCCGGACATTGCCATGCGTCAGGAATCTATTTTGGCCCTGGGGCGTATGGGAAAAGCCGCCATTGAAGCGCTGAAGCCGTTATCGACGGACCCAGATTCTAATATTCGCCACTTGGTGATTGAAGCTTTCCAAATGATCGGAGGCACGGAAGTGGTCCGGCCTATTCTTGTGGCAACGGATTCAAGCAATCACGAGCTCCAAGCTCAAGCAACTACGACTCTTGCGGCGATGGGAGAAAAAGTCGTCGACGAATTGATCGGCAATTTAAATGATAAAAGTTCTTACATTCGCCGGGTCGTTGCAACATCTCTTGGCAGAATAGGGAGTCCGAAAGCCATAGGGCCTCTCTCCGAAAAATTAAAAGATGAAAATCAAGAAGTGCAGAAAAAAGTGGTGGAGGCCTTAAGCCGGTTTTCGGATCCCAAGGTGACGGCCATCATGATTGAGGTTCTTAATGATCCGGAACCCTTTATTCGGCTCCAGGCAGGCAAGTATCTGGCAAAAAAAATGGATCCAAGGGCCGTCGACCCTCTTGTGGGACTTTTGCGAAGTAAAGACAAGTACATCGTTGACGCGGCGGTTCTGGCACTCAGCGGTATGCGCCAATTGCCCATACCCGCACTGACGAAGTGCCTGGAAGATAAGGACCTTTCTGTCCGTGAAATCGCTGCAAAATTAATGGGACGCCTTGGCGGAAAAGCGGATCTGAAATCGCTGGACGGATCATTCAAGAATACTGATGAGGATACCCGCGCGCGGGCCATTCGCAGTCTCGCGGATTTCGGAGGGCCTGAAGCGATCGAGACATTAAAAGCGGCGCTGAAAGACCCAAGCGAAAAGGTTCGAGCTGCCGCATCCGAGGTCATGGCAGTGATTGCGGGTACGGAAGAAATGCATGGACATGTCTGCCCGAAATGCAACAGGCGGCTGCGTATGCCGAAAACCCGGAAGTCAACTTTTAATCCCACGGTTTACTGGTGTTGCATGATCGGCGGGTTTGTTCTTCTGCCGGTATTATTACTTGGCTTGCCGCTCATTTTTTACGCGATGAATATGAAAATGAAAGCCAAAATGATTGTCACCTGTGTCTATTGCCAGGAAAAAGTTCCCATTCCTTGGTATGATGAATAGCCCTTGGGATTTTTGCGTTTTCGTCAGCTAGATCGCACGCCATAATCCTTCGTTGTTTCTCTTGATTGTCTGCTCAGAAAAAAGTTCAAAGAAACCCCATTTTAAAACCAACACTATTAACGAAGGTGGTAATATCCTGCTAACCAGTATGTGGAAACAACACGGCTGTATGAATCGTTAATGGATAAGAAGCTTTCTGGTGCTTAAATCAACTTGTCCCTCGGATTCTCCCAGTACCACTTATGCCGCTTACGTTCAGTTCTCTGGCCAGAGGCATGTCAGGCATTGATACAAATCGACAGGATGATTAAAAAAAAAGACATTCATTATGTGGGATAGGTGTTTTCTTATATCAATTTATAACAATTTATGATCAGAACAACATGGCACGATTTATGCTTCAGATTTATGAATTTTAATAATGTTCTTATATGTTCATAAAATCAAACATGGCACTCAAATCAGGGCAGGCTATATAAATTTCAAAAATAGAATGAAACCCTGACGAGAGAGCTTCGGAAAGGTATATAAAAGGTATATATGACAGAGAGACACAGGTCAAAATCTTTTAGCGGTTTAGGATTTTACAGGTTTTTTTCCATCTTGGCGTTTTTTGCCGTTTGTATTTTTAGCCACAGTGCAACTGGATTTTCATTGGCTATTTCATTAGACGGCAATCTGGAGGATTGGGGAATAAACTTGGCACTGAATGATTGGAAACCTGACAGCTCGACGGCCGCCGCTGCGATTGAAAACGGGTGGGGTCGTGCACACTCCGATTGGAATACCGCTTATGATCTATCGGCGATGTATTTTGATTCGGATGCAGACAATTTGTACTTTGCGGTCGTCTCTGCTAACTCATTCATCGGGACTTGGGCGCATGAGGATATCGGCCTGGATTTCAGAACTTTGACATATGATCAAATTCTGAAGAGCGGTGAAACGCAGGCTAGTGCCAGTTATCGAACCGGTTATTTTACTTATGGCATCGATATCGCTAATGTTCCCAAAAACACATTGGCAAGCAGAAACGTTTATCTTGTTGAAAAATGGTATGGCGAGTACTGGAAAAAATCAAATCCGATCTGGTTCCCGTTTCATGTTAAAACCGGAACTTCTGTAGGAACCTATAGTCTGTTCAACCGCTATTTGAATAATGGAATCAATCGCTGGGTTTTGGAGGGGAGTATCCCGCTGGACTATTTCCCGTGTCTGGATGGTGAATGCAACACCTCCGCCCAAATGTATTTGGCGAGAGTTACCTGTGTGAAAGACTGGATCACTGTCAGCGGTAATATCAAAGGAACTTGTGTCCCTGAACCGGCGACGTTATTGCTTTTGGGCATCGGAGCCCTCAGCGGGGGATTCTATAAAATACGAAGAAAGAAGTAAATCGTTCATAACAACAGGACTAAGGAGGCGTTACTGCCGGTGCCATGCTGGCGGACGGCTTGGCACCGGCAGTAACGCCTCCTGTTTCCCGTGGGTTAATCGTTCTTAAACTTTCTCAGCTTTTCGTCCTCTTTCCAATCATCAAAATGTTTTTTATACTCATCATAAGAATCGAACTCGATTATATCGGTGACGTAAGCCGGATTAATGAAATGATGCTTTTGGTGGCCAAATCCATCAGACAATTGATTAATCTTAAGCAGAACCCCGCCTCCACTATTTACGGTTTCAATAAATTTTCCAACGACCCAACCATTATTTCCATAATAAATGATATAAACTTTATCGATATTTAGGGGAAGTATGAGGGGTTGCTTAGACTCATTCGACTCATTCATTTTGCTCTCCTTGTCATTTTGCATGCCTTCTGAAGATCTTAGCTTTCTTTTCAGCGACAATTAAAGTATCGGTTGCTGAGGGAAATCCTGAATTAGGCTCACTGAAAAGTTATCATCGGAGCTGAAAAAACCGGATGGCGTCCGGAGGGGAGGGGTAAGCGGCTAAATAAAAAACCCGAGAAACTAAGGAGGCGTTACTGCCAGAGCCATGCCTAGCGGACAGCTTGGCACCCAGAGTAACGCCTCCTGTTTTTTTGCGATCCCACAGGGGCTGCTAAATGCGCCGTGGCCTTTTTTGTTACGAATGGCAGCGGGGCACTGGCCCCGATGTGCCAGTAATACGTTGTCAGAGTGAAATGACAACGCCGTACGTTTATTCCCGCACCACCCTTTAGGTGATACAGCCGGCGTACGGGACATCCGAGTCCCGACGGCGCAGTACCAAACGCAATAAAAAAAAGGCCAGGCAAAAAAACGGAGACGCTGCGGAACAGCAACGCCTCCGAATTCTTTTTTAAGATTATTTCTTTTTGCTCTTAAAGGAACCTTTTTTCTTTTTCACTTCTCTTTTTGAATTGCTCTTGTTACCCAATCGGATCACCCCCTTTTTGAAGAAGGGGACAGTATAGGGTGATTCTTGCATCATCCTAACGAAATCGAGATTTGTTTCAAAGAAACGCCTCAAAATAGTACAATGCATCCCTGACGATTCCGAAAAATTAAAAACCAAGGTGGTATTTTGCCGCACCAGAATATCAAAGACCCGTTGCATGGCGTGACACTGGAAGAAATCCTGAACCGACTGGTGGGACATTTCGGCTGGGAGGAGATGGGAAAGCGTATCCCGGTCCGGTGTTTTCTTTTTGATCCGAGTATTAAATCCAGCCTGACCTTCTTGAGAAAAACGCCATGGGCCCGGAAAAAAGTCGAGGACCTTTATGTGAAAGCTCATAAAAAGTTACGCCGGGACAATCCTGTCTTAAGAAAAGAGACGTAACAACTAAGGAGGCGTTACTGCCGATGCCATGTCTAGCGGACAGCTTGGCACCCAGAGTAACGCCTCCTGTTTTTGCAGGGAATCTCGCGGGAAACCAGAGACCTTTGGTTTAGGGGTTCTTAAATTTTTTTTTGAATGCCAAGCCGCCTAAGCCTAGAACTGAAAGAACGATTGTCGAGGGTTCGGGAACAGCAGGTCCTGTGCTTTCATCACTATAAACACGCAATCCAAAACCAGCTTGTCCCTGAGACCACCACGCCATGGAGCCGGTTCCGGCATTATAAAATGCCGCATAATTAAGAGGATGAGGAGGAATCACGCTCATGGCTCCATCATAGGTATTGCCAGCGAGGACTTCAAACGCAACCCAGTAGGAGCCGGGTCCAAGGTCAAGGCTCATTCCATGAAGACCGTACCAGTCCGCACAGGAACCGCCCCCGCAACCGGGGACAAGGAAGGTATTCCGAAAAATAAGATCGTTTCCATCTGGAATCAAGCCGGCGTCGCCATAGATCGACAGTGTCAGCGAAGTTGCCACTTGATCATACTGATCAATCCACCCTTCAATATCGCTGATCCTTTTCGCATCGGGCAATGTAATTTCTCCTGCCAGGTACTGTGTTGGAGTCAGCGACATCCCGGAGATCATCGACGGGATATCCGTATCCACAATCAGGACGGCATACGAATGTGCTCTGCCCATAACCAAAAATGCAAAAGCTAAGAACGCAATTTTTAAAGTCTTTTTCATTATGACCCCCTATTTGAGTGGAATGATTTAAGATCCTATGGAGTGATTTCGTAAGAAAAATATGCAATTTTCGTACCATTTCCATTCAAAAATTGAAACAGGCGCAACATGTGATCAAATCATTAATAAAGCATTACGGAAACATAGAATCCAATATGAAAAATGAGCCATTTTTTCATCCGGGTGTTGAGATTCTTCGACTTCGTTGTTCATAAAAAAGAACATTGCAAGTCACCGGATATTGTCCCAGAGGGACAGGGTATATTGTTAATAGTTCACTAATGAAAAAGGTCCTTTAGCCCCGCGGGGACGGCAGCTTATGGGCCATCAACTAAGCAACTAAGGAGGCGTTACTGCCAGTGACATGCTAGCGGACAGCCTGGCACCCAGAGTAACGCTCCTGTTTTTGCAGGGAATCCCGTGGGAAACCAGCGACCTTTGCCAAAAACCGGACGGCGTCTGGAGGGGAGGGGTAAGCGGCTAAATAAAAAGCCCGCCAGATTTCTCTGCCGGGCTTTTCGTGAATTGGTAGCGGGGGCAGGATTTGGCGCCCTTCTTATCGTTACGGGTCGGCCACTCGCCCTTAAAACAGGACATTGAGTCATGTTTTAAAGCAGGGCTCACATCAAATCTGCCCCACGACAACATCAAATAAAAAACCCGACAGGGCCGGAAGCCCTATCGGTGTGCGGCCTGAGACACAGGTTACACAATATACCGGAGACATAGGTAACACTTTTTATCATCATGGCATAATGGAGGTGCTCTATGCCATGGAAAGAGAGTGTGCTTATGGACGAAAGAATGAAGTTTGTCGGACGGCTGCTTGAAGGCGAAAAAATGGCTTTTCTTTGCCGGGAGTTCGGCATTTCAAGAAAGACCGGGTATAAGTTTTGGGACCGCTACAATCAGATCGGCTTGCACGGATTAACTGACCGGGCTCGAAGACCCAAGCGATACGCCAACCAACTTCCGATGCAAATCGAAAAAGAAATCATTCGGATCAAGCATGACAAACCCTCCTGGGGCGCTCCGAAGATCCGGGAAATTCTCCGGCGAAAATACCCGGAAGTTAAAACCCCCGCCAGAAGCACTGTCCATTGCATCTTGGATCGCCACGGTCTTGTAAAACGTCATCGGCGCCGACGGTTTCATGCTCAAGGAACCACGCTTTCTGTTGCAACCCATCCTAATGATCTTTGGTGTGCTGACTACAAGGGGGAATTCATGCTCTCAGACCGGCGCTATTGCTATCCTCTCACCATCACCGACTTCTCCAGCCGGTACTTACTCTCCTGTGAAGCCCTGGGAAGTAATGCGGAAGTCTATGCCTTTGATGTATTTGAAAGGGTTTTTAAGGAACGAGGTCTACCTAGGACGATTCGAACCGATAACGGAGTTCCGTTTGCATCGCCGCATGCTTTATTTGGCCTCAGTAAGCTTGCCGTGTGGTGGTTACGTCTCGGAATTATGATCGAACGGATCAAACCGGGCCATCCACAGCAAAACGGACGCCATGAGAGGATGCATTTAACACTTAAAAAAGAAGCAACCCATCCGGCCGGTGAGAATCTGCTGCAACAACAAGAAACATTTGACCGTTTCGTCGAAGAATTTAACACCCAAAGACCGCACCAAGCGTTGGAAATGAAATGCCCAAGCGAAGTCTATAAACCTTCGCCTCGAGTTTATCGCGGGCTTGAGGAAGTCAGCTATCCGTTCCATGATCGAACGATCACGGTGACTTGTTGTGGTAGAATTTGTATTCGCGGGAAAAAAGTAAATCTAAGTACGGTCTTTTCGGGACAAAACGTGGGCGTTAAAGAAGTGACGGACGGGATTTGGCTGGTAAGCTTTATGGATTATGATTTAGGATATTTTGACGAAGAAAGTAGTAAACTTGAACCGCTTGAGTACCCCTTCGTACCGGAGATTGTGTAACCTATGTCTCCGGTACGAAGTGTTACCCATGTCCCCGGTATGGACCCGGGTTTTATTGGTAGCGGGGGCAGGATTTGAACCTGCGACCTTTGGGTTATGAGCCCAACGAGCTACCGAGCTGCTCCACCCCGCGACGGTAATTGCTAAAATGGTCCGCGGGGCTATCTTTGCTTCGCAGAATTGCCCCGCGGCGATTGATTCTTTAATTCAAAGTTCGCGGGACTATTTATTGTCCTGCGACGATAATTTTTTAATTTGTAAGAAAGACTATTTATTTTGCCCCGCGCCGTAAGTTCCAAAGAGCTGAATTCGAAGCAGGGGGGTATTGTACCAAATCCCTTATGATAATCAATGGATCGTTTTGGATCTGTTTTGGATCGTTTTGGAAGGCTCCGAGGGCTTTGATATTTCCGATTTTTGGTTATAATGAATACAATTCACTGTCCCTATAGCCCTCAATCACGAAAGGAACATCTTATGTCATTAGCAGGCAGAAAAAGAAGACGCCAGACCGAGATCAGACAGAAACGGAAGCGGAATGTGAAGCTTTGCAAGCTGAACGCGCGGCTGCAGGCTGCATCCAGCGACAGCGAACGTGCCGCTTTGACCGCGAAGATCCTGAAGATCAACCCGGGGTATCAATTCTCTAAATAATGCTGGCGGCACGATGCCGTCAGGGAGGGCCGCCGGTGCGAAGCGATGACGAATTAAAGGATTGGGAAATCCGGGAAGAAGAACCGCCTGAAAGATTGAAAAAAAAGTGGGAGAAGGACGATCTGTCCGGGCCGAGGTTTTTAGTCTGTTCGGCGTGCAAAAAAGAAGTTTCAAGTGAAAATCTCAGCTGTATTTTTTGCGGGGCCTTGCTGAAGCCGGCTGGAAAAGGCATTTTCTCATGGATCAAATTTTTTTTTGGCGGGAAGCCTTAAAATGAAAAAATGCCCTTTTTGCGCGGAAGAGATCCAAGACGAGGCGATCAAGTGCAGGCATTGCGGGGAATTTCTTGAGGCACGCGAGAAAGAAGAAAAGGTCCCGTGGTATTCCAGGCCCTTTTTCGTGATCTTCTGTTTTCTGGCCGTTGGGCCTCTGGCCTTGCCGCTGGTGTGGCTCCATCCCCGGTACAGCACGCGGAAAAAGATCATCATCACGCTGATCGTCCTGGCATTATCCTATTATCTCGGGTCGGTTTTTCTTCATGCCGTCCAAACGATCCTGAAATACTACAAAGAAGCCGGCATTTTTTGATCCCATGCGCCGGTCTTTTTGGAAATCCAATCTGATGAAGCCATTGCGGGCTGTGTTTCTGGTCTTTATTTTGCTCGCGTTGTTGGTCCTGCTCCGGTGGACTTGCTCCGGGCCGTGCGGCAAGGATACGCCGGTGGATCGGGCAGGGGATTTGCTCGCGATCATGGGTAAAAAAGGCATGCAAAAGAATGCGGTGTTGATAGGGCGCAAAACCGGCCGTTGGTTTGTTTGCGTCCAAAAACAAACCCGGCAAACAGCGAAGGCCTTTCAGAATCTAAAAAGGAAAAGTGGATTTTAAGAATTTTTTGACGGTATCTTTTGACCTTCCAATATTTTTTATGGCTGTTACAAATAGTTCTAATTATAATCATGCGATGACAAACGGTTTCTATTTTTAAGAAACAAAAAGAAAGGAAAACATTATGAAAAAAATAGTCATTGTGTTATTCGCGTTTTCGCTGATGGCAGGCGGGATTTCCGTTCAGGCCGCTTACGCGGGGGATTGCACGAAGGATACGCCGATCGATCAGGCCGGGGACTGGTTCGCCACGCTCGGCAAAAAGGACGTCGAGAAGCAGGCGGTCCTCGCGCAGCGAAAGGCCGACCGCTTAACGGCTTGCGCCAAGCGGCAGGCAGAAAAGGCGGCAAAAGAAGCGCAGAAAGCCGGCAATGACCTGAAAAAGAAAATGGGATTTTAGGGTTATTGTTGGAGGTATTTGAAAATGGGTACAACGGCCGGGTCTTAGCGATCCGGCCGTTGCGCTTTTTAGGGGAAGGGGGACCAAAATGAAACGATTTTGGATAGCCGTTCTGGCGGTAGCGGGAGTGTTCGGGGTCTTGGAGATGATCTTACACGGAGTGATCCTGGAGGATCTCTACCTTGAAACTGCGTCCCTTTGGCGCTCGGAAGAAGAGGTCCAGGACATGATCTGGCTCATGGGGCTGGGTTATCTGGTCTTTTCATTTGTTTTTGTCGTGATATTTAAAAAGGGATACGAAAGGAACAGATCGGGCGTCGGGCAAGGGTTCCGTTTTGGCTTTTGGGCCGGGCTTTTGGTTGTGGGGATGGTAAGCATGATGGGTTATGTGGTGATGCCGATTCCGTGGGAACTCGCTACGGGTTGGTTTTTTGGCGGTCTCGGCGAATGTATGGTGGCGGGTATGCTGGCCGGAAAAATCTACAAACCGGAATAGTTATTCGTGATGGGTGAGGGTGGCGGGACACGGTCGGTAGGTACATTCGAGAGGGGTTCGGGTTTGCAAGGGAAAAACAATTTTTTCGATTTTCAAGCCGTTCATTCCCGTAATGGCCTCCGATGTTAAAAGCATGGACCCGACATCCAGAGCCGCATAAGGATCGGACAAGGCGATATAGTTGAAGGTGTATTTGATGTGGGGCGGGATAGGGATTTGATAAACATGCCAGTTGCTGTCTGCGGGAATATGGATGGGTATTTTATCTCCCAGGAGCTGGTCGGATTCGTGCTTGAGTTCCACGTAGAAACAATTGCAGCTGGTCCCAATGGCATTGCGCAGTTTGATGTAGAGAAAACTAAATTTTGAAAGATTGGTGTACGGGATATAACCGCCGCGCCAACCCGCGCCTCCGGTAAACCGATAAATACCCCGCTGGGCATCTTTTTCAAAAGGCAGATCCCCATGGCTTAACCGCCAATAGCGGATCAATTCCAACTCGTCATTTCCCTGTGGTTTTTCCAAATAAGATGGCTCCGGCAGGTCCGGGAAGGGGAATTTCGTGTGCAGTTTGATTTCCTTCAGAATGATCGTTCCTTCACGGCCGCCGCGGCTAAACGAACCCAAAAGATAACGGGGGTCATGAATGGCCACAGAGACATAATTGAACGGTTTCACATCCGATTCGGGGATCGGCTTGATCCTTTCCACAATAGTTTTCCATTTTCCGTCCTTGGACATGACTCCGGGTTTGACCGTATTGACAATTACGGTGGCAAGCGTGATGTCATCACTTTTCAGCTCGAGTTCATACATATTGGGAGTGTTTTGAACCGGAATGGTCAGGGAGACATAGCGCATATTTTCGATGGATACGGCTTCATCGACATAGGTACCCCGAAAAGCCCACTGGTCAAAGTAGACATAATAAGCGGGAATTTCAAATTCAAATTGGAACGGCTGGCCGGGGAAGACATCCTGTTCCAGTGTTTTTTGGTCGACTGAGCGGACATTTTTCCCGTGCAAATGGCCTGGCTGTAAATGGGCGATCACATCAAAGAAAGGTCCGGGGTCCTTCGGTTTTTCGAATTTGGCCGTGAAGGGTTTTTCGGTCGGGGGGGGGAAGGGTTTGGACGGAAAAAAGACCGGCCGGTTATCGCGCGCCAAGAGCATTTGTTTGTATTTCGCATGCAACAGTTCGATGAGTTTGACGTCCATCGGGATGCCTGTTCTAGGCACGGTCCGCCCGCGTAGATATTTTTTAATTTCATCCACCACGCCGCCGGTCGCCGCCAGAAGCGTCATGCCCTTTGCGTCGGCTGTGAAAATATCCGAATAACCGTCCCTGCCCACCGATTCATAGGCACCATACGGGGATATAAAATTTTTAAAGGAGTAAAGCTTCACAAGCCATGCCGCTCCCACGCCGGGAGAGATTAGCATCGCCATCGCGGTTGCGTAAAGCACAGAGACATCGCTTCGGTCCACGGGATTATAAGCAATCGATGGGATGCCCATCTGCCGGTAGATCCCCTTTGGGTCATAGGCCGTGCTGATAAAACCCGGCATCTGGTTTCTGCGTGCGTGATCGGCTTGGGCGTAGAGATAATTCTGGTAAAGCGGTGCCAAGGCGGATTCCATGATCGGGAGAAAACCTAAAGCCCAATGCTCATGGAAGGAAGCCCGAAACCCTGAAAGTGTCGTGATTTTTTCATTTTCCGTGGTGATGTATTCGATGGTAGGAATGGAGAGGTTATACCAGGCTTCTTCGGGGATTTGTCCGTTCAGGACTCCCCATAGCACGGCAAGCGTTCCTTCAAACATATCATTTAAATAATAAGTTTTATCACCAGTCCATTCTCTGGTTTGGGGGTCGTATTGAATTGTTCCATGCATCAATTTTGATTTGCTGTCATAGAATTTTTGATAGTTCTGATGGGTCAGGATCGTTTGCGCGATGTTGGCCAGTTTCCGAAGCTCCGGGTCGTTCGCATCTTCAAATGCGGCAACGACAGCAGCTAAGGCCCAAGTCAGTTGGCCATTGTCCAGGGAAGGGACTTTTGTAAAGGCGGGCGCGATCGTTCCATTAGGGCGGATGTCAACCCACGGCAAAAATCCTTCATAGTCGGGGTAACTTTGAATAAAGGTCAGGATTGTGCGTAAAGCCCGCTTCAAATGATTCTCGGCTTCTTTTGGGGAGAGTTTGACCTGCCGGACATAAGGATTTTTTTGAATCACTTTCAGTAAAAAAGGAATCGACAAGGAAAGTTTGGAAGCGGCGGTGTAATTTCCGACCTCGCTCAGCAGATTTTCTTTCAAGCGAATACGGATATGGTCATAGGGCATGCCGCTCTTGCTGTCCATCCCGATACCGGGTTGGAAATAGACGGATTCCGTCGGGATCAGTTTTTCTTCCAGGAAAAGGAGATCGGGAACCGGCAGAGACTGTGTCATGCTCTGTGCGTAAAAATCTGGTGCAGCAGTCCTGTAAAGTTGCTCAACCACCGGCACTTCCTGAGGGCCGCGTATCATCGTAGGCGGCAGGGGGCCGCGGACTAAAAGTCCGCCTGGTTTGTAAAAGAGCGGATCCTGTTTTTTATCTGGGAACAAAGCGGCAGTGCTTGATTTTGTCGGAGAGGGTAAAGAAATTTCCTTTGGGATCGTTGCGCTAGATCCGTCGGGAGGGTCTGCCCAGCCGGTAACAGGGTGTAGCAGGAGCGTCAACGAAATGAAGACGCCAATGATTTTCTCTATGACCTTTGAGTTCATTAAAATATTTTCTTTGGTTGAAAGTTGGAATCAGCTCTAAAAGATAGCACATAAAAAAATTTAAAGTTCCGAAGATCAATTTTGCTATAAATTAGCATATATTGATCTAGAAATTCAAACCAAAAGCAAATAATCAACGCCTCGCTGATAACTTATCTTAAGAATTGGTGCTAGGAAAGGTATTTTTTGGGGACTTATTTTTTCACGGCGATAGGCATGGAAGAGACATGAAAAATCATAGACAATGATTTCAGCAAAAACCCCATCGTTACATCCCGCGTTTCATGATATTTTTCATGTCTTTTAACCTGTTCGATGGGTTTGATCGGTTTTGATAAAAAATAAAAACTCGCGAAAGCCATGTACCGGCCTGCTTTAAAAAGTATAATGGGACAAATTTTTAAGGCGGCAGGAACTTTTTAGAAGAAGGCGCTGTCAAAGTGAATGGACGCAGAGGGTTATTGTATGCAAGAGGTTGAAAAAGGACTGATAGAGAGGGCGGCACAAGGGGACATGGGGGCATTCCGCGAAATTTATCAGCGGACTTCCGGATTTGTCTATAGCATTGCCTACCGGATTGTAAACCGTAAGGCTGAGGCCGACGAAGTCACCCAGGATGTATTTCTCAAAGTTCATCACCATTTAAAGACCTTTAAATTCGAATCTTCCTTTAAAACCTGGCTCTATCGAGTGACGGTCAATACCGCGCTCAATATGGCAAAAAAAACAGGCCGCATTTCGTGGCGGGAAGTCGAGTTTGAAGAACCGGAGGCGCCGAGAGAAGGAGCGCAAGAAGCGGCTGTCCGGAATATTGAGACGCGGGAGGCCGAGGAACAACTTCATCAATTGCTTGCCCAGCTTAATCCGGATCAGCGCGCCTGCATTATTTTAAGAGAGATCGAGGGGTTGGATTATCAGAACATTGCGCAAACCCTTGGCATTCATTTGAATACCGTACGTTCAAGACTCAAAAGAGCCCGGGAGGCCTTGATGGCTCTTGGGAAAAAGGAGGTGGCGAGCCATGGAATGTAAAAAGATCAAGCATTGGCTCATGACAGATTTTCTGGATAAGGAAATGGAACAGGCGAAAAGCGAAGAAATCGCAAGTCATTTAGAAACATGTGCGGATTGTCGCAATTTTTTGGAGATGGTTCGGCAGGCATCGGTCGTGCCCTTTAAGAAAGCGCGCGAAATGCAGCCGGATCCGGTGGTGTGGCAGTCTCTTCAGGAAAAAATCCTTGCTGAAAAAGAACGGTCGCGAGGTTGGCTGGAGCGGGCGACAGATTTTTCCTTGCCGTTTTTCAGGATTTCACAGCCGGCATTTCGAGTTGCTTTTGTTGTGAGTCTGGTTTTTATGACCGTCGTACTTTTCAAATGGCCTTCCTATTATGTGGATCCTTCGTCGGGTTATCTTACGGAACAAATGACATTTCTCGATGGGCTTAGGACGGGGAATACGGATCTTTTAAATGAGGAGTTCAGGAACTATGATCTCGCTTTAGAGACTATGACAGGATGATGGAACTTTTCGGTCAAGGATTTTGTCTAACCGGGTAGAAAAGGGAGGGTTTCAACATGGGAAAAAGATTAGGTGGGAGGGTAGTCATATGGCTTGTCTGTGGGTTGGTGGCATCAGCTTCGGCTGTTTATGCTCAACCGCAAGTACAGGAAAAAGGAACTAAAAAAGCAGCGGGATATTGGCATGAAAGGCAAGGAAACAAAGAGGGGCCTTTCAGGGAACTCAATTTGACCCCTGAGCAAAAGGAAAAATTGAAGGGGCACAAAGAAGCTCAGAAAGAAAGCAGCCGTGCTCTGAGAGAGCAGATCAAGGCCAAAATGCAGGCTTTGCATGCTGAGATCGGGAAGCCGACGGTGGATCGAGCTCAAATCAATGCTCTTGTGGCTGAGATTAACAATTTGAAAGGGCAGCTTTTCGCTCAGCATACGGAAGGCATTCTTGCCATGAAGGAGATTCTGACGCCGGAACAATTTGCCAAGATGCAAAAGGGCTTTGAAAAACATCATGGCAAGCAAGGAAGGCATATGCCTAGGCAAAAAGGATCTGGCGAGGGTCCGGGTGAAGGTCCGCGAGGTGGGCCGGGTGAAGGTCCGGAAGAAGGACCAAACGAATAACCTCTAGGGGATTTCAGGACGGTGTGCGACATGTGCGTGCACCGTCCTTTTTGTTTTTTAACGCTTGGCTTTTCACAACCATTTTTTTTTGCTATGATACCCGCCTCATGGAACAACTATCCGAAAGACAAAATACAATTCTGAGGGGTGTTATCGAAACCCATATCGAGACCAGTTTGCCGGTGGGGTCCCGGTATGTCGGTGAAAAATGCGCCTTCTCTTTTTCCCCGGCGACGATCCGCAATGAAATGGGTATTCTGGAAGAGATCGGCTATTTGACGCACCCGCACATTTCTTCAGGGCGTATTCCGACGGATCATGGCTATCGTTATTATCTTGATCACACCTGCTTTGATGAATCCCTCAAATCGGATCCTTTAGCCCGAGTTGCCCAGGCCCTTGTTCCGGCGCATGATGAGGAACAAGCGGAAGATTTTATAGATCGTGTATCCTTGGTCCTTTCGTCCTTGTCGCAAGAGATCGGATTGACTCTGATGCCTTTTGAGGACTCGAAGATATTGGCAAAGATCGAACGTCTCAAGCTTTCTTTGCAGGGGTTGACCCATCTTCTCGAAAAACCGGAATTTCAGGACGTCCATAAGATCAAGTCCTTGTTGCGTGCTTTTGAAGAAAAAGTGACCCTCGCGAAATGGCTTTTGGAACATGCCAATGAAGAGCAGGTATCTGTATCGGTGGGAAGCGAACATGAAAATGAAGCCTTGGAGGATTGTGCGATTGTTATGGTCCGTTACTCGGCGGGAAGGCATCGCAAAGGGGCGATTGCCATTTTGGGACCCAAACGGATGCCTTACCGGCAAGTCATTCCGTTGGTTTCAAGCATGGCGGTTTTAGTCGGAAATATTCTTGAAAGGATGGAAAACAAAGATTTATGAACAGCGAACATAAAAAAAAGAATCACGCCGCACCTGAAGAGGTACATCCCAATGATACACCCCGCCCGGAAGGACAGCCTTGGGATAGCGGTGAGGGTAAAGGAATGCCGCAAGCGGGCCAACAGAACCATGCGCTTCACGAGGAAAAGAATAAGCATTCCAAAGGCGATAAGGTCGAGATCTCCAAGCAGGAATACGAGGACCTAAAGAAAAAAGTCCAGGAGCTCGAAGGGCTCCGCGAGAAGTTTCTGCATGCTGCGGCAGATTTTGAAAATGCGAAAAAGCGTAATGCTCGTGACAAAGAAGAATTCATTAAATTCAGCCAGGAACGCATCATGAGAGAACTGCTGCCTGTTTTGGACAATTTTGACCGGGCGATCGGGCATGTGAACGCAGTTTCTGTCACCGCGAATGGCGAAGAAGCTTTGCAGCAGAATTTCAAGACCCTTCTTTCGGGAGTGCAGATGGTCCAAAAACAGTTGTTTGATATTCTTAAAAGAAACGGCCTAAAACGTCTTGAAACGATCGGCCAGAAATTTGATCCTCATATGCATGAAGCGGTTGCCCATGTAGCGGAAGAGGGTAAAGAGGATCACATTGTGGATGAGTTGGAATCCGGCTACATGCTTCATGAGCGATTGCTCAGGGCGGCGAGAGTCCGAGTTCGTTTATCTCCCAAACAAGCAGATCCCTCCGAAACAAAAAAGGATGAGATCACTTAACCCAGAACAGCGCAACGCAAAAAGCACAGCGTCAAGTCTCTCGGTGTGCATTGAACGTTGTGCGTCGAACGGTCTTTAATGATGCCAACAAAACGCGATTACTATGAAGTATTAGGCGTGAGTCGAAGTACAAGCGCGGAGGAACTCAAGAAAGCTTATCGCAAACTTGCGTTGCAATATCATCCCGACCGGAATCCGGGCAATAAACAAGCCGAGGAAAAATTCAAGGAAGCCGCGGAAGCCTACGCGGTCCTGAGCGATGCGGACAAACGGGCCCGTTACGATCAGTTCGGACACAACATGGGGGGGGCGGGTTTTTCGGGTTTCGAGGGATTTCAGGATGCGTTTGGCGGTTTCAGCGATATTTTCGGGGACATTTTCGGAGATATTTTCGGCGGCGGAGGAGGAGGAAGGGGACGCGGCCGAGATCGGCGCGGTTCGGATATAGAATACAGGGTAGAGATTGAACTGGCGGAAGTCTTGACTGGAAAAACGATTGACCTTGAGATCCCCCGTCTCGAAACCTGTGCGGAATGTCAGGGGAGCGGCGCAGAAAAAGGTTCAAAAAAGAAGGTTTGCCAGGATTGCGACGGCCGTGGGGAAGTCCGGGTGAGCCAGGGTTTT
Organism: Candidatus Omnitrophota bacterium; assembly: GCA_022711115.1. Lineage (GTDB taxonomy): Bacteria > Omnitrophota > Omnitrophia > Omnitrophales > Aquincolibacteriaceae > JAKLFP01. The sequence goes on along the minus strand of JAKLFP010000003.1, from coordinate 119,654 downwards.
TTTACGCTTCGACAGACATGTCGGCGGTGTCATGGCGAAGGCGAGTCGATCGAGAAGTCTTGTCATGCATGCCACGGCGAAGGCCGTGCCCAGAAGGTTCGCAAACTCCAGGCCAAGATCCCGGCAGGAATCGAGCACGGGTCAAGGCTTCGGATGACCGGCGAAGGTGAAGCCGGTCAGCAAGGCGGTTCCCGGGGTGATTTGTTTATTCAAGTGCTTATCAAGAAACACAAGGTTTTTGAACGTCGCGGCCAAGACATCTTTTGTGAAATGCTTATTCCCTACACTGTGGCAGTGCTTGGCGGCGAGGTCGAGGTTCCGACGCTGACCGGTACGGAGGAACTTAAAGTTCCCAAAGGGACGCCGTCAGGAAAAATTCTCAAGATCAAAGAGCAAGGCGTTCCTCTGTACGGGATGTCAGAGCGGCGCGGGGACCAATATGTGAAAGTCGACATTGAAGTGCCGGCGAAATTGAGCAAGCATGAGCAGGAGTTGCTTGAGCAGTTGGCCGCCGAACGCAAAGAAAAAATCCAAGCAAAAAAAGGATTATTTTGATGAAGGGTCCGATGCATTATTTTGATTATCGCTACCGGGTTTTGTATGCGGATACAGATCAAATGGGCATTACTTATTATGCGAATTATTTCCGTTGGTTTGAAGCCGCGCGCACGGAATATTTCAGGGTACTCGGTTTCCCCTACACGGAATGCGAGAAAAAGGGGATTTATCTTCCGGTGGCGGAAGCCCATGCGAATTATTTGGCACCTTCTACCTATGATGATGATATCATCGTGCGGACAAGCGTTGCCGAGATGGGGAACAGCACCTTGCGTTTCGAATATCAGGTCATGAACGCCAACACGCAGCAAGCGATCGCGACGGGATATTCCGTCCATGTCTTTGTGAATAAAGGAATGAAACCTTGCCGCGTGCCTGAAGAAATCAAAAAGGTTGTCACTGTTTTTTCGCTTCTCAAGAAAAGATGCCGGTGCAAGGGGAATGGACCCTTTGCTGAAACGCCTGTTAAATGAATAAAACATTTCAATGATCGAGGATGCATGTCAAAAAAAATCAGAGTAGCAGTCTTGGGCGACGGCGGGTGGGGAACGGCGCTTGCACTTGTGAATCTTCGCTGCGGCAATGACGTGCTTCTGTGGTCCGCTTTTGCGGATTACGCCAAGATCCTTCAAAAAGAACGCGAGAATCTCAAATTCCTTCCGGGGTTAAAGCTCCCCAAAGAACTGGAGATCACCTCAGACCTTGAGAAGGCCGTCGATTTCGCGGATGTTCTTGTGCTCGCGATCCCTTCGCAATACCTCCGCAATATTCTCTTTAAGATCCGGGAATTTCCTTATAAAAAGAAAATTCTTGTCAGTGTCGCAAAAGGCATCGAGAAAAAAACATGTCTTCGTCCCTCGGAGATTATTCGATCCGTGCTTGGCCATGATGTTTCGGTGGTGGCGCTTTCCGGTCCTTCGCATGCCGAAGAGGTGGCCCGTAAGATCCCCACACTAGTGGTGGCGGCTTCCGAGAATATGGCGACAGCGCAATATATCCAGGACCATTTCCGGGACCCGTATTTCCGTGTTTACATCCAAAAGGATGTCGTCGGCGTCGAGATTGGCGGGGCTGTGAAAAATGTGATCGCGATTGCAGCCGGTGTTTGCGACGGACTCAAGTTCGGGGACAATACGAAGTCGGGTTTGATCACGCGGGGGCTGTATGAAATGGTCCGGTTAGGCGTGAAGCTCGGCGCCAATCCGAACACCTTCTTCGGGCTTTCGGGTGTCGGGGATCTCATCACCACCTGTTTTTCAAAACACGGTCGGAATCTTCACGTCGGCCGGGAACTTGGCCAAGGACGCAAGATCAAGGATATCATCAACGAAATGAATATGGTTGCGGAAGGCGTGGACACCTCGCTCAGTGTCCAGCAGCTTGCCGATCGCATTGATCTGGAACTTCCGATCTTGCGGGAGGTCTACCGCATGCTTTTTAAGGACAAGAGCCCGGAAGAGGCTGTGAGTACGCTTCTTTCCAGGACGCCCTACGAAGAGTGGAAGGCTTTTGATCTTATTTCCTATCAGGCGAAATTAGCGACAAAGAAATAAGCCGTTGTTTTGGGTCATAAAAAAAGCTACAGGTTTTCACGCCTGTGGCTTTTTTATTTTTAGATTCGATTAAACGGCAGCCGGCTTTATATCGATCGTGGCCGGTGTCTCGCTTTTACTGTTTCCATAAGCCCGCGGAAACAGGTCATCCCAGTGCAGTGTCAGGCTGAAGGTGAAGGACTGCATGTAGGAGTAATAATGTCCGTCAACGGAAGAATTCACGAGGGCCGCATTTTCTCCAATGCTGTTATTGATGTTACGCGTGAAATAGAACGCGTTGTAATAGGCAGCGTCCGCGGTCAAATTCTTGGTGATGTCATAACCGAGGCCAAGACTGATTGCCAAATGATTGGCATCGGGAACAGCCGGGATGTAATGGTCTTTCGGGACCGGCGTCCAGTAGAAAAATGATCCACCGCGCAGCGTCAGTTTTTTAGTGAGCTTGTGGCTTGCGCCGAGTTGAATCCCGTAGCTGTCTCTCCAATCTTTGTCTGCCATGCGGATATTTTCCAGAATCGCGTTGTCGAGAGCGCTTTTGGTAGGATCGGTCACAAAATAGATGCGTTTATGTGTTTTCCAGTGGGACCACGTGAAGTCTGCCTCATAATGGGTTTTCGGAGTGGGTTGAAAGGCATAGGCCCACGTCATGTTCATCGGTAAAGCGACTTTGGTATGGACACCGGTCTCATAATGATTATTCCCGCCGTAATAAGCGGAATTCTCAACTTTTGCCAAACCGCTTGTTTTGACGACCACAGGGCTTCGAAAATAATACCCAAGACGGTGCTTTGGGGTCAATTTGACCAAGGTACCCATTTGCCATCCCCAACGATTGCCGGAGGTATTCAACCGGATTTGACCGTCCGGAGTTCCCGCGCCTCCGATGAGCGAATTCGGATAACCTTGGATCCCGCCGAAATCATAGATCCGGTACCACATCGGGCCGCCGCCGAGCGAGATCTTGTCCGTGATCTTATAGGCGATGGTCGGTTTGATGGTGTACATTTTAAGATAATTTCTCCAACCTGTATAATGGGCGGCAGGATCGCTGGAGTTGTATTTGTTCATTAATCCAAAAGGGGAATCCATGCCGACCCCGAGTGCGAGGCGATCGCAGAAGATCTTGCCCGGGTTGACTGTAAAGTAAGCGGTAGGAACCATGCTTAACGTACCTGAACTGCGAGTGCTTCCCGTTGCATCGTTATTTTTGAATGTCCAGATTCCGATAAAATTCGCATCGCCCTGGAACTGCACTCCGGGAAGATCTGCGATACCTGCCGGGTTATAGGAAATGGCTGCGGGCTCATCGGGTGAGGCTGTTGCTGCGCCGCCCAAAGACAGCTGTTTCGCGCTGAACGAGGCATTTTCAAAACCACCGCCTCCGACCGCAAAAGCAGATGCTGGAACCATGAAAATAAAAGTAGCTAAAAGTCCGAAGCAGAGAAGTTTCTTTGTCATGTGTGATTGCTCCCTTTTAGTTTGTATGAACTGAGATAATGAAATATCATGATTAAGTTCATATATAACAAGCACTTCTGCTCTTTTATCGAACCCTAAATGGTTTTTCTTCAGTGCTAATTTTTCGCATAAAAAAATTATACTCTACAATGTTATTTTATGTTATTTATTGCTAGTTGTAATATAAAATTGACTTGAAAATAGATAATAAAGGTGTTAAATTTCTACTAGAAAATAGGAGTTTTAAAGAAATGTCGTCTGATGAATTGGAGTCTCGGCTATCAAAAATCAAAGACAAAAAGCTTGCAACCGAAGTCCGCCGCTTTCTTTTAAATCTTTTCCTTCTTTTTGATGATCAACCGCCGCCGCATATCCAGCAATATATTGACGAGATTATCTTCCACCTCGAACATAAGAAGGCCCCTGCAAGGCTGTTTGCTAGTATCACTTAAGATCAACTCCATGGGTTAGCGGTCCAGCAATATACACCTATAAATTTTAGAAATAGAAAACAACGCTAGCATTTCCTAGCATTCAATTTCAAGCCCCAACAGCTTTTTGAGCTTCGCGCCAAATAACTATCCATAATAGATATTAATCAACTATGGGTATTTTTATAAAAAACATCCGCTTCATATCCATTCCCTTTTAATTTTTCATGATTTATTTTTATGACGTGGATGCTGGAAAATAAAAGGAGGGCGGACATGAAGCAGAGGACCGTGAAAACAAACCCAGATTATCGCGCGACTGAGCGTGTCCGATTTTATTCGCCACGCATTTCATGCGGAAAGCAAAGCACCGTTTGTTTTGATCAATTCACCAAGCAAATTTGGTTATGATGCGCCAGAAAAGATTTTCCGGCTGGTTGAAAGTCACGGCTTTTTTTACGGTCATTATTTTTGTCTGGGATCAAACGATCCTTGCGGCTCAAACAAATCTTTACGATCAATATGCGTCACGGCCGGTTCAGGCCGAAACCCAAGTATCCTCTGCATCATCGGCTCATTTACCCGTAAGCCGGGTCTCTTCAACGGCGTTTGATTTTCTAGCAGCTCAAAGCATGCCTCTGTCTTCCGCGGGAAATACCACGGGCAATATCCCGCCATCAGATTTGGGCAAAACTTATGGGCCAGATGGAAAATTAAGGCAAGAGATCGCTTCTGACGGGACAACCATTCACTATGTCTATGAAGGGGAATCGATCCAAAATGAAATTAACAATGCAAATGCCGGCGACGTGGTGTATCTGCATCGGGGAATCTATCGTGAATACTTGACTTTAAAAAACGGTATAAATTTAAAAGGGGAAGATTCGCGGCGGACCATTATCAGCGGAAATAATCAGCCTCAAACAAATATCATCACGGTCTTAGGAAATAACCGTATCGAAAATCTAACCATCACCGGCGGCGGTCCTTATGCCGGATATCCCGCAAGCGCTATCCGCATCCAAGCCGATCACGTGAAGATCCGGAATAACCGTTTTGTTGATAACCGGGATTATGGCATTTATGTTTGGTCTGGAACCGATCTTCTCATCGAAGAAAATTTCTTTCAGGGCAATCATCTGGCCATTCAACTTCCCAAAGCAGGAACCCTCATCCGCTACAACACGTTTATAGCGAACAATATCGCAGTCAATATTCTGAACGGCGGAACGCCGGTTGTGGAGAACAATATTTTTACAAATAGCACCTTTCAGTCGATTTATGAATTTTGTTGGGGCCGGACACCGAGCAGGGGATACGCGACGGTTCAAAACAACACCTTTTTCAATAATGTGGAGCATGGCACCTATTACGGAAGCGCGACACCGCCCGCCGTTGCCGAAGAAAGAGGTGGCAATCTTGTGACGGACCCGCAATTTACCAATGCCACGGCGGGCGATTACAGCATCAAAACAACTTCTTCCTCTTATGGCCGCGGTGCATTTTTACCGCTCGGGTTGGCTCACGCATTAGACCGTGTCAGTGATCTGGACGCGGATTATTCCATAACCCCGATTCTGAACGGACAATTCGTCACCGGTTACCGGGTTCTTTATGAAGAAGGTTCTATAGAAGAATTTTATAATAATGGGACACAGGTTTTAGACACCACGCCGCCCATTATCGAGTTTCTTCCAGCGGTGACTGTCACGAATCAATCGATTTACGAACTTCGTTATAAGATTGATAGCGTTGAACGTACTGAAACCAGAATGCTTACGGAAGGCAGTAACGTTCTTACCGTTCAAAGTCGCGATATTTTTGGGAACAAGGCCGAAGCGTTCTTTGATGTCATACTCGACACCCATCCGCCGTTGACGGCCCTACGAATCAATAACGGTGATGCGGAAACGAATAATCTCACAGTCCGTTTGGATGTGAATGCCCAAGACGCCGTTTCTTTAAAGGATATTCGGTTCTCCACAGATAACGGATTGCAATGGACGGATTGGACCGCTTTCGTTCCGTCGAAAGTGATGACATTGCCTGCCGGAGAAGGCTTCAAAACAATCACTTGCCAGGTTCGCGACCAGGCGGGAAACATTGCTGCTGCCTCTTCAACGATCCGGTATGTTTTTCCGATTCAGTTCCTGTCGGATCAAAGAACAACGGATCCGAATTATGTTCTTCGCTATACCATTCAAGGAGCCGAGCATCAAGAGTCCTGGGAGCTTCAACCTGGTGAGAATCGTCTCATGGTCGAAACCATAGTGGGGAACTTGCCGGCTTTTGCGGCATATGCCGTTACTTTGGATCAACCTGAAATTGCGCTGCCGCCCATGCCGGCCATCCCAACGCTCCCGCAAGATCTTATGACGATGACTGCTGCCAACGGTTTGATCCTTAAATATGCCAATGCCAGTCTTGTCGCGATTGAAAACCCGAACAGTTACACGCTTTATTTGCCCCAATTTGATGCCGCTCAAAATCTTGTGAGCGGTCTTCTCGTTTTCAGTAACGGTAATAAGCTTCTTTACCAAAATGGAAAAGCTGTTTATGGAGTGAATTCCCAAGGTGAAAGAACTGTTTATCATTCGAATGGCCGTATTGCTTATGTGCAGACGGCTGATAACAAGAAGATTAAATTCAATTATGAATTAAATGATTCCGGGCAAGTTCTATCTATGCTTGTCGCCGAAGAGGACGGGACAACGAGCCGCTACAGTTCAAATGGGAAACCCCTGTGGGTCAAGAAAACCGATGGGACGGCAATCCTTTATCAGAACGGATTTCTGGAAACCTACAGGGATGAAGCGGGCAATATCTTTCATTATGAAATAGCCACATTGCGGCAGGGGACAGACGTCAGCGGCTATCGTTCTGTTCTCAGCTCTGTGACGTGGTCCGCAACGAATGAAATAATTCCAATATCCACCATTCAACGTGATCCGGACTATTATCCTTCGATAAAGGATACCTTGCAGGATAAGCTGACCGTTTCAATCGAATACGATATCTCCGGCGTGATGAAGGAAACAGTTTCGGGAAAAGGAGAAGTGCTGCGTCTCCAAAACGGGCTTCCAGTGTCCTATGCCAGTCAATCCGGAGCATTGTTTCATGTCCAAACTCAGTTGGCTGCCGATCACAGTCTTTTATCGGTTTCTGTGTCTGAAGAGGGCGAATCCCAGATCGAACAGGTTTATGACGCCACCGGACAACTTTCAGCTGTTCGCTTAAAAGGCGGGACATCTTTTCGTGTTACAGCCGGAACTTTGGCGGATATCCGTTTGGATGACGGTAGTTTATTAATGAATCTTATTTGGAATGGTCAAAATCTGACGGGATTTAAAAGGTTTTATCCCGACGGTTCGCAAGAAGTTTATCAAAATTTTCAGTTAATCGAGCGAACCAATGCATCGGGGAATAAAACCACTTATGTGAATTTTTTAGGAGCGCAGCGCCCGGATACTATCACGACAAATGACGGAAAAGTCTACCGAGTCATCAAGTTTTTGAATGCAGAGGGTTTGACAAGTCAGTTAACCGAACTATTGAGAATCGATCTTCCGGACGGTGCATGGATTGAATTCAACAATGGCAAACCGATCCGGTATGGGCAGTACAAAACCGTGCAGCTGGATTTGACAGAAGTTCCGGTGCTGCCGGACGGGAAATTTTTTGTGCCGAAAGTCACTTTGCAGGATGCCGAACTCCGGTCTTTGACCGTCGACCAGGATGGTTTTATTTATTCCGGAGAAATACTTTTCAACGACGGCATGCAATACTTCATTGAAAATAATCAGGTGGTCAAACAAATCACGCCTTCCGGACAGTTCGTAGAATTTTCAAGCACATTACCCGAACCCGTTCAAACGCCGGCAGCTATCCTTCCAGAGCCTTTGACGCCGACCGAAACCGCTTACAGGAATGATCTCATCGAAACGCAGCTTGATTATTTCTTAAACGGTAAAGGGATTCATACGCCGACGGGTCTTCCCGTGGATAATTACAACGGTTTGAATGAACAGCAGGCAGACTACAGTCAAGCGACACTGATTGGATTTTGGGCGGAAATACTTGCGGCTATTGCGACAGGGGAATACCAGACGTCAAAGATTTCACGGATCCAAGCTTTTGAAAAACTGAATGCGCTTTTAGCGGTTTATCAGGAAATACAAGAGCAGGTAGGATGGAACGGAATGGTCGCTTTCTTTACGATCGCCCCAACCATCGAACCGGTTCTTGATGGCGAAGGCCATCCGACAGGCATGACGCGTCTTGTGTACAAATATCAGCGTCGTTTCAATGAAGTGGGATTGGGAGATAATGTTAATCTATCAGTGAGTCTTGCGAGCGTGATAGGGGCTTTGCAGGGTCTGACGCTTGATGCGGGTATGGCGGTTTACCGGGATCAGATCCTGAATCGTTCCAATGCGATTTTGACAGCTCAAGAACCCGGGTATGCCGCTTTTTATGATGCAGACGCACATCTTTTCTATCAGGCTTATCGGTTTCAGGGAGATTTTGTGGGCCATATGGACCGCGTCTTCGATGAATTCAGACCGGGCCTGGCTTGGCTGGTTTCCCGTTTTCCTCAATATCAGGATGCTTTTTATAATCTGAGCGTGACGCTTCGCAACTATCGATCCAGCGATGGCGCGGAATGGAATATCGCTTCCCCCTATGATGGAGGTGCTTTTCAAATGTTCTGGCCGCTCATCCATGTGGATGAAACAAAATATCCGGAACTGGAGCCGGCACTCCGTAATTTTCTTTATGCCCAGGCGGAATTTGTTCAGCGAAATAATATTCCGGGACTTCTTTCGGCGGGAGATAATCCCGGACAAGGTTATGAAGGAAAGATCGGTCTGCCTGATGCGGCAGAAGCCGATGACATTCGCTATACCAATATTGGATCGATCTATGGAATCGCTTCGGCTTTTGGTTTGGCGCCGCATTACACGCTGCAGTTTCTCAAGAATCTTGAAGCCGCGTTTCCGCAAATCCGGACTTCTGACGGGTTTATCGATGCTATCAAAATGCAGACGGTCACAAAAACAGATCCGGGAACAGGGCAATCCATTCAAGTTCAAGAACCTGTTTTTTCAACGCAATATTTTGGAGTGGACCAGGCTTCGTTTATTCTTTCCCTTTTGAAGACAAGCCAAACATATTTTCAGAACTATCTGGAAGAAGAAAATCTGAAAACACGTTTTGATTCTGTGTATCAATCGATCAAGTTGAATTTAAGTCCTCCTGCCTCCGGAATGTTGCCAACGCCGCCCAATTTTCATCAGGCCATGGCTTCCCTTTACACCGGCAGCGCGAGTTTGCCGGATGGAGCTTCCGCCGGTCTTGTTAAAGTAGCAAATTTTATTCCGACCCTTTCCGATCCGGAATACGGAATCGGCTCTGTTTTTAATTATCTGACCGCGGCCGGAAATTTTCATCATACGGAGATTGAATTTAACGAAGGCGATGCTTTGCGCCGCATGAGTCTTCAAGAATATCTTCTGCTTCCCGGCAGATCGGCTTTGGGCAGGTCTCTTTTGGAATCCTATCAATTCAGCATTTATGAGTTGTCGGGAAATTCCCAAGGAGATTTTTATACGCCGGGTGCTGGTTTTTGCAGAAACATGCCTGTCTCTGATCCTCAGGTGGGTACCGTTCGGCATGTGATTTTTGACGCAAAATACCGGTATGCGCCGGTAGGTCTTTGGAATAGATATCATGCCTTGGATTTGGGACCGTATGATTTTTTGTCCATTCCCGTCCGTGTCGGAGAGGATACCCCTGAAAAAATCCGTCTTAAATTCGAATTCAAAGGGACCGGCAATATTTTTGTGACCGAACCTTTGAAGCACGGCTGGCAGTATGTCCATATCCCTGTTTCCAAGCCTACGGATGGGATGATGTACGAATTAGCAACAGTCATACAATCCACCGATGGTTCGGAAGTCAGCGGGAATATTTATCTCGGCCCTCTTTCTGCTTTCAAAGTGAGGACTTCAGATCGTTTGGATTGGGTTTCCATGCTTGGCACCAATGCGCCGGCTCTTCAGCAAATCATCCTCAACAAAATCGCATCGAGTTCCGCCAGTGGCAATCTAAGGACCGCTATAGAGACTCTTGATCATTTCACGATCGATTCGGATGGGAAACTCATCAGCGGCACGTTGAATCGCGCCGATGGCGGAATTCAGTATTTTCAGGACGGAAAACTCGTGAAATGGATCTTTAAAAATGGGAGGACGGTTTTGTTTGAAAACGGGCTTGCCTCCTTTGTGATCGATCTCGCGCGAGGGAAACTGGAAACAGGCCGGTTTTATTATGACGAAAATCTTCGCGGAGAAATCCGTTCCTTCCATATTCAGGACAATGACCGCAGGCGTGTCTTTGGTCCGGACGGAAAACTTCAGAAGATGATCCAGGATGGAAACATGGTTGCCTATGAGAACGGAAAAATTTCGTCCATCACCACGAGTGCCGGGACATTCAGCGATCTCGAATTTGCCGATGACGGCGGATTACTGCGTGCGATCCTGACGTTGAAGGACGGCACGGTGATGACGATTGACCAGACGCAAGAGCAGTATGTGGATTACCCCAATGGAGGCCCGAGAGTCATCTACCAAAATGGAGCGATCAAGTCGATTGTCTGGGATGAAAATAACCGGCTCGATGTTTTGTCCTATGAACGGGATCTCGACGGTCAGATCACAGGAACGACGGTGCATTTTCGCTACTCGGAGTGGGTTTATGGGACGACTCAGGTGCATGAGGGGACTTGCTCCCTGGCTGAATTGCTTTTTGGAAATTGGTTTAGTCATTATGTCAGCGATGTGAAACCCTATTTTCTCTCAAAAAGCAGTAATGTTTTATCGTTGGCAGAAGGCATGGGAGGTTTCCAAGTCGGCGCCTTGAAACCGGGAGAGTTTATATGGGGGGCAGGCAATGCTTCCGAAGCTTCCTGCAAATTTCTTTATCAAGATACCACGAGCCAAATGGGGCTCTATATCATGAATAGGAATCATCCTGTTTCACTTATCGATTACAACTTGCTTCAGATCAGTATTCATCCGGGTCTGGATGTGACCTGGGAGCAGCCCTTTGTGGTAAAAATAAAAAATGGAAATACGTTATTTACCTATGAAACCAGTGGCGGTAGGTTTCTGTGGATTCCTCTGCCAGTTCTGAGCGCTGAGGAAACTGAGATCACAGTCGAGCCGGTACCTACCGAGGAAGGTATCGGCAAGCAAGGTTCCTTTACCGTGACGGATCTTGAATTTATTTCGTTAAAAAGAATGAGCGGGCCTCACTCTTTCTGGGAAACCCAATCCGGCATGACCGCTCAGGAAATCAGCACCTTAAAAATCGAATCAGATCATTTAACGGCAGTGGGTGCTGAAATTGCGTCAAACACACCTCCTGATTACGCTGTCCTTGCTGAATGGTTCGATGCCCCGGCCCTGCTTTATCAAACAGGGGACGGCCAACACCCGGGCGACATCACCTATTTTCAACGTTTTGACGGAAGTCGTGTTGATCTTGACGGAGAAAATGTAAGCCGCGTGACCTTGCCGGACGGGACTGTTCATGAATATTTGCCCGCTGAGAATTCTTCCCAAACAACCGTTCAAGGCTCTTCCAGTGCCAATAGTGCCGTTGGGAATTTGGATTACCGTTACGGCGCCCTCAGAAAAATCACGCAATCAGATGGAAAAATTTACGAATTCAGCTATGAGTTTGACGGCCAGGGGAATGAGATTACCGTCATCAAAGACGACCTCACGGGCGACCTCCGAAAGTTCCAAGGAGGAAAATTGTTGCAATCCATCAGCGCGGCGGGCATTACGACGACTTACAGTTACCTGGATGAAGCACTGATCGGAGCCGAGCTTTTTTATAAAAACCGCGTGCTGCAAAGTACCAGCTATAAGTTTTCAGACGACGAAACTCAAGTCACGGATCACGACGGGACCACCTGGTATTACGACAAAAACGGCAACCTGAAAAAACACCTCACCCGGGATGGCTATCTGTATGCTTATTTGGATTATTCCGTAGTGCCTCAAAATCCGCTTGCCGTCGCTCACGATTATAAATGGACTCATGTGTTCAATGCGGCGGACCTGCGTGCAGTCACCTGGGTGGGATATGAATCCAGGGATGGTTTCCGGATCAAAAAAGGAGACGACGGATTGATGGAAATCGACACTCCTTCAGGGGATAAAGCCGTGAATGTTGTTCTGGATGATGACCGGAAAATCAAAAGCGGGCAGATACAGTTTGACAACGGGCTTATTCTTGAAATTGAGAATTATCTGCCGGTCCGCGGACGTTTGGCCGACGGCGCTTTTTTTTCGGCGAATTTTCCGGCAAACGATTTTCAAATAACGATTTTGCAGGATCAGACGGGTAGCTACACGGGAAGTATGTTCCAGAGCGAAGGAACGTACTACAGTTATGACGCTTATGGGTATTTACTCAAGATCGATTCTCCCAACGGCGAATCCTGGCAGTTCACTTATCAAGCGGATACTTCAGGCAATCTCACGGGGTACAATCTTTTGCATCATAAGCAGATTGATTTTAACGGCGTGCCGTTTCCGAAAGCACTGACGCTTGAGGCGGGAAATACGATTGTGATGAGAGATCCGGACGCAATAATCGGGAAGCGCGAGGGAAGTCCCGGATTTTTGATCAGCACGTATGATGAATCTCTCAATCAATGGAAGGTCCTCTCCGGTCAATTCGCATCCACCGGTGACCGCATCCTGCTGAAAAATTTTTTAATAAATCTCAAACCGGGCCAGTATGTCGCCATGGCGGTCAAAGATCCCTATTTTTCTTCGGCGGGAAATGAAATTCTTTCTCTGCTGGAAGGTATCGGGGCGGGGAACGTGAGGAATGCAAGTGCGGCCAATCAGACATGGTATTTATTCGGGAATGAATATTTAAAAAAGGGGGAAGGTTGTGAACAGACGGGAGGCAGTTCTTTTTCCTCCGCTACGGAAAGCGCGGTCTACACGAGTCTTTCCGGGATCACCGACCCGGTGTTTCACGGGATGCATTTGATCCTGTCTGTGCCTGAGGGGGCAGCCGATGCCTACAGCGCTTTCTTAAAAGCCTATGAACCCAACAAACCCGGCGGCGACCTCGAAAAAATCACGGTCTATGACAGCCAAAACCAGATCGTTTATTCTGAAAATTTAAGCGGTGTGCGAACCTTTTATGATCGAGGCAAGCCGAGAGAAACGTTTGCCAGTGACGGAGAACTTCTTTATGTCCACGAATATGGCTGCCCGGATAGCGGCTGTGCCAATCCGAATGATTTGTATCTTGTGAAAGTGACCCTGGTCAAAGCACGCGCTGATTTTGAAGCCGAAGCCGCGAAATCCCGTCAGCAGATCGCGCAGGTCAAATTCGATGCGTTACGGCAATTGGCCGAACAGGAAGAAGTGGCGCAGGCCAATATCAAACAGGAAGTGGCCAGTGCCCTTGCGGCGCTTGATGCCTATATTCATCAGTTAGAATCCCAGCGCTTTCAGAATGTCAAGGTCTGTAAAAGTGTTTTTTTGGGATTCGGCAGGAAATGCCATGAAGAACGTTATGAGGTCCCCGGCGTTGTCGCCATGATCAACGCGACCAGAAATCAAAAAGCGCAGTTGCTGGAACAAATCCAGCCCGAGCAGATTGCCACCATCCCCTTGCTGATTGCGCAGAAAAAATCTGAGATTGAAAACGCGACCGCGCAGAAAATCACGGACCTTGCCGCGCAGGAGCAGGCGGTTTTTCACGATATCCTCGAGCGCGAAGTCGCGCCGGTCCTTGCGGATATTTACCGGCGGCTTTTGGGCCGGGACCCTTCGGACGCGGAAGTCGATACCGAGATCGCGAGATTTGGAGCGATGGAGGCAATTGATCTCAGCCGAACCATCAACGAGATCAGGAATTCGCCTGAATTTCTGAACAGGACAAATGAAAAAGCCGCGATGATCAGCCAGGTGCAGACTTTTCTGAGTCAGTATCTTGCCGCTGCCAATGATCCGACAGCACGCGCGACACTTGTTCAATCACTTCGGCTTGATCCTTCCGAGGCCGTGGATCTCAATCAGGAGGATGTGACCGCGATTCTGCAATGGCTTGGGAGCCGGGATCTTCACTTCGGACAATCCGCGTTTCTTTCTTTAAAAGAGATGCTCTCGTCCCGGGGCATTCATGTTCCCATGACAACGCTGGGGCGTGAGTCAGTGCTTGTGGACATTCTGACCGGGACGATCAATCGTTTTGCCGAAGGCGATCTTTTAATATCCGTTTTTGCCATGGAACGTGCCGCGAAGATCCACGGAGCGGACATCACGGGTGTTCGGTACTCGCTCGCTGATCTCAGATCGCTTTATGCGTCCGCGTGTCCGGCGCTTCAAATCGATGAAAACGCGGCCTGTGGTCTGCGTGTTATTGTGCATATCGGAAAGGAACATTTTGCCGTAATCACAGGAGTGACACCCACCGCCGTGTCTTATTTTGAAACCAATCAGGGAGCGGACGGCACGCTGGTCCATGTCACTTTGCCGCAATTTTCAAAAAGCTGGGATGCCGGGGACGGGACAGGGCATCTTGTGGTTTTTAAGGACCAGTCGATCACGACAAAACGTCTTGATGACAAAACGGCTATGCGGGTCCGTGGATCTTTTTTCCCATTGCTCATTTTCTGGTTCACGATCGCCTCGGTTGCTTTGACGGTGGCGAGCGTTGTGGTGTCTTTTATCAGCCCGACTTTCGGGAAGATCATCGGTTACGCGGCCATGGTGGCCGGGATCGTGGCGATCGCGGCAAGCGTGGTCAACTTCGCGGTCCAGGGATTCTCCATGGCGCTCAGTTCTATCCAGCATGCCGGGCTCCTCCAGTCAATCCAGAACGGATTCACGTCACTCGGGAACACGATTTGGGAGGGCGTGTCGCATGCCGGGCAATTTCTGAAACAGGGATTCACGTTCTTTACGGATATGGTCACCGGAAATTTCGGAGCGCTTGGGGCCGGGATCACGAACATCGGGAACTATGTTGTCGACGGGATCAAGATCATGTTCGACCCGGCCGGAGCGCTTGTGCCGCAAACACTGACGCTTGGGCAGACGATCGGCCGGACCATGATCGCCGCGGCCATCAATATGCCGGTTTCGAAAGGTCTGGAAGGACTCGGTATTGAATCCACGATGGCACGTCTTGCGGGGGCTTTTGTTTCAGGCGGGGTGATCGGACTTGGCGGAGGTATGTCGGAATTTCTTCGTTCCGGGATGCAGATGTATTTGCTTCAGGGTGTCAGCGAAATGGGTCTCAAACTGGATTTGCCGCCGCCGATCACGTCGGCGATTTCTCTTGGTGTGACGGCATCCCTTGCCGGTCTTTTTGATCCTGCCTTCAATCTCAGAACCGAACTTCCCGGTATTTTCCCTCGTTTTACTCAGCAATTGACACTCGGCGGACTCGAACTCGTCGGCCGCTCCCTCGGCCTCGATCCGCGCATTACAGCACTCATAGGGTATCCAATTGCGGCAAGTATAGGTCATATTGTTAATAGCGCACTTAGCCCGGGCACCTTCTCAATTCTTGACTCGCTAAAAGAAGCTCTCCTTAGCAGGGAGACCTTGGGTGGATTCGTCAGTATGGGTGCTTACTGGCTGGCTGATGTTCTGGATGTTAATCCATTGCTGATATCCCTAGGCCTGAGGGGCATTGTCGGAGGAATAGAAGGTTTAACGAATCAGACATCTTCCGGAAATGCCATTACCCGCTTTTTTGGAGGGATTGCCGGTGCTTTACAGGAATCCATTAAAAATGTTCTTACCTTGGGAGGCGAAGGCGCTACCGAATACCAAAAATCGCTTTACCTCATGCAATTGGTCAGTTTGGCAAGCAAAATCCGGGACGGAGGGGATATTTTCGATGTTTTTGAGATGTATGCTGTCCAGATCCTCGGTCGGGATACCGTAGAGTCAATTTATGCGACGGGACAGAACATTGAAGATTATTTCAGGGCCCGGCAGGCAGCCCAGGATTTCACGGTGCGCCAGCTTGAGGACGGCACGATTGTCCACGAATATACCGTAGGGAATAACAAATTTGTTTTAAACGAAGATGAAACACAGATCCTTGCCAGGCAGTTTGGCAGTCACACGGAAAGCGGCCAGTACAGGATGGATGAGCAAGGGCGGTATGTTATGGTCAACGGCGAAATGACATTCACCAATGGGACGGAAAGCATGACGTTAACCGTTCGCGATGCGCAGGTAGTAAATGTTGACATGATTGATGCGCAGGGGAATGCGGTCAGCTTTTTCGGCACAGAGACACAGCCGCTTGTGTTAGTGGATAACCCGAATGGATCCTTTACGATCCAGTCCGGCGTTGCGAGAAATTGGGACACGGGCGACACGGCTTATTATTCTGCGGGGCAAGTATCAGCCGTTCAGCAGACATTGTTTATAGATTACCAGACCGATTTAGGCGATACAGCGGCAGGATCTATCCAATTTGTCGAGCACTTTGACGGCGTCAATATTTCAGGCGGCTATGAAATTCATATGGACCCGGGTTTCCAGCAGCATCTGCTCGACGGAGACCCTGTTGCCATGCGGAACGTTGCCGAAACATTGATTGATAATCAGAGGATAACAGATCTTCCGGATACTCATCGTTCATTGCTTGAGGACCTGAACATAACAAGGCATGAGATAGCCAATCAAGCAGATGCCGTAGTTGACAGAATTTTCGACTATATCAAACCGGAAACAGACAGTTTGCTGGAAGACATATTGCTGTTTCCACAGACAGCATCCGTGGAGCTCTTAAGATCCGTTGTAAAAGGATTTATCGATGCCATTCGGATTGGCGATCGGCTGGATAATATGTGGGATGATGCGACGGGAGCTTGGCGTGATATCAATGACGGCAATCTATCCGATGCGGGAAAAAAGATTCTTTCTCTTGGTTTGAACACCGCGACAGAGCTGTTTCGCGCGCTAGATATTGTATTGATTGGAGGCGTAGTTAAGACCGTAGTAGGCGCTGGTGTTACGGCGGTAAAAACTGGCATAGCAGATCTTGTGGGGAAGCTATTGAGGCGCCAAGGTGATGTTGCTGCCGATTCATTGTTAACACGTCTTTTTAGAAATAATGGCCTTAAGGGTGAATTTCTATCAGAAGCTAATAACATTGATGATGTTGCCGAAGCCTACTCAAGGCGGTATATTGGTGTTGATGATGTAACCGATATAAATATTACTCGGCAAGGTCAAGAGGTTAATGCCGATTATCTTGTCAGACGTCCTGGACATGAAATTCCTTGGGATCCATTTGAAGCTGTTACAGAAAAGGGTGTGAGAGATTCTTTCAATGTTGTGGATGGAGATCCTCTTGTTAGGGTTTTTGTTCCAAGCTCGTCCAATCCAACAGGGAAAGGCTACTGGATTACACGACGCTCTGTCATAGAGGGAAAGAGTCCGGCTGAAATTAAACAGATTTTGTCTTTGCCACAAGAGCCGACGCATGTTGCTGATGTTGTTTTTGGGTCGACAGATACTGTGTTTATTCGGGATGGTATTGCTGGTTCAAATGCATATGGTGTTGGCGGTGGACACCAATACGAAATAATATCCGAACTTAAGGACGACTGGTTTAAACGCCTTCGTGAAATAGGAGATATATTTAATGATTAATCTTTCGTTTCAAAAAAATAATTTAAATATTAAAAGAAATGAAACATGTCGAACCATTGCTATGGATCATGAAATCGGCGATGCCTTAGTTGTTGGGAATCAATATATTGTGGTGCGATTTAAAGCCGAGGGTGAGAAGACACCCGATAGAAATATTGTATGCGTCAATGACGTGGGAGAAATTTTGTGGCGAATTCAGGACCCAGATGAATGGCGGACAGGGAAAAAATTTTTCAGAAGGGATCTTTTTGTTGGTATTGGGGTTGATAAAAAAGAAAATTTTTGGGCAAGTGGTGGGGAGTCAACATATCGAGTTGATATTAAAACCGGGAAAATTTTAGAAGAAATATATACGAAGTAGTAAAGGGCTATGATTAGTGATTAGAGATAAAAGGCAATAGTTATGACGAAGAACGAGATAAAGAAAAAATCAATATGGAAAACGAGGCTTTTAAAGTGGGGGCTCATTCTCTTTGTAGTTGGGCTTGCCATCAATACCATTTTTGTGGCCGCTCATGTTGGCGGTTTGCTTCGAGAGGCAGCACGGCTTGTGACCTTGCTGGGGTTGCTTGCCATTATCGTTCGGATTTGCCTGACCTGGTGGGGTATTGTTCTGGTTGTGCTTCTGGTAGGACTTCTTGCTTGGTCAGTAAAAGATAATTATAGGATTTTGTTCAGCAAAAGGCAGCAACCAGTGCCGCTTACCCAGTCGGTTCAAAATTTGGTTAAGGAAGGGATGATTCTTTTTAAGGATGGGAAATATGATGAAGCATCCTTGAAGCTTAATGAAGCGTTGACCGCTGAACCTGATCAAGCGGATTTATATTTTTATGCGGGAATCGTCGAATCCAAGCTTGGAAACAAGGAAAAAGCGCTGACTTATTACGGTCAAGCAATTCAGAAAAATCCAAGGCATTTTCTCGCTTACAAATATTCCTCAATGATTTTTGCGGAGCAACGAAATAACGATAAGGCACACAAGTATCTCATCAATGCATTGCTGTGTAACCCCAATGACGGTGACACAATGTATCGCCTTGGGCTTATTGAGGTTATGCGCAATAAGTTTGAAGCGGCTGACCGCTGGTTTCGCAAGGCGAAGAAAGCAGGCTATAGTGTCCCCAAGGAGCATTTAAGGGTGGTTAAAAAAGGATTGGCAGGCAAGGCTAAGGTTGTTAAAGAATTGCCCGCCAATGTGCTTGAAACAACGCAATTTGCCGAGGACATGCTCTCCCGAATTCCGCCGGAAGCCCTTGCGCCTTACCTGAAGGATCACGGTCCCGTCGAAAAAATGACGGTAGTTCCCAAATTGACAACGGCTGAGCGGAAATGGTCTGCTATGGGAGAAGGTCTTACCGGTGGACAGGTCATGGGATTACTTGGGAATCCTGATCTGGTTCGGAAATCATATGCCAATAATGCAACTCAGATTCAGTTTTTCTACGGAAACGGTATTGTAACACTTATTGATGATAAGGTCGTTTCTTGGCAGGCAGAAGCGTAAGTTGTCGGCTGGATGATAAAACAATCTTAAGGAAGGGCAGGTAATTGGTGAATGGAGGGACAATGGGTTGAGGTTCAGCTCAGTTTTTCGATGGAGGATTTTCGGGTTTTAAAGGATCTTGCCTCCAAGCGGTCGATGGCTTTTTCGTCCTTCCTTAAGCAAATCATTTCCGAATACGTTTCTGCGAAGAACGCTCCGGCTCCTGAAAGAGCTGGGTGTATCCGGTAGCATTGATCAAATTCTTGTGAAAGGCGGTAGCTTAAAATGAGCGGTGGTTTTTCGGCAACGGAAATGAAGAACGCAAGGAAGCAAAAAAGGATCACATTGGTCGAGTTAGCAGATGTGATGGGCGTAAGTCAGGGGTATCTCGTCCGGTTAGAGAAGGGCGAGATCGCGGCTATTCCGGAACAGATCGAACTCATCAAATCCATCATCGACGAATGGCCCGAAGACGACGAGCAGCTTTACCATCAATACCGGCATCCGTTTTAAGCATGAAAAACGAAACAACCAGCCGTGACCAGGTATGCGAACATTGCCGGGGAATGAAACACGTCTTGCCTTACTGGCTTGAGAAGATGCTCGACCGTCAGGGGATGCACATGACGGATATCCCTCCCGATATTTTCCAAATGATTCCTGTCGAATGCATTCAATACTGCCATTGCAACGTCCGGCTTCTTCTTTTCAAGCACCGCCATTCCCAGATTCCCTGCGGCGATTGCGACGGCACTACCTGGCGATTCACGGAGGCTGCCGAGCGGGCGGGTTACCGTTTTAGGAAGGTAAGCCAATTATCGTTGGACAAGATAGAATCGCTTCCTGCACATTATTTCGAACGCTGCGCCTGCGGGCTTGATGAGAGAATCCCTAAACGCCGCGAAAAAAGAAAACCGTCAAAAAACTTCGCTCTTCCGGACCTAAAGATTCTCCAGCCTGTTTTTTCGTTCTGTCATGGATAAAGCCCCTCTTAAAAAGATGCTGGTTTTTGACGACCCTGAAGTCGTTAGTCTCGTCTTGGGAGCGGTGGAGGGTCGCTGTGAGATTGTATGGGCGCATAAAGACGAGGATTTGATTCCCGCCGTCCAGAAGGAAAACCCCGATCTCGTGCTGATGAAATACGAAGTCGACGAGTGCGCTCGTTATGGGAAGTTGCTGGAAGGAGTTCGTTCTTTAGATCCGAAGATATCGATCGTGATCATGGGAGGGGAGGAGCTATTGACTCACATGCCCCTTAATATCAAAGGGGCGATCTTCAAGCCTCTTCATCCGGATTTTTTGGCGAGGCAGCTAAAAGATTTCAAAATCCTCAGCCAGCCGGACTAAAAACAACCCTCATACTATCTTCCCGTCTGCTTTAAAATCGGCATGCCAAGGCTATTTCCCCGGCAGTTGTTCTTTTCCGGGTTCTTTTTTCCGTTCCTTATCCAATAAAACCATGAGCTCGCCGAGTTCCAGGCTGAGCCCTTTTGCGATAAGATCGGCTTTGTAGACCGAGACGCTAACTTCTCCTCGCTCGATCTCTCCGTAATAGCTTCTGTTTATTCCGGCGTGATAGGCAAACCCATCCTGGGTGAATCGCTTTTTCACCCGAAGCACTGCCACGAGCTTGCCAAACTGTTTTGCGATCGCTTTTTCCGCCATTTTCTCGTTCGTGGTGACTTTCATGCGGTTAGTTTCGACTGAGAAAAGCCCATATTTACCTGCTATAGCAGGTTGTAATACCAATCTTTTACAGTTATATTTTCTTTCGTAATTCGTTACTCGAAGAAAGGAAACTAAATGAGCAAAGAAAGACCTTCGATTCAGGATGTGGCGCGGGAAGCCGAGACCTCGCAGGCGACTATAACCCGTTATTTGTCTCCTAGGACGCGGCATACGGTAAGGGCGGATCTTCGTGCCCGTATCGAGCTCGCGATCCAAAAGCTTGGCTATAAACCCATGGCGTTTGCGCGGTTGCGGCGAGCTTTACGCAAATACAATATTGGGGTACTTACTTCGCTTTCAAAAGACATCATTCATTCCGGCTACCACATGGGGATCATGGCCGGTATTGTGGACCAGATCTTCAGGACTGGCCATGACCTCAAGCTTTTCCGCATGAAAGAGAAGCAACTCGCCCGCGCCGAGGATCTTTTCGGTGAATACGGAGTGGACGGCCTGATCGTTATCACGTGGCGCTTTAATCCGCACTTGATCCAATTGATCGAAAACTGCCTGCCGGATCTCCCGCTCGTGGTGATGAACGATTTCGACAGTAATCTGAAAACCAATATCCTTTACACCGATGTTCGGGAAGGCATGAAAATGGCGGTGTCCTATCTTGCGGGGAGAGGGTACAAGCGAATCGGTTATCTTGCCCGACCTCGGGCCGCAGTTTTCGAAACCGACGGCAAGGAACTCCATCAGAATTGCGTGGACGCGGAAGAGAAACTAAAAGGATTCCAAGAGGGGATCAAAGAGAACAAACTGCTTTTGAAACCGCAATGGATCAGGGAATGCGTCACTTACCGCGAAGCGGACGCCTACAACAAGATGAAGGAATGGATCGAACAGGGGAATTTACCGCGGGCGATTTGTTGCGGGAATGATGATATCGCGATTGGCGCATTAAAAGCTTTGAAGGAAGCCAAAATGTGGTGTCCCGAGAAGGTAGCGCTTATAGGTTTCGACGATATCGAAAAAGGGAAAGTGATCTCCCCAAGCCTTACGACCGTCAGGCAGCCTCTTTATCAGATAGGACAGGATGCCGTGGGTCTTGTGATCGACAAGATCGAGTTCGGAGATGAAGAAGCGGTCCAGCGCCGTTATATTCCCGAGATCGTAGCGCGGCAGACCGCCTGATCGATCGTTTCATGTTTTTTAAATAATTGGCTTCCAAGCCAGAGGAGAGCCAGCAGTAAAGCGGTGCCAATAACTTGGTTTATTTGTGATACCAGCCCTGTCACAAATTAAAGTGCGTGCGATATACGGTTTTTTTGTACGATTTAATTTGTTGCAGGGTTTTTTATTATCTGGCTGTTTTTGTGATTTAGAAAGTGAAGGCTTGTCTGGGCCGGCAGACGAAAAATCCAAGGAAAGGCGGGTATGAAAGTTACAAGTTATGGATACGCAGCCAAACGCGGGATTGCCGCCGCAGAAAGAGCATGGTGAGAGTGATATCGCCGAGGTCCGGTGCGCTTGTGATTGCGGCCGGCTCTTGTGTGATGTGTCGACGGGATCCATCGAGCCCGGCAAGCTTGAAATCACCTGCGTAAAATGCGCGCAGGTGCTCCGGCACGGTGAATGGCACGGCATCAAAGGGAGACCCGACATCAGTATCGCCATTTACCGGTGTCCTTCCTGCCGCTCGGTTTACCGGAAGATTTTCGAAGGGATCGGTCGCTACTGCAAGAAATGTCACACCCGCCGTTACATATTCCTCGCCACGAACGCCAATCCTCCCATTCTCTTTGGCGGCGGGCGCTGCGCCTGACATGTCCGTCGTTTTGATTCCCGCACCCCGGCACGCCTTATTCTGGGTCCCCACTGGTGACAAACTCCACCCACCATCCGACTACGCTCTCTCGTCTTGAAAATGAGACTCGAGACCGTAGTCGGATGGTTAGAGCCGTGCCTGGGTGCGCTAAAATCCGGCTCGACTTCCCAAAAACGAAATTCAGAGAAATAGAAAAAAAGCCCTTTTAAAAATATTTCTAGAGGGCAGGTGTCGTCCGATTCGTCAAAAAATGCCCGTTTCTGACCCCTATATGAGAGATGCATTAAAAACAAAAACACCCAATCCTAGACTTGGGAGGTAATTCGGCGTTAGAGCCAAAAGGAGATGAGCGATATGAGTACTCTAGAGATGAGCAAAAGACGTGAGATGTCTCCGAACGTCAGAGATGTTTCGAGATTCAGACGTTACGCGGCAGTGCAAGTCATCGAGATGCCGCGCCGTGAAAGCAAGAAAGCGATTTCGAAAGCGAAGTTCGTTGCGATTCTTGTTTTCGCGTCCTTTTTACTCGTGACGATGGTCAATGAGGGCGTGAGAACATGGCTGAAATACTCGGGAGGACGGGCCGAAGCTTCTACGGATTTTATGGTCCCGCGGAGCCCGGCGGTCATTCCCCATGTAAATCAGCCGGTGATAATTCAGTCAAAACCCGCCGATCAAGTCGGCCTTCTGCGCGAACAGAACCGTTACCGCGTCGATATGACGCGGGAGCAGAACCGGTTCGTACACGATGTGCTGGGAGTTGCCGAGCGCCTGACGGGCCGCTTGGGCCGTTAAGCGGGTATGCAATGGAGGGAAAAGAGACTCGGATTCTCTTTTCCCTCCGGGTCAGGATCGCTTTCTCTTGAAAGATCCTGAAAGAAAACCTTTCGGGAGGATGATCTTGAGCGAAGAAAACGCACAACCCGGGAATTTCGAGGAAGAGGACGAAACAAAGCCTTTAGATCCGCTTGATCTGACGGCCCGGGACATCGCGATTTTCAAGCTTGCGCATGAGCACCGATATATCGTTTACAGCCAGATCCGGGAGGGTTTTTGGAAGAACCGGACCGTTTCGGCCAAAACCTGCTACAAACGGGTCGAAAGGCTTGTTCGCTCCGGCTTTCTCGACAAAGGTTACTCGTCAAGAAAGAGCCTGGACGTTTATTTCGTGACCGCAAAGTCTTTTAAGATTCTCCAGGACCGCGGCCTCGATTCCGGGCTTATGCTTTATGAACCGACGGAATGGTTCGACCGGAGCATCGACCATGACCTAAAAGTCCTGAATCTCAGGATTCTTTTCCGGGATCTCGGCCTCGATTCGTGGACCAGCGAAAGAGTGGCGCGGGACCGGGATCATTTGAAGAAAGTTCCCGACGGGATTCTCAATATCGGCGGCAAAAGAATCGCCATCGAATTCGAAAATCTCGGGTTAACCAAGCAGATGGTGCGGTATCAAGCTATGCTGAATTATTACAGGCAGCACGAGAACTACGTGCTTTTGTTCCTGATCATCGATGGAGACGTCAAAGACTGGCTGGTTACCGTCATGGATTACGACGTGAAACGGGTCTGGATCACGACCTACCGTGAACTTACCCAAAAGAAAGGGGATGCTGTATTTGAAAACAAGGCGGCAAGCTTCGCTCTCTGCGAAATCCTATGATGCGTCATGACAAAACCTCCGGGAAGACAAGAACCGTTTCTCGTCAAATTGATCACGGGAATATTCATCGCGGTTCCGCTCGGGATCGCCCGGAGTTTTTTACTCCTCGTTTCAAGGATCGGAAAACCTCGGGTCGAAAGAATGGTGCTTGGCATCCCGGTCCTGTTTTCCGCAGGGGCGATCCTCGGTTTAAGCCGGCTGCTTGACGGTATAAACCTGCTTTTCCAGAATGGGTTCGTGAATCAGAACTGGCAGGGCGGCATCCGCTTCGCGCTATTCTACGGCGTTTACACGGCCGCTACGCTTCCCGTTTTCATACTTTTCGCCTATTTCACTCAGGATTCGAAGTTCAAGTCCGAAGACCGGAGAATCGACCCTGCCCCGGGAACCATGCGCCGGAACCGGCTCGCGTCCGATTATCACAAGGTCTATCTCGGCGAAAGTTTCAGGAGAGGCAAGCCTCTTTATCTCACCAACGACCAGCGCCAAATGCACTGCGAAGTGGTGGGAAGCACCGGGACCGGAAAGACCGAATCCGTGCTCCTTCCCATGCTTGCCCACGATATCGCACGCGGTAAAGGCGCTATTATCCTCGACGGGAAAGGGGATCTCGAGCTCCTAAACCGGATCCAATACATCGTCAAAGAGAAAAACCGCGGGGATGACTTCTTCTTTTTCTCGCTGGCTCATCCCGATAAATCCAATACCTATAACCCTCTTTTCAGGGGGAATCCCACGGAACTCAAAGACAAACTGATCAACAGCATGGTCTGGAGCGAGGAGTTTTACCGGAGGATGGCCGAGCGCGCCGCGCTTACGCTTTTCAACGCGATCGCTTCCCGGAAACGGAAAAAAAGCACGAGATTCCGGGATCTTCACGCATATCTCACGGACGTCGACGCTCTCTCGAAGCTTTCCGACGAGACTCAGGATCCCGTTCTCAAGGATGATATCGGAAAGATGGTGAGTAGCTTCAAAGACAATCAGAAGTTCCTTTCCGGGCTCATGGCGGACCTTTATCTCACGTCTCGGAGCGAGTTTTCGGACCTTCTGGACACGGTCCGTCCGGAAATCGATCTGTTAAGGGTCTATAATAAAAACCAGATCTGCTATTTCGCCCTCGATCTTCAGAAATACGCGGACACCTCCCGCCGTCTCGGGAGGATGGTGATCCAGGATATCCGCGCCGTTTCCAGCCACATCCAGGCCAAAATTCCGGAACACCGCCGTCATTTCTTCCCGGTTTTCATCGACGATGCCTCGAGTTTTTTGGAGCTTAATTTTATCGATTTCCTCAACAAATGCCGGGCGAGCGGTTTTGCGGTCACGATCCTTCATCAGTCGCTTGGGGATCTTTATTTCCGCGGCATTCCGAACTTTCAACAGCAGGTGATGGAAAATACCAATATCAAGATCGTTCTGAGGCAGGATGACCCCATCTCGGTCGAGAAATTCTCGAAGATCGGCGGCACCCGCACGACCATGATTTCTACTTATCAGACGGAAGATAAGATCCTCGGCAAGGGCTTTACCGGCACCGGCTCGGTCCGGGAGGGGCAGACTTTCCGGATCGAGCCCGATCTTATCCGGGCCCTTAAGCGCGGGGAAGCGGTCGTGATCTGGAAAAGTCCGTCGCTTCTTACCGACTACGTGAAACTCGATTTCTTCGGGCACCCCGCTTATCGCGGCGAATTCAAGCCGAACCACAACCCCGATATTTTCGAAGACGAAGAGCTTGTGGAAGAACTGAAACTTCTCGAAAAATTCAAAGAGAAACTCGGCCCGGTCAAGGCGGATAATCCGCTCGAGGTCGTGAAGGAGGTGAAAAACACGAGAAACAAAGCGGTCTAGGCCCGGTTTCGGGCTTCATAACTTCAAGTAAATCCGACGAATAAGCGAAGCGTGCCGGTTTGGCGTGCTCCGCTTATTTTGTTTTCAACCAAAGGAGAGATGCGCGCGGTTTGCGTTTCTCTCCTTTTGCTTTTTCAGCGAAGAAAGGAGCATCAAATGCTTGGACTGGATTACAAGAGAAACGACGATTTCAAAACGAAGGTGATCTGCGATATCCCGATCAACGAACGGGAGATCTACCGCATTTCCAACAAGGAATACCGCGGGATGAGGCACGTCGACCTAAGGGTTTTCGCCCGGGCGATCGAGGATCCCGCCCGTTTGATCCCGAGGATCGAAGGCCTCTGGATCGAAAGGGAACTTCTGGGGGACGTAATCGAAGGGCTTACCCTCGCCAAGAATACGCCTGCCAGGAGGTCTTTGTGCGGGGCGGAGGAAAACAGAATCATCGCCTGGCAGTTCTATATTTCGGAGTGGGACATCTACCGCTTCTACAAGCTCCGCAAGAAGGACGCGCAGTTCGTGGAGCTCAGGCGGATGATGCTGAACGTAGGCCGGAAGTGGAGCCCGTATTACAGGAAAGGGACCGTGATCGAGATGCGGTTGATCGAGCGGGTGATCGCGGGCCTTGAACGCGCCAAGCGCGCCCGTTCTCTTTGAAAAAACGGGGGACGACAACTTCGGAGAAGCCGGTCATTTCGACCCGCTTCTCCTTTTTATTTTCGAAAGGGAGGTGAAACCCAGGAAAAACGAGGCATTTGAATAGCAGGAAAAATCCAATTCAAAAATCAAAAAAGGAGAAACAAGACAATGGAAACTCAAAAGGAAATCAGCAAAAACGAAAACAAGATCATCGCGGACGTTCCGCGGAACGGGAACGATATCTACCGCGTTTCCGCGTGGACGGGCAAGGAAGGCAAACACTTTCTCGACCTCCGCGTGTATTACACGAAGGACGGGAAACTCAGGAAGACCCGGGAAGGCGTGAACGTCCTTGCCCGGCTCCGCCGCGAAATCGCGGCGGCTCTCCTCGCGGCGAAAAACGCCGCCGAGATTCCCGAGCCGTCCGAAGGCAAAAACTGCGAGACGGCGTTCGTGAGCGCGGTCGCGGTTTCGGAAACCGAGCAGTACCAGATCTCGAAAGTGCGGGGCCCCAAAAACCGCATCGTTCGGATCTCGTACGCTTTCAAGGGCGGCGAAGGGAGCTTCATCCCGAGTTCCAGGAAGGCGCTGTCGATCCTCGAGTCGTCCGTCGAGGGTGTCGCAGCGGCTCTCCAGAGCCCGGAAGCCGAACCGATGCCGGTGGAAACGTCCGTTCAGCCGGCCTAAAGCGGCTGGGTTTAAACGGCAAACAGAGGGGGAAGCGGTCCGCATTTTCGACCGTTTCCCCCCTTTTCATTTTTAAAAAGAGGGAGGTGATTTCCATGCGTCTCATTATCCGCAAAGCAGATGAGATCAAATACGCCGCGCTGATCGAGCGTTTCAGACGCCGCGGCTGGGAAGTAATCGTGAAGTGAAGGATCTTTCAACGGCGGGCGGGGAGAGCATTTCGTTCTTCCCGCCCTTTTTGTCTTCAAAGGAGACCGCAGTCATGCGAAAAAAATTATCGGTCAAGGATTGGCCGGAGAGCGAGCAACCTTCGGCGCGGGCGAAAGACAAAGGAATCGAAGCGTTATCGGACGCCGAGCTTTTGTCTCTTATCCTGAAAAAGTGCACTTACGAGCAAACGGAAGTGGATGTTGCCCTCGAGATCCTGAATAAGGCGGGCGGGCTCCGCCAGCTTTTCGATCTCGGGGATTTGCCGGAGGCGCAAAGGATCCAGCTTCAGGCCGTCCGGGAGATCGGCCGCCGCGTTCTGAGGCAGGGGATCATCGGCCAGAGCTTCGTCCGGAGTCCCCAAGCGGTCACGGACTATCTTTCGGCGAGCCTGAGAGACCTGAAGCGGGAGGTCTTCAGGGTGATGTTTCTCGACAAAGCCCTGAAGATTCTCGGCGACAAAGACATCTTTTTCGGCACGGTCGACGAAGCCGCCGTGCATCCCCGCGAGGTCGTGAAAGAAGCGCTTCTTCGGAATTCGTCGAATATCGTGCTCGTTCATAACCACCCCTCCGGGAAGATCGAACCAAGCCGCGAGGACTACGAGATCACTCAGAAAATCAAAGCGGCCTGCCAGACGGTTTCGGTCCGCGTTCTCGATCACATCATCGTCGGCGAGAACCAATACTTCAGTTTTTCGGAACGTAACCAGCTTTAAAAACGCCAAAGACAACTTTTTTTCAACGCGAAAGGAGATTCTCCATGACAACAAGCGTTCAACTTTCGAAAGAGCCCGCTGCGGCCTCCGGTCTCAAGATCTGTTCGAACTGCCGCGCCGAAGATCCGGGACTCGTGTATCTCGAGCACGGAGGCAAAGTCCTGTGCCGGGACTGTTTTCACGAGCTGGCCGGGGCATGCGCCCAATGCGGCGAAGTCTTTTGGAAAGAGGAAATGAAGAAAGTAAACGGGAAATGCTATTGCGGGGAATGCCTGGACGAGAATTTCCGGTATTGTGCCGGATGCGAAGAGTATGTCCCGACCGGCCGCGCGCATTATTCCGAGCTTCACGACCGGGATTATTGCGAGAGTTGTTTTAGCGAGCGCGTGACGTATTGCGCCGCGTGCCGCGATCAGATCGATCCCGATTCGTGTTTCCGCAACGACGACGGCGACGAATATTGCGAGGACTGCTGGGACAGCCGCGAAACGGACGCTTCGCCCAGGTATCCCGAATTTTCCGGAAAGAGTTTCTCCGTATGTCCGTCCCCGCGCAAGTACGGGATCGAAATCGAGGCCATGATGGGAGAGGGAGCGGAGCATCTTCCGCACGAACGGCTCAAGGACTGGAAACAGGTGACGGACGGGTCTTTAGGAGACGACGGGCGGGAGTACGTAAGCCCCATCCTCCAAGGAGACGAAGGATTCCATGAGATCCGGAAATTCGCGGGGATCCTTCAAGGGTGGGGTTATTTCGTGAACCGCTCCTGCGGTCTTCACGTGCATATCGACGGCCGGGATCTTGGGTGCGAGGACATCAAGAAGATCCTCAAGATCACGCGATACTTCGAGCCGGTGCTTTACGCCATGCTTCCCGAATCCCGCCATGAGGGAAGTTATTCCGTCCCGCTCGAACGGTTTCCGAAATCGAGGTTCCGGATCGCGGCAAGGGACGAAGAAGCGCTCAAAAAGCTCTGGTATGGCCCCCGGGGGAGCGGGAGAGTCGACCTCAAGTCCAAGTATCACCACTCCCGCTACTACGGGCTCAATATCCACTCCTGGTTTTTCAGGCGCTCGCTCGAGTTCCGTTACCATTCCGGGACTTTGAACGCCCAGAAGATCACGAATTTCATCGTGATCTGCCAGGCGCTCGTTGACAAAGCGAAAGAGAGTAAGACGTTCAAGGCGCTTCCGAATTGCGGTTTCAAGGAGCGTTTCGAGGGATTCGTCTCGTTCCTCGGCGTTCCTGCGGGGCTCGGCGCGTATATGCGCGACCGCGTCGCGAAGTTCCATCCCGAACGTTTTTCCTGCCCGGCTGTTTAATCAGGCTGCTATCGAACAATCCAACTCGAAAAAACAAGGAGGATCGTGTCATGTGCGGAATCTACGGATTTGCAAGGAAAGAAGGGCATTTGAATGTTCTTGAACGCTTCAGGATCAGGGGGGCCGTGATGGATCTTGCGTTTCTGAACGAAACGCGGGGAAAGGACGGGACCGGGATCGCGCTGCTTTCCCGTGGGAAGTGGATGATGTTCAAGGAAGCGTCGCCCGCTGGGAAACTCCTCAGGACGAAACGGTTCCAGAAAATGATCCGGGCGATCTCGGAGGGCACGCAGATCTGTCTCGGGCATACCCGCCTCGCAACGGTTGGGGATGTCCGGAACTGCCACTGCCATCCCTTCGAGTCGGATGATTTTCTCGGGGTGCATAACGGTCATTTCCTGAACCGCGAGGCGTTGCTCAAGAAATACGGAAAAAAAGCGGCGACCCCGGTCGACAGCGAAGCGATTTTCAGGGTCCTTGACGGGGAGAAGGACTCGAAAGGGTTCGTATCGAAGCTAAGCGAGATGGAAGGGGATTTTGCTTTGGGTTTCTCGCTGAAAAACGATCCGGACCGGCTCTTTTTGATCCGGAACGAAGATCGGCCCCTCCATATCGCGTATGTTCCGTCCCTCCGGACGCTTTTCTGGGCCAGCGACGCGGAACATCTCGAGTATGCGCTTGCCCGTAACGGCCTGAAAGGTTCCGTTTGGCAGATCAAAGAGGATCATCTCTATACCGCCGACGTCAGGGATTTCAACGGGAGAAGCCATCTCCGGAAAACGGTATGCGCGATGAAATCCTGCGAAAGGCCGGCTCCGTCGCGTTGGGCGGAGGACGATTTCCGGCCGGGAAGTCAGCCGAATTTCTTCTCGTTCGCGGACCTCGAGGGCTTCGGCTTCTTCGAAGGTTCGGGGATCGGCGAACATTCGAAGATCGTTTGCGCGGCATGCCGCCGCGAATTCGAGACGGGGGAGCTTTACTATGACGAGATGAGCCGCCGGTTCATGTGCGAGTCGTGCAGCTTCGATTGTCTGGATTCGTTCGGGCGCGGCCGGGGCGGCAGAGAGGCGAACGAGGAATCCCCGGAACTTTTCGAGCTCTCGGGAGTTTAAAAAACGACGCGGCAGAAAGGCGGGGTTTTGTGACCCCGCCTTTCGTGTCTCGTAAAACAGGAGGGTTAAATCATGGATGATATTTTCGGGGAAGCGGATGTTATTTTCAAATACACCAGAAAGCAAGCTCTTGAGGACGGCGTGCTTGTGGATATTTCGGAGCTGGCAAAAGAGGCCGGCATCAAATTTCCGGTAGCGGTCACGCAGGGAGTCTTCAGTGTTTTGAACGAAACGAGCAGCCCGGGGCAGGATCTTAAGGGAAGAGCGTGGGATCTTCTCATGGTTTTCAGAATGACCGCAAAATCCTCGAAAGGCGATGAGATCCATTTTGCCCCGCTTTTTGTGATGCCGGGAAACCCTATGGCAAAACCTGTCCGCATGTGGGCGAAGTGCGGGCCGGGCGATGAAATGGAGCCTTGCGTAACGATCATGCTGGAAGGAGAAGACTAAACGCAAATAGTTTCGGGTAGTCGTATCGAACCAGTTCGAAAACGGAGTGCGCCAAAGGCGGTGTGCTCCGTTTTCTTTTTTAGGAAGAGGAGGGTGAATTATGAATGATTTTTTAGCGTTGCTCCTCGTCATGATCCCGGTCGCGATTCTGTACGCCGTGATCGAAACTTTGCGGGAGCGGCGGGAGTTTAAGAAATGGCTTCGTGAAGGGAGATGGAAATTCGAGAAATTCAAATACTGATCCGGCAGAAAGATTCTATGTTGGATCTTAAGAGAGGAGGTTTCAAAAATCATGATGACATTTGTTTTAAACGAGATCAAAACGGCGGTGGTATGGGTAAAAGAGGTAATAATCCGGCTTGGCGCGTGGATATTCCGCTGGATCCTGCGGTGGACGATCCTGGCGGCGCTTCTGTTTTTGCTCGCAAAGGGATGCTGCGGAGCATTTGCTTCGGTGTTCTCTCGTCTTAGGCCGGATAAGAATGTCCAAGCCGTTTCTCCGGTCCAGAATTCTTCGGGACAAACTTCTTCGCCTCAAGCGCCCATTTCGTATGGACCGGAGAATTGTTCTGCCGAAAATAGTCCCGCTCACCGGAGTAATTCGGTCTCTACGGAAGTGCGTTCGTCCTGGTCGACATTAAAGTATGTTGGCCGGGATCTGATGCGTTGGTTTCGGAAGCGTTAACATGCGGAAGACGGCGGTAAGGGAACCCCGCCGTCTTCTACAGCGGCAGCCTTAAAACGGTCTTTTTTTGTGCCCGGACGGATCAAAGTTGCTATGTTTTGATAATGAAATATCCTCTTTTTTTACGGCATTCCGAAAATCTCATTCGAAAACTTGCAAAATTCGAAACTGCCTGTTAGGGTTTCTCTTGAAGCTCTCAAAAACAAAAGGCTCGTGGCGAAAGTCGCGAATCTTGAAACGCCATCGCTTGAAAGAGCAGTGGCGTATTCTCAACATGACTCGTGAGGCAGGGAGCGCCTTGAGAGTCGGGATTGTCAGAATGGCAATCCCATTACAGAACCAAGTCCCAGAACACAGCTTTCGGGCTGGCGCGAAAGGCCTTGGCTTCAACCCATAGCCGTGTGGGGTCACCGAAATGGACGCGGCAATGCGGAGGATTCTCCGCTTGCAGGTAATTTGCGTCCATTCGCGGATGAAGCCACAGGGCTCCTTCCACAGATTGATCTTCCACGCCCGCTATTTCGAAAAGTTCTCCGTTCCGGATCGCCTTTCTTGAAATAGCTTCGACACGAATTCCGGCCGATTAAAAGGCTCTTTTTCCCTTTTCGGGTAAAGCCTCGCCGGGGATCGTGTGTTCAGATGCACATCCCTTTTCAGAAAGTAATCTTCGATTTTTAATTTTACCTCAAGCGGCAGTCTCTTCCGGATTGCCGTTTTTTTGTGTCCGTTTCCGGTTCCTTCCGCACGGCGGAAAGGAAACGAAAATGGAAAAGAACGCGAAAGAAGATGTTTCTGGCGCACATCCGGCGAAGGAGGAGCAGGAATCGCTCGTTTGGTTCGAAAAGGGAAGGAGGTCTAGGAACGCCGACTACCACAGGATCGAACACAATCCGTATCAAGAGGAGCTGACGCCTTTCGAGCTGGAAGTGAAGGAGAATTTGGCATCCGCTCCGTCGCCGGCGGACGAACTCGCGAGAATCGAAGCAGAAGACGAATTAGCGGCGGAGGAACGCAGCCGGGATTCGAGGCTAAGGCATTTGGCGCAAAAGGCAAAGTTTACGCCTATGCAGCGAGCCTGTTACCAGCTCGTGTATGTGGACAGGATTTCCGAGGAACAGGTGCAACAGAAGCTTGGCATAAACCAGAATAGCCTGTGGTACCTGAAAAAAAGAGTCGAGGCTGCGATCCTCAAAGCGCACAAAGCCGAAATGCAAATCCTGGCTCTTTCCCGAAAAAGAAAGCTCGCCAGCCATTCTTTGACGCCCTACCAGAAGAGCATTATCGAGCTGCATGAAAAACAGGGGCTCAGTTTTGCCGAAATCGCCAAAAGATTGGGGGTCTCCAAAAGCACTCTCACCAACATTTACGCGAGGGTCCAAAAAAATATTTTCTAGAGAACGGGTGTCGTCCGATCCGTCAAAAAATGCCCGTTTCTGACCCCTATATGAGGGGACAGTGACATCCCGACAACTCAATATTGCCATTAGGCACACAGGGGATTCGCTCACTGCTCCCCTCCCTTAGGGGAGGGGGAAAGAGACAGAATGAAAAAAAACTTCAAACTCGAAATTCTAAAGGTGCTTTTGTTCGGAGCGGTTTTGTTCCTTCGCTCGCATATGGCGTTTGCGGAGGCGACTTCCGAATCCGATCTCAACGCTTTTCTCGAGGGGGTCGGTGATTTTCTGATCCGGATCGTCGGTCCCGCGGTGCTCGTGATCGGAGTCGCCGTGGCCGGAGTCTCCATGGCTCTTGGGGACGAGCGGGGGATGCAGCGCGGCGCTCTTGCCGCGACGGGCGGTGCTTTGATCCTGCTTTCCCGCGCGATTCTCGCATTCATTCAAAACATAACGAGGTTCTAGGAAAAAATGAACACCGTCAAAGGCTACAACAAAATTCAAACGAGCAACAAAATCTTCGGGCTCGAGTTCTTCGACCTTTTGGTATTGCTCGTTATTTATATGGTCATTTTCGTTCTCTCGAACAACCTGATCTTGAATCTTGCGATTGTGACGGCGTCGTATCTCGGGCTCCGGTTCTACAAACGCGGCAAAGCGCCGCATTGGTCTGGATCGGTGCTTCGGTTTCTTATGCACCCGAGAGAATACCCCTTGAAACGCGAAAGAAAAGAGGATCAATTTCTAAAATGAACACAAACCGTTTACTCAAGGTTCGGGATCTGATCCAGCGGGAAAGAAAACCCTCTTTCCTCGGGGAACTCGATCTCTACGGCGTCGAAGAAGGGATCCTGACCGGAGTTTCGGGAGCGCTCGGCCGAGGTTTAAGGCTTGGCGCGCAGGATCTGCTTTTAAAAGACCCGGCAGAAATCGTGGACCACGAAAAAAAGATCCGGAAATTCCTGAATGGTCTCCCCGAAGGGATCATTCTGCACTTCATCGTCCGTGCCCAAAACGGGGATGAAGCGGTAGTCGAGGAATATCGAGAGTCCATTCAGGATAAGGCACCTCTAGCCCCAAAATTCGTGGAATCCAAGATTTCCGGTTTTCTGAAGAATCCGTTCCTCAAAAGAGAGGTTTTTTTGTTTGTGATCGTTCGCCCACCTTCTTGCCCGCGCCGCCGTTCGTTTCTTCCCGATCTCTCGGTTCTTTTCGGCAAGAAAGCGCACCGTCTTTCGGAATCGGAATTCCAGACGGCGAAAAACGAGCTTCTGAAAGTATCGAGCGAAGTGGGGGACGGTTTCCGCGATCTCGGGTTCCAAGTCGAACTTCTCAAAGATGAAGAGATCCTGAAATACTGCTACGAGCTTCTCAACCCCTATCACGCGGAAAAGGTTGCCCCTTTCGATTTTCACGCGTTCGAGAAAGAAGACGGCGAGGACCCTTCGAGTTTAAGATCGAAACTGCTTTTGAGCGCGCCCGTCACTCAATACGACTCTTTTTTCATCAGCCGGTATTTCCACTCTGCTCTTAATCTTCTTCAGCTTCCCGAATCGACGGATCTTAAATGCATGCGGAATTTCGAAGAAGGTTTGGGTAAGGAATATTTCCTTTCCCTTACCGTGGAAGTGCCGGAACAGGACCGCGAGAAATCCGAGATCCGGCGGCAGGGGAATTTCGCCAGGGCCAGGAGCCTCTATTCGCGGACGAAGGATTACGACGCCATCGTCAAAGCCGGCGAGTCGGACGAACTCTTAAGCGAGATCGCCGAGAGCTCGGATAAACTTTTCTATATCTCGCTTGCCGTGATGGTCCGCGCCTGTTCCCGCGAGGAAGCGCTCGAACGTTCGACGGAAGTCTTCCGGAGTTTCCGGAGGCTCGGGGATGCGACCGGCCTCGAAGATCACATGAATCACGACCGTCTCTTTTTATCGTTCCTGCCTCTTCAGGGCACAGAAAATCCTCTCGCGTTTCTTGTCCGGTCCGCGTCTTTGGCGCATCTCCTTCCTCTGCAAGCGAGCTGGCCGGGGACCGAAAAGATCGGTCTTCTTCTCAAAACGCGGCGGGATGAACCGCTCCGGTTCGATCTTTTCGACGCGCGGCTTCAGGCGAAGCACGCGGTGATGCTTGGCACGACCGGCTCCGGGAAATCCTTTTTCACGAATCACCTGCTTCTTCATTTCCTGATGGAATCCCCGGCGCACGACGTGATCGTGATCGATCTTGGCGGGAGCTACCGGAAACTCGCGGGAGTGCTGAAGGGCTCTTATCTCGAGGTGGAATGTTCCGAGAAATTCGCGTTGAATCCTTTTCCCGCGAAAAAGGTGCTGTTTCCGGAAACGGGCGATGCGGACTCGACTTTTCTTCAGTTTCTGAAGGAACTGCTCCAAACAATGATCGCGCCGGCGCGCGTCTGGTCCTCGAGCGAAAAAATGATCCTGGAACGCGCCATCTCGGAAGTTTACCGGGATATACCGAGTGACGGGACCCCGCTTCTCGGGGATGTGGAGAAAACGCTCCGCAGTTTCGGGTTTGGAGACGAGGAGGACCGGAAACTCGCTTACCAGTTCGCGAAAGAACTGTCTCTTTTTACGCAAGGAGAGTACGGAAAGATCCTGAACCGTCCCGGCTGTTTCGATTTTAACGCGCGTTTTACCGTCTTCGATCTCCGGAAAATCTCGCAGTATCCCGAGCTTCAGGAGATCCTGCTTCTCATCATTCCCTTTGCCCTGAAACGGAAATTCGAAAACCTGGATCTTAAAAAGATCCTCGTCCTGGATGAATGCTGGCACCTCCTGAAAGAGACGCAGGGCACCGACTTGATCGAGCTTTTTTACAGGACCGCCCGTAAATTCAATGGGGCGGTGCTTTCCATCAGCCAGAACCCCGAAGATTTCCTCGAAGCGAAGATCGCGGGGGTGATGGTCAATAACTCGCCCGTGAAATATATCCTTCGTCTCAAAAAAGGACATGACCAGCTTTCCGCGTTCGGCCTCAATGAAAACGAGATCCGGGCCTGCGGCGACCTTGAGGTGAAACCGGGACGCTACTCCGAGATATTCATCAAATTCGACGATCAGGGAGTGATCGCAAAGCTTGAGCCGAACCCGATCGAGTACTGGACCGCAACCACGGATCCCGTGGATCTTGCCGAAGAGAGACGTCTTCGTCTGGAGAAACCCGGGATCCCGGATCTCGAGATCCTCGAAACCCTGGCCGCAAGATTCCCGAACGGAGTCAAAAAAGCGGGGGGTGGAACATGAAGAAACACTTGAGGATTCTGGCGTTTATCCTGCTTTTGGGCATGGCGTGGATTCCGTCGTCTCATGCCGACCTTCCGACTTTCGATGCCGCGAATGCTTTTCTCAATCAACTCCGGAACTCGCTTATGGAATCCCAATTTGCCCAGAATATCGCGGTGGTGATCGATCAGTTAAACGAGCTCCGGACCCAAACGCTTGAGATTTTCCGGTTCCATGCAGGGTTGGATGAGATCCTGAATTCGGTGATCGGAGAGCCTCTTGGGAATCTCTTGGGAAAAGGAAAGACGGGGCTCAGGGACGCATTTTTAGATACGGGACTCATTACTCCTCAGATCGAGATCCTGGAGGGCGGAAACGGGCCCGCAGATATCCGGCAGGCTCTGGAAAAGGTCACGGGCCAGATCCCCGAGGGAAATCAACGGCCTTATATCCCGTTTGAGGAAATGATGGTCGTGGACGCGTTCGATCTGGCGCGTCAGATCCGCGAAGCCGGGGGAAACACCCGCGACAGTGCAAACTCGATCGCGGAGCAGGCGCAAACCGCAAGCCCGAAAGGAGCCGCAAAACTTCAGGCCCAGGGGGTCGCCCAGCTCATGATCCTCGGGCAGCAGAATCAGGAAGCGGTCGCGAAACTCATCGAACTTAATGCCACCCAAATCGAGCAGGTCACTCGCCGCGAAAAAGAAGCGGAATCGGAACGAATCCGGTATTTGCAGGACGCCAATCAATTTATGGAGGATCACTTTGCAAGCATCAATTCATAAATCCAAAAGGGAGTGGGAACCCGTGCGAAAAAAGGAAGAGCATGTTTAGCGGAGGCGCTATCACCACGAACCCTCTTCAGATCCCGAGTCTTTTCGCTTCGGATTATGAGACCACGGCAAGGATCGGATTCGTGCTTTTCTCGATCATGCTCGTCGTCGCCATCCTGCATGAAAATATCCAGGGGATGAAGGGGGAGTCGGATTATGCGGGACTTTTTATCCGCATCGTTCTCGTGGTGAGTCTTTTGGTTCTTTACGAGCGGTTTTTCGTCTGGATCGTCCACGCCCTGCGTCTCTTGGGGGACTCGATTTTTTCGAAGGAGCAATACGAAGAAACGATCCAATCGATTTTTCACGAGATCCGGGATAACAAAGACATGGGATTTTTCAGCTTCCAGTCCCTGCTTCGCGGGATGAACACCCTGACCTATCACTTTGCGCTCGCGGTTCTGTCGGTCCTTCGGTGGCTTCAGTTCATCCTGCTCGCCACGCTCTATATCCTCGGGCCTATCGTGATCGGGGCCGGGGTTTATCACCGCGCGGCACAGGGCCTCGGATTCTGGGTGAAGAGCGTGATCGAGGTCTCGAGCTGGCAGGTGCTTCTCGCGATCCTTCTCAAAGTGATTTCCACGATGAACCTGACCGCGATTTATTTCGCGCAGGATTCCAATAGCCTCTCCGTTTTTGCGGCGAATATCCTGTTCATCGTTCTTTTTATTCTTGTCCCGCTTATTTCGAGGCAGGTCGTGTCCGGAGCGGGAAGCCTCGGCGGCGTCGGCTCGATTGCGCTCGGCGCCGTGACGGCATTTCTTGCGAAACATATAAAACCGGGTCGGAGATAAACGCATGAAAACACGATTTGAAGAAAGATTGGGAAAAATGAAAAGACGTTACTACGAGGTGTTTGGCGATCTCGAGATGGAGACGGAATTTCTGAAACTCACGAGTCTCATTTTGTTTACGCTTCTCTTTTTTGCTCTGGCCGGGGCCTTCGTGCTGGCGAAGCGTCCCCCGGTCGTGATCCGGGTCACGGAAGTCGGGCAAGCGGAAACGATCCGGGACATCAAAATCAACAACGCTCCGACCGATCCCGAGATCTTCTATTTTGCGAAGGCCTTCGTAAAACGCTATGCCGAGTACAACGCGTACACGCTTTCCAGGGACATGGCGGAAGCCATGAATTTCATGACCTCGCGTTATCAAAAGACCGCGCAAAAGGAACTTATCGAGTCCGGGCTTCTTGCCCGGGTGGAAGAAGCCGGGCTGCATGCCCTAATCGAATTCAAGGAAGAAACGATCGAACGCCAGACACCCGAGTATCTCAGGGTGTCCTTGATCGGGGTCAGAACGCTCATGAGCTACAAAAACCCGGATTACCGGGAGTCGAGCCTTTTTAAGGCGGAGCTTGTCCTCAAAAAATTTCCACGAACCCAGGAAATTCCCTGGGGTCTTTTAGTCGAGCAGTACCGTGAGATCCTGCTCAATAAATTAGAGGAGGTCAATAAACCGTGAAGCC
Organism: Candidatus Omnitrophota bacterium; assembly: GCA_022711115.1. Classification (GTDB taxonomy): domain Bacteria; phylum Omnitrophota; class Omnitrophia; order Omnitrophales; family Aquincolibacteriaceae; genus JAKLFP01. Next base: position 80,677 of record JAKLFP010000003.1, on the reverse strand, counting down.
CATCAATCTCAAAATCCAGTCCGTTCTTCTGTTGCTGCTCCTGGTTGCGGGTCCCGCTTTCGCGGACGATCCCGATTTGACGCCGGAGACGAAGCCTGCGGGCGCTAACGCCCAGCCGGACGCGCTTAAAACGCGCCGGGATTTCAATAAACTGAAGCGATCGACCCGGAATATCTACAAAGTTACGATGCGCTCGACCGTCGCTTTCAGGCTCCAGACGGCCCTCGGCTACATCTCCACCATCGATTTGCCCGAAAAAGCGCTCAAAGTGTTCGTGGGTGACCAGGAACTTTTCAAAGTCGAGGTTTACGAGCGCCAGGTCCTCATCAAACCCATTACCGACGAGCCGGACGCCCGAACGAACCTCGTGATCGTCACGGGTTCCGGCCGGCTTGCGTTCGATGTGTCGGTCGGTCCTCCGGAGACAGCGGATTTCGTGCTCGATTTCAGGCTTCCCCAGGATGACGACCTGCTCGTGAAAAACGCGTTCGATCAGAAAATCCAGGAGAAAACAGTGGAGCTCGAGAAAACGTATCAGGGCAAAGAAAAGAAACTCGATGAAACGGCGGACAAGATCTCCGAGAAAAAACTCAAAGAAAAAATCGCAACCGGAGTGCGGACAATTGAACTGAAAAAATCCGAAGGAAAAGGCGAGGTGCAGGTCAATCTCCTGTCGCTTTCCCAAGTGGCGGATAAGGCCTATCTCAGATTTTCGATCCTCAATTACTCGAAAACACCCTTTAAACTCCTTAAAGCGATGGTGGGTGCGATCACCTACGAAAAGAAGTTCCTCTCTAAGAAAGAATCGGGAATGATCGAGATCCCGTCAGAGCTTGAACTGGCGAAGATCATCAATCCGGATGTCTACGAATACGGCGTTCTTGTCTTCGATTTCCGGGCTCTGGGAAAGAACGAAAAACCGGTCTTCAGGATTTTGGAAGATACCGTGGCAGAGGGGAGCGCCCGCAATATCGAAATCAAAGGGTTCGAGTGGGTCTCCTGATGGAACTCTCCAAAAAGAAGAATCCAACACAGGTGAAGGACACGCCAAAACCGCCGGAGCCGGAGTTCTTCGATCCGGCGGAAAAAACCCGAAAAACGATCGCGCTCGGCAGTCTATTTCAAAAACATCCGAAATGGTTCGTAATCGCCGGGGTTGCCATTTTTGTGCTTGCCCTGTTCTTTTTCTATCCCAAAACCGGGAAGAAACCGACCGTGCCGCAAGTAGCCCAAGATGAAAAACGGGTGCTTGTGACGGCCGTATCGATGGAGCGGGCCATCGATGCGTCAGTGAAGGGGAAGAAACAGGCGCTCTCGCCTCAAGCGGGCTTCAGACCCGAAAGAAGAAAGCGGAAGCTCGACACCGGCATCGCCGTTTTCGTGGAGAAACCGGAAAAAGAAAACGATCCCAAGGTCGAAAGAATTCCCGCTCAGGAATCGAAACTAGGGATCTCGTCCGGCACGAAGATCCCCGCGCTTTTATCGAACCGCGTTTTCTCGTTCAACGTCGAGGCTCCGGTAACTGCCGTTCTCCCCAAAGATTTCAGTTTCCAGGACAAGATCGTGATCCCGAAGGATTCCCGGTTCTTGGGGAACGCCGCGGTCCTGAAATCGGTCGACCGAATCAATGTTCGTTTCGATCTATTGATTTTCCCGGATGGCAGGGAAATCAGGATCCGGGCGCTTGCCCTTTCCGAGGACGGGTCCGCCGGGATCCGGGGAAAGGTGGACAAGCATACGGACAAAAAGGTCCTGAAAGCGGTTGGGGAATCCCTCATCGCGGGGGTTTCATTGTTTGCGGGCGGAAGACAAACCGATCCATACAGCCTGGAAGATCAGATGCGCCTCAATCTCACGCAAAATCTCTCGAACGAAGCGGCTCGCGATCTCCGGAGCTCGAAGATCGATACCTCTGTGACGGTTGAGGCGTATACGCCCATCCAGGTGATATTACTCGAAGCGGTTTAAATCCAAAAAAAGAAAAGGAGCGTTAAACATGGTTGAAAAATACAAAAAGAAAGTAACGAAAACCAAGGAAATGGTGCACGTGTTACCCGTCGGGAAAAATCAGGAATTCCGGTTCGCGATCGTGGACGTGGACGGCAAACAGGCCGGAGATATGCGGTATTTCGAAAAAGGAAGGTACGAAGACATCATGCTTCCTACCAAGCGCGGAATCCCGTTTCCCGAGAATCCGGAAGCGTTTCTCGAAGGATTCGAGAAATTGCGGAAAAGACTTCAGGCCGCCTGATTCGTCTGAGTCTTTCGAAAAATCCCGTTTTTTTTAAAGGAGGAGTGCAGCTAATGGCCGGAAATAATCATGGTGTTTTCGAAAAACGAGGGATGAAGTTTGCGGGATGTTTCATTCTGTCGGTGGTGTTTACGGCAGTTTGCACGCACTCCCTTCATGCTGAAGTGCCGGAGAGCCTTCCCCAAGAGCAGTTCGGTTCGCTTCTCGGCCTGAACGAAGCGGTAGCGAGGGCCCTCACAAACCAGGCGGAGGTAAAGAGGGCTTTTGCGAGGATGAAAAAGGAAGAGGCGCTTTACAAGGGAAGTATTGCCGAATTTCTCCCGAAACTCGGGGGCGAGATTTTTCAGGCGGTTGCGACGGGCGACAGGAAATCCGTGACCTTTCTCGATGCCGGTATCGAGCAGCCTCTTTTCAAGGGCGGAAAGATCCTCGCGGGGAAACGCAGGCGCAAAGTGCGTCTCGAAAGCGAGGAGGTGAAGCTCGAAGAAGCAAAGCTTGAAGTGGAACTCGGGGTGAGGGTCCTTTATGCCGAGACGCTCAAAGAGCGGGAGCTTACGCGTATTGCTCAGGGCGAGGTGAAAGAACTCTTGCCGGAGCATGCTCGCATCAAACAACTGGTCGATAAGGAAGTTCTTCCCCAGCATGAACTTTTCCGGATGGAAACCATTCTCGAGACGGCGAAACATGCGCTTGTGAAGCATAAGGAAACCTATGACTACCTCTCGGGTGTGCTTCGGGAAATTATCGGGATCGGGGAAGGAGAGTCTCTGGATCTCGAACCATTATCGGATTTCGAAGAGATCGAGAAAAGCGTTTCCGTTTATCTCGAGACCGCGCGCAAGCACGACCCCGTTTACCGGCTGAGCGGCTTGAAAGTTCAGGAAAAAAATTTCGAAAAAAAAGAACTTCAAGCGGACCGGTTCCCGCAACTCAGTCTGACGACGAAGTGGAACCGGTTCCGGGATGTGTATGCGGATACCAACCGCGCGATGGTCGGAATCCAGGGGACCTGGAATATCTGGGATTTCGGACGGCTCGGGAACGCGATCAAAGCGAAGTCTTACGAGATCGAGGAAACGAAATGGGCGGGCGAGATCGAGGTCCGGGAGCATGAAAAAGAGATCCAGAAGTTTTTCCATGAGGCGCGCGCGGCACGCGAAAAGATTCGGCTTGCGGAAACATTGATTCGGGAACGCCGGGAGATCTTCAAAAACGAGAAGACGAAGCTGATTGCGGGAGAGAAGGGCTCGGGAGAATTGTCGGATTCTTTTATCGCACTCGAAGAAGCGAAGATCCAATATCTCGATGCCGTGACCGAGTACAGGATCCTCGTAGTAAAACTCGCCCGGAAAACGGGCTTTGGCGAAACACGGGAGACAGCCTTAGGAGAAACCGAAGAGCGCGCTCAATCCAAGGACGAGGAGACCGGTCAGTGAAGCCGATCGAGCATTTTTATCTCAATGACTGGCTGGATCCGGAAAAAAGGACGCGGATTTTTCTAGGGATCGTTCTCGCCGTCACGACCGCGGCAACCTGCCTTGTCTCATCGACGCTTGTGATCACGCCGGAAACGAGATTCCTTAGTTTGATTTGGGTGGCCGGGTTCGGGTTCCTCTTTTTTAATGTGGCGTACCTCTTTCTTTTGAGCGTTTCTCAGCCGTTCATTCGTCCGCCGGTCTTGAACGAAGCTTATGTGCAACGCTTTCCCCGGATCGCGATGGTGTATCCCGTCCGTAACGAGCCGCACGGTATGAGCGAACGGATCCATTATTCGTTTTCGGGGAACAAGCTTCCGAATACGGATTTATGGATACTATCGGATTCCTCCGAAGATTTCGTCTCCTATGAAGAAAACCTTACGGCAAAACTGCTGAAACTTCATCCCGACCGGGTGTTTTACAGAAGACGGGAGCGGCCGGTCGAAAGAAAACAGGGGAATATCGCCGAGTTCCTGCATTCCCATCCGGAATATGAATATCTGTATGTATGCGATGCGGACGGGATGGTTCCCAAAGGGACGCTTCTGAAGCTCCTTCGAAAAGCGGAATGTCCGGAAAACAAGGATATCGCCATTTTCCAATGTCTGATCCGGATCGCACATGCGGCAACCTGGTACTCCCGCTTCGAAAGAATCGGAGCGTATTTCGCTCAGAGATTCAGTTTTACCGCATTTCAGGCAATCTTCGGGGAAACGATCTCATTCGGGCATCATCATCTTGCGCGGACGGATGCTTTAAGACAGATCCGGCTTCCCAAAGGTCTTCTCTCGCATGATAACTGGGATACGGTTCTTTTGCGGCAGATGGGCTGGCGGGTGGTCTTCTGCCCGGATGTTTTTGCCTATGACGAAGCGCCTGCCAATTATCTCGAGGCGCGTGCGCGGGCAAGACGATGGGCGCAGGGAACGCTTCAGGGCTGGCCTTTGATCTTCAAGAAGGTCGGGCTTGCCGCCCGGTTTCAGGCGTTTTACGGGATCTATCTCTATCTTTCGGATCTCGTCTTTTTCGTGTGGGTGATCCTCGGAATCCTGGCGCATTCGGAACCGACAGGAGAACTCATCCATTTCGAGATCGATTCGATCTGGTTCGGGGAGTGCACGAACTCGATCCTCAAATGGATTCTTCTTTTCAGTATCGGGGTCGTTTTTTTTCACAAAGTCACGATTTTGAGGACCCTCCGGGATTTTAAGGATTATTTCTATGAGCTTGTGATGTCTTCGCTCATTACCCTTAATAATTTTCTTTACGCGCCGCTCGATATTTTGAGCATCCCTTTGAGAAAACTTGCCTGGAAACCCATGATGAAAGATCCCTTTGCCGGGATCGACCTGAAAAGCGCGGCGGCGAGTTTATGGAGCGGGACCGTATTCGGCCTCTTTGGCCTCTATTTCTGTTTTGAGCAGACGCCCTATTTCGTATGGCAGGCCACGCCGATTTTTCTGAGTTTGATTTTATCGATCCCCGTCGTTTATCTCACGGCGCAGAGGATCCCGGAAAAATGGCGGAATTTCGTTTAAATCATAAAAAAAGGAGAGACCGGAGCCTATGACAAGCGAAACGAACGAGCATATTTCAAGCGAGGAACCCAAACTTTTCGAGGAGAAACCGGAGAAAAAAGAAATTGGCCGGATACTGCTGATTATCGGGGCTGTTGCGATCGCAGCATTTCTGTTATGGCCGAGGGGGATCGTGGAGGGGGAGGCCGTTCTTCAGGCCCGCCGCTTTGCCAAGATGGGACTTACAAGCTCCGGGGTGTTGAAAGAACTTCTTCATGAGAAGGGCGAATTCGTCAAAGCCGGTGAGATCATCGCCAAATTCGAAAATAGCGAACTTTTAAAGAGGTATGCCCAGGCTCAGTTGCTCCTCGAAAAACTGAACGAAAATAAAGCGGCACTTCAGGAAAAATCCGGGTTCTATGAAAAGGAAAAAGCGAGAAAGCAGATCCTTCAGGAAAATTCGGTGATCGGGGTGGATCTTTTGGAGAAAGCAAAGCTCGATGCCGCAAATGTTGCGCGGGAACTTGTCATGCTTGGAAAAGAGATCCAATCCACGGAGAAGGAAACTGAATACCTCAAATCAAGGGTTGAGACCCTTGAGCTGAAGGCTCCATTCGACGGGACGCTTCTTACCGATCCTTCGGATACGGTCGGAAGTCCGGTCAAGGAAGGGGAGTTTGTGCTAGAGATCGCCGATCCCGGGACCTACTTTCTCGAGTTTTTGGTCCTTGAGACGGACATCGAAGGAATCAGCGTCGGGAACAAAGCCACGGCGCGATTCCGGGCATTTCCATGGAAGACTTATTCAGGGGAAGTAACCCGTATTGCTTCCAGGACAACCGAGGAAATCGAAAAAGTTTTTAAAGTGAAGCACGTCATTCCCTGCGAGATCCGGCTTCACGAAACGCCCCGTGATTTGAAATACGGGATGCGGGCGCATATCAAGATCCAATCCAAACGAAAAGGGGTCCTTTAAATATGAAAGCCATTATTCTCGCGGCTGGGTTCGGGACAAGACTTTATCCGCTGACGAAGAACATTCCGAAGGCGCTTTTGCAGTTGGGTGGGAAGACCATTCTCGATCATCTCGTCGAGAAACTCGAGTTGATGAAAGCCATCAGCGAAGTGATTGTCGTTACGAACGGCCGGTTCTACCTCGATTTCCATGAATGGCGGAAGCGTTCAAGCTATAAGAAACCGATCCATTTGCTTGGGGATGGCGTGTTCGATCCGGAGAAAAGGTTCGGGGCGGTACGGGATCTTCATCTTGCTCTCAGATCGGGGTTCTGCGGGGGCGATGATTTCGTCGTTTTCTGCGGGGACAATTATTTCGATTTTCCGATCGGATATTTTCTGCTGCCGTGTCTGGGGCATAAGCAAAACGTATTCGTCGGCACTTACGACGTGAAGGAAAAAGCCGTTGCATCCGGGTGCGGCGTTGTTTTGACGGATAGCCACAACCGGATCGTCGGATTCGAGGAAAAACCGGCGGATCCGAAATCGACAAGGGTATCGATTGGAGTTTATTGCTTTCCAGCAGCCTACCGGCTGAGAGTCTATGAATACTTGGAAATCGAAAAACTGAATCCGGACAGGATCGGAGATTTCATCGCGTGGCTCTCGGAGAAAGAGCCGCTCTATGCGGTGGATTTTGACGGGACCTGGTTCGATATCGGGACGCTGGATTCCTATGAATTAGCGCAAAGATTCATAGCCATGGGCAATGGCCAAGCGTTTACGGAGAAGGCAGGTATCAAGACCTTGGACAGGGAGGGGCTAAACGATGTCCATGAATGAAAAGGAAAAATCCGCCATAGCAAAAATAGATGCTTCGGATGTGCGCTCGAAGGACTATGGCGAGTTGTTACGAAATATCTCGGGTTTGATCGAAGAAGGAAGAAAGGCGGCAGTCCGGCACATCAACACGGCCATAATCGCAACCTACTGGCTCGTCGGGATGCGGATCGTCGAGCATGAACAGAAAGGACGGGAAAGGGCAACCTATGGAGAAGAGGCTTTAAGGAATCTTGCCAAAGAACTCACGAAAAAATACGGGAACGGGCTCAGTTTCCCGCAGCTTAAAAACATACGGCAATTCTATCTGACCTACCGGCGGGAGGGTTTCCATCCGTCTAGCCAGGTGGCTCTCGAAAAAGGCTACGCGCTGCGTAGCCAATTCCCATATCTCTTACAAGAGATTGGATCTCAGTTTCCGCTTTCCTGGACTCATTACCGTTTTCTCATGCGTATCGAGAAAGCGGAGAAAAGGACTTTTTATGAAAGATTGAGCATTCAGGGACATTGGTCATCCAGGCACTTGGAACGCGAGATCAATGCGCTGCTCTATGAAAGAACGGCGCTTTCCAAGCGCCGGGAAATTGTGATCGCCAAAGCAAATGAGCATGCGGTTTTGGCGAGGCCCGAGGATGAGGTCAAGGATTCTTATGTCCTGGATTTCCTCGGCCTTAAAAACGAATATTCGGAGTCGGATCTTGAAGATGCGTTGATCCGGCATATCGAAAGTTTCTTGCTTGAACTTGGAAGAGGATTTGCTTTTGTCGCGCGCCAGAAAAGATTCATGGTCGGAAGCGATGAATACCGCATCGATTTGTTGCTCTTCAATATTGCTTTAAGCCGGTATATCGTCGTCGAGCTGAAGCTCGATAAATTCACGCATTCCCACGCCGGCCAAATCAATTTCTACGTCAACTGGGTCAAAGACAATATTTTGCCGAGGGCAAAGAATGAGCCGTTCGGCATCATTCTGTGTTCGGATAAAAACAACGCGACCGTCCGGTACGCGACGGGCGGTTTGAGCAATAAGATTTTCGTTTCGAAATATCTCCTCGAACTCCCAAAACCCGAAGAGCTTCAGAGGGAGCTTGAACGCGGCAGGGATCTTTTTCTGCGGCATCAGGCATCCCGCCTCATCGAACGGAAGGAAACAGCCGGGGAGGCCGCGGCATGAGAATCATCCTTTTTGCGCTTATTCTTCTGACGGCGTCGGGTTGCGTGTCCGCGCCTGCTGGACAGACGGGCGGGGCAGGGCCCGCAGCCATCGAAAGCAAGCCCGCGAAGACGGATCTATCCGAACTGGTCGCGCATTATCTGATTTATTACATCGATGCGAAGGCGGGCCTCCGTCTTGAACGGATCCGCGCAGAAAAGTCAAAAACTATCGAGCTGGCTGCGGAAAAAAGCAAAAAAGAGGAGAGCGTATTTCTGCGGGTCGGAAAGTTCCGGATTTTCTCGGAGGATGCGCTTCTTAAACCTCTCGAAGCCGATTTGACGCTTGAAGTGAGGGCGCTCGATAAGGACGGAGCCGAAATCTACCGGAAAATCGTCGACGGCCATCACGCGAATCAAAATGCTTTCGCCGTCCTGGAGGAAAGCGCGGACGATCTTGCAAAAGGGGCCGTGAAAGACGCCCTCATGCGATTGGACGAAGATCCGGAGCTGAAAAAGATTATAGCGAAATACAAATACGGAACTTTGGGAGCAATCGCGTCTATTTTTTAAATCTAAAACAAAAGGAGAACGGTTGAATATGAATAAAAAAATGATTTTAAGCGTTGTCATGGCCGTGATCTTGACGGCAATAGCGATTCCAAGTTCGCCGGCAATGGCAGGCGGGAAAGAGCTCGTGATAGCGGATTTCGATGCCGGCGATAAACCAAATAACATCGGAGGCGATTTCGGGGCGTGGGACAAGGATCCCGGAGACGGCACGCAGGGAACGAAAATGTCGTTTGCGTCCGATGACGCCTTGGGAAATCCATTGGGGCATTCGATCCGTTTGGACTACGATGTGGATTCTTCGAATCCGGCTTACAACGGATTCTGGATGAAGCTGAACGGAGAGGATGCCGGAGAATTCAATGCTCTGACGTTTTATATAAAAGGGGATGCGGCGAAAGGATTCAGCAAACGGGTAAAAATCGAGCTGAAAGATCAAGGCAGCAAAACGTCCGCCTACATGCTTGGAAATATCACGGAAGCATGGCGGAAAATTTCGATCCCGTTCGAAAAGTTCAACCGCATAACGGATTGGAGCGCTTTAAGCGAGTTTGTCGTCGTATTTGACGATCTCCATTCGATGCCGAAAAACGGCGCGGTCCTAATCGATCAAATCGCGTTCTCGAAAGAATAAAACAGCTTTCTCTCGTCGGATTGATTTTGGAGGATGAAAACAAGTAGCGAAAAAAGGAATCCCTTTGTAGAATATGAAAAGTTGACAGGTGAACCAGAGATTATTCCATGAAGAGATTTCCTCCAGACCGGTTAAGGCTGCCTGAGGCGGTCGACCGATATCAAAAACACGGATTTACATGGGCGTCTTTACGGCGCGCAATCGAGCGGAAACGTCTTGAGGGATTTCAAATTGGTTCTACCTGGTATACGACGGACCAGGCTGTCAAAAAGTACCTCAAGAGCCGTGATATGGATAAGATCCCAAAGCGCTATAGAAAAAAGTCTTGAACGGCAAAAAATTTTTTGCTAATATGTGTTAGAAAAATCTAACACATATAAACCATAAAAAAGCCGCTGAAGCTTTTCGAGGGCAGTCAGCGGCTGGCCGAATTGGAGACGGTTCAAGGCACATGCCTTTAGTGTCTGTGGCCATTTTTATTTTAGCCTGGGAAGGCGTATCCGCAAAGCGGAAATTTGAGGAACGGAGGTGTTTCGAATGGATCAAAATGAAGTGAACGGAAAAATCCTCGAGCGCGCAGCGCTGCATTACCAGGATGTCCTGAAGGAAAGCCAGAAGGCGCAGGAATTCCTGAGGCGAAACGGTCTTCTGAACGGAGAGATCCTGCAACGGTATCGCGTGGGATTCTGCGACGGTTCTTTGCCGAAGGAACCCGATGTGCGCGGTGAACTCGTCAGTCTTGGGATATTGGACAAAAAGGGAAAGGAGCTGCTCAGGAATTTCATCGTTATCCCTATTACCAAAGAGAACGGGACTCCGCTTGGCCTCTACGCCCACTATATTTATCAGGGAACTCATTTGTATCTGCCAGAGCGCGGGAATTCGGTTTTTAACGCCACTTTCGCCACCGGCAGGGACACTTTGTACGTAGTGCCGAATCCGTTCGAAGCATTAAGTCTGATCAACGCGGGGCTTCATGAAACGGTCGCGTTCTGCGGAGAATCGCCGCCGTCGGCGGACAGGAGCATTTTCGAGGAATCGACCTTAAAAAGAGTCTACTTCTTTTGGGACGAAGGAAAAATCCGCGAATTGATGGATCCAGTCGCGGCAAAGGATCTGGAGATCTTCAAAGTCAGCCTTCCCGAGAAAGCAGGGAGCATTTCCCGTTTTTTGAGCGGCGGCGGAAACATTCAGACCCTGATCGAGAAAGCGGCGAAGATCGAAATCGTGAAATCCGAACCGGCGGAAGCGGTGAAAAACCGCATTCCTTTCAAAGTCATTCAGGAAGAATCCGCCATTTATTTCATCCGGGGCGATCTGACTTACCGGATCAAGGGACTCAATGTCAGGAGAGTCGGCAGTCTCAAGGCCACCATCAAGGTGCAGAACAGCGAGAGCTACCATCTCGATACTTTCGATCTCTACAGTTCACGGGCGCGGGCGGGGTTTGCGCGTCAGGTTAAGAAGGTCATGAAACTGGAAGAAAGCCGGACGAATCTGGACATGAAGGAGATCGTCGAAAAACTCGAAACCATTCAGCTTAAAATGCTCGGAGACGAGCCTCCGGAGGAAAAGGAGATCATGACTGAGAAAGAACGAACGGAAGCGCTCGGATTTCTCAAATCCGAAACTCTCGTTCAAAAGATCGTCGACGACGCCAAGGCCTGCGCTTACGTTGGCGAAGAAAAAAACCTTCTTTTGGGATATCTCGTATCCCTTTCGAGGAAACTCAGGCAGCCTCTCGCATTGTTCATCGTTTCGCAGAGCGGAGCGGGAAAGACGGAGCTCCAGGACCGGGTGCTTTCCTTCACGCCTCCGGAAGATTACCTCAAAGTGACCCGTCTTACCGATCAATCGCTTTTTTATCAAGGACAACAGACGCTGGCTCATAAGCTGATCGCCGTGGAGGAAGAACAGGGGATCACCGGGGCCGGCTACTCCATCCGGCATCTTTTGAGTACCAACCACCTGACTTCCATGACCACGATCCGCGACGAAGCCACGGGGAAACTCAAGGCCGTGAGCCATAAAGTGCAGGGACCCGTTAGCATGATGATCACGACGACGAATCCCGAGATCAACTACGAAACCTACAATCGGTTTCTCGTGCTATCGGTGGATGAAAGCCAGGCGCAGACCAGGAAAATTCTCGAAGTCCAGCGGCGCATGGAAACCTTGGAAGGGGTTCTTGAACAGCGGAAATACGAAAAAATCCGGAGGCTTCATCAGAACATGCAGCGTCTGATCGAGCCTCTCGAAGTGGTGAATCCTTACGCGGAGAAGCTCAGGTTTCTGGACAGCCTTCTTCGGGCGAGGCGCGAGCAAAAGAAATACCACAGCCTTATCAGGACCATTGCTCTTCTCAGACAGTATCAAAAAGAGATCAAAATGGGGAAGGACGGCAACGAAAGTTTCAAATATATCGAGGTGGGCAAAACCGATATCCGGATCGCCAACGATTTGGCCCGCGAGTTCCTTTTGAAAGGCCTCGATGAACTCAGTCCGCAGGGGAGACGTCTGATTCAAATTATCGGCGAAATGGTAAAGAAGAACGCGCAAGCATCGAGGATCTCCGGGGACGACGTGATTTTCACGAGAAAAGAGATCCGGAAAACGTCGGGGTGGAGCCACTACCAAATTCATATGCAGATGCGGGAACTTGTAGAGCTCGAATATCTTTATCCAGTGGCTGGCGGTAAACGCGGACAGAAATGCGCCTATAAGCTCGCATGGGACGGCGTGACGCCTTGGACCGAAAAGGATTTGTGCCTTGTGGATGCCGAAGGCCTTTGACGACCGGAAAGTAGTTGGAAGTATTTGGGCACTATTTGGATCGGGTTGTAGAGAGAGTATTTGAAGTATTTGGCGGCTATTGGCGGTGGTTAAGTTGTTTAGAATAAATAAGTTAGCCGCAATTTCCCGAGTTTTTTGAAAAAGCTCTATGGAGGGCATGAAAAAAATGGGTAATTCATTCTCGATAAACACGAAAATCGATCAGGCGGAACAGTTGATTAAACAGTATCTCCAGGCCCGAAGCTGGGGACGTTACGCTTCGGGAGCTCTGAATCGTTCCCGCCGTTATTACGCTGATTTTCTGGGATATCTCCGGACCAGGGAAAAGCTGCGGAATCTTGCCAAGGTCGACCGCCGCGTAATTTCGCGGTATCGAAGTTATCTTCGTGCGAGTCAAAGAAAAGCGAACAACGATACCGGCGCGCGATTTCTGGCGATCCAGGATTTCTTGATGTGGCTCGAACGCAGAGGCGTTCGTTTCCCTGGGTCCGTGGGTTCCGTGGAGCTTCCCGAAAGGCCGGCAACGCTTCCGCGAACCAATCTTGCCAACGGAGACATCGAAAAAATCGTCGATTCCGTAGAAACGGTAACAAAAAGAGGACTGAGGGATAAAACGATCCTCGAACTTCTTTCGAAGTATTCCATCCGGGCGGGAGAAATCTGCAATCTTACGCTTGGTGATGTCCGGGAAGACAACCAATCGGTTTCGATCAGGAGCCAGAGAAAAATAGATAATCGGGTAGTGACCGTAAGCAAAGAAACAGCGGACCGTATCAAACAATATCTCGAATCCTGCCGCGAAAAATTTCCGGACGCGGATAAGCTGCCTTGGCTCTTTTTGAGAGAAGAAGGAACAAGGATGGGGCTTTCGCATGTTTCCGGGGTTATCCAACGGTATGCGAGGCTGGCCGGGTTCAAAAGTTATATCTCGGGGCACATGATTCGCATGGCCGCGTCCGCGCCTCGAACCGAAAGGACGGTCGATGGATACACGGCTTGACCGGGCAGCGCTCCTTATGGAGCGCTATATTCAGGACCGGGGCCAGAAGGGGTACGCATCGGGCACGCTGCGTCTTTATCGCCAGTACAACAATGAATTCCTGAAATATCTCCAGGAGGACGAAAAACTCGATGATCTCAAGCAGGTGGACCGGCAGGTGATCTCCCGTTTTCAAAGTTATCTTTATACCGAAGAGCGGGGGCTCGGATTAAGGAGTCAGAGTCTCCGGCTGGTGGCCCTCAGGAATCTTTTCAGATGGTTCGAGCGGGAAGGCATTCTTTTTTATGATCCGACCACGAAGATCGAGCTTCCCAGAAAACCCGATCAGCTTCCGCACGACATTTTCAACGTGGAAGAAATCTCCAGAATTCTTAACGCGGTCGATATCGATACGAAATTGGGATTGCGGGACAAGGCAATTCTCGAACTGCTTTATACGACGGCGATCCGCAGCGGCGAACTCTGCAATCTTACGCTCTACGACGTTCAGAAAGAATACGGAACGATCTCGGTAAAAGCCGGCAAAGGGAACAAAGACCGCGTCGTGCCGGTCGGCGAAGTTGCCATGGGCTACGTCGAGGAGTTTCTCGAACACGGACGGAAGAACTTTCCCAACGCGGATACTCTTCCATGGCTGTTCGTGACTTACCGGGGGACGCAAATGGAGAATCGCAATATCGCGCCGATCGTCCAGAAATACACGGAACGGGCCGGGCTCAAACGGTATGCGACGGCGCATATGATTCGCCACACGACTGCGACGCATATGCTTCGTAACGGCGCTCCGATCCGCGTGATTCAGGAAATGCTCGGGCATAGGAAGCTTGAGACTACTCAGATCTATACTCAAGTGGAAATCTCGGATCTTAAGAAGGTGCATCAAAGAACGCATCCACGGGAGAAGGGATTGGCTGCGTCATGAATACCAAACTCAACCAAGCGGGGCTTTTGATCGAGCGGTATAGCCAGTGTTTGGGGCAGAAGGGGTATGCTCCGACCACTCTCGTTTTGTACCGGCGGTACAACACGGAATTTCTGCGGTATCTCCAGGAGGACGAAGGCCTCGATGATCTCAAACAGGTGGATCGCCAGGTGATAGCCCGGTATCAGGGCTATCTCTATAACGAAAAAAGAGGGCTTTGCCTGGTGAGCCAGGGGCACAGATTGGTTGCCCTCAAAGGATTTTTCAAATGGCTCGAAAGAGAAGGGATACTCTTTTTTGATCCGACCACGAAGATCGAACTTCCTAAAAAACCCGAACGGCTTCCTCGCGACATTTTCAAGGAAGAAGAAATCAAGCAGCTTCTGAATGCCGTGGAAATCGATTCTAAGTTAGGACTTCGGGATAAGGCCATTCTCGAACTTTTGTACACGACTGCGATCCGCTCTGGGGAGCTCTGCAATCTTACGCTCTATGACGTTCAGAAAGAGTACGGAACGATCTCGGTAAAAGCGGGAAAAGGAAATAAAGACCGAGTAGTGCCTATCGGAGAAATTGCCATGGGATATCTCGACGAATATATCGAGTATGGAAGGAATCGGTTCAAGAACGCGGATAAACTTTCGTGGCTGTTTCTGAGTTTGCGGGGGACGAAAATGCAGAACATGAATATCGCCCCCATCGTGCAAAAGTATGCGAAGCGAGCGGGCTTCAAGCGCCATACCTCGGCCCACATGATCCGGCACACGACCGCGACCCATATGCTGAGGAACGGCGCTCCGATCCGCGTGATTCAGGAAATGCTCGGGCACAAAAAACTCGATACCACCCAAATCTACACTCATGTGGAGATCTCGGATCTCAGGAAAGTGCATCGGAGGACGCATCCCCGGGAAAGAACGGACGAAGCATGAAAAAATACCTCGAAGAATATCTGCACTCCATGAACAAGCGCGGGCTGAGTCCGGCGACGGTTCAAAACTCGAGACGCAGCATCCAGTATTTCTTTAACTTTCTGAAAAAAAGAAGGATCTCGAAAATCAACCGGCACACATTCCAGATCTACGGGGATTATCTTATGAGCGGGAGGCGATTCAAATACGCGACGATCAAAGACCGGATTCTGCCGGTCCGGTCGTATTTCCGCTATTTGACGGAGGCGAAGCGTTATCTTTTCAATCCGGCGGCTGTTCTCGAACTTCCAAAAAGGCCGGAAGCGCTGTCACAGGACATTCCCGCCCCCGGAGAAATCGTAGCATTGCTGGATGCTATCGATACGACAGGGAGGGTCAATAAACGGCGGAAGGCGATCCTCGAACTTTTGTACTCCACGGGAATCCGCGCCAAAGAGCTTCTGAATCTCGATATTTATGACATCGACTTCGGAAAGAGAACCCTATTCGTTCGTAACGGTAAAGGCAATAAAGACAGGGTGGTTCCTTTCGGCAGGAATGCGGCGGTGGCGCTCAAGGATTACATCGAAAATGCCAGGAAATATCATGCCGAAGCGACGGGCGAGACGAAACTTTTCTTGAGTATGTGGGGACATCGGCTGCGGTATAACGAATTGATTCGTGTCATGCCGCGCAGGAGAAACGGTAAGCGGCTGAAAGCCCATAGTTTGAGGCACGCGTGCGCGATCGGAATGCTTAAAAACGGGGCCGATATCCGCTATATCCAGGAACTTTTGGGCCACAGCAGCATTACAAGCACGCAGATTTATACGAGAATCCTTCCGACGCACATTCAAGAAGTTCACGCTCAATATCATCCTCGGGCACTCCTTAAGACCAAGCGCATTTCTTCCGGTGGCATGGAACGACACCCCGATTCTCGGTTCAATTCGACGGAAACTCGCGAAAGGAAAACGTGAAATGAAAAAGTATATCGAAGAATATGTGCAGCACATGGCAAAACGAGGATTCAGTCCCCGTACGGTCGTGGATGTCCGGAGAAGGATCGTTTATTTCTATAATTTTTTGAAGGAAAAAAGGATAAAGAAGATCGACAGGGAGGCGTTTCAACGGTATGCGAGGTATCTCAAGGACGAAAAGAAATATAAGTATTGGACCCTAAAGGGCAGAATTGTTGCGATACGCTGTTATTTCCGGTATCTGACGGAAACGAAGCGTTATCTTTTCAACCCTGCGGATGCGCTGGAACTCCCGAAGGGCGGCAAAACGCTACCCCAAGATATTCCGGCTACTGGTGAAATACAAAAGATACTGGACGGCTTGGAAACGGCGTCGATGGTCGGGAAAAGGCGCAAAGCTATCTTGGAACTCTTTTATTCCACGGGCATCCGCGCTAATGAGCTTTTGAACCTTGATATTTACGACGTGGATTTTCGGAAGAAAACCATCCTGGTGCGTAACGGGAAGGGCAACAAAGACAGGGTCGTGCCGTTCGGGAGAAAAGCGACCGAATCGCTTAAAGCTTACATCGAGGATGTCCGGAAACATCAGGCGGCCATCACGGGCGAGAAAAAGCTTTTTCTGAGCATGTGGGGGAATAAACTGAAATATAAGGAATTGATTCTCGTGATGGGAGGCGCACGGAAAGGGAAGCGGCTGAAAGCCCACAGCCTTCGTCATGCCTGTGCGATCGGAATGCTTCAAAATGGAGCAGATATCCGCTATATCCAGGAACTTCTGGGTCACAGCAGTATTACAAGCACGCAAATTTACACAAGAATTCTGCCTGCGCACATTCAACAGGTTCATGCCCAATATCATCCCCGTGCACGGCTTCGGAGAAAATTCGTGCTTTCCGAAAGGGTTCCATTATCGCGCAATGAAAACGCTCATTAAAAATACCGGGCACCGTTCCAAGACGAGTTCTTAAATTCCAAGGACTTAATCGATTCGATCTTATTTCCCGGCGATCTTACCGGTCCTAATATAGACAAATAGACGTTACGTCTAAATGAATACGGCTCTTACTTTTCGAAACGGTTTTTATGGACTCTTATTGAGTGCGTCTCTTACGCAATGATCCGAATCGGGTGTGGAATAACCCAAAATTCGAACCATCATCTTTATCGCATTTCCTGGGAATTCCCCTCTAGGATATTTCCAAAAGTCCGATAACTTAAAAAGGTTAAATGTGGGGGTGTCTATGGACATAGGACCGAACAGTCCTTTTTGGGTGGTATTTTTCTGGCTAGACGTTATTGTTTGTGGGGTCCTAGGGGTTTGGATAATTCGCAAGATTGAAAAAGACAAAAAACGTTTGAAAGACGCTTTCAAAGAGTATTATTTGAAACAGTTCAAATGGTTATTTGAGCGTGAACTGAAAGAGCATGGAGCGGAAGATGAAAAAACAAATCCTCGTAATTGACGATGAAGAACTCATTACAAAAAGCCTTGTGCTTGCGCTTGAAAAAAGTGGTTACGAGGTGCTTGTAGCGAAACGTTGTGATGAAGCGACGGCCATGGCCGAGGCCGTTGATTTCGACCTCATCATCAGCGATATCCGTATGCCGGGAATCGATGGAATTGAAACAGTAAGAAAAATTTTGGATGTAATGATGAAACGTGGAGTTAAACAAGTTCCGAGAATTTTTATGACCGGATACGCCGACCCACAGGCTGAGATAGACGCAAAAACATTAAAACCTAAAGCATATATTTTAAAGCCTTTTGATCTTATCCAGTTTTTGGAAGAAGTGAAGAAGGCTCTAGGAGCGTGAGTGGACAAATGACCAAAATCGACACTCTCCTTAAGAATCAGGAGACATCATTGAGAAAGCGCATTAAAAAATATCGTGAAGTCGCCAGAGAAATAAAAACTCATTTGGATGCCAATCCCAATGATTGGGGAAAATACCAGAGCCTTTTTAATCAGGAAATAAATGCCATCTTTCGAGCCTTAATGCTTTTTGAACAAGAACGACTGGCGAAAGGCGACGAGGCGAGCGTCTATAAACTAAAAAGAATTTTCGTCAATCATCTTCGGGCAGATTTTTTGCATGGTGAGCATATTTGTTGGAGTCTTAAGAAGCCGTATGGCTATGCAGGCGATTTTAAAATCATAGATGATATATATCGGAACGACCCTAAAACAACGGGCTTCGCCCGCCTCTTTGATAATTATTCCCAAATGTCAGCGGCGGCTTTTGCTATTCGAAATCGAAAAGAAGACATTAAGAAATTCATTGGGTCTTTAGTAAAAACAAATGAGGGCAAGACTTTGAAAATAATGGACCTAGCTTCTGGCCCTTGCCGAGATATCAGCGAGATGCTCGAAGAAATCCCTGCCGGTCATCGCAATCTTTTCATCGATTGCTATGACCAAGATGAGAATGCCATTGAATATGCAAAAAATATTTTGGGAAACAACTTGAAATTCGTAAATTTCCACAAAGAAAACGCCGTGCGAATTGCTTTTAAAAAAGCCATCCCGAAAGAACGATACGACATGATATTTTCGCTAGGGCTTTTTGATTATCTGGATGAACGTTTGGCTCAAAGACTAATCGATGCGTTAAAAGGGCTCCTAAAACCGAACGGCTTGCTATTTATTGCAAACTTCGGGGAAAAGTATCAAAACCCTTCATTTTATTTTTTAGAATGGGTCGGAGAATGGCAGTTAATTTATCGAAGCGAGGACGAGTTTAAGCGAATTTTTCTTGCGGCAGGTTTCAATAAAGAAAATCTAAGAACAGAGTTCGAACAACAGGGCATCATCCAGTATGTTATTGCTCAAAAGCCGTCATAAGAATTCATCCGCATGGTAATTTACTGCATTATCAGCAGTTTAATTAACGGAGTCGTTAGCCTCGTTTTTGGAATTTTTGTCATCAGGCAGAATCGCCGAAGCCTCAAAAATATCACTTATTTCTTCTTCTCCCTTTCCGTCGCCGTGTGGAGTTTTGCCTATTTTTTGTGGCAAAACGCAAGCAATTATCAGACGGCACTTTTTTATTCGAGAGGGTTAATGATTGGGGCAAGTTTTATCCCCATTTTTTATTTGCATCATATTTTGGCGTTTTTGAATCAAGTGGATAGCCGAAAGAAAACATTAAGATGGGCTTATTTTTTTGCAATCTGTTCTGCGCTTTTTTGTTTTACGCCATTTTTCGTTTCCGGTGTAAGCGCCAAATTATCTTTCAAATTCTGGCCGGACCCTGGCCCATTATTTCATCCCTTTTTGTTCTTCTGGATTGGTCTCGTTATTTACGGAGCGGTACTCATCTATCAAGAATTCAGGAAATCTTCTGGACTGGTCCGCAATCAAATGCGATACATTTTAATAGCGACAGCCATTGGATGGATAGGTGGAGCAACCAATTACATCTTGTGGTATGGAATCCCCATACCTCCGATCGGAAATATTCTTGTTTCAGCATATGTCGGAATTGCGGCATATGTCATAATCAAATATCGCCTAATGGATGTTCGGCTCGCAGTGACCCGAACGGGCATTTTCATTTTGATTTACTGTGGCGTTGTTGGAATACCTGCCTTCCTGATTTTCCAGATGAGAGGTTTTCTTGAGCGGCAATTTGGTGTTAACTGGTGGATGCTCCCTGCCGGGTTATTCAGTTTGTTGAGCTTCATAGGCCCATTTATTTATATGACCGTTCAGCGCAGGGCAGAAGGAGTCCTTTTGAGAGAACAGAAAGCTTATCAGCAGACCCTCCTTCAAGCGTCGAAGGGCATGACCCTTATAAAGGATCTGAACCGTCTGCTAAGATTAATGGTTCACATTCTCACCAAAACCATTCGAATCACTCACGCTCGGATTTTCCTTTGGGATAGTGGAAGTAAGCAGTTCATCTGTAAGGCGGCCCGTGGAGACCATCGCAAGCAAGGGAGTGATACTATTTCTGAAGTTGCTTCGCTGATTCAGCGCATCAAAGATACCAAGGAGCCACTGATGCTTGAAGAAATCCGGGCTCAAGGGCCTGTGACTTCTGGCGAAATCATTCAGGAAATGGAGAAGCTCGACGCGGCGGTGATCGTGCCAAGTTTTGTTCAGGATCGTTTGCTAGGATTTGTAGTGCTCGGTGATAAAAAATCAAAACGTCTTTATACCGAAAGCGATCTCGATACGCTTTCTACCCTTGCCAATCAGGCGGCTCTTGCCATCGAGAATTGTATTTTCCTGACCGAGTTTGAACAGCAGCAAGCGCACTTTTTCCAAGCGGCAAAAATGGCGGACTTAGGAACTATGGCTGCCGGGATTGCTCATCAGATCAATAATCGATTTGCCGTCATCAAACTCGGAGTGGAATCAGCTCATATGACGGAACTCAAAAAGCTCACAAAATTCTTTCAAGAGAACAGCAGTTTTCCCGATCAACGAAAAATGGTAGAAGCTCTCGATGGCGTTTGTAGCCGTGTTATGAAAAGTTCCGATCACGGTTCCGAAATTGTTAAGAGGCTATTAAGCTTCAGTAGATTAAGTGAAGGTTTTCAGCCCGTTATGATCCGGGAGCTAACCTCAACTTGCATTCGTTTATGGGAATGCAAGCGAACGCTTTCCGAAATTGATTTCCGTGATGAGATCCCTGACGGTCTCGTAAAAGTCTATGGAAACTTCAGCGAGCTCGAGGAAATTCTTTTCAACCTTCTGGACAATGCTTTTGATGCAATAAAAATGAAAGAGGAAGCTTGGAAGCTAGGAACCCTTGAAAAACCCTCGAATCCAGAAAGAGGTCGAATTATTCTTTCAGCAAAGGAAATACTTCGTCATAAGAGGCGAGGCGTGGAGCTCGTCATAACCGATAACGGGATTGGAATGTCGGATGCTGATAAACAAAAAATTTTCGTTCCATTTTTCACGACCAAGGGCGCAGACAAAGGAACAGGCCTTGGTCTTTATGTTATTCGGAAAATGGTGGAAGCCCATAAAGGTGATATTGAGCTTGAGTCGGCGCGTGGTGAAGGCACGACTTTTCGTATCTTTATTCCCGCTGTAGGAGAGGTATAACATGGCAAAGGTTCTAATAGTTGACGATGAAGAAGACCTTTTGGAATTTATCGGGGGATACCTTAAAGAAGTAGGCTATGAGGTTCTTAAAACCCAGTTTGGGAAGGAAGCTATTTCGATTCTTTTAAACGAGAAACCTGACGTAGCCATTATTGACGTTCGATTAAAAGATGAGATTAATGGGCTTACGGTTATCAGAGAAATTCATCAAAAGAATCCCGGACAAAAAATGATTCTTTTTACCGCATATCAGGATGTTCAAAAGGAAGCGTTAAAAAACGGCGCTTTATTTTGTATCAGCAAGCCGAGCAGTTTAAAGGAACTCGAAGAATCAGTTGAAAAAGCGATGAATTGGAAGAAATAGGGGGGACTTGTATATGGTGGATGCGCCTAAAATTAAAGGAACGATATTATTCGTTGATGATGAGGAAGATTTGCTCTGGTTTCTTACGCGAACGTATCAACCGCTTGGTTATGAAACTCTCACTGCCGGAAGCGGTCAAGAGGCTCTGAAAATCATCGAGGAGCGCGGTGATAAAATAAACCTCATCATTCTCGATTTAAAAATGCCCGGGATGGGGGGCCTAGAGGTGCTGAAGTCCATTCGCAACCGCCACTCCAAGATTCCCGTAATCATTCTGACCGCTTATTGTGATATGGGGAAGGAGTGCGAGGATTTGGGCATCGAAGCATTCATTACAAAGCCGTACAGCCTAAAAGATCTGGATATCGTAATAGAGAGGGTTTTCGAAAATAGCGGGGAAGCGGAAAGCCCTATTGAAATCGAACCCGGCTACGAACCTTGCGCCAAGATACTGGTTGTCGATGATGAAGAACAAGTCTGCGACTTCTTTCAAGACGTTCTCGTGCGAGACGTTGGTGATGCTCATTACGAGGTAAGATCCGCGTTTTCTGGTGATGAAGCATTGCGCGTATCACGTGAGTTTCAACCGGATATCGGTATCATCGACAT
Organism: Candidatus Omnitrophota bacterium; assembly: GCA_022711115.1. GTDB lineage: Bacteria > Omnitrophota > Omnitrophia > Omnitrophales > Aquincolibacteriaceae > JAKLFP01. The sequence continues at coordinate 58,639 of JAKLFP010000003.1, read as the reverse complement.
CAAGATGCCGCATATGTGGGGCGATGAACTAATTGAGCGATTCAAGGCGGGCGAAGGTTGTTCTCCAAAAGACTTCGTGATATTCACCGGTGTTGATAATACAGAGGAAATGAAACGGGCAAAGAAATTAGGGCATCGTGTTTTTGCGAAGCCAACAGATTTCGAAAAACTTGTCGACGTTCTCAAAAGAATATGCGTCAGGCATAATCTCCTGAGAAAAAAGCCTAAAAGATAGATGGGCAGGTCACGATAAATAGTTTCGCCTCAATGGAATCAATGTTTTTGATTTTGTGGGGCACTCCCGCATCAAAATAGACCGATTCGTTAGAAGAGATCTTTCTAACCGGCAAGTCTCCGTAGGTCATTTCAAGCGTTCCTGATTCCACGAAAATCGCTACGGTTGAGTTTTCCCTGAACTGCCATTTGCGAAGCTCCTTGAACGGTTTTAAGGCCATTCTTCCGAAAAAGAAATCCCGCTGAGAGTTTGTCTGCGGGCTCAAGGACTGGATGGTGAATCCGTGCTGATGGTAATTAATAGATCCTCTCTCATCGAATCCACAAACGAAGAAACTCCCCTGATTCTCGGCCATAGCCCGTCTTGCAAACTCGGAGAATGAGATTCCAAAAGCGTCCGCGATCTTAACGAGTTTATCAGAAGACATATCCTGTATCCGTCCCCCGATAAGGTTGTGTATATTTTTATCTTTGATTCCTGTTTTGTTGGCAAGCCAACTTACAGGCATGGGCTGTTTTGAGCCTGCTTTTTGGACGAGCAGAGCCTGGACAGCTTTTCCCCATTGGGGTGCTCGAATAGGCCGTTTACCAACTTTCTTTTCCACTAGGTCTTTTCCTATCTCGTCATACATAGCCACCTCCCGACTGCTGAGCTCATTAGTTTTTTAAAACAACGATTATGCCAATTATCTTACTAAGAAGGATATCATAGATTTTGAGGGTATGCAAGTTGCCCATAGAGAATTTTTAAATAACTTTTTGCTAAACCCTTGCCGGTGAGATTTTCTGATGCTATGCCTCTAGTAGAGGACAAGAAAATGACGAACTTAAAAGTAATCGATATCAAAGAAAGAGCGGGTCAGGAGAACGGGACGGCAATTCATGACCCGAAGGACCAGCATCTTTTGTCGGAAGAACACCTGCTCGGCCAGTTGTTCAAAGGTTATTTCAACAACAAGATGACGGTCCTTATCTTTCTCATCCAAGCCAAACAGCACAAATCCGAGGCGAGGGTCGTAAATGGAGTGTGCTGTTTCTTGGATGACCTTTATCACCACATGCTCGCGAATGAGAACCAGAAACGATTTCGCCGGGTCTTTGTATGGCTTAAGCGGTTCGTTCAAAAGCTCCCTGATGTTAAGCCTTCACAGAGAAGCCGCGCCATCGATTTTGCCCAGACTCTCTATACGGTTTTTGACATAAATCTAAAATCTGAAACCACAGGAGCGAAACTATGAAAAGCCATAAGAAAACCTTCAAGAAAATCACGAGGCGATGCGCCGCGCTTTACCGTTTGTTCGTAAATCACCGCTATTATCGCAGGCGAATCAATATGGTCGAAGCGGAGCTTGGGGGCGAGATCCATGCTTGCTGAAATGGAGGAGCCGCAAGGATCCATTCCATATCTGGACAAAGCCTCCAACAACGTTCACTTTGAGCATCGGGTTTTTCCATTCACATCCTTTTATTTCATCAATGAGACAACGACCTTGCTTTTAAATATTCTCGAACGCAATGCGTTGAGGTTTCAAATGCCCAAGGAAACCATATCTTCGCTTCTTTTAGGGCAGAATGAATTTCTCGGGCAGTCTCTTTCGGGGATGCCGGTCGATGTTCTGATGCATTGGGTTTATGCCTCCATATCTATCAAGTGTTACGTCCTTTCTCAGGATGAGGAAGAACGTTTAAATGCGAGGCAGCGGTTATTAAATCTTCGGGAAACGCTTTACCTTGATGAGCTCTTTGGAAAACGGAAAGAGTTCAGGGGCCAGACACGCACGGACAGCGTGAGTGATTCGGAAACACTTAAATAAATTCCCAGAAGGGAGAAGGAATGATGGAGCTAATGGAAATGCCCATGGAAGAAGCGAGAAGAATTACTCGCCACCGTATGCTCAAAGAATACGGCGCAAGCCTTCTTCAACGCCGCAAGGAGCGGGGGATTACCAAGATCGAATTATTTGAGCGGACAGGAGTCAGCATTTCGGATATTTCGAAGGCGGAACTTGGTTTGTTTGAGCTTTCGGAGGAACAAAAATTACGTATCTCGAAATTTCTCAGACGGCAGCGCATCATTTAGCTGATCCGATCGAGTATTTTGAAGCAGAAGTAAAATTCAGAATAGAAGGAGCACAGCATGTTGGAAATGCGCCACAATCTCGTGAGCGTTTTGTATACCGTGAAAGGATACGTCGAATCGCACCTTTGCCGATTCGAAGAAGGACGGTTCCGCGATGACGATGAAGCCTTGCAGCATGCCCGGGAAATGATGAAGCGCATTTACTCTCAAACTGACAAGGCGCTTTTAATCACGAAAAGAATCGGGCTTGCCATGAAGGCGCTTCCCAAAGCATCCGGCGATATCGAACACACCTCGGTCAAGGATGTTTGGCAGGAAGTAACCGGAATGTTACAAAGGCAGCGCTCAAAATCCGGACATATTGAGATCATAAGTCATATTGCCAGCGAATTTCCCAATGTTCTTTGCGACAAGAATGATCTTACGGAGATTCTATATTGCCTTGCGGATAATGCCGCGCAAGCCATGTCTTATGGGAAAAATACGCAGTCTTCCGATCAAAAAGAAAAGGGAAAATTGATCATCCGGGCGAGCCTCGGATTCCGGGCTAAAGAAGTGCCGATAGCGACGATCACGATTGCCGATACAGGTCCCGGCATACCCGAAGAGATCCTGAACCGTCTTTTCGAACCGTTTGTAACAACGAAAGAGCAAAATGGCGGGAACGGTCTCGGTCTCTGTATCGTTAACGCGCTCGTCCGGAGGAACGGCGGTAGTATCACCGTTTCGAGTTTCAAAGGGTGCGGCACTACATTTATGCTGACATTCCCGGTGGCGCAAGCATACCGGCAAAAAGAAGATCTCGCCTTAGTCGGCTGATTTTGGACGGCAGTCCTCAGTGAAAAGGCCCCTATGGGCTTGGCGGTTGTGTTCCGGGCTGGTTCACAACCGCCTAACTGGCTTTTCCCGAATGTCGCTTTGAATTCAAAAAGCGACATCCTAAGGTTTAAAAATTAATTTAAGCAATGAATCAATAGTTTCTTCGAAGATTTTTTGAGAGGAATGAGCATTGCAAATTTTTCATAGGAATTGGAAAAAACATGGACAGCGCATTCGTAGATGTCCCCATTCAGGTCTCTAAGCGAACAAATATGATGAGTCTGGAGTTTTGCCCTCATTAATATCGATCCTAAATAATCGGATTCGGTGCATGTTGCTGGAAAATGAACCGCACCGAATTCTTTGAAGAAGGAAGGAGAATACATCGCCGCTCTTCTTAAGGAAAACAAATTAGTCCCTTGCGAACGATTTGGTAAGTCGTATACGCCTAGGGCTAATGGAGCAAAATGAGTTTGGATGTATCGTCGCATACTTGAATATACTGACGCCCCAAATGTTTTCGACAAATCCAAAGGCGTTTTTATTGAGATTTCGTAATCCGCGGCCATTTTTTCATATTTATCTAACTGGAATAGTGTTTCGGATGCAAAATTATTCGCTTCTCGTTCAAACTGGTCTTCGATTTCCGGAGCGAGTTCGAGCATGCCATCCTCCATAAATTCATACATTTTCTTCTGATGAGGTATAAATCCATGACCAGTCTCATGAAGTTTAATAAACTTTTTTTTGCTTTCGTGTTGAGATTGATCAATCCAAATCTCACCGGAGGGTACATGAAGCAGGCCGAGAAGCTTTTTAACACCATGAAGATGAGGTCGAGCGATCTTACCTATGTTGGTGCTGAATCTTGACAGGAGACTTTCGTCTTGGCTAAGGGAAACTTCGCGATTAACGGTAAGCTTTGCCGTTGCGACTAATCGGTCAACGGGGGTGGGAAGCTGATTAAGGGCATCTGCTTGATTAAGAAGCAACCGAGCATGTTTTCGCACATTATTCAGTTCTTCCGGATGGAGGCTTGAATCATCTTTTTTCATTATTTCTGTTTTCTAAGAAACTGCAAATAATCTAGCAACTTCTTTTTTTCTTCGGCGCTGAGATCATGCTGGTTAAAAAATGCGACGCCACTTTTTTTTGTTTTGGATGAACGCATATAACCTGCTACAGCCATAAGGTCTTCGTAATGCACTTCATAGACTTTTGCGAGACTTTCTAATATGTGAGGGGAGGGTTTGGAAATTTTCCCTGACTCTAATTGACTCAAATACGCGTTTGACACGGAATTGTTAGTGGCTTTCTCAACATCGCGCAGGCTAAGGTTTTTTACTATCCGGAGTTCTTTAAGATATTGGCCTAGATTCTGGTCTTTTTCTGGCATGGTTATCACCTCCTGACAGCCATAGGATATCGCTGAACGCTAAGGATGTCAAGCGCGCTAATTTTATTTGCTTGACAAACTTAGCGGGCTTGATAAAATTTATTCTGAAAGCGTAACCGTTAAAAGCGGCGCGGTTGTGCCAGAAAGATTAAGAAAAAGGTCGCTAATAGAACAGGAGGACATATGAATCACAATGAATTCAACATCATCGTCAACGGGCGGCCCAAAAAGGAACCAGGACCATCCATCACCTTCGAGCGGGTTGTGGCGTTAGCCTTTAATCCCGTTCCACCGAACGCATTTTTTACGGTTACCTGGAGTCACGGCAATCAGGGGGGGAGCCTCACCCCTGGTAAAAGCGTTCAGCTCCAAAACGGAATGAAGTTCGATGTCACAGAAACTGGTCAGTCTTAATACCGATCTGAGCAGACTTCGTGCTGAAGGTTTAGATATCTCCAGCAAGTCGAAGTACTTATTCGTCTGCGGCGTTCCTTATGTGAACGCCGCCAAGGAGGTCAAGCGCGGAATTATTGCATCCGTGCTTGACCTCGCTGGAGAAGTCACCGTTGCCCCGACGTCGCATGTCATTTTTTTTGTAGGTGACCCGCCTTGTGACGAGCACGGCTCTGTCTTGCCCGGAGTAACTCAAAACGTCAACCAATCTCTGGGTGATGGTCTTGCCCCCAACCATCAAATTTCGAGGAAACCCACAACGGGTCCGACAGCTGGCAGATATGTGGATTATTACGAGAAGATAAAAACTTATATCGCAATTGTTTGTAGTCCGGCACAGGCGATCGATCCAACCGTTACGGCCTATACTAATCCCGTGGTTGTGCCCGATGAAGAGGATGATTCAATCTTCAACTACCTCGATACCGCACCCACCAAAGCGGGCATTGTCCTAGCCAATCAAAAGTTGGAGGGGCAGAAGATCGCCATCGTAGGTGCTGGCGCAACAGGCAGTTACGTGCTTGACTTTGTTGCCAAGACGCCCGTCGAGGAGATTCATCTTTTTGACCACGATCTTTTCTTGAACCACAATGCGTTTAGATGCCCCGGAGCGCCATCAAGAGACGAACTTGGCAAAAAACATCGGAAAGCCCATTATCTTGCAAGCATATATTCGCAGATGCGAAAAAGGATTATTCCTCACGACTTCTTCGTTGATGAATATACGATCGAGCAACTTAAGAATATGAATTTTGTCTTCATTTGCATCGATAAAGGCATAAGCAAGCGGTTAATTATCGAGCGACTGCAAGAATGGAGTATTCCATTCATTGACGTAGGGATGGGAATCCAACTTGGAGAAAACAATACACTTGCAGGGATTGTCACGGTTACGGCCAGCACCGTAGACAAGCGTGATCACATCAACAGTCGCATTGCTTTATCCGATGGCGAAGCGCCCAATGAATATTCCCAAAATGTCCAAATTTCAGAACTAAGCGCATTGAACGCGGCTCTTGCAGTTATCAAATGGAAGAAGCTTTGCGGATATTTTGACGATGTGACCAAAGAGCATTATTGCGCCTATACGATTAGATCGAATCAACTAATATCGGAGGATGTTTATGGCGCATGAGATCGTTCTCAGCCATGAATTCGTGGAGTTCATCCCCAATGAACTCAAGGAGCGAACGCTTTATATTTCGTACACCTATTGCACCGTCCTGCACAAGTGTTGTTGTGGCTGTGGACGGGAGGTCGTAACGCCGCTTTCACCGGCGGGCTGGAAACTGATTTTTGATGGCAAAACCGTTTCGCTCTATCCCTCGATAGGAAACTGGAACCTGCCTTGCCAGTCTCATTACTCCATTACAAATAACCGGGTAGTTTGGGCACCAAAGTGGACCCAAAAACAAAATGCAAACGATCGGGCACGGGAACCAAGGATTAAGAAACAATATAAAAAGGGATGAATATAAAATCGTGAATGTCCCAACCTCCTATGCGCTCGTCAGCTAGATGCTAAGTCCTCTGGGAGGGGGCTGGACCGAATTTCTGAGAGTCGTAATTTATGCAGAATGCGAATTTTGTTTAAAGAAAGGCATCTATGAAAGTTAAATTTGGAAATAAAAATATTGATTCGGAAACCATGGATGATTTGTGTCAGCATTTCCATGCGCTTATTTATGATTTTCGAATGACTTTGTTTCTTTGGGGACACATTGGGGAAAATGCGAGTAAGGTGAACAATGGAGGATGCGGTAAAACTTTTTGGGCTAATTTGCAGCGCGTGGCTCGGGATATGATGGTTTTGACTATTTGTAAAATATATGGAGATTATTTGAATATTTTTAAGAATCGTTTTCTGGATATTCCTGAAGCAGATAAACTTTTTGTTGGCATGAACGAGTTAGTAAGCGGCCAAGATTATAAGAATCTGTCAGATTTTCGAAATAAAAGAATTGGCCATTTAAAGCCTGAGAAGCCAGGCGAAAGTTCTTTTTGGATCCCTGCGGTTGAAAAACTAAGCTTTTTTTTGCAAACAGCCGAGCAATTTTTAACGGATATTAGAAATTTTCTCGGAAGCGCAGGGGATAAAACGGTGTGCTATTGTTTCGAATCGGATGTTTCTCAATTTCGGGTTGCGACTGGATATGTTTTTGATCTGTGGCTAAAAAATCGAAATGTCTCATGATGGTGTCCGTTTTTGATCGTCTGCCCGAAAAGTAATATTTGCATCCAATTTGTGGAAATGCGTTTGGAAAATTGCTTACAAGGACCGGACTATGAAATTCGCTCAAATAAACGGAGTTAAGGCGGAAGCTCAGCAAGGACTGCGAGGTACTTGTGACATTTGCCAAAGCGTTATGATTGCTAAATGCGGGAAAGAAAGAATTAAGCATTGGGCGCACAAAAGTAAAATTTCATGTGATTCGTGGTGGGAGAATGAAACGGAATGGCACAGAGCATGGAAAAATCGTTTTCCTGAAAATTGCCAAGAAATAATCCACAGAGATCCTGCATCCGGAGAAATACATAAAGCAGACATTAAAACAACTAGTGGATTGGTAATAGAATTTCAACGTTCCGCAATCCAGCCCGATGAAATGCAAAGCCGCGAACGTTTCTATAAAAATATGTTATGGGTTGTTGATGGTACGCGTCTCATAAGGGACTACCCGCGATTTTGTAAAGGTTTTAGGAGTCTCAGACAAACAGTTAAGGGCTTTTTTCTTTCGTCGTTTCCTGATGAATGTTTCCCTGCAAACTGGCTTACATGTTCAGTTCCAGTTTATTTTGATTTTCAGGGTAGGGATGATTCTGTTCCTCAGGAAGATGCGAGACGTTCCGCTCTGTGGTGTCTATTTCCCAATCGTGTGGAAGGGTTTGCTGTAGTAGCCGGAGTGAGGCGGGAAGAACTTGTAAAATTAGCTTCTACGGCCCCTGACTTACTTATTGCTCAAGGGAATCTTTGCTATATCGCGGAATATATTCGGCTCCAGCGTGAGAACGCTGCCGCTCATACCGGAAGACAATATCCGGATCCTCTCGCGCTACTAAATGCAAGAAGGTTTAGACGTCATAGGCTCTGAAACGAAAAATATTGTCGTATTTCGTCGGAAAGTGACATTCAAAACTCCTCGCGACATGACGCTGTCGCTCTTACCCTGTAAAATCCCTCCCAGGAATAGTCCAGTAAAAGTCAATGCCTTGGCAGTCATTCCTTGGTATAATTTGGTCAATTTTCGCAATCCAATTTTGGACCGAATTTAAGGGATAAAAAATGACTGATAAATGGCTAACGATTGAGCAAATAGCTGGCTATCTGCAAGTATCTAGGGAGAAGATCTACCGGCTTTGCCAAAAGGGGAAGATGCCAGCTTCAAAAGTAGGCGGGCAGTGGAGATTTGATTTGAAGGAAGTGGATAATTGGGTCAGGAAGCAGCGACCTGCAAAGACACGGAGATCATAAATGGCAAATAATCTCAATACAACCAAAGAGCAGGAACGCGCTGAACTGCACCGAGCCATCTGGCAAATCGCAAACGATCTGCGCGGCAGCGTGGACGGCTGGGACTTCAAACAATATGTCTTAGGGATGCTTTTTTACCGCTTCATCAGTGAAAATCTCACCAGCTATATCAATGAAGACGAACGGCGCAGTGGCAATAAAGATTTTGACTATACCAAGATACCGGACAAGAAAGCTGAATTCGGGCGTGCTGATACGGTGAAGGAAAAAGGATTTTACATTTTGCCGAGCGAGCTTTTTGTCAATGTCCGCGCGAAAGCGCGTCAGGACGCTAATCTTAACGAAACGCTCGCCGCGGTATTTCGCAACATTGAAAAATCGGCCAAGGGTTCGGACAGCGAAGATGATCTCAAAGGTTTGTTTGACGATCTTGATGTAAATTCCAGCAAGCTAGGAAATACCGTTGAGAAAAGAAACCAGAAACTTGTGAAGCTTTTGGAAGCAATCGGCGACCTCCGGTTGGGTAATTATTACGACAATACGATTGACGCTTTTGGGGACGCTTATGAGTTCTTGATGACCATGTACGCTTCCAACGCGGGAAAATCCGGAGGCGAATTTTTTACGCCGCAGGAAGTGAGCGAACTGCTTGCTTGTCTGTCGACTGTGGGTAAGAAGGAAGTCAACAAGGTCTATGACCCGGCCTGCGGGTCTGGTTCGCTTCTTCTAAAGTTTGCCAAGATTCTCGGCAAGGGAAACGTGAGATTAGGCTTCTTTGGGCAGGAAATCAATCTCACCACATACAACCTGTGCCGCATCAATATGTTTTTGCACGATATCAATTACAATCACTTCGATATTGCCCACGGGGATACGCTAACCGACGCAAAGCACTGGGATGACGAACCGTTTGACGCTATCGTTTCCAATCCACCGTATTCAATCAAATGGGATGGCGACAGCAATCCTCTTCTCATCAATGATCCTCGCTTCTCCCCTGCGGGAGTTCTGGCCCCGAAAAGCAAGGCCGATCTTGCCTTTACTATGCACATGCTCTCATGGCTTTCCACGAGCGGCACGGCGGCTATCGTTGAATTTCCGGGCGTTCTTTACCGCGGCGGCGCAGAGCAGAAGATTCGCAAATATCTGGTGGATAACAACTACATCGATACCGTGATCCAGCTTCCGCCCGATCTTTTCTTCGGCACGACCATCGCAACTTGTGTCATCGTGCTCAAAAAAAGCAAGAAAGATAATAAAATCCTGTTCATTGACGCATCAACCGAATTTGTCCGAGGCGGCAACAAGAACAAGCTGAGCGATGAAAACCGCGCCAAAATCCTCAAGGCGTTTACCAAACGTGATGATATCGAACATTTCGCGAAGCTCGTAGATTACAAAACTATTGAGGAAAACGGCTACAACATCGCGGTATCCACCTATGTAGCGCAAAAAGACACCCGCGAAGTGATCGATATTAAGAAACTCAATGCGGAAATAAAAGGCATCGTTACGCGGCAAAATGAACTGCGCACGGCGATTGATGAAATTGTTGCTGATATTGAAAACAAGCATGAATAAGTCTATGAATAAAATTGAAAAACTAATCGCCGGAATTTGTCCCGATGGTGTGGAGCTTAAGGAATTAGGAGAAATTTGTGAAATTGCGGACAATAAAAGAAAGCCGGTAAAGTCAAGTTTGCGCCTAGCGGGTGAAATTCCATACTATGGCGCGAACAACATTCAAGATTACGTTGAGGGTTTTACCCATGAAGGCGATTATGTGCTGATTGCTGAAGATGGTTCCGCAAGTTTGGAGAATTATTCAATACAATTTGCTTCGGGTAAATTTTGGGCAAATAATCACGTTCATGTTGTAAGAGGAAATGGTGATCTCGATAACAGATTCCTATTTCATTACCTTAAAAATATGAACTTTGTTCCGTACTTGACTGGCGGAACTCGAGCAAAGTTGACTAAAGGAAAGATGTTAGAGATTGGAATCTCTACGCCACCACTTGCCGTTCAACAAGAAATCGTGAAAATTTTAGATAACTTTACGGAGCTGGAGGCGGAGCTGGAGGCGGAGCTGGAGGCGAGAAAACACCAATATAATTATTATAGCGAAGAACTATTGACGTTTGAAGAAGATGTTGAATGGAAGTCACTGGCGGAGGTCGGCCAGCTTATGCGAGGGACAGCCATAACGGCTAAGGAAACCACAGCTGGTGAAATTCCGGTTGTTGCAAATGCGCCCAGCCCTATTTATTTTCACAACGAGAGTAACAGAAGCGGAGAGACTATCGTTGTCGCTAGGTCTGGCGCTTACGCGGGGTTAGTAAGTTTCTGGAACCAACCGATCTTTCTCACAGATGCGTTCAGCGTTCGTGTGGATCACGCCCTGCTAAAAGCTAAATTTGTTTATTACTTATTGAAGCAAAAACAGGAAACAATCCATTCCATGAAAAAAGGCAGTGGAGTGCCACATGTTCGTGTTAGGGATTTTGAGTCTTACCTTATACCGATTCCGCCTCTTGATGAACAGGAACGCATCGTTGCTATTCTCGATAAATTCGAAGCACTGGTAAATGATATTTCGATGGGTTTGCCAGCGGAACTCGATGCCCGAAAAAAACAATACGAATACTACCGAAAGAAACTTCTTACTTTTAAACCGTTGGAAAAAGAATATGCCAAGCAATAAAGAATACAAGTTGGTGGCAGAAAATCCACAAAGTACGGTCGTGGCGGAATACTCAGCCGAGTACCGAACTGCAAGATCGTATCAAGGTGAGGCGGAACTGGAACGTGCGTTTATCGAGCAGTTGCAATCGCAGGCTTATGACTATTTGGCGATCACTTCCGAAACCGACTTGATTCTTAACATTCGCAAACAAATTGAAAAACTGAATGACTTCACCTTCTCCGATATGGAATGGGATCGCTTTTTTACGGGCGAGATAGCTAATCCCAACCAGAGTATTGCCGAAAAAACGGCCACGATTCAGGAAGATTTTATCAAGAACCTGAAAAGAGATGACGGAACAGTTAAAAATATCTATTTGCTCCGCAAAGACAAAATTCACGAAAACAGGCTACAGGTTATCAATCAATACGCCACTGAAGAAGGTCAAAGAGCCAACCGCTACGATGTAACGGTGCTGGTTAACGGCTTACCAGTCGTTCATATTGAACTGAAACGACGTGGGGTGGCGATTCAGGAGGCTTTTAATCAGATCAGACGTTACCAGCGGGAGAGTTTTTGGGCGGGCTCTGGGCTTTTTGAATATGTTCAGATTTTTGTCATCTCGAACGGCACTCACACGAAATACTACAGCAACACGACACGTGCGGAACATATCAAAGAATTAAGCGAAGGCTCCTTAAAGAAAGGCAAGCGGACCAGTAACAGCTTCGAATTCACAAGCTGGTGGGCGGATGCGACCAATAAACCGATTGCTGATCTTGTCGATTTTGCCAAGACCTTTTTTGCCAAACATGTTCTTCTTAATATCCTCACCCGCTACTGCGTGTTCACGGCTGACAAACAGCTTTTGGTAATGCGCCCGTATCAGATTGTGGCAACGGAAAGAATATTGAACAGGATTGAGGTGAGCACGAACTATAAAAAACTCGGAACCGTAGCGGCGGGCGGTTACATTTGGCATACCACCGGCTCGGGCAAGACTCTGACGAGTTTCAAAACCGCCCAACTCGCAAGTAAACTGTCTTCTATCGACAAGGTGCTTTTTGTTGTGGACCGCAAAGACCTTGATTATCAAACCATGCGGGAATACGACAAGTTTGAAAAAGGTGCGGCCAATAGCAATACCAGTACTTCGATATTGAAACGACAGCTGGAAGACACTAAGGCCCGCATTATCATCACTACCATTCAAAAACTCGACCGGTTCATCGGCCGCAACAAGGGACATACAATTTTTGACGGCCATGTGGTGCTGATTTTTGATGAATGTCATCGGTCTCAGTTCGGTGAAATGCATGCCGCGATTACGAAAGCATTTAAGAATTACCATCTCTTCGGTTTTACCGGGACGCCGATTTTTGCAGTGAATGCTTCGGCGGGTGGACGTCCGGATTTTAAGACGACCGAGCAGGCTTTTGGCGATAAACTCCATACCTACACCATCGTCGATGCTATTGCGGACAAAAATGTTCTGCCGTTCAAAGTGGATTATGTTTCGACTTTAAAGGAAGCTGAAAATATTGAGGACAAGAAAGTGCGCGATATTGACCGGGAAGCGGTGCTTGCTTCACCGAAACGTTTAGCCAATATCGTGAACTATATCCGCGAGCATTTCGATCAAAAAACGAAACGAAACAGCTTTTACAAGCTTAAGAATCGCAGGCTGGCCGGTTTTAATTCTATTTTCGCCGTCTCTTCAATCGAAGTGGCCAAGAAGTATTACGCTGAATTCAAGAAACAGATCGCAGAGGCACCGAGCGATAGAAAACTCAAAATAGCCCTGATTTACAGCTTTGGTATCAATGAGGAAGAGATTGATGGGGTGATTGACGAAAATTCCGAGGACACCAGCGGATTGGACCAAAGCTCAAGGGATTTTCTTGAGAGCGCCATTCAAGACTACAACGCGATGTTTGGGACCTCTTATGACACGTCTTCCGATAAGTTTCAGAATTACTATAAGGATGTCAGCGAGCGGGTGAAAAATCGGGAAGTGGATCTTCTGCTCGTTGTGAACATGTTTCTGACTGGCTTTGACGCCACGACGCTCAACACGTTGTGGGTGGATAAAAATCTTCGCCTGCATGGCTTGTTGCAGGCATATTCCCGCACCAATCGCATTTTAAACAGCGTCAAGACGTTCGGAAATATTGTTTGCTTTCGGAATCTGGAAAAAGCAACCAATGAATCCATCGCCCTCTTTGGCGATAAGGAAGCCAGCGGAATCGTTCTTCTAAAAACGTATGAGGAGTACTACAACGGCTACAAAGACGGTGACAAGGAAATCCGTGGATATGCCTCTCTCGTTCAAGAGCTTTTGGCAAAATTCCCGATTGGTGAGCGGATCGTCGGAGAACAAAATCAAAAAGATTTCATCAGGCTTTACAGCGCCATTTTGCGGGTCCGAAATATCCTCGTTACTTTTGACGAATTCAGCGGTCACGAAATTTTAACCCAGCGCCAAACGCAGGACTATCACAGCATCTACATTGACCTTTATAATGAATTTCGGAATACCGGTGAAGCTGAAAAGGAGAATATTAACGACGATATCGTGTTTGAGATGGAGCTGATCAAACAGATTGAGATCAATATCGATTATATTTTGAGTCTCGTTAAAAAGTACCACGAAGACCACATCAAAAACCGCGAAATCCTTGTCGACATCAACAAGGCCATCGACTCAAGCGTTGAATTGCGCAACAAAAAAGATCTCATCAACGAGTTTATCGCTTCCCTGGATATCCATGCTTCTGTTGACGAGGACTGGCAGAAGTATGTGGAAAAGAAAAAGACAGAAGAACTGGAAACGATTATTAAACAGGAAAATCTTGATCGCGACAAAACCTATCAGTTTGTTCGGGATGCGTTCCGTAATGGCAGGGTTGCGACCACGGGTACTGCTCTGGTCAAAGTCTTGCCGCCGGTATCACGTTTTTCTCCCGGAGGGGAGCGTTCCAAAAAACGCGAGAGTGTTTTAGATAAATTGACACGCTTCTTTGAGCGGTTTTTTGATATTTCAGGTGGAAAGATTTAAGGATAATTGTAGGACGAGAAAGTGCCTGCTATTAAGATGGCGCGTCGCAAGGAAACTTTGAAAATCGAATATCGTCTTTTGCTTGAATTGTGTCAAAAAGATTTTAAAGGATGTCGTTACGCATGACTTCAAAGAAAAAGGGCGGTAAAAAATGAAGTATGAACGAGGATCTGTATGGCGAAAATGGGATTTACACGTTCATTCTCCAGCTTCTTTCTGTAATGGGTTTAGTAATTGGGATTCTTACTTTAAGAAGCTTGATGAAGTTACGAAGCAAAAAGAGATCAAGGTTATTGGTGTTACAGATTATTTTTCCATAGATGGGTACGAGAAGCTTATAACCGACTACAAAGGAAAACTTGGAAGTGTGGAATTAATCCTTCCTAACATAGAATTTCGTTTGGACAATATAGTCTGTAAGCGGGGCAATAAAGAGCCGAAACGATTAAACTTCCATGTCATATTTAGTGACGAAGTTTCTCCGCAAGATATTAAGGCGCAGTTTTTGGGTGATCTTCATTTTTATAAAGGAAGCGGTAGCGCCGGAGAGCTTTCTAAAATTAAGCTTGATAAGAAGGCTATAGAGGATTATGGCAAAGAGTGTAGGAAACAGGCCGATTTTAAACACGATACTGATTTGTCTGCCGGCACAAAGAATATCGTTTTTAAAATAGATGAGATAGTAAATGCTTTACGCAACAAACCAGATTATTTTAAGGGGAAATATCTTCTTTTTCTAGAAAGCGAATTTTGGTCCGATATCGATTGGGGGCAGGATTATGGATTGCGAAAGACTCTGCTTCAAATCTCTCACGGCATTTTTAATTCTAATCCTAACGACATTGCTTGGTTCCTTGGCAAAGACAAAGCCTCTTATGCAGAGCCGAAAGAATTTATTGCTGAATTCGGCAGATTGTTTCCCTGCGTCCATGGGTCAGATGCTCACACGGAGCAGGAGCTTGAGACTAGACCAGACCTCGAACGCTTTTGCTGGATAAAAGCAGACCCGACATTTATAGGCCTTAAGCAGGTTGTTCTTGAGCCAGAAGATAGGATTCATATTGGCAAGATGCCTGCAAAAGGAAAAAATCTAGCGAATGTGATTGATAAAGTCGAAATTGCAAATTCCAACGGTTGGTTTGAAGAGACGCCACTTCCTCTAAATGAAGACTTAGTTGCTATCATCGGTGAAAAAGGTGCAGGTAAGACTGCACTTGCTGATTTTATAGCGTTAGCATGCGGTGATTTTGAGCTTCTAAAAGGCGATGCAAGCTCGTTTGT
Source organism: Candidatus Omnitrophota bacterium (assembly GCA_022711115.1). Taxonomy (GTDB): domain Bacteria; phylum Omnitrophota; class Omnitrophia; order Omnitrophales; family Aquincolibacteriaceae; genus JAKLFP01. The sequence continues at coordinate 43,160 of JAKLFP010000003.1, read as the reverse complement.
GTTTAAAGCCTTAACTCCAACAAAACAAATTGAAAAAACGATTGATAAGTGCAAGGTAACTATTCGATGGAAAGAGGGCGACCCTGACGAGATTGTTATAGATGAAGAATTGACTGATTATAAAACTAAGAAAAAGGTTAAATACCTTTCCCAAAGTTTTATTGAAAATAGATGTCGTCCTGAGCACGCAGATGAATTAAGGCAAGAGATTGAAAACATCGTTTTTCAGTATATTCCAATATCCGACAGGCTTGGGCAAACAACATTTGCTGACCTGAAACGCCTGAGAACACGAAGTGTAGAGGTGGAAAAGAGTAGCTGCAAAAAACTTATTTTTGAACTCAATGGCGAGATCGCTAAATTAAGGGAAGAGATTGGGAGTCTCGAGATTCAAAGGACAACAAAAAAGAAGACCGAAGAAGAAATAGCTCAATTAAACGAGCAAAAGCCTAAGCCTGCAGACGCTGAAGAGAAAGCCATCGAAGATAAGCTGACTATTCTTTACGCCAAGAAGAACGAAATTAACGAAAAGATTGCTGAGTGCAAACTTCAGTTAAGCACTATAGAGTCAATAGAGACAAAGGTCTCAACATTGTCTCAACATATCGAAAAAGAACTGAGTGATATTAAAACCGATCTTGATTCAATCGGTCTAGGCGGTATTCATAGTAAATTGAAATTTACTGTAGACCCAGAGTTTAAAACTAAACTAGAAGAAGCGAGGAAGAAACTAACGGGACAGATAATTGTTCTAGAAGGTGCAACGGAGGAGGCATCACCTGTTTCTGGCAAAGACAAAAAGATCGGCGAAATAACTTCAGATTATATTAACAAGCTTTCCCTTTCTGGGTTAAATGCGGAAATCGCTTGGTTAGAGGCAAAATCAAGCATCGCCTCTGATGCGAGAAATGTAATCAAAGATTTTGAAGACAAAATTGAGAAGAATAAGAAAACGGTTTCAGCCTTAGAGAAGAATATTGCTGAAATAGAACAAACTAAGATGCCTATCCTTGCAAAAAAAATCGAAGATAGAAAAACAACCTATAAAAATTATTTTATTCTTCTTCAAAAGGAAAAGGAAATTTTCGAAGCGCTTAGTGCTCCCATTAAAGCAAAAATAGACGCTGAGAATGTAGGGGAGAAGCAAATCGGATATTCTGCAAGAATCGAATTTGATGTAAATGGATTTTATGATAAGGCATGCGAGGTTGTTAACTTTAAAGCATCTGGTCGTTATCATCAAGACGATAAACAATTGTTTAAGGATATAAAATCTATTGCGGAGAAAATTGAACTTGTAGAAGATGCCGATACATACAACCTTCTTGTCGAACGTTTCATGCAGGCGTTTGGCAAAGAAGATGGAAAGGGATCAGATGCCGAAAATCAGTTCAAGAAGGGAAAGAGGCAGATCGATTTTGATGCATGGCTTTTCGGTGTTTCATTCTTTAGTGTGACGTATAGCATAAAATATCAGAACACATATATTGAGTTGCTGTCTCCCGGCAAGAAGGGGATTGTGTTGCTGCTTATGTACCTCACGTTAGATGCGAAAAGCGGGATACCGCTTATCATAGACCAGCCAGAGGAAAACCTTGATAATAAATCTGTGTATGCGCATCTCATCGATTATTTCCGCCAAGCAAAGAAACGGCGCCAAATTATTGTTGTCACGCATAACCCTAATCTTGTTTTAAATACTGACGCTGAACAAGTAATTGTAGCCGACTTCCAAGTTGCGCCTTCCGCTGGCCAAGCAAGAATAAGGTACGTAAGTGGAGCGATAGAAAACTCATTTATTAACAACGCCCTTAAGGATCCTCTAAAAAAGCAAGGTATACGTGAACATGGTGCTGAGATTTTGGAAGGAGGCAAGAAAGCATTTATCCACCGTAAAGATAAGTATGAATATTGATGTTAGAATTGCTTTTTAAAAATTCATGTCATTTTATCCCTCAAAAGCGACATCCAAGGAACAATATGGCCATTTATCGTCGTGAATTGCATCAAGTTGGATACCTTAAGCTTGCACGGGAGGCTATGGATAAGGAAGAATTTAAAACTGCCCTAGAATATTTTGATAAAACTTTAGCAAGTAATGTTGAATATCGAGCAAGCGAAGAAAAATTCATATATAGCGGAAAGGCTTATTGTTTAGGTTGTCTTGGTAATCTCACGGATGCGCTTGAGAATTACGATAAAGTCATCGCCATTGACCCGCAGAATACCGGCTGGCTCCAGGAAAAAGGAAATTTGCTCCTGGAGAATAACCGATGGGAGGAAGCTTTAGAGTGCTTCAATGCTGCTTTGGGTATGGATCCCGAAAATAGCGTTTCTGCATGGGCGGCTAAGGCTAAAGCCGAAAAAGAGCTAGGTCAGAATACTCAAGCGAGAGAAAGCTTTTTGCGCTGGTTGAACTTCCTGTCGGAACAATGTCCCGAAATACAATTGCAGCTTTATGCGGATGGCTTTGAACTTTACGGTCTTGTCAGCGAACACGATCTTGCTAAATTGGATCGGACCGTTCTGGAGAGGATTCGCAATAACGTGCAACCTTGAAAGTAAGAAGAATTCAAAAATTGGTTCTCGTTTTTTACATAAATCATGGCGTTTAATGGGAGGGCGGAATGGAGCCGAATCAATTCGACAAGTTGGATAAGTTAGCGGACGCCGTTTATGATAAATTTGAAGAATTGCATAAAGCGGGGCATCTAAAAGAATTAAAGGCGAAACTGGAAGATTTGTGTGCTTCTCTTGCCACAAAATATTCGATCTCCATCAACATGGATCTTGACGTGTTTGATTCGGAAAAAGAAAAATCAATCTCTATGGTTAGAACCGGAATCGCTTGTTTTGGAGGAGAAAAGAAACCATTTCGCGTCGATAGCAGTTCCACCGTCCATACTTATATTACAGATGGTGTCATCAAAAAGGTTCCGCATGATTATTGTCCCTCGTGCTGGGGAGTTTGGGACTTCAAGTTGTTGCATTCCACATGTCCGGAATGTGGTGCCGAGATGGGAAAAAACGTTTTCCTTCTCCTTGATACTGATGTCTGCCCGAACTGCGAAGAGGGTAAAGTGTCTCGTTCGCAACCGAAATGTACAAAATGCAATGAAGTTGTTAACCCTGACATGGTGCGTTGGGGCTGAATCAATCTTGCGAATGCCGTAATCACGGCATCGAAATAACTTCTTCTTTAGTTCTTTTTCTTCACAGTGCCACAATCCCGCGAATCTCGATCTGGGTTATATTCTGCCTATAAGCCGCTATGGGGCATCAAAACCAATAGATCTGTGACTGCTGAGAGCCCCGCATTGCGGAACTTGTGGGTTTGCCGTTTGCCGCGGCAGTGGGAGGCGTTACAAGGGACCTCTTAAATCCGAATGGCGGGATGACTTCCTTATGGCAGTCCATCCAAAATGCCGTGTTCAGTCGAGAAACGATAGGGGGTGTTCTTTCCATTGGATTCGATCTTGCGAGCGAAAAACTTAATATCAACCCTCTTTTTTCGGCTTTAGGTTTACGTTTGGCTACTGCTGGAGTGATGGGAGCAATCAATCCCGATCAGACGATCATGAGTGCCATGGCCGAAGCCTTTTTGGATTCCGTCAAACGGCTGAACCCTTTTGACGGGATGGATGTAACGAGTCCCGAAAGTCTGGCGTTCTATTTTTCCCAAGCCATTAACTTTGTTGATCTGATTCGGGAAAAAGGGCTCCTGGCTGCGTTGGATTTGTATGCCACTTCTATTTTCAAGAGGGATGCGATCGAATCCATTCTGCGGCAAGGCGGACTTGCCGATATTCTTACAGGACAGGCGGAATATACGACCGTGAACGGAATACCCGTAAAAGCTATCCACATTGATGCAAACAACGATCTGTATTTTTCAACAACGGATGATTCGATCCTTTTAGGGCGAAGAAGTGGTAATCAGGTGGAACGAGGCGCGTTTGTAATCGGCGCCGGCGGAAAGTTTTTATTAAAAGAGGGGGTTGTAGAAACCACATTCCCCGATGGTATGCATACTGTTCTGGAAGTGAAAAACGGGCAAGCTCATGGCTACCGGGTTTTTTCAGATAGTAAGGATCTTTTTGAAATTTATGCAACAGGCGGGAATCAGATCGCTTTGAATCCGGATGGAAGTATTTATTCAGCCGTTTTCATTAATAAGGTAACCGGAGCGAGACTCGAGTTTTCCCAAGGCCAGCTTGTTTCTTTTAGCATGACGGCACCCAGCGGACAGAGTATTAATGTCAGCGGAATGACACTGGCCCAGTTGACATCCATCCAGAAACAGGGTCTCGTTTCTTTTATCGCGTCGAACGGAATTTGGAATACCAAGCCGGAAGGCGTTTCCCCCGATTATGAGATTAACCTCGTAAATCGCTTGGTAGAGCGCGGTGTAGATCCTTCCAGTATTTTTCTGGCGCCTATGTATGAAAACGGTAATCCGGTCACAGATACTTTTTCCTGGGTGACGGATATGCTGGGAGGAGACCAGCTTACCGATGAGCTTATCAATAAGCTGGATCAGAAATGGATCACGATGACACCAGCTCAGCGAGATCACGGCGTCGTTTCGGTGTTGTATTCGGGAAGTCTAAATCCTTTCTTGAAAGCAATTGATAGACGAGACTACAATGTCTCCACGATTATTTCGCTTGGCGGGCCATCGATCGAAGGGACATTTTATGAAGGGCATATTGATAATTCTCACGTAAAAACGTTTATCAATATCTATGGTGATAAAGATTATGTGCCGCTTGCTGGCCCAGTTTTAGGTGGTAACAAATCCTTTGAAGGTATCACCACCCTAAATATCAAAATTCTTGGCGCTGATCACTTCGATTATTTCCCCGTGCCAGATGGCAGCAATAAGATAGGAGAGTTTGTAGCACGGCTTAGTGAAGCGGCGCAAGCAAGTGGTAGTAAACTCGACTATTTCTTTGAAACTACCGCTGGCGTTTCGTATGATGAGAATACGCATACTTATATTGTTAATCCAGATGAATTATCTTTTGAAGAAGGGAACTCCTAATGCGATACGATAAAATTAAAACAATAACGTATGTGTGTGGAATAGTTTTTTTGCTTATGGGCTTTGCCGGCAAGCCGTCTCAAGAGACTAAAAGTAGTGAATCGCGCGAATCAGGAGGAGACACGATAATGATTGTTGGTGCAAGTAAAGAACAGAGCGATGCTTTTCAAATTAGAAGACAAAAAATACATGAGCAGTGGGAACATATTCGTAAGGGAAGTAAGTTCGAAGATGCTGGTGAACTTGATTTGGCCATAGAAGAATACAATATCGCTTTAAAGTTGGCGAAGACCAAAGGTGACGAAGGTGTGCCGCGACGTTCGTTGCTCGATCTTTATGAGAAAAAAGGTGACTATCGTCTTGCGCTTGAACATCTAAACCAGTTGATCATATTGAAACCAAGCTTGGCGACCAAATATGCTGAGAGAAAGCAAAATCTTCTCGAAGCTGTCTTGAAGGATAAGAATAACCAAAAACAAATTTTAAAAAACGGCCGATAGTTTTTTTGATCTTTGACATTTGTTTCGACCATAGGCCACTATGGGGCATCAAAATCGATTCCCCTCTGACTGCTGAAAACCGCGCATCTCCGAACTTCTCGGAATGCCGCTGGCCGCAGCCGTGGGAGGTGCCATTAGTTCATTCATAAATCCAAACAGCAATCCCGCTTCTTTGTGGCAATCGATCCAGAATGCGATATTGAACAGAGAAACGATGGGAGGGCTTATATCGGTTGGTTTAGATTTTACCAGTGAAAAACTAAATGTTGATCCACTTTTTACTGCCTTGGGTCTTCGTTTTGCAACGGCTGGAGTTATTGGGGCGATTAATCCTAATCAGACGATTGTTAGTTCTATGGCTGAAGCTTTCTTAAAGTCTGTTAAGCAAATCAATCCTTTTTTTGGAATTAAAATGACAAACCTTGAGAGCTTAGCGGCTTACTTTGGAGAAGCTCTTGATTTTATGCAGGTGATTAAACAAAGAGGACTTTTAGGCGCTTTAGACACATTTGCCACGGCTATTTTTAAAAGAAATGCTATTGAATCAATTTTAAATCAAGGTGGATTATTAGATATCCTTACTCATAGATCAGATTATACGGTGCTAAATGGAATCCCCGTCAAAGCAGTTCATATTGATTCCAATAATGATCTTTATTTTTCAACCACCGATGATTCTATTCTGCTCGGACGGAGGATAGGAGATCAAACGGAAAGAGGCATCTTTGTGGTCGGTCCTGATGGACAGTTTTTGTTAAAGGAGGGTGTTGTAGAAACTGTCTTTTCTGATGGGTTGCATACGGTTTTGGAAGTTAAAAACGGGCTGGCTCACGGATATCGAGTTTTTTCTAATGACAAACAACTTTTTGAAATTTATGCGACCGGAGGTAATCAGATAGTATTAAATCCGGATGGGACGATTTATTCAGCTGTTTTTATCAATAAAGTAACAGGTGCGCGCCTTGAATTTTCTGAAGGACAGTTGATTTCTTTGGCAATGCCTGCGACAAGCGGACAGAATCTTAACCTTAGTGGTATGAGCCTTGCAAAGTTGACTTCTATCCAAAAGCAAGCTCTCGTCTCCTTTGTAGCGTCTAATGGGATATGGAATACTAAGCCAGAAGGTGTGCCTCCAGATTATGAATTCAATCTCATGAACCGCTTGATTGAACGCGGGGTAGATCCTGCGAGTATTTTTTTAGCTCCGATGTATGAAAACGGCAATCCGGTTACAGATAGCTTGTCTTGGGTCGTTGATGCTCTCGGCGGCGATCAATTGACCAATGAACTTATGAATAAATTGGATCAAAAATGGATTGCTTTGACCGAAGCTCAAAGAACGCATGGTGTGACGGCTGTAATGTATTCGGGAAGCACAAATCCCTTCTTGAAAGCGATCGATCAGAGGGACTACAATGTCTCAACTATAATTGCTCTTGGCGGCCCGACGCTTGAGGGTACGCTCTATGAGGGGACGATCAACAACTCAAATGTCAAACGATTCATTAATGTATACGGTGAAAATGATTTTGTTCCGTTGGCGTCAGGTAACAAATCTTTTACAGGACCCAATGGTGTCCCTATCGAAAATATCAACATTAAAATCCTTGGGGCCGATCATTTTGATTACTTTCCTAAGGCGGATGGGAGCAGTAGAATCGGGAAATTTGTGGCCGAAATAGCCCGCTTATCTGATAAAGGTCAAGATTATCTGTTAAGTTTTTTAGCTCAGTTTAAGCAAAGCGACGGGAGCTACAAAGTAAATTCAAGTGAGTTGCCAGATGATTATCAATAAGAAAAAGAAAAGCGAAATCACATTTTGTCTTGTGTTAATTTTTTTTATAGTACCACCAGCTCTGGCTACTGAGAATTATCAAGAACGAAAAGATTCTAAGGAGCAGATTCCTGCTAATATTTTGTGGATTGGAATAAATGATAAACAACAAGAAGGTCTTAAAAAAGTGACTATGAAAAGCCAACCACGGTGGGCAGCAGAAGACCGTGCGATCCAACTTGAGAAAGAAGGAAATATTGATGAGGCGATAGCTGAATTTAATAGAGCCATTCAAGTTAGTGAAAATAGTTTTTATTCCTGGACATCACACTATGCATTGGCTCGGTTATATCAAAGCAAAGGTGCTTTTAATGATGCAGTAAAAGAAATTAATTGGTTAATCAAAAATTGTCAAAGCGAAGAAACCAAAAAAGAATTATTTGATAAAAAACAAAAATTACTTGGCCAAACATAATAAGTAAAAGAGTATAGGTTATATAAAACAGTTTATGAAGGTCCTCATGCCGGGGATGACATCATCAATGATCCTTATCTTCAGACATTAATCCGGGTTCGCGGGTCAGCGGACGGCTTGTCAGTGCCCTTTCTTGATCACCAGAATTTTCAAATTGTAGATCAAAATGGTAAAAAATAGAAAGGTACCGGGTACCGAGGGGACAGGTTGAAATAGACAGTAAAGGCAGGAGAGTATGAATGGGGAGAAGTCCAAGGCAAGAGTCAGGAACAGGACTTTATCATGTTATTGTTCGGGGGAACAATAAAGGGAGACTGTTTCATGGGCATGAAGATTTTGACGAATTTCTCGAGATTATAGGTGAATATCTCAAAAAATATCCGGTTCAAATTCAACATTACTGTCTTATGACGAATCATGCGCATCTTTTGTTGAGAAGTGAAAACTCTTTGGAGTTAAGCCGCTACATGCACGGAGTTCAGCGGGCTTATCATCATTACTACCGAAAAAACCATACGCATTTCGGCCATTTATTTCAAGGACGTTATCGAAGTTTACCCATTGAAAAAGAGAATTATTTATTGGATTGTGGACGATATATTGAAAGAAATCCATTAAGAGCGAAAATGATTTTGGCTCCCATAGAGTGGCCGTATTCGAGTTATGGTTTTTATGCTTATGGCATCAAAAACGAACTTGTAACAGAATCAGTGGCGTATCAGGCATTAGGCGATCGGCCGGAGATGAGGCAGGAGCTTTACCGCCAACATGTTGAAGCGGCACGGCCTTATGAGGAATTGATTGATAAGGAGCTAATCGGTGTTTAAATCAACCTGTCCCTTGGGTACCCGGTACCGTTTTACAACCGTAGTTACTTATGGGGCGCCTTATGTCGGCGATGGCGTGATCAATGATCCTTTTCTTAAGACGTTGATACGCGTCATGGGGGAATATGATTCTGTGCCGCTCCAGGATCTCGGGCAAACGTTTCAAATTGAAGATGCAAATGGTAATGTAAGACCTGTCGAAAACCAGTACAATATAGAAATCCTGGGTGCAGGGCATTTGGATTTTAGTTGTGCCTCTGGGCCGAATCAGAATGAGTGTTCGGATTTCATTAACCAGCAGACGAGTTTGTTTATGAGAGAATTAAATTTGGTTGCGGCTCGTGGGTCAGCTGGTATTGACGAATTTTTAAATGAAAGAACAGATGGTTGCGTAGAAAAAATAAATGATATCTACAAAATCAATCTCGATAAATTTATATCTAGACTGCGAAATACGCCATGAAAAATGTTCGATGCATTTTAATAATAGAATTGATTTTGTTTTTTATGATGCATCATTTCATTGTTTGCAGTGCTGCTGAAAAAGAAATGCTAAGCGGGAATAAGTATCATCAAATAGCGCAGAACATCGATGAACAATGGGCGTTGCTTCATCGGGCGCGTCAATTTGAGGAGGAAAGGAAATTCTCCGACGCAAGGGAAATTTACGAGGTGTTATATGAAGATTGGGCTACAAGTAGTATACAAGGGATGGCTCAAGTAGGTTTAATCCGAATATATGAGGGGCTTAAATTATACGAACAAGCATTGCCACTTGTCGAAAAAATGCTTCAAGTTAATCGGGTGCCTGAGACCTTGCAAAAATATCAAAAAACCAAACAACGCCTCCTTCAAAAAATAGAAGCTCAAAAAAGAGGCGAAAAGATCGAAGAGCCAAAGGCTATGCCTCAGAATCCTAATTCCATTCACAGCCTTGCTGATTTTGAGACGGCTTCTTATGATGAGCAAAAGCGATATATGGAAGAAAAGCTACCGGAAAGTACGGATATTTTAAGGCTTTCAAAACAAGCGATGATGGCGGAACATGCTGGAAATTTTAAAGATGCCAAAGGTTTTTACGAACAGCTGCTGCCTCAAAAGGATGCTGTAACTGCGGCTCAGGGAGAGATGGCTTGGCCGATGTTGCATTGTGCGGTTCAGCGCATGTCTGAATTGACCGGTGATGAAGCTCGTGAAAAGGAAATGCTTGTTTGGATCAAGGAAAACATGCTCAATCCTCAAGGGCAATATCATCACTTTCTTTCTGGTTTGATGCCTCAAGTGATTGATCATCTGAAGCAACGCATCAATAAATATCAACTTTATAGAACGGTACCGGGTACCGAGGGGACAGGTTGAAATAGACAGTAAAGGCAGGTGAGTATGAATGGGGAGAAGTCCAAGGCAAGAGTCAGGAACAGGACTTTATCATGTTATTGTTCGGGGGAACAATAAAGGGAGACTGTTTCATGGGTATGAAGATTTTGACGAATTTCTCGAAATTATAGGTGAATATCTCAAAAAATATCCGGTTCAAATTCAACATTACTGTCTTATGACGAATCATGCGCATCTTTTGTTGAGAAGTGAAAACTCTTTGGAGTTAAGCCGCTACATGCATGGAATTCAGCGAGCTTATCATCATTACTACCGAAAAAACTATACGCATTTCGGCCATTTATTTCAAGGACGTTATCGAAGCTTACCAATTGAAAAAGAGAACTATTTATTGGATTGCGGCCGATATATCGAAAGGAATCCGGTAAGAGCGAAAATGGTTTCAAATCCGGCAGAATGGCCCTATTCCAGTTATGGTTTTTATGCGTACGGGATCAAAAACGAACTTTTGACGGTATCGGTTGCATATCAAGCATTGGGAGGACAGCCAGAGATAAGGCAAGAACGTTACCGTCGACATGTCGAAGCAACTCGTCCCTATGAAGAACTCATTGATAAGGAGTTGGTGGGTGTCTAGATTAACCTGTCCCCTTGGTACCCGGTACCTTTTTATTACCAGCAAACCAATTTGTTTATGAGGGATTTAAATCTTGCGGCAGGTAACCACGACCCTAATGTTCTTTTTGACTTTTTGGCTGAGGATGAAAGTCGCGGCGTCTATGTTGATGAAGAAAGCGGAGTTATCAAAATAGATCCTTCCAAATATACGAGATATTTTTTATGAAAAACAAAATATTGTTTAAGGGCATTTTGGGGATGATTATTTCCTTCTCGATTTTATTTGCACACATAGAAAATAACTTTGCAAATCCTGTTGCCAATGAGCAAACCATATCGAACGAGACCAAAAAACATGAAGCCGTTTTTACGCTTTGTTCACACGCTTATGATTATATGAAAGATGGACGCATGCACGAATCAGAGGCGCTTTATTTTAAGGCTTTGTCATTGGCTAAAGGTGGCGTACTTGAGAAAGTGGTAAGAGGTGGGCTTGCGAATTTTTATGAACAAACAGGCGAATATCAAAAAGCCATAGAGCAAGTTGATTGGTGGATTTATTTTTTTGATAAACAAAATGTTTCATCTAAAAGCAAAAATCGAATCAGATATAAAAATATGAAAACTCGTTTACTTCAAAAAATCGAAGCGCAGAAGCGGGGTAAAAAGATCGTAGAGTCCAAGCCTATGCCTCAAAGTGTTGGTGCTATCCGCAGCCTTGCTGATTTTGAGACGGCTTCTTATGATGAGCAAAAGCGATATATGGAAGAAAAGCTACCGGAAAGTACGGATATTTTAAGGCTTTCAAAACAAGCGATGATGGCGGAACATGCCGGTAATTTTAAGGACGCAAGAAAATATTATGAACAACTGGTTGAAAAAAGACAGGATGTTATTGTGGCACAAGGTGAAGGGGCGTGGGTGATGCTTCATGCGGCAGTACAGCGCATGTCCGAGTTAACAGGAGATGAAGCTAAGGAAAAAGAAATGCTTGTCTGGATTAAGGAAAACATGCTCAACCCGCAAGGACAGTATCATCGTTTTCTTTCCGGTTTAATGCCCCAAGTGATTGACCATCTGAAGCAACGCATCAATAAATATCAACTTTTTAGAACGGTACCTAGAACGGTACCGGGTACCGAGGGGACAGGTTGTAAACCGGACGCCGTCCCGCGGGGAAGGGTAAAAGTTGAATTGAATGAAAGGAAGGTATTGATGAATGCCGCGCAAGAAGAGAGAGGAAAGTCCGACGGGGGTGTATCACTGGATCGCCCGGGGGATGAACAAACGTAGAACGGTACCTTTTTACTTTTACTGGCTAAAATGAATAATTTTTGCTAGTTTTATGTATGCCGAAAATCCTGATCATTAGTTCTGATATTAATTTAACCACCATGCTCGAAGCCCGTCTTCTCCTAGACGGCTATGAGGTTTTTACCGCGGAAGACGGGCTCCTGGGATTTCAAAAAATTCACGAACTCCAACCGCAGCTCATCATCCTTGATGCGGTCCTTTCCAAAATGCCGGGCTATCAGCTTTTTGAAAAAGTGAAGGCGTTGCCGGATTTTCGGCGTACTCCCGTGATTGTCATTGCGGATCCAGGTTTGGCCCGTGATCTCTTCCGGGCAGAAGATGTTTTTTATTTTTGTTCGAAACCTATTCTGTGCGCGGAATTCATGAAAAAAGTTTCTTTGGCTGTCAAACCCGCGGAAACGGAAAAGACCGCGGAATCCAAGGAAGGTGGTTTAAAATCCCCTTCGGGAAAGAGGCGGGTTCTCTTGGGAGGGCCCAGTGAGTTTATTCTCAAGAAGATGCAGAGTTTTTTGGCGTCCGAGGGTTTTACCGTGGAAATAGAGTGGGATGAAAAGGACGTGATCCAAACGGCCAAAAAGATAAGGCCCCATTATATTTTTGTTCAATTCTGGCAGGATATGAACATTTTCAACGCCCGAAAGATCCAGAAGGAATTAGCGGAAGACCCCCATCTCCAAACTACTCCTTTTTATGTGTTCTCGGACGAGAAGCTCGCAGGCTTTACCTGCGATTTCATGCCTCGTGATCGTGTCATTTCGTTTCATGAAAGCCCGGACCTCTTGGCTGCGTTGACGAGAATACTTTCGATTGGAAAAGGATCTTGACCCGCATGATCGCTAAAGAAGTGATGGACTCGCACATTGTGACCGTGCATGAGAAGACGACCGTGGAAGAGGTTTTTGAGATGTCACGCGTGCGCGGAACGGCGGATTTTGTGGTGGTCGATTCGGATTTAAATTATTGTGGCATGTTGTTCGAAACAGAACTTCTGAATAAGTTGTACAGCGAGACCGAAAAGGTCAGCCTCTCGAGCAACGTCGAATTCCCCAAAATTTTGAAGGAAGAGCTTCGAAAAACTTCTGTTCATAAATTCATGAGTTCCAGACTTCAGGCGTTTACGCCTCTTGAGACGATCGAGCATATGGCGGAGCTGATGCTTTTCGAAAAAATCTCCAAGATGGCGGTGGTGGATCACGGAACCAAAGTGGTCGGGATCGTGAGTCTTAGCAAAATTTTGTCACATTTGATGAATCAGCTCACGGAGCAAAATGCTGCCGAACAAAAGCATCGCCTCTCGACGGCAGAGTCCGGCAAACCCGAGGCGGATCAAGCGAAAAACAAACGGTTTTTCCAAAGGGTGCCGTTTGGCGCGCCGGTGGCATATCGGTTGGTTCATGGGAGCAAGCAGGAGGTTTCGGAAGGCAAGATTGCCCAGGCGGTCAACGTGAGTGCGGGGGGGCTGTTGATTCTTGCGAAAGAGAGACTGGTGCCGGGCCATACGCTGAATGTAGCCCTGGATCTTTATCAGAACAATAAGCCTTTGCGCATGGTCTGCCGCGTTGTTCGGTGCCTGCCGTCCAGCCAGGAAGGTTGTTTTGAGGTCGGGTTAATGTTTCTTTCCATGGGCATCGACGAGAGGCGCCGCTTGGAGGTGCATCTCACAAAACAATCTTCGGATGCTGAGGCATAATGTGAGAGCGGATTTTTTTATAGCGCAGGACAAAGACCTTCAGCGTATTTGTTGTAAATTTTTTATTTTTTGGCAGAACTTTTGAGATATTTATTTTCTAAAGAAACCATTCGCAGGATTTGATCCGCGCGGCCCATGCCCTTATACCATCCGGCCATTTTCGCGATAAAAATAGAACGTTATCTTTCCGGGAAACAAAAATTTTATATTTAAGACCGAAAAACGATAAGACGCAGAATATGAAAAGAGACTCCATGGTTTTCCGACTTTCAGCGCATCAAAAAAAAATCGCATGTTCCACCGCATCTTAAAAAGCGTGACTGTCCTGGCGGATCGTCAAAAAACGTCCGTGCTGCTCATCGGACTTCTCGCATTCTTCGGCTGTTGGCTTGTTGCGTACTTTCAAGGCATTCCGGTGCCGCAGGTTCACGATGAATTCAGTTATTTGCTTGCCTCGGACACTTTTGCACAGGGACGTCTGACCAATCCCGCACACCCGGTGTGGACCCATTTTGAGACCATGCACGTTCTTCAACAGCCGACCTATATGTCCAAATATCCTCCGGCACAGGGCGCCGTGATGGCTTTGGGTCAGGTTGTGTTCGGACATCCGATTTACGGGGTGTGGCTTGGCATGGCGCTGATGTGCGCGAGTATTTGCTGGATGCTGCAGGCGTGGACCACGCCGCGATGGGCTTTTCTCGGCGGCTTATTTTCGATCCTGCATCCGGTCTTTGGAGTCCGTTATTATTGGGCGCAATCCTATTGGGGAGGAGCGGTCGCCGCTTTGGGCGGAGCGCTCGTATGGGGCGGTCTTCGTCGAATCCTTAGAAGGCCCAATATCACGGATTCATTGATTCTGAGTGCGGGGCTTGCCGTTCTTGCCAACTCGCGGCCGCTTGAAGGAGCTCTTGCGGTTTTACCGTCCGCAGGCGTGTTACTTTTTTTTATTTTCTCAAACATCAAAACTGTTTTATTCAAACCCGTCCTGAAAAAAATCGTGGTACCGGTGGTGATCGCCGGAGGGATCACGCTGGCCGCCATGGGGTACTACAACTGGCGGGTGACAGGGGATTGGCGCGTGATGCCGTATAAAAAGTACGATGCCGCGTATTTGGCGGCGCCTATTTTTTTCTGGGAGAAGCCTCGTCCGGATATTTTTCTTCGTCACCATGATATGAGGATTTATTCCTTGACGAAATTGAAAACAATTTACGAGCCGCTTATTTCGGTAAACCAGCCTGAGCGGACTTGGCGTTATTTGCGGTCTATTTTTTTTAGTCGAGGCGGTTTTATTCCAAACCCATTTTTCATCATTCCGATGCTGTGCGGTTTTTTTTGGTTTCTGCGCAAAGACCGGTGGGTTATCTTCGCCTATTTGAATCTATTCGCTTTCTGTGCGATTTTTTCGTTTCTTCTGGTCATTTTGATGCAACTGCATTATCTTGCTCCGGTGGTGGTTTTTTACTATTTTATTTTGATTTCCGGATTCCGGGTTTTCGACTTGATTGAAATGCCAAGTTTGAGGAAGACGGTAAAGGCGTTTATCATTATTGCAGCGATCACGATGTTTTCCATGCCGAGTCCTCAACCTTACCCGCTTTTTCGTTGGGCGTCGGTGCGGGCTGAATTCATTCAAGAAATGAAAAAAACGGGGCAAAAGCATCTGGTCTTTGTGCGTTATGGGGACATGCATTCTCCCGACGACGAATGGGTTTATAATGATGCGGAGATTGATCATGCGCCTGTGGTGTGGGCCCGTGACATGGACAAGGCCCAAAATCGAAAAGCGGTGGATTACTTCAAGGATCGCAAGGTCTGGAGGTTGATAGCGGGAACCAAAAGGTTTGATGAGGACCGTCCGGTTTTTATGCCGATTGATCGTTCGCAAATCTGAGTCAAAGTTCTTATGGCGTTGTTTATGCAGCCTGCCTTTGGGGGCATAAAACAACACCTTCCTATCTCTCATCTGTTTCCCTGGAAAACAAAATTTTATATTTAAGAGAGAAAAGCGATAAAATAGAAACTATGAAGAGACGTTTGATAATTTTTTTTATTTCAACAGCGTTGGCAATGCTGTTGCTCCATTATTTCCAGAAGGCGAATATCCGTTTTCCGGAATGGGGAAAAGACGCAAAACTTTCGGAATACAAGGATCCTTCGAAAGAAATCCTTGTTTTTTCAGGCAGTGAATTTACGATCGTGTTAGATGCGAACCCGAGCACGGGCTATGGCTGGCAACTTTCCGAAACGATTGACAAAACGTTGTTGAAAGTCGTTGAGATTAAACATCGCCGGGATAAGGGTGAGAAGGTGGGTGCCGGAGGAAAAGATCTCTGGACATTCCAGGCCCTCCGGGAGGGTGAAGGCAAAATACCTTTCGATTATGTGCGGCCTTGGGAAAAGGGTGTTGCGCCTGCCAAAAAAGAAATTTTTACCGTAAGAATCAAGAACTCATAATGGTTATTTCCGGAGAAATGGGTGCCGGACGCCTCGGGATTAGGAGAATTTGAAAAATGATGCGGCAGAAAAAAATCGGGTTATTAACCTCTTTCACGAGTGAAATCCTGAAAGGGGATTATTTTGTGAGGATCATGACCGGCATGATCGATGCGGTGCGGCAGTCAAAATATGAGTTAAAGCCGATCATGGTGCGTGACGGAGAAGGGAATGACCTTGCTTGGCAAATGTTGGAGACGGATCCTGTTCAAGGGATGTTATTTTTAACCTGGACGATTCATCGAGTCTATCTTCAAAAGGCCAAGGACATGAATATTCCTACGGTGGTGATCAATGATTTCACGCCCGGGCTTCAAGAAAATATTGTTTATAGTGATAACAGAGCCGGGGTGGAACAGAGTTTGCAGCATTTGCGTAAAACCGGACGCAAGAGGATCGGGATGCTCCAGGCGCCTGATGATGCCTCCGTGGATTCCCGGGAAAGGCTCCGGCTTTGGCATGAGCTTTTGGATCAGTATGGATTGACGGCGGATGAGGCCCACTACCGGAAGTGTGATTATTATTTTGAGGAAGACGGCTATCTTAAAATGATGGATATCATTCACACCCATCAATCCTTACCGCAGGCCATGCTGTGTTTTAATGATGATATTGCGATCGGAGCCATGCGAGCGTTAAAAGAGTCGTGGATTATGTGTCCCGGGCAGGTAGGTGTGATCGGTTATGACGGGATTGTGAAAGGGAAACTAATGGAGCCATCATTGACCACTGTCAATCAGCCCTTGGAGCAGATGGGCTCGGAGATGGTACGTATCCTGATCGATCTCATGGAAGGAAGCGTCCAACCGCCTGTTCAGAAAAAATTCACACCGGAGCTGATTGTGCGGCGCTCCTGCTAGCAGCGCTGTAAAATCGGTTTTTAAGGTCAACACTACGGGACTGTTTTTCTATAAAGTGATTTCAAAAAAAAGCTGATCTTCGCATGTTCTATGGCGAGGCGGTGTTCAATGAAAAAAAATAAAATCTTTTTTTATTTTTTCTTCCTGCTGTTTTTGGCCGGCCTGATCTTGGCCGGGATCAGCCAGGGGCCTGCCCTCGGGCGTTTTATGTTGGAAAGCATCCTTCGCAAGAATCAAAACATACAGCCGTTCTTCAAAGATTCCATTCGTATTAAAAAAATCAGCATGGACCGTCACTTGAAGATCCGCTTCGACGGAATTACCGGAGCATTTCAGGCGCGTCAGGGACCGGTACCTTTGGAAATAAAGTCTGTAGAATCGCAGGATTCCCTTCTATCTTTATTGAAAAACAAGCCCGTCCGGTTTTTGTTCCGGGGCGCCCGCCCGCAAGGCTCTGCCCATGCCGGGCTATCCGGACATTTTTCATTTTTGGCAGGACGCTTTTGGAGGTTTGACCTGTTGGCTGATTTTACAGAAACGGATCTCGAAGATTTCCGCTGGCTGGCTCCCCAGGATTTATCAGGCGCGACGGGCGCTGTGAAGGGGCGGCTGATGTTTGTCCAAGAAGCCAACCACGAGCCTGTCTTTGATATGAACCTTGAAGCCCCGCAGCCGGGCGGACTTGTTCAAGCCCGCTTTTTTAATCTTTTTCTGCCGTATCTTCCGAAGTCCGTGCAAAAAGAGAGGGTGGTGAAGCTCATTTCCCAAAAAGATCAGCTGGTGCGTTATCAGGATGCCGCATTGCAGGTGGGGTTGTCTCAGAGCGACCGTATGAAAATCCTCCTTCGTATCCTGGTTCTGGACTATAATCTTAAATTGACACTGAACGTGGAGATCCGACTGGATCAAAAAAACGCATTTTCACAGATCGCCCAATTCATGGGCATGATTGAGGTGAAGACGTCATGAAAAAATCGAAAAAAATGATCAATGTTTTTATTGCTTTGTTACTTGTGACAGGGTGTACCGTCAAGGCCGTGGGGGATCCCAACCGCCCCATCACGATCAATGCCAATGTGGTCGTGGATATCCGCGGGTTGAAGCAGACAGCGACCAATATTGAAGACATGGTCGCCCAAGGAGGTGCCAAATGAAACGGGATTCGGATGTGAAATGGATGGAGGTTCCAGCGATGAAACGTATGAGCGGTCTGATGAGTTTGTTTTTTCTGGCAATGCTGATGGCCTTTCCGCCCTGTTTTGCCGCCCAATATGATTTTAAAAAAATGACGCCTGAGATCAACCAGGCTTTGAAGAATCGGCAGGCCCGTTACGGGAATCTGCAGCGTTTAAAGCAGGCAGGACTGATCGGTGAAAATAATCAGGGTTATGTGACAAACCTGAAAAGCGATCCGTTGGCCGTATCGGTTGCCTCCGCAGAAAATACCGACCGCGGCGTCATTTATCGCGCTCTAGTCCAGCAAAATACGCTGGGGCCGAACGGGATGCGTGAAGTTCAGCGGGCCTTTGCCGAAGTCCAAAACGAAAAAGCATCTGCGGGTGAATTTATTCAAACCGCTTCAGGCGATTGGATCCAAAAATCTTCTTAAACGGCCTAAGATGGAAATGTTGTCGACCGCTTCAGTTTTATTCATAGCCTCCATGGGGAGCCATCCCTCTCGATGACGTCATTCCCGCCGTTGACTCAGAAAGAAATCGTTGATGAAATTATCGAGTTGACCGGTTTGCCTTCTGATCTGGTGGAACGGAAAGTGGCTCAGGAGTTCCGGTCGCCCAACAGTTTGATCCTCGAAGCCGCGGACCAAAAGATTGATTCTTTTGTCTACAACGAAAAAATGGAAGCTTTCTATAAAGAAACGGACATCTGGATTTTTTCTTTGGCGGTCGAATTCAGCCGGTGGCCACGGCGCCGGATGTTTGAAAATGTCCAAAAAAGATTTGCCCGCTATCTGCAAAATCTGAAAGATTTCAACGGAAAAATACGCGTTTTAATGCTAGGCGACGGGATCGGCAGTGATACCATCGCTCTCTTTAATCTGTATGGGGACCAAGCGGAATTTTATTATTTGGATGTTCCGGGGAGCAAGACGTTTGATTTCGCGGTCAAACGGTTTAAAAAATATAGCGCATATCCAAAAATACTTATCGAATTTGACAATATTCCTAAAAATTTTTTTGATATGGTCATCTGCTTGGAAGTGCTCGAGCACCTTCCCGATCCTTTGCAAAGCATCCATCAAATCGCCGAATTCCTGAAAAGCGAAGGTTGCGCGCTCGTTTCCGAATGTTTTCTGGGGGTGACGCCGCAATTTCCGACACACCTTAAATCGAATCTTCGCTATGCGGGGCGAACGCCCTTTCTTTTCTTGTCGCAGGGGCTCTGTTTAACCTATTTCTGCACACACCCGCTGATATTATTTAAACCCATGGAATTTCTTAAAAAATCATCCATAAATTCGTGGGATCGGTTGCGGGTCTATTTGAATCCCATTGTTTTACTTTATTATATTTATGTACGTTGCCGCATTGCTGTTCAGCGGTGGCTTTCGATCACTCCCTAGTATTTCGAAAAGGCCAAAGGGAAAATTTTTGAAAAAAATATTATTTATTTCTCACTCATGGAAAATGGCGGGCGCTGAACAATATCTTTTTGAGGTGATGTGCGCCCTCAAGAATTCCTTCGAAGTGCATCTTTTATGCCCCGGACGTGGCCGTCTTACGGAAAAAGCTCAACGCGAAAAAATACCAACGCATGTGATTCCTTATTTTTGGTTTTTGACGGCGCCCTCCTTTTTTTGGACCCAGCTTGTTTTTCTTCCGGCTAATTTGATCACATTTTTTTGGATCATCCGATTCATGAAGAAGTTTAAATTTGATCTTGTCTACACGAATACTTGCGTTGCCGTGTCAGGCCCGCTGGCCGCAAAGGTATGCAACATTCCCCATATCTGGAATATACAGGAAGCGTTTGGAAAGGGAAGCTATGAGTACGGTTTTCCTTTTTTAAGCAAAAAGAACATAGCCGCAATGATTTTAAAATTAAGCCATGCCGTGATTGTGCCGTCGAAATTTCTCCGTGAGTGTTTTTTAAAAGACACTTGGGAAAAAATATCCGTTGTCTACCACGGGATTGATTCCTCCCCCTCAGTTCTTTCCGATGAAGCGAAAATGCAAATGAAACGGCACTATGAGGTAGGGGAGAAGGATATGGTTTTGACGGTGGCCGGCAGCCTCCAGGAAAGAAAAGGGCAATGGTATGCTATTCAGGCCATGCCTTCGATCCTGAAGAAATACCCGCATGCCAAACTCCTGTTGGCCGGAGAATTTGCGCGTGGGACTTCGGATTATAAAATGAAAATCATGTCTGAAATTAAAAAACATAGACTGGAATCCGTAGTGAAATTTCTGGGCTATCTTTCCGAGCCGTCTTCCGTTTACCAGATCACGGATATTTTGCTTGTGCCGTCTCTTTATGAGCCTATGGGGCGCACTTGGGTTGAAGCCTCTTTTTACAAAGTGCCTTCTATCGCGTCTCGGGTGGGAGGCATTCCGGAAGTGATGGAGCACGGCTTGGTTGGATTGCTGGTGCCTCCCGGGGATAGCAAGGCGATCACGGACGCAGTGCTTGCTTTGGCGGAAGACCCTCAAAAATTAAAGACACTCGGAGAAAAAGCCTGTCAAAGAATTCCGCAGCATTTTGTGATGGCTGATACCATCGCAAAAATTAAAGGCATCCTTGATCAAACACTTCAAAGGGATGCCCGGTAGTTCATTAAAAAAATTTTCAGAAATCGTTTGCGGGGTGCGTGCGGCCAAAACCTTTTATGATGCCGCAGGCAACAGTTTTATTTTTCCGATAAAACTTCGTTCAGGGCAGCCTCTCGCGGGCTGATGCCGTAATTTTTAAAACACGCCTCAAATTCCTTTTTCTTCCAAAGAGAACATTTTTGGATTTTAAATCTTTCCCGGAGAAGATAAGGCAGATAAAAAAGGGTGACGGCATAAACTTTGAACAAAATCCAAAGAAGACGGAACGGGGAACTTTTTTTAGAAAATTCGGAGGCAGGTCCTTTTTTCGTAAAAATGCCTTTGAGATGGAAAAAATAACGCAGGCCGGTATAAAAAGGAGAAAGGAGCAGATGATAGAGAGGGAAACACCGGATGGCGATCCAGAGACGATTCCGTTCGACATAGTAAGCCTTGAGAGGAGAAACAAGACCGGACGAAGCGGACAGTTGATGATGGGCAATCGCAGAGGAAACATAAGCGGCCTGATAGCCCAGCATGCGTCCCCGTAGTCCGATGTCCATGTCATCGCCGTAGGCGAAGAAGTGCTTATCGAAAAATCCCACGTCTTCTAACATTTTACGCCGGTAGAGGGCAGCGCAACCGCTCGGGCAAAGCACATCTTCCGAGGTATCATACTGTCCGGTATCAGGTTCCAGGCGTCCGCGGGTTCTGTTGAGTCCATCGCGGCAGAAAAGTTCGCCGGTGTTGTCCAGGATTCCTTCACGATCGGCCAAATAAACTTTGCAGGCACACATGCCCAGGGATTCTGAGGATTGCATTTTGCGGACAAGTTGCTCTAACCAATTGTTTTTTACGGTGGCATCACTGTTGAGCAAAGCGATGAATTCGCCACGGCTGTTTCGGATGCCGGTATTGACGCCTTCGGCAAAACCGAGGTTTTTGGGATTGCGAACGATGGTGACGACATGCCCGTATTCCTTTTCGATCAGTTCGACAGAACCGTCCGTTGAGGCATTATCCACTAAGATAATTTCATGATAAGGGTAGGTCTGTTTGCAAAGACTGTTCAGACAGGGAAAGATAATATCTTTTCCGTTCCAATTGAGCACAATCGTTGAAACAAGACCCGGAGTCATGATGAAATAGCCTTTCGATTATTTTGATCTTATCATTTCATAGAATGCCTTGTAAAGATACGCCATTTTACTCCGTTACTTGAATCCTGCCTTGAGGTGTGAGAATATACTTTCAAAGCCCGAAAGGTCCTATCTCATCATGATGGATTGTGAAAAAAAAGATATTTTCTTCATTGTTCCCGCTTACAATGAAGGCACGGTGCTGGACTCAACGCTTAGGCCTGTGCTCAAAGAGGGCTATTCCGTCGTGGTGGTGGATGATGGTTCCTGGGATGGCTCCTGGGATATCATCAAAAAAATGCCGCTCTATGCGCTGCGTCATCCGATCAATCTTGGGCAGGGAGCCGCATTGCAAACCGGCATGACCTTTGCGCTATCAAAAGGCGCGAAAGTGATCGTGACTTTTGACGCGGACGGCCAGCACCGGCTTAAAGATGTGGCCGTTCTTTTGGAGCCTGTGATCAAAGGAGAAGCGAAGGTTGCCTTGGGATCCCGGTTTATCAACCGCGACGACAAAAATGCCGTTCCTTTTTTAAAGCGCGTCCTTCTGAAGATGGCCATCATAGTCAATGGGATCATGACCGGTCTCTGGCTTACGGACGCGCATAACGGTCTGCGCGTGCTTTCGCGCGACGCGGCCGAGAAAATATTTCTTCACGAAAACAGCTATGCCCATGCGACGGAGATCATCAATCAGATCCGGAGGCAAAAATTGAGCTATGTCGAAAAACCTGTCCGGATTCATTATTCACAATATTCACGGGCAAAAGGGCAGTCTGTGTGGAATGCTGTTAACATTCTTATCGATCTTTTACTAAGGAGGGTATTTAAATGAGGCTGATTCAATTTCTTTTGATTCCCGCGATTGCTTTTGTGGTCATCGTTTATTTGCGCCGTTTCCGGACGCTTCTTTTGGACCGGTTGCTGATTTTAGCCGTTGGGGTTTTCGGGATCGTCATGATCTTGAGGCCTGATTGGACAAGCAAACTGGCGAATGACCTTGGCGTGGGACGCGGTACGGATTTGGTTTCTTACTTTGGGCTTTTGGGACTGACTTTTTTTTGTCTGTTACTTTGGTCAAAACTTCGCGATCTTGAAGCGAAATTGACGGAGATGGCTCGTGCCATTGCGATCACGAAAGCTGAAGAAAAGTAAATGACATGGATCTCGCACGGGAATCTCGAGCGGTGAAAAACGGAAGCCTATTTTTCGGTCAAGAGGGTTCTCAAAAACCGAAATGCTTAGAAAATATTTTATGAAGGCTAAAATCCAGGCAGCGAAACTATTAAATCAAATTCGAAAACAAAAACCCGTCATTCATCATTTAACGAACTGGGTAACGATCTATGATTGCGCGCAGATCGTCAAAACGCTCGGGGCATCGCCCGTGATGGCGCATGCCAAGGAGGAGGCGGCCGAGATGGCGGGGCTCGCTTCCGCGCTGGTGCTGAATATCGGGACGTTGACCGTGGAATTTGTGGAGGCGATGAAAATCGCGGCCCGAGAGGCTAACCAAAGGCACATCCCGGTGGTCTTGGATGTTTGCGGTGCTGGTGCGACAAAACTGCGCGATCAAAAATGCCGGGAACTTTTAAACGAAGTGACCATTGATATCCTCAAGGGGAATACCTCGGAAATTGCCAGGATGGCTGGGGAAAATGTCAGGACCCAGGGGGTGGATGCGGCTTCTGTCAAAAAAAATATGGCTGTACTTGCCGGACGCTTCGCGAAACAAAAAAAATGCATCGTCGTTGTGACGGGTAAGGAAGATATCGTGACAGACGGGCATAAAACTTACTTGATCCGCAACGGGCATTCCTTGATGGCCGATGTCGTGGGGACCGGTTGTATGGCTGCGTCCGTGATCGGGACCTTTGCGGCCGTTGAAAAGAACCTCGTCTTGGCGGCAGTTTCCGGTTTGATATGTTTTGAAATTGCCGCGGAATGTGCCGCGAAAAAAGCTGCCGGTCCCGCGGCTTTCAAGGGAAAATTATTCGATAGTCTGTATCATTTGGATCAAAAAACCATCCGCCAGTTTCAAAACGTGCGTGATATCTCAGTGAGGCAAAAGAAAGAATGAGCGCTTTTGAATATACGATAGGCAAGACATTGAATCTGAAAGAGGAACAGGAAAAAACCCTTCAAACTCCGAAACTTCCGGCTAACATCATCCTGAAAGGCATGTTCTGGACTTTTGATGTGCTCTATGGGGTGCCGCGTTCCTTGCCGAAAATTCTGGTGCTTGAAATTTTAGCGCGGTATCCGTATTGGGCATGGGAAAACGGCGCGTACCATCTTCTTTCGAAGCTTTACAGCAGCACGGAGAAGGCGCCTCAAGCCGAGGTCGAGAAGGCCCTTCGTCATATCCGGATGGGCCGTGAGGCGCAGGATAATGAACAGTGTCATATGCTTCTTTGTGCCGATCTTTGCCACCAGAAAGGGATCCGGCTGAGTTGGGCCTATCATTTTCTTTTGCCCAAGATCATGACCCTGACTTATTTTTGGATCACCCGGATTATGTATGGGGTCCGTCCCGTCTGGTCCTTTGCGATGAACGCCGCGTTCGAATCCCATGCCGAACATGAATACATGCTTTATGCCCAGGAACATCCCGAGTTTGAACATGAAGCCGTGGAGTCGGTGTGGTTTCAATATTATCCCCGGCAGCGATCTTTAGCGGATTTGATCCGCCGTATCGGATTGGATGAACGGGACCACATGGTTCATTCGCTGGAAGAGGTAAAGAGGCTTCAGGGTTGAGAGCTTCAAAAGATTGCCGGATGCTAGGATTGCAGGATTTTTTGGATCGTGGGATTAGTTGCCAGAGACGGATTGTAACGGATTGCGAGGGAGATGTATTTTTTTACGTCTTTTTTCCGGCCAAGAAGGTCACTCAGACGCGCGAGGCTGATATAAACGGGGGCGTCGTTCGGGAAAAAGGACTTCATTTTTTGATAAATTTCATAAGCCTCTAAAACTTTTCCGTTCTTTTCATAAAGATTGCCCAGCCATTCATAGCCGCCGCTGAAACGCGGGTATTGACCGATGATTTTCATGTAGACTTTTTTCTTCTCTTCATACGTTCCGAGCTTATTTGTAAGAGTAGCTTTTTTGATCCAGCTTGGAAGGTCATTCGGCTGGAGGACCAGGGCCCGATTGAAATATTTCAGTGCTTGCTCTTCCTTATTGATCTTCAGCAACGCATTGGCAAGCGCGGTGAGGTAAGAAGCGTTTTGAGGATCCATTTCTGCGGCCTTTTGAAGAGATCCGATGGCCTTGAGCATCTGTCCCTGATCCTGCAAGGCAAGGCCCAAGGCATAATGGGCGGTTTTGGATTGGGGATCTTTTTCAAGCGCTTTGGATAATAGTTCCGTGGCTTTTTCTTTATAACCTTTCTGGTAAAAAAGCATGCCTTGTAGGGTCCATGTTTCGGCATTTTCCGGATTAATCGCAAG
Organism: Candidatus Omnitrophota bacterium; assembly: GCA_022711115.1. Lineage (GTDB taxonomy): Bacteria > Omnitrophota > Omnitrophia > Omnitrophales > Aquincolibacteriaceae > JAKLFP01. The sequence goes on along the minus strand of JAKLFP010000003.1, from coordinate 17,860 downwards.
GGATCTGAGTAGCATCGCTTCGGCTTGATTGTGAAACTGTTTTGCGAGCCATCCACGGGCAACGGCATTTAAAGCATCGGCGTTTTGTTCCAGGGGAGGTTCCAAGTTTTGAATGGCAGGCATGATGCTGTCTTTGCTGTAAAAACTGATGATGGCGAGGTTTTCCTGGATCGTATTTTTATAAAGATTCTTGGGCGCTGAGAATTCAAGATGCGGGTGGTTATCAGAATTCACCCGCGCACCCTTGGCAAGAAGCCTCAGCGCATGATCGAAAAGCAGCGCGTTGGAGAGGAACCCGGCAGGATGTTGGATCCCGTGAGGGCGGAGGTCGCTTTGAACTGCGGGGATCGCGAACGCATGCTCGAAATTTTTCATATCAAGCTTGAGCGGCTCATTTTTGCCGATCAGCATCAGATCCGGGTAATAAGAAGTCCAGAGGCTGATGTCCGGAAAAACTTCGGAAAAAGTCCGGATAATCATGCGAAAATCTTCCGGCGACATACTGTAGGCGTGCAGCCATTGGCAGACGATTCCGTCCGGCGCAAGCCTTTTCTGCAAGGTTTTGTAGTGTTCCAGGGAAAAAAGGTTTGCAACGCCCGCCATCCAGGGATTGGACGGTTCTGAAATGATGACATCGTATTTTTCGGGATGGAGGAGCGCGAAATTCCGTCCATCATTGATATGGATATGCAGTCGCGGGTCTTGCAACACGTTCCGGTTCAGATCATGGAAATATCCCGCGCCTTCCACCACCGCTTTCTCAAGTTCTACCAGGTCGATCTTGTCCACAGGATAAGAGGCGACCGCCGCGCCGGTCGAACCGCTTCCCAACCCGATCACGAGAACTTTCTTCGGGTTCGCATGGAGCGCCATGGGAAGATGACCGAGAAGGAATTGTGTGAATGTGTCCTGGAGGGAGGCGTCGACTTTGCCGTTGACGGATAAAGAAAGATTGTCGCCGATTTTTATGACCGTAACGGTTGCGCTGAGTCCTTCTTTATAGAAGAGAAGATTTCTTTCCTGCATGTTCCTGAGAAGTGTGCTCTTGTTCAAACCCTTGGCCCGCTCAGGTTTGACCGCAAGGTCACTTGAAATGAAACCGCGGTCCCATGGCTTGACGGTGTTCGCACTGAAGATGATGGAACCCAGGACAAGGCCGCACAAGACATACCGTCTCCAGTGAAAAGATTCCTTGGGAAGAAAAAAAACGAAAAAGGCGATCGCGGCGTTAAGTCCTGCCGCAATCATCAGAGTGTGCTGAATGCCGAAAAGAGGGATCATGTAAAAACCGGCGCCGATCGATCCGAGGATCGTCCCGATGGTATTCGCGAAATACGCATTACCAATTTCTTTGCCGAGCGGTTGCGAGGTGCGCAGGACATGAATAAAACACGAGAACATCGCGCCGATGCAAAGCGTGGGCGGCAGCATGACCGCCGAACAAAGCAGGAACCTTCCGAACTGCAGCGCAAGGTCGGACCCTCGGGATGCGTAAAAGATCTGCACAAAATAATAAGGCATGTCATTAAAAAGATTGATGCCGAGGATCGCTGTCAGTGCGGTCAATGCCTGGAAGGCGGCAAAGGTGTGGAGATTCATCGGGAAGGAGCGCGGGATGCGGCTGAAAAGATAACTGCCGGCCGAAATACCGAAAAGAAAAGTCGCCAACATGATAGAAAAGGCGTAGACCGAACTGCCGACCGCCATCGCCAGAACGCGTGTCCAGGCAATTTCGTACATCATGGACACGGCGCCTGAGACTGCGAAAAAAGTTAGAAGGATACGGGTGACAGACGGGGAAAAAGGAGCGAGTTTTTTCGGCTCGGGCGCGGAAACGAATTTATTTGAAATAAGGGAAATGGGTTCAAGGGTCGGGGCGTGATAATTGCATAAAAAGAAAATCACCAGATTAAGAATGCCGGTGAGATAGACCGTCTCCCAAACGCCGAAATGCTGAAGGGCGATAAAGCCGCTAAAAAGAACGCCCAGGACCGCACCGAGGGTATTAAGACCGTAAAGGAGGCCGACCTGTTTTGCGACTTCCTCATGATTCTTGACAAAATATTTTGAAAGGACCGGAAGCGTCGCGCCCATCAGGAAAGTCGGAAAAAGAAGGGCGACAAACGAAATCATGAACTTGAAAACAAGCGCGGTAAAAAAAGAAGGCGAAATAAAACGGTAGAAACCGATGGTGAGAAGATCGATCAGTTTCCAGATCAAAGGCGTCAAAAGGGCATAAATGCCGATTCCCGATTCGAGACGGGCATAGGTTTTGACGGGATCGCCGCCGTGATCGATGCGTTTTCCCCACCAGAGAGCTCCCAGGCCAAGACCGGCCATGTATCCTGCGAGCACCGTACTTGTCGCAAAAGTGGTATTTCCGAAAATGAGCCCCATGACGCGGAGCCAGGCCACTTCATAGATGAGGCCGCACGCGCCGGAAACAAAAAAGCAAAGCAGCAAAAGCCGCTGCATTTTTTTTTCATCGATGCGCTTTACAGCAAGAAGTGTTCGCAACATGGATCGGACTTGTTGCAGGAAGGGTGTCCCAGGTCGGGGAATCGGTTCGTCCAGAATTTTTTGGGAATGATCTGACATAAAACCTATCGATTGAATTTTGACGCGTCTTTCAAATCCTGACCCGCTCATTTTTAAAATTTAGAAGGGCGCTACCCAAATTTTTCATTTCTTTTTCTTGAGGATAGGAGGACCTTAAAAATCTGTATTAACGCAGCGTCAGAATAATTGGTATCATATCGGTCTTGAGAAACTTTACAAGCTCAAAACGAAAAACGGGACATCTTGAATGAAGCAAATACATGGGATCATTTTAGCGCTCGTGGGGATCTTGGCTGTTTTCTGTCTGCTGTTTTCCGAAAAAACGGAAAAAGCCCCTAGCCTCATCCCGAGAAAGGTCCTTTTCGGCCCTGATCAGAAAAACGGCCCGCAAATTTCGCCGGACGGTTCTCTGGTTGCTTATCTCGCGCCTCAGGGCGGTGTGTTGAATATCTGGCTGCATGACCGAAAAACAAAGACCGACCGCGTTTTAACCCGGGATAAAAACCGTGGGATCCAGTCTTTTTTTTGGGTGCCTGGCGGTCCATCCATTCTTTTTCTCCAGGATCAAGGTGGCAATGAGAACTGGCATTTGTATCGAAGTGATGTCACCGGCGGCGGTGCGAAAGATCTGACGCCGTTCGACGGGGTTCAGGTGCGGGTGCTTTTCGTGGATAAACATTTTCCGGACCAGATCCTGATTCTGATGAACCGGGAAGACCAGTCTCGCCATGATGTTTATCGCCTGGATCTGAATTCCGGCGCGATAGAACTTGTGGAGAAAAATACAGGCCAGATCTCGAAGTGGATCGTGGATGCGGCTATGAAAGTCCGCGGTGCGGTTTCGGCGAGAGCGGATGGCGGGCATGATGTTTTGATCCGCCAGGATGAACGATCGGCCTGGAAAACTCTTTTTTCCTGGGATTTTGAGGACGCCATGACCAGTGATGTCCTTGGATTCTCCAGAACCGGAAATGAACTTTATTTGATTGACTCACGGGGATCGAATACGGCCCGTTTAGGGGTCATGGATCTCGTGACCGGAACGGCAAAAACTTTTTTTTCGGATCCCCAATATGATGTCGGAGGTGTGGTCGTGGATCCGGATGATCGGGAAATCGAAATGGTCTCCGTTTACCGGTCACGAAATGAGTGGATTCCTCTTCATGAAAGAGTCCGGGCAGATCTGGCGATCTTAAAGACAGTGGATGCCGGAGATCTTTCTTTTGGAAACCGGAGTGAGGATAAACGGTATTGGATTGTCGGATTCAATAATGATGTAAGTCCTTTAAAAAGCTATATTTACGATCAAAAAAGTAAGAAGGCAGAATTCCTTTTTACCCAGCGGCCGGCCCTCGCCAAATATAAACTTGCTCCCATGAAATCCGTTGAGATTTCATCAAGGGACGGACTTAAATTGCAAAGCTATTTAACATTGCCTGATAACGGATCAAAACCATTTCCGATGGTGCTTGTGGTGCATGGCGGGCCGTGGATGCGGGACGGTTGGGGTTTTAGTCCTGTCAGCCAGTGGCTTGCCAACCGCGGGTACGCTTCGTTGCGGGTGAATTTCCGGGGTTCGACCGGTTTCGGCAAGCAGTTTGTCAATGCCGGCAACAAAGAATGGGGCCGTAAGATGCAAGACGATCTTGTGGATGCCGTTGCGTGGGCCGTTCAGCAAAAAATTGCAGATCCAAAACGTCTGGGGATTATCGGATCCTCCTACGGCGGGTATGCGGCGCTTGCGGCCGCGGCGTTTACTCCGGATGTTTTTCAATGCGCGATCGATCTCTTCGGCCCGAGCGATCTGGCAACGCTCATTCGGTCCATGCCGCCTTATTGGTCAGTCGAAAAGGCCAATATCATGCGCATGGTGGGGAATCCGGATACCGAAACTGCTTTCATGAAGGAGCGTTCTCCGCTTTATCATGCAGACCGGATCCGCATACCCGTCTTGGTCGCTCAGGGTGAAAATGATTCGCGCACGCCAAGAACGGAGTCCGACCGGATCGTTCAGGCCCTTCGCATCCGGGGAATTCCGTGTGAATATCTGTTTTTCCCTGACGAAGGACACGGATTTGTGAAACCGGAGAACCGTCTGAAGCTCTTCCAGACCGCCGAGGCATTTCTCGCCCGACATCTTGGCGGCCGTTTTGAAAAATAAATCCCTCAAACAATCTTCATTTTTCTAAATCAATTAAGCTAAATCATTTCAGGACAATAGCCGTAAAATAGTACAGCAAATTTTAGGTGCTAAAGGATATGGGCGCATTGTCTTCAGAGGCAGCGCTCAAAGAGGAGCGGCATGAGTTACTATCGAATACTTGGATTTGAGAAAGAGCCATTTTCGACGAGTCCGGATCCGGAATTTCTTTATTTGGCGCAAGGCCACCAGGCAACGATGACCAATGTTCTGATCGAACTGCGTTTGCGGCGGGGACTTTCCGTCGTGCTCGGGGACATCGGCACGGGGAAGACCACGCTTTCGCGCAAACTGATCCAGTCACTGCGGGAACGCGGAGATTTTATTGTTCATTATGTTTTGGATCCCTGCTTCGAGACGGAACATGAATTTTTATACTCGCTCGTACGGAATTTCGGGATCAATATGGAACAGTACAATCCCGGTTTTTCGCAAGGCAGCGGCTCCCGCTACAGCGTGATGGACCTCAAAGAGGCCGTCGAGAAATTTCTTTATGAGAAAACAATTATCGCGAATAAAACCGTGGTCCTGATCATCGATGAAGCCCAAAAACTTACGGAAGCGTCCATGGAAATACTCCGCGTCATTTTAAATTATGAAACCAATGACACCAAACTTCTCCAGCTCGTTCTTTTCGGGCAGCTGGAGCTTCATTCCAAGATCATAAAGATACCGAATTTCATGGACCGGATCAGTTTTAAATATACCCTGAACCCTCTGAGTCTGGAGGAAACCCGAGAGATGATCCATTTTCGCATTAAACAGGCGGATTATTGCTCTCAATCGGTCTTGTTTCAGGATGATGCGGTAGAAATGATCCATGAGATTTCACAGGGATATCCCAGGAAAATCACGATGCTTTGTCATCGTGCCTTGAAACAACTTGTGATGAAACGCAAGTGGTCTGTGGATGAAGAGGTTGTCGGGGAGATCGTCTCCGAGGATATGCGTGCGGGATGGCTGAACCAGCAGACCCATCATTAACGCCGGAAAAACGGCTTCTGGATCTGATCGAGGAGCCGGAGACCCTCAAAAAAGAGGTGGCGGCCGGAGCGAAAAAAGGAAGACGAGGAGGCCTTTTTTCACCCGGAGATTTAAAGGGGATGCTGGCGTCTTTTAATGCTGGTGTCACGCAATGGGTGGAGCGGCATAAAGCGGCTTTTGGGATCAAACAGTTGAACCGTACCTTGAAGTTCATCGTGATGATCCTGGCCTTGTTTTTGACGGTGGATTTTATATGGGGATATGTGGGGGTGCAGCAGGATTTCTCCAAAAAAATCACGATCCCCGAGAACAAAATATTTGATGTGCCGGAGCCGAAAGAGATGTCCAAAGAAGGCGAGCCGGTGGAGAGCTGGGATTTGGGAAAAATTTTTATGCCTTACGGCAAGCGGCAGGAAGAGGCCGAAAGGCTTCAGAAAGAGCAATCAAGCCGGCTCGTTGAAATTACAAAAAATTTGAAACTGACGGGGATCTCTTTTAACCCGACGGAACCGAAACGCGCCTATTGCATGATTGAGGATGTGGAAAAGAACATTACGACGTTTCTTCGGGAGGGGGATCCCCTCGGGGTGTTGAGAGTTCTGAAAATTCATGAAGATCACGTGGTCTTGGAGAGCGGCAATGAAACAGTGGAACTCAACTGACGCGGTGAAGAACATCACAAAGAACGGAAAGTTTTCGGCTTTCCTTGTGGCTTGTTTCTTGGTGTCGATGCCCGTCATTTTTTCCCAAGAAGAAAAATTGGAACCGGCGGAAAACGCCGGATTTTTGCAGCAGAAGGAAAATACGGGATCCGGGGGGCGGACGGAAAATGCGGATCCCATGGAGCGGACGGAAAATGCCGAGGCCCCGGACCGGACGACGGTGAACTTTGCGCCGGATCTCGGCGAAGGCCTTGAGAAAATTATTTTCCTCGATCTTCGCGACATTAACGTCGTGGATGTCTTCAAATTTCTCGCGACCCAGGGAAGCCTCAACATTGTGACAAGCAAAAATGTCCAGGGCCGTTCGACCCTGCTTCTGCGCAACGTCAAGATCAAGGATGCCCTCGATATCCTGATCATTTCGAACCAGCTGGCCTACGAAATCCGCGACGACATCATCTTTATTATGACCGAAGATGAATACGCGCTTACCCACGGGAAAAATTTCAATGACATTAAAAAAGTCATGATCCGGACGCTGAAAAACGCCAAACCGAGTTATGTCCTGGCCGCGCTCCAGGCGGTCCAAAGTTCTCTCGGGAAAATTATTATCGATGAGGACACGGGGACCGTGGTGATGATCGATACCCCGCAAAAATTATTGCAAATGGGGGCTGTGCTGGATCAGGTCGAAAACAGTCTTGAAATGAAAGTGATCAAGCTTCAATTCGCGAAAGTCGACGACGTCCTGGCGCAGTTAAAGCCGCAGCTCGAGGCGAAAGGTGTTGGGACGATTATCGGGGATGCTCGTTCCAACCAGGTCATCCTTAGCGCCTATCCGGGCCGAATGGGCAGCGCTCTGGAACTTGTCAAGGCGCTCGATAAACAGACCAAAGGCGTTCTGATCGAAACACGGATTCTCCAGCTGACGCTGAATCCTTCCTTCGATTTTGGCGTGGCCTGGCAAAAAGTATTTCGGGACTGGAATAACAACTCCATCCAAAGTGTCTATCCTTTTTATGCCCCAAGCGGAGAGGGAGACATCCGAACGAATGCCGCCAATGCGCTCGGCCAAGGAAGGAGCCGTATCACAGTCGGGAATTTTGATACCGATGAAATTGCGGCGAGATTGACCGCGGTCAAAGGCATCACGGATACCAAAGTACTGGCCAGCCCGCGGGTGATGATCCTGGACCGGCAAGAGGCAAAGATCAATATCGGTGACCGGATCCCGTATGTGGTGACAACTTCCACCGGGACCGGCAATAACGTTTCCGTCAGTGAAGATATCCGCTTTATCGATGTGGGGATCATGATGTCCGTGCTTCCTGTGATCAATGATAACGGCTATATCACCATGAAGATCCGGCCCGAGATCTCAAGCCAGACGGGAGACCTTTCGACCAAATCAGGGAATCTTATCCCGAAGGTGAACACGACTTTTGTGGACTCCACCGTGATCGTTCAGGACGGTGTCTCCGTGGTGCTGGGAGGTTTGATGCGGGATGAACAGAACCGGACGAATCAGGGACTTCCGTATCTGATGGACATCCCCGTTGTTGGAAACCTCTTCAAGAGCCGGCATGAAAGCATCAAAAAGACCGAGATCGTGATCATCATCACACCGCACATCGTGACCGGCGAAAAAGATGTCCTGGACCAGCCGATCCCGATCAAAGGCAAGACAAACGGAAATACCTCGGTCGCCGAATTTCATGCGAGCCCGTTGGATACGCTGGAAGTCAGGTCCGTCGATGCGGCGGCTTCCAGGGCCGAAGCAAAAGCCGGAAATTCAAGTTCGCTCATGGGCGGTCTGGCGGATGGACTTGCAAAACTTTCACCTATCAAGAGGTCCAAATGACCCGGCCGGTGCATGCCTCAAAAATGATATTTTTTCTGGTCATTTTCGCACTCGTTTTTTCAGCGATGGGCGTCGCGGATCAGTGCCTTGCTGCGGATAAAACCAAGACCAAGGATAAAAATAAAGAATTGCTGGATGTCGCCGCTCCCGAGGAAACGGCCAAGTCTTCGGGAGGACAAAATGTCGAGCAATTGATCAACACCCTCAACCAGACGCTTGAAGAGAATCGCAGGATCCGGCAAAGCATGCGCGATCTCCAGGCGTCCTTTGAAAAAATGACCTTGGAGAAAAGCGATCTTTTGAATAAGGTGAGGAAAGTGGAACAGCAATCGGCACAGCGCATTAAAGATTCGGGCGCGCAAATTGACGAGCTGAATACGGAGTTGGAAAATTCCAGGAAAGCCATCGCTCAATTGCAGACGCTGAATAAAGACAGCCTTCAGAAAAAAGCGGAACTTGAAAAGCAGATGGAAGCGACCCTTAGCGAAAAAACGAAATTACAGGAACTTTTAAAAGGCGCGATTCTTGAAACGGAACGCGATCAGATCCAGAAGCGCATCCTGGAAAACGATGCAGCGGTCGAAAAGACCATGGCGAACGTTTCCCAGATCAACAGGGAAAACGTGGCGCTCAAGGAACAACTGCTTCAATCCTATTTCGATCTCGGGAACCTTTTTTATGACCTGGGGCGTTTTCAGGAAGCCATGGCTCAATACCAGCACGTCCTGGAATGGGATCCCAACCACGCCTGGGCGCACCATAATCTGGCGATCATCTATGATTACCATCTCCGCAAGATCAAGGAAGCCACAGTGCATTACAACGCCTACATGCATTTAAAAAAGCCCAGCGAAGAAGCGCGTGAGACCCGCCTCCGTCTGTGGGATCTGGAGCATTTATCAGCGGTCACTCCGGACCGCCCCCTCCAAGAAGAATTTGAAAAAAATCTGAAAATTTAAAATTCGGATTTTTCTCTGTTTCAACCCCGCGAAATGCCCCGGTGGTCAAGAAAACAAGCATCGTTTTGGGTCTTCATAATTCTGCAGTAGCGGAACGCGGACCCCCTATGCTAGAATTCATTTACCAGTTCAGTCGTTAAGTCGTTTAGCCGTAAATATTAATGACCAGTTCACCCCGTCGAAAAGTGTTCTTTTACATCAACGGGGCTGAATAAAAAAGCCATGCTCTTTGCCGGAGACGACCAGCTTCGGAAAAGAGTAAAAAATAAATTAGGACATCGCAGCACTTGCCTCTTTTGACATGTGAAGGATGCAAGTGCAGTTCCAACCAACCTTTGATTTAAAGAGAGGTTGGGACAGTATAATTGGTGGAGTGTTCCGCCGTGATCTTGAGCGACATAGGCTCCGAAGATCATGTGTAGTCCTGATGCGCAGTGAGTCGCGCTAACTGATGACGACCATCAGGACGCCCGCATTCTGCCTGTGAGGTTCGCCCAGTTGATGCCGCAAGTCTTTTTAGGATACCGAAAGACGTGGAAAAGTCGTGTCTCCACGAGCAGGAACAAGAATAACAGTCCGCTATTTTCCTTCCTCCGGTCAGCCTATTCCTGGACTCCTATTTTCTTAGGGGATCTTATTTCTTTACATAATCTCTCTTTGTTTCATTTTTTATCAGGCCATCCACTTTTTGACTTTCCAGGAGCCGGGCAAAATTCTAATTTTTGGGCGCAGGGTTTCTCGCAGGGTTATCGGCAGAATCAGACTCTCTTGTTTTTGATGAAAAATATCTCGAATTTCTTACTGGTCCGTAAGTATTTTGGGGGTGAACTGGCCTTTAAAAAACACGGGTATCGACTGACGCCATGATGCACATTAATCAAAAAAATCAATTGGAAATTATGTGCTGTCCTGGTTCGCCATTTGATGAAAAAGGATCGAGAACCAGGACAATGCAAGTGCTTTTTTTAGCGAAAACTGAGCTCTTTTTCATCAAAAGACGCAAGTGATTATTTTGCAATAGTTTATAGGACTTAAGTTCTAAAATTATGCTATAAGTTATTATATGAATTCTATAGATATTGCTTGATGTCATATGCTATAATTCTTTCATGCTTTTAGATGGCTAAGTTATTGAGTTGTATAGAGTAAAACCAAAGTCAAAAATTTTTTAGTCGGCAGAAAAAACACTGTATCTCACCCATACAGCACTTGCTTTTTTAAAAAGCAGGATCAGGACAAACGCGACGGAGGACGACCAGTTCATGCTTGAAGCTTTTGAAAGTCAGATGACGGCGACTGCAAAGAGTGGACGCATCGATCTAAAATCAAGGGAATCAAAAACAGGGATATCCCTCTGTTCTTTTTTTCTGAGCTTTTTCCTGTTGGTCGTTCCTGCCTTCGCGAATAATCTTGCTATCTCGAAGGCTTTGCTCACGGGCCAGAACACCACCGCGCGTACCGTGCAGGTGGAATTCAACATTGCCTGGGAAAATGCCTGGCGCGATACGGCGAATTATGACGCAGTATGGCTTTTCGCGAAATATTCCACGGACAGCGGAGTCACCTGGCATCACGCCACACTCAAGACCTCCGGGACCAATCCTGCGGGGTTTGACCGCGGCTCGTTGGGCAGTGCCGCGGAGATCGTGGTGCCTGCGGACAGGAAAGGATGCTGGATCCAGTTTTCCGGCACAAGCTCCGGGACGTTCACCTCGAACGATGTGCAGCTCGTCTGGGATTACGGGACCGATGGGCTGAGCGATGAAACGGCACTCGCGGCTTCGACGAAGGTGCTTGTCACCGGCATCGAAATGGTCTATATCCCTTCCGGAAGTTTTTACGCGGGAGATACTTCCTCGACAGCCGCTTTTATGGCAGGCAGCGCGGATAACAGCCCCTGGCACATCACAAACGAAGAGGCGATCGCCGTGACCGCTGCGGCGGCAGACGGTTTTTACTACACCTCCGGCGCCGCCGCCGGCGAAGACGCGACGGGCACAGCCTTTATGGTCCCGGCCGCTTTTCCCAAAGGCTACAACGCTTTTTATCTCATGAAGTATGAAATGTCGCAAAAACAATACCGTGATTTTTTAAACACCCTGACGCGCCCCCAGCAGAACAACCGCACGGCGTCTCAGACCGCGGATTATTTTACGATGACCCACACGCCGCTTGTGCAGGTGCGCAACGGGATTCGTAATCCGGGAACCATTTTGGCGGGGCCCATGACCGTGGGCGCGGACCTTCGCGCCGACACCCATTTCAACGAATCCGAAGACGGCGAATGGATCGCCATGAATCATCTTTCCTGGCAGGATCTTGCGGCCTACGCGGACTGGGCCGGGCTCCGGCCCATGACCGAACTGGAATATGAAAAAGCCGCAAGAGGAACCAATACAGCAGTGCCCGGCGAATATGCGTGGGGCAATACCTCCCTTGAAACGGCGGCCACAGCCCTTTCCGATTCCGGCACCGAAAGCGAAGTGCCGAACCAGGGAAATATAAACTATACCTTGAGTTTACCCAAAGGTCCGTTCCGTGTGGGTTCCTTCGCGGACGCCGGTTCCACGCGCCAGAATGCGGGGGCCGGTTATTACGGGAATCTGGAACTTTCGGGCAATGTCTGGGAAAGATCGGTGACCGTGGGGAATGCCGCGGGCCGCGCCTTTACCGGGACGCATGGCAATGGCGTGCTTTCCGCGAACGGGTACGCCACCAATGCGGATTGGCCGGGATATGCCGCAGATGAAGTGACGGGAGCCGCAGGCAGCGGGCTTCGCGGAGGTTCCTTTGACAATGCCTCCAGTGAAGCGCAGGTTTCAAGCCGAAATTTTGCGGCGGCGGCGGATACGAATCGCCATGCCAGCTTTGGCGGCCGATTGGCGAGGACGGCATGATTTTCCTCTCCTTCTTCCACAGAAAAAACCCTGTCTTTAAAAGGCTCACGTGGTTCATGACCGTTCTGTTCACCTGTTTTTCCACGATGGGCTACGCGGCCATTTACACAGGCGGTCCGGGCGATGGTTCCTCATCCGCTACCGGGAATGCCCAAGTGCCGCATCATATGGTTTTTACCCAGATCCCCGATGCTGTGGATGAATTCGCCGGTCAAATTTTTCTCAGACCGCCGATCGTGGAGATCCGTGACGTGGACGATCAGCTTGTTTCCACCGCCACCAGCCGGGTGACGCTGGTCCTTTCCAACAATCCGTCCGGCGCGGAACTGGGCGGTACGAGCTCGATGGATGCGGTTGGCGGCGTGGCGAATTTCACGGGCAAGGGATTGTATTTGGACAAAGCCGGGGACATGTACACCCTCCAGGCAAGCTCCTCGGGCCTGCCGTCCGTCACCTCGGACGCGTTCAGCCTGACCCCGCACCATTCGTATCCCGAAGCCATTCTGAGTTATGACGCCTCCGCGGGCACTTATTTGATCACCGCCTGGTTTGAAGACAGCACCACCCGGGCGGTTTTGACGAATACCACGGCGTGCTCCATTTCAGGGTCCGGGAGCTTCGGAAGCTGTACTTGTTCAAGCAACGTTTGTTCCGCGACCTGGACGCCGTCGAGCGAATTTGGCGCTTATGTGGTAGACGTGACCATTACCAACAACAGCTCGGGATACACCCGCAAATTCGTTTTTAACCCCGCGGCTGCAGGAGGGATTCACGAAGTTTATATATCTACAAACATCGCTAAAAGCGCAGCACAAAGTGCCAATAATTATGCGGCCTCGGCCAATAGTTATGCGGCCTCGGCCAATACTTATTCAAAAGCCGCCAATGATTATGCGATGTCCGCCAATAGTCAAGCGGGCAATGCCAATACTTATGCGAAAGCCGCCAATACTTATGCGGCAGCCAGCAATAGTCGTACGGAGTCGATGAATGCATATCTTGGTAAGGCAAACTGGGATGACATGGGCAGGATGGGCGCGGCGGGAATCAACTGGGAAGATATGCGCGTTTTGACAAGGGCCGGAGTCAGGTGGTCGGACATGATGACCATGACGACCCAGGGCATCAACTGGTCCGGCGTCAAAGCGATGTCAGAAGGCAGGGTAATGTGGGATCAGTTAAGAGAAATTGTGAACGGTATGGTCGGGGGGGCCGGCGGCGAATTTTCTACTGATACAGGTTGGGATAACCTGAGTAACAATTTGGCTGAACTGTCAAATTTTTTTAGCGTAGTTACTGGCGTTGCGGCATCGACATTGCTCAGTAAGATGAGCGCCGCGAATGTGAACTGGACGGATCTGAGCCGGATGTCTCAGATCGGCACCAACTGGACGGGCATTGACGCGCTCTCCAAAGGCGGCGTGAACTGGCTCGGCGTCCAGGTGCTGGCCAAATCAGGGATCAACTGGGCAAAATTACAGGCGGATGCGGCAAGCGCCAATACTTATGCTGGTGCCGCCAATTCTTATGCGTATCAAGCCAATATTTATGCGCAGGCTGGCAATACTCATGCCGTCGCCACCTGTAACTATGCCGCTCATATTCACAGTGTGGTTGGAACAACAGGTGACACAGGAGCAACGCGTTCGCTTTACGGGCAGTTGCTGGCCGGTGTGACATTGCGCGGGACATCGCAGGCGATCAACTGGATGGATGTCGGCAGGATGTCTGCGGCGGGCGTGAACTGGACCGGGATCGATGCCATGTCCAAAGGCGGCGTGAACTGGGCCGAGATCAATAAACTTTCAAAAATGGGTGTGAATTGGCAAAAATTAGCGGCGGAGGTAAGCAGTACATATGCTCAGTTGGACATGGTGCTAATTGATACAAATAATATCCTAACTCGGATGGGAGAATATGGGGACTCTTCATCAGAGGGGACACTTTTTGGTTTAATGGGGGGAAGTACATCTGAAAACTCGATATTTAACTTCGTGCAGGGTATTAGCATAAATGCGGCTACCGCCGCGGCTCAAGCCACCTCCGCCAATCTATATGCTGCCTCGATGAATACTGTGGTTGGATCAACGACTCATGACGCTTCGTATCGCTCGCTTTACGGTCAATTGCTGGCGGGTGCGACGCTGCGCGGGACATCGCAGTCGATCAACTGGATGGATATCGGCCGGATGTCCGCGGCGGGAGTGAACTGGACCGGGATTGATGCGATGTCCAAAGCGGGCGTGAACTGGACGGGCATTGACGCGATGTCCAAGGGTAGGGTGAATTGGACCGGGATTGACGCAATGTCCAAAGCGGGCGTGAACTGGCTCGGCGTCGAGGTATTGTCGAAGTCCCGCGTCAATTGGCAATATATGGAGGATCAGGTATACGGCGCCTATTCTTTTGCATCACAGGCTTTTCAAGAAGCGCTTGCCGCCAATGGTTTTGCGAAATCCGCCAATAGTAATATTGCTGGCATCATACCAACTATTACTACCATGAATACAGTGATTGGAATAACGTCGGATACAGGAGCAACGCGTTCGCTTTACGGGCAACTGCTGGCCGGCACGACATTGCGGGGGGCATCGCAGTCGATCAACTGGATGGATATCGGCCGGATGTCCGCGGCGGGAGTGAACTGGACGGGCATCGATGCCGTGTCCAAGAGCGGGGTGAACTGGGCGGATGTGGCCAAGATGTCCAAAGTGGCCGCGAACTGGCTGGATTTTACGGTGATGCTGGGCGCGAAGGTGAACTGGTCGTCGTATGTCAACTGGGACAATCTGGCGCAATTGACGAGCGCGAGCGCGAACTGGCAGGATCTTGCGGTGATGTCCAAGACCGGAGTGAACTGGACGGGCATGGACGCGCTCTCGAAAGGCGGCGTGAACTGGGCCGGGATGATGGCGATGTCGAAAGCCGGCGTGAACTGGAGGGGGATCGATGCCCTCTCCAAGGCCGGCGTGAACTGGACCGGGATCGATGCCATGTCGAAAGCGGGGATCAACTGGCCGGATCTGGGCGTGATGTCCACAAGGGGTATCAACTGGGTCGGGATTGAGGTCATGTCCAAGGCGGGGGTGAACTGGGCGGGGATCGATGCCCTGTCCAAGGGCCGCGTGAACTGGGTGGGGATCGACGCGCTTTCGAAGGGCCGCGTGAACTGGACGGGGATCGATGCGCTTTCCAAGGCCGGCGTGAACTGGACAGGGATCGATGCCATGTCGAAAGCGGGGATCAACTGGTCGGACTTTAACGTGTTGTCCAAAGCCGGCGTGAATTGGGCGGATCTGCAGGCGCTTTCGAAGGCTGGCATCAACTATCAGGATATGCGGTACATGACAACTCAAAAAATAACCTGGACGGATTTATCGAACATGACTCAGGCGGATATAAACTGGACAGATTTGGCTGTCATGACCAACGTGGGTATTTCTTGGGCTGGCATGAAGTCAATGACCAATGAGGGTATTAACTGGTCGGACCTTAGATTTATGTCGCGAGTCGGCGTGAACTGGACGGGGATTGATGCGATGTCCAAAGGCGGCGTGAATTGGTCGGATCTGAACGTGCTGACAAAAAACGGTGTCAACTGGACGGGGATCGACGCGCTCTCCAAAGGCGGCGTGAACTGGTCGGATCTCCGGATGATGTCGAGGATCGGCGTGAACTGGACCGGGATCGACGCGATGTCCAAGGGCGGGGTGAACTGGGCGGATCTTGGCGTGCTGTCCAAAAATGGCGTGAACTGGACGGGGATCGACGCGATGTCCAAGGGCGGCGTGAACTGGACGGATCTTCGTACGTTATCGCGTACAGGCATCAATTGGTCCGATTTCAATGTGCTGACGAAATCGGGCATTAACTGGTCGGATCTGCAGGCGCTTTCGAAGGCAGGCATCAACTATCAGGATATGGTTGCTATGACAAAGGCAAATATTTTATGGTCAGATTACTCAACGATGACCAAAGCTTCGATTAACTGGACCGATTTGTCAAAGATGACCAGATCTAACATCGATTGGACGGATTTGGCGAACATGACAAATATAGGTATCACGTGGGGCGATATTGCAACCATGAGCAAGGCTGGGATCAACTGGACGGGGATTGATGCGATGTCCAAAGGCGGCGTGAACTGGTCGGACATTCAGGTGCTTGCAGCTGCGAAGATCAACTGGACGGGGATCGACGCGCTCTCGAAAGGCGGCGTGAACTGGTCGGACCTTCGGATGATGTCCAGGATCGGCGTGAACTGGACCGGGATCGACGCGCTTTCCAAGGGCGGCGTGAACTGGGCGGATCTTGGCGTGCTGTCCAAAAACGGAGTGAACTGGTCCGGGATCGATGTGTTGGCTAAGAGTAACGTAAACTGGGCGGATCTTTCGACGCTGTCGAAGAATGGCATCAACTGGTCGGATTTCAATGTGCTGACGCGAGCGGGCATCAACTTTATGGATATGCAGACGCTTTCGAGGACCGGCGTCAACTGGGCGGATTTGCGAGTGATGACAAGGCAAAATATTGCTTGGGACGACGTGGAGTGGATGACGACGGCAGGAATCAACTGGCTCGATATGGCCAAGATGAGCAGGTCGAGCATTTTTTGGAGCGATATCGCGGACATGAGTCAGGTGGGGATTAACTGGCTGGATATTGCGACAATGAGCTCGAAGGGCATCAACTGGACGGGGATTGATGCGATGTCCAAAGGCGGCGTGAACTGGGCGGATCTGAACGTGCTGTCAAAAAACGGTGTCAACTGGACGGGGATTGACGCGATGTCCAAAGGCGGCGTGAACTGGTCGGACCTCCGGATGATGTCCAGGATCGGCGTGAACTGGACGGGGATCGATGCGATGTCCAAGGGCGGCGTGAACTGGGCGGATCTTGGCGTGCTGTCCAAAAACGGAGTGAACTGGTCAGGGATCGACGTGTTGGCTAAGAGTAACGTAAACTGGGCGGATCTTTCGACTCTTTCAAAAAATGGCATTAACTGGGCCGATATGGATGTGATGTCGTCAGTCGGGGTGAACTGGTCGGACCTTCGGACGTTGTCGCGCACGGGGGTGAACTGGACGGGGATCGATGCGCTGTCCAAGGGCAGGGTGAACTGGGCTGACATCGGATTTATGTCGCGAGTTGGCGTGAACTGGACGGGGATCGACGCGCTGTCGAAAGGCGGGGTAAACTGGTCGGACCTTAACGTGCTGTCGAAAAACGGTATCAATTGGCTCGGGATCGATGCTATGTCCAAAGGCGGGGTGAACTGGTCGGACCTTCGGACGCTGTCGCGCACGGGCGTGAACTGGACGGGGATCGACGCGATGTCCAAAGGCGGGGTGAACTGGGCCGACATCGGATTTATGTCGCGTGCAGGCGTGAACTGGACGGGTATTGATGCGTTATCGAAAGCCGGGGTGAACTGGTCGGACCTTCGAACGCTGTCGCGCACGGGGGTGAACTGGACTGGTATCGACGCAATGTCCAAGGCTGGCGTGAACTGGACGGATCTTCAAGCATTATCGCGTACAGCCATCAACTGGTCGGATTTCAATGTACTGACGAAATCAGGGATTAACTGGTCGGATTTCAATGTGCTGACGCGGGCTGGCATTAACTGGTCGGATATGCAGGTGCTTTCAAAGATGGGGGTGAATTGGTTTGATATGGATGTGATGTCCTCGATAGGGGTGAACTGGTCGGATCTCCGGACGCTGTCGCGTACAGGG